>NZ_ML703257.1:26830-89572 GCF_008520305.1 Mesorhizobium sp. SARCC-RB16n | reverse complement strand
TTCAACTCCCAAAACGTCATATGCGATTCCCCTGGTCACTATACGGGGAGAAATGTCCGGCAGGACAATGAGGGGCGGCGCAGCGTCGGCAAGTTAATGTCAGCGCATCCTCTCGCGCTAAAACAGCGCCTTCAGCTCCGCCAGCTTGTCGTTTACCAGCCAGCCGTAATAATTCTCTTCCGGCAGCTTTTCCGGCTCGCCGGCGGCGCGGCGCTTGTCGTTCTCCGCCTTCAGCGCATAGGCGCGCTGTTCCGGATTGCCGACATTGTAGAGCGTGGCGGTCAGTCCCGGATTCCCCGAAATGTCGAAGCCGGCGATGCTCTTGTAGGCGTCGATCGACTTCCTGATCGTCGCTGCGACATAGGGCAGCGTCAGGTCGGGGTCCATAATGGTCTTGTAGACCGAATTGGGATCGGAGACGTCGAGCTCCGGCAGGCCGGACACCTTGTGCACGAGGTCGCTCATCTGCAAGGCGGTCAACGGGTTGAGCTGGCCTAGACCGAAGGTCTGGCCGGCATAGTAGGGCTGGAAGAAGGTGGCGCCGAAACGGTTGTCGGGGAAATCCTCGCCGCCGACGGTCTTGCCGCGAAACGAATGGTTCCAGACCTGCTCGCGGCATTCCCACAGATCGTAGCTGTCCGAAATCGCGGCGCATTTCTTGAATTCCGGCCGCTGCACGAAATCGCTCACGTCTTCGCCGTCATAAGCGAAGGACAGCTTGCTCGAGAGGTAGGAAATCGCCTTGACGTAATAGGTCTGCAGCCGGTCGTAGGCGTCGACATTATAGGTATGCTCGCCGACGATGGCGCCGACGATGTGCATGGGGTCTATGCCGTAGGCGCTCGCCGCCTTCTTGATCTTGGCGCGCAGATCGGCGTCGTTCTGCAGCAGCGCATAAACCTTGCGGTATTTCGCCTGAAAGGTGGTGTTGGTCGCCTGCGTGCGGCGGCTCGAGGCGCCTGGAATGTCGGGCTGCTCGGCATTGCGGTTTCCCGCCGGCACCAATGTCGCCGCATCGGCGGCGAACAGCGTCGCCGCCAGCGTCAAGCCGAGAATGACTGGGATGAGTTTTTTCATGCGCCGCCGCCTAGAGAATTGCCGCGCAAACTAGGTAAAGCGCTTGGTCGAGTCGAGAGCGCCCAGTCATCCGGCGAGACGAAAGGTGGCCAGATGGTACCATCTGGCCACACATGGCTTCTGCCGGAAGTTGTTACTCCGGCGCTGCCGTTCAAAGGATGAACCGGGACAGATCCGTGTTTCTGGAGAGGTCGCCGACATGCTTCTGGACATAGGCGGCGTCGATGGTGACGGCCGTGCCGTTGCGGTCGGGCGCATCGTAGGAGATATCGTCGAGCACCCGCTCCATCACCGTCTGCAGCCGCCGCGCGCCGATGTTCTCGATGCTGGCGTTGAGATCGACGGCAACGCCGGCGAGCGAATCGATGGCGTCGTCGGTGAAGGTCAGCTCGACGCCCTCGGTCTTCATCAGCGCGATATACTGCTTGATGAGGCTCGCTTCGGTCTCGGTCAGGATGCGAACGAAGTCCTCCTTCTCAAGCGCACGCAGCTCGACGCGGATCGGCAGGCGGCCCTGCAGTTCCGGCAGCAGGTCGGAGGGCTTGGAGACATGGAAGGCACCGGAAGCGATGAACAGGATATGGTCCGTCTTCACTGGCCCGTATTTGGTCGCCACCGTCGTACCCTCGACCAGCGGCAGCAGGTCGCGCTGCACGCCTTCCCGCGAAGGGCCGCCGGAAATGTCCGACCTGGCGGCGATCTTGTCGATCTCGTCGAGGAAGACGATGCCGTCATTCTCCGTCGCGTCGAGCGCACGGCGCACCACCTCGTCCTGGTCGAGCAGCTTGTCGGACTCGTCGCTGACCAGCAGGTCGTAGGACTCTTTCACCGTGGTCTTGCGCAGCTTGGTCTTCTTGCCGCCCATCGCCTTCGACAGCATGTCGTTGATGTTCAGCACGCCGATATTGGCGCCCGGCATACCGGGAATCTCGAAGCCGGGCATGCCGCCATTGCCGGTGTCGGCCACCTCGATTTCGATTTCCTTGTCGTCGAGTTCACCCTCGCGCAGCTTCTTGCGGAATGAGTCGCGGGTGGCCGGGCTCGCCGTCTTGCCGACCAGCGCTTCCAGAACGCGTTCCTCGGCGTTGACATGGGCGCGCGCTTTCACGTCCTCGCGCATCTTCTCGCGCACCAACCCGATGGCGATCTCGACCAGATCGCGGATGATCTGCTCGACGTCGCGGCCGACATAGCCGACCTCGGTGAACTTGGTCGCCTCTACCTTGACGAAAGGCGCGCCGGCGAGCCGCGCTAGGCGGCGCGATATCTCGGTCTTGCCGACGCCGGTCGGCCCGATCATCAGGATGTTCTTCGGCATCACCTCTTCGCGCATCTGGCCTTCGAGCTGCTGGCGGCGCCAGCGGTTGCGCAAGGCGATGGCCACGGCGCGCTTGGCGTCCTTCTGGCCGATGATGAAACGGTCGAGTTCCGAAACGATTTCGCGGGGAGAAAATGTGCTCATATCACTAAATTCCACTTTGCCACTGCTTGATGGCCTCGAACGGATGCAGCAGCATGATCACGTTGAGTGTAAGATTGTCCCGGATGAGGTAGCCGGTGCCCAGTTCGAAGAGAAGGGCGAGGCTGACGATCACCCATATAGGTAGCATTCGCGCCATGACAAATCCCAGCACCATGGCCAGTGTGTCGGACACCGAATTGATGATGCTGTCGCCGTAATAATCGAGCGAGATGGTGCCGGCGCGGTAGCGCTCGATGATGAACGGGCTGTTTTCGAGGATTTCCCAGCCGCCCTCGATGAGAACGGCGAACGCCAGCCGCAAGCCGATGGGCGAGCGCGGGAACAGGAACCGGGCCAGCGCATAGAACAGGAAGCCGTGGATGATGTGCGAAAAGGTGTACCAGTCCGAAATGTGCTGGGAATTTTCCGAACTGTTCACCACGCCATGCCACAGCTTGACATAGCCGCAGGTGCAGATCGGCGGATGGCCCATCAGGTAGAGCGTGACGGCCTGAGCGACGAGCAGGCCGGCGACGATCAGCAGCCCCATCCGCCAGCTGTCCTCGTAGGCCGAAAGGCTCTTGTCCTCGCTGGATGTGACCATGCCCTGGATTACCCCTCTTGCGCGTCTTCGGCATCGATTGCCATCAGCACGACGTCGCCATAGATCGACTGCCTGCGATCAATGGCCCGGAATCCCGCCTTTTCATAGGCGCGGATGGCCCTGATGTTGGTAGGGTCGGGATCGATGACGACGCGCGGTACGCCTTCCCTAAACAGGTCTTCGACGAACTGGCGCACGATCGCCGAGCCATGGCCGATGCCGACCAGTTCCGGCCGGCCGATCGAGAGATCAATGCCGAGCGTGCCGAACGGCTGATCGGCATAGGGATGGTCGTCCTCCATATGCGGATCATAGCTCTGCATATAAGCGATCGGCTGGCCGTCGAGTTCGACAATCAGCGGCTCGACGGAAATCGAGTCTATGTGATCGGCAATCTCCGCGATTTCCGTCTCGGGATCGTCCCACCACTCGGCCACATGTGGCTCGGCCAGCCAGCCAGCGATCATCGGCAGGTCCTTCCTGGTCACCGGCCGAAAATCATACCTGTCTTCTTGTCCGGCCATGATCTTTTCCGAAAACCGGTTTCCACTTTTCGGGATCAAGGCCGACCTTCTCAGGCGGCATCGAGCGTTTCGACGACAAAATTGTTGTTGGTGTAGACGCAGATGTCGGAGGCGATCTGCATCGCCCTGCGGGCGATCTCCTCGGCGTCCTTGTCGGTGTCCATCAGCGCGCGCGCCGCGGCCAGCGCGTAATTGCCGCCCGAACCGATGGCCATGACGCCATGTTCCGGCTCCAGCACATCGCCATTGCCGGTCAGTGCCAGCGAAACCGACTTGTCGGCCACCAGCATCATGGCCTCCAGCCTGCGCAGATATCGGTCGGTGCGCCAGTCCTTGGCAAGCTCGACACAAGCACGCGTCAGCTGGTCGGGATATTGTTCGAGCTTGGCTTCCAGCCGTTCCAGCAGAGTGAAGGCGTCGGCTGTAGCGCCCGCGAAACCGGCAATCACATTGCCGCCCTTGCCGATGCGGCGCACTTTCCTGGCATTGCCCTTCATGATGGTCTGGCCAAGGCTGACCTGGCCGTCACCGGCGATCACCACCTTGTTGCCCTTGCGCACGGTCACGATCGTCGTGGCGTGCATCGTCAATTCATTGGACATTTCCTGCTCCGAGCAGCGCCATCCCAAAAAGGCGATTGGCGCGGTACGAGTGACTTTGATCGGCCATATGTATGCATGGGACCGATGATTGCAAACGGCTCGATAGCGACCGGGATCGCAACTGGCAATCGCCGGATCATGCTGATAGAAGGCTCTCGTTTTCAAGTCCGCGAGCGCTTGAATCGCGTGAACCGGTCACGATCTGAACCGCAGGCACAAGGATAGAGTGATGGCGCCTCGTTCCGCCGATGCAAGCCGCAAGACCAGGGAAACCGACATCTCCGTGTCGATCCATGTCGACGGCACAGGCAAATCGGACATCGCCACCGGTGTCGGCTTCTTCGACCATATGCTGGACCAGCTTTCCCGCCATTCGCTGATCGACATGACCGTCAGGGCAACGGGCGACCTGCATATCGACGACCACCACACGGTCGAGGACACCGGCATCGCGCTCGGCCAGGCCTTGACCAAGGCGCTGGGCGAGCGGCGCGGCATCATGCGCTACGCCTCGATCGACCTTGCCATGGACGAGACGCTGACGCGCGCGGCGATCGACGTGTCGGGCCGTCCCTTCCTGGTCTGGAACGTTTCGTTCTCGTCGCCCAAGATTGGCACCTTCGACACCGAACTGGTGCGTGAATTCTTCCAGGCGCTGGCGCAGAATGCCGGGATCACGCTGCATGTCACCAACCATTACGGCGCCAACAACCATCATATCGCCGAGACCTGCTTCAAGGCGGTGGCGCGCGCGCTGCGCACCGCGCTCGAGTATGATCCGCGCCAGCCTGACGCGGTTCCCTCCACCAAGGGTTCTTTGAAGGGATAGCCTCATGACCGCCTATGTCGTGATGGAGCCACCTGGCCGCAGCGAGAAAGTCGACACGACGACGCTGGTCCGCGACGGTTTCACCTGGCTGGGCCTGCTGGTGCCGCCGCTGTGGCTCGCCTGGCACCGGCTGTGGGTCGAAGCAGCGCTCGCCTTTGTCGTCATGGGCGTGCTTTCGATGCTCGGCCAGAAACTTGGCCTCGGTGTCGCCGGCTCGCTTTTGTCGCTGCTCGTCTCGCTCTATGTCGGGCTGGAGGGCCAGGGCTTGCGCATCGCGGCGCTGCGCCGCCGCGGCTGGCATGAATGGGGCGTCGTCGAGGCCGGCTGGCTCGGGGATGCCGACATCCGCTATGCCCTGGAAGCCGAAGGGCTTTCGAATGAAGCGACACCCGCGCCGCGCATCGTTCCGGATGCCGCTCTGGCGCGCCCGGCGCAGCCCGGCATGGCGCTGGGGCTGACCCATATTCCGGGACGGCGCTGAGATGCGGGTTGCGATCATCGATTACGGTTCGGGCAATCTGCGCTCGGCCACCAAGGCTTTCGAGCGCGCCGCGCGTGAAGCCGGTATTGCGGCGCAGATCGACCTGACGGCCGATGCCGACCGTGTGCGCACCGCGGACCGCATCGTCCTGCCCGGCGTCGGGGCTTATGCCGACTGCGCGGCCGGGCTGCGTGCCGTCGAGGGCATGTGGGACGCGGTCGAAGACGTCGCCGTCGCCAAGGGCCGGCCTTTCCTGGGCATCTGCGTCGGCATGCAGCTGATGTCGCAGCGCGGCCTCGAAAAGACCGTCACCAACGGCTTCGGCTGGATATCGGGCGACGTCAAGGAGATCACGCCGGCCGATCCGGCGCTGAAGATCCCGCAGATCGGCTGGAACACGATCGAATTGAGGCGTCAGCATCCGCTGTTTTCCGGCATTCCGACCGGCGCGACGGGACTGCATGCCTATTTCGTCCACTCCTACCATCTCGATGCGAAAAAGCCGGACGAGGTCCTTGCGGTTGCCGACTATGGCGGCCCGGTGACGGCTACGGTCGCCCGCGACAATCTCGCCGGCACGCAGTTCCATCCGGAAAAGAGCCAGGCACTGGGCCTGGCGCTGATCACGAATTTCCTGAGGTGGAGGCCCTGAACACCATGAGCAAGAAGGGCTACTGGATGGCGATGATCGATGTCCGCGACCCCGAACTGTACGAACAGTACATCGAGGCGAATGCGGTGGCTTTCGCGAAGTATGGCGCGAAATTCGCCGTGCGGGCCGGCCGCCACGAAAACCCGGAAGGACCTACCGGCAACCGCCATGTGCTGGTCGAGTTCGAGTCTTTCGACAGGGCGGTCGAATGCTATCATTCGCCTGAATATCAGTATGCCTCCAAATTCCGGCTTGCCGCCTCATCAGGTCATTTCGTCATCGTTGAAGGCGCCTGAAAATATGATCCTGTTTCCAGCCATCGACCTCAAGGACGGCCAGTGCGTGCGCCTGAAGCACGGCGATATGGCCACCGCGACCATCTACAACGATGACCCCGCCGCGCAGGCCAAGGCCTTCGAGGACCAGGGTTTCGGGTGGCTGCATGTGGTCGACCTCAACGGCGCCTTCCAGGGCCAGAGCGTCAACAGCGCCGCGGTCGGCGCCATCCTGAAGGCAACGAAGAACCCGGTACAACTCGGCGGCGGCATTCGCACGCTGGAGCAGATCGAGGATTGGCTCGATCGTGGGCTCGCCCGCGTCATCCTCGGCACGGTGGCGGTGCGCGATCCCGATCTGGTCAGGCAGGCCTGCAAGGCGTTTCCGGGCAAAGTGGCCGTCGGCATCGACGCCAAGGGCGGCAAGGTGGCGGTCGAGGGCTGGGCCGAGGCCTCGAGCCTCGGCGTCATCGAACTGGCGAAGAAATTCGAAGGCGCCGGCGTGGCCGCCATCATCTACACCGACATCGACCGCGACGGCGTGCTGACCGGCATCAACTGGGATGCCACCATCGACCTCGCCGACGCCGTGTCGATCCCGGTCATCGCTTCGGGTGGCCTCGCCTCGATCGCCGACATCGTGCGCATGACCATGCCCGATGCGCAAAAGCTCGAAGGCGCGATTTCGGGCCGCGCCCTCTATGACGGCCGCATCGATCCCGCCGAGGCCCTGGCGATCCTGCAGGGCCGGCCGGTGGCGGAGGCGCGGTCGTGAAAGTCTCGCTCATCCTGGCCTCCTATGACAGCGGCCACTATCACGGCGGCATGGGCCAGGGGCCCGACGCGCTGATATCAGGCGGGCTCGTCGATGCGCTGACCCTTGCCGGCCATGACGTCACGGTCGAGGATATCGGCAGGGTCGGCGACGACCAGGAACGAGAGATCGCCACCGGTTTTGCCGTCTGCAACGCCGTCTCGGGCGAGGTCCGCATTGCCCGCGACAGGGGGCGGTTTCCCATCGTGCTGGCCGGAAACTGCCTGACGTCAGCCGGAGCGGTCGCCGGCGAAGGCGCCGATGCCATCATCTGGGCCGACCAGCATGGCGATCTCAACACGCCCGAGACGTCCGTATACGGCTTTCTCGACGGCATGGCGCTGGCGGCGGTGCTCGGCCTGTGCTGGCGACCGATGGCTGCGGCCATTCCCGGCTTCAAGCCGATCGATCCCGCGCGCTGCGTGCTCGTCAACGCCCGCGATCTCGATCCTGCGGAGGAAAAACTTCTCGAAACATTGCCGGTCATCCGGACGGAATGTCCCGGCGTGGCGCAAGCAACGGAAAAACTGAAGGCCGCCGGTGCCAACAGCGTGCACCTGCATCTCGACCTCGACGTGCATGATCCCGACGAGCTGCAGGCCAACCGCTACGTCACCCCAGGCGGACCAAACCCGGAGCAGCTGCGCGACGCGGCCTGCGCCATGGTGCTTGCTGTGCCGGTCGTCGGCATCACCGTTTCCGCTTACGATCCAGCCTTCGATGCCCAGGCCGATGTGCCGCCGCTGGTCGGCCAGCTGCTCAACGACCTGCTTGCGACGATAGAGGGGCGCTGATGCTCAAAGCCCGCGTCATCCCTTGCCTGGACGTCAAGGACGGTCGTGTCGTCAAGGGCGTCAATTTCGTCGATCTCATCGACGCCGGCGATCCGGTGGAGGCAGCCAAGGCCTATGATGCCGCCGGTGCCGACGAGCTTTGCTTTCTCGACATCACCGCTTCGTCGGAGAATCGCGAGACCATCTTCGACGTCATCGCCCGCACCGCCGAACACTGTTTCATGCCGCTGACTGTCGGCGGCGGCGTGCGCCAGGTTGCAGACATCAGGAAATTGCTGCTGGCCGGCGCCGACAAGGTGTCGATCAACACGGCCGCGGTGAAGAACCCGGATTTCGTCGCCGAAGCCGCCGACAAGTTCGGCAACCAATGCATCGTCGTCGCCATCGACGCCAAGAAAGTGTCCGGCCCCGGCGAGGCCGACCGCTGGGAGATCTTCACTCATGGCGGGCGCGAGAAGACCGGCATCGACGCCGTCGAATTCGCGCGCCAGATGGTCCATCGCGGCGCCGGCGAGATCCTGTTGACCTCGATGGACCGCGACGGCACCAAGGCCGGCTACGACATCGCGCTGACGCGGGCGGTATCGGACGCGGTGCGCGCGCCGGTCATCGCATCGGGGGGCGTCGGCACGCTGGATCACATGGTCGAAGGTATTCGTGACGGCCATGCCGGCGCGGTTCTGGCCGCCTCCATCTTCCATTTCGGCACCTACACGATCGCCGAAGCCAAGGCGCATATGGCCAAGGCCGGGCTGCCGATGCGGCTGGACTCGCTGGGCAACAGGTCATAGAGCATGGTCCTTGAACCGGCTTTTGGAAAAGAGCAGGCTTAAACAAGAAGATAGACTGGCATGGCCGACTTTTCGCTCTCCGACCTGGAAAAAATCGTCAGCGACCGCGCCCATTCCGGCGACCCGGACTCGTGGACGGCCAAGCTGTTCGCGCGCGGCATGGACAAGGCGGCGCAGAAGCTCGGCGAGGAGGCGGTCGAGACCGTGATTGCCGCCGTCAAGGGCGACAAACAGGGCCTCGTTTCGGAAAGTGCCGATCTTATGTATCATTGGCTCGTCGTTCTCAGCATAGCGGGCGTTCCGCTGAACGACGTGCTCAAGGAGCTCGAAAGCCGCACCGGACGTTCGGGCATCGCCGAGAAGGCGTCACGGCCCAAGGGCTGAGCGCGAGGGAGGGCAGGTATCTCGATGGATCAGCTCGCGCCAACCGAGAAATATTCCCCCTTTCGCTTCTTCTCGGCCGAGCAATGGTCACAATTCCGCGCCGACACGCCGCTGACGCTGAGCGAGGACGAGTTCCGCCGCCTGCGGTCGCTCAACGACCCGGTCGACCTCGAAGAGGTCAAGCGAATCTATCTGTCGCTGTCGCGGCTTTTGTCGGCGCATGTCGAGGCGAGCCAGCTTCTGTTCCGGCAGCGCCAGGCCTTTTTCAACGCCGTCGATGTCGTCAAGACGCCGTTCATCATCGGCATCGCCGGTTCGGTCGCGGTCGGCAAATCGACCACGGCGCGCGTGCTGAAGGAATTGCTGGCGCGATGGCCGTCGAGCCCCAAGGTCGACCTCATCACCACGGACGGCTTCCTGCTACCCAACGAGGTCCTGCGCCGCGAAAACCTGATGGAACGCAAGGGGTTTCCCGACAGCTACGATGTCGGCGCGCTGCTGCGTTTCCTATCGGGCATCAAGTCGGCGCTGCCCGACGTCCGCGCGCCGGTCTATTCGCACCTCACCTACGACGTCATCCCCGGCGAGTTCGTCACCATCGACCGGCCCGACATCCTGATCTTCGAAGGCATCAACGTGCTGCAGCCGGGCAAGCTGCCGCAGGACGGCAAGATCGTGCCTTTCCTGTCGGACTTCTTCGACTTCGCCATCTATATCGATGCCGACGAGAAGCTGATCCACCAGTGGTATATTTCCCGCTTCATGCGGCTACGCGAGACCGCCTTCCGCGATCCGGGCTCCTTCTTCCACCGCTATTCGCAGTTGTCGGAGGATTCGGCCCGAGCCATCGCCGAGGGCTTGTGGACCAACATCAACTTGAAGAACCTGCGCGAAAACATCCTGCCGACGCGCGCCCGCGCCGACTTGATCCTGCGCAAGGGCGCCGACCACCTGATCGAGGAAGTGGCGCTGCGCAAGCTGTAGGCGCGGTGGCGGGCCTGTCGCTGGCAAGCCCGTCACACTGGAATCTAAATCAGCACCAGGTCTCAGCCATTGGCGAACGGCACGGCGACGTAGATCTGGTTGCCGTCGCGTTCGACCAGCAGGAGCACCGACTTGCGGCCTGACTTGCCGGCCTGCGCGATAGCTTGCGTGACCTGCCTGGCGTTCTTCACCGGCGCCTGGTTGACTGCGACGATGATGTCGCCGGGCTGGATGCCGGCGGTTGCCGCGGCCTTGTCCGGGTTGACGCTGGCGACCACCGCGCCGTGCTCGTTGTCGGCCAGGTTCATCTGCTGGCGAATATCGGGTGTGATGTCCATCAGGCCGAGGCCGATGGCCGGCGCGCGCAAGCCCTGTTCTGCGCTCGGCGCGCTGGAATCGCTGGTCGATGCCGTTTTCACATCGTCGCTGTTGCGGCCGACATCGACGGAAATCTGCATGGCCTTGCCCTTGCGCCAGACAGCCAGTGTTTCCTTGGCACCCGGCGCGACGTCGGCGACGGCCCGCGAAAGATCCTTGGGATCCTTGACGTCCTGCCCGGCGAAGCCGGTGATGACATCGCCGGTCTCCACACCGGCCTTGGCCGCGGGCGAACCGTCATTGACCTGAGATACCAAGGCACCGCCGGGATGATCGAGCCCGATGGCGCTGGCCACGTCCGGCGTCACCGGCTGGATCTCGACGCCGAGATAGCCGTATTCGATGTTACCGCCCTTCATCAGCTTGGCGACCACCTTCTGGGCCTGGTCCGACGGAATGGCGAAGCCGACACCGACGCTGCCGCCATTAGGGGAATAGATCGCCGTGTTGATGCCGACGACATTGCCGCTGACATCCACCAGCGGGCCGCCGGAATTGCCGTGGTTGATTGGGGCGTCGATCTGGATGAAGTCGTCGAACGGCCCGCTATGCAGGTCGCGGCCGCGCGCCGAGACGATACCGGCCGTTACCGTGGTGCCGATGCCGAACGGATTGCCGATCGCCAGCACCTGGTCGCCTGTCATCAGTTTGTCGGAGTCGCCCCACTTGATGGTCGGCAAGGGCTTGCTGGCCGTGATCTTGAGCACGGCCAGATCGTTCTTGGCGTCGTGACCGACCAGCTTGGCCGGAAGCTCCGTGCCGTCGTCGAGCGTGACCTTGATCGAGGAGGCGCCGTCGACGACGTGATTGTTGGTGACGATGGTGCCGTCGGCGCTGACGATGAAGCCCGAACCAAGCGCCTCGGCGCGCGGCCCCTGTTGCTGCGGAGGCGTCTTGGGAGCAGGCATGCCCTGATCGCCGAAGAACTGACGGAAATAGTCATCGAAGGGTGAATTGCCGCCGAAGGGTGAACCGTCGGGCGAACCTTCGCTCATGATTCGCGGCTGCGCCCTCATGACCGTCGTGACGGTAACGACAGCGGGCTTGGTCGACGCTACGATAGGCGCGAACGATCCGTTCGGAGCCGTTGTTCCGGCGACAGGAGTCTGTGTCGTCGCAACGACTTTGCTCAAGCCGGGATTGCTGGCATTTTGAGCAAATGAGACGACGACAGGGGAGATTATGAGCGCCGCGCCCAGCAGGGCGGCGACGCGATGCCTACGAAGAATACCAAAGGGTGACATGGTCGTTCTGTCCGGGCGAGAGTTGATCCGGCGCCGCGGGCAGCTCCTGGGGGAAAGCACCCGTCAGCGTGTCGACGACCGGGGTGGCCTGTCTCGCCGTACATGGCGGCCGGCCGGATCGACAATCAGGTATCTAGGGTCCGGAATGGCCTGAATTAGGGTTTTTGCCCTACCTTACGAAGATTTAATTCAGAGCGCGCTTACGGATCGCAGATAGGCCGACGCGATTTCACGCATGCGATTGCCGTCGAAACTCGGACCGTGGCCGCCATGGCCGATGCGGATCGGCAAGTCGAGCAGGCGCCGCATCGTGCTGGCATAGGCGGCCCTGTCGGAATCCGGCAAGTCGTCGATCAGCGTGTCGTCATAGATGGCGTCGCCGCTGAAGAACACACCATCGGCCTCGTCGAACAGCGCGATCGAATCCGGCGAGTGCCCGGGCAGATGGAGCACCCGAAACCGGCGGTCGCCGAGATCGACCACGTCGCCTTCGTCGAGCGTGCGCGTCAATGGGGCCGGCGCTATCGTATAGTCGGCCGATTTCCAGCCCGGCGCCGGCAATCTCGAGACCGCGCCCTCTAGATCGTGGAACATGTAGGCGTAGGTCGCGGCCTCATCCATGCTCTCGAACTGCGCCGCGCTCATCCTTGGACCGGCCCGCAGCGGAAATTCGTGCAGCGAGCCTACATGGTCGAGGTGGATATGGGTGGCGACGACCAGAAGCGGCTTGCCTTCGGTCGTTCTAATCTGCGGCGCCAGCGGACAGATGCCCATGCCGGTGTCGACCAGAAGGTCGGCGTCGCGGCCGGTGAAATGCCAGATGTTGGCGCGCACATAGCCGTGCACGAACGGCTCGGTCAGCATCGTCGTCCTGTCGTCGACGATGCGCTTGCTGAACCAGTTATCCATCGGACTGGAGCCTGGCATCAGGTATGGGCTTGGCATCAAATACGGGCCCGGACATCAGACGAACGGCTTTCCGACCTTGTATTTTTCCGGCACCAGCCGCTTGAGATAGGCCATGCCGGCATCGGACAGCTGGTTGGCATCGGGCTTCATGAAATCGTCGGGCATGTGGCGGGTCTTGCCGGCGACGTTTTTCAGCGGCACCTTCTTCAGCACGGTCTTGCTGCCATCATACTGCAGCGCCACCGAGCCGCCGCCCTGTTCGGCGACACCGACGGCGAAGGCGCCGGCATCGAAGGCCTCCTGCGCGTCGACGGCGCTGATGGCGCCGACATAGCCGCGCGGCATGTAGCCGAGTGCATCGACGCGGGCCCGCTTGCCCGGCAGCCCTTCGGCCAATGCCCGTTCGAGCGCCGCCGGCAGGTCGCTGCCCGACAGTTTGACGTTGCCATGCTGGTCGCGTTCGAGCTTGTCCGCCGGCACCAGGCTTTCGACCAGCGCCTTGCCGTCGGCGGTGCTGACGCCTTCCGACACGGCAACGATGCAGCGCTTGTGACGGTCGAGCGTGGCGCGCACATCATCGATGAAACCGGCGGCGGAGAACGGCCGCTCCGGCACATAGACGAGATGCGGGCCGCTGTCGGGGTCGAGCTGCCAGGCAGCGGCGGCCGCAGTCAGGAAGCCGGCATGCCGGCCCATGACGATGCCGACATAGATGCCGGGCAGCGCGCGAAAATCGAGATCAACGGACAGGAAGGCGCCGGCGACGAATTCGGCCGCCGAAATGAAGCCCGGCGTGTGGTCGTTTTCCTCGAGATCGTTGTCGATGGTCTTCGGCGCATGGACGAAGGCGATCTTGCCACCGGCGGCATCGGTCAGGATTTGCTGCGTGCCCGAGGTGTCGTTGCCGCCAATATAGATGAAGGCGTCGGCGCCCGCTTTCTGCAGGCCCTTCAGGATGACCTCGCAATAGGCGGCATCCGGCTTGTCGCGCGTCGAGCCGAGCGCGGCGCTCGGCGTTCCGGCGATCAGCCGCAGCCGGTCCTCCGGGATGGCGGAGAGGTCGACGTAGTTGCCGTCACGGATGCCGCGCACGCCATGGATGGAGCCCAGCACCTTGGCGCCGGGGTGGCGCTTGCGGATCTCCAGCGTGGCGCCCACCACCGTCTGGTTGATGACGGCGGTCGGGCCGCCGCCCTGTGCGATGACGAAGGTTCCGGCCATGCTTGGTTTCTCCCTAAAGCATGATGCCGAAAAGTGTGAAGCGGTTTTCGGACGACATCATGCTCTAATTCTTTGATTTAGAGACGGATGCAGATTTCAGGTCGAACGGACCTGAAATCATCCGGCTCTAGGCGATGGTCTTCAAGTCACCTTGGCCTGTCTTTGGCTATCGCGCAACGGGAGAGTCTGGCGGTCGCGAACCGCGGCCACGATCACATGACGACGACGGGGTTTTTCTTCGATACCCGGCTGTAGAGGTCGATGATGTCCTGGTTGATCAGGCGCACGCAGCCCGACGACATCGCCTGGCCGATGCTCCACCATTCGGGCGAGCCATGGATGCGGTAACCGGTGTCCTTGCCGTCCTGGTAGATGTAGAGCGCACGGGCGCCGAGCGGATTGGTGAGGCCGCCGGGCTGCCCGCCCTGCCACTTCACCAGTTCCGGCTTGCGCTGGATCATTTCGGGCGGCGGTGTCCAGGTCGGCCATTCCCTGCCGTACTGGATGTTGGCGCGGCCTGACCAGCGGAACCCGTCCTTGCCGATGCCGACGCCGTAGCGGATGGCGTCGCCACCCGGCTGGACGAGATAGAGCATGCGTTCCTTGAGATGCACGACGATGGTGCCGGGCGCTTCGCCGGTGGTGTCGACGACGATCTGGCGGCGGAATTCCGGCTTGACCTTGAGATAGGGCACCTCGGGCACGTTGAAGCCGTTGTCCGTCAAGGCGGCATACATGACGTCGGGGCTGGTAATGTTCTTGTCGACGCTGATCGAGGGCCGAATCGGCACCGAACCCGTAACCGTATCGTCGAACTGGAGTGCCGGCAGGTCGCCACCACCCGAAGTCGAGCAGCCGGCGACGCCGAGCAGCGCCAAAGCGCCGGCCCCGGACAGGACAGCGCGGCGGGAGAGAAGAAGATCGGTTTCGATTGCGTCGCCGTTTCGTGGCGGCGTCGGACCTTGCGGCAACTCACGCATATACCCAACCCTACGCTTTCGGCGGGAAGCACGGTCCGGCCGGATAGCGGGCATTTTCATCATTCATGGTTGATAAAGCGTGAACGCCTTGCGCTGCTTGCGTTTGCGCATCGCCGAGGCGCCGTTCCGCCCTGCCCGGTGATCGCCATCCAGTGTCGCTGCACAAAATCACCCCGGCCAGGTCATAATCCCGGCACCGGTGTCTCCTACCTCTCCGGGCGACCAGCGAGGGGCCTTCATGTGCAAGACGTTAAAAACCGACATCAAGCTTTTTGCCGCTGCCATTGTCGCGGCCGCCACGGTTCTCGGTGCCAATGTCAGCCTGGCCGATATCGTGAGCACGCTGAGTGGCGCGAACTGACGCCGAGCTGCCGCTGGCGCAATTGATATCACGGCAATTCGGGGAAACCTGCGCCGCGATCCGAAATTACGCGAAAACAAAAATCAAGCCTCTTTACATTCTCCCAGGGCTCAGGATTTATCCTTTTCTTTAACCCAAGGGAGACAGACATGTCCTTCGAAAGCTGGGCCGCCTTCGCCGCCGCGTCGACCATCCTCCTTGTCATCCCGGGCCCGACCATCCTTCTGGTCGTGTCCTATGCGCTGGGCCAGGGCTGGCGCACCGCCCTGCCGATGGCCGTCGGCGTGGCGCTCGGCGACTTCACCGCCATGACCTTGTCGATGCTGGGCATCGGCGCACTGCTGGCGGCGTCCGCCACCGTCTTCACCGTGCTCAAGCTGATCGGCGCCGGCTATCTGATCTATCTCGGCGTGAAACTGTTCCGCGCCGGCGGCACGCTGAAGGCCGAACCGCGCACCGACGCGGTGTCGTTGGCCAGGATGATGGCGCATGCCTGGCTGGTCACCGCGCTCAACCCGAAGAGCATCACCTTCTTCGTCGCCTTCCTGCCGCAGTTTCTCGACCGGCATGCCAATTTCTGGACGCAGATGCTGGTCTTCGAGACGACCTTCCTGGCGCTCGCCTTCGCCAACGCCTTCGGTTATGCGCTGATCGCGGCACGCGCCCGCAACGTGGTGCGCAATCCCAAGGCGATCCGCATCTTCAACCGCACCGGCGGCACGCTGCTGGTCGGCGCCGGCATCGCCACGGTGGCGATGCGGTCGGGCAACTAATGCATGTCGCCGGGAAGTGTCCTCGGTTCCGGGATAACGACATGCATAAATCAGAAGCCTACAGCAGGTCGGGCGAATCCTATAGACATGCTGTAGCCGGGTTCTCTGGTCGCTTGGCGCGCCAGCAGTTGATGCTCTAGGATCGGCGCGGGAGCGGCGATCCAGGGACGAGGCATGATGATCAAGGACGACTTCGGCCTATCATTGTCAGGCGCGACACAGGGCGGGCTCTCTTCCTACGGCCAGGCCGTGCGCGAATTGCAGTGTTTCATCGGTGATCCGGTCAACTCCGTCGATCGCGCCATCGCGCAGGATCCCGGTTTCGTCATGGGGCATGTCTTCAAGGGCTACCTTTTCGGCCTTGCCACCGAAGCGGAGGCGACGGCCGTGGCCAGGACCTGCCACGAGGCGGCGCTGCCGCTTGCCGCGACACCGCGCGAGCGGGCGCATGTCTCGGCCCTCGGCCACCTCGCCAACGGGCGCTGGCATCAGGCCTCCGGCATCCTGCAGGACATAGCGATCGATTTCCCCCTCGATGCCGTGGCGCTCCAGGTCGGACACCAGGTCGATTTCTTCACCGGCAACGCCCGCATGCTGCGCGACCGCATCGCCCGGGCCCTGCCGTCATGGCAGACGGACATGCCTGGTTACCACGCCATGCTCGGTATGCAGGCCTTCGGCCTCGAAGAGATGGGTGAGTACGCACAGGCCGAAAGACTGGGTCGCTCAGCGGTCGAGATCGAACCGCGGGACGGCTGGGCGCAACATGCGGTGGCGCATGTGATGGAAATGCAAAGCCGGCAAAGGGACGGCATTGCCTGGATGCGTGCCGACCCCGAGGCCTGGACGAAGGAGAGCTTCCTTCAGGTGCACAATTGGTGGCACCTGGCGCTGTTCCATTACGACCTCGGCGAGACCGGCGAGGTGCTGGCGCTCTTTGACGGCCCGATCTACGGCACCAGATCGACGCTTGCGCTCAACATGGTCGATGCATCGGCGATCCTGTGGCGGCTTCACCTCGGTGGCGTCGATGTCGGCGAGCGCTGGGCGAAGCTCGCCGACAACTGGCACAAGGCCGGTGCCGGCAACTATGCCTTCAACGACGCGCACGCGATGATGGCCTTTGTCGGCGCCGGGCTCGACGCACCGGCCAGGATCTTGCTCGAGGCCCAGCGCGACGCGATGCGGGGCAATGACGACAACGTTGCTTTCACGCGGGATGTCGGCCATCCCCTGACGCTTGCTATCAAGGCGTTCGGGGAGGGCAATTACGCCGAAACGATCCGGCTGATCAGGCCGATCCGGGCGATCGCCCATCGCTTTGGCGGCAGCCACGCACAGCGCGATGTCATCGATCTCACGCTGATCGAGGCGGCCCTGCGTGCCGGTGACAGCGCGCTCGCCAAGGCGCTGACGACGGAGCGCTCGGCGGTACGCCCGGACAGTCCGCTGTCGGCGCTGTTTTCGCGACGCGCCGCCGATTTGTCAGAGAATTGACCCGGAGCGGATCTTGCCGTAAAAACTGCTCAAGGATATTTTTCGGGATCCGAAAAAAATAGACGTGGGAGGAAACCATGTATCTCGGCCTCGACCTGGGCACGTCGGGCGTCAAGGCGCTGCTGATCGACGCCGGACAGGGCGTCATCGGCTCCGGCCATGGCACGCTTGATGTTTCCCGGCCGCACCCTGGCTGGTCCGAACAGGATTCGTTGCACTGGATACGCGCCTGCGAAGAGGCGATCTCCGAACTGAGGGCGTCGCATCCCGGACAGTTCGCGGCGATCAAAGGCATCGGCCTGTCGGGCCAGATGCATGGCGCGACCTTGCTGGATGCGGCCGATCAGGTGCTGCGCCCCTGCATTCTTTGGAACGACACCCGCAGCCATGTCGAGGCGGCAGCACTGGACGCCGATCCGCGCTTCCGCGCGCTCACCGGCAACATCGTCTTTCCCGGCTTCACCGCGCCCAAGCTCGCCTGGGTCAAGAACAACGAGCCCGCTATCTTCGCCAAGGTGGCAAAGGTGCTTTTGCCCAAGGATTTCCTGCGGCTTTGGCTGACCGGCGAACATATTTCGGAGATGTCCGACTCGGCCGGTACATCCTGGCTCGATGTCGGCAAGCGCCGCTGGTCCGCGGACCTGCTCGCCGCGACGTCGCTTGACGAGAACCATATGCCAGCGCTGGTCGAGGGCACCGCGAAGGCTGGCGGCCTGCGCGCCGAACTCGCATCGAAATGGGGCATTGCGGCCGGCGTTCCGATAGCCGGCGGCGCCGGCGACAATGCGGCTTCCGCCTGTGGCATGGGCACGGTCGGCGCCGGCCACGCTTTTGTTTCGCTCGGCACGTCAGGCGTGCTGTTTGCCGCCAACGCTTCCTATCTGCCGAACCCCGCAAGTGCTGTGCACACTTTCTGCCATGCGCTGCCCAACACCTGGCACCAGATGGGCGTCATCCTGTCGGCGACCGATTCGCTCAACTGGCTGTCGGGGATCACGGGCAAGGGCGCCGGCGAGCTGACATCGGAGCTCGGCGAGACGCTGAAGGCGCCGACCGGCGTGTCGTTCCTGCCTTATCTCTCGGGCGAGCGCACGCCGCACAATGATTCCGCCATTCGCGGTTCCTTCACCGGGCTTGCGCATGAATCGGGCCGCGCCGTGCTGACCCAGGCCGTGCTCGAAGGCGTCGCCTTCGCCTTCCGAGACAGCCTGGAGGCGTTGAAAACAGCCGGCACGGCCTTGACGCGCGTGACGGCGATCGGCGGCGGCTCGCGCTCGCGCTACTGGCTGAAGGCGATCGCCACCGCGTTGCAACTGCCGGTGGATATTCCGGCCGACGGCGATTTCGGCGCCGCCTTTGGTGCCGCCCGGCTCGGCCTGATTGCCGCGACGGGCGCTGATCCGCTGGATGTATGCTCCGCGCCGCGCACGGATGCCACGATCGAACCGGACGCCGGTCTGGCCGGCGCCTACGCGGATGCGTATAGCCGCTACCGGGCGCTGTATCCCGCGATCAAGAGCGCCACGGCGTGAGCGATTTCTCGCCCACGCCGCCCGGCAACTCACTGCGCCGGCACCTTGTCGAGGAAGCCGGTGACGCTCTTCAGGCGGCCGTTCTCGATGACGCCGATATCGGTGCCTTCGATGACGGACGGGGTGCCGTCAGGCCCGAGATTCCAGGAGAAGCGGATTTTGTCGGCAAAGCCGTCCGGCGTGCCCTTCAGCGAGAAACGGAAGCCGGCAAAGCGCTGCTGCACGCCGTCGATCAGCGCCGCGATGCCTTCATGGCCGTCGCCCTGCATGAGCGGATCGCGATAGCTGACGTCGTCGGTGAAAACAGCCTTGAGCAAGGCTGCCCGGCGGCCGGCATCGCTCTCGTTCCAGGCGGTGATGTAGTTTTGGGCGATGGTGTTGAGGTCGGTCATGATCTGTGTCCTTCGTTTGACGGTTTTGACATGACCGTTTTCGATCAGCGCCGGCGTGAAACCAATTACGCCTGAGGTAATCAGGCAAACCTATCTCGGAGAGGAAGAGAACCATGAGCAGCGGCTTTTTCGGCGACATCCAGAAAATCAAATATGAGGGACCGGATTCGACCAATCCGCTGGCCTATCGCTTCTACAATCCCGACGAAGTGGTGGCCGGCAAGCGACTGGAAGACCATCTGCGCTTTGCCGTCGCCTACTGGCATTCCTTCGCCTGGCCGGGCGGCGATCCGTTCGGCGGCCAGACCTTCGACCGTCCCTGGTTCCCCAAGGCCGGCGGCGTGGATACGATGGAACTGGCGAAGCTGAAAGCGGATGTAGCCTTCGAGATGTTCTCGCTGCTCGGCGCTCCTTATTTCTGCTTCCACGACGCCGATGTGCGACCCGAGGGCAAGGATTTCTCCGAAAGCGCGGCCCGGCTCGACGAAATCGCCGACTATTTCGCCGGAAAGATGAAGCAGACCGGCGTTAAGCTTCTCTGGGGTACGGCGAACCTGTTTTCCAACCGCCGTTTCATGTCGGGTGCAGCGACCAATCCCGATCCGGATGTGTTCGCTTACGCCGCTGCGACGGTGAAGAGCTGTATCGACGTGACCAAGCGGCTGAAGGGTGAGAACTACGTGCTGTGGGGCGGGCGCGAGGGCTATGAGACGCTGCTCAACACCGACCTTGCCCGCGAGCAGGAACAGGCCGGCCGTTTCCTGAACCTTGTCGTCGATTACAAGCACAAGATCGGCTTCAAGGGCACGATCCTGATCGAGCCGAAGCCGCAGGAGCCGACAAAACACCAGTACGACTACGACGTCGCGACCGTCTACGGCTTCCTCAAGCGATTCGGCTTGGAGAAGGAGGTCAAGCTCAACATCGAGCAGGGCCACGCCATCCTGGCCGGCCACTCCTTCGAGCACGAACTGGCGCTGGCCAACGCCCTCGGCGTCTTCGGCTCGATCGACATGAACCGCAACGACTACCAGTCGGGCTGGGACACCGACCAGTTCCCCAACAACGTGCCGGAGATGGCGCTCGCCTATTACCAGGTCCTCCAGGCCGGCGGCTTCAAGACCGGCGGCACCAATTTCGACGCCAAGCTGCGCCGCCAGTCGCTCGACCCGCAGGACCTGCTGATCGGTCATATCGGCGGCATGGATTCTTGTGCGCGCGGCCTGAAGGCGGCAGCCCGCATGGTCGAGGACAAGGCGCTGTCGGCTCCGCTCGCCGAGCGCTATGCCGGCTGGAACAGCGCCGAGGCCAAGGCGATGCTCTCGGGCAAGCGGACGCTGGAGGAGATCGCCGAGCGCGTGGTGAAAAAGAAGATCGAGCCGCAGCCGCGCTCCGGCCGGCAGGAACTGCTCGAAAACATCGTCAACCGCTACGTCTGACGCTGTTAGCCGGCAATCCAGGCCGGCGCACTATGCGATTCGAAAGCTTGGCGCGCGGAAACCTTTTGCGCGCCATGCTGAAATCGACGACAAGGTTTTGCCCCCAAGCGCCCCTCAATCGCCCAGCTCTTGCCTTCAAACTGCCGTCACGAATCTCGTATAAGTGTTGCCCGTGGCGGGAGAGGAAGAAGGAGGCGAACCGATATGCAGAACGAACATGAAATCGACGCCCTGCTCTCACCTGGCGAGGCCGGATCGATCATCGACCGGCTGATGGCAATGCCGCATCCAAAGCAGGGCGCCCGCAGCACCAATGAATGGGACCGCGCCGTTGCCAGCCGCTTCGAGACCCATCTCGCGCGGCAGATGCGCTCGCAGATCGATGGCGGCAGCGACCGCCAGAATGCGGCATAGGCCTCTTATCTGTGCATGTCGTTGCCCCAAAACGGCTACACACTTTTGGGCGACCTGCACTAACCCCGGCGAAGCCTGACAGGGGCTTCGCCAAAAGCTCGTGAAAACGCTCTGGAAAAGGCCGCGGCAGACGAGAATCCCGTCCGCCCGGCAATATCGGCCATGGCGATCCGCGTGTCGACCACGAGCCGGCGCGCTGCGCCCAGGCGGAGCCTGAGATAATAGGCGCCTGGCGTCTCGCCGATCGATTTGCGAAATATGCTCTCCAGCGTTCGCGCCGTCACGCCTGCACGCTTTGCAATGGCCTCTATGGTCAGCGGCTGGTCAACATGCGCTTCCATCAGCCGGATGGCTTGTGCCAACCGTGGATCGTAGCCATCGAGCCGGCCAAGCGAGACCAGCGGCTGTGCGTCGGTCGCCACGCGCGCCTGATCGTAGATGAACGCACTTGCCACATCCAGCGCCACCGCCATGCCGAGTCGGGTGCGAATCAGATGCAACATCAGGTCCAGGGTCGGCGATGCACCGCCCGTGGTGAACACCGGCCCATCGATGATGTATCGATCGGGGCGCACGTCGACGCCTGGAAAGGCGGACGAAAAATCCTCCATGTCCTCCCAATGGGTGGTGGCGCTGCGTCCTTCCAGCAAGCCGGCACGCGCCACCAGCCACGTGCCCGCCTCGACGCCGCCGCAAGCGCGGGCCGACCGGGCCGCGCGGCGCAGGCCGGCAAGCAAGGCTGACGTGGCATAGTTCTGCGTACCGAAGCCCGCGACCACGACAAGCACATCGGTTGATTCCGTCGCATCGAACCGGCCGCTGACCGCCACGGGCAAGCCGCATGTTGTGACCGGCGCCTCACCGGTCACCGAAACCAGTTTGAAGTCGAACAGGGTTTCGCCGGCGATACGGTTGGCGGCACGCAGCGGATCGACGGCGCATGCCACGCACATGATGGATGCTCCGGAAAACACCAGTAGCGTAACCTTGAGCGGCGACTGCTCGGCGCGAAAGATTGTCGTTTTTTCGTTTTTTATCATGCCGTCTTCGTAAAGCGCAAAGCAGTCTCCGGCAAGTCGCGCAATGCTACGCTCTCTGTTGATTGGGAGGAAAATTCCATGCCGCTTGCGATGAACCGTGAGGTTTTCATTACCTGTGCCGTGACCGGGTCCGGCGGCTCGCAGGACCGCAGCCCGCATGTGCCACGCTCGCCCAAGCAGATCGCTGATTCGGCGATCGACGCGGCCAAGGCGGGTGCTGCCATCGTCCACTGCCATGTGCGTGACCCCGAAACCGGCAAGCCCAGGCGCGACGTGCATCTCTACCGCGAGGTGACCGAGCGCATCCGCGCGGCAGACGTCGACGTCATCCTGAACCTGACCGCCGGCATGGGCGGCGACATGGTGTTCGGCTCGCCAGAAGCGCCGCTGCCGCTCAACGAAAAAGGCACCGACATGGGCGGCGCCACCAACCGCATGGAACATGTGCGTCAGTGCCTGCCGGAAATCTGCACGCTCGACTGCGGCACCATGAACTTCGCCGAGGCCGACTATGTCATGACCAACACGCCTGGCATGTTGCGCGCCATGGGCGGCATGATGACGGCGCTCGGCGTCAAGCCGGAGATCGAGGCCTTCGATACCGGGCATCTGTGGTTCGCCAAGCAGCTGGTCGAGGAAAAGGTGCTGAACCCCGACGCGCTGGTGCAGCTCTGCATGGGCGTGCCGTGGGGGGCGTCTGACGACCTCAACACCTTCATGGCGATGGTCAACAACGTGCCATCGACGTGGAACTGGTCGGCCTTCGCCATCGGCCGCAACCAGATGGCCTATGCCGCGGCGGCGGTGCTCGCCGGCGGCAATGTCCGCGTCGGCCTGGAAGACAATCTGTGGCTCGACAAGGGCGTGCTGGCGACCAATGCCCAATTGGTCGAGCGCGCCGCCTCCATCGTCACCAATCTCGGCGCCAGGATCCTTGGACCGGAAGAAGTGCGCCAGAAGCTCAACCTGACCAAGCGAGCGCCGATAGCCGCATAAATTATTCGTGGGGAGGGTCGATATGGCTACCGTAAAATTCACCGCGATGAAGGATGGCGACAGGGACGACTACGAGTTCCTGACCGCGCATGAAATCGACTATGCGGCCAGGACGGGCGACCGGCTGCTCGATGCGCTCGTCCAGCTCGACGAGGGCCTGTCCGGCTACAAGATCACCCGGCTCGGCCATTCGCTGCAGGCGGCGACACGCGCCTGGCGCGACGGCGCCGACACCGACTGGATCGCCTGCGCGCTGCTGCACGACATCGGCGATATCTACGCGCCCTACAATCACGACGAATACGCCGCCTCGATCCTGAAGCCCTTCGTGCGCGAGCAATGCACGTGGGTGGTGGAGAAGCACGGCGATTTCCAGCGTCTCTATTACGCCCACCATCTCGGCGGCAATCGCCATGCGCGCGACCGCTTCGCCGGCCATGCCTATTTCGACGATTGCGATGCGTTTTGCGAGCGCTGGGACCAGTCGAGCTTCGACCCCGACTATGTGACGCTGCCGATCGAATTCTTCCGGCCCTTCGTGCTCGAAGTCTTCGCGCGCAAGGCCTACGACCCATCAGTGATCCGCGCCGGCGAGCGCGTGCCCCTCACCGATCCCGAAACCGCCAAGACAAGAACCGGAGCCTCTCAATGAGCATCATCAACAAGGCGGCCGCCATTGGCGGCGGCGTCATCGGCGCCGGCTGGGTCGCGCGGCTCTTGCTCAATGGCATCGACGTCTCGATCTTCGATCCCGATCCGGAGGCCTCGCGCAAGGTCTCGGAAGTGATGAAGGGCGCGCGTCGCGCCTACAAGCAGATGGTGCCCGGCGGCTTGCCGAAAGAGGGCAAGCTGACCTTCGCCAAGACGATTGCCGAGGCCGTCGCCGATGCCGATTTCATCCAGGAAAGCGTGCCGGAACGGCTCGACCTCAAGCATCGCGTGCTGGCCGAGATCGACACCCATGCCCCCGCCAACGCCATCGTCGGCTCGTCGACCTCCGGCATCAAGCCGACCGACATGCAGGTGGCGATGAAGAAGCATCCCGAGCGGTTGGTCGTCGGCCATCCGTTCAATCCGGTCTATCTGCTGCCGCTGGTCGAGATCGTCGGCGGCGAGCAGACTTTCCCGGAGGCCATCGAGGTCGCCAAGGAAATCTACGCCTCGATCGGCATGAAGCCGGTCGTCATCCGCAAGGAGATCGAGGCCTTTGTCGGTGACCGCCTGCTCGAAGCCGCCTGGCGCGAGGCCTTGTGGCTGATCAAGGACGGCATCTGCACGGTCGAGGAACTGGACGACATCATGCGCTACGGCTTCGGCCTGCGCTGGGCGCAGATGGGCATGTTCCAGGTCTACCGCGTCGCCGGCGGCGAGGCCGGCATGCGCCACTTCATGGCGCAGTTCGGACCCTGCCTGAAATGGCCGTGGACCAAGCTGATGGACGTGCCGGAGTTCAACGACGAGCTGGTCGACCTGATCGCCACCCAGTCGGACGACCAGGCGCACGGCTTGTCGATCCGCGAGCTGGAAAAGATCCGCGACGACAATCTGGTCGCGATCATGGATGCGCTGTCGAAGCAGAACAAAGGCAAGGGCTGGGGCGCCGGCGCGCTGCACAAGGACTATACGAAGCAACTCGCCAAGCTGGCGGCGAAGAAGCCCGTGGCTTCAAAGGCGGCGGAAAAGGCCAGGGCCGCCAAGCCGGTGAAGAAAGCCGAAAAGCCGAAGAGAAAGAAGAAGGGCTGAGAGCATGGATTTTGGTCTTTCGGAAGAGCAAAAGCTCATTGTCGAGACGACGCGCGCCTTCGTCGAGAACGAGCTTTATCCGCATGAACGCGAGGTCGAGCGCACCGGTGTGCTGCGCCGCGAGTTGATCGAGGAGTTGAAGGCCAAGGCGATCGAGGCCGGGCTCTATGCCGCCAACATGCCGGCCGATGTCGGCGGCGCGGGCCTCGATACGGTGACCTGGCTGCTCTACGAGAAGGAACTCGGCCGCGCCAATTACGCGCTGCACTGGACCTGCGTGGCGCGGCCCTCCAACATCCTGCTCGCCGGCACGCCGGAGCAGCGCGAAAAGTATCTTTTCCCCTGCATCCGTGGCGAGAAATGGGATTGCCTGGCGATGACGGAGCCCGGCGCCGGCTCCGACCTGCGCGGCATGAAGGCAACCGCCGTGCAGGACGGCGACGACTGGGTGCTGAACGGCACCAAGCATTTTATCTCGCACGCCGATCTCGCCGATTTCGCCATCGTCTTCATGGCGTCGGGTGAAGAGGATTCGCCGCGCGGCAAACGCAAGAAGATCACCGCCTTCTTCGTCGACAAGGGCACCAAAGGTTTCACGGTACGCGACGGCTATCGCAACGTCTCGCATCGCGGCTACACCAACGCCATTCTCGAATTCGACGACTGCCGGCTACCGGCAAGCCAGGTTCTGGGCGAAGTGCACAAAGGTTTCGACGTCGCCAATTCCTGGCTCGGCGCCACCCGCCTGCAGGTCGGCGCCACCTGCCTCGGCCGTGCCGAGCGGGCGCTTGGCCATGCCGTCGAATACGCCGCGCAGCGCCAGCAGTTCGGCCAGCAGATCGGCAAGTTCCAGGGCGTGTCGTTCAAGCTCGCCGACATGGCGACGGAGCTGAAAGCCGCCGACCTGATGGTGTTCGAAGCCGGCTGGAAGTACGATCAGGGCACCGTCACCGACCAGGACATGGCCATGGCCAAGCTGAAGGCCACCGAAATGCTCGCCTTCGTCGCCGACGAGGCAATCCAGATCCATGGCGGCATGGGGCTGATGGACGACCTGCCGCTGGAGCGCATCTGGCGCGACGCCCGCGTCGAGCGCATATGGGAAGGCACATCGGAGATTCAGCGACATATTATTTCGCGGGCGCTGCTGCGTCCCTTCGGGGCTTAGAGCATGATCGCGCAAAGCCGGGATTCGGTTTTGTCGGGCAAACGAGATCGTTTGTCCTGAGATCGCGCTCAAACGAAAAGATGACCATGCATAAACTCGAACGTCTCCTGCGCCCGAAATCGATCGCCGTGTTCGGTGGCGTGCAGGCCGCCGCCGTCGTGGCGCAATCGATCAAGATGGGCTTTGCCGGCGAGATCTGGCCGGTGCACCCGACCAAGGACGAGGTTGCCGGGCGCAAGGCCTACCGCTCGGTCGCGGATCTGCCTGGCGCGCCCGACGCGGCCTTTGTCGGCGTCAACCGGCACCTGACCATCGAGGTGATCAAGGCACTGGCCGAGCGCGGCGCCGGCGGCGCCGTCTGCTTTGCCGCCGGCTTCCTCGAAACCGAAGCCTATGACGAGGATGGCGAACGGCTGCAGGCCGAACTGGTCGCCGCCGCCGGCCAGATGCCGATCATCGGGCCGAACTGCTACGGCCTGATCAACTATGCCGACGGCGCGCTGCTGTGGCCCGACCAGCATGGCGGCATCAGGCTGGATGAGGGCGGCAAGGGCGTCGCCATCATCACCCAGTCCTCCAACATCGCCATCAACATGACGATGCAGAAGCGCGGCCTGCCGATCGCCTTCCTGATGACCGCCGGCAACCAGGCGCAGACCGGCCTGTCGGAAATGGCGCTTGGGCTGATCGAGGACGAACGTGTGACGTCGCTCGGCCTGCACATCGAGGCCTTCGATTCGGTAGCCGGCTTCGAGCGACTCGCGGCCAGGGCGAGAGAGCTCAAAAAGCCGATCATCGCCATGAAGGTCGGCCGCTCCGAACAGGCGCGGCAGGCGACGGTCTCGCACACCGCCTCGCTTGCCGGCTCGGACGCGGCCTCGGGCGCCTTCCTGAGGCGGCTCGGCATCGCGCGCGTCGATTCCATCCCCGCCTTCATCGAGGCGCTGAAGCTGCTGCACATCACCGGTCCGCTACCTGGCTATCGTCTGTCATCGATGAGTTGTTCGGGCGGCGAGGCGTCGGTCATGGCCGACAGCGCCGAAGGACGCTGGGTCAACTTCCCGGTGCTGACGGACACCCATCGCGCCCATGTCAAATCGACGCTCGGGCCGCTGGTCGCGGTGGCCAATCCGTTGGACTACCACACCTTCATCTGGAACAACGAGCCGGCGATGACCGCCACCTTCACCGCCATGGTGTCGGGCGGCTTCGATCTCAACATGCTGGTGCTCGACTTCCCGCGCCCCGACCGCTGCTCGGTGACCGACTGGTGGGCGACGCTACGCGCCTTCGAATCGGCGCTGAAGACCAACAAGGCGCATGGCGCCATCGTCTCCTCGCTGCCCGAGAACCTGCCGGAGGAATACACCGCCGAGCTGATGGCGCGGGGCATGGTGCCGCTGTTCGGCATTTCCGAGGCGATGGACGCCGCCCAGGCAGCGGCCTTCATCGGCTGGGCCTGGCGCGAGCCGCAAGCGCGGCCGGTGGATACAAGAGCTGCCGGGGCATCCGATGCGCCGCGCGTTACGCCTGACGAGGCCGAAGCCAAGGCGCGGCTGATCAAGGCTGGGCTTCCCGTCCCCAAGGGCGAGCGGGCCGGCAATGCGGTCGAGGCGGTGATCTCGTCGATGGCGCTCGGCTTCCCTGTCGCTTTGAAAGCCCTTGGCGTCACCCACAAGTCCGAGGTCGGCGCCGTCAGGCTCAACCTGAAGGACGCCGAATCGGTCAGCACGGCGGCGCATGACCTCTTGCCGCTCGGCACCGGGCTCTATGTCGAGCGCATGGTGCGCGACGGCGTCGCCGAACTGATCGTCGGCTTCACCCGCGACCCGATGTTCGGGGCTGTCATGACGCTCGGCACCGGCGGTGTGCTGGTCGAATTGCTGCGCGACAGCGTCACGCTGATGCTGCCGGCGACCCGCGACGATATCGAAGCCGCGTTGCGCGGCCTCAAACTGTTCCCGTTGCTCGAAGGCTATCGCGGCCGGCCGAAGGCCGATGTGCAGGCCGCCATCGACGCCATCGCGGGTATTGCCGGTTTCGTGCAGGAGAATGCCGGCGAGATCGAGGAACTCGATATCAATCCGCTGATCGTCTGCACGGAAGGCAAAGGCGCCTGGATCGCCGACGCGCTGCTGGTACTGGGAGAGAACAAGAATGTCTGACGTCATTTCGACCCGCCGCGAAGGCACCATCCTCGAGGTCACGCTCGACCGCCCCAAGGCCAATGCGATCGACCTGAAGACCTCGCGGCTGATGGGCGAGACCTTCAAGGCCTTCCGCGACGACCCTGAACTGCGCGTCGCCATCGTCAAGACCGCGGGCGACAAGTTCTTCTGCGCCGGCTGGGACCTGAAGGCCGCGGCCGGCGGCGACGCGGTCGACGGCGACTATGGCGTCGGCGGCTTTGCCGGCCTGCAGGAATTGCGCGACCTGAACAAGCCGGTCATCGCTTGCGTCAACGGCATGGCGGTGGGCGGCGGCTTCGAGCTGGCGCTGTCCTGCGATCTCATCTACGCCTCCGATCATTCCTCCTTCGCACTGCCCGAAATCCGCGCCGGCACGTTGGCCGACGCCGCGACGATCAAGCTGCCGAAGCGCATTCCCTATCATGTCGCCATGGACCTTCTGCTCACCGGCCGCTGGATGGATGTCGCCGAGGCGCACCGCTGGGGCCTGGTCAACGAGGTGCTGCCCAAGGAAAAGCTCGAGGACCGTGTCTGGGAGATCGCCCGCCTGCTCGCTAGCGGGCCGCCGCTGGTCTTCGCCGCGATCAAGGAGACGGCGCGGGTAGCAGAATCGCTCACCTTCCAAGAAGCGATGAACAAGGTGACGCGCCGGCAGTTGCCGACGGTCGACGCACTCTATGGGTCGGAAGACGGTATGGAAGGTTTCCGGGCTTTTGCGGAGAAGCGCGAGCCGGTGTGGAAGGGGAAGTGACACTGCGGAGATGATGGCGCCAGGCAGAACCCATGACCGACTACACCAAACTCATCGACGCTGAGACCTGGGCCTTCATCGAGCGGACCAATTCCTATTATCCGCCCGACACGATCGATTACACGATCGCCCAGCAGCGGGAAATATATGACCGCATGTGCCGCGAGTTCTTTGCCGGCTATCCGAAAGGCGTGACGGCCGAGACGACCGCAATCACCACAGCTGCCAACAACATCCCGATCCGCATCTATCGCAACGCGACGCCGGACGAGGCCGCCATGGTGGTCTATGTCCATGGCGGTGGCTTCATTCTCGGCGGACTGGACAGCCATGACGATGTCTGCGCCGAGCTTTGCGGCCGCACCGGTTATGAGGTGGTCTCGGTCGACTACCGACTGGCGCCGGAACATCTGCATCCAGTCGCTTTCGACGATGCGATGAACGCCTTCGAATGGGCCGCGGGGAGCTACGACCGTCCGGTCGTGCTGTGCGGCGACAGCGCCGGCGGCAACCTTTGCGCCGCGGTTGCCCACGCGACGCGCGGCCATGCGAAGGGGCCGATCGGCCAGGTGCTGATTTATCCCGGCCTCGGCGGCGATCGCTCGCGCGGCTCCTATGTGACGCACGCCGAAGCGCCGATGCTGACGGTGCGCGACCTCGAATTCTACAAGCACATCCGCACCGGCGGCGTTGACCAGACCGGTGACATCGCCCTGTCGCCGCTGGCCGATGCCGATTTCGCCAACCTGCCGCCGACCGTGCTGATTACCGCCGAGTGCGACCCGCTGTCATCCGATGGCGAGGCTTACCGCGACCGCATCGTCGCGGCAGGCGGGCGCGCCACCTGGTTCGAAGAGCCCGGCCTGGTGCATGGCTACCTCAGGGCCAGGCATAGCGTCGGCCGCGCCCGCGCGAGCTTCACCCGGATCGTCGACGCGGTGACCACGCTCGGAAAGGGCGGCTGGACCTGGTAGGGGCGAGGGCCGTCCCGCTCAGGACGCCTTGGCCAGAAAACTCTGGTAGTCCGATTTCGCCTGCAGCAGGCGCAACACATTCTCGCGCGATCCCCTCACATGCGCGCGGGCCAGGGCGCCGGCCTTGACGGCATCGCCGGCGCAGATCGCCCCGACGATCTCGGCATGCTCGTCGCGGGCGATCTTCCATTCATCGAGCCACAAGAGTTCGGTCCAGACATAATGCTGGCACTTGTCGAGGATGCCGCACAGCATGCCGTGCAGCATCGCGTTGCCGCTGATTTCGGCGATGACGCGGTGCAGGTTGATGCCGACCTCCAGTTCCTGGAATTTTTCGCGCGTCGTGCGATCGGGAATGGCGGCCAGCCGTTCGCATTCGGCCAGCATGGCACGCAGCCGCGCCTTGTCCTCCTCGGTCGCGGCCGCGGCCGCCAGTTCGGTCGCATGGCCGTCGAGCAGTTCGCGGATGTCGAAAGCCTCCCGGAACATGTTGATGTCGAACTCGGTGACGGCATAGCCCTGGCGCGGCCGGCCGGTGACCAGGCCGTCGCGCTCCAATCGGTTGAAGGCTTCGCGCACCGGCGTGCGGCTCACATTGAGTTTCGCCGCGATGTCGCTTTCGGTGACGCGCGAGCCCGGCGGGATCTGCCCGGTCACGATCATCGCCTTGAGCGCGGAATAGACCGAGTCGCGCAGCGTGTTCTTGGTTTCCTTGGCCAAATTCCGTTCCCAGTTCTCCGGTCCTTGCACCGGAAGTCGATGTGTTCTCAGGCGTAGCTGTAGTCAAAGTCGGCGCTCTTTGCCACGCCCCCTTCCCGTTAACCCGTCGCCAATGCAGGCCGCGGCAAGCGGTGTTGACATCGCCGCTTCCGAAGCTACACTCAAAATTGTATACAAAATCGCATGCCAAATCAAAAACAAATGGGAACACCGGTCGGAGAACCGAAATGAACAGGACCACCAGCTTTAGAACTCTCGCGATAGCCGGCCTCTTTGCCTCCGTGGCAGCGCCCGCCGTCGCCGCAGACACGATCACCGTCGCCTCGTGGGGCGGCACCTATCAGGAGGCTGAGACCAAGGCCTTCTTCAAGCCGACCGCCGATGCGCTCGGCATCACCATCAAGGAAGACACCACCAACGGCCTGGACGACGTGCGGCTGCAGGTGACCGGCAATGCCGTCAAGTGGGATATCACCGAGCTTGGCGCCGACGAATGCGCGCGCGGTTCGAAGGAAGGGCTGTTCGAGAAGCTGGATTACGGCGTCATCGACAAGAGCGGCATCAACCCGAAGCTGGTGCATGACGACTGGGTCGGCATTTCCTACACCTCCGTCGTGCTGATCTACCGGACCGACGTCTTCGGCGACAAAGGTCCGAAGACATGGGCCGACTTCTGGAACGTGGAAAAATTTCCGGGACGGCGTGCGTTGAGCAGCAGCCAGGCGACGGAGACATTGAGCGTCGCGGCGCTCGCCTCGGGCCTGCCGATCGACAAGGTCTATCCCGTCGACATCGATGGCGCGCTGAAATCGGTCGACAAGATCCGCGGCCATGTCGACGCCTGGTGGACCTCCGGCGCCCAGGCCATGCAGTTGGTGAAGGATGGCGAAGTCGACATGGCGAGCATCTGGAACGGACGCGCCGGCACCTTGAAGAAGGCAGGCGCGCCGGTCAGCTTCTCCTTCGACCAAGGCGTGCTCACCGCCGACTGCATGGTCATCCCCAAGGGCGCCAAGAACAAAGAAGCGGCGATGAAGGCGTTGGCCATGTTCGTCAGCCCGCAGCTGCAGGCCAATCTTCCGCTCTATGTCGACAATGGGCCGGTGAACGAGAAGGCCTTCGAGACCGGCAAGATCCCCGCCGAGCGGATCAAGGACATCAACTCGGCGCCGGAGAACGTCAAGAAGCAGGTGTTGCAGGACGCCGAGTTCTGGCGCGACAATCTCGTCGAGGCGACGGAGAAGTTCAACAATCTGATCCAGCAATAGGCACGGAACCCTGACATGCGGGGCGGCGCAAAACGCCGCCCCGCTCCTTCAGTCTCTGCCCGGGAGAAAACGATCTTGTCCATTGCACCATCCGCGCTGCCGATCAGCATGCGCCGGATCGAGAAGAGATTTGGCAGCGTGCCGGTGCTGCGCGACCTGAACCTCGATGTCGAAGCCGGCGAGTTCCTGACGCTGCTCGGCCCTTCCGGATCGGGAAAGACGACGCTGCTGATGATCCTGGCCGGTTTCGTCCGGGCCAATGGCGGGAGCATCAAGGTCGGCGGCGACGAGATCATCACCACGCCGCCGCACAGGCGCAATATCGGCATGGTGTTCCAGAACTATGCGCTGTTTCCGCATATGAACGTCTTCCACAACATCGCCTTCCCGCTGAAGCAACGCGGCGTCGCGGCCGCCGAGACGGCGCAGCGCGTGGAGAAGGCGCTGGAGCTGGTGAAGCTGCAGGGGCTGGGCGAGCGCCGCGTCGACCAGCTTTCCGGCGGCCAGCGCCAGCGTGTCGCCCTGGCGCGCGCCATCGTCTTCGAACCGCGCATCGTCTTGATGGACGAACCCCTGTCGGCGCTCGACAAGGGCCTGCGCGAGCATATGCAGATCGAATTGCGCGCGCTTCATCGCCGTCTTGGCATGACTACGGTCTATGTCACGCACGACCAGCGCGAAGCCATCACCATGTCGGACCGCATCGCGGTGATGAACGGCGGACGCATCGAACAGCTCGACCGGCCCGAAACCCTCTATGCCGCGCCGAAGACGCAATTCGTAGCCGGCTTCATCGGCGAATCGAATTTCATCCCGGTCGAAAGCCGCAACGGGTCGGTCTGGTATCAGGACAGGCTGATCCAGACCGGCGCACAGACGCCGCCGGCGGGTCCGCATCTGATGGTAGTGCGACCGGAGAAGCTGCGGCTGGTCACGGCAACCGAACCGTCGACCGGCACCAATGTGCTCGATGCGACGGTCAGCGACATCATCTACCAGGGCGACAGTTTCGTCTGCTACGCCAGCCTGAGCGACGGCCGCCAGCTGACGCTGCGCGACTATTGCCGCAGCGACGTGCTGGCAAGGCTGCCTGCTCCCGGCCAGCCGATCATGCTCGGTCTCGATGCGAAGGACACGATCCTGGTGGCGGCCGAGGGATGAGCGCGCAATCCCTCCTCCTGAAAGAGGCTGCCGGCCCGGGGCAGGACCTCAACGCGCAGGCCCTGCGCGCCGATGCGCGGCGCGAATCGTTGCGGCTGCTGGCGCTGCTGGCGCCGAGCCTGTTCCTTGTCTGCGCCATCATCATCGTGCCGATCGGCTGGCTGTTCTGGCTGTCGCTGTTCGACGAGACCGGCGCCTTCAGCGCCGCCAACTACGCACGCTTCTTCGAGCAGGCCTCCTACATCAAGACCTTCATCACCACCTTCAAGGTGGCCTTCATCGTCACCGGCGCCTGCGTGCTTTTGGGTTATCCCTTGGCCTACATGCTGTCGCAGCTGCCGCGCCGGGCGGCCTCGATCTGCCTGATCTTCGTCATCCTGCCGTTCTGGACATCGGTCTTGGTGCGCACCTATGCCTGGCTGGTGATCCTGCAGCGCAAGGGCCTGATCAACAGCTGGCTGATCGATCTCGGCGTGATCAGCCAGCCGCTGTCGCTCGCCAACAATTTTTCGGGCGTGGTCATCGGCATGACGCACATATTGCTGCCGTTTCTCGTTTTGCCGCTCTACGCCTCGATGAAGACCATCGACACCGACTGCCTGCGCGCCGGTATGAATCTCGGCGCCGGCCCGGCCGCGACCTTCCGGCAGATCTTCTTTCCGCTGTCGCTGCCTGGCCTTGCCTCGGGCGTGGTCATCGTCTTCGTGCTGTGCCTCGGTTTCTTCGTCACGCCGGCGCTGATGGGCGGCGGCAAGGTGGTGATGTGGGCGATGCGGATGGAACAGACCACCAGCCTCTATTCCAACTGGGGTGCGGGTGCTGCACTCGGCGTGGTGCTGCTGGTGGTCACGCTGGCGCTTCTGGGCCTGTTCCAGTGGTTGCTCGGCGCGCGCGCCACCGGCGTATGGAGTTCGCGATGAGTGGCGATATCGGCCTGCCGATCTCGCACCGGCAACGCCTGTGGCTCTACGGCCTCGGCGGCCTCGTGCTGTTGTTCCTGATCGCGCCGTCGATCATCATCGTCATCATGTCGTTTTCGGATTCGACGCTGCTGCAGTTCCCGCCGCAGCAATGGTCGCTGCGCTGGTACCAAAGCTACTTCCAGTCGCTGGAATGGCGCGACGCCACGATCGTGTCGGTGAAGGTCGCGATCATGACCGCGCTGGTGGCGACGCCGCTCGGCACCGCGGCCGCCTACGCCATCAACAGGGGCACGCTGCGCTTCAACGGCACCATCAACGCGCTGCTCACGGCGTCGCTGATCATCCCGGTGATCCTGGTCGGCATCGGCACCTTCTTCCTCTATGCACGCATCGGCCTCAACAACACGCTGACCGGCCTGGTCATCGCGCATACCGTGCAGGCGCTGCCGCTGGTGGTGCTGACGGTGCTTTCGGGCCTGCGCTCCTACGACATGAACCAGGAGCGCGTGGCGCGCAGCCTGGGGGCGGGACGCATCGCGGCATTCTGGCAGGTGACGATGCCACAGATCCGCTTCTCGATCGTCTCGGGCGCGCTGTTTGCCTTCATCACCTCCTTCGACGAAGTTGTCGTTTCGCTGTTCATTTCGGGCGGCGAGACCACGACCCTGACGCGCCGTATGTTCAACGCGCTGCGCGACCAGATCGATCCGACAATCGCCGCCATCTCGACCTGCCTGATCGTGTTGTCGGTCCTGCTGCTGTCGCTGGCGCAGATCTTCGGCCGCCGGCATTGATTTCATCGGCCCCATTCGCTTCAAGTGCCTCAAGGATATCCAGACCAAAATGCGTGATTTCCAGTTTCCCGGCCGCTCGCCGGTCCGTGCTACCGAAGCGATTGCCGCGACATCGCATCCGCTCTCGACGCTTGCGGCCATCGAGATGCTGCGCGCCGGCGGCAATGCCATGGACGCCGCGATCTGCGCGGCTGCCGTGCAGGGCGTGGTCGAGCCGCAATCGACCGGCATAGGCGGCGACTGCTTTGTCCTCTATTGCCCCAAGGGACAAAGCGAGGTTCTCGCCTTCAACGGTTCCGGCCGGGCGCCGGCAGCCGCGACCATCGACTGGTATCTGGAAAAGGGTTTCGACTGCATCCCGCTCCAAGGGCCGCATCCCGTCACCGTGCCAGGCGCCATCGACGCCTGGTGCCGGCTGCTGGAGGATCATGGCAGCAAGGGCCTGGCGGAAGTGCTGGCGCCGGCGATCCACTATGCCGAGAACGGCTATGTCGTGCACGACCGAGTCGCCTTCGACTGGGCCGACCCGGAAATCGATCTTTCCGCCGACGAACATTGCGCGCGCATCTTCCTGCCGGGCGGCACCGTGCCGAAGGCCGGCGACGTGCACCGGCAGCCGGAACTTGCCGCCACTTTGCGGATAATCGCGAAGCACGGCCGCGCCGGATTCTATGAAGGCGCGGTCGCCGACGACATGGTGCGCCGGCTCAAGGAGTTGGGCGGGCTGCATTCGCATGAGGATTTCGCCGCGACCCAGGGCGACTATGTGGCGCCGGTGAGCGTCAGCTATGGCGGCCATGAAATCCACCAGATGCCGCCGAACAACCAGGGGCTGACGGCGCTTTTGATGCTCAACGTGCTGTCGGGCTTCAAGCTCGGCGAACTCGACCCCAACGGGGCCGAGCGCCTGCATCTGGAGATCGAGGCCGGGCGGCTAGCCTACCGCGACCGCGACCGCTACGTCGGCGACCAGGACCATGTTCCGGTGCCGGTGGGAGAGCTTCTGTCGGCCGCCTATGCCGACCGGCTGCGCGCCGAGATCGACCGCGAGCGCGCCATGACCCACCTGCCTGACGTGCAGCTGCCCGGCAGCGATACGGTCTATATCTCGGTCGTCGACCGCGACCGCAATGCGGTCTCCTTCATCAACTCGACCTATTATTCCTTCGGCAGCGGCGTCGTCAGCCCGAAGACCGGCGTGGTGCTGCAGAACCGCGGTTCGAGCTTCACCCTGGATCCGGGCCACCCCAACACCATCGCGCCCGGCAAGCGGCCGATGCATACGATCATGCCTGGCATGGCGACGAAAAACGGCCGCGTGGTGATGCCGTTCGGCGTCATGGGCGGCGGCTACCAGCCGTTCGGTCATGTCCATCTTCTGACCAACATGATCGATTTCGGCATGGACCCGCAGCAGGCGCTCGATGCGCCAAGGGTGTTCTACAATGACGGCATGGTGGAGGCTGAGCGCAACGTACCCACCGAGGCGATCGAAGGCCTGCGCCGGCGCGGCCATGCCATCACCGAGCCGCACCATCCGCTTGGGGGCGGGCAGGCGGTCCTGATCGACTGGGAGAAGGGGACGCTGACGGGGGCATCGGACCCGCGCAAGGACGGGATGGCACTGGGGTATTGAGGTTTACGGCACGACTAATCGCATGGCAGCGCAGGCCCCCACTCCGGCCGCTCCGCGGCCACCTCTCCCCCATTTCATGGGGGAAGAGGAAATGCCAAACGCCGAGGTCGCAACCTTTGAAGGCCGGGGTTTTCCTCTCCCCCACAACGTGGGGAGAGGTGGCTCGGCGAAGCCGAGACGGAGTGGGGGCAGCGCCAACATAGAAAAATTGGCGCGCTGGACTTTCACAAGCAGTCACATGAAACATAGCCGGTGATCATGACCCAAAATCATCCAGACCTCTCCCGCCGCCTCGTCGCCGGCGCCGATGCCGCGCCAGCCATCCTGGCACCCGACAGGCCCGCACTCACCCATGGCGGCCTGCGCGCGCTGATCACGACGATCGCCAGGCAACTGCACGCCCTCGGCGTCGGTCGGGGCGATCGGGTAGCGATCGTACTGCCGAACGGGCCTGAGATGGCGACGGCCTTCATCGCGGTCGCTACCACTGCCTCCACGGCGCCGCTCAATCCCGCCTACCGGGCCGACGAACTCGACTTCTACCTGACCGACATCGGCGCGAAGGCGATCCTCGTCGCGGAGAACGAGACCGGCCCGGCGGTGACGGTGGCCGAGCGTCTCGGCATCGGCGTGCTGCGGCTCATCGTGCCGCCAGACGCGCCGGCCGGCAGCTTCACCATCGAAGGCGCGGCGGTGGGACCGCAGGCGGCGTCCGCCATGGCGGGGGATGACGACATCGCGCTTTTGCTGCACACGTCCGGCACGACGTCGCGGCCCAAGCTGGTGCCGCTCAGCCATGCCAATGTCGCGGCCTCCGCCCGCCATATCGGCACGACGCTCGGCCTGACGGCCAGCGACCGCTGCCTCAACATCATGCCGCTGTTCCACATCCATGGGCTGATCGCGGCGGTGCTGTCGTCGCTGGCATCGGGCGGCAGCATCCATTGCACGCCGGGCTTCAACGCGCTGCGCTTCTTCCAGTGGCTGGGCGACGCCAGGCCGAGTTGGTACACCGCCGTGCCGACCATGCACCAGGCGATACTGGCGCGCGCGGCGCGCAATGCCGAAGCGCTGGCGGCGGCACGCCTGCGCTTCATCCGCTCATCCTCGGCGTCGCTTCCGGCGCAGGTGATGACGGAACTCGAAGCGACCTTCGGATGTCCTGTCATCGAGTCCTACGGCATGACCGAGGCCGCGCACCAGATGGCGTCGAACCGGCTGCCGCCGGGTCTGCGCAAGCCGGGCAGCGTCGGCGCCGCCGGCGGGCCGGAGGTGGCTGTCATGGCACCGGACGGGCGGCTGCTCGAACCAGGCGAGACTGGCGAGATCGTCATTCGCGGACCCAATGTCACGTCAGGCTACGAGAAGAACCCGGACGCCAACGCGACGGCCTTCGCGCATGGCTGGTTCCACACCGGCGACCAGGGCGTGCTCGACAGTGACGGTTACCTCAGGGTCACCGGCCGGCTGAAGGAGATCATCAATCGCGGCGGCGAGAAGATCTCGCCGCTTGAGGTCGACGACGTGCTGATGGACCATCCGGCGGTGGCGCAGGTCGTCACCTTCGCCATGCCGCATGACAAGCTCGGCGAGGAGGTGGCGGCGGCCGTGGTGCTGCGCGAAGGCATGAGCGCCACCGAGGGCGACATCCGCGCCCACGCCGCGACACGGCTCGCCGACTTCAAGGTGCCGCGCAAGGTGCTGATCCTGGACGAGATCCCCAAGGGCGCGACCGGCAAGCTGCAGCGCATCGGGCTTGCCGCCAAGCTCGGGCTCTAATGCATGTCGCTTGGAAGTGTCCTCGGTTCCGAGATAACGACATGCATAGTATCAAAGGCTCACCATGATGAAGATCACCATCTTCGGCGCCGGCGCCATCGGCGGCTATCTCGCCGCCAAGCTGGCGATCGCCGGGCGCACTGACCTGTCGATCGTCGCACGCGGCGCGCATCTGGAAGCGATCAAGGCAAATGGCCTGATCCTGATCGAGGATGGCAAGGAAACGACCGCCTCCGTCCGCGCCGCCGCCAAGGCGGAAGAGCTTGGCGCGCAGGATTATGTCGTGCTGGCGCTGAAGGCGCATTCCGTCGCGCCAGCGCTCGACCAGATCGCCCCGCTGCTTGGCGACCACACATCGGTCGTCACCATGCAGAACGGCGTGCCCTGGTGGTATTTCTACAAGGCCGGCGGCGCGCTCGAAGGCACCAGGCTGCATCAGGTCGACCCCGGCGGCACGATCTGGGGCCGGCTCGGACCGCAGCGCGTCATCGGCTCGGTGGTCTACCCCGCCGTCGAGGTCGATGCGCCAGGCCTGATCCGCCATGTCGAAGGCAGGCGCTTCTCGCTTGGCGAACCCTCGGGCGAGAAGAGCGAACGGGTCACGCTTCTGGCCGGGGAGATGGTCAAGGCCGGGCTGCAGGCGCCGGTGCGCGACGACATACGCGGCGAGATCTGGGTAAAACTGTGGGGCAACCTCTCCTTCAACCCGATCTCGGCGCTGACCGGCAGCACGCTGGCCGCAATCGTCGCCGACGAGGGCACCCGCCAACTCGCCCGCAGCATGATGCTGGAAGCGCAAGCGATCGGTGAAAGCCTCGGCGTGCGCTTCCCCATAGACGTCGACCGCCGCATCATGGGCGCCGGCGACGTCGGCGAACACAAGACCTCGATGCTACAAGACCTGGAACGCGGCCGCCCGATGGAGATCGACGCGCTGGTGGGGGCCGTGCAGGAGCTGGGGCGGCTGACGGGCAAGCCGACTCCGGCGATCGATGGGGTGCTGGCGCTGGTCAGGAGGCTGGCGGTGGAGCGGGGGGGTTATGGGTGACACGGGGACCGGCATCGGTTAGTGCCTGCCGTCCCCGAGTGACCCGAGTGAGATGTCCATAACTCTACCGTTGGACGGCCGCTTTGCGTCCTCATTGCGGTCACTAAGGAAGTCTTTGCCGCCACCCGAAAGCAGACATTCCCGGCGAAGACGCGATCGGATGATGGCGAACGCCACTGATTGCCGCCGCTGCCGTCGTCAAAAGGTTCAGGCATCGTCTATGTGTGTTGCGGATAGCTGGCGCTATCGAGCTGCGTCCATCGTGGAGTTCGCTGGGTTGAGGGGAATGCTCATTCCTTCTTCGCGAGGGCCCGGACCATCAATGGGTATTCCTCATCGTTGCTGAGATCGCGCCACAGGCCGTAACCATGACATGTCCTGCCAGTCGCACGGCTCATGGCGGCTGGATTGCGAAGCGACGGCAGTTTTGGGCCTCATGTCGGCAGTAGAAGTCAATTCTGCCTTCTGCCTGAAGAGCAGACATCGCTGCGGTAGTCGGCCGTGTGGCAGATGACGGTGACATTTACCAGGCCCAGGCCCGAGCCGAGCGCCCCTTCGGCAGAGCGCCGTGTCTCCGCTTACAAGCCTGGTGCTATATTATTGCAGTGACCCTGCCCGCCGCATCGAGGCGACAACCGACGCGCGCCTGCCGGACTTCGATGCCACCTTCTCTTGTGTAGTCTATTCGCACCTCGATCGGCGCCGTGAGTGCGCCTCGACGTTGACGCAAGGTACCTGCGCTTGCCGCGTTGACACGGATGGCGCCAAGCGGCGTCGCAGCGGACATGATCGCCGCGCGGCAGGCGCGCACCACGGCGGCTGGCGTACCGGGTTTCCCTTTCAGTGGTGCCAGAGAGCCAAAAGGATAGCCTTTGGTGGCTTGCGCGGACCCATCGCCACCAGCTCGAGGGGGCATGAGGGCGGGTGGCAGGACGATCGATTGCTTGGCGGTCTTGGCAGAGGGGGTCGCTGTCGTGACTGCGGTCGCATTACCGGGAGCAGTCGTCGATTCGTTTCCGGCGGCTGGATCGTCGCCCACACCGATACCTGTCGAAACGCCTCCGCTTGTGTCGCCGACGTTGGCGCCGGCACTAACGCCTCCGTCGATTGTTCCGTTGCCCGCGCCGACCGAAGCTCCAACGTTTGCTCCGTCTACACCACCGACGCTCGCGCCCACCCCTACAGATGCGCCTTTGGAACCGACGTTCAATCCGCCGCCGATCCCGATACCGCCGGAATTACCGCCTATGCTTGCGTCAAGAGCCGAGGCAGGCCCGATTGTGATCCCGATTGTCAGCACGGCTGCAACGTATTTTTTCACTATCATATTCCCCTGCGGCATACATTTCGTTCGCTGGTCCTCACTGGCGCCGGTTGAGCTTTTTCGGTGGTCGCGTTGGGAGCAATGCGGCGGGAAGATCGATGGTTGTCAGCAGAACAGGTTGCGGTGACCTTTGGGCCTTCGCTTTCTGTTTTTCCGGCAAGCTCGGTTTTCGGGTTGGTTGGGCGCCAGCACGCGACAACGTGCTTGCAGGTGCACCTGCGGGGACAGGTGCTTTCGGCGCGCGCTCTACATCAGCAGCGCGAGGCTTAACCTTGCCGATGTCAATTGCGTCGCGCGCGGCACTGAGGCTGCGGGCTAGACCGGTGGCCCTTTCACGCTCTTCGTCCAGCGCAGCACTCAATTCTATCGAGCTCTGCTCTAAAGCCTCGCGTTCCTTGCCAACAATGTCGAGTTCACGAAGGGCTGAATCTGCTCGCTCCCGTTCCAGTTTGCGTGCTTCTCCAGCTTGCTTTAGAGCCGCCTCGGCCACCTGTCGGTCCTTTATGGCGTTGGCCTGATCGACCGTAGCCAGGTATGCGTCTTTCTTAAGAGCATCAATAGTTTGGCGAGCCGTGGTGAGTTCTTGTTCCAGGAGTTCAACCTTGTGCCGCTCGTCATCAAGCGCTTGCTTCGCAGCATCCACAGAGGCTTCCACAGCGGGGGGCGCTCCAATGGCGGCCGTCTCGTTGTCCCAGCGACTGGCTTCGGTCCTGAAGCTTTCGATAACGCGCTGCGCCGTCTGCAGATCGAGCTCGAGCGCTTCGTCTGTTCGTCGCTGCTCCTTTAGAGCCTGCGCTTGCTTAGCTGCCTGGGCCCTTGCGTCACGTGCGTCGCGCTGCATGACGTCCAACTCCGCGCGTGCTTCGGCCAATTCACGGCGTAGAGCCTCCTCATGCTCGCCGGGCGGCGTTTGTGCGCCCTCCTCGAGTGCCTGCGCTTCGCTGAGCACCGGCTCTCCAGACATATGGGACGCGCTCGGTTGCGCCTTGCCCGGTTCTTTCTTGATAACCGTGAGATCCGGCGCCAAGACCGACGAGGTGTCGTTGGCTGCGGCAGCCGCCGACGCTTCTGGCACCGACTGACTATTTGCCGGACATGCCAATAGCAGAACGAGGCATAACGAAACAAAGGGCAGCATGGTGTTACATCCACTGCCGTCTATCCCTTGACGCAAAATCAAAGGCCCTCGTTTAATTAACATGAAATCAAAGCGGGGAGATGCCGACCTGGTACTCTGCAGATGATTCATCACAGAACCTCAACGACCGCGGCCCTCACCGCTATTGTATTCTCCGCTTACTGCACGCCGCGGCGCTGGACGCCCTACCACAATGCTAATGAAGCACCGTCGGCAAGGCCGAGACCGAATGAGGCGTAGAGGCTATCTCTTGTTTTCTTACTTTGTCATCATCAGTTCGAAGTAGATGGCATGCGGCTCACGAGCTCCTCAATATCGCCGTTTTACCCCGCCGCCGGCCGGGCCGACAGCGTTCTATCAAAGTTATCGCTAAACAGTCTCGCCAGTCATTTGGCTCCAGCACGCGGCCTGAATCCGATTGCGAGGAGATCCCCGCGAACGAGGCGGATCGGACGGAATAAGTTTCGGAAATGCGCCTTTCGGCAGGCGTTCTTTTCCTGGCTTGGGCAAGGCCGATATAGGTGGGCACGAAATGCCTAAGTGGGGCAGGAATTGGGTCAGGCAGATACCGACCTGAAGGTCCGCTCTTTAACATACGAGCCCGAAGCTGTCCGTCTGCAGTCGGCCCCAACCCGGTCACTTACCACGCAAATGCCGGATCACCGGTAGCGGTGCAAAAAGAACATTCTCGGTCACCCCTTCCCCGTCCGCCCAATCACCCGCGCATAAAGCTCCCCGACAATCCCGCGCCGAAACACCAGTACGCAGACCATGAAGATCAGCCCGGTGGCGATGGTCACGGGGAAACCGGAGGTGGCCAGCGTGTTTTCCAGGCCGACGACTAGGCTGGCGCCGATGATGGGGCCGACCATGGTACCGATGCCGCCGAGGAGCGTCATCAGGATCACTTCGCCCGACATCTGCCAGGTGACGTCGGTGAGCGTGGCGAACTGGAAGACGATCGCCTTGAGCGAGCCCGCGAGCCCCGCCAACGCCGCCGACATGACGAAGGCGCCGAGTTTGTAGCTGGCTACGGAATAGCCGAGCGAAATGGCGCGGTTCTCGTTTTCGCGGATCGAGCGCAGGATCATGCCGAAGGGCGAATTGACGATGCGCCAGATGGCGAAGATGCCGAGCAGGACCACGACAAGCACGAAGTAGTAGATGTTCATCGGGGCGTTGAGGTCGAGGATGCCGAACAGGACGCCGCGCGGCACGCCCTGGATGCCGTCCTCGCCTTGCGTGAACGGCGCCTGCACGCAGAAGAAGAAGAACATCTGCGACAGCGACAGCGTGATCATGGCGAAATAGATGCCTTGCCGACGAATGGCGAAGAAACCCATGACGAGGCCGAGCAGTGCGGCGCCCGCCATGCCGAGCAGGATGCCGGCTTCCGGCGGCCAGCCCCACACCTTGACGGCGTGCGCGGTGAAGTAGGCCGCGCCGCCGAAGAAGGTGGCGTGGCCGAACGACAGCAGGCCGGTATAGCCGAGCAGGAGATTGAAGGCGCAGGCAAACAGCGCGAAGCACAGCATCTTCATCAGGAAGATCGGGTAGACGAAGAAGGGGGCCGCCAGCAGCGCCAGTATGCCGAGCCCGACCAGCGCCCATTCAAGCCTTGCCGAGGGTTTGGCCGATGCCTCACGAAGCGCCAGCTCGGCCATCTCGGATGTTCCTTCCGCCATGTCAGGCGTCCCTTCCGAACAGGCCGGCGGGCCGGACCAAAAGCACGATCGCCATGATGACGAAGACCACCAGGTTGGAGGCCTCGGGGTAGAAGACCTTGGTCAGGCCTTCGGCCAGGCCGAGCATGTAGCCGGTGACGATGGCGCCGAGGATCGAGCCCATGCCGCCGACCACGACGACCGCGAAGACGACGATGATGAGATCCGACCCCATTAGCGGGCTCACCTGATAGATGGGTGCGGCCAGGATGCCGGCGAGCCCGGCGAGCGCCGAGCCGAGGCCGTAGGTGAGGGTCAAAAGCAACGGCACGTTGACGCCGAAGGCCTGGACGAGACGAGGATTTTCGGTCGCGGCGCGCAGGTAGGAACCGAGCCTGGTCTTCTCGATCAGCGCCCAGGTGCCGAAGCAGACGATCAGCGAGGCGACCACGACCCAGCCGCGATAGTTGGGCAGGAACATGAAGCCGAGATTGGTGCCGCCGGCCAGCAGCGTCGGCACGGCGTAGGGGTTTCCCGACACGCCGTAATAGTAACGGAATATGCCTTCGAGCACGAGCGCGAGACCGAAGGTGAAGAGCAGGCCGTAGAGCGGATCGGTGTCGTAGAGCCGCGACAGCGCCAGGCGTTCGACCACGACGCCGAACAGGCCGACGACCAGCGGCGCCAGGATCAGCGCCGGCCAATAGCCGATGCCGAGATGGGTGAGCAGGAGATAACCGACGAAGGCGCCGAGCATATATTGGGCGCCATGGGCGAAGTTGATGACGCGCAGCAGGCCGAAGATTACGGCCAGCCCCAGGCTGAGCATGGCGTAGAAGGAGCCGTTGATCAGGCCGACCAGCAACTGGCCGAGCAATGCCTGGACGGGGATGCCGAAGATCATCGTCATGGCGCCATCATACACCCAGAATTTCGTGGAGCAGCGTCATGCGGTCCGCCAGTTCCCCGGTCGGGAATCCGGCCACGACCTTGCCGTGCTCCATCAGGTAGAAACGGTCGGCGACACGGCTGGCGAAGCGGAAATTCTGCTCGACCAGCAGGATGGTCATGCCACGCTGCTTCAGCGTCGCCAGCAGCTCGCCGATGCGCTGCACGATGACAGGCGCGAGGCCCTCGGTCGGTTCGTCCAGGAGCAGCATCTTGACGCCGGTGCGCAGCATGCGCGCGATCGCCAGCATCTGCTGTTCGCCGCCCGACAGCCTGGTGCCGGGGCTGTTGCGCCGCTCCTTCAGGTTAGGGAAGAGATCGAAGATTTCCTCGACACTCATGCCGCCCGGGGCGACGACAGGCGGCAGGACCAGGTTTTCGTCGACTGTCAGCGTCGAGAAGATGCCACGCTCCTCCGGCACGAAGCCGATGCCCTGGTGCGCGGTGCGGTGCAGCGGCAGCCGCATCAGGTCGGCGCCGTCGAAAACGACCTGTCCCGTCCGCCGGCGGATCAGGCCCATGATGGCGCGCAGCGTCGTCGTCTTGCCGATGCCGTTGCGGCCGAGCAATGTGACCGTTTCGCCGGCAAAAACTTCGAGATCGACGCCGTGCAGCGCATGGCCCTCGCCATACCAGGCGTTGAGGCCGCTGACCGCAAGCAGGGGCGCGGCGCTAGTCATCGGCGGTGCCCATATAGGCGACCTTGACGCGTTCATCGCGGCTGACGGTGGCGTAGTCGCCGGCCGCGAGCACCTCGCCGCGCTGGATCACCGTTATCCAGTCGCAGAGATCGGCCACCACGGTCAGATTGTGCTCGACCATCAATACCGCGCGGTCGCTCGCCACCGAGCGGATGAGGGCGGAAACCGTGGCCACGTCCTCATGGCCCATGCCGGCCATCGGCTCGTCCAGCAGCAGCACTTTGGGATCGAGCGCCAGCGTCGTGGCGATCTCGAGCACGCGTTTCCTGCCATAGGAGAGATCGCCGGCCAGCCTGTTCGTGGCATCGTCGAGGCCGACGGAACGCAGCAGTTCCATGGCGCGCGGCGTCAGCCGGTCGAGTGCCGCCAGCGAGCGCCAGAACTGGACGCCGAGCCCGGCCGGCCGCTGCAGCGCGACGCGCACATTGTCGAGCACGCTGAGATGCGGAAAGATCGCCGATATCTGGAACGAGCGCACCAGACCCATCCGCGCCACCCTGGCGGGCGGCGTGCGGGTGATGTCGTGCCCGAGCAACTCGATCCTGCCGCTGGTCGGCGCCAGGAATTTGGTCAGCAGGTTGAAAACGGTGGTCTTGCCGGCGCCGTTGGGTCCGATCAGCGCATGGATGTTGCCATGGCGGACATCGAGGTCGACATTTTTGACGGCGACGAAGCCGGCAAAGTCACGCCGCAGGCCGCGGGCGGAAAGCACCACCCGCGGCTCTTCCGCGTTCAGGTCAGGCGGCACCATGGCCGCGCCGGTCACTGTGCGGCCGTCGGGCAGCCGCTGTCCTTCTCGCTCAGGAAAGCCTCCTTGCCGGGAATGGTGGCCAGGTATTTGTAGTAGTCCCAATCCTTGCTGCTCTCGCTAGGCGCCTTGACCTGGTAGAGATACATGTCGTGGACCATGTTGCCGTCGGCCTGGACCTTGCCGCCCGTTGTGACGGCATCGTCGACGGGCAGCGAGTGAAGTTGCTTGGCGACCGCTTCGGTCTCGTCCGTGCCGGCCTTGTCGATGGCCTTCAAATACTGCGTCACCGCCGAATAGGTCGCGGCCTGGACCATGTTCGGCATGCGGTTGGTGCGCTTGAAGAAGCGCTGCCCGAATGCGCGGCTCTTGTCGTCGCGGTCCCAGTAATAGCCCTCGGTCAGCACGACGCCTTGCGCCGCCTGCAGGCCGAGCCCATGCACTTCGGACAGCGTGAACAGCAGCGCCGCCAGACGCTGGCCGCCCTGCACGATGCCGAATTCGGCCGCCTGCTTGATGGAATTGGAAGTGTCGAGGCCGGCATTGGCCAGTCCGATGACCTTGGCGCCGGACGATTGCGCCTGCAGCAGGAAGGACGAAAAATCGGTCGCGCCGAGGGGATAACGCACCTCGCCCAGCACCTTGCCACCATGGCTCTCGACGAATTTGGCGGTCTGCTCCTTCAGCGAATAGCCGAACGCATAGTCGACGGTGACGAAGAACCAGCTGTCGCCGCCCTGCTGCACGAGGGAGCCGCCGGTGCCCACCGCCTGTGAGTGGGTGTCATAGGCCCAGTGGAAGCCGTAGGGCGAGCACTGCTTGCCGGTGAGCTCGGTGGTCGCCGCACCGGTGACGATGTCGATCTTCTTCTTTTCCTTGGAAATCCCTTGCACGGCGAGCGCGACCGAAGAGGTCGTCAGCTCCATGATGGCATCGACCTGTTCGGTATCGTACCACTGGCGTGCGATGTTGGAGGCGATATCGGGCTTGTTCTGGTGGTCGGCGCTGATGATCTCGATCGGCGCGCCCTGCACCTTGCCGCCGAAATCCTCGACCGCCATCTTGGCGGCCTCGACCGACCATTTGCCGCCGAAATCGGCATAGACGCCGGACTGGTCGTTGAGGATGCCGATCTTGACCTTGCCATCGGAAATCCCGGCGGCCGAGGCGGGAATTGCGGTGGCCGCGAGCAGCGCGGCGGAAACGACATAGCATAGCTTCATGAGTTTACTTCCTCCCAGTGTGGATGAATCCGGCCGCCCCCTACGATCGTCATCCGCAAGCACATTAGGAAAATGAGGCGGAAGGGCAAGAGGCGGCCGCGGATTTCATGGCGGCAAGGCCGATTCCAGGGCCTGACGCCAGAGGAGACTCAGGACGGGACATGAACATGTGAAGCGCGGCCGGCCGCACGCCGAGCTTGTTTGAGCTACGTCCCGGGCAGCCTCAGCCCTCGGCGGCGACGAGATGGCCGTTGCCCACATCGCTCAACGCCAGTTTCAGCGGCGCCTCGCCGATCCGGCGGGTGGCGCTGGGGATTTCCTGATCGAGGCGGGCGAAACGGCTTCTGCGCTGCGCGGGATCCGGCACCGGCACGGCCTCGATCAGCCGTTTGGTATAGGGATGGCGCGGGTTCGCTCGTCCCGGCCACCGCCGCCCGCTATTTGGCCGCCGGCCTGTGTTGGCGGGCATAGGCCACGCAAGCATCCACGGTGCTGACACAAAGCGCGTCGCGCCTGTTCGGCAGATTGTTGTCGCCGGCATAGGCAACTTCGGCAACGCGGCCATCGACCATGCGAACCTGCGTGTCGCAGTAACCGCCGGGAGCGACATTGACGGAACCGCCGACCGTGGGGATCGCCCCCAAGGCCAAGGCAGGAACGACGACGCTGAGATTGCCGCGCTGGACGATGCGCTTATAGGTCCAGATCTGCCCGGACTGGCCGACATCCGCGGTGGCGGTCGGAAACCCCGCGCACATTCGAACGTCGGCTTCGCTGAGGCCGACCATCTCCTTGCGAGCCGCCGCCGCCGTGGGATCAACCTCGGCGATGCGCGACGTGTCGTCGGGAACGACGCAGGAGGACTGGACGACGACGATGAGGCCAGAAAGGGCAAGCTTTCGAATACTGGAAAATGTCATACCGATTGTTGAGATTGCGTGGCGCCCGGCCGCCCTCTCTACCTAGGCAAGCAGGCCCTCGGATCAACCCGCGCATCTTCACGAAAAGGTGGCCAAGGCAAGCCACCGGACCTTGTGACTTCCATTCGCCATGGATGAACCCGTCGGCAGCCGACGAGGACGTCCATCATTTCCGGACGATGTCCTCGAAGCTCAAGTCGAACCGCTTGAGATATTTGCGCAGCCGGTCGGCATCGTTGCCGCTGGTCTTTTGCAGTCGCGAAACGGCGAACAGTTTTCGCCCGGCGGCGCTGATCGAATTGCTGTCGCGGCAGACCTCGAGCACGGTGGCAAGCTGTGGCCGATCGAACATATCGATCCGGCGTTGCCGTTCGACACCCAAAACCTCCACCAGGATGGCATCGCGATCGCCGGCATCCCCAGCACGCCAGAGTAAAGTCAGCCGGTCGATCTCGTCGCGCACCGTCTCCTCGTTGATGCGGCCGAGCGGCGCCAACGTCGCCATGCGGGTGATGGATGCCGACAGATCGCGGAAATTGGCACGCCACATCGCCTCCGGCGCGATGGCGAATTTCAGGTAGAGATCCCGCGCCTCCTTGTTGAAAGTGACGTTCTGGCCCTCGCGTTCACTGAAGCGGCGCAGCTCGAAGTCTAGGTTAGGCTCGATATCTTCCTTGCGGTCGCGCAGCGCCGGCAGCTGAAAGGTCCACAGGTTCAGCCGTGCGAACAAATCCTCGCGGAACTTGCCCTCCTTCACGCCGATCGACAGATCGCGATTGGTGCCGGCGAGAAGCTGGAAATCCGACATCACGTCCTGGTCGGCGCCGACTGGCAGGAAGCGCTTTTCCTCGATGGCGCGCAGGCACATGGCTTGTTCATCGAGACCAAGCTCGCCGATCTCGTCGAGGAACAGCACCCCTTTGTTTGCCGACTTCATCAGTCCGGCACGCTCGTTCTGGGCGCCGGTGAAAGCGCCTTTGACGTGGCCGAATAGGGTCGACATCGCCTGGTCGCCGCGCAATGTCGCGCAATTGACCTCGATGAAGGCGCCGGAAACCTGCCGCTGCGCCTTCTTGAGTTCGTAGATGCGGCGCGCGAGCTGCGACTTGCCCGCTCCTGTCGGGCCGGTGAGCAGGACAGGCGCGCGTGAGCGGATCGTCACCTTCTCGATCTGGTCGATCATCTGGTTGAAAGCCGGATTGCGGGTGGCGATGCCCGATTTCAGGAACGACGTCGCCTCGTCGCGTTCGGCGGCGAAGCGCGTGGCGATCGCGTCATAGCGGGACAGGTCGAGATCGATGATCGAGTGGCTGCCCGACACATCGGCATCGGTCCCGTGTTTGCGTGGCGAAAGCTGCAGCAGGCGCGCCGGGATGAAATGCGCCTCGGTGAGCAGGAACCAGCAAATCTGCGCAACGTGCGTGCCTGTGGTGATGTTGACGAGATAGTCTTCCTTCTCGGGATCGAACATATAGCCACGGGCGAAATCGCGCAGGCCGGTATAGACCTCGCTGAAGTCCCATGGATCCTTCATGCCGATGATGTGCGGCCTGACCTCGGTTGCCGGCGAGACTTGCTCTATGTCAGTGATGATCTGCGTGGCCAGTCGCTGCGAATGCGCGTCGTGAATGAGTTCGAGCCTGTCGATGAACAGGCCCGGCTGCTGGCACAGCGCCACCGTCGGCCGCCACTTCTTCCAGCGGTCGGCCCTGCCGTCGGCATCAAGCGTGGTGCCGAGGATTCCTATGGCGACACGTCTTCTCATTTTATCCAATTCTATAAGAAACGAGATTTTTGGATCACTATACAGGCACCGGCTTGCGCGATGCCAGAGGCAATGATTTTCAGCGGCATTTTTCTTTCATAAATAAATCAATGTGTTAACCGGAGCGCTGCGAACTTCCACCTGCTTGCCGTCCAAACTGGCACGCCGCTTGTAATGCTACCGGTGTGAAATGAAGGATGAGATCAATGGCGAACAAATCCGTGTTTGCGACGATTGCAGGAAAGCTGCTCCCGCCGGCTGATGCCAGGAACCATGAGGGCGCCCGGGCCTACCGCCTGTCGCCCGAACAGGCCCTGGCGCAGCTGGCGGCGACGGGAACGTTCAATGCGACCTTCTATACCGAGCCGCGCGAACAGCTGGACGAGGTGCTGAAGCTCGCCTGGCAGGTCGAGCCGGGGTTCCTGGCCCGCACCGCCGTCCGCGCTTTCGAGCAGGGCTACATGAAGGACATGCCGGCGCTGTTGCTGGCCGTTCTCTCCTCGATGCAGGGCGACGAGTTCAACCGGGCTTTCGGGCGGATCGTGCGGAATGGCAAGATGCTGCGCAATTTCGTGCAGGTCATGCGTTCGGGCGCCACCGGGCGCAAGTCGCTCGGCACGCGGCCGAAGCGCCTTGTCCAGGCGTGGCTCGAGCAGGCAGCCGACTTCGAGATCATGCGGGCCGCGGTCGGCAACGATCCGTCGCTGGCCGATGTCGTCAAGATGGTTCACCCGAAGCCGAAGTCGGCCTCGCGTGAGGCGCTTTACGGCTACCTCCTTGGCAAGCCGCATGATGTCGCGGCCTTGCCGGAGGTGGTGAAAGCCTTCGAGGCGTTCAAGCGCGATCCGTCGCTGCCTGTACCCGAAGTGCCGTTCCAGATGCTGACCTCGATGCCGCTTTCGCGCCAGCATTGGGTGCAGATCGCCGGGACGGCCGGATGGCAGATGCTGCGGCAGAACCTGAACACTTTTGCTCGCAATGGCGTGTTCGAAGTGGATGGGTTCGCGGAAACACTGGCGGCGCGTCTGCGTGACCCGGAGGCAATCCGGCGCGCCCGGGTGTTCCCGTATCAGCTCATGGTGGCGTTCACTGTGGCCGATGCGAAAGTGCCTGGCGTGGTTCGGGACGCGCTGCAGGATGCGATGGAAATCGCGCTCGGCAACGTGCCCGAGGTCAAGGGCAACGTGGTGGTGTGTCCAGACGTTTCGGGCTCGATGAGCTCGCCCGTCACCGGCTACCGCAAGGGCGCGACGTCGGCCGTGCGCTGCATCGATGTGGCTGCCCTGGTGGCCGCCGCGATGCTGCGGCGCAACGCGACGGCCAGGGTGCTGCCGTTCGAGAACAATGTGGTGGATATCCGCCTCAACGCTCGCGATACAGTGATGACCAACGCCGCCAAGCTTGCCGCCATCGGTGGTGGCGGAACCAACTGTTCGGCTCCGCTGGCACAGCTGGTGCGCGAGAAGGCCAAGGTCGACCTTGTCGTGTTCGTGTCGGACAACCAGTCCTGGGTGGATGCCTCGGCGCATGCGCATCAGGGGACGGGGACGATGCAGGAATGGCAGAAGTTGAAGGGGTTGAACCCGGCAGCCAAGCTGGTCTGCATCGACATCCAGCCGTACACGACGACGCAGGCCCAAGGGCAGGCCAAGTCGCAGGCCGACATCCTGAATGTCGGTGGCTTCTCCGACCGCGTCTTCGACGTGGTCGGGACGATGCTGTTCTCGAGCGGCGACCCGGACCATTGGGTGCGCACGATCGAGGCGATCGAACTCTGAAAACGGTCCCGGCGGCGCGTCCGCCGGGACTACCGAAACAAAAACGGGGCATGACGAATGCCGATGGAACTACAGGCTGTTCACCTCCAGGTCGCGGGTTCGAATCCCGTCGGGTCCGCCACTATGGACCCGTAGCTCAGCGGATAGAGCGGGACGTTTCATCAAACCTTGTCGTCATGCCCGACGGGCTTTACGCGGTTTCGGCCGCAACTGAATAGGAAAGGAACTGAACAGACGGCGTGACGAATGCCTGTGGAACTACATCCTAACTTTCGGGTCGCAGGTTCGAGTCCCGCCGGGGCTGCCAATCGGCTCCGTAGCTCAGTCGGCAGAGCAGAAAGGCAGTTTTCATAGAATCTTGTCGTCACACCCGAACAAAGCCGCGGCGAATGCCGGATGGAACTACAGCTCCAAAGAATGGGATGCTCCGTGAGGTTCGACTCCTCACCTTGGCGGCGCTCTCTGGCACGAGCGGGACTCCCGGGTTTCATCATCCCTTGTCGCCGCGGCGAGCGAACAGAATGGCGAATGCAGGCAGGACTACAGGTAGCGCGCCCGTCGAAGGACGGGAGGTCGGGTGTTCAAATCACTCTCTCGCTCCTCGGAGCGAGGTGGCGCAGTCACCGTCTTGCCGATCCTTGTCGCCAGCCGATTGAATGGGCGAATGCCTGCGGGAATACATGGGTCACTGGCGGTTCGAATCCGCCCCGTCGATCGGTTGATCGATCGGTTTCTCGCTTCGACTTGTCGCCCGCCGCAGAGAAGAGAATGAATGGCGAATGCAGGCAGGACTACAGGATAGAGCATCCGCGGCGAAAGCGGCGGAAGGTCGGATGTTCAAGCCATCCCTTCCATCCCACCGGACGGAAAGTAGCTCAGTTTGTCTTGCCGACACTTGTCGCCAGACCGAATAAGGACGAATGCCTGCGAGACTACAGGTAGACGCAGCTCGCTCCAATTGCGTCAAGCAAGGGAGCGGGTGCCGAAAGGCGTGAGGGTTCGTGTCCCTCCTTCGCATCTCGCGAAGTGGCGGAAAAATGTTTCGCATTCCCTTGTCGTCCGTCCGCAACGTGCAGTGCTGTATCGAAAGTGAAGGACATGACCGAGATTTTGAGTGGACAGGATTTGATCGACGCCGGCATGCCGCAGGGCAAGTGGTTCGGCAAGGCGCTGGCCGCCGCCAATGCGGTGCTGGAGGGCGGCGGGTCGCATGGCGATGCGCTGGAGGCCGCGCGCGGTTTCGCGCCGCCGCCGGCCATGCCGCGGCATGCGGCTTCCTCAATGCCGCTGCACCTCAACATTGAGGCCGAAACGCCCGATGAGGCTGCCAATGTCGAAGCGGTCGCGCGCAGCATGACCGAATTGATGCGCACGCCGGTGGTCCGTGCCGGCGCCATCATGCCGGACGCCTGCCCGGCGGGGCCGTCGGGCACCATTCCGGTCGGCGGCGTCGCCGTGTCCGAAGGCATCCATCCCGGCATGCATTCGGCCGACATCTGCTGCTCGATGGCGATCTCGGTATTTGCCGGCGTAGCGCCGGCAGCGCTGCTCGATGCCGTGCATGGGGTCACCCATTTCGGACCGGGCGGGCGTCCGCGCGGCCAGCAGATCCGACCGGCCAAGGAGGTCTTCGAGCGTTTCGAGGCCAACCCCTTGCTGCGTGACCTGACCAGTGCCGCGATCGAGCATTTCGGCACGCAGGGCGACGGCAACCATTTCGCCTATGTCGGCACGCTGAAGTCGAGCGGCGAGACGGCGCTGGTCACCCATCACGGCTCGCGCTCGCCTGGCGCGCGGCTCTATAGCAAGGGGATGAGGATCGCCGAGGGCGTGCGCAAGACGCTGTCGCCGGAAACCTTGCCGCAGAACGCCTGGATTCCTGCCGACACGCGGGAAGGCGATGAGTATTGGGACGCCCTGCAGACGATCCGCGAATGGACCAAGGGCAACCATATGCTCATCCACGATATGGCGGCTGAGCGTCTGGCGGCGAAGGTGTCGGACCGGTTCTGGAACGAGCACAACTTCGTCTTCCGCCGCTCGGATGGGTTGTTCTACCACGGCAAGGGCGCCACACCGGCGTTCGACAACTGGGCCGACGACGCCACCGATCTGACGCTGATCCCGCTCAACATGGCGGAGCCGGTGCTGATCGCGCGCGGCAAGAACGCGGCGCATGGACTTGGCTTCTCGCCGCACGGCGCCGGGCGCAATTTCTCGCGCACCCAGCACAAGCGCATGCAGGCGGGACGCAGCGTCGCCGATATCTTCGCGCAGGAGACGAAGGGCATCGATGCCCGTTTCTTCTCCGGCGTGACGGATATTTCGGAGCTGCCGAGCGCCTACAAGAACGCGGCATCGATGCGCCGCCAGATCGAGCATTTCGGCCTGGCGGAGATCGTCGACGAAGTGCTGCCTTATGGCTGCATCATGGCCGGCGACTGGGAGGCGAACGCGCCATGGCGCAAGAAAAGGGAAGCGCGCCAGCAGCAGGGGCGCTAACCCGACCGGATGCGGGCTGCAAGGCCGCATCCGGTGATCACCCGTTCCGCAACTGCCTCCGCCGCCAGGCGGCTGGGGCCTCGCCTATCCGCTCGCGGAAGAAGCGTGAGAAATAGGCCGGGTCGTCGAAGCCGATTTCGTAGGCGATGTCCTCGACCGTGCGCACGGTGAACAGCAGCAGCCGCTTGGCCTCCAGCAGCCGGCGGTCGCCGACCACCCGCTTGACGCCGCTGCCCAACACCGCGTGGGCGGCCTTGTCGAGCAAATGCGGCGTCGTGGCGAGGGCTTCGACGTAGCGGTCGACCGGCCAGTTTTCGCGGAAATGGGCATCGACAAGCCGGCGCAAGCCAAAGGCCAGCGTCGCATCGGAAGACGCTGTGGCGGCAACTCTTGCAGGCGCGAGACGCGCGATGTGGGAAAGTGCGACGGCGATCAGCGCCGGCAGGACCCTGTCGCTGCCCGCCTGCGCCTCGGCGTATTCGGCGGCGATCATGTCCAGCACCGTTGCCAGTCTCCGCCATGCGGCGTGTTGCGGGAGGCCGTCGGCGAAGACAGGCCGGTCCAGCGGCAGCAGGCTGTGGCCGGCAAGCGTGGCGAGCGCATCGTCGGCGACCGAGACCACGATGGCGTCGGTGCCTGGCCCGATCGAAAAACCATGCACGATAGTGCTCGGCACGAAACTGACGGCAGGCGCCGAAAAGTCCCAGGATCTGTCCTCGATGCGATAGGTGCCGGAGCCGCCGGTCCAGTAGGTGATCTGACCCATCTGCGGATGTTTGTGCGCGGCAACCTGGCCAAGGTGAATGTTGCTGCGTGCAAGCACTGTCTCGACATGCAGGAAGCCGACATCGAGCGGCCGAACGGGTTCGCCGTAGACGAAGAAATCGGGAATGGAATTCTGGCTCATGGTGCCGGAAAAAGTCCAATCGGTTTTGCCGTTCCGTCCATACCCGATCCCCTGCGGAGGCGCTAGTGTCGCGGTACCAGTGGAGGAGCATCATGCGGTCAGAAGATTTTCGCGCGGACAAAGCGCGCCCGTTTACCGGGGCCGAATATCTGGAGAGCCTACGCGACGGACGCGAGGTCTATATCAACGGCGAACGCATAGTCGACGTCACCGCGCACCCCGCCATGCGCAATTCGGCGCGGTCGCTGGCGCGGCTGTACGATGCGCTGCATGACGGCAAGCGTCGTGAGACGCTGACATCGCCGACCGACACCGGGTCGGGCGGCTACACCCACAAATATTTCCGCGTCGCCAAATCCTCCGGCGAACTCGCGGCCCAGCAGACGGCGATCGCCGAGTGGTCGCGCATGTCCTACGGCTGGATGGGGCGCACGCCCGACTACAAGGCGGCGCTGATGAACACGCTTGGCGCCAATGCCGACTGGTACGGACCGTTCAAGGACAATGCGCTGGCCTGGCACAAACGTGCCCAAGAAGCGGTGCTGTTCATGAACCACGCCATCGTCAACCCGCCGATCGACCGCCACAAGCCGGCCGAACAGGTGAAGGACGTCTTCGTCCACATCACCAAGGAGACGGATGCCGGCATCTTCGTGTCCGGCGCCAAGGTGGTGGCGACGTCCTCAGCGTTGACGCATTACAATTTCCTGGCACAGGGCTCCGCGACGGTCACCGAGGATCCATCGCTGTCGGTGATGTTCATCGTGCCGATGAACGCGCCAGGGATAAAGATGTTCTGCCGCGTCTCCTATGAGCAGACGGCCAATACGGTGGCGGCACCCTTCGACTATCCCTTGTCGTCGCGCTTCGACGAGAACGACGCGATCCTGGTGCTCGACAACGTCTTCATCCCCTGGGAGGACGTGCTGGTGCTGCGCGACGCGCAGAAAATCCTGTCCTTCCATCCGGCATCGGGATTCATGCATGGCTATTGTTTCCAGGGCTGCACGCGCTTCGCCGTCAAGCTCGACTTCCTTGCCGGGCTGCTGGCCAAGGCGCTGCGCGCCACCGGTGGCGACGCCTTTCGCGGCAACCAGGCGGCACTGGGCGAAGTGATCGCGCTCAGGCACATGTTCTGGAGTTTCTCCAATGCCATGGCCTACAACCCGATCCCGTGGGCGAACGGCGCGGTGCTGCCCAATCTCGACGCGGCACTGGCCTACCGCACCTTCATGTCGGAGGCCTATCCGCGCGTCATCGATACGGTGCGCCGGGTGATCGCCTCGGGGCTGATCTATCTGCCGTCTTCGGTGCGCGACTTCAACAACCCCGAGATCGACAAATACCTCGCCCAATATGTGCGCGGCTCCAACGACATGGGCCATATCGAGCGCATCAAGATCATGAAGCTGTTGTGGGACGCGACCGGCACCGAGTTCGGCGGCCGCCACGCGCTCTATGAGCTCAACTATGCCGGCGCGCCGGAAGAGGTGCGGCTGCAGGTGCTGAAGGGCGCCGAGCGCGGCGGCAGGCTGAAGGCGATGGAAGAGTTGGTCGACACCTGCATGGCCGACTATGACGAGCATGGCTGGACAGGCGACACGTGGCTGCCGCCACTCGGCTCGACGGCTGGGTGACGGCCATGGCCGCGCAGATTTCGAAGACCGATTTCCGCGACGCCATGGCAAGGGTCTGCGCGCCGGTCAACATCATCACCACCGATGGGCCGGCGGGACGCGGCGGCTTCACCGCCACCGCCATGTGCAGCGTCTCAGACGAGCCGCCGACGCTGCTGGTGTGCATGAACGGGCGTTCGACGCAGGCGGCGATGTTCCTCGCCAACCGCCGCTTTTGCGTCAACGTGCTGACGCATGACCACCTGCATCTGGCCGGAAAGTTCGCCGGCGCGACCAGGGACATGGAAGCCCGTTACGAGGCTGCGCGCTGGCAGACACTGGCCTCGGGCACGCCGGCATTGTCGGACGCGATCGTCAACTTCGATTGCGAGATCGAGACCGTGCACCTCGTCGGCACGCACAATGTCATGATCGGCCGCGTCATCGATGTGCGGCACGGCAGCGGCGGCTCGGCGCTGCTCTATGTCGACCGCAATTATACGCAGCCAACGCGGCTAGGCAGTTTTGGCGGCTGAGCCGTAGCGAACGGCCCTGGCCGCCGAGTGCTCAGCTCTCGCCGTCGATCAGGCTCTCCAGGAGATCGAGCAATTGCTCCAGCCGCTCGTGGCCGAAGCGCTTCTCGATGTCGTCGTAGATGACACGCCTCTCGGGCGACAGCGCATCGATCAACGCGGAGCCCGCCGGCGCGATGGTCAGCACGACGCGGCGGCCGTCGCCTTCCGCCTTGTTGCGGGTGATGAACTTCCGCCCCTCGAGCGCCTTGATGATGCGGGTCAGGCTGGGCGGCAGCACCGAGGCGCGATCGGCAAGCTCGGTCGCCTCGACCGGGCCGGCTTCGCTCAGCACGCGCAGCACGCGCCATTGCTGTTCGGTCACATCATGCGCGGCAAGCATCGGGCGAAACCGTCCCATTACCGCTTCACGGGCATGAAGCAGCGCCATCGGCAAGGAGCGACGAGTGTTTTCCGGCAGCAAGAAGCAGCGCCCCCAATAATGCGGTGGTCAGCGAGTCTTGACCCCACATGGGCCAATGTCAAAACCCGACCTTTCCATCCCGTATCGTCGCCTCCAGCCCAATGCAAGACTTGACTTTGGGGGTACGTCGTGTAATTAACGCGTTAACTACAACAATGCGATAAACAGGAACGAAACGCGGTGCCGCACTTCTCCATCGAGTATTCGGCCAATCTCGATGCCAAGGTCGACATGAATGAATTGTGCGCGCTGGTGTTGCGCACGGTGCTCGACACCGGGCTGTTCGAAACCGGCGCGGTGCGGGTGCGGGCTTTTCGCGCTGACGCCTACGCCATTGCCGATCGCCTGCCGGAAAACGCCTTTCTCGATATGTCGTTTCGCATCGGTACCGGCCGCAGCGCCGAGGACAAGAAACAAACCGGCGAGGCCGTATTCACTGCGGTGAGCCAATACCTGGCCACGCTGTTCGAGAACCCGCATTTCGCCCTGTCGCTGGAGATCAGGGAGATCGATCCGGTGCTGAGCTGGAAGAAGAATGCAATCCACCCGCGGCTGCGCGGCAAGTGACGGAAGACCGACATGTCCGACCTCGAAGGCAATCTGAAAAAGGCGGAAGCCTACCTCGCCCGCTTCAAGCGTGATGGCGTGCTGAACCAGATTGGCGGCGAAGCGGTGCTTGCCGCCGACGGCTCGACTTTCGAGACGCTGTCACCGGTCGATCTGCAGCCGCTGGCCAGGGTCGCGCGCGGCAGCACCGCCGACATCGACCGAGCGGCCAAGGCGGCCAAGGCGGCATTCCCGGCCTGGGCCGCCATGCCGGGCGAGGCGCGCAGGAAGCTGCTGCACAAAATCGCCGATGCGATCGAGGCGCGCGCCGAGGAGATCGCCTTCGTCGAGTGCATGGACACCGGCCAGGCGCTGAAGTTCATGGCCAAGGCCGCATTGCGCGGCGCCGAAAACTTCCGCTTCTTCGCCGACCGCGCGCCGGAAGCGCGCGACGGCGAGACGCTGCGGACCACGAGCCAGGTCAACATGACGACGCGTGTGCCGATCGGGCCAGTCGGCATCATCACGCCCTGGAACACGCCGTTCATGCTGTCGACCTGGAAGATCGCGCCGGCGCTGGCCGCGGGCTGCACCGTGGTTCATAAGCCGGCTGAATTCTCGCCGCTGAGCGCGCGGCTGCTGGTCGAGATCGCCGAGGAGGCCGGCCTGCCGAAGGGTGTGTGGAACCTGGTCAACGGCTTGGGCGAACATGCCGGCAAGGCGCTGACCGAGCATCCCGATATCAAGGCGATCGGCTTCGTCGGCGAAAGCCGCACCGGCTCGATGATCATGAAACAGGGCGCCGACACACTGAAGCGCGTGCATTTCGAGCTCGGCGGCAAGAACCCGGTGATCGTCTTCGCCGACGCCGACCTGGAACGCGCGGCGGATGCGGCGGTGTTCATGATCTACTCGCTCAACGGCGAACGCTGCACCTCATCGTCGCGGCTGCTGGTGGAAGCCTCGGTCTATGACCGGTTCACCGAGCTGGTGGCGGAGAAGGCCAAGAGCATCAGAATAGGCCATCCGCTCGATCCGAGAACCGTGGTCGGGCCGCTGATCCATCCGGTGCATGAGGAAAAGGTGCTGTCCTATATCGAGATCGGCAAATCGGAAGGTGCCGTGGTCGCCGCCGGCGGCGGCAAGTTCGCCGGCCCGGGCGGCGGCTGCTATGTCAGCCCGACGCTGTTCATCGGCGCCACCAACAGGATGCGCATCGCCCAGGAAGAGATTTTCGGGCCGGTGCTGACCGCGATCGCCTTCGAGGACGAGGGGGAAGCGCTGGCGCTGGCCAACGACACGCAATACGGCCTGACCGGTTATCTCTGGACATCGGACGTCACCCGCGCCTTCCGCTTCACCGATGCGCTGGATGCCGGCATGATCTGGGTCAACTCGGAGAATGTACGCCATCTGCCGACGCCGTTCGGCGGCGTCAAGAACTCCGGCATCGGCCGCGATGGCGGCGACCATTCCTTCGATTTCTACATGGAGACGAAGAACATCGCCTTTGCCACGTCAGCGCACGCGATCCAGAAACTCGGCGGCTGACCGGAGGAAACCAGATGCCCTTGCCCAAGCCCAACCTCTACCCGGCCTTCAACATCGTGCGCCTCAGCCATGTCGAACTGGCGGTGACCGACCTAGCGAAATCCCGCGCCTTCTATGTCGACACGCTCGGCCTGCAGGTCACCGACGAGACATCGGGCGCCATCTACCTCAGGGCCATGGAGGAGCGTGGCCATCACTGCATCGTGCTGAAGAAGGCCGCCACGGCCGAAGCGCGCGACCTCGGCTTCAAGGTGTATTCCGACGAAGACCTCGACAAGGCCGAGCACTTCTTCAAGGGCAAAGGCCTGCCGGTCGAACGGGTCGAACGGCCCTACCAGTCGCGCACCTTCCGCACGCGTGACCCGCACGGCATTCCGCTGGAGTTCTACGCGACGATGGAGCGGCTGCCCCCGATCCACCAGAAATATGCGCTCTACAAGGGCGTGAAGCCGCTGCGCATCGACCACTTCAATTGCTTTTCGCCTGACGTCGATGAGTCCGTCGCCTTCTACAACGAGCTCGGCTTCCGCGTGACCGAATACACCGAGGATGCCGGCAGCGGAAAGTTGTGGGCGGCGTGGACACACCGCAAGGGCGGCGTGCACGACATCGCCTTCACCAACGGCGTCGGCCCGCGCCTGCACCACGTCGCTTTCTGGGTGCCGACGCCGCTCAACATCATCGATCTGCTCGACCTGATGGCGACGACCGGGTATCTGCCGAACATCGAGCGCGGACCCGGCCGGCACGGCATTTCCAACGCGTTCTTCCTCTATGTCCGCGACCCCGACAATCACCGCATCGAGATCTATTGCTCGGACTACCAGACGGTCGATCCCGACCTCGAGCCGATCAAATGGGACCTCAAGGACCCGCAGCGCCAGACACTGTGGGGCGCGCCGGCGCCGAAAAGCTGGTTCGAGGAAGGCAGTGTTTTTGCGGGTGCAGAGGTGCGCCAGCCGGGTCTGGCGGCATCGCCGATTGTGGCGCCCTAGGGATTTTGATTTGATGTCAGCGTTCCGTGTCGCCCGTAGAACTCCGGCCTGGCCAGCATGGAACAACACAGATGACGGGGTGGCCGCATGAATGCCCGGCTCGCCACCTTCACCGTCGACGGCAAGACGCGCTACGGCGCGGTCACCGGCAAGGGCGTCATCGACCTCTCCGCCCGCCACAGCCAATGGCCGACGCTCCGCGAGGTGATCGAGGCCGGCGCCTTGCGGCGGCTGGCGGAAGAGGCGGATACCCTCGCCGCCGATTTCCCGCTCGACGCCATTGCCTACGACATCCCTATTCCCTCACCGGGAAAGATCATCTGCGTCGGCGTCAATTTCCCCGACCGTAATGAGGAGTACAAGGACGGCCAGGCAGCGCCTTCGAACCCCTCGCTGTTCATCCGCCTTGCCAGTTCCTTCGTCGGCCATGGCGCGCCGCTGGTGCGACCGCCGGAATCGCCACAGCTCGACTACGAGGGCGAGATCGTCATCGTCATCGGCAAGGGCGGGCGACGCATCGCCGAAGCCGATGCGCTCGGTCATATCGCGGCGCTGTCGCTGTGCAACGAGGGCACCATCCGCGACTGGGTGCGGCATGCCAAGTTCAACGTCACGCAAGGCAAGAATTTCGACCGTACCGGCTCGATCGGCCCTTGGCTGGTGCCGTTCACAGACGAGGCGCAGATCGCCGACATCGCGCTGACCACGCGCGTCAACGGCGAGGTGCGCCAGCAAGACCGCACCAGCCGGATGATATTTTCCTTCCGCAAGATCATCAACTACATCTCGACCTTCACCACGCTGGTGCCGGGCGACATCATCGTCACCGGGACGCCGACCGGCGCCGGCGCCCGTTTCGAGCCGCCGGTCTGGCTTAAGCCGGGCGACGTGATCGAAGTGGAAGCCGACGGTATCGGTGTGCTGCGAAATGGCGTCGCCGACGAGGCTACGCCATGACACCGGAGCAAGTCGAAGACGCCGCCAACCGCCTGTTCGAAGCCGAGCGGGCGCGCCGCCAGATTCGGCTGCTCAGCCTCGATTTTCCCGAAGCGACGATGGAGGACGCCTATCGCGTCCAGGCAGCGCTGGTGGCGCGCAAGATCGATTCCGGGCTGAAGCCTAAAGGCTGGAAGATCGGCCTGACCTCCAAGGCGATGCAATATGCGCTGGCCATCGACACGCCGGATTCGGGCGTGCTCTTCGACGACATGTTCTTCAGCGACGGCGCGACCATTCCCGCCGGCCGCTTCATCCAGCCGCGCGTCGAGGCCGAAATCGCCTTTGTCATGAAGGCGCCGCTGAAAGGTCCCGGCGTGACAATCTTCGACGTGCTCAACGCCACCGACTACATCACCCCGGCGATGGAAATCCTCGACACGCGCATCGAGCGGGTCAATGCCGAGACGAAGAAGGCGCGGACCTTCTTCGATACGATATCAGACAATGCCGCCAATGCCGGCATCGTCATCGGCGGCCGGCCGCAGCGGCCCGATGAAGCCGACATGCGCTGGATCGGCGCCATCGTCTCGCGCAATGCCGAGGTCGAGGAGACCGGGCTCGGTGCCGGCGTTCTCAACCATCCGGCCATGGGCGTCGCCTGGCTGGCGGACCGGCTCGCCCGCTATGGCATATCGATCGCGGCGGGCGAGGTTGTTCTCTCGGGGTCCTTCGTGCGGCCCGTCGAGGCGCGACCCGGCGACACGATCGTCGCCGATTTCGGTGGTTCCGGAACCGTCAGCATCCACTTCGCCAAGGACTGACGGTTCTTACTCTACAGCATGTCGCGGCGAATAGGATTCGCCCGACCTGCTGTAAGC
>NZ_ML703257.1:0-26489 GCF_008520305.1 Mesorhizobium sp. SARCC-RB16n | reverse complement strand
TCGCGGCGAATAGGATTCGCCCGACCTGCTGTAAGCATCTGATTTTATGCATGTCGTTATCCCGGAACCGAGGACACTTCCGGGCGACATGCATTAACGCAACTCCGGACGGAAAACCGCTTCACACTTTTCCTGGAATTGCTCTACTCGCCTCGCAGATAGGCAATGACCACATCGGCCGCGATGTCAGACATACGCAGGCCGACCTCCCTCGTAATGTCGCCTTCGACACGGCTTTGCACCCAGCCCAGAAACGCGAACGCCCGCAGCGCGGCGAAGAGCGGCAGCGCGGCGACGTCTTCCGAGGTTAATTCACGCTGCTGCCGGTAGCCTTCCAGCAACGAGGCCTCGATCAGCGGATAGAGCGGCTCGCCGCGGTTCTGATAGAGCGCGACGGCAAGGTCGTACATGTGCCAGCCAAAGCCGCAATCATCGAAGTCGATGATGCGCACCGCGTCGTCATGGATGAGCACGTTCTCGCGCACTAGGTCGGCGTGGATGATGCCGAAATTGCGGGCGCTGCGTTCATGCTCCGACAGCGCCTTCACGGCTTTTTCCCGGGCCTGGAAAACCAGCTCGCGGCGCGCGCCGTCGAGGAAGGGCGAGGTCTCGAAGCGTCCCCAATTCGGGGCCGCGCCGAAGAAGCCGTCGAAATCCCAGGCATGGCGGGCGAAGCCGGCAGGCGGCGTCCAGGCGGCAGTGACAGTGTGCATATGGGCAATGCTTCGCCCGATGGCTGTGAAGACCTGCTTTAGCTGTTCCGGCGTAAAGCCCAGCGGCACGCCGCGCGCGCCGACGGCGCGGCCCTCGAGCCAGCTCAGACAATCGACCTGGCGCGGTTGCGCCAAGGCGGCGGTGCCGACGAGCACGAACGGGTCGCCGGCCTGCGTTGCGATGGGAGACGGCGTGGCGACGCCCTCGGCCTGCAGAAAACTCATCCACTGCAATTCGCCGCCCAGCGCGGCATCCGTGTGGTAGCCAAGCCGGTGCACGCGCATCACGGCCGGCCGGCCACCGGGCAGGTGAACCCGGAAGACCGCATTCTCACGGTATTTCAGCAGCTCCGGCTCGCCGCCGCGAACGCCCCAATGTTCGAGCGCGCGCTTGGCAAGGTCGGTCACGTCAGCCGCCGTTTCCGGCTCGGCATGCGTCGAGACAGCGTTCACGCCGGCACTCCGCCGACTTCGCCGAGCACTTCATCGAGCGCCTCGACCAGCAGATCGGCATTGGCGCGGGAGAAGGGCATTGGCGGGCGGATCTTCAGCACATTGCCGTGAATGCCGGTCTTGCCCATCAGCACGCCACGGTCGCGCATTGCGTTGATGACGCGGCCGGCGATGTCCGGCGCCGGTTCACGGGTCTGGCGGTCATGGACCAGCTCGGCGCCGAAGAACAGGCCGGCGCCCCTGATCTCACCGATGCAATCGTGCCGATCGGCCAGCGGCCGCAGCAGGTCCAGCGCGTAGGCGCCGACATCGTGCGCATTGCCTACGAGGTTTTCGTCCTCCAGGACATCGAGGACGGCATTGGCCACCGCGCAGGACACCGGATTGCCGCCAAAAGTGTTGAAGTAGCGGAAGGCGTTGCGGAAGGTCGCCAGGATATCTTTCGTGGTGACGACGGCGGCGACCGGATGGCCGTTGCCCATCGGCTTGCCCATGGTGACGATATCGGGAACGAAACCGGCGCGCTGATGACCCCAGAAATGGCTGCCGGTGCGGCCGAAGCCGGGCTGCACCTCGTCGGCGATGACCAGACCGCCGGCGTCGCGCACCACCGATATGGCGACGTCGAAAAAGCCGCTCGGGAGTGTCGGAAAGCCCTCATTGGCAAGCAGCGGGCACAGGATCATACCGGAGAGACCGATGCCCTCCTTTGCCAGCGACGCAATTGCCTCGCGCACTGCATTGCCGAACGCCTTGCCATTGGCCATCGCATCGGTATGGCGATAGCTGTCCGGCGCCGGCACCAGCCTGACATGGTGGGCGCGGCCGCCGACCGGCGGCATGCGGGTCGAGAGCTGCGAAACCGCCGTCGTGTTGCCGTGATAGGTGGCGTCGGTGGCGATGATGCCCATCTGGCCGGAGACCGCCTGCGCCATGCGCAGCGCGATGTCGTTGGCCTCGCTGCCGGTGCAGGTCAGGATCGCGGTGGACAGGCTGGCATCGAAGGTCGCGGTCAGCCGCTCGACATAGTCGAGGATCGCCGTGTGGAGATAGCGGGTGTGGGTGTTGAGCAGGCTTGCCTGCCGGCACAGAGCCTCGACCACATGCGGATGGCAATGGCCGACATGGGCGACATTGTTGTAGGCGTCGAGATATTTGCGGCCACCGGCGTCGTAGAGCCACACGCCCTCGCCGCGCACCAGATGCACGGGCTCGTCATAGAACAGTTGCGATTTCGCGCCGAGCAGCCGGCCACGCCGGCTAACCAGTGTTTCCCCAGCCAGTTTTTGATGCGATTGAGCCATCGGTGTACCAAAACTCCGTTGCATGCGTCAGACCTTCGACAGGCCTGCGTCGATCGCCTCACCGATCCTGGTGACGTCGGCGGCGCCGATGATGAGTGGCGGCGACAGGATGATGTTGTTGCCGGAGACGCGCAGCATGACGCCGGCTTCGTAGGCAGCTTCCGAAACCACCGCCATGGTCTTCTTGTCGGCGGGTTTCTTCGTCGCGCGATCGGAAACCAGTTCCAAAGCCGCCATCAAGCCCTTGTACCTGACATCGCCGACGATCGCGTGCTTGGCCTTCAGCCCTTCCAGCATGGCCGCTAGTTCCACACCGCGCGCGGCCGCGTTTTCATTGAGACGCAGCCGTTTGGTTTCCGCAAGCGCCGCCAACCCGGCGGCACAGCCGACCGGGTGGCCGGAATAGGTATAGCCATGGCCGATCGCGCCGAAACTGGTCTTGTCGGCCTCGAAGACATCGGCGACCTTGGCGCCGATCAGCGTCGCGCCGAGCGGGAAATAGCCAGAGGTGATCGCCTTGGCGATGGTCATGAAATCCGGCTTCACGCCCGACAGCCGCGAACCCGACCAGGCGCCGGTGCGGCCGAAACCGGTGACCACCTCGTCGGCGATCAGCAGGATCTCGTGACGGTCGCAGATTTCGCGCACCAGCGGCATGAAACTCTCATGCGGGACGATGACGCCGCCCGCACCCAGCACCGGCTCCGTGATGAAGGCGGCAATGGTATCGCCACCCTGGAACGCGATCTCGTCCTCCAACGCCTTGGCACACAGCTTCGCCAGCCGGGCAGGGTCGGTTTCGTCGAACGGGTTGCGGAAGGTCCAGGGTGCGGGAATGTGGAAGACGCCGGGCAGCAGCGGCTCGTAGTTGCGGCGGAAATTGGCGTTGCCGTTGACCGAAGCGCCGCCGAAATGCGTGCCGTGGTAGCCCTTTTTCAGGGCGAGGAATTTGGTGCGGTCGCCCTGGCCGCGGATCTTCCAGTATTGGCGGGCGAGCCGCAGCGCGGTTTCGACCGAATCCGAGCCGCCCGAGGTGAAGAAGGTCCGCACCATGCCTTCCGGCTCGAACCAGTCGGAGAGCTCATAGGCGAGCTCGATCGACGGTCCGGTCGAGGTGCCGCGAAAACCCGAGTAGTAAGGCAGCGCGCCGAGCTGGTCGGCGATCGCCTTCTTGATCGGATCGCTGCTGTAGCCGAGGTTGACGTTCCACAGGCCGCCGACGGCGTCGAGCACGGTGTTGCCGGCGATGTCGGTGACCATGACGCCCTCGCCCTTCATGATCACCTTGGGCGGATTGGCCCGCATCTCGGCCGGATGCGCCATCGGGTGCCAGATCGGCTTGGCATTGGTCTCGGTGAGGAAGTTGATGTCGCGCATCACAAGGCTCCGCAAAAGGTCTCAGGCAACTGGGACGAGGTCGAAATGGCCGAGTGCCTCGGCATAGGAATGGGCCGGCCGGGCAACATCGAAATGAACCGTGCGCATGCCCGCGGCACGGCCGCCATCGACATTGCGCTGCTGGTCGTCGACGAAGACGCAGGCGGCGGCCGGCAGGCCAAGCGCTTCGGTGACGAAGGCGTAGGCGCGCGGATCGGGTTTGAGGATGCCGGTATAAGTGGCGTCGACGATGACGTCGAACAGGCCGAGCAGCGGCAGACGCCGGCGGAAGCCGGCGCCGTAGAACAGGTCGAGCTCGTTGGACAGGATCGCCAGGCGAAAGCCCGCGGCGTGGACGGCGCGGATGGCACTGATGGCTTCGGGCCGCACGACCTTTTCGGGCTCGGCGCCGCGCGCGCGCTGGACAAAGGTTTCCATGGCCTGCCAGTCCTCGCCGACGAGGCGGCCGACCTCGCTCGTGCGGGTGCGCCAATACTCGCGCTCGCTGATCTCGTCGGCCTGCATAGCGCGCCACAGCGGGTCTGAGTCCGGGTCGAACGGCCCGCGCCATTGCAGCGTTCCCGGCGCCAAGCCGAGCGCCTGTTCGGTCAAGGCATGCGTCTCGAACAGGGTGCGGGTGACAACACCACCGAAATCAAGGACCAGCGCCTGTGCGGAAACAACACTCACGCCGCGACTCCCTTGGCCGGTGTACCGCGTGGAACAATGCCTTCCTCGACCCAGCGATCGAAGATTTCGAGCGCCTTGGCGACGAAGCCGTCGCTGTTGATATGGGCGTCGATCTCGTGGAACTCGACTTGCGCGGGAATGGACTTGCGCATTTCATCGACAAAGGCGGCCAGCGCCTCCGGCTCATGGAGCGGCTCGCCCTCGGCATCCCATTCCTGGATACCTTGGGATGGCAGGATGAGGGCGGAACGGCCCTTTGCCATGCCGAGCTTGGCGGCAATCGTCCTGGCGACCTGACGGCGATCATCCGCATCGACGGTTATCGAGGCGATCAGCCTGTTGTGGGCATGAAATGGTCGCTTGGAGAATTTAGCCGGCAAATCCTGCCAGGTCGGCAGATCCACCATGTCAACCGCGCCGGGCGCCGCGATCTGCGGAATGCCGCGGGCGCCGGCATTCTCAAGCCGGTCGATGCCGGAACTGACGACGGAGCCGGCCAGATGATTGGTGATCTCCTGCAGGCTGAAATCGAACACGGCACAGAAATGATCCTGGCCGGCGATCGATTCGAAGGCGCGGCCGCCCATTCCGGTGGTGTGGAAGACGGCGACGTCATAGCCGCGCCGTTCCAGCGCCGGCTTCAGCGTCTTCATGTAGCGCAGGCAGGAGCTGCCGAGCGAGGTCATGCCGATGGTGGGGGCCGTCGCCGGTGCCGAGGCGCGTGAAGCAAGCACGATTTTCGCCGCGCCGACGACCGCGCCGCAGGCCTGCGAGAGGACCAGCTTGCAGATCGAGTTGAGGCCGTAGAGCCCGCCCGCCCAGAGGATCATCATCAGGTCCGGCGCGACCCGCTCGGGCGGGATGAGGTGCGAATAGGCGATGGTGGAGACGACGAATTTCGGCACGCCGAGCGGCAGGCTGAGCGCGACGTCGAGCGCCAGGTCGGTTCCCATCGAGCCGCCGATGGCGATGAAGGCGTCGATCTCGCCGGTTTGGTGCAGCTTGCGCACCAACTGCACGGCGCCGCCGGCCATCAGCGTCATGGCGGTGTTCTCGTCACCGCTGGAGATGATCTCGGCTATCGTGACATCCACGGCGCGGGCGACCGCATGCTTGTCGTGATCGGGGCTATAGGGCGGGTCGCCCAGCACGCTGACATCCATCATCACGGCGCTGCCGCCCGATGCCTCGATGCATGCTTTCATGAACAGCAATTCGTCGGACTTGGTGTCGCCGGTGCCGATGACCAAGATGCGGGGTTCGGACATCAGGCCTGCCTCCTCAGTGCTTTCAGATTGTCGCCGTTGAGCCGCATCGAAATCTCCCGCGCCGCGGCGACGGCCGCAAGTCCCCGCTCGGCGATATCGGCAGCCGTCGTCCTGGCCTTCGGCGCCGCCACCGCGATGGTGCCGAGCGCGAACCCATCCGCCGCCAGGATTGCCGCCGCGACACTGATGACGCCCTCTTCCAGGCCTTGATCGCAGATCGAATAGCCGCGCTCACGCGCCTCTGTCATGGAGTGGGAGACGGCCACGGGCTCGGTCAGCGTGTGCGTCGTGAAGGCATCGAGGGGACCGGCCAAGCATGCCTTGACGGCCTCCTCCCTGGCGAAGGCCAGATAGACGATGCCCGAAGCGGTCGAATGCAGGGGCAGAAGCTGGCCGATATCGACATTGACCCGGTTTGCCCGCGCCGGATGCTCGACATGGACGGTGACCAGCCTGTCGATGCCGAATTCCGACAGATGCACGGTCTCCGCCGTTGCACTTGCCAGATCCCGTGCCAGCGGCACCGCCGTCTGCAGGAAGGGAAAGCGGGCCTCGCGGATGCGCGCCAGCCGCGACAGGCCGGCGCCGAGCCGATAGTGCCGCGTGGCCGCATCCTGCTCGACGAGACCATGGCCGGTCAGCGCCACCAGCAGGCGTCGTGTCGTCGCCTTGTCGAAACCCGACCGGCGCGCGAGGTCGGACAGTCCAAGCTCGGGCTCGGCCAGAGTGAACAGCTCCAGAAGTGAAATCGCCTTGCCGACCGTACTCAATGCATCCTCCCGGAGCGGGCAATCAATTAACGTGTGAATTAACTTGACAGGAAGCTGCTTTGTTTGCAAGTCTATATTCAAAATAACGGTTCAAATAATGAACCATATCAGAGCGTATGGGACAGGCCATTCGGCCGGCAAGCCAAACGGTTTGCAAACAGGAGGGACCAATGTCAGCAGTTTCAGAAGCGGCGCCGGCCAACAGGCTGCGCAAGAACAGTCTCGGCGTCGGCGCCATCACCTTCATGGTGATCTCGGCGGCGGCACCCCTCACGGCGGTCGCCGGCGGCACGCCGCTCGGCATGCTGATGGGCAATGGCGCCGGCTTTGCCGGCACCTATCTGATCGTGACGGTGCTGCTGCTGCTGTTCGCGGTCGGCTATGTCGCCATGTCGCGGCATGTCGGCAATGCCGGCGCCTTCTATGCCTACGCCGCGCGCGGCCTCGGGGGTCTCGCCGGCGGCGCCACGGCGCTGGTCGCTATCCTGTCCTACAATGCCATGCAGATCGGCGTCACGGGCCTGCTCGGCGCTGCCACCTCCGGGCTGTTCGCCGGCTGGGGCATCAACCTGCCCTGGTGGGTGTGGAGTTTCATCGCCATAGCCATCGTCGCCGTGCTCGGTTACCGCCAGGTCGACCTGTCGGCCAAGATCCTGACGGTGCTGGTGCTGTGCGAATACGCGGTGGTGCTGATCCTCGACCTGACGATCCTGAAGACCGGCGGCGACAGCGGTCTTTCGGCGGCCCCGTTCAGCTGGAGCCAGATCACATCAGGCGCGCCGGCAATCGCCATCCTGTTCTGCTTTGCCGCCTTCATCGGTTTCGAGGCGACGACGATCTATGCCGAGGAGGCCCGCGACCCCAAGGTGACCATTCCGCGCGCCACCTATTTCTCCGTCGTCCTGATCGGCGTCTTCTACATGGTCACCGCGTGGCTGATGGCGGTCGGTGCCGGCGTCGACAAATTGCTGCCGGCACTGCAAGGCTTGCAGGATCCGACGACCTTCCTGTTCGGCCTGTCCGACCGCTATGCCGGAACGCTGCTCACCCACGCGATGAGCATCCTGTTCGTGTCGAGCCTGTTTGCCGGCGTGCTGGCGTTCCACAATGCCGTTGCCCGCTATATCTACGTTTCCGGCCGCGAGAAGCTTTTGCCGCAGTCGATCGGCGTGACGCATTCGGCGCACCAGAGCCCGCATGTCGCGTCGGTCATCCAGAGCGTGCTGGCGGCTGTCGTCGTCGGGCTGTTCGCCGTGCTCGGCCTCGACCCGGTGCTGGCGCTGTTCTCGTGGCTGACCAATGTCGCGACGCTCGGCGTCATCGTGATGATGGCGGTCGCCTCGCTCGCCGTGGTGATGTACTTCCGCGCCAACCCATCGACGCAGGAGAATGCGGTGAAGACCACCATCCTGCCGGGACTCACTTTCATCGCCTTCGTCGCCATCATCTACCTGATCGTCATCAATTTCGGCAGCCTGTCCGGGGCCGGCGGCTTCCTCGGCGTGTTCCTACCGGGGCTGGTGCTGATCGCGGCGGTGATCGGCCTGTTGCTGGCGGGTGCGTTGAAGAGCCGGGATCCGGTCGCCTTCGAAAGTCTCGGTGTGCCTCTGAAGGACTGAGTTGGATATCAGGGCGGCGTATCACGCCGCCCTGCAGACACCTGCTGAAGTGAGAATATTATGATCAGTCAAATTGCCATCGACACACTGCGCAAGGCGGAGATCGGCGCGCGCGGCCTGTTCATCGATGGCGCGCAGTCCGAGGCGGCAAGCGGCGCGAGCCTGCCGGTTATTTCGCCGATCGATGGCCGTGCTTTCGCCAGCATCGCCGACGGCAACGAAGCCGACATCGACCGCGCGGTGCGTTCGGCGCGCAAGGCGTTCGAGAAGGGTTCGTGGTCGCGCGCCGCCCCAGCCTTCCGCAAGAAGGTGCTGACTAGGCTCGCCGAGCTGATCGAAAAACATGTCGACGAACTGGCCGTGCTCGGCGTTCGCGACAACGGCACCGAGATCGGCATGGCCTACAAGGCCGAACCGCTGTCGGCCGCCGGCACCATCCGCTACTACGCCGAAGCGATCGACAAGATCTATGGCGAGATCGCACCGACGGCCGAGAACGTGCTCGGGTTGATCCACAATGAGCCGCTCGGCGTCGTCGGCGTCATCGTTCCGTGGAATTTTCCGCTGATGATCGGCGCCTGGAAGATCGCGCCGGCGCTGGCCGCCGGCAATTGCGTGGTGGTCAAGCCTCCGGAGATCGCCTCGCTGACGTTGCTGCGGCTGGCGGAACTGGCTGCCGAAGCCGGGCTGCCCGCAGGCGTGCTCAACGTCGTCACCGGCCGCGGCGCGGTCGCTGGAGAGGCACTTGGCCTGCACATGGACGTCGACGCCATCGCCTTCACCGGCTCTGGCCCGGTCGGCAGGCGGCTGCTCGACTACTCCGCTCGTTCCAATCTGAAGCGCGTCTTCCTCGAACTCGGCGGCAAGTCGCCCAACATCGTCTTTGCCGATGCGCCTGACCTGAAGCAGGCGGCGGTCGTTTCGGCCAACGGCATTTTCCGCAATTCCGGCCAGGTCTGCGTCGCCGGCTCGCGCCTTCTCGTTCAGTCGTCGGTCTATGATCGCTTCATGGAGGAACTGCTCTCGGCGACCGCAAGGCTGAAGGTCGGTGATCCGCTCGATCTTGCGAGCGATGTCGGTGCGGTGTCGAGCGCGGAACAGCTGGGCAAGAATCTCGGCTTCGTCGCCAGGGCCAGGGAAGAAGGCGCAAGGCTGGTTACTGGCGGCGAGCGGATCCTGACCGAGACCGGCGGCAGCTACATGGCGCCGACGATCTTCGAAAACGTGACGCAGGACATGCAGCTTGCCCGCGAGGAGGTGTTCGGGCCGGTGCTCGGCGTCATGCGCTTCGAGACCGAGGAAGAGGCGGTGCGCCTTGCCAATTCGACCGTCTACGGGCTGGCGTCGGCAGTGTGGACATCAAATCTTTCCACCGCGCACCGCATGGTGCGCGCCATCAATGCCGGCGTCGTCCACGTCAACACCTATGGCGGCGCCGATATCACCGTGCCGCTGGGTGGCGTCAAGCAATCCGGCTTCGGTCGCGACAAGTCGCTGCACGCGCTGGAGAAATATCTCGAGCTGAAGACCGCCTGGATCGCACTTTGAGAGCCCGCCGGTTTCCCTGAACTCCGACTGGGCTCCCAAGGCTTCACTCGGCCGAGGGCCTTCTCACAGAACGTCGGCGCTCCCCACTATGAGTAATTTGCTATGACGCTTCATCCGCAGGGACCCGAAGGGAAACCAAAAACGATTTACGGGCTAGCTCCGCAGCCTCGCCCCTTCTGGGTCGAAGAATGGCATCGGCGCCACCACCGCACGTACCGGCTTTCCGTCGATGTCGACGCTGAGCTCGGTGCCGATGGCGGTGAACGGCAGCCGCAGATGCGCTGTCGCCAGCACCTTGCCCAGGGAATAGCCATGGTCGCTGTAGGTGACGACGCCGGCGTCCTCGCAATCGGCCATCAGCCGTGCATCCGTCGCGGCGGGCTTGTCGCCGTCGAGGATCAACCCGGTCCAGCGCTCGTCGAGGCCGTTGTCGCGGACCTTGAGCAAGGCTTCGCGGCCGATAAAATCGCCCTTGTCGAACTTGATCCAGCGGTCGAGGCCGACATGAAACGGCGTGCGGGTCTCGTCCATGTCGATGTCATGCGCCGGATAGGCCTTTTCCAGCCCGAGCGTGAACATGGCCAGCACGCCATAGGGTTTCAGGCCGAAAGCTTGGCCAGTCCGCATCAGCGCGTCCCAAACGGATACCGCCTCGTCCGCAGGCACGAACAGTTCGAAGCCGAGCTCGCCGGTCACGCCTGTGCGGGAGATCAGCACTTTGGTCTCGCCGACGCGCCCGGAAGTGAACGCCCAGCGTTTCAAGCCATCGAGATCCGCCTCCGAAATCATCGCCTTCAAAAGTTCGCGTGAGCGCGGGCCCTGGATGGTCGGGAAGGCAATCGCAGCGGTGATGTCGGTGACATAGGCCTTGCGGCCCTGCGCATGGTGCTGGAGCCAGGGCAGCATCTTCAGGCGGTTGACCGAGCCGGTCACCAGCATGAAATGCTCCGGCCCCAGCCGGAACACGGTGAGGTCGTCCATGATGCCGCCATCCTCCCGGCAGACCGTGGAATAGCGGACTTGGCCGGCTTTCATGGCGGTGGCATCATTGACGATGACGTGGTTGACCAGCGCTTCGGCGTCCGGACCCTTGATGTCCATCTTGCCCATGGTGCTGAGGTCCTGGACACCGACATTCTCACGGGTGTTCAGGTGCTCGTCGGCGATGCCGGAATAGTATTTGGCCGAGATGAAATCGCCGCCGACCCGACCCATGGTCGCGCCCAGCCCGACGATGCTGCTGTAGAAAGGGGAACGCCGCTCGGCCAAGGAAGTCTCCATCGCTTGTCGATGGAAAAATACGAGCTTTTGAATCGTCGGCGGAGACGGAAACGACATGCGCTGCGCCGATCCCGGCGCAGCGCACAGGTAGCGCCAGTCCAGGTCACCGGAAGCGTTAAGCTGTACGTCTTTTCTTCGTTGCGGCCCAGTCGACCGTAAGCCGGTCTGCCGACAAGGCGACGCCGAATTTGTCCAGGGCCTCTTCAGCTGTGTAGTACCCCAGCGCCACATCACGCAGTACCTGATCGGCATCGCGCTCGCGCGGATCGCCATAACCACCGCCGCCCGGCGTGCCGACGCGCACGCGGTCGCCGGCCTTTAGCGGGATGTCCTGCTCCTTGGAAAGGTGCGGCGGTATGTGTTCTCCGCCATTGCGGAAGACGGTCACGCTGTTGGGTTCGCCATCCCCACCACCGAGGGCGCCCTGCGGGCCGAAACGGCCATGGTCCATGACGAAGGAGGCGCGGGCGTCGCCGCGCAGGATTTCGACCTCATAGGCGAGGCCGAAGCCGCCGCGATGCTTGCCGGCGCCGCCCGAGCCTTCGCGCAAGGCATAGTGGCGATAGAGCACGGGAAAGGCCTGCTCCATGATCTCGACCGGCGGCGATTTGGAAATGCCGATGGTCGAGCAGCCATTGGTGAGGCCGTCATGGCCTGCATTGCCGCCATAGCCGCCGCCGGAGATCTGGTACATGACATAATCGCGGCCGCGCGCCGGATCGTTGCCGCCGAGCGCGAAATTGCCGCTGGAGCCGGCAGGTGCGGCCGTCACCTTGTCGGGCAGCGCCTGCACCATGGCCGCGAACACCGCCTCGGCGATGCGCTGCGACACTTCGGCGGCACAGCCCGAGACCGGGCGGGGATATTTGGCGTCAAGGAAGGTGCCTTCCGGCCGCTTGACGATCAGGGGCTCGAAAGCGCCGGCGCTGATCGGCACATCGGGGAAGATATGGCGCATGGCTAGGTAGACTGACGACAAGGTCGTCGCCAGCACGCTGTTCATCGGTCCCGCGCAGGGCTTTGACGAACCGGCAAAATCGAAGGTCAGCGTATCGCCCTGTTTCTCGACGGCGAGCGCGATGGTCAGCGGTTCGTTCACCACCCCGTCGGAATCGACGAAGGCCTTGGAACGGTAGGTGCCGTCAGGGATGGCCGCGATGTTGGCGCGCATCTGCTCGGCGGCGCGGCGGCGCAACTCGGCGATCGCCTCGACAACCGTTTCATCTCCGTAACGATCCAATATTCCGTTGAGCCTGTCCTGACCGATCAGCAGCGCCGCGGCCTGCGCCCTGATGTCGCCGATGCGCTGGTCGGCGACGCGAATATTGGAGCAGATGATGGCGTAGATTTCCGGATCGAGCACGCCCTTCTTGAACAGTTTCACCGGCGGCAACCGCAGGCCCTCCTGCTCTACCGCCGTCGCCGAAGCCGAGAAGCCACCTGGCACCGAGCCGCCAATGTCGGGCCAATGACCGGTGTTCGACAGCCAGCAAAAGATCTTGCCGGCGCGATAGACCGGCATGACAAAGCGCACATCCATCAGATGCGTACCGCCGAGATAGGGGTCGTTGACGATGTAGATGTCGCCCGGCTCCGGGGCTAGGCAGCGGCCGTCGGCGATCATCTCGATCACCGTCCTCGTCGAATACTGCATGACGCCGACGAACACCGGCAGGCCTTGGCTGCCCTGCGCGATCAGCGAGCCGTCGACGGCCGAATAGATACCATCCGAGCGGTCATTGGCCTCGGCGATCACGGGCGAGAAGGCGGCGCGCGAAAAGGTCAGGTCCATCTCGTCGCAGACCTGCTGCAAGGCGGCCTGGAGAACAGAAAGGGTAATGGCGTCGAGCTTCATTTCAGGCCTCGCCAATGTCGATGATGATGTTGCCCTCGGCGTCCGATCGCGCGCGGTCGCCGGGTTCCAGAACCGTGGTCGCGTCCATCTGTTCAAGGATCGCCGGGCCTTCGATGACCGCATCGAGCGGCAGCTTTTCCCTGCTGTATACCGGCGTGTCATGCCATTGGCCTGCATACCAGACCGGCCTGATCTCCCGCCGCGCCTCGTCGAGCGTTTTTGCCCGCCCGGCCGGGTCGATCAGGCGCGACAGGTCGATCGCCGGGCGCACGCCGGTGACCGAGGTGTTGAGGTTGACTAGGTTGGCGCGGATTTCCGGCAGTTCCACCTTGAAGCGGGCGAAATAGGCCTTTTCGAACAGCGCCTGCAATGCAGCGCGCGTTACCGACGACGACGGCAACGGCACGTTGATGATGTGGGTCTGGCCGACGAACTGCATGTCGGCGGAGTGGGTGACGCGGATGGTTTCCGGCTTCACCGCTTCCTTGGCGATCAGCTCCTCACCTTCGTTCCGGTGCCGTTCCAATACTTGATGGAGCCGGCTTTCATCAAGCACTGCCACGGGCTGGTTTATGGTGTTGACGAAATCGTGGCGCAGATCGGCGACGACGCAGCCTAGCGCGTTGGTGATGCCGGGACGTGCCGGTACCAGCACACGGGGCAGGCCGAGTTCTCGGGCGAGCGCGGTCGCATGCAGCGGCCCGGCGCCGCCGAAGGCGAACAGCGCGAAATCGCGGGGATCATGGCCGCGCGACACCGAGACCATGCGGATGGCGCCGGCCATCTTCATGTTGCCGAGCCTGAGCACCGCGCCCGCGGCCTCAACGCCCGACAGGCCCGTTGCCTTGCCGATCCTGTCTTCGAAGATGCCGGTGACACGCTCTGATGTGACCGGGTTGTCGACGGCGAGCAGCTTCTTCGACGCCAGCCGGCCGAGCACCAGATTGGCGTCGGTGATGGTCGGCTCGGTCCCGCCGCGGCCATAGCAGATCGGGCCGGGATTGGCGCCCGCGCTTTCCGGGCCGATCTGGATCAGGCCGGCCGCATCGACGCGGGCGATCGAGCCGCCGCCGGCGCCGACCGTATGCACCGCCACCATCGGCACATGGATGGGCATGGCGTATTCGATCTCGATCTCGTTCGAGACAGCCGGCTCGGCGTTGCGGATCAGCGCCACATCGGTCGAGGTGCCGCCCATGTCGTAGGTGACGAGGTTTTCAAAGCCGGCGCGCTTGCCCGTGTAGGCGGCGGCAATGACGCCGGAGGCGGGGCCCGACATGACCGTCTTGGCAGATTCACGTGTGACGAAGCGGGCCGATATCATGCCGCCATTGCCGTTCATGATCAGAAAATCGCGGGCATAGCCCTTGTTGGCCAATTCCGTACGCAGGCGCTCGACATAGCGCTCGAGGATCGGCTGCACCGAGGCGTTGACCGAGGCCGTCACCCCGCGCTCGAATTCGCGCGCCTCCGACAGCAGCGCGTGGCCCGTGGTGATGTAGCCGTTCGGCCAGAGTTCCGCGGCGATTTCGGCGGCGCGCCGCTCATGCGAAGGGTTGGCGTAGGAATGCAGGAAATGGATGACGAGGGATTCGCAGCCCGCCGCGATCAGCGCCTGCACCGCCGCGCGCATCTTGGCCTCGTCGAGCGGCGTGCGGACGGTGCCTGATGCCTCGACGCGTTCGGACACTTCCAGGCGCAGATTGCGCGGGATGACCGGAACGAAGGTGCCCGTCATGCCATAGGGTTGCGGCCGCGTGCGCCGGCCGAGCTCGATCACGTCGCGAAAACCGCGCGTGGTGACCATGCCGGTCCTAGCCAGCCGGCGCTCCAACACCGCGTTTGTGGTGGTGGTCGTGCCATGCACGATGAGGTCGATGCCGTCGACCGGAAAGCCGGTGGCGCCAAGTGCCGAAACCACGCCAAAGGCCTGGTTGTCGACGGTGGTCGGGGTCTTGGCCAGATACACCTTGCCACCGTCCTTGCCGTCGATCAGGAGCAGGTCGGTGAAGGTTCCGCCGACATCGATGCCGGCAACGACGCTGCCCAGGGAATCCGGCCGCTGCACCGAAAAATTCTCTTTCATTGTCGAAACCCGAAATGCTGGGACTACGGATATGCCGCAGTTTGGAAAGGTGTTTTACGGCGGCATCTTGACGCAAATATCGTTTGTATACTAATAAATTCCGGACACAAGAGCTTACCGCTTCGGTAGCGTGCATGGCACGCCGGAACCTGAATGGTTCGGGCGCGCACGGGAAAGTTTGGCGCCCGCGTCTGTATCTGGGCGAGAAGGTTGGAATTGATGAACACCACGCCCGCGTTCAATACCGCTGAAGCCCGCCCGCTGCAGTTTCCGATCCCGGCCAATGTCTATGCCGAAACCGTCGTCTCGGTGAAGCACTATACCGACCGGCTGTTCTCGTTCCGCATCACCCGTCCGCAGTCGCTGCGCTTCCGTTCCGGCGAATTCGTCATGATCGGCCTGCCCAATGCCGAGAAGCCGGTGTACCGCGCCTATTCCGTCGCCAGCCCGGCCTGGGACGAAGAGCTGGAATTCTTCTCGATCAAGGTGCCGGATGGTCCGCTAACCTCGGAACTGCAGAAGATCCAGGTCGGCGACACCGTCATCATGCGCCAGAAGTCGACCGGCACGCTGGTGGTCGACGCGCTGACCCCGGCCAAGCGGCTGTTCATGATCTCGACCGGCACCGGCATCGCGCCCTTCGCCAGCCTGCTGCGCGACCCCGACACCTACGAGAAGTTCGATCAGCTGATCCTGACCCACACCTGCCGCGACAATGCTGAGCTGATCTACGGCCAGGAGTTGGTGGCGGCACTGGAAAGCGACCCACTGATCGGCGAGCTGACCGCCGGCCGCGTCACGCTCTACAATTCGACGACCCGCGAAGAGTCGGCACGCATGGGCCGCATCACCGCGCTGATCGGCTCCGGCAAGTTCTACAGCGATCTCGGCATCGACAAGCTCGATCCGGAAACCGACCGCATCATGATCTGCGGCTCGATGCACATGCTGAAGGATGTCAAGGAACTGGCCGAAAGCCTCGGCTTCCAGGAAGGTTCGCTCAGCCATCCCTCGAGCTTCGTCGTCGAGCGCGCCTTCGTCGGCTGAGAGGTCCGCTGCCCGCCAGCGGCCTGCGTTCAACGGGCGGGCGATGCTCGGAATGGTTGAAAAATTGCCCGAATTTTCCGACCAGCCAAGGCTTAACCGAACCAAAAAACAACTTTGCCGCGATAATGCGTTCAAGGCGCACCTCACGCATCCTTGAACACGCCGTCATCACATGACTCAATTGTAACCTGATCGGCAGGGCTATTTACACTATATGTTTCGCTGACCGGCGAGACATGACGGATCTCCCGACCACCTTGAAGTGGGCGGCCATGATGGTTTCCGCAAAGCAGCAAGGAAGAGCCAAGCAGAAACGGCGCAGACGCACCCAAGGCATTCTCCTGCTTGCCGCGCTGTTCTTGCTGGTGGGCGGCTACGGCGTGTGGCGCTATCAAGGCAGCTGGAAGGCAAAGGCCGCCGAAGCTGCTCAATCGGCGCAACCCGCGCCCAAGGTCCCGGTCACTGTTGCCACCGTACAGAAGACAGACTTCCCACTCTATTTCTATGGGCTCGGAACAGTCACGCCGCTCAACAGCGTCACCATCTCCAGCCGGGTCACCGGTGTGGTCACGCAGGTTCCGGTCAAGCAGGGGCAGATGGTCAAGCAGGGCGATCTGCTGGCCGAGATCGACCCCGGCCCGTACCAGGCAGTCCTGGACCAGGCGAAAGCCAAGCAGACCGAGGACGAGGCGACGCTCAAGAACTCCCAGGTCGTCCTCAAGCGTCTTTCCACGCTGCTGCAAAAGACCTTCGAAACTCAGCAGGATGTCGACAACCAGCAGGCGGTGGTCAACACCACTACCGCCGAGATCGAAGGCGACAAGGCCGCCATCGAGGCGGCTCAGCTCAACCTCGATTATACAAAGATAACATCGCCGCTGGCCGGCAAGACGAGTTTCAGGACCATAGACCCGGGAAACATCGTCCAGGCCGATCAAAGCCCCGGCCTTTTCACCGTGGTGCAGCTGCAGCCCATCTACGTGTCGTTCACGGAACCGCAGGAAGATATTCCGACCATCAACAAGACGTTCGCCGCCGGCCCGGTTTCGATCGATGTGTTGGCCCCGGATATGAAAACCGTGCTCGCAAGCGGCACGCTGGACGCGGTGCAAAACCAGGTGGACCAGACTTCCGGCACGATTTCGCTCAAGGCCAGCTTCGCAAATCGGGATCAGGCGTTGTGGCCGGGCCAGTCTGTCAACACGCGAATGCGTGTCGGCACCGTTGCCGGGGCGATCGTGGTGCCCGACGAAGCTGTCCAGCATGGCCCCGATGGACTCTTTGCCTATGTCGTCGGCGACGATGGCAAGGCCCACCGTCAAACGATCAAGACAGGCCCTTCGGATGGCGGAAATACTGTCGTCACGGACGGCCTGAGCCCCGGGCAGCGTGTCGTGTCCGCAGGCCAGTACCGTCTGGTTGACGGTACAAGCGTCGATCCGCAGCCTGCTCCCGGCGCTGCGCAGCCAAGCGGAGCAAGCTGATGGCAGCCACCGGTGTTTCCGCGCCTTTCATTCGCTACCCCGTTGCCACGTCGCTGTTGATGGTGGGGGTGCTCTTCGTCGGCATAGTTGCCTACTTCAACCTACCTGTCGCGCCGATGCCGCGCGTCGACTTTCCGACGATCCAGGTGTCCACCAACTTGCCTGGCGCTGATCCCATCACAATGGCATCGTCGGTGACCCAGCCGCTCGAGACCCAGTTCGCGCAGATTCCGGGCATTGCCGAAATGACGTCGAGCAGCCTGTCCGGCTCCAGCCAGATCACCCTGCAGTTCGATCTCAGCGTCGATATCGCATCGGCCGCGGGACTGGTTCAGTCGGCGATCAATGCCGCCGGCGGACAGCTACCGAAGAATCTGCCCAACCCACCGACTTACAGGGAGGTCAATCCCACCGATTCTCCGATCATGGTGATCGGGGTCACCTCGGCCGACCTGCCGCTGACAACCGTGAGCGATGACACCTACACCAAGCTCGCCCAGGTGATCAGCCATATCAACGGCGTCGCCCAGGTGCTGGTCGGCGGCCAGCAGACACCGTCGATCCGTGTCCAGCTCGACCCAGCCAAGCTCGCGGCAAGGGGCCTGTCGCTGGAAGGCCTGCGCACCTTGCTGTCGAACAACACCGTGGACTTGCCCAAGGGCAACATCGAGGGCGAAGTGAGAGCCTTCACCATCTTGACCAACGACCAGATGACTGCGGCCAGCGACTGGAACAATGCCATCATCGCTTATCGCAACGGAGCCCCGGTGCGGGTCAAGGATGTCGGACGGGCAGTGCTTGCCGCGCAGGATTACACCCAGGCGGCCTGGGCCGACACGACACGCGGCGTCGTTCTCATAATCTTCAAGGAACCTGGCGCCAACATCATCGATACGGTCGACAAGATCAAGGCGGAGCTGCCGACGTTGACCGCGTCCTTGCCCGCTTCGCTGAAGGTTCAGGTGCTTTCTGACCGGACCCAGACAATTCGCGCTTCGGTAACCGACGTTCAGTTCACGCTGATGCTCACCATCGGGCTGGTGGTGATGGTCATCTTTCTTTTCCTGCGCAATGTCTGGGCTACAGCCATCCCTGCCTTCACCGTGCCGCTTGCCCTCTTTGGTGCATGCGGACTGATGTGGGTTGCAGGCTACAGCGTCGACAATCTGTCGCTGATGGCATTGACGATCTCGGTTGGGTTTGTCGTCGACGATGCCATCGTCATGCTGGAGAACATCGTCCGCCACATCGAGCTCGACGAGAAGCCAATGGATGCCGCCACCATCGGCTCCAGCGAGATCGGTTTCACCATCATCTCGATCAGCATCTCGCTGGTGGCGGTGCTGATACCGCTGCTCCTGATGAGCGGCATCATCGGCCGCCTGTTCAAGGAGTTCGCGATGACCTTGGCCATGACCATCCTGGTTTCGGCCTTCGTATCGCTGACGCTAACCCCGATGCTGGCATCACGTTTCATAAAGCCAGCGGCCGAGGCACATCACGGCAGGCTGTACGCATGGAGCGAGCGCTTTTTCGAGGCAATGCTGAACGCTTACGGGCGCGGGCTCGACCGGGCATTGCGGCATCGCTTCATCATGTTGCTGGCGTTCCTGGCCTGCGTGGTGCTGACCGGCTACTTCTTTATGATCGTTCCGAGCGGCTTTTTTCCGCAACAGGACACCGGCATGCTTTTCGGGCAGGCGCTCGCCGGGCAGGATGTCTCCGCCCCCCAGATGCAGTCCTATATGAAGCAGTTCGCCGAGATCGTGATAAAGGATCCGGCGGTGGCGCATTTCGCGGCAGCGGCAGGTGGTGGCGGGAACACGCAGAACACCGGCCGAATGTTCATTCAGCTGAAGCCACGAGGCGAGCGCGACGCTTCGGCCGACCAGGTGATCCGGCGGCTCCAGCCGAAGCTTGCGGCCGTGCAGGGCGCGCGACTGATCATGCAGGCCTCGCAGGACGTGCGCGTCGGCGGCAAGCTGACCGCCTCGCAGTATCAGTATGTGCTGGAAAGCAGCGATGTCGCCGCGCTCGACCAATGGGCGCCCAAGCTGTTGAGCGCTCTTCAGCACCTGCCCGAATTGACGGGCGTCACGACCGACCAGATGAGTTCCGGCACGACGCTGACGCTGCAGGTCGATCGTGACCAGGCTGCTCGCTACGGCCTGACCGCGAACGATGTCGACAACACGCTCAACGATGCCTTCGGGCAGCGCCAGATCGCCCAGTATTTCACCCAGCTCTCGACCTACGATGTGATCATGGAGGTGCTGCCGTCGCTTCGCGGCGACCTCAAGGCGCTCGACCAGATCTATCTGACGACTTCGAGCGGTTCGCAGGTGCCGCTTTCGGCCATCGCCAAGTGGACGACGGCGCCCGTGCAGCCGCTGATCATCAACCACGAAGGCCAGTTCCCCTCCGTGACGATCAGCTTCAACCTGGCGCCTGGTGTCGCGTTGGGGCAAGCCACCGCCGCGATCGACAAGGCCACGGCCGAGATGAGATTGCCCGCGACCATCCAGACCAGCTACACCGGAACGGCCCAGGCATTCGAGCAGTCCCTCTCCTCGGTGCCGCTGCTCATCCTCGGCGCCCTGGTCGTGGTCTACCTGATCCTGGGCATCCTCTACGAGAGCTACATCCACCCATTGACCATTCTTTCCACGCTGCCTTCCGCCGGGCTCGGCGCCCTTGGAACGCTGCTCCTCTTCCACATGGAGTTCAACCTGATCGGTCTGATCGGCGTCATCCTGCTTATCGGCATCGTGAAGAAGAACGGGATCATGATGGTCGACTTCGCCGTCTCGGCCGAGAGGGACCAGCATCTCAGCTCACTTGAATCGATCCGCCAGGCCTGCCTGTTGCGGTTCCGGCCCATCATGATGACCACCATGGTCACCATGCTCGGAGCGCTGCCGCTGATGCTCGGGAACGGAACGGGCTCGGAGATCCGCCAGCCGCTGGGCTATACGATGTTCGGCGGGTTGCTTGTCAGCCAGGCCCTGACGCTTTTCACCACGCCGGTGATCTATCTCTATCTCGACGACCTCTCCCGGTGGCTCACCTCATTGCGCGGACATGAACGGGAGCATGATGAACCCCGTCAACCGGAGGTCGAAATCAGCCCGCCTCGACGCAAGCTGGCCGCCGAGTAGGCTACAGCAACCCGCACAATTCACGGAAATCTGCGAAACGGTTTCGCCCGGAAGGAGATAGAGCGATCCTGCGCGTCCGTGAGCCTATCAAACCGCCTCGCAGGCCGACGTCCGCAGGGACGTTTCTTTGGCTTGTGGCATCGATCCAGACGATCGTGTAAGTATCGCCCAAATGAGAAAGGGCAGGAGATGAATAACACGATCCGCGAGGCCGGTGCGCCCAAGGTGACGCCATTGCCGGCGCGCCCCGCCGCGAACACGCCGATGCCGCTGGAACACGGCATCGCGCGCAATCCCGGCCTGAAACTCGATCTCGGCTTTCTGGAATCGGTGCGCAGCGTCAACCGCTCGGCGCTGGAACGCCGCGTCGCCAGCCTGACCAAGAGGCGCTCGATCAAGGCCGACAACCAGGCCGCCTGGCTGCTGCGGGCGATCGCCTGCATGGACTTGACTACGCTGAACTCCAACGACACCGAGGACCGCGTGCGCCGGCTCTGCGCCAAGGCGATCAACCCGCTGCGCCGCGACATCATGGAAGGCCTCGGCATTGCGGGCGAGACCATCCGGCCGGCCGCCGTCTGCGTCTATCATCCCTTCGTCGCCACGGCCGTCGACGCCGTGCGCGGCACCGGCATTCATGTCGCCGCCGTCTCCACCGCCTTCCCGCATGGCTTGGCGCCGCTGTCGACCCGCCTGCAGGAGATCGAGGCGTCGGTGAAGGACGGCGCCGACGAGATCGACGTCGTCATTCCACGCGGCCTGGTGTTCGGCGCCAAGTGGCGCGAGCTTTACAACGAGATCGTCTCGATGCGCGCCGCCTGCGGCGACGCGCATCTCAAGGTCATTTTGGGCACCGGCGACCTCGCCACGCTGCGCAATGTCATGCTGGCCTCGATGGTGGCGATGATGGCCGGCGCCGATTTCATCAAGACCTCGACCGGCAAGGAAAGCGTCAACGCCACGCTGCCCGTCGGGCTTGCCATGGTGCGCGCCATCAGGGCCTATTTCGAGGAAACCGGCTATCTCATCGGTTTCAAGCCGGCCGGCGGCATTTCCACGGCGAAAGTGTCGCTCGACTGGCTGGTGCTGATGAAGGAAGAACTCGGCCGGCCCTGGCTGGAGCCCGAACTGTTCCGCTTCGGCGCGTCGAGCCTGCTCACCGACATCGAGCGCCAGCTCGAACATCATCTGACCGGACATTATTCGGCCAATCACCGCCACGCGATGGCGTAGCGTCAGAGTTTTGAGCGGCGTAACAGAATGCCTTCTCTGACAACTATCTGGAGTGCCTGATGAACATTCTCGAACGCTATCATGCCATGGAATACGGCCCGGCGCCGGAAGCGCGCAATGAAGCTGATGCCTGGCTCGCGGCGCGCGATTTCGGCAAGGCGCTGTTCATCGGCGGCGATTGGAAAGCCGCTTCCGGGGGCAAGACTTTCGATACCAGCGAACCATCTTCCGGCAAGTTGCTGGCAAAAATATCAGATGCCAATGCCGCCGATATCGACGCGGCGGTTGCGGCAGCTACCAAGGCATTGCCGAAATGGAGCGCCAGCACCGGCTACCAGCGTGCCAAGGTCCTCTATGCCATCGGCCGCGCCATGCAGCGGCATCAGCGGCTGTTCGCGGTGCTTGAGACAATCGACAATGGCAAGCCGATCCGCGAAAGCCGCGACATCGACGTGCCGCTGGCCATCCGCCATTTCATCCATCATGCAGGATGGGCACAGGCGCTGGACAAGGATTTCTCCGGTCAGAAGGGTGTCGGCGTCGTCGGCCAGATCATCCCGTGGAATTTTCCGCTCTTGATGCTGGCCTGGAAGATCGCGCCAGCACTCGCGGCGGGCTGCACGGTGGTGCTGAAGCCGGCGGAGTTCACGCCGCTGACAGCCATTCTGTTCGCCGAGATCTGCGAACGGGCCGGCGTGCCGAAGGGCGTCGTCAACATCGTCCAGGGCGGCCCGGAAGCGGGTGCGGCCATCGTCAACCATCCCGGCATCCAGAAGATCGCCTTCACCGGCTCTTCCGAGGTCGGCAAGATCATTCGCAAGGCCACCGCCGGCTCGGGCAAGAAACTGTCGCTGGAGCTCGGCGGCAAGTCGGCCTTCATCGTCTTCGAGGACGCCGACCTTGACAGCGCCGTCGAAGGACTGGTCGACGGTATCTGGTTCAACCAGGGCCAGGTCTGCTGCGCCGGTTCGCGGCTTTTGGTACAGGAAGGCATCGCCGATGCCTTGATCGCCAAGGTCAAGACGCGGATGAGCCGCCTGCGTGTCGGCAGCCCGCTCGACAAGAACACCGATATCGGCCCGCTGGTCGACCTCACCCAGCTCGAGCGCGTCAAGGGCCTGATCGCCGAGGGAGCCCGGCAGGGCGCCGTCTGCTGGCAGCCGGATGCGGCCCTGCCGTCTTCCGGCTATTATCACCTGCCGACGCTGGCAACCGGCGTTTCGCCGGCTAATATCCTGGCGCAGGAAGAGGTGTTCGGGCCGGTGCTCACCACCATGACCTTCCGCAACACCGAGGAAGCGGTCGAGCTCGCCAACAACACCCGCTATGGGCTGGCGGCCTCGGTATGGAGCGAGAACGTCAATCTGGCGCTCCACGTGGCGCCACAATTGAAGGCCGGCGTGGTGTGGATCAACGGCACCAACATGTTCGACGCCGCCTGCGGCTTCGGCGGCTATCGCGAAAGCGGGTTCGGCCGCGAGGGCGGGCGCGAGGGTATGTTCGAATATCTCTCGGCAAAACTCCCGCTCGGCCCGGTGATCAAGCCGGCGACGTCTTCGGCACAGCCCGTCGAGCAGGCGGATGGCGTGGCAATCGATCGCACGGCAAAGCTGTTCATCGGCGGCAAGCAGGTGCGGCCGGATGGCAATTACTCGCTTGCCGTCGCCACCGCCAAGGGCAAGCTCGCCGGTGAGGTGGGGCTCGGCAGCCGCAAGGATATCCGCGATGCGGTTTCGGCTGCACGCGCCTGCAGGAGCTGGCCGGAAGCGACCGCCTATAACAGGTCGCAGGTGCTTTACTATCTGGCCGAGAACCTTTCCGGCCGTGCGAGCGAGTTTGCTGCCCGCCTTACCGAGTTGACAGGCGCCAATGCCAAGGCCGCACGCGACGAGGTGGAGCTCTCGATCGAACGGCTGTTCCTCTATGCCGGTCTCGCCGACAAGTTCGAGGGCCGGGTGCACCAGCCGCCTGCCCGTGCCGTGACGCTGGCGCTGCATGAGCCGGTTGGCGTCGTCGGCATCGTCGCGCCGGACAACCAGCCGCTGCTCGGCTTCATCTCGCTGGTCGCGCCGGCGCTGGCCGTGGGCAACATGGTGGTCGCCGTGCCTTCGGAACGGTATCCGCTGCTCGCCACCGATCTCTATCAGGTCATCGAATATTCGGACGTGCCGGCCGGCGCCATCAACATTGTCACTGGCCGCAGCGCCGAACTGGCCGGCGTGCTGGCCAAGCACGACGACGTCGACGGGCTCTGGCTGTTCAGTGATGCCGACACCTGCGCCAAGGCGGAAGCCGACTCCATCGGCAACCTCAAGCGCGTCTGGAGCGGCAATGGCCGCAGCCTCGACTGGGGTTCGGAAGAAGCCGCCGGCGATGCTTTCCTGCGCCGCGCCATCGAGGTGAAGAACGTCTGGGTGCCTTACGGCGACTGAGGCATGTCGCCCAAAAGTGCGCAGCGGTTTTGGGAAAACGACATGCCTGGAGCTCTGTTGCGGTTGTTGATCGTGTTCGGGCTTGACGCCCGGACTTGTGTTCTTTAACGAGAAAAAACATCTTTATCAGTGAACTGGCACAGGCCGCACAATCGCGCCTGACTGGCACATGACGCCTACGCCGGCCGCCGATAAAGGCAATTGACCCAAGCAGGCGAGGAAAAGACATGGCGGATCTGGCAGGCAAGGTCGTTGTCATCACGGCAGCGGCGCAAGGCATCGGCAAGGCGAGTGCGCTGGCCTTTGCCAAGGCTGGCGCCACCGTCCACGCCACCGACATCAACGAGACGCTGCTGGCGGAACTCGCCAAGACCTCCGGCATCAAGACCCGCAAAGTCGACGTGCTCAACGACGAGGCGGTCAATGCCGCCTTTGCCGAGATCGGCGCCGTCGACGTGCTGTTCAACTGCGCCGGTTTCGTCCATTCGGGCTCGATCCTGGAGATGAAGGACGCCGATCTCGATTTCGCCTTCAATCTCAACGTGCGCGCCATGATCCGCACCATCCGGGCGGTGCTGCCCGGCATGCTGGAGCGCGGGGACGGATCGATCATCAACATGGCCTCGCTTGCCAGCTCGACCAAGGGCGTGCCGAACCGCTTCGCCTATGGCGTCACCAAGGCGGCGGTCATCGGCCTGACCAAGGCGGTCGCCGCCGACTATGTCGGCAAGGGCATACGCTGCAACGCCATCTGCCCCGGAACGGTCGAAAGCCCGTCGCTGCAGGACCGCATGCATGCGCAGGGAGATTACGACGCCGCCCGCGCCGCCTTCATCGCCCGCCAGCCGATGGGCCGGCTCGGCACGCCGGAGGAAATCGCCGATCTCGCCGTCTATCTGGCCGGCGCCACCTACACATCGGGGCAGGCCTACAATATCGACGGCGGCTGGTCGATCTGAGCACCGCCTGGAGAAGGATCGGGAAGTCTGAAAATCCCGCCGGCCGGCCGTCAAAACAGGCTGTCCGCGCTTGTCGTGAAGCAGGCCGATGGCTAGGGTCCGCCCGGTTCCAGACGGGCTGATGCCTAGGCGGGAAGTTTGTAGAACGGCCGCGAGGCCGCAATCAGGAGAAGATGCATGAAACTGCTGCGCTATGGCGAGGTGGGGAGCGAACGTCCCGGCCTGCTCGATGCGGATGGAACGATCCGCGATCTCTCCGCCCATGTCTCAGACATTGCCGGCACCGTGCTTCATCCGGCCTCGCTCGATATGCTCTCGAAGCTCGACCCGAAGTCGCTGCCGGTTGTCTCCGGCAAACCGCGCCTCGGCGCCTGCGTTGCCGGCACCGGCAAGTTCATCTGCATCGGCCTCAACTATTCCGACCATGCCGCCGAGACCGGGGCCACCGTGCCGCCGGAGCCGATCATCTTCATGAAGGCAAGCTCGGCCATCGTCGGCCCGGACGACGACGTGCTGATCCCGCGCGGCTCCGAGAAGACCGACTGGGAAGTCGAACTCGGCGTGGTCATCGGCAAGACCGCGAAATATGTCAGCGAAGCCGATGCGCTCGACTATGTCGCCGGCTACTGCGTCTCCCATGACGTCTCCGAACGCGCCTTCCAGGCCGAGCGCCAGGGCCAGTGGACCAAGGGCAAGAGCTGCGACACGTTCGGCCCGACCGGTCCATGGCTGGTGACCAAGGACGAGGTATCAGACCCGCAGAAGCTGAAAATGTGGCTGACCGTCAATGGCAAGACGATGCAGAACGGCTCGACCAAGACCATGGTTTATGGCGTTGCCTATCTCGTCTCCTACCTCAGCCAGTTCATGTCGCTGCACCCCGGCGACATTATTTCGACCGGCACCCCGCCCGGCGTCGGGCTCGGCATGAAGCCGCCGGTGTTCTTGAAGGCGGGTGATGTCGTGGAGCTGGGCATCGAGGGCCTGGGGCAGCAGAAGCAGACGTTCAGGGCTGATATTTAAGCGCGAGATTTTGAGCGTCAGCGCTGCCCCTCATCTGGCTGCCGCCATCTTCTCCCCGTAGAACGGGGAGAAGGCGCTGTCGTCGCGGCCTTCGCTAATTGCCATCGTTGCAGCGATGCGCCGGCATCGCGGCCAGCCTCTTTCTCCCCGTTTACGGCAGGGCTATCGCATATGAGTGATGGCATTGAT
>NZ_ML703256.1:58814-328432 GCF_008520305.1 Mesorhizobium sp. SARCC-RB16n | reverse complement strand
ATCCGCTCCAGCAAATGCCGGGATTAAACATCTAAAACAGCCGCCCGCCGTCAGGCACCTCGCGCTCGATGGCGCCGAGCACCACAGCACCCTCCTCATCCGGAAAACCGAGCGTCAGCACTTCCGACATGAACGGGCCGATCTGGCGCGGCGGGAAATTGACCACCGCGAACACCTGGCGGCCGATCAAGGTCTCGGGCGTATAGTATTTGGTGATCTGCGCCGACGACTTCTTGATGCCAATCGTCGGGCCAAAATCGATCTTCAGCTTGAATGCCGGCTTGCGCGCCTCCGGAAAAGGCTCGGCCTCGACGATCGTGCCGGCACGAATGTCGACACGATCGAAATCGGCGAAGCTGATTTCGGGCTTGCGCTCGTTGCTTGAACTCATGTCGAACGCTTCTTGCTCAGGCGTTGCCGAAGGTCTCGAACAGCACGCCGGCCAGTGCGTCCTTTGCCGAGGTTCCCGACCAGACGACGAACTGGAAAGCCTGGAAGTAGCACTCGCAGGCTTCCAGGGCCGAGGACAAAAGCACCTCGACCTGCTGGCTCGAGGGTTCGACCCCGCCGGCCAGGAGCAGCGACTGGCGGAACATGATCGCGCCCTCCTGCTCCCAGAGGTCGAAATGGCCGAACAGCATCTGTTCGTTGATCAGCGACAACAGCCGCATCACTTCCAGCGTGCGCGCTTCCGGCACCTTGATGTCGAAGGCGCAGGCGAGATGCAGCGCCTCGAAATCCTCCATCCAGGAGAAGGACACGTGATAGTCGGTCCAGCTGCCGGCGACCGAGATCGAGATTTCGTCGTCGCCGGCCCGTTCGAAGGACCAGTCATTGTTGTGGGCCACCTGCTCGATCACATCCACCGGATGGATTTCGCGCGAAAATTCGAGTTCGAGAAGTTCCATGGAATGCTTCCTGTGTTCAGGGGGAGCGCCACACGCTCCGCGGGGCACACACGACGAACAATCTGTCTAGAACTCGGACGGCCGGGACTTCTCAACGCAAAGACCCCAGACCGGACCCCACCGCCCGGCGCATGACCCTGCTCCGAATCATGCAACAAATTCAGTCTATTGATCGGGAGTCGCGTGAACAGCCCAATTTTTCGCACTGCGTCATTCGCATGTGGAAAGGTGCCTGTCACAAAGAGTCACGCAATGCCGGTAAGCGATTCACGGCAAAGCGATTTTCAGGCTGGTGCTTTGTGGAAAAGTTTAACGAATTATTTTTTCGGCTTGGGCTTGGCCGGAGCCGCAGGTGTGGCCTGACCGGTCAACTCGGCGATCCTGGCCTCGAGCGTCTCGATGCGCTCGGCGAGCCTGCCGTTCTCTTCTCTCGCCTTGGCCGCCATCTCGCGCGCGGCCTCGAACTCCTCGCGCTGCACGACATCCATGGAGTTGAGGATGCGCTCGGCCTGGCCCTTGAAGGCCGTCTCCACCTCGCGCCGCACACCTTGAGCGGCACCGGCGGCGTCGGTCATCAGCTTGGCGAATTCATCGAGAATGCGGTTCGGTCCGGTCGACATGGCAAATCCTCGCTTGCTCGATTTGAATTAGTGACGTGGCGCGAGGAATGCAAGAACGTTAAAGCCGATGCGGCATCACGTCGGATGCGATTTGATCTGAACTGACAGCCGATAGCTGGTATCATCTGGGAAGAGCATCTAGGTGGGAGTCTTCCGTGGCTATCGATGCGGATTTGAACCGGCGCCTTGCCGCACTCGACGCAGCGCTTGCCCGAGGCGTCAGCGATGCCGATGCAGGGCGGGTCAAACCAGCCGAGGAGGTGCTTGATCGCCTAGAGGCCAAGTACAAGGCATTGACAGTGAAATCGCCGAGATAGGCACTGCGCTTGCAAGAACGTCGAGCGGCTCCTTCTATACGGGATGGTGTCAAGTCGCCTATTGTAGCGTTTTCATCGCGACTGCATCAGGCATGAGTCGTCTTCAGTCAGGATAACCAATGGCAACACCCCCGCGCCGACCGACAAATCCGATGGAAGCCGCCGAGGCTGTCTTCAAGCCGGTCAAGAAGCCGGCCGCGGCTCCGCCACGCGAGCCCTCCACCGCTCCGAATGTCCGCGAGCTGGTCTCGATCAGGATCGACCGGGCCGTGCTCGATCATTTCCAGGAAGCTGGTCCCGGCTGGCAGGACAGGATCAACGACGCCTTGCGTGAACTGGTGTCCGGCAAGCCCAGGGGTTGAGCACGGCACCCGCGCGATGGACCTTGGAGCGATCCTGCTCCCGGGGCCGTGACCTTGCCTTGACCCTGCCAAAACCCTGCCGCATGGTCCGCGCCGATCGCAACCGAGAGCTCCCCGTTGAACGAATATTTCCTACTGCCGCTGGCTTCGCTGCCTTTCCCGAACATCAACCCGATCCTCGTCCAGATCGGGCCGCTGGCGGTGCACTGGTACGGCATCGGCTACATCGTCGGCATCCTGTTTGCCTGGTGGTATGCCAAGCGGCTCGCCGCCAATCCCAAACTCTGGCCCGACGGCGTCCTGCCGATGAAGCCGGAGGATCTCGACGATTTCATTGTCTGGGCGGCCATCGGCGTGGTTCTGGGTGGCCGCACCGGCTATGTCCTGTTCTACGACCTGTCCCGCTATATCGCCCATCCGCTCGATATCTTCGCTGTCTGGCAAGGCGGCATGTCCTTCCATGGCGGCCTGCTCGGCGTCATCCTCGCCATGACGCTGTTTTCCTTCAAGCGCGGCATCCGTACCTGGTCGCTGTTCGATGTCGTGGCGGCCGGCGTGCCGGTCGGCCTTGGCCTTGTGCGCGTCGCCAACTTTATCAACTCCGAGCTTTGGGGACGGCCCACCGATGTGCCCTGGGCGATCGAATTCCCCAATGGCGGTCCGTTCACCCGCCATCCGAGCCAACTCTACGAAGCCCTGCTCGAAGGGCTGGTGCTGTTTCTCGTGCTGCGCATCCTTACCCATTCGCGCCTCAAGCTGAAGACGCCGCGCTTTGTCGGCGGCGCCTTCATCTGCGGCTACGGCCTGTCGCGCATCTTTGTCGAATTCTTCCGCGAGCCCGACCAGCAGCTCGGCTATCTCCTCGGCACCAACTGGCTGACCATGGGCATGATCCTGTCGACGCCGATGGTGCTGGCTGGCATCTGGGCAATGGCGACAGCCAAACCGGTGACGCAAGCACAACCGCAGGCGACATGACGCGGCTGAGGTCCCGCATCGTCGACCTGATCAAGGCTGTGGGTCCGATGCCGGTGAACGAATACATGGCGCTCTGTCTGTTCGATCCGCGTGACGGCTATTACACGACACGCGAGCCGTTCGGCACAGCCGGCGACTTCGTCACCGCACCGGAGATCAGCCAGATGTTCGGCGAACTCGTCGCCGTCTGGCTTTACCAGGCTTGGGCAGCGAACGGCCGGCCGATGCCAGTCACCGTCGCCGAGATCGGTCCCGGCCGCGGCACGCTGATGAAGGACATGCTGCGCACCTTGTCGCGGCTCGATCCAGCCTTGGCCAATGGCGCGTCCTTCGCCATGATCGAGACCAGCCCTCGCCTGGCCGAGGTCCAGAAACAGACGCTTGCGGCGACACCCTTCACGATCGGCTGGCACGAAACCATCGACACGCTGCCGCGACAGCCTCTGTTCATCGTCGGCAACGAATTGTTCGACGCTGTGCCGATCCGGCAGTTTGTCCGCGCCGGGGCCGGCTGGCGTGAGCGCATGGTCGGCCTCGATCACTCGGACAACCTTTGCTTCTTCGCTGGCGCCGGCTCGGTCGACCCGACACTTCTGCCCACCGATGCCACAGGCGCGCCACAAGGCGCGATCGTCGAAGTGGCGCCCGCCCGGGCCGCCCTGATGGCTACCATCGCCGAGCGCGTATCCACGGATGGCGGCGCCGGGCTATTCCTTGACTATGGCCATCTGCAGCCGGGTGTCGGCGACACGCTGCAGGCCTTGCGCAGGCACGATCACGAAGATGTGCTGGCCAATCCGGGCGAAGCTGACCTCACCTCTCATGTCGATTTCGCCGCCCTTGCCGCGATCGTGCGCGCGCAAGGTCTTGACGCCCATCTGTCGACGCAGGGTGATTTCCTGCTCGACATGGGCATTCTCGAACGTGCCGGCCGGCTCGGCGCCGATGCCGGCCAGGCGGCACGTGACAAGATCGCCGACGATGTCGAGCGCCTCGCCGGCCCGCAAGCCATGGGCGAGTTGTTCAAGGTGCTTGCCATACTGCCGCGTGGCGTGGCCGCCCCACTCTCCGCAACGACGTCCCTTGCCACGGCGGATTGACTTTTCACCGCAGCCTCTCCCAATCTCCCGTCCGTAAAAAAGCGCGACCGGATCGCCGGCCGCGCCATGCCCCGTTTTCTTCTCGACGAAGCACTCCTTCTTGACGAAACCGCCCACACGGACAACAACGCCCGCATGCTGAATCAGACCAAACCGGATCCCGTTCGGTCGCCGTTGCTGGACAAGACGCGGGCACAAGGCATCCGCCACGGCTATTTCACCCGCATAGGCGGTGTCTCCACCGGCATCTACCAGGGCCTCAACATCGGCACCGGGTCGGATGACGACCAGGCGCTGGTGGCGCAGAACCGGGCTCGCGTCGCCGCCTGGATGGGCGTCCCCGCAAGCCATCTCCTGACCGCCTGGCAGGTCCATTCGCCCGACGTCGTCATCGCCAGGGAACCCTTCGCGGGCGAGCGGCCCAAGGCCGATGCCATCGTCACCGATCGTCCAGGCATCGCCATCGGCGCCTCGACCGCCGATTGCGGCCCGGTTCTGTTCGCGGATGCCGGCGCGCGCATCATCGGCGCGGCGCATGCCGGCTGGAAAGGCGCTTTCACGGGCGTGCTCGAAAACACCATTGCCGCCATGGAAAGCCTCGGCGCCCGTCGCGAAAACATCGTCGCCGTGCTCGGCCCTTCGATCGGCCCCGACAATTACGAAGTGGGGCCAGAATTCGTCGCCCGCTTCGTCGATGCCGACAGTGAAAATGCGCGGTATTTCGTGCCTTCGGCACAGGCCGGCCATTCGATGTTCGACCTTAACCGCTATACGGTCGACCGGCTGGCCAGGGCCGGAGTGACGGCCGATGGCCTTGGCCGCTGCACCTATGCCGAGGAAGATCTGTTTTACTCCTACCGGCGCACCACGCACCGCAAGGAGCCCGATTATGGCCGGCAGGTTTCGGCAATCGTTTTGGAGAATTAATAATGGCTCTGCATTTTGAACGATCGGAATTCGACGCGCGGCGCGACCGGCTGACGATCGAGATGGCCGAGAAGAAGCTCGACGCCATCCTCCTGTTCGCGCAGGAAAGCATGTACTGGCTGACCGGTTACGATACGTTCGGCTTCTGTTTCTTCCAGTGCCTGGTGGTGAAGGCCGAAGGGTCGATGGTGCTTCTGACCCGTTCGGCCGATCTGCGCCAGGCGCGCCACACCTCGATCATCGACAACATCGTGCTGTGGACCGACCGCGACGGCGCCAACCCGGCGGTCGATCTGCGCAACCTGCTCAACGAACTCGACCTGCTCGGCGCCCGCATCGGCGTCGAATACGACACCCACGGCCTGACCGCCTATAATGGCCGCCGCCTGGACGAGCAGTTGCAGACCTTCGGCCAGATCGCCGATGCTTCCGGCATCGTCGGGCGGCTGCGCCTGTTCAAGAGCCCGGCCGAGGTCGCCAAGGCGGAGAAGGCCGCCAATCTCTCCGACGACGCGCTGGACGCGGCGCTGCCGCTGATCAAGCAGGGCGGCGACGAGGCCCTGATCCTGGCCGCCATGCAAGGTGCGATCTTCGCCGGCGGCGGCGACTACCCGGCCAATGAGTTCATCATCGGCTCCGGCATCGACGCGCTGCTCTGCCGATACAAGGCCGGCCGCCGCAAGCTCACCAAGAACGACCAGTTGACGCTCGAATGGGCCGGCGTCTTCCATCACTACCATGCGCCGATGATGCGCACGGTGCTGACCGGCAAGGTCTCCAAGCGCCATCAGGAGCTGTTCGACGCGGCACGCGCCGCGCTTCTGGCCGTCGAAAAGGCGATGACGCCCGCAAACACCTTCGGCGACGTGTTCGACGCCCACGCCCGCACCATGGAAGCGCACGGCCTGACCAAGCACCGGTTGAACGCCTGCGGCTATTCGGTCGGCGCCCGCTTCACCCCGTCCTGGATGGACATGCCGATGTTCTACCAGGGCAATCCCGAGCCGATCGCGCCGAACATGACGCTGTTTGCCCACATGATCATCATGGATTCCGACACCGAGACAGCGATGACGCTTGGCCGCACCTACCTGACCACCGAATCCCAGCCGAAGCCGCTGTCCCGCCATGATCTCGACTTGATCGTGCAGTGAATCCATAATGGGAGGCGTTCTTCGCCAAGGAGTTAGAAGGCAAATGAGACGATCGCACATGACGACCGTGTCATTGCTTGTGGCATTGGCTTTGACTGCCTGCACCAACGCAAAGGACGTCCTCGAACCTTCCGCCATCACCCCGCCGGCGGCTTCGGCACAGCCCGCACCCGCCACACAAGGCAGCGCTGCGGCCACCGTTCCCGCCCTGGCGCCATCGACGCCCACCGCGACGGCGGGCGCATCCGCCGCGCCCGTCACCTCCGCCCAGGCCGCCGCGATCCTGTCGAAGACCCGGCTGCAGATCGCGCCGATCGTCGGCGCTTCGGTGGAAGCCGCCACGCCGCTGACGGCGGAACTTCAGACACGCGCCAAGCAGCGCGGCATCACGCTGGCCGGCAGCCAGGACCAGACGGCAACGCATGTACTGAAGGGTTACTTCTCGGCGATGACGGAGGGCAAGGACACCACCGTCATCTACGTCTGGGACGTCTACGACCCCTCCGGCAACCGGCTGCACCGCATCAACGGCCAGATGAAGGCGCCTTCGACCAGTTCCGGCGGCGCCGACAGCTGGAAGTCGGTCTCGCCAGCCACCATGCAGGCGATCGCCGACCAGACCATCGACCAGTTTGCGGCCTTTCTCAGCGGAAAGGCGAGTTGAGGTATTGCCAGTCGGTGATGCCAAACAGTTTTCCTGGGCTTAGCCGGCGGATTCGCGATCACGGCGCTTGCAATACCAGCGCGGGCCGCTAAAAGCCCGATTAAAAGGCGCAGGAGAGTCCGCCAGGCCTCTCCGTCCTCCACCAGGAACGGTGCATGAAACTCTTCGCGGGCAATTCCAACAGGGTGCTGGCCGAAGCGGTCGCCCGCTATCTCAACATCCCGCTGGGCAAGGCCAGTGTCAGGCGCTTCGCCGACCAGGAAATCTTCGTCGAGATCCAGGAAAATGTGCGCGGCGAGGATGTCTTCATCCTGCAGTCGACCTCATTCCCGACCAACGATCACCTGATGGAACTGCTCATCATGATCGACGCCTTCATGCGCTCCTCGGCCAAGCGCATCACCGCGGTTATCCCCTATTTCGGCTATGCCAGGCAGGACCGCCGCGCTTCCGGGCGCACGCCGATCTCGGCCAAGCTGGTCGCCAACATGATCACCCGCGCCGGCGTCGACCGGGTTTTGACGCTGGATCTCCATGCCGGCCAGATCCAGGGTTTCTTCGACATCCCGACCGACAATCTGTTCTCCGTGCCGGTGATGGCCCGCGACGTGAAGGCGAAGTACAAGCAGCTCGGCAATGTCGTGGTGGTGTCGCCCGATATTGGCGGCGTGGTCCGCGCCCGCGCGCTGGCCAAGCGCTTCGACGCGCAGCTCGCCATCGTCGACAAGCGCCGTGAGCGTCCGGGCGAATCGGAAGTCATGAACATCATCGGCGCGGTGGCTGGCAAGGACTGCCTTTTGATCGACGATATTGTCGATTCCGGCGGGACGCTCTGCAACGCAGCCGATGCGCTGCTGGCCAACGGCGCGACCAGCGTCACCGCCTACATCACCCACGGCGTGCTGTCGGGCGGCGCGGTCGCCCGTATCAGCGGCTCGAAGCTGCAAGAACTGGTGATCACCGATTCCATCCAGCCGACGCAAAGCGTGCTGGACGCGCCCAACATCCGCGTCATCTCGATCGCCGACCTGATGGGCGAAGCCATTTCGCGCACGGCTACCGAGGAATCGGTGTCGAGCCTGTTCGACTGAAAACCAGCTACCCCTGCGGCGGCAAGGCCGATGGCGCCGGGGCCTCTAACCGGGCCGGGGCTCGCCGCATGCCTTCGCCGGCGTCACGCGCCCCGCGCATATAGCTGCGCGGCGAAGAACCCAGCATGCGCTTGAACATGGTGATGAAGGCCGGCACGCTGTCATAGCCGAGATCGAGCGCCACCCGCGTGATCGGCTCACCATCGGCGAGCCTCGGCAAGGCCGCGAACAGGCAGGCCTGCTGGCGCCATGTCGACAGCGACAGGCCGGTCTGGCGCTGGAAGGCACGCGTGAAGGAGCGCCGGCTCATGCCCACGGTATCGGCCCATTCGTCGATCGTTGCGTGCGGTGAGGGTGCTGCGACGAAACGCCGGCAGAGCGCCGCAAGTTTGGGATCCGACGGGAACGGCAGGCCGAGCGGCCGCTCCGGCAATTGCGGGATCTCATGCAGGAGAAGGTTCATGATCAGGCCGCCCCGCCCTTCCAGTTCGCCGCCTTGCGGCAGCTTCTCGGATTCCACGATCAGGCTATGCATCAGGTCGGTGACGCCGACGACGCGCATGCCCTCCGGCAGGCCCGGTATCGCCTGCGGCATGACGTAGACCGAGCGCATCGAGACATCGCCCAGCATCTCGACGGAATGTTCGATGCCGGCCGGAATCCACATCGCATGGTCCGGCGGCACCATCCAGCGCCCATGCCGCGTCGTCACCAGCACGACGCCGACCAGCGCATGCAGCAACTGGCTGCGGCTGTGGTGGTGGTGCGGCACGTGGTAGCCGTCCGGATATTCGGTCGGCAACACCACCGCCGGCCCGACCGCCTGCTCGAGCCACTGCCAACGTAGCCCGTGCAACTGTTGGAGATCGGTGTGCCCGGCGCCGAAAATCTCCCTGGTTTTTGGCATTCGGTATGGCCCACTTGCGAAACTATTGGACCAAACCACGAAAGAAGTCTCTTGGCAACCGGCCTATAAGGCTGCCTGCGGGAAGCGCCCGCCACGTCGCCCGCGGGAACAACCCGCCAAAAAGACTACGGAGCCTATCTTGACCGATACGACAGCCAGCAGCGTCGCGACACAAGCGACCGCCAGTCGGGCTTCAGCCCAGGCGACGGCCTTCACCGTCATCCTGGCGGTGAGCCTCTGCCACTGCATCAACGACATCATGCAGTCGCTGCTATCGGCCATCTATCCGCTTCTGAAAGACAATTACGGCCTCGACTTCTGGCAGATCGGCCTGTTGACCTTCACCTTCCAGGTGACGGCATCCCTGCTGCAGCCGATCATCGGCGCGGTCACCGACAAGCGGCCAATGCCTTATTCGCTGCCCTGGGGCATGGCGTCCTCGCTGATCGGCCTGGTCGTGCTGGCCTATGCCGGGCACTACTACCTGCTGCTGATCGGCGCCTCGCTGATCGGCATCGGTTCGGCGATCTTCCATCCGGAATCCTCGCGTATCGCCCGTTTCGCTTCCGGCGGCCGGTTTGGCCTGGCGCAATCGCTGTTCCAGGTCGGCGGCAATTTCGGCCAGTCCATGGGTCCCTTGCTGGCCGCCTTCATCGTCGTGCCCTTCGGCCAGACCAGCATCGCCTGGTTCGCCGTCGGCTCGCTGATCGGCATCGTCATCCTGTGGCAGGTCGGTGGCTGGTACAGCCGCCTGCGCGCCGCGGAGGGCAATCGCAAGACGGCAAGCTTCGTCTCGCCCTTCCCGCGCCGCAAGGTGATGTGGGCCTTGGCGGTGCTGACCTTGCTGGTGCTGACCAAGAACGCCTACATCGCCAGCCTAGCCAGCTACTACACCTTCTATTCCATCCATAAGTTCGGCGTTTCGGTGCAGATGTCGCAGGTCATGCTGTTCCTCTTCCTCGGCTCTTCGGCACTGGGCATCCTGCTCGGCGGCCCTTTCGGCGACCGCTATGGACAAAAGGCGATGATCTGGTTCTCGATCGTCGGCGTCCTGCCCTTCACGCTGGCGCTCCCCTACGCCAACATGGAATGGACGATGGTGCTGACCGTGCTGATCGGCCTGATCCTGTCGTCGGCCTTCTCCAACATCGTCGTCTTCGCGCAGGAACTGGTGCCGGGCCGCGTCGGCACCATCGCCGGCATCTTCTTCGGCTTCGCCTTCGGCGTCGGCGGCATCGCGGCCGCCGTGCTTGGCGTCGTCGCCGACATGAAGGGCATCGATTTCGTCTTCCAGATCTGCTCGTACCTGCCGTTGCTGGGGCTGCTGACGGTGTTCCTGCCCAACATGAAGGAAGCCCGCAAGGCGCAGGCAACCGCTTAAATCATCCGAGTTGTGTCCACGCAAAGGCACCCGCCGTACGGCGGGTGCCCCCGTTCTATGGAAGGTTCTAGGCCTTGAAGAAGGCCAGCAGGTCGGCGTTGATGATTTCGGCGTGGGTCGTGGCCATGCCGTGCGGAAAGCCCTTATAGACCTTGAGCTCGCCCTTCTTGAGCAGCTTGATCGTCAGCAGCGCCGAGTCGGCGATGGGAACGATCTGGTCGTCATCGCCATGCATGACCAGCACCGGCACCTCGATCGCCTTCAAGTCGTCGGTGAAGTCGGTCTCTGAGAAGGCCTTGATGCAGTCATAGTGGGCCTTGGTGCCGCCCATCATGCCCTGGCGGTACCAGTTGTCGATGACACCCTGCGAAACCTGCGCACCCGGGCGATTGAAGCCGTAGAACGGGCCGGCGGGAACATCCACGTAAAGCTGGGCGCGGTTGGCGGCGACGCCGGAGCGGAAGCCGTCGAACACCTCGATGGGAAGGCCGCCGGGATTGGCTGGGGTCTTGAGCATGATCGGCGGCACCGCGCCGAGCAACGCTGCCTTGGCGACACGGCCGCCCGAGCCATACCGGGCGACATAGCGCGCCACCTCGCCGCCGCCGGTCGAATGGCCGACATGGATGGCATCCCTGAGATCGAGATGCGCGACAAGTTCAGCCACGTCGGCGGCATAGGTGTCCATCTCGTTGCCGATATCCGTCTGCGTCGAGCGGCCGTGGCCGCGCCGGTCATGCGCAATGACGCGGTAGCCTTGTGCCAGGAAGAACAGCATCTGGGCATCCCAGTCGTCGCCGCTCAACGGCCAGCCGTGATGGAAGACGATGGGCTGGCCGGTTCCCCAGTCCTTGTAATAGATCTGCGTACCGTCCTTGGTGGTGATCGTGCCGCTGCCTGAGCCTGATTTGGTCTGCGAAGTCATCTCAATCTCCGTTTAATTGATATCACGATAAAGGATATCGCGATATCAATATCGCTATCTCAGCTTGATCGTCTTGTCTACAAAAATATGTATCGCGATATCATTTTTCGTGGTATATATTGCAGGCGCTTAATCGGCAAAGGAATGCGTCGTGCCTCTCCCATTGGACAATCAGCTCTGCTTCACGCTCTACGCCACCAGCATGGCGATCAATCGCACCTACAAGCCGATGCTGGACGAGATGGGCATCACCTATCCGCAATATCTGGTGCTGAACGCGCTGGGCGAAGCCGCTGGCATGTCGGTCGGCACGATCGCGCACAGGCTCGCTCTGGAATCGAGCACGGTCACGCCGCTGGTGAAGCGGATGGAAGAGGCTGACCTGGTAACCCGCCAGCGCAGCCAGACCGACGAGCGCCAGGTGCAGGTCGATCTGACAGCCGCTGGCCGCAAGCTGCTTGTGCGGTGCAATTGCCTGAACGAGACCCTGGTCGAACGCTCGGGCATGACGCTGGCCGAGCTCGACGCCCTGAACCGGCAGGTCCAGGCACTGCGCGATGCGTTGAGTGGCGACCGGTAGCGACGGCATCCGGCCATGGCTTGCACGCCTGCCCGCCTTCCGCTATAGAGCCGCCACCCGCGTAGACACCCTTGGAGGCAACGCGGCGGAAGGCTGCCTTCCCCTTGTGATCCCGAACAAAGATCCGCTCGCTGCGGTTTCCGGCATTCGGACATCGAGGTCCGGCGGCTTTCGACGTTTACGGCTCGGCACATCGCCAACCGTAGGCGCTCCATAACACGCGAAAGGAAAAACCATGAGCCACGATACTTACGAGCTCAAGGCCGAAGCGCGCGAACAGGTCGGTAAGGGGTCCGCCCGTGCAGTTCGCCGCAATGGTAAAGTGCCTGCAGTAATTTACGGTGACAAGCAGCCTCCCCTGGCGATCGCTCTCACCTACAAGGACATCTTCTACAAGATCCATGGCGGCGGGTTCCTGACCACGGTCGCCACGATCGATGTCGACGGCAAGAAGATCCAGGTCCTGCCGAAGGACTTCCAGCTCGACCCGGTCAAGGACTTCCCGATGCACGTGGATTTCCTGCGCATTGGCAAGGACACGGAAGTCAATGTCGACGTGCCTGTCCACTTCATCAATGAAGACAAGTCGCCCGGCATCAAGCGTGGCGGCGTGCTCAACATCGTGCGTCACGAGGTCGAGTTCCACTGCCCGGCCAATGCGATCCCGGAATTCATCACCGTCGATCTCACCGGCGCCGACATCGGCGATTCGATCCATATCTCGGCGGTCAAGCTGCCGGCTGGCGTCAAGCCGGTCATCTCCGATCGCGACTTCACCATCGCGACCATTGCCGGTTCGGCGGCGATGAAGCCGGAGGCGGAAGAGACGGTCGAGGCTGCGGCTCCCGAAGCGGCTCCGGCCGCCGAAGAGAAGTAAGTTTTCCCGCCCGGAGGCGACGATGCCGGGGAAGACGGCGCTTGTCTTTGCAGGCCTCGGCAATCCGGGCGCGAAATACGCTGAAAACCGGCACAATGTCGGCTTCATGGCGGCGGACGCTATCGCCCGCCGCCATTCCTTTTCGCCCTGGTCGAAGAAGTTCCAGGGCCTGATTTCCGAAGGCACGCTCGGCGGCGAAAAGATCATCCTGATCAAGCCGCAGACCTTCATGAACCTATCCGGCCAGTCGGTCGGCGAAGCGTTGCGCTTCTACAAGCTCGACCTTTCCGCCCTCACCGTCTTCTATGACGAGATCGATCTTGCCGAAGGCAAGCTGCGCATCAAGACCGGCGGTGGCGCCGGCGGCCACAACGGCATCCGCTCGATCGACGGTCATGTCGGCAATGCCTATCGCCGCGTGCGCATCGGCGTCGGCCATCCCGGCGTCAAGGAAATGGTCCAGCATCACGTGCTCGGCGATTTCGCCAAGGCCGACCGCGACTGGCTCGACCCGCTGCTCGACGCGATCGCCGACAATGCGGCGATGATCGTCAAGGGCGACGAATCCGGCTTCATGAACAAAGCCGCCCTTGCCGTCCAGGGTAAGGCCGGCGCCGAACCGGAAAAGCCGGCGCAGAAGCAGGCTCCGAAACAGCAGAGCCAGGCCCGCCAGGCCCGCCCCCAGCAGGCACCCGCCAAACTGCCTGAGACCGGCCCAATGGCCGCCATGCTGAAAAAGCTGTTCGGCAACAAGGACTGAGGCGCAGGACCATCGACGTTACAGGGCTTGACGTTGATCACCCCTATCGCCCATAGCCCTCATCAAATTTCGCTTTCCCGATAGGACCGGACACCATGGGTTTCAAATGCGGCATCGTTGGCTTGCCCAACGTCGGCAAGTCGACGCTTTTCAACGCGCTGACGAGGACGGCCGCCGCGCAGGCCGCCAACTATCCCTTCTGCACCATCGAACCGAACACCGGCGAGGTGGCGGTGCCCGATCCGCGCCTGCAGAAGATCGCCGAGATCGCCAAGTCGAAGGAGATCATCCCAACCCGCATCTCTTTCGTCGACATTGCCGGCCTGGTGCGCGGCGCCTCGAAGGGCGAAGGGTTGGGCAACCAGTTCCTCGCCAACATCCGCGAGGTCGACGCCATCGTGCATGTGCTGCGCTGTTTCGAGGATGACGACATCACCCATGTCGAGGGCCGCATCGACCCTGTCGCCGACGCCGAGACCGTCGAGACCGAGCTGATGCTCGCCGACCTGGACAGCCTCGAGCGCCGCGTCGTGCAGTTCCGCAAGCGCGCCGGCAGCAAGGACAAGGAAGCGACCACGGTGCTGCCGATGATGGAGGCGGCGCTTGAGTTGCTGCAGGCCGGCAAGCCGACCCGCATCCTGCTCAAGGGCATTTCGGCGGAGGACCTGCGCATCCTGCAGGGCCTGAACCTTCTGACCTCGCATCCCGTGCTCTATGTCTGCAACGTCGCCGAGGCCGATGCCGCCACCGGCAACGAGCACACCAAGGCCGTGGAAAAGATGGCCACCGCGCAGGGCGCCGGCACCGTGGTGATCTCGGCCGCGATCGAGGCCGAAGTCGCCCAGCTCTCGGACGAAGAGGAGATGGAGTTCCTGTCCTCGCTTGGGCTCGACGAGCCAGGCCTGAACAAGGTCATCCGCGCTGGCTACGACCTGTTGCATTTGATCACCTATTTCACCGCCGGCCCGAAGGAAACGCGCGCCTGGACCATCCACAAGGGCGACAAGGCCCCGCAGGCCGCCGGCGTCATCCACACCGACTTCGAACGCGGCTTCATCCGCGCCCAGACCATCGCCTACAACGACTTCGTCACATTGGGCGGCGAAGTGGCGGCCAAGGAAGCCGGCAAGGCGCGTGACGAAGGCAAGGAATATGTCGTCCAGGACGGCGACGTCATGCTGTTCAAGTTCAATACTTGACCGGCCAGGAGCCATGGTCGGCCGGGAGGATCAGCGCCGCTTTCCCCTGCCTTGACCTTGTCACATCGCGGGTCTAATCGGCTGCTGCACGGATCGGCGCTCTCGTCGAAAGCGCCTGTTCCGTGCAATCCGACACGATGCGTCAACCTGAGCGCACCCTTTAAGTCAGCAAGGGAGAACCGGCGATGATCAAGGCCTTCGTCGTCGACAATGATCGCCTGCGCCTCACCGACGACCTGCTGGCCAATGGCGACAAGGTCGTCTGGGCCGATCTCTTCAATCCGACCAAGGAGGAAGAGGCCGCCATCGAGAGCTGGCTCGGCATCGCCATCCCGACCCGCGAGGAGATGGAAGAGATCGAGATTTCGAGCCGCCTCTATATCGAGGACGGCGCCTACTTCATGACCGCCACGCTACCTGCCCAGACGGAGGTCGACGATCCCCTGATGTCACCGGTCACCTTCGTGCTCGCCGGCGCCAGGCTGATCACCGTGCGCTACCACGAACCGAAGGCGTTCAAGACCTTCCCGTTGCGCGCCGAGAAAGTGGCGACCGGCTGCACCAGCGGCGACACCATCCTGATCGGCCTGCTGGAGGCGATCGTCGACCGTCTCGCCGACATCCTGGAGCGCGCCGGCCGCGACATCGAGCAGATCTCGCGCGACATCTTCGAGGCGCGCTCGACCAAGGTGTCGAAGCGCAACCGCGACTTCCAGGAACTCCTGAAGGCCATCGGCCGCAAGGAAGATATCGCCTCCTCCGTCCGCGACAGCCTGATCTCGTTGCAGCGGTTGGCCGGTTTCCTCGCCCATGTCGCGACACTGACCAAGATGAGCAAGGATGTCCGCGCCCGCATCAAGACCTTGTCGCGCGACGTGCTGTCGCTTGCCGACCACGCCACCTTCCTGTCGCAGAAGATCTCCTTCCTGCTCGACGCCACGCTCGGCATGATTTCGATCGAGCAGAACGCCATCATCAAGATCTTCTCCGTCGCTGCCGTCATCTTCCTTCCGCCGACGCTGGTTGCCTCGATCTACGGCATGAATTTCGACGTCATCCCCGAGCTGAAATGGGAACTCGGCTATCCCTTCGCCATCGGCCTGATGATCCTGTCGGCGATCCTGCCGTTCTGGTATTTCCGCCGCCGCGGCTGGCTCTGAACACGGTCTGGCGCAGTAAAAATTGCTTGACCAAAGGCCGCCCGGCCTGCATCCGAGTTTGCCGATCCAAAAGGGATCGCGCGTTCTGCAAATCGGATTTCCTGACCATGACCGCAAAGACATGGGCTTATGAGGACTTCGTCGAGGGGACCTCGTTCGACCTCGGCGCCAAACAGGTGAGCGCGGCGGAGATCATCGAGTTCGCCAGCGAATTCGATGCGCAGCCGATGCATCTCGACGAAGAGGCCGGCAAGGCCAGCATTCTCGGCGGCCTCTCGGCTTCGGGCTGGCACACCTGCGCCATGTTCATGCGCATGCTGTGCGATGCCTTCCTGCTGGACTCCACCTGCCAGGGCGCGCCCGGCGTCGATCAGGTCAAATGGAAGAAGCCGGTGCTCGCGGGCGATACGCTGCGCGGCAGCCTCGTGGTTCTCGCCAGGCGCCTGTCCAAGTCGAAGCCGCAACTCGGCTTCGTGACCATGCGCAGCGAACTGGTCAACCAGCGCGGCGAAAGCGTCTTCGAGCTCGAGAATTCCGTCATGTTCCTGACGCGCGATGCCGCGGGGAACCTGTCATGACATTGGACGAATTCTTCCGCATCGGCACCACGGTGACGCTGGGTTCGCACACGTTCGAGCCCGAGGCGATCAAGGCGTTCGCCCGCAAATACGACCCGCAGATCTTCCATATCGACGAAGAAGCCGCGAGGAAGAGCGTGCTTGGCGGGCTCTGCGCCTCTGGCTGGCACACCGCGGCCACCTGGATGAAGCTTAATCTGGAGACCCGCCTGGACGCCGAAGGCTGGGACGGCCCGCTGCCCGAATTCGGCCCCTCGCCCGGATTCAAGAACCTGAAATGGCTGAAACCGGTCTATGCCGGGCAAACCATCACCTTCACGCGCACGGCGCTTTCCCACCGCCCCATCGCATCCCGCCCCGGCTGGCGGTTGCTGGCGCTGCTCTGCGAGGCTTCCGATTCGACCGGCGGCAAGGTGCTGGAATTCGAGAGCGCGGTGCTGGTGAAGGTGGGGTGAGGCGTCTCTTCCTTCTCCCCCTGTGGGAGAAGGCAAGATCCGACCCTTCAATGCCCCTCGAACCCGATCAGCGTCCGCACCGGCACGCCAAGCGCCTCGAGCTTGGCGCGGCCACCCAGATCCGGCAGGTCGATGACGAAGCAGGCGGCGAGGATATCCGCCCCGATCTGGCGCAGCAGCTTGACCGCCGCTTCAGCCGTGCCACCGGTGGCGATCAGATCGTCGACCAGGATCACCTTCTCGCCGGGCGCTACGCCGTCCTTGTGCATCTCCATCTCGTCAAGCCCGTATTCCAGGCTGTAGGCGACGCGCACGGTCTCATAAGGCAGCTTGCCCTTCTTGCGGATCGGCACGAAGCCGGCCGAAAGCTGATGGGCGACGGCGCCGCCCAGGATGAAGCCGCGCGCTTCGATGCCGGCGATCTTGTCAATCTTTTGCCCGGCATAGGGATGCACCAGCTCGTCGATGGCACGGCGGAAGGCGCGTGCGTTGCCGAGCAGCGTGGTGATGTCGCGAAACAGGATACCCGGCCTGGGATAGTCCGGAATGGTGCGGATCGACGCCAGCAGCGTGTCTTCGAGCGAGGATTTCATGAAGCGGCTCCGGATGATCCAGCTGACAGAGGCGAAACGGCGCGGGGGCCGATCGTAACCCGTCGCGACCGACAACGGCTAGCGCGATGTGACGGTCGAGACAAGCGCATCCGGCAAAGGATTGGCAGCAAACGCCAGGCGATTTCCTTGCCGTGGGCGCAGGCCGCGGCCACCACGAGAAAGGGGCGCCCGAAGGCGCCCCGCTCGAACAGACGGCAATCGGCGAAAGCTTACATGCCGAGGCCGGAACGCAGCTCGGCCTTGGCCACGTCGTATTCAGCCTTGAAGTCATCGCGGTTGAGCAGGACCGCGGCGATGACGCTGCCGGAAATCTTGCCCATCTCGACGTCGGACGGATAGTGGATGCCGCCGACGATGCGGTTATGTGCGAACTCGGCCGCGCGTGCCATGATCTCGGCGCGCTTTTCCGGAACCATGTCGGACAGGATGATGCCCATCATCGTGCCGACAGTCGCGTGGCCGGACGGCCAGGAACCGGAGCTCGACAGCTTGACCACCGGCTTGACGAGGTCGCTGAGCTGGTGCGGGCGCGGGCGCTTCCAGACATCCTTCGCCGGGTCGACGACGGCGCCTTCGGTCTCCACCACGCGATCGAAGAAGGCGCTGAATTTCGGCAGCTTGTCCTTGTTGAAATTCGGCCCCATGACATCGGCGAAACGCCAGACGTTTTCCTCGGCATCGGCGATGGCGCGGGCTTCCATTTCGGGTGTGCGCGTGACTTGCATGGTCAGCACCTCCCCAAGCTCGGCCTTGGTTTGCGCCGAATCATTGGCCGGCGGAGGCGGCAGGATCATCGTCAGGTCGACATCCTTGTTGGTGATGAAGGGTTTTGCGTCTTCGGCGCGGGCCGCGGAACCGACGACGAGCAGCAGCAGGCCTGCCGCAAGCGATGCGTATCTTTTCATGGGCGTGATCCTTTGATGAGAGCGCCGCAGGATCGCGATGTGCGGTGACGGCCATGTGACACCGCCAAGGCGTGGCGGTGTAATCCAACCCGAAAAGCAGAAAGGGCACGGGCACCTCGCGGCGCCCCTCTGAACGGCCCAAGGCCTTTTGAGATTCAGGTCAGGCCGAGTCGAAAACGATGGTTTCCGAGAACCGGAGCGGAGCGTACTTGAAGTACGTGAGCACCGGAAGCGCAGGAAGCCGTCGTTTGCAGACCGGCCTCACCAGAAGATCAACAGGCCTTAGTGCGCAACGGCTTCCCATACCTTGCGCTTGGTCATGTAGACCAGCGCGCCGAACAGAAGCAGGAACACCAGCACGCGGAAGCCGGTCTTCTTGCGGGCTTCCATGTGCGGCTCGGCCGCCCATGCTAGGAAGGTCGACACGTCGCGGGCATACTGGTCGACGGTCTGCGGCGCGCCGTCGTCATAGGTCACCTGGCCGTCGGAGAGCGGCTTGGGCATCTTGAGCGACACGCCGGACATGAAGTACGGGTTGTAGTGCGTGCCTTCCGGGATGACCATGCCGGCGGGCGGCGCCTGGTCGTAGCCGGTCAGCAGCGAATGGATATAGTCCGGGCCGCCTGCGTCATACTGGGTGAAGATGTCGAAGACGAACTGCGGAAAGCCGCGCTCGACGCCACGCGCCTTGGCCAGCAGCGACATGTCGGGCGGCGCCGCGCCGCCATTGGAGGCAGCCGCGGCTTCCTCATTGGCGAACGGCGCCGGGAAATGGTCCGACGGCTTGCCGGGGCGGTCGAACATGTCGCCGGCATCGTTGGGACCGTCATGGATGGTGTATTCGGCTGCGAACGTCTTGATCTGGGCGTCGTTGTAGCCCAGGTCCGACAATGTGCGGAACGCCACCAGGTTCATCGAATGGCAGGCCGAGCAGACTTCCTTGTAGACCTTCAGGCCGCGCTGCAGCTGCGCCTTGTCATAGGTGCCGAACGGGCCGGTGAAGCTCCAGCTCATTTCCTTCGGCTCGTTGATCGGGAAATGCGTCGGAGCCGCCGCGTTGTGCGCTTCTTCGGCCGCGAACGCCCAAGTGCCTGCAACCCCAGTGCCGGCGGCCACAAGGCCGATCAGCGCCAGCGAGGTGAGAATCTTTTTCATGCCAAATCCCCTTAGATTCTCTACCGCTCAGCCCTTGGTCTCAGGTGCTGCCGTGGCGCCCGCCGGATGCCCGCTGCCACCCTTGTTCTTCTCGAGAACCGCTTCGGTGATCGAGTTGGGCAGTCTGCGCGGTGTCTCGATCAGGCCAAGCACCGGCAGCGCGATCAGGAAGAAGGCGAAGTAGAACAGCGTCGCCATCTGCGCCATGAACACATAGCTGCCTTCCGCCGGCTGCGAGCCCAGCCAGCCAAGCAGGATGGCATCGGCCACGAACAGCCAGAAGAACAGCTTGTACCAGGGCCGGTAGACCGCCGAGCGCACCTTGGAGGTGTCGAGCCACGGCACCAGGAACAGCATGACGATGGCGCCAAACATGCACAGCACGCCGCCGAGCTTGGAATTGATCGGCCCGATATTGAAGGTGATGGCGCGCAGGATCGCGTAGAACGGCAGGAAGTACCATTCCGGCACGATATGGGCCGGCGTCTTCAGCGGGTTCGCGACGATGTAATTGTCGGCGTGGCCGAGATAGTTCGGCAGGAAGAAGACGAAATAGGCGAAGATGAACAGGAACACGATCATGCCGAACGCGTCCTTGATGGTCGCGTAGGGGGTGAAGGCGACGGTGTCGGTCTTCGACTTGACCTCGATGCCGGTCGGGTTCGATTGGCCCACGACATGGAGCGCCCAGACGTGCAGCACGACGACGCCGGCGATCATGAACGGCAGGAGATAGTGCAGTGCGAAGAAGCGGTTGAGCGTCGGGTTGTCGACCGCAAAGCCGCCGAGCAGCAGCTGCTGGATCCAGTCGCCGACCAGCGGAATGGCACTGAAGAAGCCGGTGATGACGGTGGCGCCCCAGAAGCTCATCTGCCCCCAAGGCAGCACGTAGCCCATGAAGCCGGTCGCCATCATCAGGAGGTAGATGATGCAGCCCAGAATCCACAGCAGCTCACGCGGCGCCTTGTAGGAGCCGTAATAAAGACCGCGGAAGATATGCAGGTAGACCGCGATGAAGAAGAACGACGCGCCGTTGGCATGCATGTAGCGCAGGAGCCAGCCGGAATTGACGTCGCGCATGATCTTCTCGACCGAATTGAAGGCGAGAGTGCTGTCCGACGTATAATGCATCGCCAGCACGATGCCGGTCAGTATCTGCGAGACCAGCATGATGGCCAGGATGCCGCCGAAGGTCCACATATAGTTCAGGTTGCGCGGCACTGGATAGGCGACGAAGCTGTCATAGACCATCCTGGGCAGCGGCATGCGGGCGTCGAACCAGCGTTCGATACCGGTCTTTGGCGTATAGGTCGAGTGTCCCTCGCTCATCGAAATATCCCCTGCCTCAACCGATAAGGAGTTTGGTATCGGAAATGAACTTGAATACCGGAATAGCCATGTTCTCCGGCGCCGGGCCTTTGCGGATGCGGCCGGCAGTGTCGTACTGCGAACCGTGGCACGGGCAGAACCAGCCGCCGAAATCGCCTTCCTGGCCGAGCGGGATGCAGCCCAGATGGGTGCAGACCTGAACCATCACCATCCAGGCTTCCTTGCCGGGCGTGGTGCGGTTGGCGTCGGTCGCCGGCGCGTCTGACGCGAGGTTGGCGTTGCGGGCGATCGGATCCTTGAGATCGGAGAGGCTGACGGCCTCGCCGTCCTTCATTTCCTTCTCGGTGCGGTTGCGCACCACGACCGGCTTACCGCGCCACTTGACGATCAGCGAACTGCCGGGCGTCAGCGAGGAGACATCGACCTCGACCGAAGCGAGCGCCAGCGTCGAGGCGTCGGGACGCATCTGGTCGATGAACGGCCAGGCGACGGCACCGGCGCCAACCACGGCGGCCATGCCGGTGGCGACGTAGAGAAAATCTCGACGGTTGGGATCGTGGATGTCGGTTGCGCTCACGGGTGCCTGATCCTTTCGCCTCTTCCGCGCCGGTGGCTGAGCCTTGTTCCCCGCTCAATCACGCCAACCCGACAGCGCATGGCGAACAGGCTAGCGAATTCCTCCGGCATTTGGACTTCGGTTTATGCGTGAAGCCCGTTTTTGTCCAGACGGGTCAAGGCACAAGGGCAGATTGTCGCGGGGACAAAATCCCCTATTGCTCGGCAAGGCGGCGAATGGCCGCAAAAGGCGGCTAAACAACCGGGAAACAACCGCAAATCCGGTATCGTTGTTTGCCTCGACATAGGCTGCCCGAGTGATCTATTTTCCCTGCCATGGTGCATGTCATCGATCGCGAGGAATGGTCTGTTCGTTCCAATCACTGGAAGGGCGAACTGCAATGCGGCGTCTACGGCTCCAACTCCTGCCTGATCTTCAATTACCTGCCCGATGTCGGCGGCGGCCCACGGCTGCACGCTCATCCCTATGCGGAGATCTTCATCATCCGCCAGGGCACCGGCCTGTTCACCGTCGGCGACCAGGAAATCGAGGCCTCGGCCGGCCAGATCGTCATCGTGCCGCCCCACACACCGCACAAATTCACCAATCTCGGCCCCGGCCCGCTGGAAACGACCGATATCCACGAGAACGGCAGTTTCATCACCGAGTGGCTCGAGTGACCATGATCCTCAGGATGATGGTCAGACAAAAAAGCCCTATTTGGCGCCGAGCCTGACCAGCACGGCCCTGGGGATGCTGTATTCCCGGATCACCGCATCGTGCTTGCGCAGCCCGCACAGTTCGCGCTGGATGAAATAGCCGTGCACCGCCTCGGCGGCTTCCTTCAGAAGCTGGGGCCGCCGGTCCCCATCTTCGTTGTCGCGAAGCATCGCCAGCGTCACCTCGACGCGCTGGCCGGCACGACCGAGCGCGGCAGCCTTCTCGGCGAGGATTTCATGACCAAGCGCGTCAAAGGCGGCCTCGGCGGGGGAAGATCCGGTCAAACCGGAGGGAGGCCGCAGAGACATTCAGTTCGCCTTTCTGCGCTTTGCAGTCTCATCGCTCAGCGCCATGCGATGGGTGACGAATTCCTCGCCGGAAACGCGATGGAAGCCAAGCCTCTCGTAAAAGGCAAATGATTCCGCTGGAGCGCGTGTGTTGAGCGATGAAAAATGCGCTCGTGCCCGCTCGATGATCGCGCCGACCAGCATGCGACCGACGCCGAGGCGCCGGTGCGCCGCGCTGACATAGAGGTGGCGCACGCGGCCGAAATCGCCTTCTTCGAAATAGGGATCGACATTGAGCCCGCCAACGCCGATCAGTTGCCGGCCATGATAGGCGCCGAGCAGCATTTCGGGCCTTTTCAGGAATTTGTTGCGCCCGCTCGTCCAGCCGTCGCGAAGCCGCACCAGCATCCAGTAGCCTTCCTGACGGCTTTCCTGCATCAGAGCATCGAAAGCCGGTGTCGTCGGGCGCAGCCCCTTCAGCACGTAACCGGTTTCATCCGCCGCGCCCATGCGCCTACTCCGCCGGCCGCGTCTCTTCGAGCACGCTTTCCTCATGATAGAGGAAGCCACCGGACTGGCGCTTCCACAGCCGGGCATAGAGCCCGTCGAGCGCCACCAGTTCGTCATGCGTGCCTTGCTCGACGATGCGGCCGCCGTCGAGCACCACGAGGCGATCCAGTGCCGCGATCGTCGACAGCCGGTGGGCGATGGCGATCACGGTCTTGTTCTCCATCAGCCGCGTCAGATTCTCCTGGATCGCCGCCTCGATGTCGGAATCGAGCGCCGAGGTCGCCTCGTCGAGGATCAGGATGGGCGCGTCCTTGAGGAAGACGCGGGCGATCGCCACGCGCTGGCGCTGGCCACCCGACAGCTTGACACCGCGCTCGCCGACAAAGGCCTCATAACCCTGGCGGTCCCGGTTGTCGCGCAAGGTCAGGATGAACTCGTGGGCCTCGGCCTTCTTCGCCGCCGCGATCACCTCCGCATCGGTCGCGTCGGGCATGCCGAGCTTGATGTTGTCGCGCAGCGAACGGTGGAACAGGGCCGTGTCCTGGCTGACGACGCCGATATTGGCGCGCAGCGAATTCTGCGTCACACCGGCGACGTCCTGGCCATCGATGGTGATCCGGCCGCTTTCGAGGTCGTAGAGGCGCAGGATCAGGTTGGCCAACGTCGTCTTGCCGGCGCCCGATGGCCCGACGAGCCCGACCTTCTCGCCCGGCCTGACGACAAGGTCTATGCCGTTGAGCACGCCGAACCCCTTGCCGTAGTGGAACTCGACGTTCTTCACATCGATACGGCCTCCGGCCACGACCAACTCCTTGGCGTCGGGCGCGTCGGTTAGCCCGAGCGGCTGCGAAATCAGCGCCTTGGAGTTCTCCAGCACGCCGAGGTTTCGCAAGATGCCGTTCATCTGCATCATCAGCCGGCCGAGCAGCATGTTGAGGCGCAGCACCAGCGACAGCGTGAACGCGACGGCACCGACGGTGATCGAGCCCTCGACCCAGAGATAGACGGCAAAGCAGCCGATCGCCGTGATCATGATGCCCGACAGCGTCGTCAGCGCCATGCGAACGCCGGTCAGCCGGCGGGTGAAGGGCCGCAGCGCGTCGAGATAGATATCGAAGCCGTTCCTGATGTAGCGGTCGTCGCCGTCGGCCGCGAACAGTTTCAGCGTCTGCACGTTGGAATAGGAATCGACGATGCGGCCATTGATCATCGAGCCCGCCTCGGCGGTCGCTTCGGCGTGCTTGCGGATCGCCGGCAAATAGCGCCTGGCCAGAAAGCCGAAGGCGGTGATCCAGATCACCACCAGTGCCGCCAGCCTGAGGTCCAGCCCCGCGACCAGCGCCAGCGTCGTCACCGTATAGACGACCATGAACCAGACGACCTCGATGAAGCTTTCCATCAGGTCGCCGGTCGCCTGCCCGGCCTGCCAGACCTTTGTCGCGATACGACCGGCGAAATCGTTCTGGAAGAAGGCATAGGACTGGCGCGAGACATGCCGGTGCGCCTGCCAGCGCACCAGATTGTAGAAGCCCGGCGTGATCGTCTGTTCGTCGACCAGCGCCGACAGCCCGACGACCACGGTGCGGATGACCAGCACCACAGCGACCATGAACACAAGTTCGGGGCCGGCGGCGGCCCACAGCGCGTGCCAGCTCCGCTCGCCGGGAAGCTGGTCGAGGATATCGACAAGCCGCCCGACGAAATAGAACAGGCCGGCCTCGACCAGCGGCGCGATGCCCCCGATGACCAGCATGGCGAAGAAGGCGAACTTCGCCTGGCCGACATAGTGCCACAGGAAGCCTCCGACGCTGGCCGGTGGCCGAAGATTCGCCGGCTCCCTGAACGGATAGACCCAGGTCTCGAACCAGCGGTAGATGGCTGTCATCATGCGGCGGCCATCATTCTGCGGCTTGCCCCTTTGCTATTGCGTCGTTGGCGGCGCCGACCGGGCCGTCCTCGAGCAGGAACCCACCCGACTGGCGCTGCCAGAGCTGCGCGTAAAGCCCGCCTCTGGCGACCAGTTCCTCGTGCGAACCCTCCTCGATGACGCGGCCCTGGTCCATCACGACGAGCCTGTCCATCGCCGCGATAGTCGACAGCCGGTGCGCGATGGCGATGACGGTCTTGCCTTGCATGAGCTTGTAGAGATTCTCCTGGATGGCGGCTTCCGCCTCGGAATCGAGCGCCGACGTCGCCTCGTCAAGGATAAGAATGGGCGCGTCCTTCAACATAACGCGAGCAATGGCGATGCGTTGCCGCTGGCCGCCGGACAGTTTGACGCCGCGATCGCCGACATAGGCGTCGAAGCCTTTCCGGCCGCTATGGTCCGAAAGCGCCGATATGAAATCCAGCGCCTCAGCCCGCCGCGCCGCCTCGACAAGCATGTCATCGCTGGCTTCGGGCCGGCCATAGAGAATGTTCTCGCGCACCGAACGGTGCAGCAGCGAGGTGTCCTGCGTGACCATGCCGATCTGGGCGCGCAGCGAATCCTGCTTCACGCCGGCGATCTCCTGGCCGTCGATCAGGATCCGGCCGGACTCCAAGTCGTAGAAACGCAAGAGGAGATTGACCAGCGTCGACTTGCCCGCGCCCGAGCGCCCGACAATGCCGACCTTCTCGCCCGGCTTCACCGCGAGCGACAGGTTTTCGATGACGCCCTTCTGCTTGCCGTAGTGGAAGCGGATGTCCTCGAAGCGGATATCGCCTTTGGAAACGCTGATCTCCTTGGCATCCGGCCTGTCCTCCACGAGGCGTGGCAGCGAGATGGAGGCAATGCCGTCCTGCACCGTGCCGATATTCTCGAACAGGCCCGACATTTCCCACATGATCCACTGCGACATGCCCCACATCCGAAGCACCAGGCCGATGACTACGGCGACCGCGCCGATCGTCACCGCTTGCCCCATCCACAGCCACAACGAGATGGCGGTGACCGAAAACAGCAGAAGCGCGTTCAGTATGTAGAGCGAGCCGAACAGCACCGTCACCAGCCGCATCGACCGGTAGACCGTGTCGAGGAAGCCCATCATGCCTTCCCTAGCGAAGGCTGCCTCGCGGCGCGAATGGGAAAACAGCTTGACCGTCTGGATGTTGGTGTAGCTGTCGACGACGCGGCCGGTCATGGTCGAGCGCGCATTGGCCTGCTCCTCGCCGACCTTGCCCAGGCGCGGGATGAAAAAGCGCAGCAACAGCACGTAGCCGACCAGCCAGACGCCAAGCGGCGCCGCCAGCCGCCAGTCGGCCGAACCGACGATCAACAGCATGCCGAGGAAATAGACGATGACGTAGTTCAGGACGTCGATCACCTTGATGACGCATTCGCGCACGGCGAGCGCCGTCTGCATCAGCTTGGTGGCGATGCGGCCGGCGAACTCGTCCTGGTAGAAGCTCATCGATTGCTTGAGCAGGTAGCGATGCACCTGCCAGCGGATGCGCATGGGATAATTGCCCATCAGCGTCTGCTGGTTGAGCAGCGAATGCAGCCAGACCGTGCCGGGCAGCGCGAACAGCACGATGAAGGCCATGCCGGCGAGCTTCCAGCCCTCCGTCTGCAGGAAGGTCTCGCGATTCTGCCCCGACAGCCAGTCGACGATGCGGCCGAGGAAACCGAACATCCACACTTCCGCTATGGCGATGGCAGCCACCAGCACCGCATCGACCAGGATATAGGGCCATGCCCCGCGCGTATAATGCAGGCAGAAGGCAACCAGCGTCTTGGGCGGCTCGACCGGTTCCGCGGCAGGGAACGGATCGAGCCTTCTTTCAAACCAGCTAAACAACAACATAGGTCATGCTCACGAAATCTGTTTCCCGCTCAAGCGGCACGCCGTACGAGGTCCTCGGAACGCATGGCGCCGAGGGCCGACGGTCCGGAATCATCCGGACCGTCGGCCCTGCTTCGCGCAATATAGGGGTTCGCGGGCTTTTCGCCGACAGGCTCTTTTGACGATCCTGACGGCGCGGTGCCGACAGCCCGGATCTTCGCACCTGGCCGGATCAGCCGGATGATCCGGCGACCCAGCGACGGCCGGCTCGGATCGGGAACCGCATGCGAGAAATCGACATCCGGCAACATGCCACGATGCGGCCGGCGACGGACTTCGGCATGAACCGCCGAAGAATAGGTCTCACCGATCAACAGCACCCAGGTCGGCATGCGGTGGATATGCAGGCTCCTCGAGCCGGGTATTCTATAGGGATCGAACATCGGTCCGTCCTCCGTGTTGAAATAGAGATAAAAAGGGTGATCGACGTCATGCCGCGGAATCTGCGGAGGATCAGTCGGAACGCGTTGGGACGGGGCCATTGGCCCCTTCGGTGGCTTGAAAAACATCGCAGGATTCCTTCGAAGACCAGGGAATGGTTTCGGCGGAAATCGGTGCGGAAGTGTCTAAAAGATCAGGAGAAACGTCGTACCGAAACCGCCAGGGCGCAAGTAAGCCCACGGGTGGGGCGCTGGATGTGCATGGTCATCATGAATTACCCCTCCATCGGTTCGGGTTGACAATGGAGTTGACATACCCGACTTCGCAGAAAATGGCCACCCGCAGGTCCAGGAATTTCCAAAACCAGGAAGCCGCTGTGGCCGATCTGCCACTTATTAGAAGGACGCGGAAGTGAACCGTGGTCTCCGCATCGCGCTCTACCAGCCTGACATTGCCGGCAATACCGGGACAATCCTGCGCTTCGCCGCGTGTCTCGGGCTTGGCGTCGACATCATCGAGCCGGCCGGCTTTCCGCTCTCCGACAGAGCGCTCAAGCGTGCCGGCATGGACTACCTCGAAATGGCTGCCCTGACCCGGCATGTCGACTGGCACGCCTTCGAGGAATGTCGCAAGGCCCGCGCGGACCGGCTGGTGCTGCTGTCGACCAAGGCTACCACCCCCTATACAGACTTCAGCTTCACCGACCGCGACATCCTCCTGTTCGGCCGCGAATCCGCGGGCGTGCCGGATCCAGTCCATCAGGCGGCGGATGCGCGGCTGACCATCCCGATGCAAGGCGCGGCGCGCAGCATCAACGTCGCGCTTTCCGTCGCCATGGTGGCGGGTGAAGCCATCCGGCAGCTTGGCTAGGGGATCGCCCGCAGCGCGGTCCGCGGTGATTTGTGCCCAGGCGCACATCCGCCTTCTCCTTCGTTTGCACATCCAGGCTTTCTTGGCTACAAGCTCAACTTAACTTGAGGTCAAGCGGAAAATTGCGAGATGGCACCAGCATTGGAATTGACGGTCGGCCAGGTGGCTGCGCGCAGCGGCGTGGCGGTGTCGGCGCTGCATTTCTACGAGACGCGCGGCCTGATCCGCAGCCACCGCACCTCCGGCAACCAGCGCCGTTACGGCCGCGACGTGCTGCGCCGGGTGGCCATAATCCGGATCGCCCAGGAGGTCGGTATCTCGCTCGCGGAAATCGGTGCCGCGCTTGAATCATTACCTGAAGGCCGCACGCCGACGCGCGAAGATTGGAATCTGCTTTCAACGGCTTGGCGCGATAGCCTCGATCAGAAAATCAGCCAACTAAAGAAGCTGCGCGACGGGTTGACCGACTGCATAGGCTGCGGCTGCATGTCGATCGACAAATGCCCGCTTCGCAACAAGGGGGATCGGCTGGCAAGGGAGGGAACGGGGGCGCGGCGACTGCTGGTCGGGGGCTAATCCGCCGCCGGCAACCGCCTTATCGTAAACTCGATCAGATCGCCCGGGCGCTCGAACCAGCTTTCGATCTCGGTCCAGTAGGCCTGCTTGGGGAAGCGCTCGAACCACTCCTTGGCCTTCAGGCGGGCGTCGGAGCGCGGCAGGACGAAGGTCTCACGCAGGAAACCGTCGCGCGGCATGCGCGCGCGTTCGGCTCGGCTTTGGTCGAGCCTTTTCTTCAGGCCATCCAGCGGCGGTCTTGCCGGGGTGCGCACGAAACAACTCCTTGCACCTGGCGCATGACCCCGAAATCGGAATCGGGTTTCGGAAAGGACCATGCGCAAAACCAAAGTGACTTGACCCTGTCCCTTAAGAGATTAGGGATCGCGCCCGGAAAAGACGAGTCTTTTGTCGACTCGCCGCCCCGAAACCGGAGACGGCACTTGGAACGACCTGAAATACCGGCGGGGCTGCCCGCCGACATCGAAGAGATGAAGATGAAGGCCCGGCTTTGGTTCGAGGCGCTGCGCGAGCGCATCTGCGGCGCTTTCGAGCAGATCGAGCAGGACCTCGGCGGTCCACTCGCCTCATGGTCGCCCGGCCGCTTCGAAAAGACGCCGTGGGAACGCGACCAGGGCAAGGGCGGCGGCGGCACCATGTCGATGATGCATGGCCGCGTCTTCGAGAAGGTCGGCGTCCACACTTCGACCGTTTATGGCGAGTTCTCGCCCGAATTCAGGAAGCAGATGCCTGGCGCCGAGGAAGACCCGCGCTTCTGGGCATCGGGCATTTCGCTGATCGCGCACCCATGGAACCCCAACGTTCCGGCCGTGCACATGAACACGCGCATGGTCGTCACATCCAGGCAATGGTTCGGCGGCGGCGCCGACCTGACGCCGGTGCTCGACCGCCGCCGCACGCAGGATGATCCCGACACGATAGCCTTCCACCGTGCCATGCAGTTCGCTTGCGAGAAGAACGCGGCGGTTGCCGACTACCCGAAATTCAAGGCCTGGTGCGACGAGTACTTCTTCCTGCCGCACCGCAATGAGCCGCGCGGCACCGGCGGCATCTTCTTCGACTACCTGCATCCGGAAGAGGAGAAGGGCGGCTGGAATGCCAATTTCAACTTCGTCCAGGACGTCGGGCGTTCGTTCCTCGTCGTCTACGGCCACCTGGTGCGCGCCAACTTCAACGAGAACTGGACCGATGGCGACCGCGACGAACAGCTGATCCGCCGCGGCCGCTACGTCGAATTCAACCTTCTTCACGATCGTGGCACCATCTTCGGGCTGAAGACCGGCGGCAATGTTGCCGCGATCCTGTCCAGCCTCCCGCCGGAGGTGCGCTGGCCGTAAAAAAATGGTGAGCGCGATGTGAGGCCGCATTGATGTCCCATTTGTCGAATCTGGGCGCGGAATGTGGCGTCGAGAATATCTTTTTCGTCTAATATCCATCTGAAAAAACTGAGTTATTTGTCGCATTCGGGTCGGGAAGCGCCGGTGGTTTGCCCAAGGGCAATTCCAGGAAATGCAACCGCTTTCCCTTCGGAATTGCGTCCGAACAAGGTTAGCCGCGACTCGACGCGACCGGACGGCCCAAAGACGATGCGGATCATCCTCGCCAAAAAGGATGCCCGCTCTTCCAGGAGTGTATCAGCATGAGAAAGATCATCGTTTCCGCTGCCGCCGCCGCCCTTCTTGCTTCCGGTTCCGTGGCGTTCGCCGCCGTCAAGCACACCACCGGAACGGTCAAGAGCTTCGATGCGATGGCCAAGAGCCTGGTTCTCGACAATGGATCGTCTTTTACGCTTCCCGCGACCTTCAAGGATCCTGGCCTGAAGGCCGGCGAGAAGGTCAGAATTTCGTGGGACATGAGCGGCAAGGACAAGGTTGCCGAGGCAGTCAAGATCGTGAAGTGATGGCCTGCCCGCTGGGTTAGCGTAAGAGGGCGGAGCAGCGCCGCTCCGCCTTTCACCATTGACCGCAACCAATACCACCCCATCTGTGTTACGGTCTTCACCCCTGCCCGTGGTTCGGTTCCAAGGCCGGATAGCGGGCCAAGAAGATGCGGAGCTCCGGCCTGTCCTTGCAGGGCAGTCGATCCGGCTCCATGGAGGAAGAGGAGAGATCCCATGAAACAGTTCCATTGCGGCTCGCTGGTTCCCGGCTGCGACTGGCACACCCGTGCCGACGAGGAAGCCGAGGTCATGCGCCGTGCCGTCGAGCATATGCGCGAGACGCATGGCGAGACGATCATCCGCGAGACGATGATCGAGGCTATCCGCTCCCGGATTGAGAAGGTCCGTGACGCGGCGTAGGGCGCGGGCGGGGACTGTCGATATGAGCAAAAGAACCGTGGTGGCGCTCGGGTAACGCGCGTCGCACCGGTTTATTTCGACACATGGCCCGCGCCTCAAAAAATCATATTTGCTCCAGCTAAAATAAACCGTGCGGTAACCAAACCCGTGCGATCGTCAGACTGATATCCAGACTACAGGGGGCTGCCAGAGAAGCCCGTCGCCGTCAGGCACTGGTCCGGAATCAGTGGGGCGAGGTGTTTCGCGGATGCGCGAAAAATCCGGCAATCGTGCGAGTTTGTGCGCAACGGCGCTCCTGCCGTGGGCGCTCCTCGGCGCGCCACCGGCGGTTGCCCAGGAATTGACGACATCGCTCATCGACATCCACCAGGGCTCGCCGCTCAGCGATAAGGCGAGAGGCCTGGGTGACGGCGGGTATGAGTTGCAGTCCGGAAGCCGGGTATCGTTCAACCAGTGGTACCAGACAAACTGGGTCGACATGCATGTGGACCTGATGACGCAGATTACGGAGGACACCGGTATCCTTTGGGGGTTTGGCACCGGGGAACATGGCGAGAAGTATCGGATCGAGCCCAGCCTCAAGCTTGGTTTCCTCACACAGCTGCATCCGAGTGCGAACAGCATACTGTCCTTGTCGTTCACCACGACCTTCGGCGGTAAGCTCACCGAAAAGCCCTGCCAGGCCGATTATGGCGATCTGGGCACCTACAGCGTCAATTGCCGGCTCGCCGCCGGCGAGGTCGCGCCCGAGGAAACGTTGAAATATCTGGTTAACGCTAAACCGGAGAGCCAGCATCTCTGGCTGAATTACCGTGTTACTTTCTGATCGCGGGCGGCCAGGCACGAGATATGGCATAGCCGCCGGAGATTCGCGGTCGTCCATCCTAGCTTCTGTTTGAACCGGGGTAAGATCATGTCAAATGCGCGTTGGAAGTTCGGTATCGCCACGGCCCTCGCCCTTCTGCCGGCTTCCATGGCGGCGGCTCAAGAAGCTGGCGGTCCGGATCCGCTATCCGCGCTCTGCGTGGGCGGCCAGTCGAACGCTTCCATATGCTTGAGCGCAACCTTGCCGACGGCCACATCGCAGACCTTGCAAGGCTGGATGAGCCCGGATGTCGGAGCCGCATGGCGTTCCGGTTACAAGGGCCAAGGCGTCACCATCACGATCGTCGACGATTTCTCCAGCACATCGAAGTTCAGCGGCAATTTCGGCATCGGCACGCAGACCCAGCGCCACGGCGAATGGACCCGCGAAGAAGCCAGCATGGTTGCGCCGTTGGCAACCATCAGGTCGAAAGACTTTTCCACCAGTTCATCGGTCGCGCTGTCGCCGGGCCTGAACGTGCTCAATCTGAGCTATGGCATGTACGCCAAAGCGGGTTATAGCCCCAGCCAGATCGGATGGAGCGCCGAGGAAGCCTCCATCATCTCCTATGCCACCAGGGGAACGGCCGTGGTTTCGAAGGCTGCCGGCAACGACGCGGTTGCCGTGGGCGGCGTCACCAGCGGCCAGCAGGACTACCTAGACCTCGCCCTGGTCGGAAAGGCATCCGCGATTTTCGTCGGCGCGCTCAACAGCAACGGCACGACGTCGAACAAGGCCAGCATGGCCTGGTACTCCAACACCGCCGGCTCCAACACGGCTGTGCAGAGCCATTTCCTGGTCGTGGGTGTCACCGGGGACAAGACCGGCCTTTACGGCACCTCTTTCGCCGCGCCGATCGTTGCCGGCTACGCCGCCATCGTGGGCAGCAAGTTCAGCAAGGCAACGCCGACCCAGATCACCAACCAGTTGCTGAATACGGCCCGTACCGACACGCTGGCCAACTATAGCGCCTCCGTCTATGGCAAGGGCGAGGCAAGCCTTTCGCGTGCCCTCGCTCCGCTGTCGATCAAGTAGCGGCACGGAAGCGCAGGGGCAGACACAGCGGTTCTGGCCTACGTTTCAAGGGCCTCCGCGGCGCGCTTGATCAGCGCGTCGCGATCGGGCGCAAAACCCGCATCGATCCATTCCGCCTCGAGGTTCTTGAGGATTTCGCCGAGCTTCGGCCCCGGCGTTGCGCCGAGCGCCGTAAGATCGGCGCCTTTCAGAGGAAACACCGGTTTTTCCCATTTGAGCGCAAAGGCAAGCAGGCGCGAAAAGCCACCCGCTTGAAGCAATGCATCATTGTCCTCGACAGCGCGCACCCGCGCCGCGGCAAGCGAAAGCCGCAGGCGGTCGACAAACCCTTGCCGGTGGCCGCGATAGAGCCGTTTCGCCAGTTCGCCCTCGGTCGTCTTCGGCTCGACGGTCGTGGTGAGCGCCCAGTGGAGCATGCGGTCGGCTTCAGCGGTCGAGAACCTGAGCCTCTCGGCCAGGGTCTTCATGCGCGCGGCATCCGGCGGCACGATCGCCTCCAGCCGCAGCATCGGATCCACCGCCCAGCCCAAATCCTTCTCGGCCCTGGTCAACCCATGGATCGCATCGATGCCCCATTTCTCGCTTTCCGGCAGCGCGGCGGTCAGGACACCGGCCTGGCGCATCCAGAGCAAGGCGCGCGAAGGGTCGGGCGCCGATAGAAGCTTCTTCAATTCGGACCAGACGCGCTCGGCGGAGAGCTGGGCGAGCCCTTCCTTCAACCGGGCGCAGGCCTTCAGCCCCTCCGCGTCGGGCCGGCCCTCGCCGTACCAGGCGAAGAAGCGGAAGAAGCGCAGGATGCGCAGATAATCCTCGCGGATGCGCGCCTCCGGATCGCCGATGAAGCGTAGCCGGCGCGCCTCGATGTCGGCGATGCCGCCGACAAGGTCGACAACCCGTCCGTCGGCCTCCGCATAGAGCGCGTTGATGGTGAAGTCGCGCCGCTCCGCGTCAAGCTTCCAGTCGCGCCCGAACGACACTTTGGCGCGGCGGCCATCGGTCTCGACATCGGCGCGCAAGGTGGTGATTTCATAGGGCTTGCCATCGGCGACCACCGTGATGGTGCCATGCTCGATTCCGGTCGGCACCGCCTTGAAGCCTTCCGCCTCGGCGCGGCGGATGGTTTCCTGCGGCAGGCAAGAGGTGGCGATATCGATGTCGGTGACGGGCTGGCCCATCAACACGTTGCGCACCGCGCCGCCGGCGATACGCGCCGCCTCACCGCCTTCGGTGAGCACGGCAAGCAGGCGCTGAAGATGATTGTCGAAGAGCCAGTCCGCCCTGCCCGCGATCGAAACACTCACGCATAGAGCCTTTCATAGAGCGTACGGATGATGCCGGCGGTGACGCCCCAGATGCGCCGGTCGCCATAAGGCATGTCGTAGAAGAACCACTCGAGATCGTTCCACATGCGGCTGTCGCGCCTATGGTTCACCGGATCCATCAGGAAGCGCAGCGGCACTTCGAAGGCGGCATCGACCTCATCGGCGTTCAGGGTCAGCTGGAATTGTGGCCGCACGATGCCCAGCACCGGCGCGATGCGGTAGCCGCTGCCGGCGACGTAATCGGGCATGCGGCCGATGATCTCGATGTGATCAGGGGCAAGGCCGATCTCCTCGAAAGTCTCGCGCAGCGCCGCCGCCTCGGGGGTTGCGTCGGTCGGATCGATGGTGCCACCGGGAAAGGCTACCTGCCCCGAGTGGTTGCGCAGTTTCTCGGCCCGTTTGGTCAGGAGAACCGTCGCCTCACCGTCATGGTCGACCACCGGGATCAGCACCGCCGCATTGCGCAGCGGCTTGCCCGGATTGAGGCGCGGATGGACGGGATTGAAGCGGTGATCGCCATAGTCGTCGCCGGCATGCGCATCCGGCTGCGCGGCAAAGCGCGCGCGAAAGTCCGCCGATGAGAACGGCGCCGGCGACACATGGTCCATCATGCGCTCGACCGCTTCAACTGATCCGCCGGCATGATCGGAAACACGGCATTCTTCGAGCGCACCGAAAACATCGTCCTGCCGTCGATCTCGATCTCCTCGCCGTGCCCGACCAGTTCGTACATGACCGGCCGCGCCACCAGCGCCTCCAGCCTGCCGCGCACCAGCAGATAGGGCTTCAGGCCGCCGGTCTCGTTTTCGTCGACGAAGCGCAGCGGCCGCTCCGGTCCGGCCTCGACCACGTCGCCCACATTGGTGCGGAAGGTGATGACCTGATCCTCGCCTTCGCCCGAAACATCCATCTCGACGGCGACGAACGGCGCATCGGCAACGCGGATGCCGACCTTTTCCACCGGCGTCACCAGATAGGTCCTGCCGTCTGCGTCCTTGCGCAGCACGGACGAGAAAAGCTGCACCAGCGGCATGCGGCCGATCGGCGTGCCCAGGTAGAACCAGGTGCCGTCGGCCTTGATCTCCATGTCGAGATCACCGCAAAAGTCGGGATTCCAGCGTTCGACCGGCGCCGCGCCCTTGCCGGCACGGGCCGCGCGCGAGATCAACGCCTCGAGGCCTCGAGCCTCGGTGGCTTGCGTAAGGCTTTGTTGGCGATGTTCGTGGTGTTCCGTCATCGTCACGAAATAGTCACTGTTGTTCCGCTTGTCAGCCTAAGTCTGTGATTTAAGTTCAACCATAGGCGCTCCGCGAGGCCGAATCGCGGCAGTCTATGGTATGGTGCGAGCCAGCATTTCCAAACCATGGCATTCCAACCAAAGGGATCGATGCGGCATGAGCGTGATGGTCAAGGAAAGCCCGATCAGCGAAACGGACATGGTAGCCGAGGCCGAGAAGGCGCTTGCCGACATCTCCAGGATCCGCGACGGGGTTGGCCGGGTGATCTTCGGTCAGGAGAACGTTGTCGAGCGCACGCTGGTGGCGCTGCTGGCTGGCGGCCACGCGCTGCTGGTCGGCGTGCCGGGCCTCGCCAAGACCAAGCTGGTCGAGACGCTGGGCGTCGTGCTCGGGCTCGATTCACGCCGCATCCAGTTCACGCCCGACCTGATGCCGTCCGACATCCTCGGCTCCGAGGTCATGGAGCAGGACGAGACCGGCAAGCGTTCCTTCCGCTTCATCTCCGGCCCGATCTTTGCCCAGCTGCTGATGGCCGACGAGATCAACCGCGCGTCGCCGCGCACCCAGTCGGCGCTGCTGCAGGCGATGCAGGAATATCACGTCACCATTGCCGGCGCGCGCTACGATCTGCCCTCGCCATTCCATGTGCTGGCGACGCAGAACCCGCTGGAGCAGGAAGGCACCTACCCGCTGCCCGAAGCCCAGCTCGACCGCTTCCTGATGCAGGTCGACATCCTCTACCCCGAAATCGAGGCCGAGCGCCGCATCCTCCTGGAAACCACCGGCGTCGAGGACGCCAAGGCAACCAACGTCCTGCAGCCGGCACGGCTGAAGGAGATCCAGACACTGATCCGCCGCATGCCGGTTCCAGAAAGCGTCGTCGAGGCGATCCTCAATCTGGTGCGTTCGGCGCGTCCGGGCCAGGGCAATGCCGAGACCGACAAGCATGTCGCCTGGGGCCCGGGTCCGCGCGCCAGCCAGGCGCTGATGCTGTGCACCAGGGCACGCGCGCTTTACGACGGACGGCTGGCGCCCTCGGTCGACGATGTCAGGGCGTTGGCCGAGCCGGTGCTGCAGCATCGCATGGCGCTGACCTTCGCCGCCCGCGCCGAAGGCACCAGCGTGCGCGACGTGGTGGCGAAGCTTGTGAAAGGCATTTGATGGTGCGTATCGGCGAAGTCCAGGCTCCGGCAGCGACGCGTGACGCGCTCGCCCGCGGCCGGTTGCGGGCTTCGCTTGTGCCCGACCTGCTGGTCGAAGCACGCCGTATCGTGAACACCGTGATCGCCGGCTGGCATGGCCGCCGCAAGCGCGGCATCGGCGAGAATTTCTGGCAGTTCCGACCCTATGTCGAAGGCGATGCCTCGCGCATCGACTGGCGCCGCTCGGCCCGCGACGACCATACCTATGTGCGCGACCGTGAATGGGAAGCCGCCCATACGGTCTGGCTGTGGGCCGACCCCTCGCCGTCCATGCTCTACAAATCGACAGGTGCCGGTGTTTCCAAGCAATCGCGCGCGCTGGTGCTGACACTGGCCATGGCCGAGCTTCTGTCGCGCAGCGGCGAGCGCATCGCCTGGCCGGGGCTGACCGATCCGTTCACCGCCCGCAACGGCGCCGAGCGCATCGCCGCCCAACTCATGCATGTCGGCGATCTGCCGGCAAAACCCGATCTCTCCGATATCAGGCGCTTCTGCGACATCGTCATCGCCAGCGATTTCCTCGATCCCGTCGAGGAAACCATGGCCTGGCTCGACGTACTCGCCCGTCACGGCGTGCGCGCCCATCTGATCGAGGTCGCCGACCCGGCCGAGGAAACCTTCCCCTACGCCGGCCGCACCGAGTTCACCGATCCCGAGACCGGCGACAAGCTGACCGCCGGCCGCGCCGAGATGCTGGCCGATGAATACCGTCTGCTCTACACCGCCCGCCGCCAGGAACTGGCCCGTTGGTGCAAGCGGCTCGGCTGGAGTTTTACCGTCAACCACACCGACCGGCTCGCTTCCGACGCGCTGGTGCGCCTGCACATGGCGATGACCGCTGATGGCTCGTATGCCGGGCTGACCTCTGGTCATGCCGGGCTGACCTCTGGTCATGCCGGGCTGACCTCTAATCATGCCGGGCCGACCGCCACTGCCAGTGGCGGTAAGCCTGGAAAGGCCGTCGCATGAGCTGGCTGCCGCTCTCCTTCGGCGCCCCGATGGTGCTGTGGGGCCTGCTGGCGCTGCCGGTGATCTGGTGGCTGCTGAGGTTGACGCCGCCCAAGCCGCAGACCGAAATATTCCCACCGCTGAAGATCCTGGCCCTTGTGCTGAGGCGTGAGGAAACCCCGCAGCGCAGCCCGTGGTGGCTGACGCTGCTCAGGCTGCTGATGGCCGCTCTCGTCGTCGCGGCATTGGCCGAACCGGTCTTCAACCCGCGCGAGAAGCTGCCGGCCGAGGGTGCGGCCCTTGCGCTGGTCATCGACAATGACTGGGCCAGCGCCGCCGACTGGAACAAGCGCGTCGCCACCGCGGAGCGGCTGATCAACGACGCGGGTTCGAACGGCGTGCCGGTGGTCATCGCCTTCACCGCCGAAAAGCCCAATGCGGAGATCGGCCCCTTCGATGCCGCCGCCGCACTCGACCGGCTGCGCGCCGCCAAGCCACGGCCTATCCCGACCGACCGGCCCGCCGTCTATGCCCGCGTCGCCGGCGTTCTGGAGAGCCTGCCCGGCACCAGCGTCGCCGTGCTGGCCGATGGTCTGGCAGCCAGGGGCGACGAGGCCGCCTTCAACACGCTGTTGTCGAAAAATGCCGCCCGCGTCGTCTGGGCGGTGGCCGACCGACTTTCCCTGACCGGCCTGACATCAGCCGACAATCAGGTTGACGGCTTTGCCCTGACCGCCATCCGCGCGCCCGGCGATCCCGCTCCGGCGCAGGTCACCGCCGGCGCCTTCGACGACAAGGGCCGCCGCATCGCCGATGCGACCCTGACCTTCGCGCCAGGCGAGGCCACTGCCACCGGCACCATGGCGGTGCCGTTCGAATTGCGCAACGACTTCGCCTCGATCGCGCTCGACGGCGAACGGCACGCGGGGGCGGTGCGCGTGCTCGACGAAAGCTCCAAGCGCCGCCGCGTCGGGCTGTTGTCGCAAGCCGAGGCCGACCAGGCGCAGCCGCTCCTGTCGCCGCTCTACTATATCAGGCGCGCCCTGCAGCCCTTCGCCGATCTGGTCGAACCCTCCAGCGCCGATCTCGCCAACGCCATCCCGCAGATCCTGGACCAGAAGCCGGCGATGATCGTCATGGCCGATATCGGCACCATTCCTGCGCAAGTTCGGCAAAGGCTGGTCGACTGGGTCGACAATGGCGGCACGCTGGTGCGTTTCGCCGGCTCGCGGCTGGCCGCTGCCGGTAATGATGACGACCTGCTGCCGGTTCGCCTGCGCACCGGCGAACGTTCGCTCGGCGGCGCGCTGTCATGGACATCGCCGCAGCCGGTCACCGAATTTCCCAAGGCCGGCCCGTTCGCCGACCTGGCGCCGCCAACCGAGGTCACGGTGACCAGGCAGGTGCTGGCCGAACCGACACCCGACATCGTCGAGCGCACCTGGGCAGCCCTTGCCGACGGCACGCCGCTGGTCACCGGGCTGAAGAAGGGCAAGGGCACGCTGGTGCTGTTCCACGTCACGCCCGAGGCGACATGGTCGAACCTGCCGATCTCGGGCAGCTTCGTCGAGATGCTGCGCCGCATCGTGCAGCTGTCGCGTAACCAGGGCGCGGCGATCGCCAATGCCGAAGCCGCCGCCACGTCGCTGGCACCCTATCGCATGATCGCGGCCGACGGCTCGCTGGTGCCGCCGACACCGGATGCACGGCCGCTGGTGCCCGGCGCAGGCGCATTGCCGGTGACCTTCGAGAACCCGCCAGGCCTGTATGGCTCGGAGACAGGCGTCTTCGCTCACAATCTGCTCGACGCCGCAAGCACGTTCGAGCCGCTGGCGCGCCCGCAAGTGACAGTGCCGGTCACCACGGTCCAGTATGCCTTAGATGAATCGCGCAACCTGAAGGGTTCGCTGGTCGCGGCGGCTCTGTTGCTGATGCTGCTCGACACGCTGGCGGTGTTGTGGATGGGCGGCCTGTTTTCGCGCCGGCCGCGCCGGGCCGGTGCCGCGGCAACCACCGCCGCCATGCTGATCGCGCTTGGCGCACTGTTCGGCCATGCCGATGTCGCGCGCGCCGACGATGCCAAGCCGGGTGACCAGGTCGCCATCGAGGCGATCTCGAAAACCCGCATCGCCTATGTGCTGACCGGCGTGCCGGGTGTCGATTCGATCAGCCGCGCCGGGCTCGAGGGCCTGACCCGCTTCCTGATCGAGAAGACGGCGCTCGAACCGGGCGCGCCCGCCGGCGTCGACATTTCGAAGGACGAGCTGTCCTTCTATCCCCTGATCTACTGGCCGATCGACCCGGCGGCCCCCATGCCGAGCCAAGCCGCGATCGCCCGCATCGACGCCTATATGCAGCAGGGCGGCACCGTGCTGTTCGACACGCGCGACCAGTTCGCCAACGGCATCGGCGCCGATTCCACCAGCCCAGCGACCGAGCGGCTGCGCGACATCCTCGGCAACCTCAACGTGCCGCCGCTGGAGCCGGTGCCGTCGGACCACGTGCTGACCAAGTCCTTCTTCATCCTGCCCGAATTTCCCGGCCGCTTCGCCGGCAGTCCGCTCTGGGTCGAGGCATCGCTCGAAGCCAGCAACGCCGACAACCGTCCGGTGCGCACCGGCGACGGCGTTTCGCCGATCATGATCACCGCCAATGATTTCGCCGGCGCATGGGCCGTCGACGAGAATGGCGACCCGCTATTGCCGACCGTGCCGAACGATCCGATGCAGCGGGTCTACGCACTGCGCGCCGGTGTCAACATCATGATGTACATGCTGACCGGCAACTACAAATCCGACCAGGTGCATGTTCCCATCCTGCTCGAACGGTTGGGGCAGTAGGATGACGTTCTCACTCCCCACGGCGGTCGACCCTCTCCACAACGGGGAGGATAAGGCATGAACTGGTCGATCTCCTTCGAACCGCTGATCTCCTGGCCGTTTCTGGTCCTGGTTCTGGTGCCGTTGGCATTGCTGGCACTCGTCGGCCTGTGGTTTCGCCAGCGCGGCGCGGTCCTGCGCTTCGTCGCCCTGCTGGCGCTCGCCGCCGCGCTCTTCAATCCGGTGTTCCTCAACGAGGAGCGCGAGCCGCTGAAGAGCGTCGTTGCCCTGATCGTCGACCGCAGCCAGAGCCAGGACATTGGCGACCGCACCAGGCAGACCGACGAGGCCGTGGCCGGACTGCAGCAGCGTCTTGGCCGCTTCAAGCAGTTCGACGTCCGCGTCGTCGAGGCCGGCAAGTCCGACGCCGCCGAGGAGCGTACCGAAACGCGGCTGTTCGGCGCGCTGGAAGGCGCCTTCCGCGACGTGCCGCCCACGCGCATTGGCGGCGCCATCATGATCACCGATGGCGAGGTGCATGACACGCCCTCGGGCGCGCCCGATTTCAACGCTCCGCTGCATGCCCTGATCACCGGCAACGACCACGAGAAGGACCGCCGCATCCGCTTCGAGAACGCGCCGCGTTTCGGCCTTGTCGGCAAGCCGCTCGATATGACTTACCGTGTCATCTCGACCGAAAACGAGGCTGGACCGGTCGATGTCAGGGTCTCGGTCAATGGCGAGCAAGTCGCGGTCGAGCATGCCACCGTCGGCCAGGCCATGCCGCTGCAAGTGACCATCCCGGGTGCTGGCCGCAACATCATCGAACTCGCCATCGACCGCGAGCCGGGCGAACTGACCGACACCAACAACCGCGCCATCGCGCTGGTCGACGGCATCCGCGAGAACCTGCGCGTGCTGCTCGTGTCGGGCGAACCGCATGCGGGCGAGCGCACCTGGCGCAATCTGTTGAAATCCGACGCCTCGGTCGATCTCGTCCATTTCACCATCCTGCGGCCGCCGGAGAAGCAGGACGGCACGCCGATCAACGAATTGTCGCTGATCGCCTTCCCGACCCGTGAGTTGTTCGTCGAGAAGATCAAGGATTTCGACCTCATCATCTTCGACCGCTACCAGCACCGCGACGTGCTGCCGATCCTCTATTACGACTACATCTCCGAGTATGTCGAAAAGGGCGGCGCGCTGCTGATCGCCGCCGGCCCCGAATATGCCGGCGAGGCTTCGATCGCGCGCACGCCGCTGATGTCGGCCCTGCCGGCCATGCCGACCGGCGAAGTGGTCGACAAGGCATTCTTTCCCCGCCTCACCGAACTCGGCCAGCGTCATCCGGTGACGCGCGGCCTCGACGGTTCGGCCACCGAGCCACCGCACTGGAGCCGCTGGTTCCGCACCATCGGCGTGCAGAACCCGCAAGGCGAAGTGGTGATGAAGGGCGCTGACAACCGGCCGCTGCTGCTGCTCGACCGCAAGGGCGAAGGCCGCGTCGGCATGCTTCTGTCCGACCAGGGCTGGCTGTGGGCGCGCGGCTTCGAGGGCGGCGGCCCGCATGTCCAGCTCTACCGGCGCATCGCCCACTGGCTGATGAAGGAGCCCGAGCTCGAGGAAGAGCGGCTGACCGCCGAGGGACGCGGTATGGTGCTGGAGATCCGTCGCCAGACGATGGCCGACGATCCCGGCACGGCGCAGATCATCACACCGTCCGGCAAGACGCTCACCGTCAAGCTCGACAAATCCGAACCCGGCGTCTTCCTCGGCAGCGTCCAGACCAGCGAGATCGGCCTCTTCCAGGTCGCCAATGGCGATCTCACCGCGCTTGCCCACGTCGGACCGGTCAACGCGCCGGAATTCGCCGACGTCGTCTCCACGCAGGAGCGGTTGAAGGCACCGGCTGAAGCCACCGGCGGCAGCGTGCGCCGGCTGGCCTCGTCCACGGCCAGCGACGTGACGCTGCCTTCCATCGTGCCGGTGCGTTCGTCCGGCGAAGCGTCGGGCAGCGACTGGATCGGCCTGCGCACCACCAACGACAGCGTGCTGAAGGCCGTGTCACGCGTACCGCTTTTCGGCGGCTTCCTCGGCCTCGGCCTGCTGCTTCTGGCAATGGGCTCGATGTGGTACCGCGAGGGACGGTAGAGCGGGACGCTCTTGCCTTCTCCACAAGGGGAGAAGGCAAGAGCGTCCGGCCCTGCCCTTCGCTATGGCTCCGGGCGTTCGTCGCTTTAATCGACAAATCGTTGTCGATTAATCGCCCTGCGGGCGACCGCTCCTCACTCCTCCGGTTCCGTCGTGAACAGCAGCGGGTAGCCCTTGGCCTTGCCGGCATCGGTGGCCCGCGTCGCCTTGGTCTCGGCGACATCCCTGGTGAAGACCGCGACCACGCAGACACCACGTTGGTGCGCGGTGATCATGACCCGGTGCGCCTGGTCCTCGCTGAGGTTGAACTCGCCCTTCAGCACCGTCACCACGAATTCGCGGGGCGTGAAATCGTCGTTGACGAGGATGACCTTGTAAAGCTTCGGCCGCTCGGTCTGCGGCTTGACTTTTACGCGCGGTTTTGTGGTGGTTTCAGGCATTCGAACCGACAGTTTCGCGATCAAACTCAAGTCCGCATTTTGCCACGGGCGGCAGCGATCGTCCATTTGCGGACCCGTCGGCGGCCAGGCCCGGTCCTTCACAATCATGTGGGAAATGGTCGGTCGCGGTTCAACGGCCCTGGCGGCCGAAGATGCGGCGAGTTGTGTCGGCATCCGCCCGGCGTTCCAGCCATGCCGCGATCGGCCATCCGGCAACGCAGATCAGCGTCACGCCGGCGAGCACGATCAAAAGCCAGGCCTGAACCGGCGTGATGTAATCCCAGTTGCTGGAAATCACCGGCGCGAACAGCGAGGGCTCGGTGCGCCCGCTTGCGGGGTCCGGCACGGGGCTGGCGGTGAGCAGAATCAGCACCCTGGCGACGCCGGTGGCAACCAGGCCGCCGATCACCATGGAGCGAAAAATGGACGAAAGCCGCTTCTTCATGCGGATTGTCCTACAGGGCCGGCATTGCAAACGGGTTAAGCACGATCGAGATGAGTGGCTGAAAAGCCGCCGGTGTTCAGCTCATCGATCATGCAGTTGGCAGAAGGCCGCCCCAGCCGGTTTGCGGCTGGAGCGGCCTTCTGGAACTTACCTCGAAGCTGATCAGGGCTTCTTCGGAGCGGCCTTCGCGGGGGCCATTTTCGCGGGAGCCATCTTCGCGGGGGCCTTCTTGACCGGGCACTTGTGCTTCTTGGTCACCTTGCAGACGGTCTTCTTGGCGACCTTCTTCGGAGCAGCCTTGGCCGGAGCGGTGGTCGTCGCGGCAGCAGCCGGAGCGGTGGTCGTGGTGGCAGCAGCCGGGGCAGCGGTCGTGGTGGTGGCTGCGTTGCCGAGAACCGGCATCGAGAAGGCGAGAGCGACGGCGAGACCAAGGGCGGACAGGATGGACTTGTTCATGGCTTCATTTCCTTTTTATGCGGGTCGTTTTGAGTGTCACTGAACCGGGTCGTTCGGTGTCACTCCAAGCAGCTTCAAAGCGTTGGCGAGCATCCGGATGCCCTGCGCCTGTTTCTTAGCGGCGCAGTACCGGTTGCCCTTTCTCTGAAGTGCCTTTGCCGCGGTGACCTGCGTTGCCGTGGCATGGGTTTCGAGGGCTTCATCAAATTGGTGGCTAAGATTGGCGCACCGTTCGCTCCGGGTGAGCGGCGCCTTTGCATCCGATTGGTCGACAGCGGCAGTGAGCAGGCCAAGGCCCAGCAAAACTCCCAACAAGCTGATCGACAATCTTGGCATTGGTTTATCCGTGAACCCGGAGACTAGCGTCGCAGCCGATAACCTGACCGCCACGGCACCGTTATGACGGCCTACCTTTTCAGGAGTTTTTCCCGATTGTAGAATTTTGTTTCTGGATTGTGTCTGGCCATGCCGAGGCCAGGCTGGCCGTGGCTTTCCATGTGGAGAAAGCCGAATTCATTCTCCCTTGAAAAGCAAGGCACTGGCCAACATATGGCCCGAATTCTATCGTGTGGCTCACCAGCCAAGAATGGCTTGGCCGGCAAACAGACAGGGCAGCTGTGAAATCCGATGCGCATATACTGATCGTCGACGACGACAAGGGCATCCGCGACCTGCTTCAGGAGTTCTTCCAGAAGCGGGGCCTGCACACCTCGGTTGCCGCCGATGGCACCGAGATGGAAGCCATCCTGCGCCGTTCGCAGGTGGACCTCATCGTCCTCGACGTGATGCTACCCGGCAGGAGCGGACTGGAACTGTGCCGCGATCTGCGCGCCCAGTATACGACGCCTATCATCATGCTGACCGCCGTCACCGAGACGACGGATCGTGTCGTCGGCCTCGAGATGGGCGCCGACGATTATGTGCCCAAACCCTTCGACCCGCGCGAATTGCTGGCCCGCATCCGCGCCGTGCTGCGGCGCAATGGTGCCGCCGAGCCGAAGCGGGCCACCACCAAGCAGATTTACCACTTCGCCGGCTGGACGATGGACTGCTCGCGGCGCCGGCTGACCGCGCCCGACGACGTCCGGGTCGAGCTGACCATGGCCGAGTTCAACCTCCTGCAGACCTTCGTCAAGAGCGCCCAGCGCGTGCTGACCCGTGACCAGCTCATCGAACTGTCCGGCGGCGACAGCGACTATTCCTTCGACCGCAGCATCGACATCCTGGTCAGCCGGCTGCGGCGCAAGATGGAAGACGATCCCAAGACACCCAAACTGATCCTCACCGTGCGCAGCGGCGGCTACCAGTTCCTGCCAGAGACGACCTCCGAATGAGACGTTTCCTGCCGCAGACCTTGCCTGTCTGGGTGCTGCTGATCGTCATTGCCGGCCTGCTGATCAGCCAGGTCGCGACGCTTTACATCGTGTCGCGCGACCGAGCCGCCGCCAATGACGTGGTCGACCTCTACCGCCTCAACGACCGCGCCTTCGCGCTGGTGCAGTTGATGAGTGGCGCCACGCCGGAAGAGCGCAAGGCGACCGCGGCGGGCCTGTTCAACTCGACATACGCGCTCACGGTCTCGGACACGCCCGCCGTCACCTCCTCGATAGCCGGCGACGACGAACTGGCCGAGCTCGAGGACATCCTTGTCGGCCGGCTGTCCAAATTCGGCATCACCGACGCGCGCGTGCGGCGCGATCCGGCGACGCGCGAGGCCGACGACGCCAGCGGTACCGTGTCCGGTCCCGATATCGGCCAGGTCGAGCGCGACCTTCTGGTGCTCGCCGCCGACTTCGCCCAGAGCGACAAGCTGACGGCCTCGCTGCGCTTCGCCGACGGCCAATGGCTGAACTTCACCGAGCCGATCACCCCCGTCGGCCCGATCCTGAGCGTCGACAGCCTGCCGCTCTATTCGCTGATCGCCGGGCTGGTGGTCATCATGTCGATCTGGTCGCTGCGCCGGCTGACCGCGCCCTACCGGATGATGGAAACCGCCGTCAACCGGATCGGCAATGACCTCAAGAGCCCGCCCATCGCCGAGAGCGGTAGCCGGGAGGTGCGCGCCGCCGCCAAGGCGATCAACGCCATGCAGGCGAGGCTGCGCGAATATGTCGAGGATCGCGAGCACCTGGCGGCAGCCCTGGCGCACGACCTGCGCACGCCGATGACCAGGATGCGCCTGCGCCTGGAGCTGTTGCGCAGATCGCCGGCGCGCCAGGCGCTCGCCCACGATCTCGCCGACATCGAAAGCATCGCGAGCTCCGTGATAGACTTCGCCAAATTCGAGGTCACGGAAGAGAAGGCCGAGCGGATCGATTTCTGGTCCCTCGTGGAATCGGTCGCCGACAGCTACGAGACCGTCTCCTTCGACAATGACGACATCCGCCCGCGCGGCCTGATCTGCATGGCGCGTCCGGTAGCGCTCAAGCGCTGCGTCACCAATCTGGTGCAGAACGCCGTCACCTACGGCAAGAAGGCGCATCTCAGCCTCAGCCGCTCGGACGACACGATCACGCTCGCCATCCGCGACGAGGGGCCGGGCATACCCCAGGCCCAGATCGACGCCGTGTTCGGCTCCTTCGTGCGCCTCGAACACTCCCGCAACCGCCAGACCGGTGGGCTCGGGCTTGGGCTGACCATCGCCCGCAACATCGCGCGTGCGGCGGGCGGCGAAGTCCGCCTATCCAATCATTCGGACGGCGGCCTGCTGACGGAATTGCGCCTGCCGCTGGCAGCTTGAGGCTGATCAGGCGGTCCCGCACGTCAGCCAATTGCAATGATTTTCCAGGCCAGCAGAGCGATGATGACTGCCGCCGTGAGCAGCGTGGCCCAGCGGTGCCGCCCGAATACATGCAGGACGAGAACGGCCAGTGCCGCGATCGATGCGGCGAGAGCCCCTTCGACATAGAAGAGCTGTCCGTCGCCGACCGGTCCGCCGCTTGCGCCCCCGACACGGAAGAACTCCGCGATCGACCGGATCGCGATCACGATCAGCAACCCGAGCGCCACTTGCGCGGCGCGCGCTGTCGACAGCCGGTTCAAGATCCTTTTCAAAGCGCCTCCCGATGCGACCCGAAAGCCCTCGGTTGACGTTGCCTGCCTACCGCCGCAGCACCGCCGACAGCACATCCCTGATGCCGATCGCGCCGACGAAGCGCGACTGGTCGTCGAACAGCGCCACGGGTGCGGTCTGCGACCGGTGCATGGCCAGCATCACCGTCTTGAGCGACGTGCCGGGATTGGCCCAGAACACCTGCGCCAATTCCTCCGGCTGACCCTCGACATCGGCGCAGGACACCCACACGGCCGGCTTGCCGTCGCGCTCGGCCGCCGCCACCAGCCCGTGCTCGTCGATCTTGAAGCGCGTCGTCTTGCGCCGGTCGAGCCACACCCAGCCGTCCTTGCCTTGTTCGAGATCGCGGCGGTCGCGCATCACGTTCCACGCGGTCAGCACCGACAGCGGATTCACATTGGCGATGAAGTCGCGGACATAGTCGTTGGCGGGCCGCAGCACGATGTCTTCCGGGGCGCCGGTCTGGACGATGCGGCCGCCCTCCATGATGGTGATATGGCTGCCGATCTTCAGTGCTTCCTCGAGGTCGTGGCTGACGAAGATGATGGTCTTCTTCAGCTCCGCCTGCAGCTGCAGAAGCTCGTCCTGCAGCTTGGTGCGGATCAGCGGGTCGAGGGCCGAGAACGGCTCGTCCATCAACAGGATGGGCGCCTCGGTGGCGAAGGCACGCGCCAGGCCGACGCGCTGCTGCATCCCGCCCGAGAGCTCATGCGCGTATTTGTTCGACCATTGGTCGAGATTGACCAGCTTGAGCTGCCTATGCACCCGTTCCTTGCGCTCGGCATCCGGCACGCCGGCGAGTTCGAGGCCGAGGCCGACATTCTCCTCCACCGTGCGCCACGGCAGCAGGCCGAACTGCTGGAACACCATCGCCACCTGCTTCTGGCGCAGACGCCGCAGGGTCGGCTCATCGCAAGTGACGACATCGACCGTGCGGTCGCCGTCCTTGACCAGCACCTGGCCGCGCGACACGACGTTGAGCCGGTTGACCGCCCGAAGCAGAGTCGACTTGCCGGACCCCGACAGGCCCATCAGCACCGAGATTTCGCCTTCATTAACGGTGAGGCTGGCGCCGGCGCAGCCTAGAACATTGCCGGTCTTCTCGAGGATTTCGGCCCGGGTAGCGCCCTTGTCGATCATCGCCAGCGAGCCGGCCTGGTCGGCGCCGAAGACGATATCGACATTCCTGAAATCGACGGCGACGGTCATTTCTTGCCTCCAACGCCAATGCGGGTCATCCGGTCGAGCACGATGGCGAGCACGACGATGGCGAGACCGGCCTCAAGTCCAAGGTCGATGCGGCGCGAGCCCAGCGCCCGGTTGATTTCCGTGCCGAGCCCGCCGGCGCCGATCAGGGCAGCGAACACCACCATCGACAGCGACAGCATGATCGACTGCGTCAGGCCCGCCATGATGGTGGGCAGCGCCGAGGGCAGCTCGACCTTCCACAACAGCTGGCTCTTGGTGGCGCCGAAGGCCTCGCCGGCCTCGATGATCGACTTCGGCACCGAGACGACGCCGAGATGGGTGAGCCTGACCGCGGTCGGGATGACGAAGATGATGGTGACGATCAGGCCGGGCGCGTTGCCGAGGCCGAACAGCGTCAGCACCGGGATCAGGTAGACGAAGGTCGGCAGCGTCTGCATCAGGTCGAGCACCGGCAGCATGATGCGGTAGACCTTCGGCTTGTGCGCCGCCCAGATGCCGAGCGGCACGCCGATGGCCATCGCCATGGCGGCGGCCGCGACGACCAGCACCAGCGTCTGCACCGTCTGTTTCCACAGGTTCTGGTTGATGATGAAGATCAGGCCGAGGAAGACGCCGATGGCGAGCGGTCGCGAGCGCTGCAGCAGCCAGGCGATGACCGCTATGACCAGGGCGAGCAGCACCGGCGGCACCACAAGCAGGATGTTGACCAGCCCGTCGAGCAGGAAATTGAGGCCGTTGGAAAAAGCCCTGAAGATGGTGTCGAAATTGTCGGTGAGGAAGCCGAAGAACGCCTTTCCCCAGGCGCCGATCGGGATTTTGTGATCGACCATGAATTTGGAAATCGGATCCATCTCACCCCTCGTTTGCAGAGCTCTGCCTTCGGCCCCGTATTGTCGCAACGTCATCTTGTCACAGGATACGAAAAAGGGCAGCCTTTTCCACAATGGCTGCCCCTCTTTCGGTCATGCCGAAATCAAAGCCGGCTTAGCCTCCGAGCGCGGTCTTGACCGCCGCCGCCGCGTCGCCGCCGTCGAAGGTGGTCACGCCGGCGATCCAGGGCTTGACCGCGTCCGGGTTTTTCTTCAGCCAGTCGGTCGCCACCTTATTGGCATCGCTGCCCTTCAGGATGGCGTCCATCATCTGGCCTTCCATGTCCAGATTGAACTTCAGGTTGGCGATGAACTTGCCGACATTCGGGCACTCGGTCATGTAGCCCTTGCGCACATTGGTCGAGACGGTGGCCGCGCCGAAACCGCTGTCGCCCATGCCGTCGAGATAGGTGATCTTCATGGCGCCCATCACCGGATGCGGCGTCCAGCCGAGGAAGGCGATCCACTCATTGCTCTTCATCGACTGCTCGGCCTGCGTCAGCATGCCGGCCTCCGAGGATTCGACCAGCTCGAACCCGTCGAGATTGTCCTTCGGGTTCTTGATCATGTCGAGGATGATGCGATTGCCGTCATTGCCGGCCTCGATGCCGTAGATCTTGCCGTTGAACTTGTCCTTGAACTTGCCGAGGTCGGTCAGCGACTTGACGCCGGCATCCGCGACATAGGTCGGCACGACGATGCCGTAACCGGCGCCGGTCAGGTTCTGGCTGACGGTCTCGACCGAACCGTCGGCCGTGTAATCCTTGATGTCGTTGGTCATCGACGGCATCCAGTTGCCGAGGAAGACGTCTAGGTCCTTGTTCTTCAGCGACGCATAGGTCACCGGGACCGAGAGCTGGATCACCTGCGGCTCGTAGCCGAGGGCGGTGAGCAGCACCGAGGCCAGCCCGGTGGTGGCCTGGATGTCGGTCCAGCCGACATCGGAGAGGCGTACCGCCTTGCAGCTTGCCGGATCGCCGGCGAAGGCGACACTCGTAGACAGGAAAGCCGCCAAGCCTAGGCCGGCGACGAAGGAATTCATACGCGACATCTGTATTCTCCCATTTCGATTCTTTGGCGGAGCGAAGTTACGGTTTTTGTGCCCGCCTTGTTTCGTCAGCCAAACACCATTCTGGAGTGGTTTCAAGCGCTAAGGCAATCACGATCAACGGCGCTGGGTGGCCAATCAGCGACACCGCCGGCGCTTTCCGTGCCGCGCCTGAGCGCAATCTGCCTCGGCAATGGCGGCTTTTTCAGGGGAATGCGGCGGCGCCCCCTCCCCGCGCGGCGGCAAGTCGGCTTAAAAGGGCGGCATGGCCAAGCTTTACTTCCACTATGCGACGATGAACGCCGGCAAGACGACCATGCTGTTGCAGGCGTCCTACAATTACCGGGAGCGCGGCATGGAGACGATGCTGTTCGTCGCCGGCCACTATCGCAAGGGCGACAGCGGTTTGATCTCGTCGCGCATCGGGCTCGAAGCCGAGGCCGAGATGTTCCGCGACGGCGACGACCTGTTCGCCCGCGTTGCCGAGCATCACCAGCATACGGCGGTACATTGCATCTTCGTCGACGAGGCGCAGTTCCTGGAAGAGGAACAGGTCTGGCAGCTTGCCCGTATCGCCGACCGGCTCAACATCCCGGTGATGTGCTACGGGCTGCGCACCGATTTCCAGGGCAAGCTGTTTCCCGGCTCACAGGCCCTGCTGGCGATCGCCGACGATTTGCGCGAGGTGCGCACCATCTGTCGCTGCGGCCGCAAGGCAACCATGGTCGTGCGTCTCGGTCCCGACGGCAAGGTGGCCCGGCAGGGCGAACAGGTGGCGATCGGCAAGGACGTCTATGTCTCGCTCTGCCGCCGTCATTGGGAAGAGGAAATGGGGCGCGCGGCACCCGACGACTTCATCGGCTTTGTCAGCGGTTGAAACGAAGGCCGCTGAACGTCGGCATCGGGGAGCCGCTGCCACCTCTTGCCGTCACGCCATTCCAAGTTGCCTTTGTCAAGGTCAGCGCCCTATTTTCCGCCCTCAGCCAGTGCTTTTCCGGAGTCAGCCATGCTTCGAGCCGTCTTGTCCGCCAGCCTTCTTTTGCTTGCCACTTCCGTTGCCACCCAAGCCGGGGGCGATCCTGTGCTAGGCAAACATGTTTTCAACCGTTGCACGGCCTGCCATGAGGCGGCGACCGACCGCGACAAGGTCGGCCCGCATCTGATGGGCGTCGTCGGCCGCACGGCGGGGACGGCCGAGAGCTTCCTCGGCTATTATTCGGACGCCATGAAGAGCGCGGGGGCTGCCGGTCTCGTCTGGGACGAGGCAAATCTTGCCGAATACCTCAGATCGCCCAAGCTGAAGGTGCCCGGCAACAGGATGGCCTTTGGCGGCCTTGGCAATGACGACGACATCGCCAATGTCATCGCCTATCTCAAGGCCGATCCCAAGCCTTGAGCAGACGCCGTTCGTCGAAAGACAGCCAGTTTGCGCACCCTGTCGGGGCTGCAAATGGTCAGTTGTTGTCGGCTTTCAGAGCCATCCGCTTCGGCGTGGACTGATTGCTTTGCCGGCATGAAAGTTCAAAATCAGCTGAACCAGGCTTGGCCGGCCAATTGATCACGCCATGACCACGGCTGCATTGCCTTTCAAGGGTTTCGGCCGGATATTTGTTTTCGCGCTGTCCTTGTCTTCACGTCTTTCAATCCCCTGATACCCCACATATATTCGCCGCTGTTCGCGATCAGCGACCTGATGTCGAAGCGGGAGGCCCTTATGGCGACATTGCAGAATTTCGATGCCGAAATTGCCAAGACCAAGCAGGTCGTGCAGGACATGCGCACCAGGATCGAGCAATCCGGCACGGTGCTCGACACACTCGCCACCGCCGACAAGAAGATCGGCGACGCCAATTTCGACATCGAGAACGCCCGCATCGAGGATGTGCTGAAGCAGCAGAAGGTGATGGAAGGCAACATCGCCGACCTGATCATCGGCCTCGAGGACGCCACCAATGTCTTCGGCGCCGAGTTCGAGAGCATGAAAAACTACACAGGCTGGGAAAACTTCGTCGGCGTTTTTTCGGCGCAGCGCAAGCAGCGCATGCGCACCGACCGCGTGCGCAACATGTCGCTCGCCGGCAATTTGCAGGAACTGCTGGCCAAGTCCGACACCATCGTCGGCATATTGAAGGCGCAGAAGGAAGTTCTCGACCAGCGCTACAAGACCTCCGAGGCCAGCCTGTCGCAGGTTATCGAACGCCGCAAGACCACCATGACCAACCTCGAAACCGTGCAGAAGCGCATCGAGGAGCTCAATCCGATGCTGCTCGACATCGAGAACAAGATCGCCGCCTCGACCAGCCAGAAGGACCGCACGCAGCTCGAAGGCGAGCGCTCCAAGCTCGCCACGGAATACAATGAAAAGCAGGCCAAGGAACAGGAATTGCTGGCCGAGAGCCAGACGCTGGAACGCTACACCTCGATGTTCCAGACCTTCGTCGATTCACTCAACAACCAGATCGCCGCCCAGTCGACGCTGATCAACAAGCTGACCATCGATACCGAACAGCGCATCGTGCTCTACAAGGCTTTGGAAGATTCCTTGAAGACCGCCGCGCAGCAGGACGTCGCCCACAAGATCAACACGCTGGGCAGCCAAGTCGACAACACGGCCGAGGAAACCATGGCCGGCATCGGCGCCGCCTCGCAGAAGCACATCGGCGACCTCTTGGAGATGCACGAGAAGAACATGGTGGCCAGCGCCGACATCCAGCGCCGCAAGAAGCTGGCCGACGACGCCTTCGCCCGCCGTTTCGACGAGGTGCTGAAGAAGCACAATTCAGCCAACTACGTGCAGTCATAATTGGGCCGCACGGACCGGTGCGGCAATCCCAGGGCTGACAGCATGACCCCCGAAAACGACGCGGCGGCGCGGTATTTCTCGGCAATCACGGCCGCGCTCAGCGGCCTCGAAGTGTTCATGCGCGACGACCGCTCGCCGCTTTACCGGCACGGCATCGTCGCCAAGATCGTTGCCGAATACATCGCCCGGCTCGACAAGTCCTTTTCCTGCTGGCGCAACCGGCTGGGCTTCATGGACACGTTCCGCATTTCGCGCGCCGAAAGCGGCTACCCGGTGTTCCAGAACCTGCTCGAACTGGAAAACGACCGCCGCCAGGCCGACAGCCGGCTCGCCAACATTCCCCAGGCCGGCGAACTGCGCGAGGAGATGGCCGACTTCATCCTGCGCCACAAGGAGTTTCCCGAGGCGCTGCAGAAATCGATGGCCGAGCGGCTCTATCTCGAGGACGTCAAGAGCGAGCAGACCTTCGGTCCGTTCACACTGGCGCAGACCGCCAAGGTGTCGGTCAATCCGAACACGGCGCGGCCCTACTACCTCGTTCACTGGGCAACCTTCGACGGCAGCGCCAACCTGCCCCTGGTCTACATGGTGACGGTGGAGGATTCCTCGGAAAGCATGATCCGGCAGCTTGTCGACAATGGCAGACTGAACGACAAGGTCGACATTCCCCTGCCCGTCAACGGCCTGCTCAATCCCGAGCTCGCCCACCGTTTCGACGATTTCACCGAGAAGAACTCGGCCTACACGCTCTCGCCGGCGACGATCGCCGTCAACGTCGACAAGGATTTCCCCGACCTTCACCCCAAGCAGCTGCGCCGCGTGGTGCTCGGTCCCTTCTATTCGGCAGGCATCACAGAAAACAATTCCGTTGTCGCCGAGGTGCTGGCCAAGGTGCGCAAGCCCGAAAACGCCTGGCTTTTGACCTGGACCATCCAGGAGGTCTATTCGAAGGGCGAAAAACCCGGTCGCAAGGGCCTGTGGTCGAGCGAACCGTCGTCGGAGGAATTCTTCATCAATACCGACGACCTGGAAGCCGCGCGACAGGGCGTGTCGAGCTACGAGAATCACGCGCTCATTCCGCACGAAGCCTACCAGGCCCTCTACGCCGCCGGCGAGGCGCAAAAGATATTCGCCGGCTACAAGGTTCACGTCCTGTCCAACGGACAGGTCATCTCGGACGTCTGACCGTCACACCACGGAGCATCCTTCATGGACACCGGCCTGACCACCATCCCGGAAGCGGCGATCGAGAAGCACCGCGCCACCGCGCAGAGTTTTATCACCCGCATCGTCGTGCTGGAGGATCCGTCGCGGGAATCCGGCACGACCTTGGCCGGCACCAACCGCCGCTTCGTCTCCACCGTCTCGGTCGGCTCAGTGCGCCGCACCCGCGAGGTCGAGTTGACGAAGACCGTCGGCGCCGTCCATCCCGACGACCAGTTGCTCACCATCCCGCAGCACATGCTTCTGTTCCGCGCCCGGCGCGGCACGGCGATTGCGCTGGCCGTATCGGATGTCTTTGCCGAAGGCTCCGACCTCGAAAGCCTGCAGGCGCGCAACGCCCGCGCCCCGCTCGAAGGCGACGATGCCGCCACCTTCAAGAAGCTTCTGTCAGCCTCCGCTTACATTTCCGCCTTCAGCCTGTCGTCCTATCTCTTCCAGCTGATCGACAGCGATGGCGAGGCGCCCAACGATACACCCGAGCCCGATTTCCTGTTCGACACGCCGCAGGACGCGGTGAAGTCGATCCTTGCCGGCCTGGACAAGGCAATTGCCGGTGCTTCGGATGACGCCGACCTAATGACCCGCGCCCGCGCCTTTGCCCGCGTCGCCATCGACGGCCTGCTCGCGCGCAAGGATCGCTTCGACGGCATCGGCCCGTTCGAGAACGCCCATATCCGCATCGATGCCGACGACTTCACCCTCGACGGCTTCGATGTCGCGCCGGGCAAGCGCTCGAAGCCGCTGGTGATGACCTTCAAGACGCCGGAAGAGGTCGTTGGCAACCACATCGCCAAATACCAGTCGGTCAAGCTCGCCAAGATGCTGATGGCCTACGACTTCGAGCGCGAGCTGAACCCGTTCGTCGAACTTGGCGGCTTCCTGTTCACCTTCATCGGCGACGGTGCGCCCGGTACCGGCAAGACGACGCTGATCCAGATGATCGCCGGCCTCGTCAACGGCTATTGCCAGGTCGCCGGCTATCCCTTCGCCTATGAGAATTTCGGCGTCGACCAGATTTCTTCCTACCAGGGCAAGTCGGGCCAGAACTGCCGCCAGTTCATCAACAATGTCTTGAATCCGCGCGTCATCGGCTTCGGCACCATCGACGACATCGACCAGGTGGCGGCGCGGCGCTCCGACGACCGCGCCTCGGCCGGCCAGCAGGAGATCACCGGCGTCCTGATGGATGCCTTTGCCGGTGCCGCCACCGTGGTGCGCGGCAATTGCTCGTTCGGCATGTTTTCCAACTATCCCGAGAATGTCGACGACGCGCTGCGCCAGCGCGCCGGCGCCCGCTGGCTGGTCGACGGGCCGCAGACGCGAGACGACTATATCGACATTTTCGTGCTGCTTGCCGGCAAGAACCACGAGATCCCTCTGGGCAAGCACGAACTCTACGCCGCGCAGGAAATCCAGCGCGCCGTGACCGAAGCCTATGAGGAGCATGAAAAGCCGCAAGAGGACGGGCTGATGCGGGTCTATGAGCGCTACATGAAGGAGAATGGCGCGCCCAAGACCATGGCCGACATCGGCACCTACCTGCACTTGATCAAGGACGCCGAACCGCGCTTCACCGGCCGCGCCATCAAGAACGTCACCGACGCCATCAAGATGCGCGCCATGGACATCGAGCTTCCCGACGATTGGTTCGAAAAGCCGGAAGCCTTCATGCACAAGAGCTACGACGACAAGAAAGCGATGATCGAGGAATTGCGCGGCCCGTTTTCGATGGACATGGTCATGCAGGAGATCAATCGCTACGCCGATTCCGAGTTCCGCTATTCCGACAAATCAGATGATGCGGCGGTGGAGAAGCTGCTCCGTGACGCCAGGCTGCGCGAGAGGGCAACGCGCGAGATGGAGGAGATGAAGAAGAAGGGCCTGTGGAATGCGTGAATTTCCTTCGTTGCCCGCGGGTGTTGAAAAGTGTGGCTCCAACGCTGACGCCCCCCTCTCCCCGTCCTTCACGGGGAGAGGGTAAGGGTGAGGGGCAGCGCATGCGTGGACCGGAAATCACGACGACCAAAAGGGCAAGACGTCTGCGGCAATCGGATAATGATGCCGAAGGCGCACTTTGGATGGAATTGCGCGACCGCAGACTAAATGGCCACAAATTCGTTCGACAGGTTCCGATAGGCAGCTACTTTGCTGATTTTGCCTGCAGGGAATGCCGCCTGGTTGTCGAAGTGGACGGGAGTCAACACGCAGGCAACAAATATGATCAGGTCCGTGATCAATTCATGATTTCAAGTGGTTGGTCTGTGCTCCGCTTTTGGAACGTCGACGTATTAAAGGAACGGGACGCGGTGCTCGAAACAATATTGGCGGCTATCGAGCGGCGTCTCGATCGCCATGTCGAAACGAATGATCTTCGATTTCTCGCCGCCGAAGGCTATGGGGAGACGTATTCTTGACCGTCAGCGCCGCCCCTCACCCTTACCCTCTCCCCGTGAAGAACGGGGAGAGGGGGGCGTCAGCGTTAGCGCTTCGCCTTGTCAGGCAAAACCCTTCGGACTCTTCGACATGACCGCCCGCAAACCCGACCTCCTGCGCGACAACGAACTCATCTATGGCCGGCTGCTGACGATCGATGAGCCGCATCTCATCCAGCGCTACAACAAGGCGCTGGCCGCTTTCGGCAAGAAGCCCACCAAACTGACGACCTTCCAGATCGACCGTACCGGTTTTTCGCCCGAAGTGGCCGAGGAGTGTGGCGACTACGACTATCTCGATCCCAACGAGGTCAACCGCCGTTTCATCATCCTGACACCGTCGCAGATCGACCTGCCGGTGGTGCACACCGCCTTCTCCAACACCTCGCAGCTTATGTTCGAGTTCATGACCAGGAACCAGCGCGCCATCGACGCGCTGACCATCAAGGACGTCATCTACGGCGAGATCGAGGACTCCGTTCCCAAGGTCAACGACATCGAGGACCTGCTGTCGATCAGCCAGGTCGAGTTCAAGGTGCTGTCGGCGGAGGACGTGCTGGGCAAGGCCGCTGAACTCGGCAAGCTCGTCGACCGCCTGAAGCAGGAGCCTGACGCCTGGCGCGACAATGCCATGCTGACCCGCATGGTCGAGCTCGCCAAGGTCTGCGGCGATATCCGCGAGAACGCGCTGGTGCCGGACCAGGTGATCTTCCGTCACAACGCCTACTGGACCAGCCATTTCGGCGGGCTCTACGTGTTCGTCGATCCCGACATGACGACGGTGATCAGCGATCCGGCCGCCCCCGGCTTCCGCCGCTCGCGACCCTGGCAGGTGAGCTATCTCTCGATCAAGGACGCCGACAAGGTGTTCAAATTCCTGGCCGCCACCGGCCGCATCGAACTGCCGCGCGCCTCCTGGATCGAGGCCTCTGGCTATCTCGAGCACCGCGCCGAAATGGTGGTGCGCGCGCTGATCCGCGACGCAGAGCCGAACCGCAATTTGACCGATGTCGACAAGGTCTGGCTGCAGACCTGGATCCAGAGCCATGCCGACCTGATTACGAAGGACGGCAATTTCCCCTTCCTCAACGCCGCCAAGCGCGAGATCGCCCAGCTCGGCCACCTCAAGATCGAGGATGTCTTGCCGCGGCAGCGCTTCCTGGTGATACGCGCCAGGCCGGATCATCCCGACGCCTGGCTGACCAACCGGCTGATCTCGGATTTCGTGCCGTCGGACTTCGTCTCGCGCTACATCTTCAACAAGGACGGCTTCTACAAGGACTATGACGGCTTCAGCGACGCCTGGCGATCGCATGTTGTGGACGTTCTGAAAACCACATATCTGAAGGACAAGGTGGCGTTTCGCACACGCCTCTATGGCCTGACCGACTAGAACGAAATGAACCGTCATTCCGTTCTAATTTGTTGTTTTGGTGCATGATGTTATCCAAAAAGTCCGCAACTTTTTGGCATCATGTTGAGGGGGTGACATCGCCATGCTCGATCCGATCGTGAACTTCTTCACCCGCATTTTCCAGTGGATCGGCCGCGGCATCGGCCTTGTGATCGGCGTCATCCTGTGGCCGTTCATGTGGGCCGGGCGCTGGTACACGCAGCGCGGCTGGATCCTGAAGGCGGTGGTTGGCCTGGCTTTGCTGGTGCTTATCGGCCTTTACGCCAATTTCTTCTACGCCACCCAGTGGTGGAGCAATTTCAACCCGAGCTATCCCGACACATACAGCTTCGAAAAGCGCAACATCTCCGCGGGCGAGCAGGTCGCCGCGGGCGCCGGCACCGACACGGCCAGGACCTGCGGCAACTCCGGTATCGCCCAGATTGCTGCAGACCTGATCGATTTCAACGTCAACCAGAACGCCTGGGTCTCGTCGATGGTCCTTTACAAGCTCGGCCTGTTCGGCATCGACTGGGACGACACGCCATGGATGGACAACAAGGCTTCGTTCCAGCGCGGCATCAATCAGGCGGTGCGGCGCACAGCCACCGAGCTTGCCGACAACCTCGGCCGTGTGCGCACCACCTCGCAGATCGATACCAATCTCCAGGATGCTCGTGGCCAGCTGCAGTACGACGAGTCCATCTGGTATATCAGCCGCAACGGCATGACCGCGACGACGCCCAGCATGTATCGGCGCGCGATGAGCAATCTGCGCTCTTTCAACGCTCGCCTCGCCACCTGCCAGGCGACTTTCGATGCGCGCGCGGACAATCTGAAGCAATATATCGATCGCATCGCCAGCGACATCGGTTCGACCTCGGCCATCCTCAAGGAACGCGCCGAAAACCATAACAATGGCTGGTTCGACTTCCGTGCCGACGACCGCTACTGGTTCGCCTATGGCCAGCTCTATGGCTATTACGGCCTGATGAAGGGCGCCCAAGCCGACTTCGAGGACGTCCTCAAGGAAAAGCACCTGCAGAGCCTTTGGGATACGATGGACGCGCAATTCGTGTCGGCCCTGCGCATCCAGCCCTTCATCATCGCCAACGGCCGCGAGGACGGCTGGCTGCTGCCGACGCACCTGACGACGATGGGCTTTTACGTGCTTCGGGTACGCTCCAACATGGTCGAAATCAGCAACGTGCTGACGCAGTAGCGCTGTTCTGTGGCAACCCAAGCGATGGCGGATTTGCGTCGTCGCGTCTGTCGCATTCCGTGCATTGTGCGGCTGTTTTGAGACGGCGGAAGCGCCGCTGCTCTGGCTTCTATACGGCGCGGCAAGCGGAGCCATAAAGAACCGGGAATAGGTCGGCCCGCCGCAGAGGAATTTTCTCTATAGGAAACATAGTTGCATGAAAGTTGACGCAACCGCAGCGACAGGGTTAGATGCCCGCGCGTCCGGTTCCAGCCTTCTTGCGAATGACATCAACACCGTCCCCTCCACCGTCCAATCCAGAGGAAAGCCGTCATGGCCGAAGTGAAGTCCGACATCGAGATCGCGCGTGGCGCCAAGAAAAAACAGATCCAGGAGATCGGCCAGAAGATCGGCATCCCGACCGAACATCTGCTGCCCTACGGCCATGACAAGGCCAAGATCTCAGCCGAGTTCATCAAATCGGTGAAGGGCAACAAGGACGGCAAGCTGATCCTGGTCACCGCCATCAACCCGACCCCGGCCGGCGAAGGCAAGACCACCACCACTGTCGGCCTCGGCGACGGTCTCAACCGCATCGGCAAGAAGGCGATCGTCTGCATTCGCGAAGCTTCGCTTGGCCCGAATTTCGGCGTCAAGGGCGGTGCCGCCGGTGGCGGTTACGCGCAGGTCGTGCCGATGGAGGACATGAACCTCCATTTCACCGGCGACTTCCACGCCATCACCACGGCACATAACCTGCTTTCGGCGCTGATCGACAACCACATCTATTGGGGCAACGAGCTCGGCATCGACACCCGCCGCGTCGTGTGGCGCCGCGTCATGGACATGAACGACCGGGCGCTGCGCGAAATCATCTGCTCGCTCGGCGGCGTCGCCAACGGTTTTCCACGCGAGGCCGGCTTCGACATCACCGTCGCCTCGGAAGTGATGGCCATCCTGTGTCTGTCCACCGACCTGAAGGACCTGGAAAAGCGCCTCGGCGACATCATCGTCGCCTATCGCCGTGACAAATCGCCGGTCTATGCCCGCGACCTCAAGGCCGACGGCGCCATGGCGGTGCTGTTGAAGGACGCCATGCAGCCCAATCTGGTGCAGACGCTGGAGAACAACCCCGCCTTCGTGCATGGCGGCCCGTTCGCCAACATCGCGCATGGCTGCAACTCGGTCGTCGCCACCACCACGGCGTTGAAGCTCGCCGACTACGTCGTCACCGAAGCCGGCTTCGGCGCCGACCTTGGCGCCGAGAAATTCTTCGACATCAAGTGCCGCAAGGCGGGCCTGAAGCCGGCGGCAGCCGTCATCGTCGCCACTGTGCGCGCCATGAAGATGAATGGCGGCGTCAAGAAGGAAGACCTCGGCAAGGAAAACATCGAAGCGGTGAAGAAGGGATGCGCCAACCTCGGCCGCCACATCGAGAACATCAGGCAGTTCGGCGTGCCGGCGGTGGTTGCCATCAACCATTTCTATTCCGACACCGACGCCGAAATCCAGGCGATGAAGGACTATGTCGCCTCGATGGGCGAAGAGGCGATCCTGTGCAAGCACTGGGCCAAGGGCTCGGCCGGCATCGAGGAGCTCGCCAACAAGGTGGTGGCGCTGGCCGAATCCGGCGCCTCGCAGTTCGCTCCGCTCTATCCCGACGCGATGCCGCTGTTCGAGAAGATCAATACCATCGTCCAGCGCATCTATCGCGGCTCGGAGGCGATCGCCGACAAGTCGGTGCGTGACCAGTTGCACGCCTGGGAGCAGGCCGGCTACGGCAACCTACCGGTGTGCATGGCCAAGACCCAGTACTCCTTCTCGACCGATCCGAACCTGCGCGGCGCACCGACCGGCCACACCGTGCCGGTGCGTGAGGTCAGGCTTTCGGCTGGCGCCGGCTTCGTCGTCATCATCTGCGGCGAGGTCATGACCATGCCCGGCCTGCCCAAGGCGCCATCGTCGGAAAAGATCTTCCTCAACGAGGCCGGCCAGATCGAAGGCCTGTTCTGATCCTTCGTCCCGACAATCAAAAGGGCGCCGCGACGATGCGGCGCCCTTTTTGTTTGCGGATCGTTCTACGCCGCGCTGCGCGCCAGCGCCCGCTGGTTGGATGAATAGATCGTATCGCGTTCAGGCAGAGTGCCTGTCCTCAGGCATTCGACCCATTCGGCGGTCTTCAGCACGGCCGCGAAGCGCGACTGCAAGATGATCGTGACCACGCGGTGGATCTCCTCGGCCGAGGCGTAGCCGGCGCTGTTGGCGTAAGGCACCGAGCCGGTCGCGTCGGACAGAAACTCGACCGCAAAGCCCATATGCACGGCATGGATGATGGTCGACAGGTCGCAATTGTGCGTCATGTAGCCGACTACCGTGATCGTATCGATGGCGTTGGCGCGCAGCCAGGCCTCGAGGTCGGTGCCGGTGAAGGCGCTCGGCAAATTCTTCTCGACATAGTGATCGCGACGACGCTTGGCGATCTCCGGATGCAGTTCGCCGCCATGGCTGCCCTTGGCGAAGATCGGTGAGGTCTCGGGCGCCATCTGCTTGACGACCACCACCTTGATGCCGGCAGCGGCGGCGGCATCCATGGCGCGCGCCACGTTGACCACGCTGTCGCGGAACGGCGGATGCTGGATAGCCAGATTGCCGCCGTCATAGTCGTTCTGGACGTCGATGACGACGAGCGCGCGGCGCGGCGCGGTGTTGGCTGGCTCGGACATGGTGTTTTCCTTTCGGGCTGGATGCGACCAGCCAAGGATAGGCTCTCTGCAATCTGGCAAAAGTGACCCGATTGACATCATTCGAAAGAATTGGGACAATCCGCATTCCCACTGGAAAATCGCCCCATGACCGCTCCTATCATTGCCGTGCTTGCCTTCGACGGCATCAGCCCGTTCCATCTCTCGGTGCCTTGCCTGGTGTTCGGCGCGGACCGCACCAGCCTTGGCCTGCCACGCTTCGATTTCCGCGTCTGCGGGATCGAGGAAGGTCTGATCCGGACCGATGCGGGGCTGAGCATCCTGGTCCCGCACGGGCTTGCCGCGCTCGAAGACGCCGATATCGTCATCATCCCGAGTTGGAAGGATCTCGAGGCGCCGCTGGCGAAACCGATCGAGGAAGCGCTCGGCCGTGCTCACCGGCGCGGCGCGCTGATCGTGGGCCTGTGTCTCGGCACCTTTGCCCTCGCCGCCGCCGGCCTGCTCTCGGCACGGAAGGCGACCACGCATTGGGCCTATACTGACCAGTTGCAGGCCCTTCATCCCGACATTTCAGTCGATCCCGACGTGCTCTACGTCGACGATGGCGACATCGTAACCTCCGCCGGCGTCGCCGCCGGGCTCGACTGCTGTCTGCACATCGTACGCGCCCGCTATGGCGCGGAGGCGGCACTGAGGCTCGCCCGGCACGTCGTGCTTTCGCCGCACCGGCAGGGCGGACAGGCGCAGTTCATCGAGCGCCCCGTGGCAAAAAGCGCCAATGCCGACCGTTTCACCCGGGCGCTCGACACGGTTCGCGCTACGCTTGGCGAAACGCACAGCCTCGACAGCGTCGCCGAGACCGCCGGCCTGACACGGCGCACCTTCACCCGCCGCTTCCAGAAATCGATCGGCACCAGTTTTGGCGATTGGCTGACAAGCCAGCGCATCGAACTGGCGCAGCGGTTGCTGGAAGCGACGGAGAAATCGATGGACATCGTCGCCTTCGAGGCCGGCTTCGGCAGCGCCACCTCGCTGCGCCAGCACTTTTCCGCGAGACTGAAAACGTCGCCGGCGCAGTATAGGCGCGAATTCTCAAGGCGGATTGACCAGGACGAGCGCATGGCGTCCGCCCTGTCGTATCGACAGCCTGTGGGAAGTGCGCTCAGCCCCGACTGACCACCCGCGCCGGATTGCCAACCACGGTGGTGTTCGCCGCCACGTCGCGGGTCACCACGGCCCCGGCGCCTACGATGGCGCCTTCGCCGATGCTGACGCCGCCAAGGATGACCGCGCTGCCGCCGATCCAGGCATTGTCGCCGATCGTGACCGGCCTGGCGATCTCCAGTCCCGCCTGCCGCCCTGCCGGCTCCTTGTGATGCTCGGCGCAATAAATCTGCACATTGGGGCCAAGCAGCGTCCCTTTGCCGATGCGCACCGGCGCGGTGTCGAGAATGGTGCAGCCGGCATTGAGAAAGACGCCGTCGCCGAGAAAGAGATTGAAGCCGTAGGCGCAATGAAACGGCGCCTCGATGCGGGCGCCCTCGCCCACGCCGCCCAGCAGTGTCCGCAGGGCCGGCCCGAGGTTCCCGCGTTGACGAGGCGGGAGCGTATTGTGTTCGAACACGGCATCCGCGGCCACGGCGCGCAACGCGCCAAGATCGTCATCCAGGCACATATACCATTCGCCGGCCGCCATTTTCGCACGTTCGCTCTGAACCATGGCAGTGCCTCCGTTTGACATCATTGCGAACAGCGCCGGGGCAACGACTAGGACCCGAACCCATAACCCAGGATACGCGGCCTTGCGGAATTGGCCAGCGTGCTATCACGGCTTTGATGGCAAGCGGCCATTCGCGATCCGCACCGGCAATGAAAATAGTTCAAGACCGGTGTCGATTTCCAGGAAGCTCATTCGTCCTCGAAAGGAAGCCGAAGAAATTCGCCTGAGCAAGGATCCGACTGCGATGACAATCACGATCACAGCGTTTGAACGATCGCCCGATGGAGGCAAGGGACTGGCGCGCGATACCCGCGTTCGCTGGGCGCTGGAAGAAGTGGGGCAGCCTTATGAGGTTCGTCTTGTTTCCTTCGCGGAGATGAAGGCGCCCGACCATCTGGCCATCCATCCCTTCGGCCAGATCCCCACCTATGAGGACGGTTCTCTCTCGCTGTTCGAGACCGGTTCGATCATCTTTCATCTTGCCGAGCAGCATGCAGGCCTGCTGCCGAAGGATCGCGATGCCCGCGCCCGCGCGATCACGTGGATGTTTGCCGCCCTGAACACCGTCGAGCCGCCGATCCTCGAATTGACGACGGCAAGAATTTTCGAAGCCGACAAGCCTTGGAGCGAGGCGCGCTTGCCGCTGGTAAAGGACCGTGTTCGCGCCCGGCTGGACAAGCTCTCGGCTCATCTTGGCGTCGCCGATTGGCTCGATGATGCGTTCAGCGCGGGCGACTTGTTGATGGTGTCAGTGCTGCTGCGACTGAGAATGTCAGGCATTTTGGACGAATATCAAAACCTGGCCGCCTATGTGGCGCGCGGCGAAGCTCGACCCGCTTATGTCAGGGCTTTCGCCGCGCAATTTGCGGTCAATGCTCCACCAGCCAACTGACCCGCCTCAATCCGCTGTGGCTGCGCTTGTGAGGCTGCGGTCTAGCCAAATATCCGACCTATGGTAGCCTGCCGTTTCAAGGCCGTTCCGGCCTGGGATCGAGGGGGATCGACCATGCTCTATATTCTTGCACTTCTGATCGGCGTCATTGCCGGCCTGCGCGCCATGACGGCACCTGCCGCCGTCGCCTGGGGCGCCTATCTCGGCTGGCTGCCGGTTGCCGGCACCTGGGCGAGCTTCATGGGCCATTGGGCGGCTGTCGGCATCTTCACCATCCTGGCCATCGTCGAACTGGTCACCGACCAGCTGCCGTCGACGCCGAGCCGTAAAGTGCCGCAGCAGTTCGGCGCCCGCATCCTGCTCGGCGCCTTTTCTGGCGCGGTGCTCGGCGCGGCCGGCGGTGCCACCATCGTCTGCCTGATCGCCGGCGCCATCGGCGCGGTCATCGGCACGCTGGGTGGTGCCGAAGCGCGCGGCCGGCTGGCGGCCGCTTTCGGCAAGGACCCGCCCGCTGCCTTCATCGAGGACGCGGTGGCGATCATCGGCGGCCTGCTGATCGTGGCGGCGGCATGACGGCCCAGACCTTAAACACAAAGACCTTCGACGCCATCATCATCGGCGCTGGCCAGGCGGGGTCGCCCTTGGCGGGCCGCATGACGGCCGCGGGCATGAGCGTGGCGCTGATCGAGCGCAAGCTGGTCGGTGGCACCTGCGTCAACACCGGCTGCATGCCGACCAAGACCATGGTCGCCAGCGCCTATGCCGCGCATCTGGCGCGGCGCGCCGCCGACTATGGCGTCACGCTCGGCGGTCCTGTCGGCGTCGACTATCAAAGGATCAAGGCGCGCAAGGACAAGGTCACCAACGACGCCCGTGGCAATCTGGAGACTTGGATCGCCGGCATGAAGGGCTGCACGCTCTATCGCGGCCATGCCCGCTTCGAATCCGCCAACACGGTGCGTGTCGGCGACGACCTTTTGACCGCCGAAAAGATCTTCCTCAATACGGGTGGCCGCGCCTCGGTGCCGGACCTGCCCGGCATCCACGACATCGACTATCTGACCAACTCCTCGATGATGGATCTCGACGTTTTGCCGCGCCACCTGATCGTCGTCGGCGGCAGCTACATCTCGCTCGAATTCGCGCAGATGTTCCGCCGCTTCGGCTCGGAAGTGACCGTCATCGAAAAGAGCCCGCGCCTGACCGGCCGCGAGGACGAGGACGTCTCGGCCGCCATCCTGTCGATCCTTGAAAACGAAGGCATCGCGGTCCATGTCGGCGCCGACAACATCGGCTTCGCCAAACATGGTGGGGATATTGCCGTGACCTTCTCCGCCGGCAAGCCGCCCGCGATCGGATCGCATGTGCTGCTTGCGCTGGGCCGAACGCTCAATACCGACGATCTCGGTCTCGACAAGGCGGGCGTCGAGGTCGACGGACGCGGCGCGATTGTCGTCGACGACCAGCTGCGCACCAGCGTGCCAGGCATCTGGGCGATGGGCGACTGCAACGGCAAAGGCGCCTTTACCCATACCTCCTACAACGACTACGAGATCGTCGCCGCCAATCTGCTCGACGACGACCCGCGCAAGGTCAGCGACCGCATCGAGGCCTATGCGCTCTACATCGACCCGCCGCTCGGCCGCTGCGGCATGACCGAAGCGGCAGTAAAGAAATCCGGCCGCCGCGCGCTGGTCGGCCAGCGGCCTATGACCCGCGTCGGCCGGGCCGTCGAAAAGGGCGAGACGCAGGGTTTCATGAAGATCCTCGTCGATGCCGACACCAGGGAAATCCTCGGCTGCTCGGTGCTCGGCCCCGGCGGCGACGAGGCGGTGCATTGCGTGCTTGACCTGATGTACGCCAAGGCGCCGGTCGATACGCTGGCGCGCGCGGTTCACATCCACCCAAATGTCTCGGAACTGCTGCCCACCATCGCCCAGGAGCTGAAGCCTCTGGCCTGAGACTGGAGCGGTTCAGCGTTTGTTAGAATCGCCGGGCCGCTCTGCGAGGCGTCTCGGCGCCCCGTTTCAATCCGCTCCACGCTTTCTGCATTGCTGCATTGCGGCAATGTCTGTTGTGCCCGGCAGGGATCCTCGCGCAGTCTGAAATTGAACCGATTCAGTCTGGACCTCCCATGCCTTTGCCGATCCTTGCGCTTGCCATTGCGTCCTTCTGCATCGGCACCACCGAATTCGTCATCATGGGCCTGCTGCCGGAGGTCGCCGCAGATCTCGGCGTGACGATCCCCGCCGCCGGCCTGCTGGTCACCGGTTATGCGCTGGGCGTCGTCTTCGGCGCGCCTGTCGTGGCCATGGCCACCGCGCATTTGCCCCGCAAGCCGGTGCTGATCGGACTGGCCGCGCTCTTCGTCGTCGGCAATCTCTTCTGCGCCATCGCGCCCAATTACTGGCTCCTGATGGCTGCGCGCGTCTTCACCGCCTTCGGCCACGGCGCCTTCTTCGGCATCGGTTCGGTCGTCGCGGCGAGCCTGGTGCCGCGCAACAAGCGTGCCAGCGCCATCGCGCTGATGTTCGCGGGCCTGACGCTCGCCAACATCCTCGGCGTTCCGGCCGGCACGGCACTCGGCGAAGCCTTCGGCTGGCGGGCCACCTTCCTCGCCGTGGTCGGTATCGGCCTGATCTCGGTCGCGGCCATCGCCTGGCTGGTACCGTCCGAGGTCACGGAGCCGAGCGGCGGCGGCCTGCGCGCCGAAGTCCGCGTGCTCGGCAAGCTGCAGGTGTGGCTGGCGATGCTGATCGCGGCGCTGACCTCGGCCAGCCTGTTCGCCGTTTTCACATACATAAAGCCCTACCTCACCGACGTGTCCGGGCTGTCGACCGCGGCGGTCACCTGGGTGCTTTTGCTGTTCGGCGCCGGCATGACCATCGGCAACATCATCGGCGGCAGGCTGGCCGACTGGAAACTGATGCCGACAGTGATCGCCACCTTGCTGTTGATGGCCCTGCTGTTCGTCGGCTTCATGCAATTCGGCGCCATCGCCAGCGTTGCCGTCGGCATCGTCTTCTTATGGGGCCTGCTCATCTTCGTCGTCGTGCCGCCGCTGCAGATCCGTGTCGTCGAGGCGGCTTCCGAAGGCCCTAACCTCGCCGCTACACTTAATCAGGGTGCCTTCAATGTCGGCAATGCCGGTGGCGCCTGGATCGGCGGCGTGGCGCTGTCCGCAGGTGTTTCCTATGCCAATTTGCCGCTGGTCGGAGCGGTGCTCGCTTTGCTGGCGGTCACTGTGGCGGTGCTGTCGCAGGCGCTGGATCGGCGCGCGCCGGTCGCCGCCCTCCAGCCTGCCGCAGAGTAACCGCTTGCGCCCATGGCGCGGCGGGCTGGACCAATCGACATCGGCACCTTCGAATGGGCATGTCTTCTTGTTCTTGATGGAGGAAGTCATGCAGAAATCGATCGAACACATCGCCGGGGACAGCGAAGGCGTTTCCTACGAATTCCCGGTGTTCCGCTTCGCCGGTGCCGACAAGGCGGCACCTTCGGCCTATCTGCAGGCGGCACTCCACGCCGGCGAATTGCCTGGTGTCGTCGCCATCGATGCATTGATGCCGGCTCTCAACAAGGCTGAGGCCGAAGGTCGTATCAGGGGCAACATCACCATCGTGCCCTGGGCCAACCCGATCGGCCGCGCGCAATATCATTTCGGCGAGCACCAAGGCCGCTTTCATCTGGGCACCCGCACCAACTTCAATCGCGGCTTTCCGCTGCTTGCGGCGCCCGACACCAGGCTTTTGCCGGACGTCACGTTTGGCGGCGCCGACCAGCGGCTGAAGTCGCGCCTGGTGCAGCTTTCGCTCGGCCACGACATCGTGCTCGACCTGCACTGCGACGACGAGGGCCTTGCCTATCTCTACGTCCACACCAGCCTGTGGCCTGCAATGGCCGATTGCGCCGCCGCCATGGGCGTCGATGCCGTGGTGCTGTGGAGCGAGGACACCGACGGCACCTTCGAGGGTGCCTCGATCATGCCCTACCAGAACGTATCAGCCGATGTGGCGAAGTTCGACAGGCGCGTCGCCACCACGGTCGAGTATCGCGGCCTCCTCGATGTCGATGGCGCACTTGCCGCTTCCGACGCCGAAGGCCTCTACCGGCTGCTGGCGGCGCGCGGCGTGATATCCGACACCGCCTTGCCCGCACCCGGCCCGTTCAAGGGTGTCGCGGCGCCTCTGGAGAACATCGACATGATGCCGGCGCCCCGTGGCGGTGCGGTGCTCTACGACGTGAGGCCCGGCGACCGCGTCACCAGGGGCGCACGCCTCGCCACCATCGTCCACGCGCCGGGCCAAGCCGATGGCCGCACCGAAGTCTTCGCGCCGCAGGACGGCATCATCCTGACCCGCCGCTCGCGCCGCATCATCCGCACCGGCGAAGACCTGTTGAAACTGGTCGGCGACAGGAAGAGCGCCGACGCCAGGTCGGGGACGCTCGAGGACTGAATTAACCGGAAATCGCCTGCCGCGCCTTCGCCTCAAGCCATTCCGCCATTTGCCGGTATGGCACGGGCCCATGGCTGACGCGGGCGACGCCCAGTTCGGCCAGCCGCTGGCGCGGCGGCACATGCGCAAGCGCGATGATGTTGACCGGCAGCGTGGTCGATTTGCAGACCGTTTCGATCAGGCCTTCATCACCAAGGCCCGGAGCAAAAAAACCGCTGGCGCCGGCCTTTTCATAAGCCTCCGCCCGCTCGATGGCCTGGTCGAGCAGCACGCCGTCATGCGCCTCCGGCTTCGCCTTAAGGAAGATGTCGGTGCGGGCGTTGATGAAGGCTGGGATGCCGGAGGCCTTGACCGCGCTGGCGGCGGCTTCGATGCGCTTCACCTGAACGGAAATGTCGTGCAAGCCGGTGCCGCCGACGATCTGGTCTTCGAAGTTGAACCCGATGGCGCCGGCGCGTAGTGCCAGCGTGACGGTACGGGCAACGATTTCCGGGTCGACGCCATAGCCACCCTCGAGGTCCATGGTCACCGGCAGCTCGACGGCGGCCACGATGCGCCTGATGTTGTCGAGCGCAAGTTCCAGCGGGATTTTCTCGCCATCGGCGTAGCCGAAAGCTGCCGCGACCGGCCAGCTTCCGGTGGCGATTGCCTTGGCGCCAGCTTTCTCGACGATCTTGGCGCTGCCCGGATCCCAGGCGTTATAGAGCACGACAGGATTTCCCTTCACATGCAGGGCGTGGAAAGCGCGTGCGCGGTCGATCTGCTCGGTCATTGGTGTTCCTCCCATCTTGCTGCGATGAATGTTCAAGCTAGTCGCGGGCGCCGGCTCTGGCGATGTGCCATGGGGTGCATAAGCAGCGGCCACTGGACAGACTTTCAAACCAGTTGCGTATCCCGCTTTTCGCCGCTATGGATTTCGCCCATGAACATGCGTTCGACCAAGACCATTTGGTGGTGGGCCTGCTGACAGCGGCCTGTTCGAACGCGTGCGCGTGAAAATAGAGGGTGGCCGCAACGGAATGTCCGGGCGGCCATTTGTTTTTTAAAGCCATTCCCGGGTCCGTTGCCCAAGTAGCTGGTGGAGACGGCAATGACGATGAAGGTTCTGGAAAACGGCGCCGAAAGCTTCGTGACGGCGGGTGGCATCACCATCACCCGCGAGCGTCACGACCGGCCGTATGAAGGCGCGATCGACGCTTATGTCGACGGGCTGAATTCGCGCCGAGGCGCGGTGTTTTCCTCGAATTACGAATATCCAGGCCGCTACACGCGCTGGGATACGGCCATCATCGATCCGCCGCTGGTCATGTCCGCGCGAGGCCGCGCCATGCGCATCGAGGCGCTGAACGGCCGTGGCGAGGCGCTGTTGCCGGTCATCGGCAGGACGCTGCGCGGTCTCGCCGAGGTTACGATCGCCGAGACCACAAAAAGGCTGCTCCGCCTCGACGTCGCCAAGCCCGGCCGTGTCTTCACCGAGGAGGAGCGCAGCCGCGTTCCCTCCGTCTTCACCGTGCTGCGCGCCATCACCGCTCTGTTCAAGACGGCCGAAGACGCCAATCTCGGCCTCTACGGCGCCTTCGGCTACGACCTCGCCTTCCAGTTCGACCCGGTCGACCACACGCTCGTTCGCAAGGAGAGCCAGCGCGACCTGGTGCTGTTCCTGCCCGACGAGATCCTGGTCGTCGACCACTATTCGGCCAAGGCTTGGACTGATCGTTACGATTATGCGGGCGAGGGTTTTTCGACCGAAGGCCTGCCGCGCGACCAAATCGCCGAGCCGTTCAGGACCGCCGACCGCATCCCGCCGCGCGGCGACCATGAGCCCGGCGAATACGCCAATCTGGTCCGCCGTGCGATGGACAGCTTCAAGCGCGGCGACCTGTTCGAGGTCGTGCCCGGCCAGATGTTCTACGAGCGCTGCGAGACGCAGCCATCCGAGATTTCACGCAAGCTGAAGTCCATCAACCCCTCGCCCTATTCCTTCTTCATCAATCTGGGCGAGAACGAATATCTGATCGGCGCGTCGCCGGAGATGTTCGTGCGCGTCAACGGCCGCCGCGTCGAAACCTGCCCGATCTCGGGCACGATCAAGCGCGGCGACGATGCCATTTCGGACTCTGAGCAGATCATCAAGCTGCTCAACTCCAAAAAGGACGAATCCGAACTCACAATGTGCTCGGACGTCGACCGAAACGACAAGTCGCGGGTCTGCGATCCAGGTTCGGTGCGCGTCATCGGACGTCGCCAGATCGAGATGTATTCGCGCCTGATCCATACGGTCGATCACATAGAGGGGCGGTTGCGCGAGGGCATGGACGCTTTCGACGCGTTTCTCTCGCACGCCTGGGCGGTCACCGTCACCGGCGCGCCGAAACTGTGGGCCATGCGCTTCATCGAGCAGAACGAGAAGAGCCCGCGCGCCTGGTATGGGGGCGCCATCGGCATGGTCAACTTCAACGGCGACATGAATACCGGCCTGACCTTGCGCACCATCCGCATCAAGGACGGCATCGCCGAGGTGCGCGCCGGCGCAACATTGCTCTTCGACAGCATTCCCGAGGAAGAAGAAGCCGAAACCGAACTGAAGGCATCCGCCATGCTCTCCGCCATCCGCGACGCCAAGATGGGAAATTCGACCAGCACCGAGCGCACCACGGCGCGCGTCGGCGACGGCGTCAACATCCTGCTGGTCGACCATGAGGACAGCTTCGTCCATACGCTGGCCAACTACTTCCGCCAGACCGGCGCCAATGTCTCGACCGTGCGCACGCCGGTGCCGGAGGAAGTCTTCGAGCGGCTGAAGCCCGACCTTGTCGTGTTGTCGCCCGGACCCGGCACACCCAAGGATTTCGATTGCGCGGCCACCATCAGACGAGCGCGCGCCCGCGACCTGCCGATCTTCGGCGTCTGCCTTGGCCTGCAGGCACTGGCCGAAGCCTATGGCGGCGAACTCAGGCAGCTGCACATTCCCATGCACGGCAAGCCGTCGCGCATCCGTGTCTCGAAACCGGGCATCATCTTCTCCGGCCTGCCCAAGGAAGTCACCGTCGGCCGCTACCACTCGATCTTCGCCGATCCGGTGCGCCTGCCGGACGATTTCATGGTGACCGCCGAGACCGAGGACGGCGTCATCATGGCCTTCGAGCACCGCAAGGAGCCGATCGCCGCGGTACAGTTCCACCCGGAATCGATCATGACGCTCGGCCACAATGCCGGCATGCGCATCATCGAGAACATCGTCGCCCACCTGCCGCGCAAGGCCAAGGAAAAGGCCGCCTGACCAGTATGGCCGAAGCCGGGAACATGGCGATCGCGGCAAAAGCTGCCGCCAAGCAAAAGGTCGCCAGGCTCGCCTTCTGGTCGATCGTGGTCGCCTTTGTCGTGCTCGCGCTCAAAGCCGCCGCCTGGTACGTCACCGGCTCGGTCGCGCTCTATTCGGACGCGCTGGAATCGATCGTCAACGTCATTGCCTCGATGGCCGCCTTCTGGGCGATCCAGGTCAGCTACAAGCCGGCCGACCAGGATCACCCGTTCGGCCATCACAAGGCCGAGTATTTCTCGGCCGTGCTCGAAGGCGTGCTGATCGTCGTCGCCGCCTTGTTGATCCTGAGCGAGGTCTGGCGCTCCTGGCAGACGTCGGCGCCGCTCGAGAAGCCTTGGAGCGGCCTTGCTGTCAACGGCGTCGCCACCGTGATCAACGCCTTCTGGGCCTGGATGCTGATCCGCACAGGCCGGGCCGAGAAATCGCCGGCGCTGGTTGCCGACGGCAACCACATCATGACCGATGTGGTGACCTCGGTCGGCGTCTTCGGCGGCCTGGTCGGAGCTATCCTGACCGGCTGGCAGATCCTCGACCCGGCATTGGCCGTCATCGTCGCGCTCAATATCCTGTGGCAGGGCTGGCACGTCATCGGCTCGTCGATGAACGGGCTGATGGACCGCGCCGTCGACACGGCGGAGCACATGCGCATCCGCGACATCATCTCGGCCAATTGCAAGGGCGCCATGGAGGTGCACGACCTCAAGACCCGCATCGCCGGCCGCGCCACCTTCATCGAGTTCCATCTGGTCGTCGATGCCGACATGTCGGTCGGCGCCAGCCACGTCATCTGCGACCGCATCGAGGACGCGCTGAAGGCCGAGCTCCCCTCTGTGCGGGTGACAATCCATGTCGAGCCCGACGACGAGGCCAAGCTTCCGAAGGGCACGACCGCCGTGCCGTTTGCATGAGGCGGTTAGCACCGTTCGAAGGTTGGCCGAAGCCCTTCCTCCTTCGAACCGGTGTCAAGGCGCGCAGGCCGATTGCGGCATTGCCTCCAGCCGATTGACCTTGTCGTCCGACTTGGTTTTGCCGTCGGCCGCTTTCGAGCAGAGATCGACAACCGCCAAGCTACTATTGGGGTTTGCCAGCATGATGGTGCCGTTGGCGCCGCGCTTGAGGAAGATTTCCTTTTGCGCGATGTCGCATGAAAAATTGCTCATCTTCGCACTCGCCGCGCAGCGCCACTGATCGGCCTCGCCCTGGCACGAATAGGTCTGCGTGACCTTGGCTCCCTTCTGCCGTGTGGTGATCGAGACCGCGATGTCGGCGCCATCGGGCCAGTTCGCGGCATCGCCCCCGGAGGCGAAGGACGCCAGTTCCACCGGCCCGCGGAACACCCGGATCGACTGCGTCAGTTGGTCGGGATGGGAACCCATATGCGCCGCATCATAGTCGCGCCCGTAGCAGAAAGCCTGGTCGGGTTTGAATCGCTCGCGCAGAGGCGGCCCGAGCGCCGGATCGATCGGATCGATGCGTGCGAACTCGGCCTTGCAGGTGGCAGCCGGCATCGGGTCGAGACGGAAATTGTCGTCTTCCTTGCCCAGCGCCTGCCTCTCGTATTCAGCCGTGCCGAGTTCCTCTTCCGAACCGGCATCGAGGTAGATATCAGGCGACAGATCGGACAGGATCAGCCGGCCCTTGTCGTCGACCTTCAGCGACGCCAGCGTGCGGTCGCAATCCATGCCGCAGTGGATCGGACCTGATTTGGCGTCCTCGGACTCGTGATTGCACCAGCCGCTTGCCCATTGCGGTGCCTTGGCACCGCGCACCGTGGTGGTGACGAAGCCATTGTAGGACGTATCGGAATTCGCGGTCGGTTCCTCGTTCGGCCGGCTGACCGGGTCATGGCCATAGTAGAAGAAAATCCGCGCCACTTTCTGCTTCGGGTGCGCCTCGAGGTGCGCCGCGTCATAGACGCGACCGAAACAGGCATCCGCCCCGTTCGGGCTGAGTTCTGTGAGTTTGAGCGCATCATCGGCAAAAGCAGAACCCACAAGTCCGCCAAGCAGTGCGGCGCCGAATCCGGCGCCGACGAGCGTCTTCCATTCCCTGAACGCCATGTGACCCCCCTCCTCCGCATCGACGGGACGTAACGTCAATTTATGCTAGTATCGCGGCCGCGGCCACGCAAAATCGCGGTGAGCCGGCAAGCCAGGGATGGGACGCCATGCGCCGACGTGACATGTTCCACGCGGTTCTCGCCGGAGCCGGAACGCTTCTCGGCCTGCGGGCGGTCCAGGCAGCAACAACCGAGCCCGCCAGGCTGAAGGTTGCCTATCACTTCAGCGACCTCGAGAAGGTCAATTTCGTGCTCGGCAACATCAAGAACCACTATGAGGGCACCGGCGGCAACGTGGAGATCGCGCTGGTCGTGCATGGCCCGGCCCTTGCCGGCTTCAAGTCGAAGGGCATATCGGCGGCGATTTCCGGTCGCTTTACCGGTCTTGTCCAGCAAGGGCTCGACCCGCATGCCTGCGGCAACACCATGCACGGCATGGACATTACGCTCGCCGATCTGCTCGACGGCTTCCATGCCGCCGAGAAGGGCGGCGTCGTCAAGCTCGCCGAATTGCAAAGCCAGGGCTATGTCTATCTCAGGCCTTGAAGCGGCACTGACTTGAATGCAAGGGTGTCAAGACCCGCCAAGATATCGGAAATCCCCGGAGGAACAGCAGTGCCAGAGACAGCCCTTGGTCTTGTCATCCCCGATCTCGCCGGCAAGGCGGTGTTGGTCACCGGCGCCTCGACCGGCATCGGCGCGGCACTCGCGCTCGGCTACGCCGAGCAGAAATGCAAGGTGGCGCTGCACTATAATTCCAGCCGCGACGCCGCCGAGAAACTCGGCCGGACCATTCGCGACGGCGGCGGCGAGGTCTTCCTCGTCCAGGGTGATTTTTCCCTCCCCGCCGATGTCGAACGCGTCGTCGAGGACAGCGCGCGACATTTCGGCCGCCTCGATGGGCTCGTCAACAATGCCGGTGGCATGCTTGGCCGCGTGCCCTATGCCGAGCAGACCGAGACGCATTACGACGCGGTGATGGACCTCAACGCACGCTCGGTGCTGACCGCTTCGCGCAAGGCGATCCCATGGCTGAAGAAACAGGGCGGCTTCATCGTCAACACCTCGTCGATCGCCGCGCGCAATGGTGCGGGTGGCGGCGCCGGTCTCTATGGCTCCGCCAAGGCCTTCGTCTCCAATGTCACGCGCGGCATGGCCAAGGAACTGATCGGCTTCGGTATCCGCGTCAATGCCGTGGCGCCTGGCACCATCCTCACCCCCTTCCACGAACGCTATTCGACCGACGAGCAGATGAAGGGCATGGTCGCCACCATTCCGCAGGGCCGCGCCGGCACGGCACAAGATTGCGTCGGCGCCTACCTGTTCCTCTCATCCGACCTGTTGAGCGGCTACATCACCGGCCAGGTGATCGAGGTCAATGGCGGCCAGTTGATGCCTTGATCGGCGATCGGCATACTAAACACACTCCTTTCGCGCCAACCCAGGGGACGAGGACATGTACGGACTGATCGGCAAGATGCGGGCGGCGCGCGGCCAGCGCGACGCTGTCATGACTGTGCTGCGCGAGAGCACCGGCGCCCTGCCCGGCTGCTTGAGCTATGTTATCGCCACCGACCCGGCCGACGCCGATGCGATCTGGGTGACCGAAGTGTGGACCGATCAGGCAAGCCACAAGGCCTCCTTGCAGCTTCCGGAAGTCCAGGCCGCCATCGCCAAGGCGCGGCCCTTCATCGGCGGCTTCGAATTCCAGGTGGAAACGCATCCCGTCGGAGGCTTTGGGTTGGCTGAGGCCAAAACCGGCTGATCCCCAACCACGCAAATTCGGCCGTCAGGAAACCTTATCGAGGCGCCGGAAACCTGCATTTCGGCCACGCTGGGGTTCGCATTTTTCACATCTCGGTCTAAGACCAGACCATGGATTCAGAGACCGAGCAGCCATCTCCTGAACAGCCCGCCATCGAGCGCATGGTGCGGCTGAGCAAGCCATGGCAATGGTTGATCCTGCTGATCATCTCCGCGCTCTTCGCCGGCGCGCTCGAACTCGCCGCTCTGCCGGCTGCGCTGCTGATCGGACCGATGCTGGCAGCCATCATCGCCGGCACCAATGGCGCCACCGTGCGCGTGCCGCGCCTTCTGTTCGGCTCCGCCCAGGCTGTCGTGGGCTGCCTCGTCGCGGCTTCGATCTCGGCCGATATCTTTGCGGTGTTCTACAAGGAATGGCCGCTTTTCCTCGGCGTGGTGATTGCCACTGTCGCGGCCTCCAGCCTGCTTGGCTGGCTGATCAGCCGCTGGCGCATCCTGCCCGGCACCACTGCCGTCTGGGGCTCTTCGCCGGGCGCCGCCACCGCCATGGTGCTGATGGCCGGCGCCTTTGGCGCCGACCAGCGCCTTGTCGCCTTCATGCAGTATCTGCGCGTCATCTTCGTTTCGATGACGGCAGCCCTTGTCGCCAAGATGTGGGTCGACACCTCGGGCATCGAGGTCCCGCCCATCGTCTGGTTCCCGGCGATCGATCCGCAGCCCTTCGCCGCCACCATCGGCATGGCACTCGTCGGCGGCCTGGCGGGCCGGCTTTGCCGGCTGCCCTCGCCCTTCTTCCTTGGCAGCTTCATCTTCGGCACCGTGATCCATCTTGGCCTCGGGGTGCCGATGCAATTGCCGCAATGGCTGCTGGCGGTCAGTTACGCCATGGTCGGCTGGTCGATTGGCCTGAACTTCACCAGGCCGATCCTGCGCCATGCGGCACGCGCCCTGCCGCAGATCATCGCTTCGATCGTCGCGCTGATCGCCTTTTGCGGCGGCCTTGCGTTCCTCCTCAGCCATCTCGCCGGCGTCGACCCGCTGACCGCCTACCTCGCGACCAGCCCCGGTGGTATGGACAGCGTCGCCATCATCGCCGCCGCGGCGCGAAACGTCGACATCTCCTTCGTCATGGCGCTGCAGTCGGCGCGTTTCCTGGTCGTGCTGCTGGTCGGCCCGAGCGTCGCCCGGCTGGTGGCCAGAAGCATCAGGGAATAGGCAAAGCCGCACCCCCGGGGGGACTTACAATCCGGCTGTTGGATCGAACGATGGACTGAACGCCCGGCACCGATCCGGGGGACATGCTGGCCTATGCCTGCCCGGCCTTGCCATCATCGAAGTCGAAGCGGAGACGTCCGGCCTCGACGCGTACGCGCAGGCGGCGATAGATCGCGAGGTAGCAAACCCCGACGACCGCCGCCCCGAATCCGGCGGCAGCGCCCACGACGAGCGCCCAACGTGGGCCAACATCGTCGGCCACCCAACCGACCACCGGCGCGCCGAGCGCCGTGCCGCCCAGCGTCACGGCCAGCAGGATCGCCATCACGCGCCCGCGCATGGCCGGTTCGGTGGAGAGCTGCACAAGGCTGATGGTCGAAGTCGTCATCGTCTGGGCCGAGACGCCGATAACCACAAGCGCGAGGCCGAACAGCCAATAGTTGGGCGTGATCGCGGCCAGGCCGAAGCCGAGGCCAAGTATCGCGGCGCCGGCAAGGAGGAAAGCCAGGCGGGGTTGTTCGCGCCGGGCGGCCAACAGCGCGCCGATGACCGATCCGATCGCCATGGTTGATGTCAACAACCCGTATTCGCCGGCGCCCGCGTGAAAGACGGAGACCGACATGGTCGAGATGAAGATCGGAAAATTGAGCCCGAACGTGCCGATCAGGAGAAGCATCATCAGGATGGTTTTGAGATCGGGACGCTTCCATACATAGGCGAACCCATCGGCAAGGCCGCCGCCACTGCGCCGCGCCCTGTCCTTGTGGAGCTCGCCGGGACGCAGAAGGCCAAGCGAGGCAAGGACGGCTGCAAATGACGCAGCGTTGATCAGGAAAACCCAGCCGGAGCCGACGGAAGCGATAAGGGCGCCGGCGACGGCCGGGCCGATCATCCGCGCGACATTGAATGAGGTGGAGTTGAGCGCCACGGCGTTCGACAGGTCGGCCTCGCCGACCAGATCCGAGACGAATGTCTGCCGCGCCGGCGCGTCGAACGCGGTCGTGCAACCAAGCAGGAAGGCGAACACGTAGACGTGCCACAATTGCACGAGCCCGGCGACGGTGAGGAGGCCAAGGCCGAGTGCGAGCAAGCCCATGGCGCCCTGCGTGGCCAACAGCAGCTTGCGCCGGTCGAGATGGTCGGCGGCAAAACCGGTCCATGGCAGCAGCAGGATTTGCGGCGCGAACTGCAACGCCATCACCACGCCCATGGCGGTCGCGTTGTTATGGGTCAGTTGGGTCAGCACCACCCAGTCCTGCGCGGTGCGCTGCATCCATGTTCCGACATTGGACACGATCGCGCCGACAGCCCAGATCCGGTAGTTGAAATTGGCCAGCGAGCGGAAGGTGCCTTTCGCCGGGCCGCTCATCCGTCGGCCGGAGAATTGCCGCCGTTGAAGCGGCCGAAGTGGCGCGCCGTGAACAGTCCGATCAGGAGAGCACCCAGCCCCAGCGCGACGACATCAGCCGTGGAGCGCAGGTCGAAGTCGCCGACGCGGAGCACCAGGAGATAGCCGATTGCCAGGTTCAGAAATCCCCACAGCACGTTCACGGTCGAGGAGGATTGTCCCTGGCCGCGCGGCTTTGCGAAGGGGCTTTGAAAAGGCCGCCCCATGACGCCGCTGACGAAATGCGGCACGGCATTGGTCAGCACTGCGCCGCCAAACAGATAGGACGCATAGTCGATCCATTGCATCGTCAGGCACTCCTCTTGTCGAGCAGATCGATGATCTCCCGTGTCGTGCCGGTTTCGCCCAGCCTCGGGAAGACATGCGCCAGGCTGTTGGTGTGGGCATCGAGTTTCGTGTCGGTCATGGCGTCGAGGGCGAGCGTGACGTTGAAGCCGAGATCGCGGGCATGGCGCGCGGTCGCTTCTACGCCCATGCTGGTGGCGACGCCGGCGATCACCACGTGGGTGACGCCCACGCTCTTAAGATGGGTTTCGAGATCGGTATTGACGAAGGCGCCGGCTGTTCGCTTCGTCACGATGTGATCTTGCGGCCTTGGCTGCAGCTCGTCGACGAAATCGGTCCAGCCGGCGGGAAATTCCCTGACACGGGAGGGCTGTTCCGTTCGGCCGGGCGGCAGCCCGTCGACATTGACGAGCACGACCGGCAGGCCATGGTCGCGGAATGCCTCCGCCAGGATTGCGGCCTGTTTCACGACCTCGCCGGCAGGATGGGCCGTGGGCAAGGAAACGATGCCTTTCTGCAGGTCGATGACGACGAGCGCCGTTCTTTGATCGAGCATGGTCACTGCCATGATGCTTCCTTTCGAGATTTGGAATGGCTCGCGGACAAGAAACGACGTTCAGGAATCGGCGAGTCGCTTCAGCAATTCGACGGCCTCAGCCAGTCGCTCCTGCTCCTTCGGATCAAGGCTGGCCTGGATGGCACGGAACAACCAGTCCTGTCGGGCGGCGCGCCCTGTCGCGATCATCTCCCGGCAGGCTGCGGTGAGCGACAGCATGGTTTGCCGGCCGTCGTCCGGATCGGGTGCTCCATTCACCAGACCAGCCGCTTCCAGCGCCGAGACGATGGCGCCCATGGATTGCGGGCGCATGTTCTGGGCGCGCGCCAGCACCGTGACCGTTGCCGGGCCTTCACGTTCCAGATGCAGCAGCACCGATTTCTGCGACGGGGTCAGGTCGCCGGCATCCGCCTGTTCACGCAGGCGCCGGATGAGCCTGCCGGCGACAACCCGAAGCTCGGCAGCCAGAGCCAGCGCTCGTGCGGCTTGGGGGTCGTTCCGCGGAACCAACTGGTCTTTCATGGAAACCATATGGCAGATATGAAGTTAAACTTCAAAGCTTATCTTCACATCTGGAAATCGCAAGTCCGTGACCCCTGGCTGGCCGGAGGCCGTGACACCGATCCGGCCGGAGGGCGTGCCTGGCTGGCCCTACCGTGCCGCAAGGCGTTCAGGAAGGAAATCGACGAAAACGCGCACCTTTGGCGACAGATGGCGATTGGAGGGCCACAGCATCCGGAACTGGCCGCGGCCGTCGACATGCTCGTCGAGCACCGTGCGCAATTTTCCTTCGCGTAGCGCCTCGCGCACCAGGAAATCGGGCATGCAGCTTATGCCGAGACCGGCGATCGTGGCGCCCTTCAAGGCTTCCATGTTGTTGCAGGTCAGCATCGAACGGATCTGCGGCTGGGCGCTTCCGGTAATGAATGGCCAGTCCAGCAGCCTGCCGCTGTTGAGATAGCGGAAGTTTATGCCGAAATGCCTGATGAGATCCGCTGGCGCACCGGGTATGCCATGGCGCTCGAGATAGGAAGACGCCGCGCACAGCAGCATGCGAAAGGGCGCAATGGGTCTGGACACCAATCGTGAATCGGGCAGCTCGCCACTGCGGATCGCGACGTCGATGCCTTCCTCGATGACGTCGACGATCCGGTCGTTGAAATCGATATCGAGCTCGATCTCGGGATAGCGCGTCATGAACTCCGACAGCACCGGCAGCAAGAGGTGATAGGTGACGATCGGGGTCGAGACGCGCAGCCGCCCACGCGGCGTCTCCCGTGTCCGCGACAGCATCGCCTCGGCATCGTCGATGTCATCGAGGATACGCCGCACGCGCTCGTTGAACAGCTTGCCCTCCTCCGTCAGGCCGATCCGCCGCGTGGAGCGCTGCAGCAGCCGCACGCCGAGCTCCTGTTCGAGCCGCGCGACGCTTTTGCCGACCGCGGAAGCGGAGATGCCGAGCGCCCGGCCGGCGGCGACGAAGCTGCCGAATTCGGCGGTGCGGGCGAAGGCCAGAAGGCCGTTGAGGCGATCCATCAAACTGCTCCATTCGAGCGTTTTAGTCCGTTATGTCCAGATATTTAATACTATTTTTCCGGAGCCGTCGCGGACCTATCTTGGTCCGTATGACCGGGCGCCGCGATAGCGCGGCACGCCGGCCCAAACTGCCCAGATAGGAAAATCCATGACCTTGAAGATCACCATCGGCCCGGCCGAGAGATGGCTCGTGCTCTTGTCCGTATGCCTTGCCGCCATGACGATGCCCCTGACCTTCACCGGCCCGGCCGTCGCGCTCTCTCGCATCGCGGCCGATCTCGGCGGCAGCCCGATCGCGCTCAACTGGGTGACCAACGCTTTCATGCTGACCTTCGGCGCCAGCCTGATGGCGGCGGGCGCTCTGGCCGACAATCATGGCCGCAAGCGGATATTCCTCGTCGGTCTCGCCCTCTACACCCTCGCCTCGCTCGGTGCGATGCTGGCGCCCGACATCGCCTGGTTCGATATCTTCAGGGCCGCGCAAGGGCTCGGCAGTGCCTTGGCCTTCGCCGGCGGCGCCTCGGCACTTGCCCAGGAATTCGAAGGACCGCTGCGGCTGCGCGCCTTCTCCTTTCTCGGCACCAGTTTCGGCGTCGGCCTCGCCTTCGGCCCGATCGCCTCCGGCCTGCTCATCTCCGCCTTTGGCTGGCGGTCGATCTTCCTTCTGGTCACCGCGCTCGCAATTGCAGCCGCTCTACTGGGCCTGCGCACCATCAGGGAGTCGCGTGATCCGGATGCGACCGGCCTCGACTGGGCGGGCGCCGGCACGTTCACCGTCGCGCTGGCCTCGCTGACCTATGGCGTGCTGCAGGCGCCGCAGAACGGCTGGGCCGATCCACTTGTGGTAACGCTTCTCGGCGTTGCCGTCCTTTGCTTTGTCCTGTTTGTCATCGTCGAGCGGCGCGTGCGCCGGCCGATGCTGGATCTCACCCTGTTTCGCTATCCGCGCTTCGTCGGCGTGCAGTTCCTGGCGGCGGCACCCGCCTATGGCTTCGTCGTCCTGCTTGTGCTTTTGCCAATCCGCTTCATCGGCATCGAAGAGATGAGCGAGATCAAGGCCGGGCAATTGATGATCTGCCTCTCGGGACCGTTGCTGGTCCTGCCCCTGCTCGCCGGCCAGTTGGCGCGCTGGATCGCGCCTGCCACGATCTGCGGCGTCGGCCTGCTCGTCGCGGCAGCCGGTTTGGTCTGGCTGAGCCTGACGCCAGCGGTCGACGCCGCGCTGGTCGCGCCGCTGATCCTGATCGGTGTCGGCATCGCCTTGCCCTGGGGATTGATGGATGGGCTCGCCGTCAGCGTCGTGCCGACGGAGCGCGCCGGCATGGCGGTCGGCATCTTCAACACCACCCGTGTCGCTTGCGAGGGTGTGGCGCTGGCCATAGTCATGGCGACCCTGTCAGGCTTCACCGCCGCGCAGCTCGCCGCTCGAGGCGCGGCATCTTCCAGCAATGCGGCCGCCGCGGCGCAATTGCTGGTGACCGGCAATGTCGATGGAACCGCCCAACATTTGCCGGCGGGCAGCGCCGCCGTTCTGGTCGAGGCCTACGAAACGGCGTTCGACAGGCTGCTGATCGTGCTGGCGGCAATCACCATTGTCACCGCCCTCGTCGTGTTCCTCGGCCTGCGTCGCGGATCGGTGGCGGAACACGAGGTCGTCCCGCTGCCGGCCTGCCAGGAAGGGTAGGCATCAGCCATTTGCAGGCCAGCTGGATATCAATGCAGCTTACAGCATGTCGCGGCGAACAGGATTCGCCCGACCTGCTGTAAGCTTCTGATTTTATGCATGTCATGATCCCGAACCGAGGACACTTCCGGGCGACATGCATTAGTCCAGCCTGTGCATCAGATCGTCATCGAGCCAGCGGCCGAAGAAATAGACCAGTTGCTTGTGCCACCACGGCCAGTCATGGCTGACGTCGCCGCCCCAATAGTCGACCCAGGCGGTAATGGACTTGTCGCGCAGGATCTGTTCCAGCTGACGCGTCTCGACCAGCATGCGCTCCTCCCAGGCGCCCTGCCCGCAGCAGAAGATCAGCCTCAGCGTCTTCAGCCGCGCCAGCAGTTTCGGGTCGACGATCCCTGGCAGATAATCGAGCGGCGAGTTGTAGAAGATGTCGCCGTCGAGCGCCTTGCCGAAGAAATCGCGCGCCGAATAGACCCCCGACAGCGAGATGACGCCACTAGCGAGTTCGGGAAAACGGAAGACGAAGTTCGAGGAATGGTAGCCGCCCATCGAACAGCCTGAAAACAGCGGCTTCAGCCGCCGTCCGCCATTGGCTTGCGCGGCGGTTTCCAGAAATTCCGGCAGCGCCTCCTCTCGCACATAGCGGAAATAGGCCTCGTGCCGGGCGATACGATGCGCGGCATCGACATGCCTGGCGAAGAAGGATTCCGAATCGATGCCGTCGACGGTGAACAACTGGATGCGGCCGGTGTCGATGAACTCTGCGAGCGCCCCCACCCCACCGGAATCCTCGAACTGATAGAACCGCCCCTGCGAGGTCGGGAACACCACGACGGGCCGGCCGGCATGGCCGTAGCGCTTGTACTCCATGTCGCGGCCGAGATTGCGGGCGAAGGCCTTGTGATAGGAAATGTCCATGCCCTCAAGCCTTTTCAGCGTGGATATAGGCCACCGCCTCGCGCAGCGCCGCCTGATCCTTCGAGCGCATCTGGTAGGCGTAATTTCCCATGGCGCGGCTGAAAACCTCTTCTATTGGCTGATGGTGGACGATCTTGTCGCGGTGGGCGGCTAGCACGTCCGCATGGCTGTGCAAATAGTCGATGTGGCGCTTGCGGCTGGCGTAGGCGGTGAAATACTTGCCCTCATAAGGGCCGCCGGCGGCGTCCTTGACCACCATGTCTGCCCATGCCGCGTAGACATCGATGTCGAACGTGTAGTTGATCGCGTCGGTCATCCAGGCGCCGGGCGGGCGCATGTTGACCTCCAGAGCGATGATGCGGTCGTCCCTGGTCTCGAACAGCTCGATGTGGAAAAAGCGCTCGCGCACGTCGAACGCCTTCAGGATCTTGCGGCCGGCCTCCTCGACGACAGGCCTGATCCGGGGAAAGCAGGTGTAGCTCATGTGGCGGTCCTTGTTGACCACTTCCATGACGCTCTGGTCGTAGCGATGGCTGGCCGCCAGCACCACCTCGCCCTCGCGGTTGACCAACCCGTCATAAGTCACCACCAGCCCCTCGATGAACTGCTCCATGACGAAGGTCACATCCTCCGGCTTGTCCCGGAAGAACTGATCGAGCTCTTTGGCGTTGGAGATCTTGAACGTGTTCGAAGCGCCGGAGCCTGAATCCGGTTTGACCACGACGGGATAGCCGACACGGCGGATGAAGGTCATGGCGCCGGCCCGGTCGGAGCATTTGCGCTGCGCGATGGTCTCGACACCGCTCTTGCGGAAGAAGGCGCGCATGCGGCTCTTGCGCTTCAGGTTCTTCACGAAATCGAGCTTGGTGCCATAGATATTGAAGTCGGTGCGAATGTTGGCTTCCAGTTCCAGCCAGTGCTCGTTGAGCGATTCGAACCGGTCGATGCGGCCCCATTTGTGGATGAAATGGCCCATCGCCCGGAAAACCGGCTCGTAGTCCTCCATGTCCGCCACGCGGTAATATTCCGATAGCGCCTGCTTCAACTTGCCGTCGAGCGCATCGAAAGGCGCATCGCCAATGCCGAGCACGGTGGCGCCGGCCTTCTTCAGCCGGTCGCAGAAATCGGCGCCGTTGGCGGGAAAATGCGGCGAGAAGAACACGAAATTCATGGACGACCCCCTGCCGGCGGTACCCCGCCACCGTTCAAGTCTGGCGCATTTGCAGCGCGCGGGGAAGGGCATCCGCGTTAGGGATAAAATTCGAGGGGGCCGGCCCCGCTTGCCTCCAACAGGCCGCTCCTGTATGAGAGCGGCCATGAATACGCGCGCCACCACCGCTTCCCGTCAGACCGGCTTTGCCGGCGAGACCGTGCGCGCGCTTGCCTCGACCCTGCTTCTTCTCGGCCTTATCGGCGATCGCCGGGTTCGCTGAAGGAGCGCCCGGCGGTCGAACCGCCGCGCAAGCGCATGCTCCTTGGCAATTCACATCAAGCGAACGAAAATCTGGTAAAGGCGCCACTCGCCATCCATCCGTCTGAGGCGGATCCGAGGGCCGCCGGGAGAACAAGACGATGAACGCACGAGAAGAAATCCGAGCAAGCGAAGCGCCGGCGGGCAAGCAGGCCGGCGGCATGCCTGACGCCGCCCGCAAATACCAACCTTACCCTACCGTCGGCCTCACCGACCGGACCTGGCCCTCTAAGGTGATCGACAAGGCTCCGATCTGGTGCTCGGTCGACCTGCGCGACGGCAACCAGGCGCTGATCGATCCGATGGGCCACGAGCGCAAGGCGCGCATGTTCGCGCTGCTGCTCGACATGGGCTTCAAGGAGATCGAGATCGGCTTCCCGTCGGCCTCGCAGACCGATTTCGACTTCGCCCGCTGGTGCATCGAGGAAGGCAACGTTCCCGCGGACGTGTCATTGCAGGTGCTGGTGCAGTGCCGTCCCGAACTGATCAGCCGTACCTTCGAGGCGCTCAAGGGCGCCACAAACCCGATCGTGCATTTCTACAACTCGACTAGCGAATTGCAGCGCCGCGTCGTCTTCGAGAAGGATGTCGGCGGCATCAAGCGCATCGCCACCGACGCCGCCAGGATGATCACCGACATGGCCGCCAAGGCCGGCGGCGGCTACCGTTTCGAATATTCGCCGGAGAGCTTCACAGGCACCGAACTCGAGGTCGCGCTGGAGATTTGCAACGCCGTCACCGAGATCGTCAGGCCGACGCCTGACAACAAGCTGATCATCAACCTGCCGTCGACGGTCGAGATGTCGACGCCCAACATCTATGCCGACCGCATCGAATGGATGTGCCGCAACCTCGACAACCGCGAGAACCTGATCATCTCGCTGCATCCGCACAATGATCGCGGCACCGGCATCGCCACCACCGAGCTCGGCCTGATGGCAGGTGCCGACCGCGTCGAAGGCACGCTGTTCGGCAATGGCGAGCGCACCGGCAATGTCGACATCGTCACGCTGGCGCTCAACATGTACACGCAAGGCGTCGATCCGGGCATCGACTGCTCCGACATCAACCGGATGAAGGACGTCTACGAATATTCGAACCAGCTGAAGATTCCCGAGCGCCATCCCTATGTCGGCGAACTCGTCTACACCGCCTTTTCCGGATCGCACCAAGACGCCATCAACAAGGGCATGAAAGCGCTGAAGAAAGCCAACACAAGCCTGTGGGAGGTGCCCTATTTGCCGATCGATCCCGCCGATGTCGGCCGCAGCTACGAGGCGATCATCCGCATCAACTCGCAGTCGGGCAAGGGCGGCATCGCCTATGTGCTGCAGGCCGATTACGGCCTCAATTTGCCGCGCAACCTGCAGATCGAGTTCAGCCAGGCGATCCAGGCGATCACTGACGCCGAGGGCAAGGAAGTGCCGGCCAAGCGCATTTACGAGCGCTTCCTCGAAACCTATGTCGACCAGCCCGGCGCGCGCCTGAAATTCCTCGACCATCACACTTATCCGGACACCGAGGTGAAGGGCCGGCGCGTGGTCGAGGCGGTCATCCTCGACAATGGCAAGGAAATGACCATATCCGGCACCGGCACCGGCCCGATCGACGGCTTCGTCGACGCGCTGTCGCGCCATGTCGGCGTCGAGATGTCGGTGCTCGATTATTCCGAGCACTCGATGCAGCGCGGCTCGAATGCGTCGGCAATCTCCTATGTCGAGATGGAATATCCGGGCGGCAAGCTGTTCGGCGCCGGCATCAACACCAACATCGTCGCCGCCTCGCTGGAAGCGGTGACGTCAGCCGCCAATCGTATCGTCGGTCGCAAGGCACGATAGCATCGGCCGGTCGGCGCGGAAGGCAGGAGCAGCTCTCTCGCGCCGCCAATTTTTTCAAGCCCGCACAAGGCTTTGGCCTCGGCTGGCTGATGGTGTCTCCCGTGGCCATTGCGCGGCCGATACAGGCCGCGCCGTTAACCACCGGAAAATTATCCGGTTAGGTACGCGATCGCATAATGGGTGTATACTTGTGCGGCTGTGCGGGCATTATATGATCCGTGCCTTAACCTGTGCCGACTTCGAGAGGATCGACACTTGCAGCATGCCACGCCTGCCGCCCCCGCAGTGCGCGAAACATTGGAGCGACTGCTTGCCAGCGAGACGTTCGGAAGATCCGAACGGGCACGCAAGCTGCTGCGTTATCTTGTCGAGCGCGAACAGGCAGGCGAAGCCGACAGGCTCAAGGGCTTTTCCATCGCCATGGACGTCTTCGGCAAGGATGGCGATTTCGATCCTTCGACCGACGCGGTGGTGCGGGTTCAGGCCGGTCGGCTGCGCGACCTGCTGCAGCAATATTTTGCCAATGAAGGTGTAGCCGAGCCTGTCCGCATAGCCATTCCGCGCGGCGGCTATGTCCCTGCCTATGAGCTCAACGCGATCCGCTTGCCGGAGACGGCCGAATTCGCCATCCAAGCCGAAGCGGCGGCGGCTCCGTCTGCGCAACGCGGCACTGCCGAGAGTGTCGTTCCGGCCGATCCATCGGCGCAACGCGGTACTGCCGAGAATGCCATTCCGGCCGCCGCCTTGCTGGCACCGATGGTCGCGCCAGTACCGTCGGTGGCACGTCACCTCAGATTCTTCTGGATGGCGATCGCTGTCGTCATCGCCATGCTCGGCGTTTTGATCCTGCGTCAAGGCAGCGGTGGGCTGCTTGCAGGCGGCGACCTTGCGGCGACGCTCGAGACCGCCGGCCTGACCGGCAGCGTCTCGCCGTCCCCCGCGAGCGAGGCCTTGCCGCTCGTCTACATCGCCGTCAAGGCCGGTGGCACGGATGCCAGCCGTATCGCGGCATCGCTGCGCGCCGGCCTGAGCGGCTTCGATACGATCGACTTCATCGGTCGCGACACGGTCGACATGACCGATCCGGCCACCAATGCCACGAGCTTCATCTTCGATATTCTGCCTGGGCCGGATACGAGCGAAATCATGATCGAACTGCAGAGCGTGGCGACCGGACGGGTGCTTTTGTCGCGCAACCTGACCGCCGCCGACAGCGCACCGGCCGCCGTCGAGAACAGTATAGCCGGCATCTTGACGTCCGCTCTTCCCGCTTCCGGCACGATCTACAGCTATCTCGAACAAAGCGGCATTCAGACCGCCCTCACGCAGTGCCTGACGCTCAACGACAAATATTATCTCGACCAGAACGCCAGGACCCACGAGGCCGCCTATCGCTGCCTCGAAACCCTCGCCGAAAACGGTGCCAAGTCACCGCTGGTCTATTCGGAACTCGCCTCGCTCCACCTGGAGGCCGTGAACGACCACTACGCCTATCCGCCCGATGCCACCATCGAGAAGGCGATGACATTCGCTCACCGCGCCGTGCAGATGGGACCGACCAGCCCTTATGCGCATCGCTCCTACGGCTACATCAATTCCCGTCTTGGCAATGCCGACGAGGCGTTGCGCTGGATGCGCAAGGCCTATGACCTCAATCCCTACGATCTCGCCATGGCCGCCGCTTACGGCTACGCGCTGATTTTCGCCGGCCGGTATGCCGAGGGGACGCCGATCCTGGCCCAGGCGGTGGACGCCTCCAGCGGCCATCCGACATGGTGGGATTTCGGACTTTTCGCCGGCGAATTCATGCTTGGCGACACGAACAAGGCCGCGATCGCTAGTTCCTCACTGAGAACAACCGCAACGAAGTCGCACTATCTTGCCGCCCGGCTGATCGGCGCCAAGATTGCCGGTCAAGACAATCTGGCGCGCAAGCTGCTGGACGAGTTGACCGCCAAATTTCCGAAATTCGCCGCCAACCCGCGCGCGACCTTCATCGACCGAAAATACCCGCCCGATCTGACCGAGCGGTTGGTCGACGCGTTACGCGCCGCCGGACTCGGCAGCGCCGGCTAACGCCAAGCAACGTCGACGGGCTCGTCCCGCCGACCATTGTCGATTTCGTACGCACCGATCATCGAATGTCGGTTGGCTGGTGAGTTTTGTCATCAACCGTACAAATCGCGAAAATTTTACTGGCCATCGCGCTGGACGAGGCGCAATCCAGCCGCAATTGACTGTGGTCTCCCGTTTCTCATAGCCCTGCAACAAGCCCCCAGCTTCATGATTTCATCGCTTCATGCCGCCGAACAAGGCGCCGGTTCGAAGACCATCGTTCTACTGCATGGTTTCGGCGGTTGCCAGCATGTCTGGCGCGAGGTGATTTCCTCCCTCCCGACTTCCGCTCGCACGCTGGCCTATGATCTTCCGGGGCACGGGCTGTCGCTCGATTTCCCCGGTGCCGGCCCGGCCAAGGTGGCGGCAAGGGCCGTCCTGGCCGATCTCACCGCGCGATCGGTGAAACGCGTTCATCTGGTCGGCCATTCGATGGGCGGCGCGGTGGCGGCGCTGATGGCGCTGGCCGAGCCCGAGAAAGTGGCGTCTCTGACCCTTCTGGCGCCTGGCGGCTTCGGCGCCGAGATCAACGGCCCGCTGTTGCGCCGCTTTGCCGCCGCAAGGGACCCATCCGACATCCGGGCGTGCCTCTTGGCAATGTCGGGACCACTGACGCGGCCCATCGATCACACCGTGGATGCCCTTGGCGACATGCGCGGGCGACCCGGCCAGGTGGAGAGGCTCATCGAGATTGCTGCCGCCATGACCAGCGGCGACCGGCAGGGCGTTATCCCGCGCGACCGGTTGGAGACGCTGGCCATGCCGGTGATGGTGGTATGGGGAAGCGATGATGCCGTGTTGCCCGTCACCCAGACGGATGACCTACCCGTGCACTTTCATGTGCACCACGTGCTGGGGGCTGGCCATATGCTGGTCGAGGAGGCGCCCGGGCTGGTCGCCACGATCATCCAGCGCAACATGAACCGCCGCGCCAGGCCCTTGCGCCCGAAACTCGCCGCGACCGGCTGACACTTCCTGTGAAACACCGCCCTGGCGCCTCGCCGCCTTGATCGCGCCAGTGCATTTTGCCGGCGGCTGTGTTAACTGCGTGTTAACCAACCCGCGAGGCAGACGCCGATGAAGGACGCAGGCGAGAAGATCGATCCGTCAAACAAACTGTCCGATGCCATCCGTGACGTGAAGAACGCCTTCGCCGACCGCGACGATGTCGTCGTCGACATGCGCGAGGCGCACCGCATGCGCCTCGACCTCCTGGCCGCGGACCTCGCGCCCGTCTTTGCCGATGTTCCAGCCGACATGGACAATTTCGACTTTGTCGTCTCCTCGGGGCTGCAGCCGCGCCTGTGGATCGACGCCGTCAGCCATGTCGCGATGGGACGCGACCGCCGCACCTACCGCTTCCTCAAGGACACTCGCATTGGCCGTGTCGTGCTTGCCGAATCGACAGAGATGAAGCCGGTCGCCGATTCCGTGACGCGCTACGTCGCCGAGCGCATCGTCGAGCGGCGAAGGATGATGGAGGGTGGCGTCGAGCCGGCGGTCGCCGGCATGAGACGCGCCCAGGTCGCGGAAGCCGAGCCGCCGCTGCGGGCGTCGACGCGAGGCAAGGGCTGGTCGGCCTTCCTGTCCGGCCTTGGGCTGATCGCCGCCGGCGCACTGGTTGGTCTCGCGGTATCGGCCGCGCTGTTCTGGGACCGCCTGGCGGCCATGGTTCTCAACTGGCGGCCATAGCCTCGCCGGCTTCGACACCGAGTTCCAGGGTCTGCAGATCGGAGGGCGGTATGGACGGTCCGGTCAGGCCGCGCCGCGTCAGGCGGATGCGCCAGTTTCCCTTTTCGCCGTCGATATCGAACAGATTGTACTGCGCGGCGGGATGTTTGCCCCCCGGCGCCTGGCCGGCGGCGGCGACGCCGACGACCGGGACCTTTGCACCGCGAAGCCCTATCTGGAACAGCGACGGCAGATGCGAATGGCCGTGCAGCACAAGCTCCGCGCCGTGGCGGCGAATGATCTTGTGGAAACGGGCGATGCCGAACAGCCGCTTGTGCTGGGAGACGGCGCCCCGCACCGGCGGGTGATGGATCATGATCGCTCGAAACAGCCCTTGCTTTGCCGTGTTCTCGAGGATCTTGCTGAGCCGCTCCGCCTGCCCCTCCATGAAGAAACCGTTGGCCATGAAGGGCGCGGTGGCGCGAGCGGTCGAGACGCCGATCAGCGCGACGTTGCCGCGCACGCGCAGATACGGAAAGGCATTGCGATCGACCGGTGTGTTGACCCCGTCGCCGCTCATCCACGCCGCCCACGACCGGCAGATCTTGTCGAAGGCACCGGGCACATAGGCATCGTGGTTTCCCGGCACGACCGAAACGTCATGCGGCGACCCTAGCGTCTCGAGCCAGTGTTTGGCCATCTCGATCTCGCCGTCGAGCGCTAGGTTGACGAGGTCGCCGGTGACGGCGAGATGGTCCGGGTTTTGCGCCTTGATGTCGGCGACGATGGCGTCGATGACGGCATCGTGCATGTGGCGGCGGCGATTGCGCTGCCAGTTGACATAGCCGAGCACACGCTTGGACGCGAGATCGCGATAGGATACATCGGGGAGCGGCCCCAAATGGACATCGGAAATATGCGCGAGCCTGAACATTCCTCCTTCATAGGCGACGTGCACGCGGCTTTCCACCCACGGTTTCGCTACTGATGGCGACCGATGAGGAGGCTCCGTTCCAACAAACCGGCTGGGCGGGTTTGAGGGCCCGGCTGTTCCATCTCTATTTCGTGCTGCGGCGGCCGATGACGCTCGGTGTGCGCGGCCTGATCCACGATGCTGCGGCCAATTCCGTTTTCCTCATCCGCCATACCTATGTGCCTGGCTGGCAGCTTCCCGGCGGCGGCGTCGAGGTTGGCGAGACAATGGTAGAGGCGCTGGCCCGCGAACTCGCCGAAGAGGGCAACATCGCGCTGGCCGCCACGCCGGTGCTGAAGTCGATGCACTTCAACCGCCGGGCCAGCCGGCGCGACCACGTCGGCCTCTATCTCATCGAAAATTTCAGCCAGACCGCACCGAAGCTGCCCGATCATGAAATCGCCGAGGCCGGCTTTTTCCCGCTCGATCGCTTGCCCGAAGGCACGACGCCGGCAACGCTGCGGCGGATCGCCGAGGTTTTTCTGGGCGAGCCGGCGTCAGCATACTGGTAGGTCAGGCCGCGGCCTTCCTGAACTGCGCCCGATCATGCGGCGCGCCATAGTCCAGTTCCGGTCCCACCGGCACGATCCGGGTCGGATTGATGGTCTCGTGGCTGCCGTAATAATGCGCCTTGATGTGGTGCAGGTTCACTGTCTCGGCGACACCACGCACCTGATAGAGGTCGCGCAGATAGTTCGACAGGTTCGGATAGTCAGCGATGCGGCGCAAATTGCACTTGAAGTGGCCGACATAGACCGGGTCGAAGCGCACCAGAGTGGTGAACAGCCGCCAGTCGGCCTCGGTGATGCGCTCACCAACCAGATAGCGTTGCCTGGAAAGGCGATCCTCCAGCGCATCCAGCGTCGAAAACAGCTCGCCGAACGCTTCTTCATAGGCGGTTTGCGTGGTGGCAAAGCCGGCGCGATAGACGCCGTTGTTGACTGCGGGATAGACCAGCGCATTGATCGCGTCGATCTCGCCACGCAAGGCTTCCGGGTAGAAGTCGAGGCTCGCATCACCCCATTCGTCGAAGGCCGAATTGAGCATCCGGATGATCTCGGAGGATTCGTTGGAGACGATAGTCTGTTCCTTCTTGTCCCAAAGCACCGGCACCGTCACCCGGCCCGAATAGGCTGGATCGGCCCTGGTGTAGATCTGGCGCAGGAAGTCGAGGCCGTAGAGCGTGTCCCCTGTCGCGCCGTCCTCGGCCACGAACGTCCAGCCATCGGCGCCCATGAAATGGTGCACCACCGATACCGAAATAATAGCGTCCAGCTTCTTCAGCGCGCGAAAAATCAGCGTCCGGTGCGCCCACGGACAGGCGAGCGAGACATAGAGGTGATAGCGGCCGGGCTCCGCCTTGAAGCCGCGGCTCCGTTCTTTGGCGGGCTCGCCGTCGCGCGTGATCCAGTCGCGCCACCGCGACTGCGCCCGCTCGAACTTGCCGCCGCTGTTCTTCGTGTCGTACCAGCGGTCCTGCCATTTGCCATCGACGAGTAATCCCATGAATTGTCCTTTCGCGTTTCCCGTCATGTAGGGCGCGATGCGGTAAGGCGGAAATCATCCAGGGCTGAACACATCGTCAATCGGTAGGACCAGCGAACGGGTCGATTGCGGCGGCGCAAAATTGATGCTAGCGGACACTCCGCATGTTCGACTTTGCCTTGATCCGGTTTGACCGACGACGAAAGGGCGCCCGCGCTTGATGAAGCGCTGACTGGCGAATGCTGCCGTTTGCAGCAACCTTTCCTCCTCTACCGGAACGCAAAGACCATGAGCCTTGCCGACGTGAAGTACCTGCCGGAAACCCCGGCGCACGACCCTCAAATCGAAGCCATCAACGACGAGGCCTTCGGCCCCGGCCGTTTCGTCCTGGCCGCCTACAAGATCCGCGAGGCCGGCGGCCACGAGCGCGCCCTCTCCTTCGTCGCTGTCGACGGCGACCTCGTCGTCGCCTCGGTGCGCATGACGCGTATAGCGGCCGGTGCCGGCCGGGCGCTGATGCTTGGGCCGCTCGCGGTACGGCCGGCCTTCAAGAATCTCGGCATCGGCCGCCGGCTGGTGGCAATCGCGCTGGAGGCGGCCGCTAAGGCCGGTGCACCCGCCGTGATCCTGGTCGGAGACGAGCCCTATTACGGGCCGCTCGGCTTCAAGCGCATTCCGCGCGGCCAGATTTCGATGCCGCGGCCTGTCGACCTCGACCGCCTTTTGTCGCACGAGATCAAGCCGGGCGCGGTTGCCAGGCTCACGGGCGAGGTCGGTCACGCCAGCCAGGCCAGGGTCGCCGAGCACGTCTAGCGATGGCTTGACCTGGCCCGTCGATCCGGGCCTGATCCGTCCCTGTTCTCATAGGAAGCCCATGCTCACAGGAAGGATGACGCCATGAATCCCAACGGCCAGATAGCGATCGTGACCGGCGGCGGCTCCGGCCTTGGCGAGGCAACCGCTCGCGCGCTTGTCGTCAAGGGAGCCCGCGTCGCCATCTTCGACGTTGGCATCGAGCGCGCGGCCAAGGTCGCGGCCGACATCGGCGGCATCGCGGTCCAGTGCGACGTCAGCAGCGCCGACAGTACCGCCGCCGCCCTCTCCGATGTCGCCGCCGCGCTGGGCGAGCCGCGCATCCTGGTCAATTGCGCCGGCATCGCCATTGGCGTGAAGACGATCGGCAAGGATGGCCCGCATCCGCTCGACCAATACCGCAAGGTGATCGAGGTCAATCTGATCGGCACCTTCAACATGATCCGCCTGGTCGCCGACCGCGCCGCGAAACTCGAGCCGCTGCAGGGCGGTGAGCGCGGCGTTATCGTCAACACCGCCTCGGTCGCCGCCTATGACGGCCAGATCGGCCAGGCGGCCTATTCGGCCTCCAAGGGCGGCGTGGTCGGCATGACGCTACCCGTGGCGCGTGATCTCGCCCGTTCCGGCATTCGGGTCTGCACCATCGCGCCCGGCATCTTCAAGACGCCGATGATGGCCGGCATGCCGCAGGAAGTTCAGGATTCGCTGGGCGCCGCCGTGCCCTTCCCGTCACGCCTCGGCGAACCATCCGAATATGCCGCACTTGCCCTGCACATCATCGAAAACCAGATGCTGAACGGCGAGACCATCCGCCTGGACGGCGCCATCCGCATGGCGCCAAAGTAGCGCCAGCCGAACTGCCGGAAGTCCGGCCGCCGACACCGATAGGCGAGACAAATTGTGGCGAGCGTTTTGATGCAGCAAAATCAAAATAAGGATGTGATCCGCGAGACCGACGCCGAGGCGATCCGGTTGGCGAAAACGCTTCTGCGCAGTGCCCGTTTCGGCGCCCTGGCGGTGCTGGAACCACAGACCGGATCGCCACTGGCGAGCCGGGTCGGCGTCGCCACCGACGTCGACGGCGCGCCGCTCATCCTGGTGTCGATGCTCGCGGCGCACACGTCGGCCCTGCTTGCCGATCCGCGCTGTTCCCTGTTGCTTGGCGAGCCCGGCAAAGGCGATCCACTGGCGCATCCGCGGCTGATGCTGATCTGCCAGGCATCGCGGCTGGAGCGCGGCTCGCAGGCGCATGCCCGTGCCGAGCGCCGCTATCTCAACCGCAATCCCAAGGCGAGCCTCTATGCCGGGCTCGGCGACTTTTCAATCTTTCGCTTTGAGCCGCAACGCGCCAGCCTCAACGGTGGTTTCGGCAAGGCCTATCTGCTCGAACGGCCCGACCTCCTCACCAATGGGCCCATCATCGAGGAACTCGCCGGAAGCGAACAATCGGCCGTCGAACACATGAATAAGGATCATCTCGACGCGATCGCCATCTATGCCCGCCATTTCGCCAAGGCAGCCGGCGATGGCTGGACCATTGCCGGTTTGGACGCCGATGGCATGGATCTGGTGTCGGGCGACAATGTTTGCCGGGTATTCTTCCCGCAACCACTGGTAAAGGCTTCTGAATTACGTCCCGCGCTGGTCGAAATGGCCAAGGCCGGCAGGACCGCATCGGAGGCATAAGACGAAACTAAATTGCATTTGATCAAAAGCAACGCTTGAGATTTGAAAGAAATGTTCTAGGCTTAGATGTGGTGCTGACTCGTCGGCACCTTCACAAGTGAATTTATGGATTCAGGCACCATTGCCCCCATGGCGCCTCGATGAGCAAAGAGCATGGGGCATCAATGGTCTCGACAAAGCTAATCGCCAACGCCGAATCGGCTGCCGAATTTCTGATGCTGATGGGCAACGAAAAACGGCTGTTGATCATGAGCTATCTGATCGACGGTGAAATGTCGGTCGGCGCCATCGCCGAAAAGGTGATGCTCAGCCAATCCGCCCTCTCACAGCACTTGGCCAAGTTGCGGGCGCTCGACCTCGTGGACACCCGCCGCGATCGCCAGATGATCTATTATTCCTGCAAATCCGATGCAGTGCGCGAACTGCTCGCCATGCTTGATGGCATTTTCGGCAGCGGCAAGGAAGATCTGTCCCAGATGGCGCAGAGGTTGCGCCGCGCCGGGACTTGACCGGACGCTACCGCGGCCGTTTACCTCGCTGACGATTTCCGGAGCGTGGTTCGTGTGTCTTTCCCGGCACACGAACCGCGCTCTTTATTGTTGAGCGGGACATGGACCCAATTCGCATCGACGATCCACGCGACCCACGTGTCGCTGCCTATCTCGATATCCGCGAGCGTGATCTGGCGGGCCGGCAAGGCCGCTTCGTCGCCGAAGGCAAGGTGGTGCTCGACCTGCTTTTGTCGTCGAGCCGCTTCAGCGCCGAATCCATCCTGATCCTGGAAAACCGGCTGGGCGGCCTGGAGGATATCCTGCGCAAGGCACAAGCCGACCTGCCGGTCTACGTTGTCGCCGGTGCTGTGATGGACGCCATTGCCGGATTCTACATGCATCGCGGCATCCTGGCCATCGGTCGCAAGGAGACACCGCACCCGGCCGCTTCATTGCTGGATGCCTTGCCCGCTCAAGCCTTGGTCGTCGTGCTTGTCGGCATCGCCAATCATGACAATATGGGTTCGATCTTCCGCAACGCCGCCGCTTTCGGCGCCGATGCGGTGCTGATGGACGCGACATGCTGCGATCCGCTGTACCGCAAGGCGATCCGGGTTTCGGTCGGCGCCGCTCTCAAGATCCCTTTCGCGTCCTTCACCGATACGGCCGACTTCACGGCGGACCTCGATCGGCGGGGCTATGACCAGTTCGCACTGTCACCGCGCGGCCGGATCGACATACGCGACGCACGGCGCGGCGAGCGCCTGGCGCTCTATCTCGGCACGGAGGGCGAAGGCCTGCCCGAAAGCCTGCTTGCCCGCTTGCAAACAATGCGGATCACCATGTCGAAAGGCTTCGACAGCTTGAACGTCGCTGCCGCCTCAGCCATTGCCCTGCATCATTTCTCGCGCTGACGGCGTGTGAGCCAGGACGCGGCGAAAGCGGCCAGCCCGCAACCGTCAGTTGGCTTCCGCCTTCTGCAGGGCGCGCACGCGGTCAGCGAGGCTGCGGTCGTGGCCGGCGGAGCGGTTGTCCTGCGGTGCCGCCAGCGCCTTGGCGATTGGTGAATCGGGTCCTTCGAGCTTGGCCGTCAGATGGACGACCTCCGCCGCCAGTTCGTTCATCTGCTCACGCAGCGCGGCACCATTGCCATTCGTCAAACCCGACGACGCCGCGGCGCCGAGATCCGCCTTCAGGCGCTTGTTCTCGCGCGCCAGCGCCGTCAGCCTGGCCTCCAGCCGTTCGCGGTCGCCGTCGAGCTTGGCGATCGCCAGGTCCACATCGTCGCGCTTGCCGGCCTCGTCATGCCGGCCTGCCTCATCGGGTTTGCCGACCAGCCGCAAGGCCGGTGCGCCGTCGTCGACTTTCGCTTTTTCCCGCAACCGCGCCAACTCCTTTTCGCGCCGATCAAGCTTGTCCTCACGGTCGGCGAGCGTTGCCAGCAGCCGCTCGACCTTCTTGTCGAGTTCGGCGGCCCTTTTCTTCTCGGCCTTCAGGGCATCGCGCGCAGCCTTGCTTTCAGCCGCGATCTCCTGGCTGCGCCGATCCGCTTCCTTGCGCTGGCCGCGCAGCAGCGAAATGTCGCTGGCGAGTTTCTGCAATTCGGATTCGCGGGCCACGAGCTCGATCTGTCGGCTGCTGGAAGCAAAACTGGCGTCGTCATACATGTGCTCCAGCTTCTCGAGCTCGAGCGCCCGCCTTTCCAGTTTTCGTTCGGTCTCCTTGAGCCGCTCCGAAAGCTGATGCAGTTCCCCTTCGCGCTGCCGCAATGCTTCGCTCTTGGCGCCGAGTTCGGCGAGCGCGCGGTCCTTGTCCGTGCGCTCGACCGCCAGCGCCTTCAACGCCTCGCGGCCTCGATTGATCTCGACGAGCTGTTCGGCCGCCTTTTCGCGCAACGTCTTGACGTTGATTTCAAGGCGACGCGTCGACATGGCGTACTCGGCCCGGATCCGGTCCTTGTCGGCCTGGATTTCAGCTTGTGTCAGCGGGATGGAGGCTTCGATGCGCCTGCGGGTCAGGGCGACGGCACGCCGCCAGACGGCCGGAGCCACCATCAGCGCCAGAAAGCCGGCACAGAGAAAGCCGAGGGCAAAGAACAGAACCGACTGAACCAAAGGACTACCCGTTATCGACGACAACTTGGAAGGCTGGACTGTGCCATGTTGGCATGGCGGAAATCCGGCACCGCGGCAAGGGCTTGCCGCGGCTCATTCGGGTCATGGCTCGGGAATCCGGTGGACCGGTCCGCGATTCGATCATATCGGACAGATCAGAACGGATTCCAGGTCGCGCGCTCGGTCAGTTTCAAGTAGCCGAGATTGACGCCGAGCCTGGCGCCGACGCCGGTACGGATCGGCACCAGCAGCACATTGTTGTTCTTCAGCACGTTGAAGCCGATACCCGCCACCACATAAGCCGAGCCGGCGACGCCGCCATAGCGATTGTAGAGGTTGCCGACATCGTCGAGATTGTAGACCAGCATCATCACGCGTGAGCCCTCGCCGCCGAAATCCCAGCCCAGCGACGGGCCTTGCCAGAACACTTTGTGATCGCCGGCATTCTTGGTGTAGAGCGTGCCCTCGCCATAGGTCAGGCCGCCGATCAGCGCACCGGATCCCTCTTCGCCGAGCAGATAGCCATTGGGCAGACCGTAGGAGGCGAAAATCTTCTCCACCACGGTGGCCAACCCGCCCGACGTCGCGCCGAAGAACTTGTGGCCGGAATCGACAATTTCCTGAGCGGTGTACTCCTGGGCCCGCAAGGGCGATGTCGTGAAAACGAGAACGCCCATGAGCGTGATCGCCATTGAAAGGACGCGGAGAAGACTCCGGTCATAGAATCGGGAAAACATGCTTCCAATCTCCGTCATGAAGCACTTTCGCCGACGCCTCGCATCCGTACGGCTCTTTAGGCGGCCGTTAAGGATGACTGTTAGGGGCAAACTATGCCGTAATCCTTTTTCAACCATTAAACTTCCACAGGAAGATGGCGGTTCGAAGGCTGTTTAGGGATCGCTACGGGCTGGCAGCCTGCCCGAACACGCCATTTGCCCCGACGACAATTTTCGATTTGTTGCTGTACGTACGAGTGCTGTGTATTCAGAAGGCCTCGGGTTGGAACGTGATTCGTGCGGGCAGGCGCGATGACAGGTCGCCCGGTCACGACTAGTGGAATTTGCAGGGATTTTCACCGATGGCCGATCTGTTCACCCTCTCCGCTCCCGATCTGGCGGCGCTTTTGTGTAGCCGTGTCTGCCACGACATCATCTCGCCGGTCGGCGCGATCAACAACGGGCTTGAACTGCTCGACGAGGGTGGGGCCGACGAAGACGCCATGCGGCTCATCCGCCAAAGTGCAAGGAACGCTTCCGCTCGGTTGCAGTTCGCCAGGATCGCCTTCGGCGCCGCCGGCTCGGCCGGCATGATGATCGATACCGGAGATGCCGAGGCCGTCGCCATCGCCTTTCTGAAGAACGAAAAGCCGGAATTGGTCTGGAACGGAATCCGCGCGCTGCTCCCCAAGAACAAGGTCAAGCTGCTGCTCAACCTGCTCCTGGTCGCCAATGCCGCCATTCCGCGCGGCGGAAAACTAGTCGCGACCCTCGAGAATCTCGAAACCGAGCCACGTTTTTCGCTTTCGGCAAGCGGGCCGATGCTGCGTGTGCCGCCGAAATTCCTCGAACTGCATTCCGGCCACAAGCCGGAGGAGCCGATCGACGCGCATTCGGTGCAGCCCTACTACACGCTGCTGCTGGCCCGCGAGGCCAACATGACGATTTCGATCCATGCGACGGCTGAAGAAATCGTCCTTTCAGCGGCCTGAGATCGGCGCTGGCAGCGCGACTGAACAAAGTATTTCAATCTGAAATATTTCATTGACGCCCCAATCGGGGTGCGATGAACTTTGCCCGCCCGGCAAACACGCAAGCATCCGCAAGGAAAAGCCCGCCGAACGGGATCTTTGCAAAAATTTTACCTAACGGCTTTTCGGCTTCTTTACCAGATCGGCCTAGGCTACGCCTCAGATGCCCGCACGACCGGATTGCCCAAGGGCAAAGAGGATCCCGGAAATGAAACGCTGCATGTTCGTCGACGGTTCAAGCGTCATCAGGAAGGTTGCAAAACGCATCCTGGGCGGTTCCGACATGATGGTCATCGAGGCAGCCAGTGGGCTTGACGCACTGGAGATGTGCGCCGCAGACATGCCCGACATCATCGTCGTCGACGGCGCCCTTCCGGACGTGCAGGCGGTCGACCTCATCCGCCGCGTGCGCGCCATGGAAAGCCCGATCAGGCCGCAGATCCTGATCTCGCTGGTCGAGCTCGATATCGCCTCGATCATGCGGGCCAAGCGCGCCGGCGCCCAGGGCTATCTGTTGAAGCCCTTCAATCGCCCGCAATTGCTCGAACGCTTTCGCGCCTTGAAGATCGCACCTGATTCGGCGCTGACGAGCAGTTCCAGGAAAAGTGCCTGACGGTGCCGCTTGGAATTGCGTAGAACCGGATAGTTACCAGCCCATCACGCAAAAAACCCGGCCGTAGCCGGGTTTTTGTTGAAAGAAATTCGGACGGTGCTCGTCGCTCAGGCGCTGACGCGGATGTCTTCCGGTTCGCGCAGCACATAGCCGCGGCCCCAGACGGTCTCGATGTAGTTCTGGCCACCGGACGCGGCGTCAAGCTTCTTGCGCAGCTTGCAGATGAAGACGTCGATGATCTTCAGTTCCGGCTCGTCCATGCCGCCGTAGAGGTGGTTGAGGAACATTTCCTTGGTCAGCGTGGTGCCCTTGCGCAGCGAGAGCAGCTCCAGCATCTGATATTCCTTGCCGGTGAGGTGCACGCGCTGGCCACCGACCTCGACGGTCTTGGCATCGAGGTTGACCACCAGGTCGCCCGTGGTGATGACCGACTGGGCGTGGCCCTTCGAGCGGCGCACGATGGCATGAATGCGCGCCACCAGCTCGTCCTTGTGGAACGGCTTGGTCATGTAGTCGTCAGCGCCGAAGCCGAGGCCACGTACCTTGTCCTCGATGCCGGCCATGCCGGAGAGGATGAGGATGGGCGTCTTTACCTTGGAGAGGCGAAGCGTTCTCAAGACCTCGTAGCCGGACATGTCGGGCAGGTTGAGGTCGAGAAGGATGATGTCGTAGTCGTAGAGTTTGCCCAGATCGACACCCTCTTCACCGAGGTCCGTCGTATAGACGTTGAAGCTTTCCGATTTCAGCATCAACTCGATGCTTTGTGCGGTTGCACTGTCATCTTCTATCAGCAGAACACGCATTTCATTCCCCTTTTCTGCTGCCGGACCATTTCACGACCCGTCCTGCCCCGGAGCAGTGGTTGCCTTGTAGAGAGGCTGCCATCGAATGGTTAACAAAACCTAATTTCCCGTCCAATACGGTATCAGATTTTTTAACCCCTTTCTACACCCTCTTGAATCTAATAACGAATCACAGGCCAAAATTCCTAATGCGACACATTAATAACCTGGACTAAGTGACTCCAGGGACTCATCGACGCGGCTTCGCTTCGGCGGCTGGAATTTTTACCCGGCCTTAAGCCCTGACCCGTATGATTAACAATGCCCGTAAACGAATGGTTACCGTCCGCAAAAAACTTTAGGGTTTTGTTTCCTATAGTGCGGGGAAAGCCGGTGGATACGGGCAGCGCTTGGGCCTTTCCAAGGGGTTTGGACGATATGTGCGGGTGTGCGTTTCCGGGAGTACCGAATCATGAAGTCACGTGAAAACCTCGTACGGCTGAAACAGTTTCAGGTGAATGAGAAGCGTCGCCAGCTGCTGCAGCTCGACATGATGATCGCCGAGTTCGAACGCATGGCGGTCGAACTGGAGCTTCAGATCACTGCCGAGGAAAAGAAAGCCGGCATCACCGATATCAACCATTTCGCCTATCCGACCTTCGCCAAGGCGGCGCGCCTGCGCCGCGACAATCTCAGGAACTCGCAAGGCGATCTCGCCCATCAGCGAAGCGCCGCCGAATCATTACTCGGCGAAGCTGAAGCGGAGCTTTCCAAGGCCGAGATGCTGGAATCGCGCGATACCAAGATTCGCGAGACCGAAACCGGTGGCCGCAGCGCCATGATCGGCTGAACCGGCCGACATCGACACTATTCGGCGCGCGCACAGGCGCGCAACCTGTCGGGCGACGGCCTGAATCCCGCGCCGGCGGCCGCCGCGAAAACGCTGGTGGCACGCAAGACCTAAGCCGCCCAGTCCCCCTCATTTCCGGCCATCGCCCTCGCCCGGGCATCCTTGATATCGGGCGCATGCTGCTCCGCCCATGACCTGATCTGGGTAAGCAGTCCCGCTAGGTTCTGGCCGAGCTCGATCAGTTCATATTCGACGCGTGGCGGAATGACCGGATAGACCTCTCGCCGCACCAGGCCATCACGTTCCAGCACGCGCAAGGTCCCGACGCAGTCCAGGGTCGAACGCATGTCGGTCGTGCCCGACCGCGAAGCCTGCTTGAACTCGCCGGGTTGATCGACGCGCAAAAGCTTGCCGTTCCGCTTGACCAGGCGAGAGCCGCTCACGCCTTTCTCGCCACTAAGCCGATCGGCAAGGTAGTGACGGATCTGAGCGATGACACCGAAAGCAAAGGGCGCGGCATGCCGCGCCCTTTGATTGTGATGAAACCGGCCTAGTGCCGGTATTGCTGGATACGCGTGGTGCGCAGCCCGGCAAGGCCGTATTCGTCGATCGACGCTTGCCAGGACAGGAATTCCTCCGTGGTCAGCTTGTAGCGCTGGCATGCCTCTTCAAGGCTCAAAAGTCCGCCGCGCACCGCTGCAACCACTTCCGCCTTGCGCCGGATAACCCAGCGACGCGTGTTCGTCGGCGGCAGATCGGCAATCGTGAGAGGGCTGCCGTCAGGCCCGATAACATATTTGACTCTAGGTCTAACCAGATCGGTCATCGTACTCTCTACAAAAAACTCAAAGACCCAATCCCCGCCACGTTACCGCCACAGCTTTAAAAATTGCCTAAGCAGACCCTAATGACTAGGTAAGGATCGTGAACGCCGCGTTAGTCTTTTGGCGGGCATTTGAAATATCCGGCTGGAAGCCCTGTCTTAGCCCGGAGAAATGTATCCGTTGACAGCGTCCGCGACGCGCAACCAGTCGCCCTGCAAGCTGGCGCAGCAGGAAAGCTTGACCTATATTCTCGACATTGGCATTCAGACGCCGCGTTAGAACGAAAGCACCATGAACAGCCTCGACCTTCCCGGACGCCCCGAAAACACCCGCATCGTCGTCGCCATGTCGGGCGGCGTCGATTCATCCGTGGTCGCCGGCCTGCTGAAGCGTGAGGGCTACGATGTCGTCGGCGTCACCTTGCAGCTCTATGATCATGGTGCGGCAACGCATCGAGCCGGATCATGCTGCGCCGGCCAGGACATCGACGATGCCCGCCGCGTCTCCGAGACGCTGGGCATTCCCCACTATGTGCTCGATTATGAGGAGCGGTTCCGCAAGGCGGTTATCGACCCCTTCGCCGAGAGCTATGTCGCCGGCGAAACGCCCATTCCTTGCGTTTCCTGCAACCAGACGGTCAAGTTCGCCGATCTCCTGGCCACGGCCAAGGATCTCGGCGCCGATGCGCTCGCCACCGGCCACTACATCCGCTCCGGCGCCAATGGTGGCCACCGCGCCCTCTACAGGCCGGTCGACGCCGACCGTGACCAGAGCTATTTCCTGTTCGCCACCACGCAGGCGCAGATCGACTATCTGCGCTTTCCGCTTGGCGGCCTGTCGAAGCCACAGGTTCGCGCCATCGCCGAGGAGATGGGGTTGACGGTCGCCGCCAAGCAGGACAGCCAGGACATCTGCTTCGTGCCGCAGGGCAAATATTCCGACATCATCGCCAAGCTGAAGCCGGCCGCCGCCAACCCAGGCGACATCGTCCATATCGACGGCCGCGTGCTCGGCCGCCACGAGGGCATTCTGCGCTACACGATCGGCCAGCGCCGTGGCATCGGCATCGCGTCCGGCGAGCCGCTCTATGTCGTCCATCTCGACGCCGAGCGCGCCCGTGTCGTGGTCGGCCCGCGCGAGGCGCTGGAGACGCACAAGATCTATCTGCGCAACATGAACTGGCTGGGAGACGGCGCCCTCGCCGATGTGCCCGCCGGCGGCATCGAGCTGTTCGCCAAGGTGCGCTCGACAAGGCCGCCACGGCCGGCCGTTCTGCGCCACGAGGCTGGCGTGACGTCGGTGGAACTGGCTGATGGCGAGTCGGGCATCGCACCCGGACAGGCCTGCGTGCTCTATTCCGACGACGGCAACGAGGCCCGTGTCTTCGGCGGCGGCTTCATCGGGCGCTCCGAGCGCGGCGCCGAGGCCGAAGCGATGCTGAGCCGGCTGGCCGCGAAGCCGTCGCAGGTTCCCGCCGAGTAGCTCTCGCTCCCCGTCGCACCAGCTGTCAGCGTCCGTGAGCACCGGAAGCGCAGAAAACGCCATCAGATGGCCGTCAGAGTAGAATTTCCAAACAGTGTCAGGATTTGGTGTGGGTGACGGTGCCGGCCGTCAGGATGCGCAGCACCCTGATCGCTTCCTCGCCGCTGGTGCGCGGTTCGGCGCGCGTCTCGATACACTGGATGAAATGCTCCAGCTCGCGCGTCAGCGGCATGCCCTGGGCAACCGCGACATAGGACGGCTCGTTGGTGGTGAACGCCCACTGGCCGCTGTCCTGCCACACCGCGTGGCGGTAGACGGCAAGCTTGCGCTCCCATGGCTCGACATCGTCGAACACCGCCATCGCCTTGGTGCCGACCACCGTCAGCCGCCGCTCGCGATACGGGTTGAGCCGCGACGTGAAAAGATGGCTCCGCAGCCCGTTGGGAAAGCGCATGTGCAGATGCGCGAAATCGCTGAGATTGTCGAGGAGTGCCGCCCCCTCGCCGCGCACCTCGATCGGCTCGGTGCCGGTGATGGCCAGGATCATCGACAGATCGTGCGGCGCCAGGTCCCATAGCGCATCGTTCTCGGTATGGAACTTGCCGAGCCCCAGCCGGTGCGAATGGATGTAGCGGACCTCGCCGAGCTCGCCCTTGTCGATCAGCCCTTTCAGCGTCTCGAAGGCGGGATGGAAGCGCAGGACATGGCCGACCATGAACACGCGGCCATTGTCCTTGGCCGCCTGCACCGAGCGCTCGGCATCCGGCACCGTCAGCGCGATCGGCTTTTCTACCAGCACGTCCTTGCCGTTCTCGACGGCGCGCACGGCAAGATCGGCATGGAACTGCGGCGGCAAGGCCATGATGATGGCGTCGATGTCGTCGCGGACGAACAGCTGGTCCGGCTCGATCGCCAGGCAGTCCTGTTCGCTGGCGAAACCTTCGGCGCGGGCACGATTGGTGTCGGAAACCGCGTGCAATGCGCCGAGCGCCTTGAGGGTGCGGATGTGGTTGGAGCCCCAGTATCCGCAACCGAGGACTGCAATGCGCGGCTTCATCTGTTTCAAACTCTAAAAACTCGTGGCCGAGACATAGCGACGTGCCCCGTCGAACTCAACCCCAGCGGCTGCAACCAGGCTGTTCGCGGCAAAGCTTTTCGCCAATGGGAATATGCGCCGATATCGAATGCATCGAAGCTTGACAGGCTCGCCCTCCCAACCTTATATCCGCGCGACCTTGGCGAACGCCTAGAAATGCCTTTCGATTTGAGGCGGATTTCGGGCCTGTCGCCGCCCTGGCGGGGTAGCTCAGTTGGTTAGAGCACGGGAATCATAATCCTGGGGTCGGGGGTTCAAGTCCCTCTCCCGCTACCACCTTTCCCCCACTCCTTTGACACCGGTGGGGAAGGCACCCTCTCCCAAGAGTGCCGTTAGCCTCCCAGCGATTTCGACTTCGATCCCGCCGATCCTTGATGGATCTCGAAACACCGTGACAGGTTCGCCAATGCGGCTACAAGAACCCGTTCCACTTCTCGCGGCAGATATCCGAACAGTTCGGCATGTCGCCGCGCGGCGTGCGCGCTAACAAAGGCTACAGGCTGACCAGCGACATAGCCGAAGGCGCGGCCGACACCGCCTATGGGATGGCCTTGCCGGACTCAAACTCGATCCTGACGGAGTGAGCGGCCCCTGGCATGCTCCTACTTGGCCAGGCGCGCGGCGTGCCACTTCAAATGGTCGCCCATGAAGGTCGAGATGAAATTGTAGGAATGATCGTAGCCTTCCTGCATGCGCAAGGTCAGCGCGATGCCGGACTTCTTGCAGGCGTCGTCCAGAAGCCATGGCCGCAGGCCGTCCTTGAGGAAGCCGTCGGCGGTGCCCTGATCGACCAGGAATTCGCCGAAGCGGTGCCCGTCTTCGATCAACGCCGTGGCGTCGTAGGCGCGCCAGGATTTCTCGTCCTTGCCGAGATATTTTTCCAGGGCCGGCCGCGACCAGTCTGCCGTCATCGGCTGAACGATCGGTGAGAAGGCCGAGCAGCTCCTGAAGTGCTCGGAGTTCTTCAGCGCGATGGTCAGCGCACCATGCCCACCCATGGAATGGCCAAAAATCGACTGGCGCGCCATGTCGGCGGGGAACCGACCGGCGATCAGGGCCGGCAGCTCGTCGACGATATAGGAGTACATCCGGTAGTTCCTGGCGAAGGGCTCCTGCGTCGCGTCGACATAGAAGCCGGCGCCCGAGCCGAACTGCCAATTGTCCTTTTCGTCGGCGACACCCTCGCCGCGTGGGCTGGTGTCGGGGCAGACCACGATCAGGCCGAGCTCGGCCGCCAGGCGCCGGTATTCGCCCTTGTCCTGACATTGGCATGGGTGCAGGTGAGGCCCGACAGATACCAAAGCACCGGCACCGGGCCATCCTTGGCCTGCGGCGGCACGAAGACGGCAAAGGTCATGTCGCAGGCGCAGGCTTCGGAGGCGTGCGCATAAACACCTTGCACACCGCCATGCGACTTGGACGTGGAAACGACTTTCATCTGCTCTGCCTTCTCGTCAGGAAATCCCGGCCCGGCATAGCGGCCGGATGCATCGCTCGCAACCGCGTGTCGCACAAACAGTCCCGGCGCCGTTATCGAGGTGCACCCCGATAACGCCGCCGGGAGACGCCAGGCTTTGGGAACACGTTGACCTGGCCGGGAGGCTGGAGGCCAACGAAAAGCCAGACGTTCCGTGGCCGGCAATTTTTGGCTGGATCGCGCTGGCGCTGGTGGTCTTCGCCACATGGCGGCCGCTGCGCATCCTGCTTGGCGCCTGGCTGTTCGGCGGCATCACGATCCTGCAGCTGCAGGGCCAGGCTTTGGGATTGGAAGTGCCGTCGGAGTTGCTGTCGGCCCTGCCCTACCTGGCGACCATCATCGTGTTGGTGCTCATCTCACGGAATCGCCAGATGCTGGCGCTGCACTTCCCGGCATCGCTTGCAAAGCCCTTCCGCCCTGCCGGTTAGTCCGGCGGAAGGCAGGTACCTGCCCGGCGTCGATCCCAGCGAAAAAGGGGGATCGCGCCGGGGCAAGGTCTCGCCGGCCTACTGAAGCTTTGCCTGCAGCGCGTTGACGTCGTCGGTGGTCATCTCACCGTCGGTGGTCACCTTTCCGTCAACGATCTTCCACAGCCGGAACGGGCCGGTGATGTCGCCAAATTTGTCGAAGGCGACAGGGCCGATGACGCCTTCGTAACGGATCGGCTTGCCGTCCTTGATCAGGCCGAGCGCCTTGGCGAATTCTTCCTTGCCGGCATAGATCGGCGTGCCGGCCGGATCGACCGCCTTGTACATGGCGTCCTTGATCTTGGCCGGGTCCTCGGACCCGGCAATCGCGATGGCGAGCCCGACAATGGCGCCGGCATCATAGGAGCGGTCGGCCGCGGGATTTGACGGCTCGATGCCGGAAAACGCCTTGTAGTTCTTCATGAAGTAGTCGGTGGAAGCCGTCGGGCTGGTGCCGGAGGACGTGCCATAGGCATCCTTCAGATAGTCGGCGCCGACTGACTCGATGAAGTCAGGGCTGTTCATGCCGTCATTGAGCAGGAATTTCTGCACGCCGCCTTGCGAAATCCAGGTGCGGGCGATGGTAGCGCCATCGACTGGCGTGCTGACTAGATAGAGCCCATCGGGCTCTCCCCCCATCGCCGCCGTCACCTCCGAGGCATAGCTCGACTGCTTCTCATTATAGGGCGTATCGGAAACGATGGTGCCGCCGAGCGCCTTATAGGCGCGCGAGAACTCAGTCACCATGTTGACGCCGAAATCGTTGTTGACGTGGATGATCGACAGCTTCTTGAAGCCCCTGTCGATGGCGTATTTGGCGGCAGCCACGCCCTGCAGCGCGTCCGAGGTGATGGTGCGGAAGAAGATGCCGTTGGTCTTGCCCTCGCGGCCGAGTGCGGTCAGCGTCGGCGAGGATGAAGCGGGCGACACCTGGACGATCTTGGCCGGTGCCGTAACCGACGTAAGGATCGGGATCGACACCGATGAGATGATACCGCCGATGATGACCGGCACCTTCTTGACCTGCACCAGCTGGGTTGCGGCGTCGACCGCGATGTTGCCCTGGCTCTGGCTGTCGCGCGTATCGGTGACGAGGTCGCAGCCGCGCACGCCACCGGCTTCGTTGATGTCGCGGAAGGCCATTTCGACCGACTTGGCGCCAGCCTGGCCGTATTCGCCGGCCGGGCCGGTCAGTTCCATGACAAGGCCGACGGTGATCTTGCAGTCGGCGGCGTGTGCAGCACCTGCCATCGTCACGAGAGCAAGCGCGGTGGTGAGTTGTAGCATCGTCTTTCTCATTGTTGTTCCCCTTGAGTTACACGAACTGGTTTGACGTCTGGAAAGTGTCAGTGTTCCGGCACCTGCAGCCAGGTTTCATGCAGATGTCGCCATTCGACGCCGTTGGGCGCCGATGTACTGGTGGTGAAGACGGCACTCGACTGGCGACGACTGCGCTTGCCGCCGCGCAGCTGCGCCTCGACGTAGAGGACGACGATCGTATCGGCGGTCTGCCAACCGGGCCGGATATCCTCGATCGAGATGGCAAAGCCGTCGTCGCAGGTGGCGCGGCTGGAGCGGACGTGATCGACGACCGCATCACGATCAAGGACATGGCCGTCCGGCGGAACCATGCTGAAGCCGTCACCCATGGCGGTTTCGAAGCGACGGAAATCGACTTTGTCGGCGCGCGCGGCGACGAACCAGTCGACGAAGAACCGATGCAGATCCATGACCTCGGCACTGGCCCTTGAAAACAGCGTCGTGTTGATGGCGCTCATGTCCGGCCTGCATTCAGATTGTAGTGCATGATCGAGCCGTGGCGGCCATGGCGGTCACGCTCCAGCGTGTAGACGTCGCCCTCGGGGCCGTGGCTTTGCGCGATCACGGCGGCGATCTTGGCCCGGTCTCCGGCATCAAGTTCGACGGCCATGATTTTCGCATTGGCCAGCGCATGGGCCTGGTTGCGGGCGCCGACAATGACGGCCGCCACTTGCGGTTGCTCCAGCACCCAGGCGCTGGCGATGGTGGCGACGTCGACTCCGTGGCGGTCGCCGACAGCCTTCAGTGCCCAAAGCAGCTGCTGGAACAGGTCCCAGCCGCCGAAATCGTCGATGATCAGCTTGTATTTGACCAGCGAGCGGTTTTCGAGCGGTGTAGCGGGTTCGGCCACGCCGAGCCATTTGTCGCTGAGGAAGCCACCGGCCACCGAGCCGTAGCAGAGGAAGCTGACGCCGTTTTTCGCGGCGAGTGCGGCAAGGCTGTTCGCAGGGCGTTGGTCAAGCACTGAATATTGCAGTTGCTGGCTGACCAGCGGGATGCCGGCGGCCAGGATTTCGGCAAGCCGAGGCGTGTCGAAATTGGTGGTGCCGAGATTGCGCACCTTGCCCTCGAGCCGAAGCTCGTTGAGCCAGCCCATCGCCTCGACATAGCCGGCCATCGCATAATCCCACCAGTGGAACTGCACGAGGTCGAGCCGCTCGGTCTTCAGCCGCCGCAGCGACTGGTCGACAATGCCTCTGATGTAATCGCGGCTGATGGTGGCCAGCCGCTCGAGGTCGGGCACCAGCTTGGTGTGCACCTTCATTTTGGCCGCGGCATCGAGGCCGCGTTCGTTCGCCAGCCGCAGGCGTGCCGCGCCGATCAGTTCCTCTACGCCGGTGTAGATGTCGGCACAATCATAGGTCCAGATGCCGGCATCGAAGGTGGCGATCAGGTCGGTCACCGCTTGGCTGCGATCGATGGCGCCATGGCCGCCGGCCAGTTGCCAGCCTCCGCGGATGACGCGCGAGATGGTGTAGCCGGGGCCGAGCTCGAAGGTCTTGGCGGTCATCTCTCGTCATTCTCCTCCGGCAGCGGCACGGCCGTGGTTTCGGCATGGCTGAACCGCCGCTTGGCCAACCTGACGATCCGCAGCCGGCTGGCGCAATTGGGATCGGGACAGGCGATCTCGGCGTCCGATGTCATCCAGTCGTTGCGGTCTGTCGAGCGCTGCTTTGCAGGCAGCAGCGGCAACACGGCGGCAAGCGAGTAGATCGAAAACCCCTGCCCGGCAGGCATCGACAGCATCTCACCCCTGAGCTCGAAATAATCGCCGGCCTTGGCGCCGCAATAGATCGGCTTGCCGTCGGGGATGACCGCCTCGACGCGAAGATCGAAAAGCTCGAAACTGTCGTCAGCCATTTGAGGCCTCCACCAGGCTGAAGGTGATGTCGCAGGCGCCGTTGCGGCGGATCACCCCGCATGCGGCGGCGAACTGATCGCGCTCCTCGGCAACCACCTGCGCCACCACGCTGCCGGCCAGCCAACCGATCGGGAACAGTAGCCGCGCCCCTTGCCCGTAGAACAGGCCGATGTCGAAAATGGCATTGGGATTGCCGCCCCACATGCGCTGCGGCACGTAGGATAGCCCGATATCGCCGGGCTGCGGCGTCAGCGTCGCGTTTTCCGCCGGCAACGGCCTGGCATAGGTTTGGCCTTCAAGATCGGCGGCGGGAACCGGACAGGAAATCTCAGGTCCCGTCCACATGGCGTGGATGCCGGGGACCACGCGTGGCGTAGCTAGATATGCCGTGAGAAAGGCAGCGTTTTCTGGTGCCTTCTCTGGCAGCAACAGCGCCGTGACGGAGAGCTTCGAGCGCGGTTCGCTGATCCTGATGGAGGTCATGTCTGGTCTCTCGCGGCGGCGGTTTGCAGCTTGCTGCGCAGGAAGGTGAAGGGCCGGCTGATGTCGGCGACCAGCGCTTCGCGCGCCGCCTGCGCGTCCTGTGTGGCCAGCGCCTCGACGATGCGGCGGTGATACTGCGCGGTGTCGACCTCGCCGGCTTCCGAGAAGGCGTATATGGCGACGCGAATGCAAGGCCCCGATTGCAGCCACAGGCTCTCGATCATCGGGATCAGAACGGCCGAGCCGCAGGAGCGATAGATCTCGAAGTGAAAACTCTGGTTGAGCGTCACTTCGCGGTCGACATCCTTCTTGTGTTTCAGCGCCCGCATCTCGTCCCATTCGGCCAGAATGGTCTCGATGGTCGCGATCTGGCGCGACCCCATGCGCGCGGCGGCAAGCGCGATCGCTTCGCCCTCGATCAGGATGCGGGCCCGCAAGAGATCGTCGAGGCGTTCCAGCGTGATCGGCGGCACGCGCACAGACCGGTTGGGCAGCGCCTCCAGGGCCTTTTCGGTGATCAGCCGTCCCAGCGCCTCGCGTACCGGCATGGTCGAGGTGACCAGCGCATCCGCAAGGCCACGGATCGTCAGCACCTGGCTCGGCTCGAACAGGCCGCCGATCAAGGCGCGCCGCAATTCGGAATAGACGCGATCCTGCACCGTTTCGCGGCCGACCGGCGCAAGCTGGGCGGCGATCGCCTCGTTGTTCTTTTCGATGGCAGCCTTTTGCATGGAATTCCGTCGTTGGCGGGTTTTCGGCTTGCGGTCGGAATTAAAGCCGAATAGCGTGATCAAAGCAAGTGTGATCACAAATCAAAAATCAGGAGGCGACGATGATCGTCTTCGACCCGAGGGTTTGATGAGCGAGGCAGCGGAAAGGCAGGGGAAGGAGACCCGTGCGCCGGTTCTGACGGCACGCAATGTCGTCAGGCGTTTCGGCGGCCTTGTCGCCGTCAACGATGTCTCGTTCGATGTCAAAGCGGGCGAAATCCTTGGCCTGATCGGACCGAACGGCGCCGGCAAGACGACAATGTTCGACCTACTCGCCGGCAGCATCCTGCCCACCGGCGGCGAGATTCTTCTCAATGGCGTGCGCGTCTCCGGCGAGGCCGCCCATCTGCGCATCGGCCGCGGCCTTGGCCGCACCTTCCAGATTCCGCGCCCGCTACCCAATCTGACGCTGATCGAAAACATCATGCTTGCGGCACAGGGCCAGGCCGGCGAAAGGCTGCTCGCCAATTTCGTCACGCCATGGCGGGTGGCGGCGCAGGAAAGAGCCGCCCGGACAAAGGCGCTCGAACTGCTGGAACTCGTCACGCTCACCCATCTCGCCCATGAGCCGGCACGCGTGCTGTCCGGCGGCCAGCGCAAGCTGCTCGAGCTCGCCCGCGTCATGATGGCCAACCCGGCGATCATCCTGCTCGACGAACCGGCAGCCGGCGTCAACGCGACGCTGCTCGAAGTCATCATCGACCGCATCCGCGAGATCAACGCGCTCGGCATCACCTTCCTGCTGATCGAGCACAACATCGACATGGTGACGCGGCTCTGCCATCGCGTCCTCGTCATGGCGAGCGGCCAGTTGCTGAGCGAAGGCACAGCCGAGGAGGTCGCCCGCGATCCGCGCGTCATCGAGGCCTATCTCGGAGGCACCGCATGAGCGAGACCGTCCTCGACGTCCGCAATCTCGAAGCCGGTTATGAACCTGGCGTGCCGATCGTGCGTGGCGCCTCGATCACGGTCAGAAAAGGTGAGATCGTCGTCGTCCTCGGTCCCAACGGCGCTGGCAAGTCGAGCTTCATCAAGGCGATCGCCGGCCTTGTCCCGATCACCGGCGGCACGGTGTTCCTGGACGGCAAGGACATCACCGCCGCGCCGGCCCACACCATGGTGCGGCTTGGCCTCGCCTTCGTGCCGCAGACCGAGAACATCTTTCCGCTGATGTCGGTCGAGGACAATCTCAGGGTCGCTTGCGGCATTCTCGATCGCCGCGATATCCCCGGTCGCATCGAGGAGATGTACGCCGCCTTCCCCGACCTCGTCCGCCAGCGGCGCACGGCAGCCGGCAATCTGTCGGGAGGCCAGCGGCAGATGCTTGCCGTCGCACGGGCGCTGATCGTCCACCCCAAGGTGCTGGTGCTCGACGAACCGTCGGCCGGCCTGTCGCCAAAGTTCGTCTCGATGGTGTTCGAGATGCTGGCCGGCATCCGCAAGTCCGGCGTCACAATCCTGCTGGTCGAGCAGAACGCTAAGGCAGCGCTTGCCATCGGTGACCGTGCCTACGTGCTGGTCGAAGGCAAGGACCGGCACCAGGGCATCGCCTCCGAACTGTGGAACGACCCGATCGTCGCCGAACTCTATCTCGGTCAGCGCCCCCAGCATCGGAAGGGAGGCATGGCATGAGCCTGCAATTCATCGTCGACGGATTGCTGACGGGCTCGATGATCGGCCTCGGCGCCATCGGCGTGACGCTCACCTATTCGATCCTGCGCTTCTCGAACTTCGCGCATGGCGACTTCATGGCCTGGGGCACCTATGCGACATTGGCCGTCGTCAGCACCATCGGCGCGACATTCGGCAAGGTAGCCCCGATCGCGCCGCTGTCCTTCGGTTGGCCGCTTCTTGTTGCGCTGGTCGTCGGCATGGTATTCACCGCTTTGCTGGCGCTGCTGCTCGACAAGGTGCTGTTTTCGCGGCTGCGGTCGCAAGGCCAGGCGATCATCGTGGTGATGGCGAGTTTCGGCGCCTCGATGGCGCTCAGGAGCCTGCTCGAATTCACTTTCACCTCGCGGCCGACCTATTTCAGCCGGGCGATCCAGATCGCCATGCCGGTCGGCTTCGGGATCCGCGTCACACCTGACCAGATCGCCCTGTTGCTGCTGACCGCCATACTCGTGCTCGGCGTGCATCTGCTGATGACACGCACGCAGACCGGCCGCTCCATGCAGGCGCTGAGCCAGAACGCGGCACTGGCCCGCATCGTCGGCATCGACGTCGCCAGCGTGGTCTGTGTCACCTGGATCGTCGGCGGCGCATTGGCCTGCGTGGCCGGCGTGATGATCGGCATCCTGGTGCAGATCCGCCCGTTCATGGGCTTCGACATGCTGCTGCCGATGTTCGCAGCCGCCATTTTGGGCGGCATCGGCAGCATCCCAGGTGCGGTGCTCGGTGGCCTGATCATCGGGCTCGCCGAAGCCGGCGCGGTGCAACTGATCGGCGCCGAATGGCGCGCCGCCGTTTCCTTCATCATCTTGATGGCGGTGCTGTTCGTGCGGCCGATCGGCCTTTTCGGAGTTCGGGAGAGATGATCGATCTCATCGGCTATGGCGCCTTCTTTCTGACCACGGCGCTGATCTTCTCGCTGGTCACGCTGGGGCTCAATTTGCAATGGGGACTGACCGGCCTGTTCAATGTCGGCCTCGCTGGTTTTGTCGCCATCGGCGCCTATACCTCGGCGCTGCTGACGACCCCGGACGACCCCGCAAGGCTGGGCGGCTTCGGCCTGCCGATCCTCATCGGCTGGGCGGGTGCCATGGTGGTTGGCGGCATTGCCGCGGCACTTACCGGCATGGCCACACTGCGCCTCCGATCCGATTATCTGGCGATCACCACATTCGGCGTCGCCGTGGTCGTGCAACTGGTTGCGCTCAACGCGCAGAAGCTGACCGGCGGCCCGTTCGGCATAGGCTTCATCCCGCGCCCGTTCGGCAGCCTTGCGGAGACGCCGCTGCTGTTCAATCTGTCGAACCTTGCCGTTGTTTGCGCTGTGGCGCTGGTCGCCTATCTCGCCTTGGAACATCTGTCGCGCAGCCCCTGGGGCCGTGTGCTGAAGGCATTGCGGGAGGATGAGCGGGCGGCGATATCGCTCGGCAAGAGCGCGCGCTTCTACCGCGTCCAGGCCTTTGCCGTCGGCGGCGCCATCATGGCTCTGGCCGGTGCGCTGCAGGCGCACTTCACCGGCTTCATCGCGCCGGACAATTACCTGCCGATCCTGACCTTTCAGGTCTGGGTGATGCTGATTGTCGGCGGCTCTGGCAGCAATCTTGGCGCCGTCATCGGCAGCATACTGGTCTGGGCGATCTGGGCAGGGTCGGGCACGCTGACCAGCATGCTGTTTGCGCCCGAGCAGCAGGCACGCGCCGCCTCGCTGCAGATCGTCGCGATCGGCGTCATGCTCTGCGTCATTCTGCTGATCCGGCCAAATGGATTGTTCGGCGACATGCCGCGGCGACCACGCCTGGGCAAGCGGGCGAAGGCGGTCGCGGCCAAGAGCGGTTCCGGGTCATGAACGCAGTGGTCCGGCAAGAGGCGCATGACGCTTCGCTCTGGCACGCCGTCAGCCGCAACCGCCGCGACCGGCCGGCGCTGCAAGGGGGCTTGGATGTCGACTTAGCCATCGTCGGCGGCGGCTTTGTCGGCCTCTCAACGGCACTGCACGCAGCTGGGAGAGGATTGTCCGTCGCCGTCCTCGAAGCCGAAATCATCGCCTGGGGCGCGACCGGGCGGAACGCCGGTTTCGTCGTGCCGAACTTCGCCAAGATGGACCCGGACAGCATCCTTGCACATCTCGGCCCCGAGCGCGGCGAACGTCTGATCGATTTTGCCGCCGGCAGCGCCGACCTCGTATTCGAGCTGATCCGGCGGCACGGCATCGATTGCGACGCCGTGCGGAACGGATGGATCCAGCCGGCGCATTCGCCCGCCGCCTTCGAGAAGGTCAAATCGCGAGCCGGGCAATGGGCACGGCGCGGCCGGCCGGCTGTCATGCTGGATCGGCACGACGTCGAGGCTCTGACGGGCGCGCGCGGCTATGTCGGCGGCTGGATGGACCGTTCGGCCGGCGTACTCAATCCGGTAGCCTACGCACGAGGTTTGGCCGATGCGGCGGAGAAGGCCGGCGCACGCATCTTCGAACGGACGCGCGTCACATCGATCGATCGCGCGGCCGATGGTTGGTCACTGAAAACGCCCTCGGGTGCGGTGCGTGCGGCCAAGGTACTGGTCGCCACCAACGCCTATGGCGGACCGCTCAGCCCGACGCTGCGGCGAACTTATTTTCCGCTGAAGATCTTCCAGATCGCGACCGCGCCGCTGCCGCGCGACATCCGCAGCCGCCTCCTGCCCGGCGGGCAAGGCGTCGGCGACACCAGACGCAATCTTTTCACCTTCCGCTTCGACGCCGACAACCGGCTGATCAGCGGCGGCATGCATATTTTCGAGCCCGGCGCTGATGCGCGGGTGCCGCAAGCGATCCGGCGGCGCCTTGCCCGGCATCTCGACCTGCCCGACCTGCCGGCGCTTGCCTTTAGCTGGTCGGGGATAGCAGCCGTTGATCCAGATTTCCTGCCGCGCCTCGTCGACCTCGGGGCAGGCTTGATCGCCGGCTTTGCCTGCAATGGGCGCGGCATCGCTATGACCACGGCGATGGGCAAGGTGCTGGCGGACTGGGCAAGCGGGGCGAATGCCCGAGACTTGCCGCTTCCCTTCGGTCCGCCGTCGCCGATCCCGCTGCACAGCGTGGTCCGCTATGCGCCGAACATGCTGCTCCCCTGGAGCATGCTGCGCGACCGGCTCGACCATGCAAGCAAAGGTTAGTTCGGTAGCGGGCCGGGGAAAAGTGCTGCCGCCAAAGCGCATGGAAGGTGCGTGTGACGCCTGTATCAACAGCAACAATCCCACTCGAGTTTTTTTCACCCGGGCAGCTAAAGCAAAGGCCGAGCGGGACAGCATTGAAGCGCACATTGCCGCCGAAACCACTCTGTCGCGGCTGGTTTCTCGCCTTGGAGCAGACGACAAGCGCTCATCTCCGCTCGATGTTAATCAGTCGAAGAACCCGGCATCCTCCGCCAGCAAATATTTCTTGGCGCCTTGGGCGTCGATGTCTAGGCCGAGCCCAGGGGCTTCGAGCACATCGATCATCGAATCCTTAACGATCTGCTTGGGCAGGCCGATGACGATGTCGTTCCACCAGGGGTCCGAGGCGCTGGGATATTCGAACGCCACGTAGTTGGCGGGCAAGGTGGCACAGACATTGATCAGCGCGCCGAGGCCGAGGAGCCCGTTCGCAGTGCCGTGCGGCGCCATCAGGATCGAGTGCATGTAAGCGTGCTCGGCGACCCATTTGAGTTCGGCAATGCCGCCAATGTCGGCAGGATCGGGGCCGATCACGCGCACCGCTTGCGTCTCGATCAACTCCTTGAAATTGTGCCTGAGGTAGATCTGCTCGCCGGTATGGATTGGCGTCGAGGTGGAGGTGGTCAGCTCCCTATAGGCCTGCGGATTGACCCACGGCACATAGTCGCCGGTCAACATGTCCTCGAGCCACATCAGATTGTACTTCTCGACCGCGCGAGCGAATTTGATCGCATCGGGCAGCATCCAGCCCGGGCCGCAGTCGAGTGCCAGGCTGACCTTGTCGCCCAGCACTTCCTTCATCGCGATCACGCAGTCGAGCATGTGGTTGAAACCACGCTCGCTGATCACGCCCTGATCCATGGCGCCGTGATAGCCGGCCTTCTTCTGCGTCACGCCGTAATGGAAATCCTCGATGGTGTCCTTCATGTTGGAATGGAACGAGATGCCTTGCTTGACCATGAAGAAGTTCTGCGGCTGCTCCATCATCCATTTGACGTCAGCGGCGTAGTCCTCCGGCCGGTCGCCTGTGCGCTTCTGGCGGATCGAGCCATTGTAGACGCGCACCTTGTCGCGCACCTTGCCACCGAGCAGCTTGTATGCCGGCACGCCCGCGGCCTTGCCGGCGATATCCCAAAGCGCATGTTCGATCGCACTGACCGCCGCGCCATAGGGCTTGAAAGAGCCGCGTTGGCGGATCTTCAACATGACCCGCTCGACGTCGGTCGGATCCTCACCGATCAGCGCCTCGCGGAAATGCAGCACCCAAGGCTTGAGGTAGGTCTTGGTGAACTCGACTTCTCCCAGGCCATAGAGGCCTTCGTCGGTGACGACGCGAACGATGGGATGCTTGCCGATGACGGCACAGCGGAGGTCCGTGATCTTCATCTTCGGTTCTTTCTTCAGCTCCAGGTACGATCCCAGGAATATTCGTCGTCCCAGCGATCCGTGGGCAGCCAGACGCCGGTGACACCCGGCTGCAAGTGTTGGCTGATGACTTCATCGACCACGTCGTCGATGCCCAGCCCCGGCCTGTCCGGAACAGTGATGAAGCCGTCCTTCACCAGAGGCTTGGGAGGACCGGTGACGATGTCGTCCCACCAGTCCACTTCGACGCTGTGAAACTCGAGTGCCATGAAGTTTTCCGTCGCCACGGCGACATGCGCGGCGGCCATCGCGGCGATTGGGCTCTCCGCCATGTGGATGGCCATGGCGACGCCCCGGTCCTGGGCAGCGTCGCCGATCTTCTTGGTCTCAAGAATGCCACCCGAGGTGAGGAGGTCCGGGTGGATGACCGAGATGCCCGAGTTGAGCAACGGCTCGAAGCCTTCCTTGAGATAGATGTCCTCACCCGTGCAGATCGGCACGGACGTTGCTTCCTGCAGCCGCTGATACTGCTCGGTGTATTGCCACGGGATCACGTCTTCGAGCCAGGCCGGCGCATATTTCTCGATGCGCCGGGCAAGACGGATGCCGTCCTGCAGCGAGATGTGGCCGACATGGTCGATGGCGAGCGGAATCTCGTAGCCGATGACCTCGCGAACCTCGTGGATATATTGATCGAGCAGGTCGATGCCCTTTTCGGTAAAGTGCAGGCCGGTGAAGGGGTGGGGCACGTTCTGTGCCTCATAGGCGGCATTGCGCGCCCGGCGTTCGTCCAGCGTCTTCCCCCAACCGCGACCGACATGCGTGCGGAAACCGTCGAGCACGCCGGCCGGCGCGACCACCGCGCCCGGGATGTGGGAGATCTGCGCCAGCCCGAGGTCCATCTTGAGGAAGGTGAAACCGAGATCCATCCGCGCCTTGAGCCGCTTGCCGGTCTCGGCGCCGCTGGGCTTCTCGGCGTCGGTATCGCAATAGACACGCACCTTGTCGCGAAAACGTCCCCCAAGCATCTGGTAGATCGGCACGCCATAGGCCTTGCCGGCGAGGTCCCAGAGGGCGATTTCGACCGCCGAGACGCCGCCGCCCTGCCGGCCGTGCGCGCCGAACTGCTTGATCCGGCGAAACAGGCGATCGATGTCGCAAGGGTTCTCGCCGAGCAGCCGGCTCTTCAGCATCAGCGCGTAGGTCGCGCTGGCGCCATCGCGCACTTCGCCAAGCCCGACGATGCCCTGGTTGGTGTAGATCTTGAGCAGCGCCGAGGTGAACGGCGCGCCGACAATCTCGGCCACCCGCATGTCGGTGATGCGAAGCTCGGACGGCTTCGAGTTGGTGTTGACCCGGTTGAGGGCCTCGTCGGCTCCGTCCGTCTTTGGCATGACTTATCCTCGTTCTGGTCGGCGAGGCCTGGCGCCCCGCATGCTGGCGATGGCGTTGCTAGCCCAGTTCGATCTCATGGGCTTGCAGGTAGTCGCGGTTCATCTCGATGCCGAGGCCCGGCGTCGACCTCAGCTTGAGGCTGCCGTTCGAAACATCGAGCGGCCTGTCGATGAGATGATCGTACTTGCCCAAATTCCACTCCGAGGTTTCGAGTTTGTAGAAATTGGGAACGGTCATCATCACTTGCGCTCCCGCGACCACGTTGATCGGTCCCGCGGCGTCATGTGGCGAGACCGGGATGTAGTAGGCTTCGCATAGGGCGGAAATCTTCTTGAGCTCGGTAATGCCGCCGGTCCAGGTGACGTCAGGCATGATGTAGTCGGCGAGCTTGTTCTCGAGTACCGGCACGAAATCCCACTTTGTGTGGCCGCGCTCGCCCCAAGAAATGGCGGCACTGACCTTGTCGCGCACCTGTTTGAGGGCGTTAAGGCTCTCGGGCGGGCAAGGCTCCTCGAACCAGTCGATCTGGCCGGCTTCCTCGAGGCTGCGACAGAGGCGAATGGCGGTCGGAACGTCGAAGCGGCCATGCGCATCGATGAGGATGTCGACGTCAGGGCCCGCCGTTTCGCGGATCAGAGCCGTGAGTTCGGCGGCCTCGCGCTCGTCCTTGCGCGTCATGCTGCCATCGAGGTAGCCGTTCCGCTGTTCGCGCGACATGCCGTCGGCATCGCGACCCTGGTGAGGGAAAGGATCGAACTTGAGAGCAGTGTGTCCGGACTCGACGATATCCAGGATTTCGCGGACCACAGCATCCTTGCTGGTGAATTTGGCCTGGTTGGGATGGGTATAGAGCGCGATTTCATCGCGGACCGGTCCGCCCAACAGTTCGTAGACCGGCTTGCCCAAGACTTTGCCCCTGAGATCCCAGAGGGCTATGTCGATCGCGCTCACGCATTCGACCGCGGCGCCGCGGCTGCCCATATAGGTGAAGCTGCGGAAGATCTTGTGCCAGAGATACTCGATGCGCGCCGGATCCTCGCCTGTCACCGCGGCTCCGATCTGTCGAAGGATCGTGCAGAGGGCGCGGTTGGCGAGCCTGGTGGTGGTGGTGATCTCTCCCCAGCCGCTCACCCCCTCGTCTGTCGTCACCTCGACGAACAGGAATTCCCCCCAATAGGAAGCATCGGACTTGATCAGCCACGGCCGAACGCTCGTGATTTTCATTTCAACTACCTCAGTGTCAGTGATGGCCAGCCACGATGCTCCAGACTCGACCCCTCGTCCTATCCGGCCCGAGCGGCGCTGCGCGCACGCATCTGTTCGAGAACATGGCGGCCGGAACCCTCGACATGGCGGGAAATGAGTTCGGCTGCCTTGTCGGCTTCCCCCGCCTTGATGAGCGCAATGAGTTCGCGGTGCTCGCGAATGATCGCGGCACGCCGCGCGAGCGTGAAATTGAAGCGCCGGCTCACCGCCCGCAGCACTTCGCGATGCTTCCACCAAAGCTCGGCGGCATGGCGGTTATAGTGCCGCTGGTACATCACCGTGTGGAAGGCGGTATCCAGTTCACTGTGCCTGAACGTGTCGGCGAAGTTGTTTTCTTCAATCAAGCCCTGGATACGTTCGAGTTCGGCAATGTCCTCGCCGGTAGCCATACCCACAAACCATCGCGTCAAGGCGGGCTCGATCAGGACTCCGATCTCATAGATATCGCGGACGAAATCCTGATCGATGGGTCTTACGCGAGCCCCGCGGTTGGGCGAGAAGATGACGAAGCCCTCGCCCCGCAACAACTGCAGGGCCTCGCGCACCGGGTTCGTCGAAGTGCCGTGGCGGCGGGCGAGATCGGTGACGACAAGCCGTTCGTTGGCGGCGAGCCGTCCCTCAATGATGTCTTCCCTGATCAGTTCGTAAAGCGAGGCGCCCTCGCTGGAGGCTCCGATGGCGTCGATCCCCGGAGGTGGCTTTGCTTTAAAATCGTCTGTTTCGGCCAAGGCCGGCTCCCCCAATCAATACACAGTCTGTCCGATATCACGCACGGTTCGCATAAACAATGTACGATCTGATGCGTTGACAGGCAATTCATGATCTGAAAACGTACCAAGTGATCGAGAGGATACACCGTACTGAAAGAACCATCCTCGCGATCGCAGGGCGGAGAATCAGGGAGGATACCTATGACGAGGATTATGCTCGGCAGTGCGGTCCTGCGTGGCACTGTCGTCGGTGTCTTGGCTGCATCGCTTATGTCGACATCGGCGCTGGGTGCGCCGCCGGTCGACCTGAGCAAGTGGTCGCCCGAATATGTGCGCTCCATCGCGGGAACACAGGATTTCGACACGGCCGGCGATTGCGCCAAGGTCACCCCGCTCGATTACAAGGGGCGACTGACTTTCTGGTATCAGGGCGTGTTCGAGGGCGATCCCGACCTCCTGCGCCAGTACTACAAGGATTTCTTCGAGACTTTCCGCAAGACCTATCCGAACATCCAGCTCGAGGAACAAGCCCTCACCTATAACGATCTTCTCGACAAGTTCCGCACGGCGCTCCTGGGCAATGCCGCACCGATGGCGGTGCGCTTGCAAATCCTCGGCGGTACCGAATTCGCCTCGAAGGGCTATCTGCAGCCGCTCAAACCCGAGGATGTGGGGTATTCGACCGAGGATTTCTGGCCGGGCGCCATGAAGGCCGTAACCTGGGATGGGGTGACTTACGGCGTACCGACGAACAATGAGACGATGGCGTTCATCTGGAATGCCGACATCTTCAAGCGTGCCGGCCTCGATCCGGACAAGGCTCCGGCAACGTGGGACGACGTTGTCAAGTATTCCAAGCAGATACACGACAAGCTCGGCATTGCCGGCTACGGCCTCGTGGCTCGCAAGAATGCCGGCAATACGCCCTATCGCTTCATGCCGCAGTTGTGGGCCTATGGCGGCGGCGTCTTCGACGAAGCCACCGCGAACCCGACATATAAAGAGGTGGAGCTCGACAGCCCGCAGAGCAAGGCGGCGCTGCAAGCCTCATACGACATGTATGTCCGCGACAAGTCGGTTCCGGTTTCGGCACTCACCAACCAGCAGGCCGACAACCAGCCTCTGTTCGTCGCCGGACAGTTGGGCATGATGATCTCGCACCCGTCAGACTACAACGTGATGCTCGACCTGCAGGCCAAGGCAACCGGCACCGACAAGGACAAGGCGCAGACCGTCATCGACAACATGCGCTACGGTCTGGTTCCGACTGGTCCCGACGGCAAGCGCGCCGTCGTGTTCGGCGGCTCGAACATTCACATCCTGAAGCCCGAATATGTAGAGGGCGGCAAGGTGGACGAGCCGGCCGCGAAGGCGATGATCTGCATGTGGGCGAGCCCTGAATGGTCACTGAAGATGGCCTATGCCGGCTCGAACCCCGGCAACCTCAATGGCTTCAAGACAAAATGGATGAAGGAACGTCTGGACCACATCAAGTTCCTCGACGTCACGACATCGATGCTGCCCTACGGCATCCCCTTCCCGGCGCTGCCGGAGTCTCCCGAGATCATGAACATCATCATCCCGGACATGCTGCAGAATGCCCTGACCGGAGCGATGACCGTTGATCAGGCAGCGGACGACGCAGCCAAGAAGGTGAAAGACCTGATGGGCGGACTCTAGTCCGACCTGACCTGCGATCCACCGGCTACGCCGAGAGTGCAGCCGGTCCTTCCGAAGAACAAGGGCAGCCACAGTGACGATCGTGACCGGCAAGGCCGAGGCTCGCGGAAGATTGCAACCCGGCAGGTCCGGCATGCTGCGGAATATCTGGGCGCATCGCGCCGACTACGCATACGTGCTCCCCGCGATCGCCGTGATGCTCATCGTCATCGCCTATCCGATCTATTACACGGTCGAGCTGTCGTTCTATAAAACGCCGCCTGGCCTGCAACTGCGTGACAAGACCTTCATCGGCTTCGACAACTACACGACCATCCTCACCAGCGAGGTGTTCTGGAAGGTCACCTGGAACACCCTGATCTGGACATTTGGGTCGACTTTCATCTCCTTTGTCCTGGGGTTCGCCACAGCGCTGGCGCTGCACCGCGACTTTGTCGGTCGTGGCGTCCTGCGCGCCATCCTGATCATTCCCTGGGTCATCAGCGCGGTCGCCGCCTCCTACATCTGGAAGTGGATCTACCATTCGGACTTCGGCATCATCGGCGCGGTGCTGGTCGGCCTCGGATTGGCCGACCGGCCGCCGAATTTCATCGACAACGTCAGCACGGTGCTTCCCTCCCTGATCGTCGTCAATATCTGGCGCGAGTTTCCGTTCGCCATGATCATGATGATGGCCGGCCTGCAGACTGTCCCCGACCAGTTGTTGCGCGCCGCGAAAGTCGACGGGGCCAATGCATGGCAGCGCTTCTGGCACGTCACCTTCCCGCACTTACGCAACGTCTCGGTGGTGACGATCCTGCTGCTCGCGGTGGCCAACTTCAATTCCTTCATCATCCCCTGGATCATGACTGGCGGCGGGCCGTCGAACGCCTCGCATATCTGGATAACCCACATTTACGAACTCGCTTTCGGCCGGCAACGCTGGGGCGTGGCATCCGCCTATTCGGTGCTCCTGTTCCTCATCCTGATGGCGCTGGGCTACTTCTACGTTCGTGCACTGAGCGGCAACGAGCGGAAAGAGGGGCGCGCATGAGCACGATCGCCGAGACCGGCTCTCGACGCCAGACCCGTAGCAGCATGCGCGTCGACGGGTGGCGCTGGGCCGGACGTATCTTCCTCTTGTTGATGCTGCTCTACACAGCGGTGCCGATGATTTGGATGCTGATCACCTCGATCAAGTCGGGCTTCGCGGCGACCCAATTCCCGCCGCAATGGTGGCCTGACGAGCCTACGCTTGCCAGCTACCGGAAGCTGCTCGATCCGCAGAATAGCGTCGGCCAGGACTTCCTGCGCTTCTTCTGGAACAGCCTGTTCGTGTCGACCGCCACGACAATCCTTTCGGTGATCGTGGCTGTTCCCGCGGCTTATGCATTTTCGCGCTTCACTTTCCCAGGCCGGAACTTCCTGTTCTTCGCCGTGCTGCTGCGCAACATGTTCCCGGCGGTGATCTTTCTCGTGCCGCTCTTCATCCTGATGCGCGCGATCGGGCTGGTGAACACGCATGGCTCGCTGATCCTGACCTATCTCACTTTCGGCCTGCCCCTGGCGATCTGGCTGCTCAAGGGCTTCTACGACAATATCCCGGTGCAGCTCGAGCAGGCGGCGCGCATCGACGGCGCAACGCGGTTCCAGGCCTTTATCATGATCGTCATGCCGCTCTCGACGCCAGGAATCATCGCCACGGCGATCTATTCCTTCATCGGCGCGTGGAACGAGTACATCTACGCCTACACGTTCCTGTCCAAGAACGACCAGTTGACCCTGCCGGTCGGCATCCAGCGCTTCTTCTCTGAAAATACGACGGACTTTCCGGGCCTGATGGCGGCGAGCTTCATGATGAGCGTGCCCGTCGTGGTGCTGTTCCTCGTCCTGCAACGATACTTCGTACGCGCCCTTACAGAAGGCGCGGTCAAGCATTAAGGAGTTGCCGATGGCCCACGTGGTCCTCAAAGATCTCGTCAAGACCTATGGCAGCTTCAAAGCCGTCAACGACGTTTCGCTGACGGTGAATGATGGCGAGTTCGTTGCGCTCGTCGGCCCTTCAGGCTGCGGCAAGACAACCACGCTCAATCTCGTCGCGGGGCTGACCTCGATCACATCGGGCGACATCGTCATTGGGGACCGGGTGGTCAACGACCTCGACCCCAAGGACAGGGACATCGCAATGGTGTTCCAGAACTACGCGCTCTATCCGCAAAAGTCGGTCTATATGAATCTCGCTTTCCCGTTGCAGATGCGCAGACTGCCCAGGGACGAGATCGACAAGAAGGTCAAGGAAGCGGCGCGGGTGCTTGACATGACGCACCTGCTCGAGCGCAAGCCGCGCGAACTTTCGGGCGGCCAGCAGCAGCGCGTCGCCCTGGGCCGCGCCCTTGTACGCGACCCCGCCGTGTTTCTCATGGACGAGCCGCTCTCCAACCTCGACGCCAAACTGCGCGTGCAGATGCGGTCGGAGATCAAGCGATTCCACCAGGACCTCAAGGCGACGATCATCTATGTGACACACGACCAGCTCGAAGCCGTGACCATGGCCGACAAGATGGCGGTGATGAACGGCGGCTTCCTGCAGCAATACGATTCACCGGCACAGGTCTTTGCCCATCCGGTGAACATGTTCGTCGCCAGCTTCATCGGCAGTCCGGCGATGAGCCTCATTCCGCTGGAGATATCGACAGCAAACGGCGGCACCGTGTTGACCAGCGCGGAGGGCTGGAGCCTCGGGCTCTCGCCGCGCAACGTCCAGAAGGTCACGAAGGCAACGACCAAAAAGATCGTGCTCGGCGCACGCCACTCGACGATCAAGCTGCACAAGAGTGCCGTGCCGGGCAGCATCCCGGCCAAGGTCTACACGGTGGAGCCAACCGGAGACGTCACCTTCGTGCAGGCGTTTCTCTCCGGTGCCATCGTCAACGTCAGCGTGCCACCGAACATTGCGGTGACGCCCGACGAGCGGATCTGGCTCGAGTTCGACCAGGAGCGGATGCATCTGTTCGACGGCGAAACCGAAATGGCCCTCGAGGCCAGCTGAGCGGGCGGATGCGTGTGGAACGTGGGTGGATGACTACGAAGCTTAAGATCACCGCGATCAAGCCCTATCCGGTGTGGGTGGGAACGCGCAACCAGATGCTGGTCAAGGTCGAGACCGACCACGGCATCTTCGGCTGGGGCGAGAGCGGCCTGAGCGGCCGCGAGAAGGCCGTGGCCGGCGCGGTCGAGCACTATCGCGAGTTTCTCGTCGGCCGCGACCCCATGCAGACCGGGCGGATCTGGCAGGAGGTTTACCGCAGCCAGTATTTCGAAGGCGGGCGCGTTCTGCAGGCGGCGATATCAGCCATCGACATCGCCCTTCACGACATCAAGGGCAAGGCGCTGGGGATACCGGTCTACGAGCTGCTGGGCGGCAAGCAGCGCGACCGGATCCCCACTTTCGCCTCGACCGGAGACGAGGCCGAGGGCGACGTGGCCATCGAACGGGCCCGCGAACTGCACGCACAGGGCTGGCAGGCAATCCGCTTCTTTCCCGTCGGGCAAAACAGCAAGGATGTCTTCGAGCCGCGCGAGTCGATCGGCGCTACAGCGACGATGCTGAACAAGGCGCGCCGGGCGCTGGGCGACGAGGTCGTCCTCGGCATCGATTATCACCATCGGCTATCGGTGGCGGAGGCGGCGAGCTTCTGCAGCAAGCTCGACCGCGGCGTGCTCGATTTCCTCGAGGAGCCGATACGCGACGAGACGCCGGAAGCCTACGAATCCCTGCGCAAGATGACCGACATCCCCTTCGCCATCGGCGAGGAATTTGCCAGCAAGTGGCAGTTTCTGCCCTATATCGAGCGCGGTATCCACCAGTTCAACCGGCTCGATATCTGCAATGTCGGCGGCTTCACGGAAGCGATGAAAGTCGCCGGTTGGAGCGAGGCGCACTATGTGGACCTGATGCCACACAATCCGCTTGGCCCGGTGTGCACGGCCGCGACCGTGCATCTCGCCGCCGCGGTACCAAACTTTTCGTGGCTCGAGACCAGGGCGCCCGAAGCAGAGCTGGGCTTCGACAATTCCGAATTCTTTCCGGTGCAACCACGGCTCGACGGCTCCGATTATCCCGTCAGCGATCTGCCGGGGCTCGGCGTCGAGGTCAACGAAGAGGCGGTCCAGGCGCAAAGCTTCCGTTTCTGGGAAGCGCCCCACCTCAAGCGCCGCGATGGTTCTGTCACGAACTGGTAGTTCCCTTCAATCGGAGTCCACAATGACGCATATTTCCGACATCACGCGGCCGCCCAAGGATCTGATTGACGCGCTGAAGGGGATCGGCGCCGCGACGGTTGCCGGCACGCTTGGCCATATGGGCTTCCGCAATCCGCACATGGTCGGCCCGGTGGCCCAGAACCACGGCAAGTCGATCGTCGGGCCGGCGCTGACGCTGCAGTTCATGCCACAGCGGCCGGACCTCTTCACCGAGGGAGAGTATGCCGATCCGGAGAAGCAGCTGCACCGGCACGTGCTCTACCACGCGCAAGAGGGCGATGTGGTGGTGGTCGACGCGCGCGGCGACATGAGTTCGGGCGTCTTCGGCGATATGATGTCGACGTACTTCAAAGGCAGAGGCGGCGCGGGTATCGTCATCGACGGGTGCATGCGCGATCGGCCCAATGTCGAAAAGCTCGATCTGGCCCTATGGCTGCGCGGCTGGACGCCCAACTACCATGTGCAAACCAGCATCTATCCCAACGCCGTCAACGTTCCGATCGCCTGCGGCGGTGTCACGGTGATCCCCGGCGACATCATCGTCGCCGACGACGACGGGGTGGTCGTGCTTCCCGTCGCGATGGCCGCGAAGGTGATCGAGGAATCACAGAAGCATCACGACTGGGAGGAGTTCTCACGCATGAAGCTGATGGAGGGCGGGCCGTTGCAACGCTATTATCCGCTGCATCCAAGTGCGAACGATGAGTATGAGGCCTGGCGGGCAGCCAACCCGAAATTTTGATAGACGGACGCTAGGATCACCTGCCCGTCGCCATCTGGTTGGTCTGCACACCACTGCATCCGCGACATATTCCTCCGCGCGGCCCACAAAGCCACCGATACCGCCATGCCGGTCCGGCAAGGCCAGCCTTGCGCGACAATCAGATCGGGACGCCAGCGGGCCAGTTCTGCCGCTTTTCACTTTGATCGGCCATGTCTTTGCCGCACGCGACAAAGCGGCGCCAGCCGCCGAATGAGGAGATGTCGGAGGCACCGTCCAAGCCCGCGCTTTCGACCAGAAAGCCCTTGGCAGGGGTGCCGTCCTCAAGTTCGACCGTGCCGATGCCGAGCGGAGCCGGAATAGCGGCGACGAAATGGCCGAAGGCCTCCGGCCCAAGTCGCCAGACCTCGACGTCGATCCGCATGCCGCCGTCGGCAACGCGGATCAGGCCGGGCTTGGGCACGGACTGGCCGGCCAACGCATAGAGCTTGTAAGCGGCGGCGGTCCTGGTCGCTCGCAGGAATTGCGCGCCGAGCTGGTTGAGCTGGCCGTTGAGCGGCATGCCCGACAGATGCGCACCGACGACCACCAGGTCGATCATGCCATCGCAGGGCCGCACGGCGGCCGGCCGCGGGCCGGGCTGCGGCCAGCCCGTTGCGCCGAGTGGGAGGCCGCTCTGCCCATGCAGGTCCCGGGCGAGCATTGTCGTCAGCGCATCGCGGCCAGCGGGCGCCAGCAAGGTGACGCTCATCGGCAGACCGTCTCTGCGCCTGCCAGTCGGCACGGCGATGCCGCACATATCGAGCAGGTTGACGAAGTTGGTGTAGGTGCCAAGCCGGCTGTTGGTCGCGACCGGATCGGCGAGCACCGCGGCTGTAGTGTAATGCGTCGGCGCGGTCGGCACGCAGAAGAGGTCGACCGAGGCGACGACCGGGGCGAGCTTCGCCTTGTAGGCCTGCAAGGCATAGAGGCCGCGAAAGGCGTCCGCCGCCGACAGACTTCTGGCGCCGCCGATGATCTTGCGCGTCACCGGATGCATGGCGGCCTCGTTGGCGTCCATGAAGTCGCCGATCGCCGCGTAGCGCTCGGCGACCCAGGCGCCTTCGTAGAGAAGATTGGCGGTGGCGTAGAAATCGCCGAACGGAATTTCGACCAGCCGGCAGCCGAGCGTTTCCAGAAGGCCAAGTGCTGCCTCGAAGCCGGCCGGCATCGAGGCGTCGTCGAAGAACTTCAGGTCGCTCTTCGCCGGCACCCCGACGCTCAGCACCGGTGGCCGCGCGGCAAGCGCCGGCGCGTTGATCGCGCGCGAATAGGCGTCGGCCGGGTCCTCCGCCGCCGCGACGCCGAACACCGCATAGGCGTCGTCAACGGTGAGTGCGAACACGGAGACGCAGTCAAGTGTGCGGCAGGCTGGCACCACGCCGGCGGCCGAGAGCGCGCCGACGGTCGGCTTGAGCCCGACGATGTTGTTGAGGCCGGCGGGGATACGGCCGGAGCCGGCCGTGTCGGTGCCCAGCGCGAAGGAGACAATGCCCCGCGCCGTCGCCACCGCCGACCCGGACGAGGAGCCGCCCGGCACGAGACTGGCATCGACGGCGTTCCTTGGGATCGGGTAAGGCGTGCGGACACCGACGAGGCCGGTGGCGAACTGGTCGAGATTGGTTTTGCCCACCACCAGCGCGCCGGCGGCCTTCAACCGGGCGACCACCGTGGCGTCCTTCTCCGGCATATAGGCATATTCGGCGCAGGCTGCCGTCGTTGGCATGCCGGCGACATCGATGTTGTCCTTGACCGCGAACGGCACGCCCCACAGCGGCTTGGCAACCGGATCGAACGGTCCAAGCTTTTGCGACTGCGCCAGCATCTCCTCCCTTCCGGCGAGATGGATGAAGATGCCGGGATCGTCAGCCGCCACGATACGGGCATGCGCCGCATCAATCATATCCGCGACAGTCACACCGCCGGCATAGGCCGCGTGCAGGCTGATGATATCGAAGCGGATCTCGCTCATATGGCCTCCCCCAGAATAATTACCGGCAGGTCCCACTGGATCAGCACGACGCAGCCGTCCTTCGTCCACACCGAATGCTCGGTCCCGGCCGGGTTCAAGATAACGCTGCCGGCCGGATAATCGCCGTTCTCGTCGCTCTGTGTGCCCTCGAGCACGACGATGGTTTCCAGTCCGACATGGCGATGGCGGGGCACGCCGGCGCCGGGCCGGTAATTGAGGATCGCGACCGAGGGTTCCACCGGTCCGCCCTTCAACAGCCAGTGAACTGTGATACCGTCGCGAAAAGGCTCGAACGCCAGGTCGCGCCAGCCGGCACCGACGAGGCCGGCAAAACTCAGATTAACCATTCGCGATTCCCTGCAGCACCCGGTCGGTCGTCGCCGTCCAGCCGACAATGGCACCTTGGGCGCGGATCATGGCGATGGCCGCTGCCTTGAACTCGGGGAAATAGCTTTCCGTCGCATCTTCGGCGAGCAGGCACTCATAGCCGCGATCGTTAGCCTCGCGCATCGTCGTCTGCACGCAGACTTCGGTGGTGACGCCGGCGAAAACCAGCTGCTGCGCGCCAAGCCGCTTCAGATCGTCACCGAATCTGGTCGCGTAGAAGGCGCCCTTGCCCGGCTTCTCGATGACGATCTCGCCCGGCAGCGGCGCCAGTTCGGCGATGATCGCGGTGCCCGGCTCGCCCGATATCAGCACGCGACCCATCGGCCCGACATCGCCGATACGGATCGACGGATTGCCGCGGTTGCGCTTGGCCGGCGGCAGGTCGGAGAGGTCGGCGCGGTGGCACTCCATCGTGTGGATCACAGGCACGCCGGCGGCGCGGAACCCCTCGATCAGCCTCTTCACTGTCGGCACGATCGCCTGGATGCGGCTGACATCGTTGCCGAGGCTGGCGCCAAAGCCGCCGGGCTCGGCGAAATCGCGCTGCATGTCGATGACGACCAGCGCCATCGTGTCGGGCTTGAACGCAAAGGCGAACGGCTGCGCGTCGATTTGCGCCATCAGTGATGTCCCGCCATATGCTCGCCGATGGTCTGTACGCTCGCCCCGGCGATCGGCGTCTCATAGACCAGCGCGCCGTCCGACATGACGAAAATGCGGTCGGACAATTCCAAGAGCTCGTCGAGGTCTTCCGACATCAACAGCACGGCCGCACCCGCGTTGCGCGCCTTCATGATGCGAGCGCGGGTTTCGGCCACCGCCGAGAAATCGAGGCCGAAGCAAGGATTGGAGACGATCAGCAGGTCGACTTCGCCGGTCAGCTCGCGCGCCAGCACCGCGCGCTGCACATTGCCGCCCGACAGCGAGGCGATGGGCGAGGACAGCGAGGCGGTCTTGACCTTGAACTGCTCGACCAGGCGGGCGCCGAAGGCGCGAATGGCGCTGGCGCTAATCCAGTTCACCGGCCTGCCATTGCCATCCATGTCGAAGGTGCGGAAGGAGATGTTTTCGGCCACCGTCATTTTCGGCGCGCAGGCATTCTTCAGCGGTTCCTCGGGAATGAGGCGCACATTGAGCGCCCGCGCCTCGGCGCGCGTCGCCGCATAGGCTAAGCCACGCACCAGCACCTCGCCGGCCTCGCGCGGCCGTTGGCCGGCCAAAACTTCCAGGAATTCCTTCTGACCGTTGCCCGAAATGCCGGCGATGCCGACGATCTCACCCGAGCGCACGCCGAGGTCCAGGATGCTGATCGACTTCAGACCGGTGCGGTCCGGCGCCTTCAGCGATCTGACATTGAGCACAATCTCAGCATCGGGCTTCGGCGTTGCGCGACTGTCGAGCGCGGCGATCGGCTGGTCTCCGACCATCATCGCCGCCATCGCCTTGTGGTCGAGATCGGCGACGCGGCCGGTCCCGGTAAGCTTGCCCTTGCGCAGCACGCTGACATCGTCGGCGAAGGCGGTCACCTCATGGAACTTGTGCGAGATCATCAGCACGGTGAGGTCACCCGCCTTGGTCATGGCGCGGACCAGCCCCAGCACCTCCTGCGCTTCGCCCGGCGTCAGCACCGAAGTCGGTTCGTCCAGCACCAGGAAGGAGCGGCCGAGATAGAGCTGTTTGATGATTTCGAGCTTTTGCTTCTCGCCGGCGGCAAGCTCCGCCACCTTGACGTCCAGCGGCAGCTTGAACGGCATGCGCTCCATGAATACGGCAAGATCGCCCCGCTCCTTGCGCCAGTCGACGATGCCGGGCACCTTTTCGCGCGAGATGACGAGGTTCTCCGCTCCGGTCAGCGACGGCACCAGCGTGAAATGCTGGTAGACCATGCCGAGCCCTAGCGCCGAGGCATCCCTGGGGCTGGCAATCTTGACCTCCCGGCCGTCGACCAAAATGTCGCCGGAGGTCGGGTGATAAAAACCCATCATGCACTTGACCAGCGTCGACTTGCCGGCGCCGTTCTCGCCGAGCAGCGCGTGGAAGGAACCTGCCGACACCTTCACCGATACGGCGTCCAGCGCCGTGAAGCCGCCGAAGCGCATGGTCATGCCGATGGTTTCGACGCCGACGGCCTTTCTGACGCTGCCACTCATAGCGCCCTCCTCACGGCAGCTGCGCGACGAGCGCCTTCGAATTCGACACAGTGCCGAAGACGCCGCCCTGCATCTTGATCATCTTGATCGCCGCCATATGGTTGCCGTGGTCGGTCGCCCCGCAGCAATCCTCCAGCATCATGCATTCATAGCCGCGGTCATTGGCCTCGCGCATGGTGGTGTGCACGCAGACATCCGTGGTGATACCGGTGAGCACGATGTTTTCGATCCCGCGCTGGTTGAGGATCAGTTCCAGGTCGGTGGCGCAGAACGAGCCCTTGCCCGGCTTGTCGATTATCGGCTCGCCCTCGATCGGATAGAGGTCGGGGATGATGTCCCAGCCCGGCTCGCCGCGCACCAGGATGCGCCCGCACGGACCTGGGTCGCCGATGCCGGCATTGATGCGGCGCGAGCGCCAGCGCTTGTTGGCCGGTAGGTCGGCGAGATCGGGCCGATGTCCCTCGCGCGTGTGGATGATGGTGTAGCCCTTGGCCCGCATCACCGAGAGCACGGCCTTGATCGGTTCGATCGGCGCCCGCACCAGCGACAGGTCGTAGCCCATATGGTCGACATAGCCGCCCGGCCCGCAGAAATCGGTCTGCATGTCGATGATGATCAGCGCCGTGTTGTCGGGCCGCAGATCGCCATTGTAGGGCCACGGATAGGGCTCTGCGTCGATCGTGTGCTGGGTGATTTCGGCTCTGGCGTTCACAGGCAAAACTCCAGTCATTTTGTGATCGACAGTTCGCCCGGCGCACCGGCAAGCGAGCGTGTCGGCGACGAGGTGGCGATCATGATGATGAGGGTGAGGATATAGGGGGCGGCATAGAACAGATAGTAGCCCTGCGTCACGCCGACCGATTGCAGCGCCGGGCCGAGCGCGCCCGCCCCGCCGAACAGAAGGGCGGCGGCAAAACAGCCGAGCGGGTTCCAGCGCGCGAAGATGACCAGCGCCACCGCCATCAGGCCCTGGCCCGAGGAAATGCGTTCGGTCCAGCTGCCAGGATAGTAGAGTGACAGATAGGCGCCACCGATGCCGGCCAGGGCACCACCAACGCCGGTGGCCAGCAGCCGCACCGTATCGGGGTCGAGGCCCATGGCGCGGGCCGCGTCCGAACTGTCGCCGACGACGCGCACGATCAGCCCGGCGCGCGTGTTGCGGAACGCCCACCACAGGATGACCGACAGCACCGCCCCGATGAGGAACAGCACGTTCACGTCGAGCGCCGCCTGCACCTGCGGAATGTCGGACCAGCCGCCGAAGGGAATGGCCGGCAGATTGGGCGCCTTCGGCTTGATGAACGGCTTGCCGAAGAAGAAGGCGAGACCTGAGCCGAACAGCATCAGCGCGATGCCGATGGCGATGTCGTTGACCTTCGGGAATTTGCAGATCCAGCCATGGAACAGGCCGAAGCACAGGCCCGCGCCGGCGGCGGCGATCAGGCCGAGCCAGGGCGAGTTGGTCATCACCGCGACCGCATAGGCCGCCATGGCGCCGAAGACGAGCGTGCCTTCGAGCCCGAGATTAATGCGGCCGGAACGCTCGGTGATCGCCTCGCCCAGCGAGACGAAGATGAAGGGCGTCGAGACGCGGATGGCGCCGCCCAGAATGGCCAGAGGCACGCCCCAGAGCCCGACCTCGGTCGCGTCCATCAGGCAGTCCCCCTCGAGAGATCGGGCCTCTTCCAAAGATCGGGATTGAAGGCCTTGAAGCGGCCGTAAAGGGTTTCGCTGAACAGGATGACGATGAAGATCATGCCCTGCAGCACCAGAACGGTGGCGTCGGGCAGGTCCATGCGGCGCTGGATCAGCCCGCCCGAGGCATCGATGCCGCCAAGCAGGATAGCGACCGGAATGATGGCCAGCGGATTGTGGCGGGCGAGGAAGGCCACGAGAATGCCGGTGTAACCGTAGCCGGCGGCGAGCGAGGCGTTGGCGCTGCCTTGCACGGCGGCGACTTCCAGCATGCCCGCCAGCCCCGCGAAGCCGCCGGCAAGTGCGGTGAACCCGACGATAAGTGGTCCGACGGCCAGCCCTTGCACTTGCGCTGCCCGCACATTGCCGCCGGCGATGCGCGCGGCAAAGCCCCAGCGGGTCTTTTCGATGACCACCCAAGAGAGGATGCAGGCGACGACGCCGACAACCAGTCCCCAATGCACGTCCATGCCCGGAATATTGCCGATGCGGTAGATGTCCGCCAACGGCTGGGTCGACGGCTTGTTGAGCGAGGCCGGATCGCGCAGCGGCCCTTCCACCAGCTGGTTCATCAGCGCGATGGCGATGTAGGCCATCAGCAGGCTGGAGATCGTTTCGTTCACGGCCCGGTAGTGGCGTAGCGCGCCGACGGCACCGATCCAGATGCCGCCGGCGGCCATGCCCGCCACGCCCATGGCAAGAATGACGATGAAGGAAGGCGCGCCGCTGAGCGCCACGCCGATGGCCGCGGCACCGACGCCGCCGAGCACGATCGCGCCCTCGCCGCCGATGACGACGAGGCCCAGCCGCGCCGGCAATGCCACGCAAAGCGCCGCCAGCAACAGCGGTGCGGCCCGCGACAGCGAGTTCTGGATCGAGAACCACGAGCCGAAGCCGCCGCGCCACATGGTCTCGTAGAGCAGGACCGGCGACTTGCCGACCAGGGCGATGAACAGGCTGAACAGCGCCATGCCGACGATCAGCGCCGCGAGCGGAATGACGAACGTCTCTGCCCGCCGCGCGATCCATTCCAGCGCCGCCGGATAGCCCCTGGCGCCTAACAGCGTCGGCATGCCGGCCCCTGTCACCGTATCCGTCATCGCCCCATCCCCCTCAGATCAGGCGGTCGAGCCGACGACGCCCTCGACCAGATAGTCCATGCTTTCAAGCTCGATCGCGGTTTCCGGGAACGCCTGGCCCTCAGTGGCGACGACAGCGCCCTTGTTGCTCTTCAGCGGGCCCTTGATGACGGAGAAACCGCCCTTCATCATTTCGGCCAGCGTGGCATCGAACTGCTTGTGCGCCGCCTCGCCGACGGCGGGGCCGAGCGGGCTCATCTTGACGAAGCCGTCGGCCAGTCCGCCGCGGGTGAAGTTGGGCAGCGGCGTGCCGGCGACCAGGTCGTCGACGAACATCTTGTAGACCTTGGCCCAGTTCCATTCGGCGCCGGTCAGGTATTTCTCGGGCGCCAGCGGGCTCTGGTTGGCGTGGTAGCCGCAGACGAAGGCTCCGCGTCCGGCCGCCGTCTCGACCACCACTTTCGGGCTGTCGACATGGCAGGTGATGACATCGGCGCCCTGGTCGACCAGGGCGTTGGTTGCTTCCGCCTCCTTGACCGCCAGCGACCACTCGCCCGTGAAGATGACCTGGCAGGTGATGGCCGGATCGACCGAACGCGCGCCGAGCAGGAAGGAGTTGATGTTAAGCAGCACTTGCGGAATGGGTTTGGCCGCGACGAAACCGAGCTTCTTGGTCTTCGAGGTGTGGCCGGCGACGACGCCGTTGAGATACTGGCCCATGCCGATGTAACCAAAATAGGAACCGGCGTTCATCGGATGCTTGGTCTTGTCCCACATGCCGCCGCAATGGCGGAACTGGACGTCGGGGAACTTCTTGCACATGGCCAGCATGTGCGGATCGAAATAGCCGAACGAGGTCGGGAAGATTAGCGAGGCGCCGTCGAGGTTGATCATCGATTCCATCGTCTTCTGGACATCGACCGTCTCCGGCACGTTCTCCTCCTCGACGACGGTGATACCCTCGATGCCCTTCAACGCTGCGGCACCCTCGGCATGCGCCTGGTTGTACCCGTAGTCGTCCTTCGGCCCGACATAGATGAAGCCGACGGTGGCGGCAGCGGCGAATGCCTTGCTGACGGGAAAGGCTGCGGAGGCAAGCCCTAATGCTGCTCCAGCGGCGGAGGTCTTGAGCAACTGGCGACGGCTAAGCATGAATCTGTCGGTCATCTCTCTTATGCTCCCCTGTAGGACCCTTTCCGGGTCGGTTAACGCCCTCTCAAGAAAAGTGCATGCAATCGTCATGCCAATTCGAGTGTCGTAATTTCACAATAAAATCAATGATCGTCGTGAGGAACCATGCACAAGCGAAAGGCAATTGCATGCACTTTTTGCCTTGAAAACAGACAATTTGACAGGCAGATTAAAACACAGGCATAGAGGGTCCGGCCGAGTCGGGATGGTGCCGTTCGGCCGCAGGATTCAGGGATCCTGGAACACCGAAGCAGGGGAGGCGAAGCAGTTTTGTCGGGAAAGCGCAGCTTGATCCGGGCGGGCACGACCGTCGATCAGATGGTGAGGGCGATCGGCGACCGCATCGTCACCGGCGTGCTGCGTCCCGGCGAAAAACTCGACGAGGTCTCGCTTGCCGCCCGCTTCGAGGTTTCACGCACGCCGGTGCGCGAGGCGCTTGGCCAACTCAGCGCCATGGGCCTCGTCGAGCGGCGGCCCAACAGGGGCGCCATCGTCGCCGTCGTCACGCAGGAGCACCTCGCCTCGATGTTCGAAAGCATGGCCGAGCTGGAAGGCATATGCGCGCGCTTCTGCGCCGAGCGCATGACCGGCAACGAGCGCCGCGCGCTCGAGACCGAGCATCAGGCGTCGGCGCGGCTGGTGCGGCTGGGTGCCGAGGAAGACTATGAGTACTTCAACACCGAATTCCACAGCCGGCTCTATCGCGGTGCCCACAGCACGCACATCTACGAGTTGACTGCGACGACGCGCAGCCGGCTGGCCCCCTTTCGCCGCGCCCAGTTCCGGCTGGCCGGACGCCTGGCGAAATCCTGGCAGGAGCATGACGCCATCGTCACCGCGATCTTGCGTGGCGATGGCGCTGCTGCCGGCAAAGCCGCCAGGGAACACGTGTCCATCGTCAGCGAAGCGAGCGCCGTGTTTGTCGTTGACGACCATGCGCGAGCCGCGCCGCTACACTCTTAAAGACCTCTCGAGAAGAAACGGTTCCACCCGCCACTGCGCGCTCATGGCATCGTAGCAGCGTATTCGAATCAGGTTGAGGCACCCCCCTGAAAACGGTGCTGTCATGCCCAGCACCGCAAGAAATATCGCGGGGTTTCTGAATGTGGGGAAAGGCGGTAGCGCTCTCCCGCTACCAGTCTCACCAAACTGCGATTAGAAGTCATTTGGCCCAAGCTGGCTATCTCCGTGCAAACGGTGCCGACCAATGCGCGGCACATCCATGCCGATGGGCAGGCCCTTCGAAATGTAATCGTCATCCTCGGCGGCCATAGCGGCTGTTCTGGCCAGCGTGCCCACCAGGATAGTGTTGCGCCGCCTCGACCTCAGCGAGAGACGTCTCGTGGAAACCGACCTGCGCGGAAATGTCATGTCGCCAGCAAGGAAGCACCACCTCCGCGACCAGATACCGACGACGTTTCAGCGACAACTAAAGGAACCGAACGGCGATCGCTGAATTTTGCTTCAAGCGGATATATCGAAGGGACCGCGTTTCTGGAGCTCCTGCATGAACGACATAAGCGCCGAAATCTCTGAAAAACAGAGCGACATTCGGGCAAAAGGGCCAATCCAGCGATTCCTGCGCACGATCGGACCCGGTTTCATCACAGGCGCTTCGGACGACGATCCTTCCGGCATCGGTACGTACAGCCAGGCGGGCGCCCAGCTGGGATTCAATGTCGGCTGGACCATGGTCTTCACTTTTCCGCTCATGGCCGCGATCCAGGAAATAGCGGCGCGGATAGGCCGGACGACAGGTCGAGGTATCTCCGGCAATCTCTCCCGACACTACCCGTCTTCCCTGATGTATTTTGTAGCCTTGCTGTTGTTCGCCGCCAACGTGATCAACATCGGGGCGGACCTGAGCGCGATGGCTGACGCGCTGCGACTGCTGGTGGGCGGCCCAAGCTCGCTTTACGTCGTTGCATTCGGCGTGGCGTGCGTTTTGGCGATCGTCTTTCTCGACTACAACCGGTACGTCATGGTCCTGAAATGGACAACGCTGAGCCTCTTTGCCTACGTGGTCGCCGCGTTTCTGGCTGATATCCCATGGGGCGAGGCCCTGAAGGGGGTCGTTCTTCCGCACATGGAATGGAACCGTGCGTTCTTCACGACGCTTCTGGCCATACTCGGCACCACGATTTCTCCCTACCTGTTCTTCTGGCAAGCGTCGCAGGAGGTCGAAGAGGAAACGATCGACCCGAAGGCCAAGCCGCTGAAGTGGGCACCGTGGCAGGCGTCGGGTGCGTTCCAGCGCATTCGCGCCGACACTTTGGTGGGCATGGCTTTTTCGAACCTGATAGCCATCGCAATCATCGTCACAACCGCCGCCACGCTGCACAAGGCCGGAGTGACTGACATCAATTCCTCCACCGATGCGGCCAAGGCGCTGGAGCCGGTCGCGGGCAAATTCGCCTTTGCAATCTTTGCAATGGGGATCATCGGCACCGGCCTTCTCGCGGTGCCGGTTCTCGCAGGCTCGGCCGCATTCGCCGTGGGCGAGGCAAGCCGCTGGCCAGTGGGACTGGAGCGCAAGCCGAAGGAAGCGATGGCATTCTATGCGACCTTGGCCGCCGCCGTGGTGCTGGGAATGGGGATCATGCTCACGCCGATCGATCCCATCAAGGCGCTTTACTGGAGCGCTGTCATCAACGGCATATGCGCCGTCCCCGTCATGGTCGTCATGATGCTGATGACCGGGCGCTCCGACATCATGGGCGAATTCCCCATTGAGGGTTGGCTACGCTTTCTTGGATGGCTCGCGACGACAGCAATGGGACTGTCCGTGGTCGGCCTCGCGCTGCAATGGGCCTTTTGAAATGGCCCGATCGGAATGGCGAGTGGCTTATCCCCGCCTTCGGGCCCATCGGCTAGCTGTTCGGCGCCAAAGTGATCAAAGCCCGCATGCTTCAACCGACAGTTTTTTCCACAGTTGGTTGGCGAGGGAAAAGGCGGCCGACCCTCTGGCGGGGATCGCGAAGCAGACTTCGAACGTTGTGGTGATCGCCACTTGCAGCGTGCGCCCCAGGGAAAAGGGGCTCAGGTAGGCTCGGCACCCTTGTTGCCTCCTGAGGACGCCACATTTTGGGGGCGCGCAGTTCCGGCTATGCATGTCGCCCAAAAGTGACCTCGGTTTTGGGAAGACGACATGCATAAAGACAAAGACCTAAAGCGCGTCGCATGAATCCGTTTCGACGTGACGCGCTTTAGGTGGAGGCGGCAAGAAGGTGGGATAGCCGTTTCGCTCCATTTGCAACAACTGCAGTAACGGTTGATTCAACCATTGCTGGTATTTTTCAGGCTAGAGTGTGGTGGCGGCTCCGACAGTGCGGCGGGGGCTGTGTTGCCGGAGCCGCCTGCGCAGTCCGGTTGGGGTTAGACCGCGCTGTCTCAGAATAGGACAGCGCGGTCAACGATCCGTTAATTGCGTAACAGCGACTTTCACTCCGAACCGCACCGGGCTGCGATTTCCAGCCGGGGTCTGTCCGCTCGGCTCAGCCTGTCGAACGAGTGTTGAAGGCGCCGCCTTCGTTCGAGTCGATCCACATTGCTTTGGGCGGGGAGCCATCCCCTCGCACACCACCGGCTGTGATTGTCGATTTGTCGATTGCCCCTACAGCATGTCGCGGCGAATAGAATTCGCCCGACCTGCCGTAAGCTTCTGATTTTATGAATGTCGTTATCCGGAACCGAGGACACTTCCGGGCGACATGCATTAGTGCCTGATCATCCCGGCGTCGACATTCAGCGTCTGGCCGGTGATCCAGCGGGCGTCCTCGCTCGCCAGGAACGACACGACATCGGCGATGTGTTCGGGTTGGCCCTTGCCCTTCATCGCCTGCAGCATCTCGACGAAGCCGAACGCCTCGTTGTGCGGGCTCGCCTTGACGCCATCGCTCTCGATCAGGCCCGGCGTCACCGCGTTCGCGGTGATGTTGTACTTGCCAAGCTCGGTCGCCAGCGCCCGGGTGAAGCCGATGACGCCGCCCTTGGCCGCGACATAGGCCGCCATGTTCGGTGTACCGGCGAAGAAGGTATTGGAGGCGATGCTGATCACGCGTCCGGCCTTGCCCGCCGCCCGCATCTGGTCCGTCGCCGCGCGGGTGACAATGAAGGTCCCTGTCAGGTTGACGTCGATGATCTTGCGCCAATGGTCGAGGTCGACATCGTCCCAGGCGACGAACGGCACGATGCTGGCATTGTTGACCAGGATGTCGACGCCGCCGGTGAGCGCCTGTATTTCCGCAAACAGCGCCTTGACCGAAGCCGGATCCGCAATATCGGCGGCGACAGCCTTCGCCTTGCCGCCGATCGCGGCGGCCGCGACCTTCGCGCCCTCGGCATTGATGTCGCTGACGATGACGGTCGCGCCGTCGGCCGCCAGCCGTGCCGCGATCGCCTTACCGATGCCCTGTGCGGCGCCCGTCACCAGCGCCGTCTTTCCCGCAAGCCGTTCAGTCATGAAATATCTCCCTCGATGCGTAATCTTATGATGTCTGTTCAGGCGTCGGCGTCGATCACGGCCAGCGCCGCGTCGATGCCCTTGCCGACCGCAAGCTTCTGGCCTGCCGCATTCATGGCGCCGCCAAGCGCCGTCAGCGCCGCGATCGCATAGATCGGCTGCGCCGTCGGACCCATGTGACCGATGCGCGTCAGCCTGCCCAAGGTTTCGCCGCGACCCGACGAAAACACCACGCCGTAGCGAGCGCGGGCTGCCTGGCGAACTGCTTTCTCGTCGACACCTTCGGGCGTGCGAACAGCGGTCGTGGTCGGCGACGCGATCTTGTCGTTGGCGGCCCAGATCGACAGGCCCATGGCCGTGACTCCCGCTCGCATGGCCCGTGCCGTCAGCGCGTGACGTGCCCACACTGCTTCCGGCCCCTCGTTGAGATAGAGGTCGAGCGCCACATCGAGCCCGTTGATCTCCGAGACCGAGGGCGTGAATGGGAACGGCTTCTCGCGCGACCAGGCGTTTTCCCAGTCGACAATGCTCAGCATCGACGCGCGTGGCGCCAGGGGATTGGCCTTCATCTTGGCCCAGGCCCTCTCGCTGACGCCCATCATCGTCAGGCCTGGAGGCGCTCCCAGGCATTTGTTCGGGCCCGTGACATAGATGTCGGCCTTGCAGTCCTCCGGATGCGTCTTCATGCCACCGAAAGACGAGACGGCATCGACGATCAGGTAGCTGCCATGCGCCGACACCAGCGCGCCGATGGCATCGATCGGGTTGATCGTGCCCGACGGGGTGTCGTGATGGCAGACGGAGACGACAGTGATTTCCGGATGCGCCTTCAGCATGTCGGCAACTGCCTGCAGCTCGACCGCCTCGTTGTAGCGCACTTCGATTTCGAGCAGATGCGGCGAATAGCGTTTCGCCCAATAGCCGAAGCCCTTGCCGTAGACACCGGAGGCGAGGTTGAGCACGACATCGTCGGGCGTGATCAGCGACGCTGCCGCCGCCTCCAGCCCCAGCACCGGCTCGCCGTGCAGGATGACAGGCTTGTTGGAAAGCCGCATCGCCTTTTGGGCCTTGTCGACGACCTTTTCGTAGAAGAGCTGGAAGGCCGGGTCGTAATCGTAGAGCACGGTGCGGCCGAGGCCACGCAGCACCTCGGCGTAGGCATTCACCGGTCCCGCGGTCAGGGTGATGACCGGATCGGCGTGTTCGAGATAGCGCATGGTCTTGTCTCCGGATTGGCGGCAATCAGCCGTAGAACTGCGTGCCGGTTTTGTAGGTCTTGAAGTTGTCCATGTCGTGCGAGTACATCAGCTCGGCGCCGTGATCCTCGGCAAGTTTCTTCACCTTGCGCATCGAATTGACGCCCGCGACCGGGTCGATATGAAAGGCGGCCTGGCATAGGGTTTCCAGGCTCTTCTGCGTGTAGGCGGCGTCGATCGTGAACATGATCGGCTTGCGCTTGGGAAACTCGACCAAGAGACTGTAATGGCCGATCGAATGGCCGGGGGTCGAGATCAGCCTGACGCCTTTGGCAAGCTCGACATCGCCGTCTATTCCCTCGAACGTCGAGTTGGCGCGCGTCGTACCCGCCAGCAGCTGCGCGGTCACGCCGCGCGCTTCGGCGGCCTCGGCCGAGAAGCTCAGGTCCGAGTAACCCAGATGTTCGAACGGCTGCGGATTGCAGGCCTGCGGTACCTCCGTGCGGTGGCAGATCTTCTTGGCGTGCGGAAAATACTTGTTGCCGCCGCAATGGTCGAAATGGAAGTGCGAGTTGACGACGACGTCGATGTCCTTCGGCTCAAGCCCGAGCAACGCCAGCGCGCCCGGAATTGTCTGGTGCTTTTCCTGGATCGGCTTCTCGAAGGGCAGCACCTTCATGACGTGGTCGTAGTCGTAGCCGGTGTCGATGAGGAAGCGGCCCTCGGCATGCTCGATCAGGATCGAATAGACGGGGAAGCGCACTTCGCCGCCCGGGCCGCGATTCCAGAACACATGATAGCCGTCGAGGACGAGCGAGCCGCCGTCGAGCAGGTAGACCTTGGTATCCGACATTGTTGCCTCCGTTTCTGGCGCGGGTCCCATCCGCGCATCTGGTTTCTGTCAGCGCGCGCCGCGCTCGTATGGAATGCCCAGTGCTGCCGGCAGGCTGGCTCGCCGGCCGAACAGCACCAGCATGATCATCACCGCCAGGAACGGCAGCATCTGGATGACGTCGGTCGGGATGTTGATGCCCGCCACCTGCATGGCCGTGGTGAGCGACAGGCAGACACCGAACAAAAGCGCGCCGAACAGTACCCAGACCGGACGCCCGCGCGCCAGCATGGCCAGCACGATGCCGAGGAAGCCGGCGCCGTTGGTGATGAACGGTATGAACAGCCCCGCCCCGACATTGGCGAGATACGCGCCGCCGAGCCCGGCCAGCGCGCCGGTCGTCAGCACGGCGATGGTGCGGGTCCTGATGACGTCGATACCGGCAACGTCGAGCGCGGCCGGCTTATCGCCGGCGGCCTGTAGGTTGAGGCCGAGTTGCGTGCGCCGGTAGAGGTAGCTCATGCCGAACACTAGGGCGACCGCCAGATAGACGATCAAATGGTGCTTGAAGAAGGCCGGGCCGATCACCGGAATGTTCGACAGCAGCGGAATGACGGTTGCGTCCGCCGCCGGCAGGCGAGGATAGCTGCGCGAGAACTGGAAATGGTGAAGCAGCGCCGTCAGGCCTTCGAGACCAAGCGTCAGTGCGATGCCGATGACGATCTGGTTCAGCCCGATGCGCACGCAAAGCAGTGCCATGACCAGCGCCACAGCGATGCCGCCGGCAGCGCCGGTGAGGAAGCCCAGCCACAGCGATCCCGAATAGAATGCGCCGACGAAGCCGAGATAGGCGCCGGCCAGCATCATGCCTTCGATGCCGATGTTGAGCACGCCGGCCTTTTCCGACATCTGTTCCCCGAGGCCGGCAAGCAGCAGCGGAATGGCGGCGGTGACGGCGCCAAACAGCAACGCGCTGAGAAAGACTTCGCTGAAGAGCCCGGTCATGCCCTAAGCCTTTCTCGACTGATGATAGCGGTGGTCGACATACTCGGCCAAGGCGAGCACGATCAGCACGATGGAGACCAGCACTAGGGTGAAGTGATTGGGCACGCCAAGCCGCCGCGCCGCGCTCTCGCCGCCGATCGACAGCACCGAAAGCAGGAATACGAAGCCTATCGCGGCAAAGCCGTTCATGCGGGCGAGAAAGACGGCCGGAATGACCGCCAGCCCATAGGCGGGGTTCCAGTCGGCGCGAACATTGCCTTGCACGCCGATGATGTCGACAGCGCCGGCAAGGCCCGCGAGCCCGGCGGAAATGGCAAAGACGGCAATCGTCAGGCCGGGCACGCCCAACCCCGCATGAACCGCGGCGCGCGGATTGGCGCCGACAATCCGCAATTTCAGCCCGAATGCCGTTCGTGTCATCACCAGATGGACGATGATGATCGCTGCCAGGCCGAGCAGCAGGCCACTGGTGATGGTGGTTTCAAACAGGCGCGGCAGCCGGTCTTCCACCGGCAGCGTGCGGGTCTGCGGCACGGTGGTGCCGGGATCGCGGAACACCAGCTTGACCAGCACATTGGCGAACGAGGTGCCGAGGAACGTCATCATCAGCGTGGTGATGATCTCGTTGACACCCTGATAGGCGCGCAGCAGCGCCGGCACCAGCGACCAGATCATGGCCACCACCATGGCGATCAGGAAGGAACAGAAGAGCGCCAGCCAGGACGGCATGACCTGCACCAGAACGGGAGCGCTGGCGGCGGCCGTGACGGCGCCAAGCAGGAACTGGCCGTCGCCGCCCAGGTTCCACATGCCGGCGCGAAAGGCGACGATCAAGCCGGCGGCGAGAAACAGCAGCGGCGCCATGCGCGTCAGCGTCTGCTGGATGCCAAGCGGCGAGAACAGGCCTTTCTCCAGCACGTAGCCATAATAGGCGAGCGGGTCGACACCGACGGCAAGCAGGATACAACCAGCGATGACGAGAGCGGCAAGGATCGGACCAAGGGTCATCAGCAGCCGGTGCATCACGTCGCGCCGCGTAGCGCCGGCGCTCGTGACATCGAGTGCGGTGGCGCCGGCAGCGGGTGCGGTGTCGATGCTCATGCGGCAAGTCCGATCATCAGGCGGCCGACCCTGGTGCGGGCGTCGTCGGCATTCGCGACGGTGCCGACCAGCGAGCCATTGGCAATGACGGCGATACGATCGCACATGCTCAGCAGTTCCTCGAGGTCGGTGGAGATCAACAGCACGGCGAGGCCACGCGCCGCCGTGTCGCGGATGCGCTGGCGCGAGGCCAGCGTATTGGCGAGATCGAGCCCATAGGTTGGCTTGTTGAAGATCACCACCTTCGCGCCTTCGGCCAGTTCCCGCGCCAGCAGCACCTTCTGGATGTTGCCCCCCGAAAGCCGCGCAACGGGCGTCTTCAGGCTTGGTGTGCGCACATCGTACTCGCGCACGAGCTCGGCGGCGCGCCTGTCGATCTCGGCGCGTTGCTCGACGCCGCTGCGCCAGAAGGGCGCCGCCCCGACCTGCTTGAGGAAGAAGTTGATGGAGACTGGGAACATGCCCACCGTACCTTCGCCCAGCCGGTCGTCGGTCAGGTAGCGAAGGCCGCGCTGGCGGCGTTCGCCGACGCTCAGGGCCTCGATGGCGGTGCCCGCCAGCCGGACCAAGCCGCCTGTCGCCACGCGCTGGCCGGCCAAGGCCTCAGCCAGTTGCTTCTGGCCGTTGCCATCAATTCCCGCGATGCCGAGTATCTCGCCTGGACGGATGTCGAAGGAGATCGACGACAGGCCGGGCGCGTTGTCGGTCGGCGCGACCGTGAGACCCGCGACCTGAAGCAGGGGCGCGGCTTGCGCATCGACTGCGCGGGCCGGGCGTTCGACCGCTTCGGGATCGTCCTTCTGCTTGCCGAACATCAACTCCACGATCTCGGAAATGATCTCCTGTTCGCCGAGCGCGGCAAACCGCTCGGGCGGTATCTCTCTAACCTTGCGGCCAAGCTTGAGAACCGAGATGCGGTCGCCGAAGGCGGCTGCCTCCTTGAGCTTGTGGGTGATGAAGACGATCGCCAATCCTTGCTCGACGAGGCGGCGCATCAGCGCACCAAGTTCCTCGATGCCCTTCGGCGTCAGCATCGAGGTGGATTCGTCGAGGATCAGCAGCCGGCTGTTGCGCACCATGGCGCGCAGGATTTCGACCTGCTGCTGCTCACCCAGCGAAAGTTCCGAAACCTTGGCATGCAGTTTCACCGTGATGCCGAGGCTCCCGGTGATCTCGGCCACGCGGGCCTCGAGCTCATCAGTCCTGGGGCGCTGCCACCAGGACCCGCCAAGAAGCAGGTTCTCGGCGACCGTCAGGGTGGGCACCAGCATCATGTGCTGGAACACCGTTCCGATGCCAAGCGCCAGCGCATGGCGCGGCGACGTGATCGGCGTCGGTCTGCCGTCGACAAGGATGCGCCCCTCGTCCGGCTGCTGCAGGCCGGACAGCATGCCGATCAAGGTGGATTTTCCCGCGCCGTTCTCACCGAGCAGCACATGCACCTCGCCAGGGCGGATCGACAGGTCGATGCTGTCGTTGGCGACAATGCCGGGAAAGCGTTTGGTCACGCCTTCAAGCGCGACGATGTCGCGGCTGTCGACGGGCGATGAAGAAAGATTGCTCATGAAAGCCCAGCACTGGAAACGGGAATGATCCGGAGGAGCGAACCGATCGCCCCTCCGGCAGCCGACTTTTGATCGCCTTACTGGGCGACGCTTGTCATCAGCGCCCTGACGGCGGCCGCGTCATAGACCGGATCGACCTTGATCTTGCCGGAAATGACGTCCTCGCGCAGCGCCTGGATTTCACCCCAGACCTTGTCGGGGATGGCGGCGGTCTTCAGCAGCTTCACCGAATCGTCCTTGAGGCCGATCGAATAGTGCTTGGTACCGAACGTATCGGCCTTCAGGTCGGCGATCATCGCAGCGTAGACCGGTTCGATGTTCCACACCACCGACGACAGCAGGAAGCCCTTGTCGATCGGCGACTTGTCGCCGATGACGTCGATGAAATAGACCTTACCACCGTCAGCCGCCTTGGTCCTCTCGACCGCCTGCAGCATGCCGAAACTGGAGCCGTTGCCCTGGCCGAAAATGATGTCGGCGCCCGAGGCGATAACGCTTTCGGTGACGCGCTTGCCGCCGGCGGCATCACTGTAGGCGGCCGGCCCGATCACCGCATAGGTGATCTTGACGTCCGGGTTCTCCGCCTTCACGCCCTGCGCGAACGCCGCCGACTGCGAGTTCCACGATGGCGGTTCGCCGGAGACGACGATGCCGACAGATTTCGAGCGCGACATCTTGGCGGCGAGACGGCCGGCCAGATAGGCGCCCTGATGACCGCTCAGTGTGTAGTCGGCGACGAGGCCCTTCTCAAGACCGTTCGGCGTGTCGACGATCGCCACCGGAACCTTCAGTTCCTTGGCGATTTCGGGCGCCGAGGTGTTGTAGCCGCTGGCGTGGGCGATCAGCAGGCTGGCGCCGTCGGACGCGAGCTCGCGCAGTGTCGGACGGACATCGCCATAGCCGAGACCCTGGGCCACGACCACCTCGACACCGGCTGCCTTGCCGGCTGCCTTGGCGGCGTCGATGCCCTGCTGGTTCCAGCCATAGTCCGTGCCTTCTTCGGGCGTCAGTATGGCGATCGACTTGATTTCGCCGGCAAACGCGCCGCCCATCAAGACGCCACACAGTATAAATGCACTTACGCTGCTCTTAAGGATCTTTAACATGTTACCCTCTCTGTTTGATTTCCCAATCATATTTTTGTTGTTATTGCGCATGAGCGAGATAGACTGCCTGAGAAAACTACCCATGGAGCTCAGGCAAAGTGAAAATCCGTTATGTCCTCCCCGTGATGTTGGCGTTCACATCCCTCGCCGACGCGGTTGAGTTGCACCAGGTGATTGTCCGCAAGGGCACTGAGGGGCTCGCCATGGTGCCATTGACGATTTCGAATGCGGGCAAGGAAGGCGTGTCCTGCAACGCCGACTTTGCCCACTGGTATTCAGAAGGGATCGCGACGATAGAACCGGGCAAGAGCGCTCGCGTCGAACTCTGGTTCGACCCCAAGACCGCCACCTTCACCATCCTCAACGACAAACACGAGAACCTGCCGGTCGAGCGGCTATGGTGCGGTCTGTCGGGCCGCGCATATGCCACCCGCGTGCAGATCACTCTCGACCGTGCCGATGCGGCGAAAGGCGAGCGCACCTTGTCTTGCGGCCTGGAGCAGGACAGTCTGGTCTGCCGGTAGGCGCTCATCGACTTGCCCGCCCCAACACCGCACGCCTCTTACTTGTTGGCCAGGAACGTGTCGGTGAAGACATCGCCCGCCGACAGGGCCACCTTGAGCACGCCCTGATCGGTGAGCGTCTTCAGCGTTTCCTCCCACTGCGTCTTCGTCATCCAGCCGAGGCCGTGTTCCTTGGTGTCCGGGCTGGTGAAGGTCGACGCGATATCGGCGTTGATCTGCGCCAGCAGCACATCCTTCTTGTCCGCGTAACCAGGGGCGGCCTTGGCCGTGATCTCGGCGGCCTCTTCGGGGTGCGCCACCACGTAGTCGAAGGCCTCCCTGTATGCCTTGACGAAGCGGGCGACGACGTCCGGCTTGTCCTTGATCATCTTCTCCGAAGTGAACAGGCCGGAGCCATAAGCCTTCCAGCCATGGTCCGCGCCCATCATGATGCTGAGCGACCCGGGACCGCCTGCCTTGGCCTCCAGTTCGGGAACCTCGGCGTCGACATAGCCGACCACCGTCTGGACCCGGCCGAGAAGCAGATAGCTTTCATAGGGCGGCGAGACGCTGTTCAGCGTCATGTCCTTCTCGGTCAGGCCATTGGCCGCCAGGAAGCCCTTGAAGAAGATGTAGGTCGAGCCCGCCGGATGAATGCCGATGGTCAGTCCCTTGAGATCAGCCGGCTTGGTGAGCTTCACCGTCTTGGCGAGCGACATGATCGCCAGCGGCGAGTGCTGGTTGACGGCGGCCACCGCCACCACGGGAACGTTCTGCGAGCGCGCGACGGCGAGCGTGGGGAGATCGCCGAAACCGAAATCCGCGTTCTCATTGCCCACCAACCGCATAGCATCCGGCGAACCCGAACCCTTGCGGATTTCGGCGACGTCGATGTCGTTCTTGGCGAAGAAGCCTTTTTCCTTGCCGACGAAGAACATGGCGTGGTTGCCGCGCACCACCCAGTCGAGCTGGACAGTGACCCTGTCCGCCGCCAGCGCCATGCCGGGGAAGCCAAGGGCGCCGGCAAACGCCGCAAGCGTGGCTACCTTGATAAGTGAGCGTCTCAGCATTTTTGTTCCCTTTATTGTCGGTGGTTGATCGAGAGGCCTAGGCCTGGCTGAATTTGGGTGCCCAAGGCACCACGATGCGTTCGAGGATTTCGGCCGCGTAGTAGAAGGCTATGCCGAGCACGGAGACGAGCAGCAGCGCCGCGAAGACCAGCGCAGTGTCGAGCTGGGTCGAGGCGAACTGGATGACGTAGCCCAGCCCGTCCGAGGCCCCGGCGAATTCGCCGACGATGGCGCCGATCACGCTCAGCGTGGCCGCGATCTTGGTCCCCGCCATCAGGTTCGGCAGCGAATGCGGAACGCGGATCCTGAACAGGATCTGCGTCGGGCTCGCGCCGACCGAATTCATCAACGACAGCAGCGAGCGGTCGACCGACTGCATGCCGGCCAGCATCGACAACGTCACCGGGAAGAAGGCGATGACCAGGATCAGGCCGATCTTGGGCGCGAGCCCATAGCCGAACCAGAGAATGAAGATCGGCGCCAGCGCCACTTTGGGTACGTTCTGGAACAGCACCACCAGCGGATAAAGCGCTCGCCCCAGCCAGTCGAAGCGCACAATGACCAGCGCAATGGCAACGCCGACCACGACGGAGACAAGGAACCCGAACAGGATCTCGCCTGCCGTCACCAATGTCGCCTGCATCAGCGTTGCCCATTGCGCGACCAGCGACTGCGCGATCTCGGACGGGGCGGGAATAATGAAGGCGGAGATGGCGAAAATCCGCACCACGGCTTCCCACACGACGATCGTCGCCAGCAGAAGTATGACCGCCGGGAGCCAGCTGCCGGTCGCGGCCACCCAGCTTGAGCCAAGCCGTGAGTCAGGGACATTTGTGACAGGTTGATCGCTCATGACGCGCCTCCCGGTTGGTGGCTGGCGCGCAGCATCGTGCGCAGTTGAACCACCAGCCTGACGAACTCCGGATCTTCCGTCACCGACAGGTCGCGTGGATAGGGCAGACCAATGTCGAGGCTCTCGGTGATCCGGCCGGGCTTGATCCCCAGCACATGGACATGGCGGGACAGGTGAATGGCCTCGTCGATGGAGTGGGTGACAAGAACGATGGTCTTGCCGGTGCGCTGCCAGATCTCCAGCAGCGACTGACCCATCGAATCGCGGGTAATGGCATCGAGCGCGCCGAACGGCTCGTCCATCAGCAGCACCGCGGGATCGAGCGCCAAGGCCCGCGCGATGGCGACGCGCTGGCGCATGCCGCCCGACAATTCGTTTGGACGCTTGTGGGCGCTGTCGCCAAGCCCCACCAGTTCAAGCATCTCCTGTCCGCGTGCCCGCAAATCCGTGCGCGACAATGACTTGTCGGCGATGCCGAGCAGCATGGATGCATTGTCGACCGCATTCTTCCAGGGAAGCAGGTTGGCGTCCTGGAAGACGAGGCCGATCATGCGCTTGCGCGCCGCCTCGACCGGCGAAAGCCCGGCGATCGAAACGCTGCCGCTTGTCGGATTTACAAGCCCGGCCAGAACCTTGAGCAAGGTGCTCTTGCCGCAACCGGAAGGACCGATGAGAGAAACAAACGATCCCTTCGGTACCGACAGATCTATATTCTGCAGAACCAGTTGCCTGGCCATGACCACCGAAACGCCCTTGGCGGAGATCAGGTCGTCGTGGCGGATATGGGCCGGCCGGCCGCCGGCTGCCCGAATGGTCTCAACACGCATGGCTTGGCCCTCCATGCGGTGCCCCAATCCGACCGGCCTTGTGAGCACGATGTGTCATTGGCTACTCCCGGCCCTCCAGGATGCGTCGCACCGCGACGAGCTTGCGCGCGCGTTCGCCTTGCAGCGCCTTTATCTGCTCGGGCGTGTAGGAGAACATGCCCTCCCCCGACTTGATGCCGAGCTTCGACGCGTTCGTCTTTTCCAGCACCATCGGCGCAACGTCGTCGCGATTGGAGAGATCGGCGTTGAGGAAGGACGAGACGGACTTGTAGATATCGAGGCCCGCCATATCCAGCAGCGCCATCGGCCCGACCACGGCGATCTTGTAGCCGATGCCCCAGGAAACGCAGGTGTCGAGATCTTCCGGCTCGATGACACCGCGCTCGACAAGATCGACCGCCTCGCGCAGCAGCGCATAGAGCACGCGGTTTTCGACGAAGCCCGGAACGTCCTTCTTCACCACCACCGGCAAGAGGCCGATCGAGCGGATCAGGTCGCGGATAACAGCCACGGTCTGCGGCGCCGTCTTCTCGCCGGCGATCACCTCGATCATCGGGATGATGTGCGGCGGGTTCGACCAGTGCATGCCCACCATCCGCTCGGGATGCGAGATATGCGCTTGCAGCTTGGTGATCGGGATGCCCGAGGTGTCGGATGCGACGATCGTGTCCGATGCTATGAGGCTGTCGATCGTGCGATAGACATCGGCCTTGATCGAGATGTTTTCAGGAACGTTCTCGATGACGAGATCGGCACCGGATACCGCGTCGCCGATGTCATCCGTGAAGCGAACCGTTCCGGCACCCGCCGGCGGGGCCGCGATACCCAGGGCATCGAGCACGGACCCGGCCGTGCTCAGCATTGACCCTGCGCGCTCGATAGCTGCCGGGGCAACATCGTAGGCGGTCACCTGCAAGCCACCCCTGGCGAGCCGGGCGGCCATGCCTGGTCCCATCGTACCCAGACCGATGATGGCGATACGCTGGATCATCACGCTGCCCTGCTTTCCGTTGCTGCTTTTGATGCCGCGATGAGGTCGGCGGCCTTCTCGGCAATCATGATGACCGCCGCGTTGATGTTTCCGCAGACCAGGTCGGGCATGACGGACGCGTCCACCACCCTCAGCCCGTCGACGCCGCGAAGTCGCAATTGCGGGTCGACGACGGAGGCCGCGTCGGCGCCCATCCGGCAGGTCCCTGCCGGATGGTGCACGGTGATCGAGGTCTTGCGGATATGCTCGTCGATCTCGTCGTCGCTCTGGCAATTCGGGCCGGGAAAGAACTCCGCCTCGATAAAGGGCCGCATGGAAGGCTGCGCCGCGAGATCCCTGGCCACCCGGAAACCGGCGCGAAGGGACTCCCAGTCCTTCGGCGAGGCGAGGAAATTCTGGTGGATCAGCGGTGCCGCGAGAGGATCGGCCGAGGCCAGTTTCACCTCACCCCGGCTTTCAGGCTGCGTCGCCACGATCCGCGTGGCGAAACCGTCCGGGAACGGCGCCTTGAACGGCTTGAGGTACGGCCACGCGGCGAGCGGAGCCGCCGTGAACAGCAGTTGCACATCCGGCAACGGCCGCGCCGGACCGCTTTTCAGGAAGGCGACAACCCCGCCGGGGACATCGCCGGAAAAACCCCGTCCCGTGAAGTAGGTCTTGGCGAAATCCAACCCGATCCGATCGGCACGCATGTTGCGAAGGAAAGGGCCGCCCGGAGCCCGGCGTCGGTACATGAGGATGACCGAGACGTGATCCTGCAGGTTCTTGCCGACCGCCGGCAGGTCGACCCGCGTCTGGATACCGTGCGTCGCGAGCTCCTCCGGCGCCCCGATGCCGGACAGCATCAGGAGTTGCGGCGTGTTGATGACGCCGCCCGAGAGCAGGACCTCCTTGCGGGCGACGACCGTCCGTTCGCCGCCGCCATGGTTCACAACCACCCCGGTGGCGCGCCTGCCCTCCAGGGTGATCTTCGTCGCCGTCGCTCCGGTCAGGACGGTCAAATTGGGCCGCTTCAAGACCGGCCGCAGATAGGCGGACGCGGTCGAGCTGCGCCGACCTTTCGAAATCGTCATCTGGAGGCGACCGAATCCTTCCTGCCGCTCACCATTGTAGTCGTCCGTTTGTGGATACCCTGCCTCCACGCTGGCTTGCGCGAAGGCGTCGATCAGCGTGTCCTTGTAGCGGCACAACTGGGTGCTGACCGGACCCTTGCCACCACGAAAGTGGTTCGCGCCCCCTTCCCAGCTTTCCTGCTTCCGGAAATAAGGCAGGACCTTCTCGTACGACCAGTCTTGGAGCCCGCTGGCCGCCCAACGGTCGTAATCGCCGCGATTTCCCCGCACATAGGCCATGGCGTTGGTCGACGACGACCCGCCGATCACCTTGCCGCGGGCGCACTCGACCCTGCGTCCGCCGACATTGTCCTCCGGCTCGCAGAAATACATCCAGTCGTGGCGGCGCTCGGTCAGGATTTTTCCCCAGCCAAGCGGTATGTGGATCATGGGGTCGCGGTCCCAGCCGCCGGCCTCGAGCAACAGCACCGAACATGCCGGGTCAGCGCTCAACCGGTTGGCCAGCACGCAGCCGGCCGATCCGGCCCCAACGATGATGTAGTCGTAACTTTCCGCGTGCGGCATGGTGCGTTTCATTGCCTTGATCCGGCGCTCCTGCGCCAGGGAACTATTGAAACTGAGCCTGGACCATCCCGGCCCAGACCCGGATGGACCAGGTATTCCTCAAGGCGGCCGGCACTAGGCCAGGCCGGCCTCTCTCAGACGCTGCGACCAGTGATTCCATCCTCGATCGATCTGGGCACCGACGAGTTTTCCCGCCGTCTTTATCTCGCCCGGCGACAGATATTTGATATTGCCGATCTGCAGGCCGGCCGTGAGCGCTGCCGCTTCCTGCTCGAGATAGAAGGCGCGGAAGACGACCTCCCGCACGGAGTTGCCGACATTGACGACGCCATGCCGTGCCATGAGGACCACGGTCTGGTTGCCGAGACTTTCGGCGATATCAGCGCAGACCCCGGAGCTGCCGCCGAAGAGATCCGTCTCGTCGCCATTCTTGTCGCGAATCTCGTAGACCGGGACTGACTCGCCGATGAAAGCTCCCATGTGGGTGACCGGCCGAAGCGGCGTATCGACGAAGCAGTACGGCAGGACGGCCGGAGAATGGGTGTGGAGCACACACTGAACGTCGGGCCGCGCCTTGTAGATCTCGCTGTGGATGTAGCGCTCAAGATAGGAGGGTCTGTTATCCGACGTCTCGCCGTCGAGATTGAAACGCTGGATGTCACCGACGGTTATAAGGCTCGGAGCAAGCTTCTGGGCCAGAAAGAAGCTTTCGGGATCGTCGGGGTCACGGGCGCTGATGTGTCCGAACGTGTCCAGAATGCCTTCGTTCAGAAGGATCTTCGTCGCTGTGACCAGCTCTTCGAAGACCGTCTGGCGCGCCGGGCTGTTGTCTTTCATTTCCAAATTCTCCCATTGCGCGGCGATGGCGACCATTTTTGTTCTTGTTATCGGTCGCCGAGGCCGCGGATTTCACTTGTTTTCGTAGATGCCGACGATCCGATTTTGCTCGATGATGTTTCCGGCATATTTCTGGAGGAACTCCTCCCTGGTGGGTGTCCCTTCGACCTTCGTGTCCAGGGCATAGACCCAGAAGTAGTAGTGATGCTCTCCATGGCCAGCGGGCGGCTGAGGCCCGTAATACTGCTTGCCGCCGGCGCCGTTGGGCCCGACGCGAAACTTTTCCTGCGCGTCCGAAAGATCGGTGGTCGACGGATCGATGCCGTAGACGACCCAGTGCGTGAAGCCGTTGGGCAAGGGCGCGTCGGGATCATGGCAGATGACCGCGAGCTCCTTCGTGCCTGCCGGGACGCCGCTGACCGTAAGCCTGGGCAATACGTTGCCCTTGTCGCCGGCATGCTCGTCGCGCAATTTCCCGAGCGGCTTGAAATCCGCCGAAGTGATCTTGAGGTCCTTGATGTTCAGGGGCATGGAATTCGTCCTTCGCCAATTTCGATCGAACTAGACACCGGCCTTGAGGTCGGCGACGGTTTTGCCGCCGACGCGCTGATGCACGCGCGGACCCGATGCGACGGCGACGCAGATCAAAAGCTCATCGGGGCGTGGGCCGTCCGGCACGGAAAACGTGACGGCATCATAGTGGGAACGGATGTAGAGCTCGTCCTTGTGGGCAAGCGGGATATCGATGGATGTGCCGGCGGCGGCGACCTTGCTGACCGACGAAATCCAGGCCTTGCCGCCCCCGACCTGCTGCCGCAGCGGATCTCCGAACACCGTGGTGATGCAGGCGACGACATGTTCCTGTTCGCCTGATGTACCCGCGATACCGCCCTTGCCATAGCTTTCGACCGGCCTGTTGCCGAGCAGCGCCACGGCCCGCTCACCGAGCGCATGACCGATGGCTGAGCTCGGATCCGTCAGCTCGGACAATTCCGCGACGAACTTTCCGGCGAACGGATTGCGTATGACGACGCCTGTCGCGACTTTGACGAGGGTGTCGCCAGGCTGGCCGCCGTCATGCCGGCTTTCCTGGACCGAGGCGTACCAACCCCTGACATCGTAGTCCCGTTCGACTTCACTGGAATAGTTCATCTTTATCTCCTGAAGGGAGCGCTGCTTGCGCGCGCGCCGATTAATTCGTTGACCGGCTTGTCCGGCGCTACTGCGGCCATGAGTAGACGCGGCGCAGCGGGTCGTAGCGGGCTGCTTCCAGGGCCGCCGGCGTGAACATGTTCCCCTTCGACAGCGAGCGGTTCGCCGCATAGTCGCCGGACAGGGCCTGGCAGCGATCGGTGATGGGGCGAATGCGCTTCTCCCACGCGACGAGTGCATCTTCGACCGAAGAGCCCGCCTCCAGGTCTTGCGACAGGCTAAACGCATTGACCATCGCGCAACCAGCGCCCTGAGCAAGAGCCGGGCACATCGCATGCGCGGCATCGCCCACAAGGGCGACCTTGCCTCTTGTCCAGCTATCCAGCTTGGTCGTCTCGTACTTGTCGTACCTTGCGGTTTTCAGCTTCGCCGCCTCGATCAGGCACGGTTCGAGAAAGGGGAACATCTCGACCCAAACATCGAGGTCTATCGGAACCTGCGACCCGCGGGGATCGGCGGCTGGAGCCATGAGGCCGAGATAGAGCTCATTTTCGTTGCAGGGCGAGTAGAGTATTCGTTGAACGCGCGGCCAGAAATTCCACATGTCTATGGTGTTGTCCCACTCGCCGTAACCGAGTTCCTTCTTCTTGCGAGGCACGATCAGCCGGATGAGACCATCTTTCGAAACCCACCGGTCCTGTTTGAAGCCGATGGAATCCCTGACCTTGGAGCCAACGCCGTCGGCACCGACGATCAAGTCGGCCTCGAGAACCTCTCCGGTCTGAAGAGTCAGGCGGCCTTCCGGATCGGCGGCGACCGCTTCGGAGTTGACTGATATGTCGACACCCAGCGCACGGGCGCGGTTGACCAGGGCATCGTGCAGGTGGCTCCGGGTCATGATGCGCCAGGGAAGACCGTTGAACGTCTCCTTGGAAACGGACTTGTTATGCATCCAGGTCTCGTAGGTCGGAGGCGTATGGGAGCCCTGGAGAACATCATCCAGGGTGCCCAGTCCTTCGAGCACGCGAAGGCCATTGTGCCAGAGATAGATACCCGCGCCGAATGCCCGGAGCTCCGAGCTCTTTTCGTGCAGCCTGACGTCCCAACCGTTCTGCCTCAGAGCGATGGCGGCTGTCAGGCCGGCAAAGCCGCCGCCAGCGACCTCGGCACGGCGCGCCTTACCCTGGGTTTTGTTTACATTGGCCATTTTCTATCCTGATGCTGCGTACAAGAAGACGGCGTGCTGGGGCCGTCAGGCGTCGATGAAATTCGTGATGGCTTTCAGCGTGATCTCGGGAGCTACCTCGTTGACGTAATGGTCGGCGCCCGGGACGACGACCACGGGCAGATCGGGCCGCAGCCGGCATGTTTTTGCCAGCGCCGCCGCCGAAACCAATTTGCTCGCCTCACCCCGAACGATGAGAACGGGCTTCGTCACGTCCCGATAGGCAGGCACCAGGTCCGATCGCAGGCCCTTGGCTGTCTGGGCCATGGCTGCGGGCGACGCCAATGGCCGCAGGCCGCCGTCGACCCGATGATAGGCGCTTTCGGCCCTGATCCTGATGGCGGCGGCGGGAATGTTTGGATAACGGCCGGCAAGATAGGATTCGACGGCATCGATACCCTCGAAAAGCTGGCTTCCCGCGTTCACGCGGGCTTCCAGCGCATCAAGCGCCTCGGTCTCGATGTAAGGCGTGAAGTCGATTGCGACGACCGACCGCACCAGTTCCGGATATCTCATTGCGGCCGTGACGGAATTTCTCGCGCCAAGCGAATGTCCGATGAGGATGGCAGGGCCGCGGTCGAGCGTGCGGATCAGGCCGGCAATGTCGTCAGCATAGTCATTCGCCTGGTAGCCGCTTTCCGGCTTGTCGCTGAGGCCATGCCCTCTCTGGTCGACGGCCACGGTCGTGAAGCGATCCGAGAGCCGAGCCATCAACGGCGTGAAGACCGCGGAGTTGGACGTTATGCCATGGAAAAACAGCATCAACGGGCCGTTACCCCCCTCGCGCACATTCAAGGCAATGCGATCGGCATCGACGCGTCGCGAGCCAAATTGGTCGCAGCTTATCTCCGCCGTCATGTCCATGATCCTCACCATCACTGCCCGTCTCCTTCAAAAGGATCATACAGCCACGGGGACGTCAAGCGGATTGTCTGACATTCTTGCAATCTTCAGATTTGACAATCTGGCTATTTTTTACGGCGTGGCGTATGCTGCTTCCGAAGATTGCGACTCAAACCCATGAGACGTTTAGAGATGCCTCCAGATTTGAATTTGCGAATTTCGCCACGGACGGTGCAACGGGAGACCGTCGACAAGTTACGGCTCGCCATCTTCTCCGGATTGTTCCAGCCGGGAAGCCGCCTCATCGAGAGTCAGCTGTGCACGCAACTCGGCATCAGTCGCCCTTCGCTAAGGGAGGCTTTGCGCAGTCTCGAGGCCGAGCGCCTGATCGAGATCGTACCCAACCGCGGACCGTCGATACCGTCACTTTCGTGGGAGGTGGCAACAGCCATCTACGAGGTTCGAGAGTTGCTGGAAGTCGAGGCGGCGGGACGATGCGCGTCGAGAATTTCCCCGGAGCAGTTGCGTGAACTCGAGAAATCTCTCTCGGCATTCGAGGAGGCGGCATCCAGCAATGACAGCCTGGCGCAGGTCATGACCGCCGCGGACTTCTATTCGATCATACTCGCCAATTGCGGGAATCCGATCCTCGAGGAAGTCCATCGTGGCCTGGTTGCCAGGATCAGCTTCTTTCGAGGACGGTCGATGTCATTGGAAGGCAGAGCGCAAAGCAGCCTGGCGGAGATGAAGGAGATATTCGAATCCATCGCCGCCGGCGACGAGAAGGCCGCCCGCAAAGCCTCGAAAAATCACCTGTTGAAGGCGAAAGCGGCAGCGAAGATGTCCATGGACAGCGCGATTTAGGTTTTCTCGGCGGGCGGTTATCCCCCCGTCTGAAGTCTCGAAATCCTTCATGGCGTATCGGACCAGATATCCACCCGACTGAGATCGGCACGCCGGGGTTTTGCCCTGTTAGCGCCGGACATGCCCGCGACCGAAGCCAGCATATGCAATATGGAGTGGCGATGACCAAGGCGGCTGTTGAGCGCGAACCGAGTGCCGATATCGTCATCGTCGGCGGCGGCTCGGCTGGCACTTTGCTTGCAGCGCGACTGAGCGAGGATCAGACCCGCAGCGTCTTGCTGATCGAAGCAGGCGAAGAGGCGGCGGACCCCGACATCTGGAACCCCGCCGCCTGGCCGGCGCTTCAAGGGCGCAGCTACGATTGGGACTATCGCACGGAGCTGCAAGCCGGAACCGCGGGCCGGCCACATCATTGGGCGCGCGGGCGGTTGATCGGCGGCTCGAGTTGCCTGCACGCGATGGGCTACATGCGTGGCCATCCCCTGGACTTCCAGGCATGGGTCGACGCGATCGGCGATAATAGATGGAGCTGGGATGAATTGCTGCCCGCGTTTCAGGCGATCGAAGATCACCCGCTCGGTGGCAACGGCCTTTACGGCAAGGGCGGGCCGATGCCGGTGCATCTGCCAGCCGACGAGGTAAGTCCGGTCGCACGCGCCTTCATCGAAGCCGGCGCTTCCCTCGGCCTGCCGCGTCTTGAAGGTCACAACAGTGGACAGATGATCGGCGTCACTCCGAACTCGTTGAACATTCGAGACGGGCGGCGGGTCACGGCGGCCGACGCCTGGCTGACGCCGGCTGTTCGAAGCCGCAAGAACCTGACCATTCTCATGGGATCGCGGGTGCGGCGGCTCAAGCTGGAGGGCAATCAGGTCCGCAGCCTCGAGGTCGTGGGGCAGCAGGGTCCGGTCCAAATCCTTGCGGATCAAATCGTGCTTTGCGCCGGCGCGCTGGAAAGCCCGGCTTTGCTGATGCGCTCGGGCATCGGTCCGCGCGATGTGCTCGACGCCGCGGGCGTCGGCTGCCTGATCGATATGCCGGAAGTCGGCGGAAACCTTCAGGATCACCTGCTTGGTGCAGGCAACCTTTATGCGGCCCGCAAGCCCGTTCCGCCATCGCGCCTCCAGCACTCGGAATCGATGGCCTACATGCGCGCCGACGGGTTCACCGGTGCCGCTCAGCCCGAAATTGTCGTTGGTTGCGGCATCGCGCCGATCGTGTCCGAACGCTTTCAGGCGCCTGCCGCCGGCACTGCATATTCGTTGCTGTTCGGGATCACCCATCCGACGAGCCGCGGCAGCGTGCGCATAAGCGGGCCGGAACTCGACGATCGATTGATCATCGACCCCGCGTACTTGCAAACCGGTCGGGATCGGGCGCTGTTTCGCCAGGCGCTGGAGGCAGCCCGGACAATCGGACATCGAGATGAACTCGCCGGCTGGCGAGAGCGCGAGCTCCTACCAGGCAGCCTGAACAGTGCGGCTGAAATGGACGACTTCATCGCGCAGTCGGTCATCACACACCACCATCCCTGTGGCACCTGCAGGATGGGCAAGGACCCGAACGCCGTCGTCGATGCGGATCTACGGCTCAAGGCGCTCGACAATCTCTTTGTCGTTGACGCGTCGATCATGCCCAGCCTCACCGCGGGACCTATACACGCCGCGGTTCTCGCGATCGCCGAGACCTTCGCTCGCCGGAAAATCCTGCTGTCTTGATCCGAGGGCTGCGCGCCCGTACCCTGGCGACAAGGCCCGGGCGCTGTTCCCTTGCACCTCAACGTGCGCTGAGCGCGACCATGCGATCAAGGGCTGCGCCAAGGCCTTTCAGCGACACCGGAAAACTCAGCGGGGTCTCGGCCGCGGTGGTGACGTTGAGCTTGAGCTCGGTGCCTGCCTTGAGTTTCTGCGTCAGCGCCCGGTCGACCGGAAACAGCGCCACGCATCCATTCGGCAGGCAGGTCCTGAACTTCAACGGTCCGACGGGCGGCTGGTCGTCGACCTGTGCCGCCACGCCGGGATCGAACAGGATGCCGAAGGGCAGCAGCAAGGTTCCGGCCAATCCGCCCTTCTGCCCCACGCGCAGTTCCACGGCCAGAAGCCTCTGGCCGTTTTTCTGCGTCTGGTCCTGCGTGACCGTGCAGACCCGGGCATTGTCCTGCATGCTGCAGGCCAGCTGCCAGTCCTGATAGGTTTCCTGGAGCGACGATGCGCCGTTCGGAAGCGACGCCGCTTGCTGCTGTTGGGCGAAAGCAGCCGGTACCGAAACGGAGAAGGCAGCCGCGCAGATGGCGGCTGCCTTCAGCGAAAAATGTCTACGAACCAATGAATGCGGCCTTCTCTTCGGTGCCGGGCAATGCCCAAAATATCGGCTTCGAGAGTCCGTGGTTACTGTCACGTACAGACCCATTCGCGGATCTTGCATTGAATCCCCCCTGCCTCGCAGGCCTGCAGGGCGAGGTCCTCAGCTTCCCGGCGGGTCTCGGCCGAGTTCACGCCCCACGGAGTGAACCGGTGCTCCACTTTGTCGGCCACGGCGAGCGCGCCGCAATGCTTGTAGGGAAATCCGGTCTCGTCGTCGTCCGTCCAATGGCGGTGATTGCGGAACACGGCCACGACATTGCAGGCCCTTCCGCCGGCATTCTCGCAATATTTCTGCGCTATGTCCTTCGCTTCCTGCCGCTTGTCGGCGCCCCAGAAGAAGCCGTACTTGGTATCGGTCTGGGAGTAGGCGATTGCCGCCCAGATGCCTTTCTCCTCCTGTGGCGGCTCGGACGGCTCCGCCAGATCGGCGGAGACCACCTGCCCGCTCCACAGCAAGGCCATGCACAAGACTGTCAAACGTCGCGATTTCATGGTCCGCAATCCTTTCCAGGGCGCCTCGCCCATTCGCCTGACATCCTCACTTGGCCGCCGATGCGATGGAAATCACCACGCATGTGTTGCCCGTCGGCAGCAGAAGGGCTTCGCCCGTGCTGCCGCCAAGCTCGTACACTTCGACCTGTCCGAGATGATCCGTGATCTTGCTGCCTTGCGGAAGAATGGACGGAATGTCCGCGCACGGACTGGCGAACGGCGCCACCCGCACCATCGCGCCCTCGCAGCCCGAAGCGGTGGGCGATGCGAAGACCACGCCGGCCGCCGGCCCGCTGTAACGGTCCGTGGCATAGTCCATGCCTACAAAGGCCTGGACGGCGTGCTTGTCGGCGGCCTGCTCGTTCCACAGGGATTTGACGCTGTATTTCGTGCCGGTCGTCAAAAGTTGTCCGAGCACCGGATAGACGGTCGAGCAAGCCTGCACGCCGGCCTGCTTGACGTGCTGGAGGAAGGGCGAGTCCGGCAGCGCGGGAGCGGCGGCCGCCTCGGCCTGTGCGGCCGTCGGGCTGCCGGCAAGGCCGGCGATCGCGGCATAGTTCGCGCCGGCAAAGCCAATGCCCATCATGACTAGCCCCAGCAGCGAGAATCCGACGACCCGCAGCCACCGCCGCGGCGGCTCGACGGTCCTCTTGCGGTCCGGCTCGGCGACCCGTCGCCGGTCCGGCTCGACGGTCGGATTGCTGCGCGTCGCGGAGATGAACGGGTCTTGCTGGCTCACGGTGCTGCCTCGGTTATTTGACTGGCGCAAGGGCCTCGGACAGCCCCTTGAGCGTTGCGATGACGGTAATGGTCTGGCCATCGACGGTCGGGTAGGAAATCGCCGGCGTTGCCTTCTGCGCTATCTCCTGGCGCATCAGGGGTCCCACCGGCAGCATGCCGACGCAGACCATTTCGTTGCAGCCATTCAGATGCACGTCGATCGGCTCGGCACGCCCATCGAACTTCAGCGACACCAGCCCATCGCTCCTGGCGTTCGGCGCGGTGCGCAGGATCATGTAGGGCTTGCCGTCCTGGGTGGCGGCGAGCGACCAGCTGAACGCCATCTTGCCGGCGCCGTCCTCGATCACCTGCGAGACGTTGCAGACCTTCTTGCGCGCCTTGAGGTTCTCGTCGCAGATCAGCGTCCAGTTCTCGAAGGGGCGGATGGTGCGCTGGTATTGTCCGAGCTTTACATCGGGAGGCACGATCACGTCGGAGGGCTTGATCCTGTAGGGCGAAGCCACCTGCCCGGCAGCCGGCGCCAGCCCGCCGGCAAGCGCCAGGCAGGTCAGGAATGCTATGGCAAATCCGGGAAAACCAAACGGATTTCCCGGATTCGCGTCTAGCCTGTCATGGCCGGTTCGCCTGTTCATTGCCGCCCTGCTGCCCGCCTCAGTTCAAGGTGAAGCTCAGCCCGGCGCCGACACCGACATTTCCACCGGCCGCCGTGCCGGACACATTGCCACGGATGCGGCCGTCCTCGCTGGTGTAGCCCGCACCGAAGGCAAAGGCGCTCGAATCCCGCCAGAAGCCACCGCCGGCCGCCACGCTCAGCTTGCCGGGACGGTCGTCATAGCGCAGCGATGCCGCCGCCAATCCGATTGCCGCCGCCTGCCGGGCTTCATCCCTGATGCCACTGATGTCGGAATTGAGCTGGCTGAACTTCTGGTCGGTATAATTGTTGGCCTGCTGCAACGTCGTGACCGCTACCTGGTCGGTATAGGTCTTGCTCTGAGCCAGGTTCAGGTTCAGCTGGTTGACGTTGACCGCGTCGGTGCCGGCAACGCCGGGGCCGACATTGGAGATGACGACAGGCGCATTCGGGTCGCCGCCCTGCAGCGTTATCTTGTTGGTCTTGGTCGTCGATCCGTCCGGATTGGTGACGGTGTCGTATTGCACGGTGTTTTGGACGGTGCCGCCGATGCCGCCAATCGTCTTGGTCAGATCCTCGATCGCCGTGTTGGTGGCGTAGAGCTGCGACCCGTTGATCGCATCGGTGCTGCCAGAAGAAACGCGTCCGGCGGCAACATTGGTGATCGTTCGCTCGGAGCCGGCGTCGCCGACGCTGACGGTTCCGGTCGGGGTGGTCCCGGCAAAGGCGTAGGTCTTGCCGTTGATGGTGGTGCTAGACGTGCCGACCGCGGTCTGCGACACCGAACCCGAACCGAGCGCCACATCGCTGGCGTTGTTGGCCTTTGCGCCCTGGCCGAGCGCCACTGCGCCTTGCCCCGCGGCTGTCGAACCATGGCCCGCGGCCAGGCTGTCGGTGCCGCTCGCCACGCTGGCCGGCCCGATCGCGACGCTGTCGGTGCCGCTGGCGGTGGAGTCGGCCAGCGTCGAATTGGCGTGGAAATACTTGATGCCGCCGCCATTGTTGATGTTGGTCAGCGCATTGTTGACGGCCGTGAAGCCGTCGTAGACGGTCGAGTAGTTGTTGCCCTGGATGGTATAGGTCGGACCGGTGATCGAGCCGTCCGGATTGACCGTGGTACCGCCGCCGAACAGGTTGGAAACGTTCTGCGACACGCCGCGCAGCTGCGAGACGTTGACGGCGTCGGTATTGGCCGAGCCAGCCGCGACATTGGTGAGCTTGCGCTCCGCCCCGGCGGCGCCGATTGACACCTCACCGACCGAGGTCTGCGGGGCGGTCAAGGCAAAGCCTGTGTAGTTGGCCTGCGCTCCAACCGTCGTGATGGATTGGGCACCCAGCGCGACGCTATTGGCGAACGTGCTCTGGGACCCCGCGCCGAGTGCCACCGACTGGATGCCGGCGGCGGTCGAATTGGTGCCGAGCGCAATGCCGTCGGCCAGCATGACATGGGCGTTCTGGCCGATGGCCGTGCCGCCGGGCGCCGTCTGGTCGACGATGGCGCCATTGCCGATGCCGACGCCGTTGTCGCCGTTCACGACGGTCGTTGGACCAACCGCGACCGACTCGGCGCCCACCGCGAGCGAGTCGCCGGCTGTCGAATTGGCATGGAAGTATTTGGTCGACGTCACCGAGACGGAGGCGATCGCCCCCTGCAGCTGGCGCACCGTCACGGCGTCCTGCTCCTGCGTGCCGTCGGCGACATTGGTGATCTGCCGGTAGGAGGTGGAGGTGCCGACCGACACGGCGCCAAGCAGCGTCTTGTCGGTGGTGTTGTATTCGATAATTGTCGACCCGGCGGGGAGTTGCCCGGTGGCGGGAGCGAGCGGCCGATCGGAGACCGAACCGGACCCAAGGGCCACGCCGCCGTCGATGCTGGCCTGGCTGTCACGGCCGAGTGCCAGCGCGCTGACGCCGGTCGCGGTCGCCTGGTAACCGACAGCGGTGGAGCCGACACCTTGCGCGAAGGAATCGGTTTGAGCCAATCCGGTCTCGTTGGTGCGGGCGTAGCGAATGCCCACGCCATTGGCGTCGGTATAGGCGGTCGAGGTGTCGCCGGCGATATTGTTGATCGTGTTGCCGAGATTGGTGATGTTGCCGCCGATGGCGGCTATGTCGGTGGTGTTCTGCGTCACCTGCTGGTTGGTGGCGAAGAGCTGCGAGCCGTTGACGGCGTCGGTCGATCCGCCGTTCAATTGCCCGGCCGCAACATTCTGGATCTGCCGCGCGGCCCCGGCCGATCCGACCGAGAAGGCGCCGGCCGGCGTGCCGCCGGCGAAGGTGTAGTTGACGCCGCCGATCGTCGTGCCGCCGACGGCGGTCGTCACGCCCGACGCCGAATTGAGGCCGATCGCGACGTCGCCGGCATTGTTGGCCACGGCGTTCGGGCCGACGGCGACAGAATCCGTTCCAAGGGCCTGTGAATCCGCCAAGATCGAATTGGCGTGGAAATACTTGATGCCGCCGCCGACATTGATGTTGTTGAGCGTGGCGCCGATGGCGTCGACCGCCTGGTTGGTGGCGAAGAGCTGAGAACCGTTGATAGCGTCAGTCGAGAGCGCGCTGATCCGCCCCGCCGCCAGATTGGTGAGCGTGCGCTCCGCGCCGGGCGCGCCGATGCTGACCGTCGAGGTCGGCGCGGTGCCTTGGAAGGCATAGGTCGTGCCGTTGATCACAGCACTGGCCGTACTTACCGCCGCGACGGTCGTCGAGCCCGAGCCAAGCGCCACATCGCCGGAGCTTGCCGCCGCTGTCGCGCCATCGCCGAGTGCGACGTTGCCCGCAAGACCGGCGGCGCCCGCCGTGGAACCATTGCCGAGCGCCACGGAGCCCTGTCCGATCGCCTTGTTGTTGTTGCCGATGGCGACTGCGCCCGCAGCCATGTTCCCGGCCGTGGCGCTTGCCGTGCCGTCGCTGTTGGCGATGTTGTTGGCGCCGCCGGTGAAGGCACCGGTGCCGCTGGCATAGCTCGGATCGCCGATGGAGACCGCGCCGTCGCCATAGGCTATATTGCCGGCGCCGATGGCAACGGCCTTGCCGCCATCGGCGGTCGCGCCCGAGCCGATGGCGACGGAGTCGGCGGAGAGCGCAGCGGACTGTAGACCGACCGCGATGGCGTTGGTTGCCGTCGCCTGGCTTTCGCGCCCCATTGCAATGGCGTCGTCGTCAGATGCCGTCACGTCCGTGCCGATGCCGATGGCGTTGTCTCCACTGGCGCTCGTTGCAAAAGTGCTTGAGCCGACATAGACGGCGCCTATTCCGGACGCCCTCGTCCCAGCGCCGAGAGAGATTGAGTTCAGGGCGCTGCTTTGGGCGCCGCGGCCGAGCGCGGTACTGTTGAGTCCGGTGGCGCGGGATTCACGTCCGACGGCAGTGGAATTGTCGGCGCTGGCTACGGTCCCGATGCCGAGAGCGGTGCTGGCGCTTCCGCCGGCGTTGGCGCTGACGCCGGCGGCGAGAGAATTGTCTCCAGCCGCATTTGCTCCGGACCCGAACGAGGAGGCGTTTGCGCCGCCGGCAACGGCGACGTTACCAACCGCTGTGCTGGCGGTGCCACTTGCAATTGAGGTGGTGCCCAGGGCTATGGCATCCTGCGCGCTCGCATTGGCTTGCTTGCCGATCGCCGTGCCGTCTACACCGCCCGCAGTGGCGCCCAAGCCCAGCGCGCTAGCGTTCGCGGCAGTCGCTGCGGCGTTATTGCCAAGCGCCGTGGTCGAGACGCCCGTGGCCTGGGCTCCCGAACCCGCCGCGACGGAGCCCACTCCGCTCGACACCGCCTGATTGCCAAGCGCCAGCGCGAAGTTGCCCGAAGCATTGGCGACGTTGCCGAGCGCTTGCGAGTTCAACCCCCCGGCGCTGGCCTGGTTGCCAATCGAAACGGCATTCGTCCCGGCGGCTTTGGCCAGGTAACCTAGGGCCGTGGTTCCGATACCGGAGGCGGCTGCCCCGTTGCCGATTGCCGTGGACTGGTTCGCCGAGGCTGTGGCGGACGTTCCGAACGCGCTGGCTCCAGTCCCGGTCGCGGAAGAGCTCGAACCTACGGCGGCCGACCATGCCCCCGTTGAGGCTGCGGCTGTGCCAAGCGCAACGGCCTCGAACGTGAAGCCGGCAGGAGCGGTGCCGCTTGCATTGGCATTCGTGCCAATGGCAACGGGAGAACCGCCGCCCGTTCCAGCGTTTGCCTTAGCACCGACCCCCATGGCTATGGCGGAACCGTTTGAAGATGAGGCGTTGGACGACAATCCAATCGCCACCGAGGCACCACCCGAAGCGCTGGCCGTTGAACCCAGCGCGACGGCGTTCGCCCCGTTTGCGGTGCTGTTGACACCAAAGGCCGATGCTCCATCCACGAGAGCGCGAGCGTTCCCGCCTACGGCAAGAGCATTGACGCCGTTGGCGTTCGCGAAGACACCTATGCCTATGGCGTTGAGGCCAGTGGCACTCATGGTATAGCCGATGGCAATCGAAGCATCGCCTGTTGCGGTGATACTGGTGCCCAACGCCACGCCGTTATTCCCATTCACATGGGCGCCAGCCCCGATGGCGGTTGAAGCGGAGCCGGGGGCGGTGCTGCCGCATCCGATCGCAGTGCTTTGCCCTCCTGCAGAGGGACTCGTGCAGTTCGCGACGTTGGTCAGAACCCCGTTACCGATGACAACCTGCGCGAAAGCCGCTTGCGGGGCTATTACTCCTGTGATGGCAACCAGCGCCCCAAGCACCCCACCGGTTCCAAGCGTCCCCAGACCCAGGCGCTTGCGTCCCATCCCGAGCACGCAATGGGCCATGCGCAGCACGGCCATCAGGCGGCGCCGAGCCGAGCGGGAGCGAGTGTCGGCCCCCGCGATCCAATGCCCTGCGAAATGCGCCGCGCGGCGCTGCACAAGAAGCGAGCCGCTCGAAATCTGATTGTCGGTCATGGTGCCCTCTCCGCTGGCCGGCATGGAATCGTCTGACAATTCCAATCCACGACAGGAAGACATGATTCCCGCTTGCGGTATTTCACGATATTGCTGTCTTGTCAGAAAAGAGCCGAGCAACCGGGCAGAGGTTAATGGCTCGTTACCTTAGCCAGTGCTTTAAAACCAAGTAATCAAACAATGTCGCGAGCAGCGCCTCATCTAACCTTGGCGTTAAGCTTGCCAACGCGCGCCTGCAATGGCGTCACCTGCCGGTATTTCTTCATCATCGTGGTAAAATGGCTTTGGCTTGAAAATCCGCAGGAATGAGCGATGTCGGCGATCGTAATGCGGTTGTCGGCAAGCAGCCTTTCGGCGAGGTCCAGCCGCAGGTCGAGAACATATTGATGCGGCGGCACGCCGAACGTCCTGGCGAACGCCCGCACGAAGTGAGAGGGCGAAAGCGCGCACACCGCGGCCATCTCGGCAAGCGTCAGCTTGCGCGTGAGGTTCTCGTGCAGGAAGTCTTGCACCTTGCGTGCACCGTGGGGAGAAAGCCCGCCTTTTGCGTTGAGCGCCGGTTGCCGGGCGGAATTGTGTCCGGAAACCGACCCGGGTAAACCATCATCGCCCGGCATTTTTCCACCTCCTGATACGTCGCGGATGAAGTCCAAACCCGAGGCCTCCTTCACCGTTCCCCCGAAAAACAATTCGTGATTGATCGCGCGGCCCTGCATCGTCAGGCCCGTTCATGCGGTCGATCCGTTCGGACGGCGAACAATACGCAGGCTGCATGGCACGAGCACCCCCCTACGGATGTTCCCTGGCCAGCAATGTCCGCGAACCTGGTCCGCCAACGGAATAGATCACGCTTCCTTGCGCGGTGGCCCTTCGCGAACCGGCACTTTCAGGAATTATGTCCAGGACGTATCGGGCCGTCCGCTCCCAATCGATGCCTCGGGAAACGCCGCTTTCCCGAGCCTCGCCCGCATGTTTCATTCGCGCTGCCTCAGCCGTCTCGACGCCGCCTCAAATCCCCTTTCCCCGACCCGAAGACAGCGTAACGCACGCGTCTTGGCTTGGGAAGAACTCCCACGCGCAAAGAAAAATCTTTATTCGAGAAAGAAAGAAAGAAGCGTCGGCAAGCGTTTCATTTTCGCTCGGCGCGAGGCCTTCGCCATCCCAGAGTTTCGCCAATCGGTCATGACACGCGGTCACGCGATTCTGTCTTCTCGTCACCACTGATGGAGGCTGAAAGCCACGTACGGAGCCAGCATCTCGCCGCTAGAGATCACCGCGCCGGTTCTCGTACAGGTCCCAGGCGAGTTCCACGAAGGCCAGAAGAACGTCGTCCCTGTTCCAGCCGGCAGCCGCCGCCGCCTGGACGATCTCATTGATGAGAGGCAGCAACTGGTCCTGGCATTCGGCCGACATATCGCCGTCGCCCGGCCCTTCGAAGTTGAACGTCATCAATCGGCGCCCCCCTCGCCTTCAGCCGAAGTGTTACATCGGCAATTGCATTCCCTCTGATATACAATGGATGCAGTATCAAAGTACAGGAAGCCCTAGAGGACCAAAACAGCACGGGGCCACGCCGGACCACACGGGCTTTATGCTCCCCGGGGATAAGGGGGTGGACGCCGCTTTCAGCGTCCTGGTTGACTTGCTCAAATAACCGCGCGCCGACCGTTTTCGCACCCACCGAGAAGACCCGGCAGTGCCACGCGCCCAATGGGCGGATGTGGACATCGCCGACTGCATTGCCTTCTGCGGGCGCTCACTGGATAGTCCCGGCAATGTTCGAGACCCTGGTGATTCCCTGGCCCCAAATACTGGCGATCATCTCGGTGGTGATGGCGACCATCGGCATTGCCCATGCCGTCATGACCAAGGAGGACGTCCGCGCCGCCACCGGCTGGGTCGGCATCATGGTGCTGTCGCCGATCCTCGGCGTGCTGATCTACGCCGTGGCCGGCATCAACCGCATCCGCCGCGCCACGATCAGCGCACAGCGCCCGCTTGCCGAAGGCCTGGTGTCGGCCAAGCACGAGCGCGACGTCGCCGCCGAAGAGGCGTTGATCATCGAGCGCTATGGCCAGCGGTTCACCGGCCTCCGGACGCTGGGCGACAGGGTGGCACGGCGCGCGCTCAACCCGGGAAATGCAATCGACGTGCTGGAGAGCGGCGACGAGGCCTACCCCGCCATGTGCGCGGCGATCGACGGGGCCGAGCGCAGCGTCCTGCTCGAGACCTATATTTTCGACAATGACGCCGTCGGCCTGCTTTTCGTCGAAGCGCTGGCCGGCGCTGTCCGGCGCGGCGTCACCGTCCGTGTGTTGATCGATGCCGTGGGCGCCCGCTACTCCGTCCCCAGCATCCTGGGACACCTGCGCAGGGCCAACATCACGGCGGATGTCTTCAACGGCAACATCGTCATGGGCCTGCGCTTGCCCTACGCCAACCTGCGGACCCACCGCAAGATCCTGGTTGTCGACGGCACGGTCGCCTTTACCGGCGGCATGAACATCCGCAAGGGTTTTTCCGCGGAGTTCGCCGGGTCGAACAGCGCCAAGGATACGCATTTTCGGGTCACCGGGCCTGTTGTCGCCGATCTCTTCTCGGTCGCCGCGGAAGACTGGCGCTTCGCCACCAAAGAGCCGCTGAAGGGCGATGCCTGGCGGATCACACCGGTTTCACCGCCCGCCGGCCAGCAAATGCTGGTGCGTGCGGTCGCATCCGGTCCGGACGCCAGCAACGAAACCAACCACAAACTGCTGATCGGTGCCTTCTCGGTCGCGCGCAAGTCGATCCGGCTGATGTCGCCCTATTTCCTGCCGGACCGGGAACTGATCAGTGCCTTGATTACCGCGGCCAGGCGCGGTGTCGAGATCGATGTCGTGGTGCCGGCGGTGAACAACCTCTTCCTTGTCGACCGCGCCATGACGGCCCAATTCGACCAGATCCTGAAGAATTATTGCCGCATATGGCGCACGGAAGGACCCTTCGACCATTCCAAGCTCCTTTCGATCGACGGCGTGTGGGCCTATGTCGGGTCATCCAACCTCGACGCCCGCTCGTTGCGGCTCAACTTCGAGATCGATCTGGAGGTCCTCGACGCCGGCTTTGCCACCGAGATCGAGACCCGGATCGGATCGGCGATCGAAACGGCCGTTCCTGTTACGCTGGTCTCCTTGCGGGACCGGCCGTTCATCATCCGCCTGTTCGACCGCATCCTCTGGCTAGGATCGCCCTATCTCTGAGAAACTCTGCCTTTAACAAAACGACGTGTTTGCCAGATAGCGTGTCGCCAACCATGGAACATCGGCCGAAAGACTCTATTTCTAGGTGCATGGTGAGAACATCAAGGATGACGGGCGCGCTATGCGAATGAACGGGCGCAGCCTGCCGGCCAGCATGCTCCTGTCCATTCGCGACAGGCGGATGCGCAAGGCCAACGCCTTGTCGCCGAAGAAGGACGGCGTCACCGGGACGCTGGTCGCCTCCTACAACGTCCACAAATGCATCGGCGTCGACCGCAAATTCGATCCCGACCGCACCAGCCGCGTCATCCGCGAGATCGCCCCCGACGTCATCGCCCTGCAGGAGGCCGACAATCGTTTCGGCGACCGTGACGGGCTTCTCGACCTGCACCGTCTCGAAGTGGAAACCGGCCTCGTGCCGGTGCCGATTTCAGCAACGGGCAAAGGCCATGGCTGGCACGGCAATGTCTTGCTTTTCAAAAGGGGCGTCGTTCGCGACGTGCATCAGATCAGGCTTCCGGGTCTCGAACCGCGCGGCGCTGTGGTGGCCGAGATCGATCTCGACGGAAATCAGTCCTTGCGCATCATAGCGGCCCATCTGGGATTGCTGCGCCGCTCCCGCTCGCAGCAGGCCCAGGTCGTGCTGGATATCATGAACAGCGCCGACGAGAAGCCGACGCTCCTGCTCGGCGATCTGAACGAATGGCGGCTCGGAAACCGCTCCGCGCTGAACACGCTGCACGCGACTTTCGGCCCGCAGCCGCCGGCAGTCCCCACCTTCCCGTCCAACCTGCCGCTGCTGGCGCTCGACCGGATCATGGCCAACCGGCACGGCATGATCGCGACCGTCGAAGCGCATGACACGCCGCTGTCGCGCGTGGCCTCCGACCATCTGCCGCTGACAGCCTTCGTTCGCCTGTAGTATGTGACCGATAACACCTTGATGTCGCCGGTGTCGCAAAGCGTGTGGATACGAGCGGAACACCCGGTTCTTCCGCGAGTTTATGTGTGTTGAACATATAGGAGGATGGAATGAAGAAATTGATTTTGGCCTCGATGCTGGCGTTTGCCGCAACAGGGGCAGCGATTGCGCCCACGCAGGCTGCAAGTGTGACAATCCAGTCCGACGATTCCTCGGACGATTCCGGAATCGTCGTGCGCCGTCATCATGAGCGCCGCTACGACAACCAGTATGATGGCGACCAGAGCGTTCAGTATGGTGGCTACGACAATGGCGGCTACCGCTGGCGCCACCGCCATCATCGCTGCCACATCGAGACAGTCGTGCATTGGCGCCACCATCACAGGGTGGTCGAAGACATTCGCGTCTGCGGCTGACCGGGCCCAGCTCCGTTCTCGGACGGATCCTTGGCGGCGGAGGGATGCAGGCGCGCTGGGACACCGAGGAAAAGCGCTCGGCCGTGGCAAGCCACCCACCGCTCGGCCGCATCGGCACGCCGCAGGACATGGCCAACGCGACACTCTTCCTGCTCTCCGATGCCGCGAGCTACATTACCGGCATCGAGCTTGCCGTCGACGGTGGCCTGCTCATGCCCTGCGGGGCCGCGGCTGCAATCGCCGCAATCACAGGCATTGGAGCGGCCCGCGAGGCGCGCCGAACCTGTCCAACTGTTAATTCGACTTCGCGAAGGTTCGGCCATATTGGTTGATGGGGTTGGAAGATGCCGCCATGGACCAGCAGTTGGAAATGCCCCTGCAGACGACCGCCGCGCGACGCCGCTCGCGCGGCTGGATTCCGTGGCTAATCTTCATCGCCATTGTCGCCGCAACGGGCGCTTATCTCTACCAGCGCCCGCAGGTCACTGCCAGGGAATCTGGCAGCAGGCGCGGCGCACAGCCGGCGTCGATTGGCGCAGCCACTATCGAAAAGGGTACGATAGACGTCACCCTCAACGCCCTTGGCACCGTCACTTCGCTAGCCACCGTGACGGTGAAGTCACAAATCAGCGGCCAGCTCCTTCAGGTGAATTTCACCGAGGGCCAGGACGTCAAGAAGGGCGACCTGCTGGCGCAGATCGATCCCCGCCCCTACCAGGCCGCCTTGGCCCAGGCGCAAGGCCAGCTCGCGCGCGACCAGGCGATGCTGAAGGATGCCCAGCTCGACCTCGCCCGCGACAAGACGCTGGTCGACCAGGGGGCGGTGACGCACCAAGCCTACGATGCCCAGGCCGCCCTGGCCGGACAAGACGAGGGCACGATCGAGCTCGACAAGGCCTTGGTCCAGTCCGCCACCGTCAATCTCGACAACTGCCGCATCCTTGCGCCCACGGACGGGCGGGCGGGCCTGCGTCAGGTCGACGAGGGCAATTACGTGACGCCAGGCGATGCCAACGGCCTGGTCGTCATCACCCGCGTTCAGCCGATCAGCGTGCTGTTCACCGTGCCCGAGGACGAACTGCCTGAGATCGCGCAGCGCCTGCGGCAGGGTGCCACGCTGCCCGTCACCGCCTTCGACCGCGCTGGAGCCAAGAAGCTCGCCGACGGTCAGCTTCAGACCTTCGACAGCCAGATCGATCCAAGCACCGGCACCATCAAGCTGAGGGCGGGCTTCGCCAACGAAGCGCGCGTCCTCTATCCGAACCAGTTCGTCAACGTCACGCTTCAGGTCGACGAGCATAAGGACGTGGCTATCGCTCCGATCGCGGCGATCCAGCGTGGACTGCCCGGCACCTTCGTATATCTGGTCAACCCCGACAGCACCGTCTCGGTGCGCAAGGTCAAGCTTGGCGTCACCAGCGGCGAGCGCGTCGAGATTCTGGACGGCCTGACTCCGGGTGACCGTGTCGTCGTCGACGGCGCCGACAAGCTCCGCGACGGCGTCCATATCAACCTTCAGCAGGATAGCCAGACACAGGTCCCGGCACAGCCGCCGGGACAGGCTCCAGCGCAGACGCCTCCGCAGGGACCTACAGCTCCGCCCACCGGGACAGCGCTTCAATCCCAGGCGCAGGCCCCCGACCAGCCCACGTCCGATACGCCGAAGCCGGATGACACGGGCAAGCATAAGGGCCAGGGCCGCAAGCATCGTCACGCGGAGTCCGGGCAGCAGCAATGAGCCCGTCGCGAGCTTTCATCCTGCGGCCGGTGGCGACATCGCTGTTCATGGTCGCCATCATGCTGTCCGGTCTGCTGGCCTATCGGTATCTGCCCGTTTCGGCCTTGCCCGAGGTCGACTATCCGACCATCCAGGTGCAGACCTTCTATCCCGGCGCCAGCCCCGACGTCATGACGTCCTCGGTCACCGCGCCGCTGGAAGTCCAACTCGGCCAGATCGCCAACCTCAACCAGATGAATTCCGTGAGCTCGGCCGGGTCCTCGGTCATCACGCTGCAGTTCAGCCTGGCGATCTCGCTCGATGTCGCCGAGCAGGAGGTGCAGGCCGCCATCAACGCCGCCGGCAACCTGCTGCCGGCCGACCTGCCGGCTCCGCCAATCTATGCCAAGGTCAATCCGGCCGACGCGCCGGTGCTGACGCTCGGCCTGACCTCGGCCACGATGCCGCTGCGCGACGTGCAGCAGCTAGCCGACACCAGGCTGGCACAGAAGATATCGCAGCTGCCGGGCGTTGGCCTTGTCAGCCTCAGCGGCGGCCAGCGACCCGCCGTGCGCGTCCAGGCCGATCCGCGCAAGCTCGCCGCCTATGGCCTCAATCTCGACGATCTGCGCACCACGCTCGGCAGCGCCAACGTCAACACGCCCAAGGGCAATTTCGACGGGCCATCGCGCGCCTACACCATCAACGCCAACGACCAGCTGAAGAGTGCCGACGAATACCGCTCGCTGATCGTCGCCTACAAGGATGGCGCCGCGGTGCGGCTGAGCGATGTCGCTGATGTGGTCGACGCCACCGAGAACAACCGGCTGGCGGCCTGGATGAACAGCACGCCGGCGATCATCCTCAACATCCAGCGCCAGCCCGGCGCCAATGTCATCGACGTGGTCGACCGCATCAAGGCGCTGCTGCCGCAGCTCCAGGCCTCGCTGCCGAACGCCGTCGACGTGAAGGTGCTGACCGACCGCACCACGACCATCCGCGCTTCCGTGCGCGACGTCGAATACGAGCTGACGCTGTCGATCATCCTGGTCGTGCTGGTCATCTTCGTCTTCCTGCGCAGCGCGCGCGCCACGCTGATCCCGAGCCTGTCGGTACCCCTGTCGCTGGTCGGCACGCTTGGCATCATGTACCTGTTCGGCTTCAGCCTCGACAATCTCTCGCTGATGGCGCTGACCATCGCCACCGGCTTCGTCGTCGATGACGCCATCGTCGTCATCGAGAACGTCGCCCGCTATGTCGAGGAAGGCGCGACACCGCTGCAGGCGGCGCTGAAAGGGTCGCAGCAGATCGGCTTCACCATCATCTCGCTGACCGTTTCGCTGATCGCGGTGCTGATCCCGCTTTTGTTCATGGGCGATGTCGTCGGCAGGCTGTTCCGCGAATTCTCCATCACGCTCGCCACCACCATCCTGATCTCGGCCGTGGTGTCGCTGACGCTGGTACCGATGGCGTGCGCCAAGCTGCTCAAGCCTGTGTCGGCGGTGCATGAGAACGTCCTGCAGCGCGCCAGCCATGACTTCTTCGACTGGGTGATCAGGGGCTACGGCCGGGCGCTGACCTGGGTGCTCGACCGGCAGACGCTGATGCTCGTGGTGGCGGCGGCGACCCTGGTGCTGACGGCGGCGCTCTACGTGATCATCCCCAAGGGCTTCTTCCCGGTGCAGGATACCGGCGTCATCCAGGCCATATCAGAGGCGCCGCAGTCGATCTCCTATGCTGCCATGGCCGAACGCCAGCAGCAGCTGGCCGCCATCATCCTGAAGGACCCCGACGTCGACAGCCTTTCATCCTTCATCGGTGTCGACGGCACCAACACCACTCTCAATGTCGGCCGCATCCTGATCAACCTCAAGCCGCATGCGGAGCGCACCGCCGACATCACACAAGTTATCGGGCGCCTGAAACAGGAAGCCGCTTCGGTGGCAGGCGTCACGCTCTACATGCAGCCAATTCAGGACTTGACCATCGACGGCCAGGTCAGCCGCACCCAGTATCAATTCGTGCTCCAGGACGCCAATGCCGACGAATTGGGGGAATGGACCCCGAAGCTTCTCGCCAGGTTGAACACGCTGCCGCAGCTCGCCGATGTCGCAAGTGACCTGTCGAACAGCGGCCTAGCCGTTTTTGTCGACATCGACCGCGACCAGGCCGCCCGCTTCGGCATCACCCCGGCGACCGTCGACAACGCGCTCTACGATGCCTTCGGCCAGCGCATGGTCTCGACCATCTACACCACGTCGAGCCAATACCGCGTCATTCTCGAGGCTGCTCCGTCCGAACAGGATTCGCTCAAGGCGCTCGCTTCCGTCTACCTGCCCTCGTCGACGGGCGGCGCCCCGGTGCCGCTGTCGGTGGTGGCAAGCACCCATGTCGCCACCACGCCGCTGCAGATCACCCATATGGGGCAGTTCCCCGCCACCACGATCTCGTTCAACCTGGCGCCTGGCGCCTCGCTGGGCGAGGCGGTCACCGCTATCGAGCAGGCGCAGACCGACATCCGCATGCCGCTAAGCATCATCACCAGCTTCCAGGGTGCGGCGCGCGCCTTCCAGGCTTCGCTCGACAACACGCTGTTCCTGATCCTGGCTGCGGTGGTGACGGTCTATATCGTGCTCGGTGTACTCTATGAAAGCTTTATCCACCCCATCACCATCCTGTCGACGCTGCCTTCGGCCGGCATCGGCGCGCTGCTGGCGCTGATGATCGCGGGCCAGGACCTGACCATCATTTCGATCATCGGCATCATCCTCCTGATCGGCGTGGTCAAGAAGAACGCCATCATGATGATCGACTTCGCGCTCGATGCGCAGCGCAATGAAGGAAAGACGCCGCGTGAGGCCATCCACCAGGCCTGCCTGCTGCGCTTCCGCCCGATCCTGATGACGACGCTGGCGGCTATGCTGGGCGCGTTGCCGCTGATGCTTGGCACCGGCGTCGGCTCGGAACTGCGCCATCCCCTGGGCGTCTCCATCGTCGGCGGCCTGCTGCTCAGTCAGTTGCTGACACTGTTCACCACGCCGGTGATCTATCTCTGGTTCGACCGCATTGCGGCTCGGCTGCAAGGCATTGAGCCCGACCGTCCAAGGGCGTATGGCGTGGATGTCGCGCCATGAACCTGTCGGTTCCCTTCATCCGGCGGCCAGTTGCGACGACGCTGCTGACCTTCGGCCTGCTGGCGGCAGGACTTGTGGCGTTCCCGCAACTGCCGGTGGCGCCGCTGCCCGCGGTCGACTACCCCGTAATATCGGTGCGGGCCTCGCTGCCGGGCGCCAGCCCCCAGGTGGTGGCCAACACGGTCGCCAGCCCGCTCGAGCGGCATCTGGGCGAAATCGCCGATGTCAACGAAATGACGTCGTCCAGCAGCGTCGGCGGCGCGCGCATCACCTTGCAGTTCGGCCTCGACCGCGACATCGACGGTGCCGCGCGTGACGTCCAGGCGGCGATCAACGCCGCGCGCGCCGACCTCCCCTCCAGCCTGCGCTCCAATCCGACCTATCGCAAGGTCAATCCCGCCGACGCTCCGATCCTCATCCTGTCGCTGACATCGGACACCCTGTCCAAGGGCCAGCTCTTCGATGCCGCCAGCACGGTGCTGGCGCAAAAGCTTTCGCAGGTCGACGGCATCGGCGAAGTGTCGGTGGGCGGCTCCTCACTGCCGGCGGTGCGCGTCGAACTCAACCCGCAGGTGCTCTACAATTACGGCATCGGGCTGGAAGATGTGCGCGCGGCACTTGCCTCGGCCAACGCCCACAGCCCCAAGGGCGCAATCGATGTCGGCCAGCAGCGCTACCAGATCTATGCCAACGACCAGGCCAACCAGGCGGATGCCTATCGCTCGCTGATCGTTGCCTACCGCAACGGTGCGCCTGTGCGGTTATCCGACGTCGGCGAGGTCAATGACTCCGTCGAGAACATCCGCAATGCGGGGCTCGCCAACGGCAAGCCGGGCGTACTCATCATCCTCAACCGGTCGCCCAATGCCAACATCATCGCGACGGTGGACCGCGTGAAGGCCCTGCTGCCGACGCTTCGGGCATCGATCTCGCCGGCCATCGACCTATCGCTGGCAGTCGACCGCTCGACCACCATCCGCGCCTCACTGAGCGAAGTCGCGCAGACGCTGATGATCGCCATCGGCCTGGTGATCCTTGTCGTCTTCGCTTTCCTGCGCGACGTGCGCTCGGCGCTGGTGCCGATCGTGGCCGTACCCGTGTCGTTGGTCGGCACGCTGGGCGCCATGTATCTGCTCGGCTTCAGCATCGACAATCTGTCGCTGATGGCAATGACGGTGGCCACGGGCTTCGTCGTCGACGACGCCATCGTCGTGCTCGAAAACATCTCCCGCCATACCGCTTCCGGCATGGGCCGCCTGGAGGCGGCCATCAAGGGCTCCCAGGAGGTCGGCTTCACCGTGCTGTCGATGAGCCTTTCGCTGATCGCCGTCTTCATCCCCATCCTGCTGATGGGCGGCATCGTCGGCCGGCTGTTCCGCGAATTCGCCGTCACGCTCTCGGCCGCGATCCTTGTCTCGCTCGCCATATCGCTGACCACCACGCCGATGATGTGTTCGATCCTGCTGCGCAGCGAAGGCGAGCGCGAACACGGCCGGCTCTACCGCATCAGCGAGCGGATCTTCGAGGCCATGCTGGGCTTCTACCGCCGATCGCTGTCCTGGGCACTCGATCATCCGCTGCTCATCATGGCCGTGCTTGCGGCAACGCTCTGCCTCAACGGCTATCTCTATGTCACCATCCCGAAGGGCTTCTTCCCGCAGCAGGATACCGGACGGCTGACCGGCTCGATCCAGGCCGACCAGGCAACCTCCTTCCAGTCGATGTCGCAGAAGCTCAGCCAGTACGCCGCCATCGTCAGCAAGGATCCCGCTGTCGAGACCGCCGTCGGCTTCACCGGCGGCGGCCAGACCAATTCCGGCTTCATGTTCGTGTCGCTGAAGCCGCTGGCCGAGCGCAAGATCTCCGCCGACCAGGTCATCGGCAGGCTGCGGCGCCAACTGGCGGTGGTGCCCGGCGCCACGCTCTTCCTGCAGGCGGTGCAGGACATCCGCGTCGGCGGCCGCCAGTCGAACGCGCAGTACCAGTACACGTTGCAAGGCGACAGTTTCGAGGAGCTGGCGGAGTGGGCGCCGAAGCTCGCGGCCGCGCTGCAGAAGGAGCCCAAGCTCACCGATGTCAACAGCGACCAGCAGAACAAGGGTCTGGAAGCCGACATCGCCATCGACCGCGAAACGGCAACGCGGCTCGGCATCACCGCCAGTCAGATCGACAACACGCTCTATGACGCCTTCGGCCAGCGCCAAGTGTCCACCATCTATGTCCAGCGCAATCAGTACCACGTGATCATGGTGGTGGCGCCGCAATACTGGCAGAACCCGGACGCGTTGAAAAAGGTCTATGTCAGCACATCGGGCGGCTCGGTCGGTGGATCACAGTCGAGCAACGCGGTGGCCGGCACATTCGTTGCGTCAGGCCGTTCCACCACTGCCCAATCGGTCGCCGCCGACGCGGCACGCAACCAGGCCAACAATTCCATCACCAGCACCGGCAGGACCGCGGCCTCGACCGGTTCGGCGGTCAGCACCGGAACAGAGTCCATGGTGCCGCTATCCGCCATCGCGCATTACGGCCCCGGCAGCACGCCGCTTTCGGTCAACCACCAGGGCCTGTTCGTCGCCACCACGCTGTCGTTCAATCTGGCGCCGGGCGTCGCGCTCAGCGAAGGCGTCGCGGCCATCAACGCGGCGGCAGACCGCATCGGCATGCCGGCCACCATCCATGGCAGTTTCCAAGGCACCGCGCGCGTGTTCCAGGACTCGCTCTCCGATCAGCCCCTGCTGATCCTGGCGGCGCTGATTGCCGTCTACGTCGTGCTGGGCATTCTCTACGAAAGCTACGCGCATCCGCTGACCATCCTCTCGACCTTGCCGTCGGCCGGTGTCGGCGCCTTGCTGGCTTTGACCCTCTTCAACATCGAGTTCAGCATCATGGCGCTGATCGGCATCATCCTCCTGATCGGCATCGTCAAGAAGAACGCGATCATGATGATCGACTTCGCGCTGGCCGCGGAGCGCAACGACAACAAATCGGCGCATGACGCCATCTACCAGGCGTGCCTGCTCCGCTTCCGCCCGATCATGATGACGACCATGGCCGCCCTCTTCGGCGCCGTGCCGTTGGCCATCGGCATTGGCGAAGGCTCCGAACTGCGTCAGCCGCTCGGCATCGCCATCGTCGGCGGCCTGATCCTGAGCCAGGTCCTGACCCTCTACACGACGCCGGTCATCTACATCTATGTTGACCGCTTCGGCCGCTGGTGTCAGCAACTGCGTTCGCGGGCGCCGCAGCCCTGGCGGCCAGATTTGCAGCCGGGGGAATGAGACGGCTCTCTCCGCCGATCACAACATGTCAACTTTCCGTTCCACGCCATTCCAGAACCCGGAACATCCCTATATCGATACTGCGGGCCACGAACCGCCGGCGATGACAGGATCATCGCGACGCGACCGGAACAGATTGTCCGCGCTCGGAAAGCGATAGCCATACCGCTTTTCCCGTTGAAGGGAGGCGCAGCCATGCGCAATTTCTCACCGAAGATCATAGCGATCGCATCGCTTCTGGCGGCGGTGCCACTATCCAGCGCTTACGCGGTGCACCGCCACAGGGTCGAACCAGGCGGCATGTCCGTCGAAGCAAGAGCTGTCCTGGACCAGTTGCAAGGCGTGAAACAGGGGATTGTCGAGGCAATGGATGCAAAGGCGATCACACCTGAGCAGGAGCACGATCTGATGATGCAGGCCGACAACATCCGTCGCTCGGCCACGGGCGGCACATACCGGGGTCTGCTCGGCCAGATCCAGAACCTGGATCAACAATTGCGGGACGATTCGGGCGGCGGTATCTATATGGGCGACGGTTCCGACGGCGGCTATTACCCAAATGGCTGATACGGGCCGACAATGATCGCCCGGCGCCTCGGACAGTGTCCCGGGCGCCGGCATTTCCAAATTCGAGCCTCGCTGACGTGACGGGTTCGAGCAAGCCGGGAGTCTGATGCACCGAAGCGATGGCGCAGATGGACGCGGTTTCTCCAACCCCTCGGCAAACAGCGGGACCGCCAAGGCGTGGATTCTCGATCAGCGCTTGTATTTCCCCAGAGGCCGGCTGGCCGGTGCGGTTTGAGCGAAGGCACCGGTGGAAGGTCAAAGCCGTATCGAAGCGGCGAGCAGACCGAACCATCCACGCGCCGACGGCCTGCCAGGAACAGGCAGGCCATCGGCATTTTTGTTGGGAGCGGTTTCCAAGCCATAGCAAGCAGTTGGCGAAATGCGCATGTAACCGTCGCCGTGGATCGGGGCCCCGGCTGGCCCTGTACTCCGCAATTGGTACGTCTGGACACACGTGTTGAAGACTGGAAAATGAGGAACGCAAACTCCCCATCCGAGTTGATTCAAAGCATCAGGAGATCAGCGCTGAATCTGGAAGACATAGCCGGCCATCCGGCCTTGCACCGCTACGTTCAGGAACAGTCGCAGTCCCTGATCCGTATCTATGAGGAAAGCCCGCGGCTGGCTTCCATCTTTGCCACGCAGCAGCGCTGGCTACTGGGCCATGTCGGCCTTGCCATGCACTTCAGGCGCGACCCGAACGATCGCCGCAAGGAACTGACGGTATCGCGTTTCATCGAGGTCGTGCACAAGAACGCGGTGGCCAGCCGCAACACGGCGGACGCCTTCATCAAGGAGATGCTGCATTACAACATCGCCGAGTATGTGGCGGGCGGAGACGGCCGCACGCATCCCCTGCAGCCGACTGCGGCCACCATTGAGCGATTCACCGGCTGGGTGACAGCTCACCTGCGCACGCTCGACCACATCGATGGCGGCGACCGGCTGGCCAGATTCCTGGAGCGGCCCGAGATGCTTGCCACGCTGCAGCCCCTGGTGGCTGACGGCCTGCTTGCGTCGAAGCCGGTGCGCGAACCCAACCAGACCTTCTCCCTGTTCATCTGGCTCAACAATGGCGGCATCGTCATGGACTGGCTGATGTCGGGCATCGACCCCGACCACGCCGGCCTGGAGCGGATTCCAACCAGCGTGGTTTCGATCGGCGACTTCGCCAAATGGCTCAAGCTGTCGCGGACCCACCTCAGCCGCAAGCTGCGCACGGCGGAGGAACTCGGCAGCATTGGCTGGCTTGGTCAGCGCGGCCATTCGGTAATGTGGGTGTCGCACGGGTTCTACGAGGAATACATGACCGTCCAGGCCGCAAAGCTGGCCGTCGTCGACACCGCCTTCAAGGCCTGTTTTCCTCCATCGCAAGGCGACGGCTGAGCAGCGCCGTTGAGCGCCTATGCGGGGGATACACGAATCCCGCCATGCCCGGTAGCACTCCAATCGCCTCCATAAGCGGCGCAATGATCGGAGAGGAACCTGCATGAAAAAACGTTACGAAAAGCCGACGCTGGACAGGCGTCAGAAGCTGTCCAGCGTTACAGCCGCGTGTAGACCCTCCACCTGTGTCGATTGATGCTCGCGAGCTTGATCGACACTGACTGCGGGTGGCGTTCTCAATCGATGTCGAACGAGACGCCCTGGGCCAGTGGCAGCGCCTTGGAATAGTTCACCGTATTGGTGGCGCGGCGCATATAGGCCTTCCAGGCATCGGAGCCGCTCTCGCGGCCGCCGCCGGTTTCCTTTTCACCGCCAAAAGCGCCGCCGATCTCGGCCCCCGACGTGCCGATGTTGACGTTGGCGATGCCGCAATCCGAGCCGTCGACGCCGAGAAAACGCTCGGATTCCTGGAGGTCACGGGTGAAGATCGACGACGACAGGCCGGCGCCGACCGCATTGTGCTCGTCGAGCACGGCGTCGAAATCGGAATACTTCATCACGTAGAGGATCGGCGCGAAGGTCTCTTCCGTCACCGGCGCAACCTGCTTCGGCATTTCGACCAGCGCCGGATGCACATAATAGGCATCCGGATGGCCATTCTCGACCCGCGTCCCGCCGGTCACCTTGCCGCCATGGGCGGTGGCTTCGCTCAGGGCCTTCTGCATGGCGTCGAACGCGGCCTTGTCGATCAGCGGTCCGACCAGCGACGAGGTCTCCAGCGGATTGCCGACCGAGACGCTCTGATAGGCCTTCTTCAGCCGCGGCACCAGGGCGTCGTAGACGCTGTCATGGACGAACAGGCGGCGCAGCGTCGTGCAGCGCTGGCCGGCGGTGCCCATGGCGCCGAAGGCGATGGCGCGCAGCGCCATGTCGAGATCGGCCGTCGGGCACACGATGCCGGCATTGTTGCCGCCCAGTTCCAGCACCGCGCGTGCAAAACGCTTGGCCAGGCGCGGACCGACATCCCGGCCCATGCGGGTCGAGCCGGTGGCCGAAACCAGCGGCACCTTGGGATGGTCGACCAGGATTTCGCCGACCGCGCGGTCGCCGATCAGCACCGGTGCCAGGCCTTGCGGTGCGTCGGCGCCGAAGCGCTTGACGGCACGCTTGAAGATCGCCTCGCAGGCAAGCGCCGTCAGCGGCGTCTTCTCGGAAGGTTTCCATACCACGGCATCGCCGCAGACCAGCGCAAGCGCCGCGTTCCACGACCACACCGCTACCGGGAAGTTGAAAGCCGAGATGACACCGACGACGCCCAGCGGATGCCAGGTTTCCATCATACGGTGGCCGGGACGCTCGGTAGCAATGGTCAGACCGTACAATTGCCGGGACAGACCGACGGCGAAATCGCAGATGTCGATCATCTCCTGCACTTCGCCGAGCCCTTCGGAGGGGATCTTGCCGACCTCGATCGACACCAGCCGGCCAAGCTCGGCCTTGTGCGCACGCAGTTCCTCGCCCAGCAGCCGCACCAGTTCGCCGCGCTTGGGACCCGGCACCAGCCGCCAGGACTGGAATGCCTGGTGGGCGGCATCGATGGTCTTTGCCGCATCGGCCGGCGAGATCGTCTTTAGCGCCGCGATCTGCTCACCCGTCACCGGGCTGCGCACGATCAGGTCGCCGCCGTCAAGCGCCTCCTTGGCCACGCCCAGTTTCGCCAGAAGCTCGGCCGTTTCCTTCGCTATCGTCATTTTTGTTCCTTTCAGATCCCGCCGCTCGTATGGCTGGGGTCAACGCCTTGCGCCATGCCTTCCAGGCGCCGTCGCGGCTGGAAGGGGCTGTCATGGCGTGCCATTACCTGTTTCAGGGGAAAATCGCCACCCCGGCATGGTCCAAGCCCAAGCTGCACGATTGAGCCAGACGATCCTTGAGCCGACCGTGCAGAGGGCGCTCAGTTTGCCTTTTTCGCCGGCGCGCGCACGGCGCCATCCTTGATCAGACGGTCGATATGCATGCGGATATGGGCTGCTTCCGCCGCCGTGTTGGCGAGCGCAATGGCGCGGTCGAAGGCAATACGTGCCTCCTCGCCCCGGTCGAGTTGCATCAACAGCCCGCCCTTGAGGCCGAAGAAATGGAAATAGCCGGACAGTCTCTGCTCGAGCGGCTCGATCATCGCCAGCGCCGCTTCCGGTCCGCGCACCTTGGCGACCGCGACCGCGCGGTTGAGCGTGACCACCGGCGACGGCTGCATCTGTTCGAGCAGCCCGTAGAGCAGGTCGATCTCCACCCAGTCGGTGTCCTCGGCCTTCCCCGCCCGCGCATGGAGAGCCGCGATCGCCGCCTGCACCTGGTAAGGGCCGGGCTTGCGGTGGCGCAGCGCCTTGTCGACCAGCGCCAGCCCTTCGTCGATCATCTTGCGGCTCCACAGGCTCCGATCCTGGTCCTCGAGCAGCACGATCTCGCCATCGCCGTCGAAACGAGCCGGTGCGCGCGCGTGCTGCAGCAGAAGCAATGCCGTCAGCCCCATGATCTCGGGCTCGGTCTGGAACAGTCTGAGAAGCAGTCGCCCTAGCCGGATCGCTTCTTCGCACAGCGGCGCGCGGGCCGGCGCCTCGCCGCTGTTGGTCGAGTACCCCTCGTTGAAGATCAGGTAGACCATGGCGGCGACCGCAGCCAGTCGTTCGGAGCGCTCGACCGCGCCCGGGGTCTCGAACGGCACGCCGGCATCGGCGATGCGCGCCTTGGCGCGGGTGATGCGCTGTTCCATGGCGCTCTCGCCGACCAGGAAGGCACGCGCGATCTGCTTGACGGTGAGGCCGGAGACGATGCGCAGCGCGACCGCGATCTGCTGCGTTGCGGGCAAATCAGGATGACAGCAGATGAACAGCAGCCGCAATATGTCGTCGCGGTAATGCGCGCCGTCGAGCCGCTCGGCGATATCGCTCTCGGCGTCTTCCAGATCTGAGATCTGGTCTTCCTCCGGCATCGGCGCCTGCTTGGCGCGCTTGCGCACCGCGTCGATTCCGCTGTTGCGGCCGACAAAGATCAGCCAGGCCGCCGGATCGCGCGGCGGCCCATTCTGCGGCCAGTTCTTCAGCGCCCTGAGACATGCATCCTGGAAAGCTTCCTCCGCGGTATCGAGATCGCGGAAATAGCGCAGCAGCGCGCCCATCGCCTGCGGACGGGCGGCGCTGATGGCGGCGCTGATCCAGGCGAGTTCGGTCATGCGGGAACCCTGGCAGGATTGAAAATGGATACCGGCCTGATCTCATATGAGCCGCCACTCGGATTGACCTCGGAGAGCTCGCGGGCGAATTCGACGGCCTCGTCGAGATCGGCGCATTCGAGCGTGTAGAAGCCGAGGAACTGCTCCTTGGTCTCGGCGAACGGCCCGTCGATGACCACCGATTCGCCCTTGACCTTCCGCAGCGTCGTCGCCGCTGTCGTCGGCAAAAGCCGCGCCACCGGGCCGAGCCGGCCGGCTTGGGCATATTTTTCCTGAACGTTGAGGAGATTGGCCATGACTTCGTCGTCCTGCGCCTTGCTCCAGGAGCTGACGACATCTTCGGAGGCATAGCAGAGGATAGCGTAGAGCATCGGTGGTCCTTTTCTGTATCAAAGGACGAAACAGTAGGGCCCTTCCCGACACGACGTCGATAAAAAAATCAGTGCCCCACGGATTTGCCTACCGCCCGATTGATGCGGGTCGGCTTTCGTGCGTCTTCAGCCACCGCAGCACCAGCGTTTCCTCGTCATCGAGGCCTTCGACGGACCGCTTGCGTTTGTTGGCCTCCACCATTTCGGCAAGCAACCGCCCCTGCGACCAGGCCTCGAAGACCTGCGGATGGATATAGCATTTGCGGCAAACCGCGCGCGTGTTGCCCAGCCGTTCGGCCACCTTGTCGATGACGTTGTTCATCACCCGCTTTTGCTGTGTCTGGCTTTCAGGCAGTTCCGTTTGCGCAAACAACGACGCGGCGTGGATGGTGCCGCCCCATGTACGGAAATGCTTCGAACTGAACCCGTCGCCGACGGCGTCCCGGATGTAGCGGTTGACGTCGTCGGAGCGGACCGGGCGTCTGTTGCCGTCGTCGTCGAGATACTGGAACAGTTTCTGGCCCGGCAGGTCCTGCGCGCCCCGAACGATCCCGGCGATGCGGCGGTCGACCAGCTTCAGTTTCCATTCCTTGCCGGACTTGCCCTTGAACGCGAAGCGCAGGCTCGATCCCTTGATGTCGACATGGCGATCGCGCAACGTCGTCAGGCCGAAGCTCTTGTTGTCGCGTGCATAGGCGGTATTGCCGACGCGGATCATCGTGTTGTCGAGCAGCCAGACCACCGCAGCGACGACGCGTTCGAGCGGCAGGCCGTGGCGGCGCAGGTCGCTGTCGATCCTGCGCCGAAGGTCCGGCAGGCTTTCGGCGAAAGCGACGAGGCTCGAATATTTGGCGCCGTCGCGCTCCTCGGCCCATTGTGGATGATAGCGATACTGCTTGCGCCCCCGCTGATCCCTCCCGGTCGCCTGGATATGTCCATTCGGGTCGGGCGAAATCCAGACATCGGTCCAGGCAGGCGGAATGACGATCGCCGCGATGCGCGCCCTGGCGGTATCCGAGACGGCCTTCCCGTCCGGTCCCTTGTAAGCAAATCCCATGCCTGCCCTCAGCCGGCGGATACCGGGCTCGGCATCGCTGACATAGGTCAGCGCGGCGTGATCGGCCGCACTTGGCGCGCCGTTCCTAGGCACAGCCCCGCAGTCGGTTGAACGGCCGTGCGACAATACGGATTTTTGCAGCATGAAGGCTCCACGGAAGTATCCGTAGATAAGCTGCCGTTTGACCGCTGGTTCCACTGCCGCTCGAAAGCTGCGGCGATGCTGTCGGCCGATGATGGGAAAGTGCCTAGAGCGCGCCTTGCAGTGCCATCTCTGGAGCCGCTAGCCGGCGCCGTATCGCGAGCTTGAGCCTGTAGCGCAGGCAGCGCCAAGCCTCCGACCGCCGCTTTGGTGCGGCCGCCGCCACCGCCAGGAAGCGCGCTGCGTTGTCCAGGTCGCCACGCGCATAGTGGACGCGGGCAATCTTGAGGGCGACAAGGCCCTCCCGGGTCTTGAGCGCCGAGATCGGGATGCTGCAATCGGTGAGTGTGTGCAATTCCCGGCGCCATTGCAGGAAGCGCCGCGCTGGGTTGATCGCAAAGCGGTCGTCGGAACGGGCCGGCGAAACCTCATAGACCATGACGGGTTGCGGAATCATGGCCAGCGATGCCTTGCTCATCAGCCGCGCCCAGAACAGCGTGTCCTCGTCATAGGCGAGGCCCACCGGAAACCGGGTCTCGCCGATAAGGCGCCGGGATGCCAGCACGCTACCCACCGCGACCGAGCGTATATCGCCCTTCACATAGGCCGAAGCGTTTGCCAGGCACGCCGCCTGGTAGCCGCTCGGCACCTTGATCTGCCGATCCTGGCCGTTGACGCGTCTTCGGTAGGCGCCAACGATCAAGTCGGCTTTCGGCTGCTTGTCTGCTTGCCGCAGCAACGCGCGCAACCCACCCGGAAGATGCAGATCGTCGGCGTCGATCAGGTACACCCACGGATGGATCGCCTGAGCCAGGGCCACGTTGCGGGCACCACCGGCATCGCGGCAGGCGGCCGGCAGTACACGTAGCGGCAGCGACAGTTGGGCCGCCGCCTGGCGTGCCACATCAGCCATGTCGTCCGTTGATGCGTCGTCGACCACCAGGACCTCGCCGATGACCTCGGCCTCACCGGCGAGTGACCTCAGTGTCGTCGCGATGCTAGCCGCTGCGTTGTGAGCAGGAATGAGGACGCTGACCGCTTTCAATTACAAAACCCCGTACCCTGCGTTGCAGCGCAAACTATTGTCCCCTCAAGACGAAAGCAGATTAACGGCCACATCGATGTTTGAGAAGCCACGTTATCTACTCAGAATTGCGTGATGAGGCCTTTTGCGCGTAGGTGAGCCTGCCCTCAGGCTTTTTCGAATGCGACCGGAATGACGTCGACAGCCTGCTCGCCAACCTGCCCGCCAGTGGTCTTCAGCACGCCGACGATCGGCGCCACATCCGAATAGTCGCGCCCGTAGCCGACAGTGATATGGTCGTTGGAAGCCCGCATGCCGTTGGTCGGGTCGAACTCCTGCCAGCCGGCATCACGCCCGCACCAGACCTTGACCCAGGCATGCATGGCGTCAGCACCTTCCAGCCGGGGCTTGCCCTTGGGCGGAATGGTGCGCAGAAAGCCGCTGACATAGCCGGCCGGAATGCCGAGACCGCGCAGCCCGGCGATCATGATGTGGGAGAAATCCTGGCAGACCCCCCGCTTCAGCCGGAAGGCATCGCTGGCCAGGGTCCGCACCGTGGTCGCTTCGCCGTCATAGGTGAAATCATGGTGGATGCGCTTGCAGAGGCTCATCGCCGTGCCGGCGGTCGAGCCACCGATGCTGTCTTGCGCATAGGCGGTGATCGCCGCATCCATTCCGGCGTGCCCGCTTGCCACCAGGAAGTGATGCGGCGAAGCGGGCGCCAGTGACCGAACGGCCGCCAGTTCCTGCCTGAGCCGGCCGATATTGGGCGACACGTCGAGCCCGGGCTCGGGCCGCGACACCGACACGCGCGCGCTCATCCTTATGTCGAGCGCTTCATGCGCGTCGCGAAACGCGATCGAGGTGACGTTGTTGCCGAAAAAATCGGTGAAGTCGGATCGTTCATTGGGCGCCGGCTCGAAGGACAGCGAAGCGGCGATGACGCGCTGCACGCCGCCAATGGTCGGCGGCAGCACCCGCACCTGATGCCGGCCGCCGCCGGCAGCGGCGGCGTAGTCGTAATGGAGCAGAAGCCGGATATCGTACAGCATGGCCATTGCTTTCTAGCCGAAATAGGCTCTGGCGAGGCTGTTGTAGAGGCCGCCGATTTCGCTGGCGAGTTCGTTCAGCGCCTTCGTCGTCATATCAGCCGGCTCCTTGATGGCGATGGCCGTGTTGAGCTGCAGGATCTCCTTGGCCGCCGCCGACATGTGCCCCTCGCCGCCTGTCGCTGGCAACAGCCCTATCTCGGCCTTCAGCCTTTCCAGTTGGAACAGGATGGAGCGTGGATTGAGCGGATCAAGCGCCAGAAGATCGATCACCGTGCGCCGGCCGGCCTGCACCGGATATTGCCGGCGATGGGTCATGACGCTGTCGCCGATCTCCAGCATCATGTCCAGTGCGCCATCCGGCGCCTTGCTGCCGGTCAGTCGGGCCAGCGTGCCGGCGATCTGGATGCCGCGCTCGAGCCGCCGGCCGATCTCGAGGAAGCGCCAGCCGGCGAAACGGTACATGTTCTCATGCAAAAGACCTGAGAATCCGGCAAGCTTGCGCAGGATGACGGTCATGGCCCGCGTCGCGTCGTCGCCGGGCGCCACGGTGGTGGCGAACTGATGGATCGTCTTCGACAAATCCTTGAGCGCCAGCCAGCCATCCGGCGAGAAACGATCGCGGATCTGGCCCGCGCTGTAGACGGCGCTATCGAGCGTGCCGATCAATCCTAATGGGATCGCCGTTTCGACATCGATGCCAAACGGTTCGAGGTAGTCCCTGACATCGGCCAGCAGAGGCATGGCGGGATCGGATGTTTCGGCGAGCCGCACATGATAGGCGCGCAGGATGCGCACGGTGTCTTCCGAGCGTTCGATATAGCGGCCGAGCCAGGTCAGGTTTTCCGCCGCGCGGCTTGGCAGGCTGCCAGGCCGAGTACGGCTGAAACTGTCGCCCTCCTGCGGCAGCAGCGTCTCGCGCTCGACCGGTCTGTCGCTGACCACCCAGACATCAGCCGCCTGGCCGCCGCGCTGCATGGCGATCGCCGTCGGGTCGAGCGAGATGCCGACGCGGGCGAAACCGCCCGGCATCACCGTCCATCCCTCGGGCGTGCGCGCTAGATAGACGCGCAGGCTCGCCGGCCGGGGCTCCAGCCAGCCGCCGACATAGACAGGTGTCGTCGAAAGCGTCACCGCTTCCTGGCCGACGAAGGCCTCGCCATCGCGTTCGATGCGCGCCACCAGCTCCGCCCGTTCCCCTGCAGACAGCGCCGAGCCGAGCTTTGTCTGTCCGTCATCTTCGAAGGCAAGTCTTGTCGACAGCGCTGGGCCGATCACCATGCGGTCGATATTGGCGAGCACATGAGCGCGCTCCGTCGCCTGCCCGCACCACCATGTCGCCACACTGGGCAAAAGCAGCTCTTCGCCCCACAATTCGCGCGCGATCTTGGGCAGGAAGGCAAGCAGCGCACGCGTCTCCATCAGGCCCGAGCCAAGCGCATTGACGGCGGACACCGTGCCTTGCCGGATCGCTTCGACCAGCCCCGGCGTGCCGATCTGCGAGTCCGGGCGCAGTTCGAGTGGATCGGCGAAGGCGGCGTCGAGCCGCCGCCACAGCACGCTGATCGGCATCAGCCCCGACACGGTGCGCACCATCAGCCTACCGCCGGAAACGGTCAGATCCTCGCCTTCGAGCAGCATGATGCCGAGATAGCGGGCGATATAGGCATGTTCATAGTAGGTTTCGTTGAGCGGTCCCGGCGTCAGGATGGCGACGCGGCCGTCGCTCTCCTTTGCCATGCCGATCAGCGCATCGCGGAAGCGACGGAAGAAGCCGGCGAGCCTGTGCACATGCATCTCGCCATAGATGTCGGACAAAGCGCGCGTGGTGGCGACCCGGTTCTCCAGCGCGAAGCCAGCGCCCGAAGGCGCCTGGGTGCGGTCGCCCAGCACCCACCAGCGGCCGTCCGGGCCGCGGCCGAGCTCGAAGGCGCAGAAATGCAGGAAATGCCCGCCGGCCGGTCTGGTGCCAACCACCGGTCGCAAATATTCCGGGCTCGCCGCGATCAGCCCTGCCGGCAGGATGCCTTTTTCGACCAGCCGGTTCTGCCCATGGATATCGGCGACAATTTCCTCGAACAGGTCGGCGCGCTGCACCAGGCCGGCACTGATCGCCTGCCACTCGCTGTCCTCGATGAGCACGGGAATATGCGCCAGCGGCCATTCGCGCTCGTTGGCGCCCGCCTTGTCATAGACGCGGTAGTAGACGCCGGCATCGCGCAGATACTGGTCGGCGCGGGCGAAGCGCTGGCCGAGCTTTTCGGCCCCGAGTTCGTCCAGCGCTTCGACAAAATGCTTCCAGACCGGGCGGGGATTGCCCGACGTGTCGACCATCTCGTCGACGACGCCGTCGATCGGCTGGTAGTGCTCCAGCAGGCTACGGGCCTGCGGCTTGCCGCGCACCCTCTTGTGATTCCCCTTTGCCATATCAGATCACAGTCTTGGTGGACGCCTGAGGTCAAGGGTCATCGGGAAATCTTCCGCCGGCTGTTCTTCGTGCAACACATAGCCGGACGGCGTATGGCCGCGCGGTTCGAAGCGGGCGAGCCGCCGTGCCTCCGCCTCGTTGCCGTTGACCGGAAAAGTATCGTAGCTGCGCCCGCCGGGATGCGCGACATGATAGACGCAGCCGCCGACCGCCCTGCCGGACCAGCGGTCATAGATATCGAACACCAGCGGCGTGTTGACCGGCAACGCGGGATGCAGCCCCGAGGCCGGCTGCCAGGCCTTGAAGCGCACGCCCGCCACCGCGACCTCCCGGTTGTCGGTGACCTTCATCGGCACGATGCGGCCGTTGCAAACGATCGCGTGGCGCTCCGGATTGAGGCCTTCGGTCTTGACCTGCAGTCGCTCGACCGAGGAATCGACGAAGCGCACCGTGCCTCCGATCGCGCCCTGCTCGCCCATCACATGCCACGGCTCCAGCGCCTGCCTGAGCTCCAGCTTGACACCGGCGTGCTGAACCTCGCCGCAGAAGGGAAAACGGAACTCGAGCTGGGCGTCGAACCATTCGGGCCGAAACTCGAAACCGTTGAGCTTGAGGTCGTCGAGCACGTCAAGAAAGTCCGCCCAGACGTAGTGCGGCAGCATGAATCGGTCATGCAATGAGGTGCCCCAGCGCACGAAACGGCCGTCGAGCGGATTCTTCCACGCGCGTGCGATGATGGCACGCACCAGCAATTGCTGCGCCAGCGACATGCGCGCATTGGGTGGCATCTCGAATCCACGGAATTCGACAAGGCCAAGCCGGCCAGTTGGCCCATCCGGGGAAAACAGCTTGTCGATGCAGATTTCCGAGCGGTGCGTATTGCCGGTGACATCGGTCAACAGATTGCGGAACAGGCGGTCAACCAGCCATGGCAGGGGTGGATTGCCCTGGTCGGGATGCGGCACCTGCGCCATCGCGATCTCGAGCTCGTAGAGCGAGTCGTGGCGCGCCTCGTCGAAGCGCGGCGCCTGGCTGGTCGGGCCGATGAACAGACCAGAGAACAGATAGGAGAGCGAGGGGCGCCGCTGCCATTGCAGCACCAAGCTTTTCAAAAGATCGGGCCGGCGCAGGAACGGGCTGTCATTGGGCGTGGCGCCACCGACCACGACATGGTTGCCGCCGCCGGTGCCGGTGTGGCGGCCGTCGATCATGAACTTGTCGGCGCCAAGCCGTGTCTGCCGCGCTTCGTCATAGATCGCCGTCGTCGTCGCCACGCAATCCGGCCAGTTCGAGGCGGGATGGATATTGACCTCGATGACGCCAGGATCGGGTGCCACGCGGATGACATTGAGGCGCGGATCATGCGGCGGGCCATAGCCCTCTATATGCACGGGAAGGCCAATCGCCTTTGCCGCGTTCTCGGCAGCCGCGACGAGTTCGAGATAGTCTTCCAGCGCCTCGACCGGCGGCATGAACACACAAAGCCGGCCGTCACGCGGTTCGACCGAAAGGGCGGTGCGCACCGCGCCGCCGATCTCGGTGATCTCCTGCTCGACCCGCTCCTGCTGGCCGGTCGCCGCCGTGAAAGAAGCCGTCTGCTGGCGGCGGGCCATTTCGTCGGCACCTTCCAGTTCGGCCGGAGCGGCCGCAGGCAAGATCGCTTCCCGCGTGGGCAGCGGATCACGCGGCAGCGACGGATCGACAGGCACGATGTAGGGGAATTGCGCCGGCGGCACGTAGGGCAGCGTGCCCAAAGGCAGACGATAGCCGACCGGGGAATCGCCTGGCACCAGGAACAACCGGCCGCGCCGCGTCTTCCATTTTTCCGAGCGCCAGCGCGGATCGGACGCCTGGCTGTTCCAGCGCTGCACCGGCAGCACATAGCCGGACGGCTTGGTCAGTCCGCGTTCGAAGACACGCACCATGCGGCTGCGTTCCTCCGGGTCTTCGAGCTTCGAATTGGACGGGTCGACATTGTCGGGCAGCTTGCCTTCCTTGAGCAGCCATTCGGCTGGGTCCTCATAGGCTGCGCTGACCATGGACGTGTCGATGCCGAGCTCGCCGGCGATCGCCGTCAGCAGGCTTTCGGCCTGTCTCGGTCCGATATCGGCCGAGCTTTTCTCCCGCGCGATGAGCGACGGGTCGCTCCACACCGGCTGGCCGTCAGCGCGCCAGTAGAGCGAGAACGTCCAGCGCGGCAGGCTTTCGCCGGGATACCATTTGCCCTGGCCGTAATGGAGGAAACCACCCGGCGCGAAGCGTTCCCGCAGTTTTCTGATCAGCGCATCGGCCTTTTCGCGCTTGGTCGGTCCGACGGCGGCCGTGTTCCATTCGGCGGATTCGAAATCGTCGATCGAGACGAAGGTCGGCTCGCCTCCCATGGTCAGCCGCACATCGCCGGCCTCGAGCGCGGCATCTACCCTGTTGCCGAGCGCATCGAGTGCCTGCCAGCTTTCATCCGAGAACGGCTTGGTGATGCGCGGATGCTCGGCAATGCGGTCGACCCGCATGTCGAAGCCGAACTCGACATTGGCGAAGCTCGCCATCCCTGAAATCGGGGCCGCATTGCGGAAATGCGGCGTAGCTGCCAACGGAACATGGCTCTCGCCAGTGAGCAGGCCAGAGGTCGGGTCGAAGCCGATCCAGCCGGCGCCGGGAAGATAGACCTCGCACCAGGCATGCAGGTCGGTGAAGTCGACGGCAGTTCCCGCAGGGCCGTCAAGCGAAACCAGATCGGGCTTCAACTGAATCAGATAGCCCGAGACGAAGCGCGCGGCGATGCCGAGATTGCGCAGGATCTGCACCAAGAGCCAGCTCGAATCGCGGCAGGAGCCCTTGGCCGCCGCCAGCGTTTCCTCCGGCGAGAAGACGCCGGTCTCCATGCGCACGATATAAGCGATCTCGCGCTGCAGCCGGGCATTGAGGTCGACGAGGAAATTGACCGTATTGGGCGCGCTGCGGTCGACGGTTTCCAGGAAAGCCGAGAGAAGCGGTCCCGCCGGTTCCGGTGTCCGGTAGATGGCAAGATCATCCCTGATTTCCTCGGGATAGTCGAACGGGAACGCCTCGGCCGACGGCTCGACGAAGAAGTCGAACGGATTGTAGACGGTCATGTCGGCGACGAGGTCGACCTCGATCTTCAGCTCCGTCACCGGCTCGGGGAAGACGAAACGGGCGAGGAAGTTGCCGTAGGGGTCCTGCTGCAGATTGACGAAGTGGTTCGCCGGCTCGACCTTGAGCGAATGGCTCAACACCTTGGTCCGGGAATGCGGTGCAGGCTGTAGCCTGATCACCTGGGGGCCGAGAACCACCGGCCGGTCGTATTTATAGTGGGTCAGGTGGTAGACGGCTGCCAGAATTGCCATGGGACCCCGGATCGGCGTTTAACTGGCCGAACCCTGACACATCTGGCCGCCATTCTCCAAGCGGATGTTGCGGTGCACCTAAATTAAAGAACCGATTGCCGGCTTAAGGTCGCTCAGAAGAACGCCTGTATCCCCGTCTGCGCCCTTCCCAGGATCAGTGCATGCACGTCATGCGTGCCTTCATAGGTGTTGACCGTTTCCAGGTTCTGCGCATGGCGCATGACGTGGTAGCCGATCTGGATGCCGTTGCCGCCATGCATGTCGCGGGCCTGGCGAGCGATATCGAGTGCCTTGCCGCAATTGTTGCGCTTGACGATCGAGATCATCTCCGGAGCCATCTTGCCCTCGTCGAGCAGGCGCCCGACGCGCAAGGATGCCTGCAGCCCAAGCGCGATTTCGGTTTGCATATCGGCGAGCTTCTTCTGGTAGAGCTGCGTGCCGGCCAGCGGCTTGCCGAACTGCTTGCGGTCGAGGCCATACTGGCGAGCGCGATGCCAGCAATCTTCCGCCGCGCCCATCGAGCCCCAGGAGATGCCGAAGCGGGCCCGGTTGAGGCAACCGAACGGTCCGCCAAGGCCCTTGGCGTTGGGCAGCAGTGCATCCTCGCCGACCTCTACGCCTTCCATCACCACTTCACCGGTGATCGAGGCCCGCAGCGACAACTTGCCGCCGATCTTCGGCGCCGACAGACCCTTCATGCCCTTTTCCAGCACGAAACCGCGGATCTCATCCTTGCCGTTCTCGCCCTTCACCTTCGCCCAGACGACGAACACGTCGGCGACCGGCGCGTTGGAAATCCACATCTTGGAGCCGGTCAGCTTGTGGCCGCTGGCGGTCTTTTCCGCGCGGGTCTTCATGCCGCCGGGGTCGGAGCCGGCATCCGGCTCGGTCAGCCCGAAGCAGCCGATCCATTCGCCACTGGCGAGCTTCGGCAGGTACTTCTTGCGCTGTTCATCCGAGCCATAGGCGTAGATCGGATACATCACCAGCGACGACTGCACCGACATCATCGAGCGATAGCCGGAATCGACACGTTCGACCTCCCGCGCCACCAGCCCGTAGGTGACATAGTTGGCGCCAAGGCCACCGAACTCCTCCGGGATATTGATGCCTAGCAGGCCGGCATCGCCCATCTCGCGGAAGATCGCCGTGTCGAAAGTCTCGTTGAGATAGGCTTCCTCGATGCGCGGCGCGAGCTTGTCGGCGGCAAAGGCCGCCGCGCCGTCGCGCACCATGCGTTCGTCTTCCGAAAGCTGGTCCTCGATCAGGAACGGGTCTTCCCAGACGAATGCATTCTTGTCGGCGGTCATGGCTTGATCCTCAGAAGGGTGAAGCCCGGCTTATCGGCCCCTGATCTCAAAAAATCAAACGAAATTGCTTCACGGATCAATGAGCGTTAGGAATGGATCATGAGCGTCCAGCGCCGCCTTTTGCCCAATATCAGTGCCCTTGCAGCCTTCGAGGCGGTAGCCCGGCTCGGCTCCTTCACGGCAGCCGCGCAGGAGCTTGACCTGACCCAAGGCGCAGTCAGTCGACAGATCAGGCTTCTGGAAGATCAGTTCGGCCGCCGGCTGTTCGAACGCGACAGCCGCAACGTGCGCCTGTCGACGGCGGGCGAAATCTACGCCGAGGCGGTACGCTCGGCGCTTGGCCAACTGCGCGATGCAGCGCTGGGATTGATGAGCAATCGACATAGCGGCATCCTGAACCTGGCCATTTTGCCGACCTTCGGCACGCGTTGGCTGATGCCGATGATCCCCGATTTCGTCGAAAGCAATCCCGACATCACCATCAACTTCGTCACCCGCGTCGGCCGCTTCGACTTCGCCAGGGAGAGGCTGGATGCGGCCATCCACTACGGCTTGCCGGACTGGCCGGAAGCCGACTCGACGCTGCTGGTGCGCGAAACGGTGGCGCCGGTGGCGTCGCCCGACTTCCTCGCCGGCCGCGCCATCGCCACGCCGGCCGACATCGGTCGTTTGCCATTGCTGCACATGACGACCCGCCCTGGCGCGTGGACGGAATGGTTCGAACATCAGGGGCTGAACGCACCGACTGGACCCGGCATGCAGTTCGAGCAGTTCGCCACCGCCGCCCAGGCCTGCATGGCGGGGCTCGGCGTGGCGCTATTGCCGCAGATCCTCATCGCGAGCGAATTGCAGCGCGGCCAGCTTGTGCCAGCGCCAGGCCAGCCGATGCAAAGCCGCAGCGCCTATTACCTCGTCGTTCCCCACGACAAGCGCGGCCATCCACCGGTTGCCAGTTTTCGAGACTGGCTGCTGGGCCAACTCGAGAAGGAGCCGGCTGTTCTGGCCTGGTAGCTATTTCCGCTTCAGCGCGTCCGCCAGCGCCGCGCCGAACGCTCCTTGCTGTGCTGGCCGTTCCGGCTGGCGCTGCGGCGCCGGCGAGCGTGGCGCCGGCCTGCCGCCGCCATTGTCGCGCGGCCCGCCCTTCGATGCGCCGCCCTCGCCGCCATCCTTGCGCATGGAGAGCGCGATGCGCTTGCGCTTGATGTCGACGTCGACGACTCGCACCTTGACCACGTCGCCGGCCTTGACCACCTCATGCGCGTCCTTGATGAAACGGTCGGCGAGTTGCGAGACATGCACCAGCCCGTCCTGGTGCACGCCGATGTCGACGAACGCGCCAAACGCCGCGACGTTGGTGACTGTACCTTCCAGCAGCATGCCGGGCTTCAAATCCTTGATGTCGTCGACACCATCGGCGAAGGTCGCCGTCTTGAAGCCGGGGCGCGGGTCGCGGCCGGGCTTTTCCAACTCGGCGAGAATATCGCGCACCGTCGGCAGGCCAAAACGCTCGTCGACAAATACGCGTGGGTCGAGCGCCTTGAGCGCCGCGCTATCGCCCATCAGCGAACGGACATCGCGGCCGCAGGCGGCAACAATCTTCTTGGCCACGCCATAGGCTTCCGGATGCACCGACGAGGCATCGAGCGGCTCCCTGCCATTGGCAATGCGCAGGAAGCCGGCGGACTGTTCGAACGCGCGCGGCCCAAGCCGTGCCACCTTCAGCAGGTCCTTGCGGCTGGCGAACGGCCCGGTCGCATCGCGATGCGCGACGATGGCTTCGGCGAGCGACGCGCCAAGGCCGGACACCCGCGCCAGCAGCGGCGCTGAAGCCGTGTTGAGATCGACGCCGACCGCATTGACCGCATCCTCCACGACCGCTTCCAGCGAACGTCCAAGCCGGTACTGGTCGACATCGTGCTGATACTGGCCGACACCGATCGACTTCGGCTCGATCTTGACCAGTTCGGCCAGCGGATCCTGCAGGCGCCGCGCGATCGACACCGCGCCGCGCAGCGAGACGTCGAGACCGGGAAATTCGGCCGCCGCCGCAGCCGAGGCCGAATAGACCGAGGCACCCGCCTCGCTGACGATCACCTTGAGCGGCTTCGGACCTGCCCCCGCGGGCATGTCCGACAGCATGTCCGCCACCAGCTTCTCCGTCTCGCGGCTGCCGGTGCCGTTGCCGATCGAGATCAGCTCGACCTTATGCTGGCGGACCAGCGCGGCAAGCTCGGCCTGCGTGCCACGCACATCATTCCTCGGCGGGAACGGATAGACCGTCGTCGTCGCCACCAGCTTGCCGGTGCCGTCGACCACCGCAACCTTGACGCCGGTGCGGATGCCGGGATCGAGCCCCATCGTCGGACGCGAACCGGCGGGTGCGGCCAGCAGCAAATCCTTGAGGTTGCGGGCAAAGACATGGATCGCCTCCTCCTCGGCCCGCTCGCGCAGGTCGCGCATCAGGTCGAGCGTCAGGTGCAGCGACAGTTTTATCCGCCAGGTCCAGCCGGCGACCTCCATCAGCCAGCGGTCACCCGGCAGGCTGCCGCCGATGGCATAGGCATTGGCGATCATCCGCTCGACCGGCTTCACCGGCGAGGTGTCATCCGCGTCGACCTCGATGTCGAGCGACAGCACTTCCTCGTTGCGGCCGCGCAGCATGGCCAGCGCGCGATGGCTTGGCGCGGTGGACCAGCGCTCGACGTGGTCGAAATAGTCCGAGAATTTCGCGCCGGCCTCCTGCTTGCCGTCGACCACCCTGGCGCGCAGGAAGGCGCGCTCCTTCATGTAGCTGCGCAGCTTGCCGACCAGATCGGCATTTTCGGCGAACTGTTCCGACAGGATGTCGCGCGCGCCCTCGAGCGCCGCCTTGGCGTCGGCTACCTCTTCGGTGACATAGGCGAGCGCGACTTCCGCGGGCACCAGCGAGCGGTCGTTGAGAATCGCTTCGGCCAACGGCCCCAAGCCGCGCTCCCTGGCGATCTCGGCCTTGGTGCGGCGCTTCGGCTTGTAGGGCAGGTAGATGTCTTCGAGCTCCGCCTTGGTGGCCACCGCCGCGATCTTCGCTTCGAGGTCTGGCGTCAGCTTGCCCTGCTCGCGGATCGAGCCCAGGATGGTGTCGCGGCGGGCGTCGAGCTCGCGCAGATAGGCGAGCCGTTCGGCAAGGTCGCGCAATTGCGTGTCGTCCAGCCCGCCGGTCACTTCCTTGCGGTAGCGCGCCACGAACGGCACGGTCGCACCTTCATCCAGCAGTCCGATCGCCGCGGCTGCCTGTTCGGGCCGCGCCTTGATTTCGGCCGCGATGATGGCTGCGATGCGCTGGATGTCGGATGCCATGTCATTCCTGCTCTTTTCGAAAAGAGCAGCGACCATAGGCGCAGACATCAGGTCCGCCAACCACCGCGCCTCGATCAGGCCGTCGGGTCCACAGGAAAGCGCGCGCAGAAATAGTGACCTGGAAGACTCAGACCATCCGGCTCAGCGCCTCGAAAAACGCGACGATCTCGATATCCAGCGGATCGTCGACCGGCTCCGGCTGCGACGACATCTTGGCGATCACCACTTCGGACCTGGGATCGACGTAGAGCCACTGGCCGTGGATGCCGATGCCGCAATAGGCGCCATTTTCGAAGCCGGTCTGATACCATTTGTTGCGGTAACGGCCTTTCGGGAACAGCGGCAGCATGGCACCGCGCTGCCAGGCTTCCGAGCTGCCACCGGTGCTGGTGGTGTCGCGCACCCAGGTCTCGGGCACGATGCGGCGGCCATTGGCCGTGCCGCCCTGCCGCATCATCTCGCCGATGCGCGCCAGGTCACGCGGCGTCACCGAAATGCCGCCGGCGGTGCGTGCGGTGCCTTCCATATCGACGCCGATCGAGGCTTCGCTGGTTGCACCAAGCGGCAACCAAAGCTTCTCACGCATCAGATCAGGGAAGCGCTGGCCCGACGCCCGCTCCAGCAGCAGGCCGAGCAGGTCGGAATTGGGCGAGCGATAGCGGAAGGTCTGGCCATGCGGCTCGGCAAGCCGCTGCAGGGTCAGGATGAATTCGCGCAGGCTTTCGGTGCCGCCGCCGGGATTCCACAGCGTCGCGCGGCGATAGCGGGCGAAGGCGCTTTCCGGATCGAGATAGGCCTCCTCGAAATCGAGGCTGACGCTCATGTCGAGCACATGCCGTGCGCTCGCATCGCCATAGGCTGACCCGACAGCTTCCGGGATGTATTGCGTCACCGGCGCTTCAGGGTCGAACACCCCCTCGCCTTCCAGTATGCCGGCGATGATCGCGGTCACCGACTTGCTGATCGAAAAGATGATGTGGCGCGCGCCGAACTCCATATGCGGCGCGAACCAGTCGCCGATGATCTTGCCGCCCTTCATCACCGTCAGTGCATCCGTGCTTGAGCGCAGGAGGAATTCAGCCACAGTCTCCGGTGCGCTCGCGACCGTGACCTTTTCGCCGAGCAAGCCGCCCAAGTCCCGCGCAGGAGTTTCGACGACGCCCGGCGCTGCTGCCACGCGCGCGGTCGGCACCAGTTCGCCGAGGTTCTGGAACGACCACCGGTTGAACGGATTTTCGCGCCAGTTGGCGAGCAGCACCTCGTTGCGGCGGAATCCGTATCGGGTCTCGAACGCGGTCTTGCCGTTCATGGCGTTTCCTTCCAGTCCATTGTTCTTGAAGCTCAGCGAAGCGCCACGGCTATGGCGTGCACGGCTTTCAGCGTTGCCACGGAGTAGGCCATGTTGCTGAAATCCGGGTAGGTCGACAGCTTCACCACCACCATTCCTGTGTCCCAGTCGATGTGGATCAACTGTCCGAACACGCCACGGCACATCAGTGCCCGCGAGCTGGAATTCTCGATCCAGAACTGGTTGCGATAGCTAGCATCGGGCAGGCTGGCGGAGAAATCCGGACCATGCTTGCCAGTGCGCGTCGCCTCGATCCAGTCGGCCGGCACGATGCCGCCGCCATTGTCGAGGATAAGCTGGCCAAAGCGGGCGTAGTCGCGCAGCGTCGCGTTGAAACCGCCGTCGGCCACCGCATAGCCGGCGCTGTCGACGGTGAAGCAGGCGCTTTCGTCCGCGCCGAGCTTTTGCCAGAGTTCCTCGGAAACCAGCTGCGCCAGCCGTTTGCCGGTCACCCGTTCCATGATGAAGGCGAGCACGTCCGTCTCGATCGAGCGGTATTCGAACTGGGCACCGTGCGGCCGCACCGTCTCCTTCAAGCCCAGGATCAGCTCGAACATGTGCGAGGGCCACCGGAAATCCGGATCGCTGCCCGGTGGCACCGGCTTCCAGCCGGTGGCGACATCGACCTGGCCGATATCGGAATAGCGGTCGGTATATTCCTCGGAGAACCGCACGCCGGTGGTCATATCAAGCACATGCTGGACGCTGGCCCCGGCCCAGCCGGTGGCGCCAAGCTCCGGCAAATAATCAGTGACTGGCCTGGCCGGATCGATCAGGCCGCGCCCGGCCAGTATGCCGAACACCGAGCCGGTGACCGACTTGGCCATCGACTGCGACAGATGCAGCGTGCGCTCGTCCATGCCGTTGAAATAGCGCTCATAGGCTATCCTGCCGTGCTTGAGCACCAGGAAGCCGTCCGTATAGGTCTCGTCGAGCAGACCAGCGAGCGTCGAAGGCCTGCCCTCGCTGTCCTCGACCGCCAGCCCGTCGAGATCGACCTCGGCGCGTTCGAGACGGTGGCGGTGACCAGTGCCGCGCCAGACTTCGGCGGTCGGCAGAATTTCCCTGATGTGCTGGAAAGCCCAGCGATTCCAGGGCGGCCTGTCCCAGTCCAGCTTTGGCGGCACCATGGCGGGCGGCGAACCCTGCATGATCGGCGGCCGCGGATCGCTGTTGCGATAGGAGTCCATGAAGGCCATTCCCGGAAAAGAAAAGACCCGGCGGCATGTGCCGCCGGGTCCCTTGTGCTGTGACTACTTCTGCAGTTCGGTCCAGATCTTGGTGTAGATGTCCTGGATTTCCGGTGCGCACATTTTCTGGAATTCGCCCTGTGGCTTGGCGGCAGCCGGAATGACGACTTCCGGCGCGTCCTTCATGTCCGCCGGCATGTACTTGTCCGAGCCGGTAATGGCGTTGGCGTAACGGTGGAAGGCCGAGAGGCCCGCCGCGTTTTCCGGGTCCATGATGAAGTTCTGGAAGAGCTTGGCATTCTCGACATTCTTGGCTTCCTTGAGAACGACGACGTTGTCGCTCCAGAGGCCATAGCCTTCCTTCGGATAATTGTAGTGGATGGCCGGATTGGCCAGGCGTTGACGCAGAGCCGAACCGTTCCAGTCGCTGGTTGCCTTGAAGTCGCCGGCGCCCATCTTTTCGATGGTGTTGTACTCCATCGCGATCCAGTTCGGCTTGGCCGCGACAAGCGTATCGCGCACCTTCTTCAGCACCGCCTTGTCGTCGGTGCATTGCTGGCCGCCGACATATTTGATCGCCGCGAAGATGACGTCATTCATTTCGGGAACGACGTTGACCTTGCCCTTGAGCTCGTCCGGCGTGTTGAAGATGATGCCCCAGCTGTCGGCCGGTCCCTTGTAGACGTCGGTGTTGACGACGACACCGACGGTGCCCAACGCCCACGGAACAGTGTATTTGCGGCCCGGGTCGAAGTCGGGATTGGCCCATTCGGGCGCAACGTTCTTGAAGTTCTCCATCTTGCCCGGGTCGGTCTCCTGGACGAGACCTTCCTTGATCCAGATCGGCACGTAGGTCTGCGAAGGCACCGCTATGTCGAAACCGGTGCCGCCCTGGCGAACCTTGGCCAGCGCGGTGTCGTTGGAATCGTAGTCGGTAATGGTCACCTTGACGTTGTATTTGGCCTCGAACTTCTTGATCACGTCGGGGCTGGTATAGTTCCCCCAATTGTAGATGTTCAGTTCGCCATCGGCGCGGGCGATGCCCGTCGTTGCGAGCAACGCCAACCCCATGGCGGTCGCTGTTGTCTTCCAGTTCATGGTTTTAACTCCCATTTCAGGTTCAGTCTCGTTTCCTGCTGACGAAGAAAAACAACGTGACGATCGCGACCGAAAGCAGCAGGAAGGCGGTCGATATCGCGTTGATCTCGGGTGTTATGCCGCGGCGGATCTGGCCGAGCATGTAGGTGGGCAGCGTGTCCTGGCCGCCCGATTTGACGAATTCGGTGATGACCACGTCATCGAGCGAGATGACGAAGGCCAGCATCAGCCCGGCCAGGATACCGGGCCACAAAAGCGGCAGCGTGATGCGGCGGAAGGTTTTCCACGGCGTCGCGTAAAGATCGGCCGCGGCGCGTTCCAGCGTCAGGTCCATATTCTCCAGCCGCGCCCGGATCGGCAGATAGGCAAACGGAATGCAGAACGCCGTATGCGCAGCGACCAGGTAGCCGATGCCGGAATAGCCGGTGAATATCTTGATGCGCGAGAAGAAGATCAGCAGCGCCACGCCGGTGACGATCTCGGGCACCATCAGCGGCTGGTTGATCGCCGCGTATTTGAAGGTGAGACCGGGATAGGATGCCGTGCGCGTGGTGGCGAGGGCGGCCATTGTGGCGAAGATGGTCGACAGCACCGCCGCGATGGCGCCGATCTGGAACGAACGCAGCGTCGCGTCGATGACCTGCGTGTTCTGGTATGCCGACTGGAACCATTTCAGCGAAAAGCCGCCCCATTCCGAGGTCGAGCTTGCCGCATTGAAGGCGTAGATCACCAGCACGAAGATCGGCAGATAGAGCACGATGAAACAGGTTGCCGCGATCGCGGTGAAGCCCGGCTGGTGCTTGATGGAGAAGTTGCTAGCCATGCCGCACCCCCGACTTACCGGCGTTGCGCACATAGGCAAGCAGCGCCACCATGACGATAATCATCACCGTGATCGACAGCGCCGAGCCCAGCGGCCAGTTGCGGCCTTGTCCGAACTGCAATTCGATCAGGTTGGACAGCATCATGTTCTTGCCGCCGCCAAGCACGCTCGGCGTCACATAGGCGCCCAGTGCCGGAATGAAGACCAGGATCGAGCCGGCAATGACGCCGGGTTTGACCAGCGGAAAGATGATCTTCCGCAGCACCTTGAAGCGTGTCGCGTAGAGATCATAGCCCGCCTCGACCAACCGGAAATCGAGCTTCTCCATGCTGGCATAGATCGGCAGCACCATCAGCGGCAGGTAGACATAGGCCATGCCGATCAGGATCGCCGTGTCGGTGTAGAGGATCTGGACCGGCGCAGAGACGATGCCGAGCTTGAGCAGGATCGTGTTGACGATGCCTTCGTTGCGGATGATCTGCAGCACGGCGAAGGTGCGGATCAACAGGTTGGTCCAGAACGGGATGGTGATCAGGAACAGCCAGAGATCCCTGGTCTTTTCGCTGCGCGTCGCCATGAAATAGGCGGTCGGGAAGCCGAGCGCCAAGGTGGCGAGCGTCGTCACCACCGCAAGCTTGATCGAGCGCCAGAAGATGGTGACATGCGCCGCGGCGAGCGACAGCGTGTCGTCGAAGATATCGCGTTCCAGGAATACCGACGTCCAGGCATTGCCCGAGAATTGCCATTTCACGTCGCCATAGGCGCCAGGGGTCAGGAACGAATAGACCAGCACGATCAGCAGCGGGCCGGTCGCGGCAAACAGAATGACCAGCAGCGCCGGCGCTGACAAAAGCCAGCGGTCACGGACATCGCGCCGTTCCGCTGCCTTGGCGACTTCTTCCGCGGTCGCCATCAGTCCCTCAGCACTTGCGCGGCATCGTTGCCGATCATGATGCCGACCTTGTCGCCGCGCTCGAAACCGCAGCCTGCGCTGCGCGTGTTCTGCTGGCGCACGGTGAAAGCCTCGCCACTGTCGAGATGGACATGGATATGCGTGTCCGTGCCGAAATAGACGATGTTCTCGACCGTGCCGGACAGATCGCCCTTGTCCTTGGTCAGCTTGGCATGCTCGGGCCTCACCACCACGGTGGCGTTGTCCTTCGGCTGGAAGCCTTCGGCAACGGTGGCCTCGATGGTGGTACCGGATTTGAGCGTCGCTCGCGCCTTGCCGCTGCCGGCGCCTGAAATGGCAGCGGTGAGGAAATTGGTTTCGCCGATGAAGTCGGCCACGAAGCGTTCCGCCGGCTTGTCGTAGATGTCCCAGGGCGAGCCGACCTGCAGGATCTTGCCCGACGACATCACCGCGATGCGGTCCGACATCGTCAGCGCCTCTTCCTGGTCATGGGTGACGAAGATGAAGGTGATGCCGGTCTCGTGCTGCAGCCGCTTCAACTCGATCTGCATCTCCTTGCGCAACTTGTAGTCGAGCGCCGAGAGCGGTTCGTCGAGCAACAGCACTTTCGGCTGCGGCGCCAGCGCCCGGGCCAGCGCCACGCGCTGCTGCTGGCCGCCGGAAATCTGGCCGGTACGGCGACCCGCCAGCGCTTCCATCTTGACGAGCTTCAGCATCTCGGCGACACGCGCCTTGATCTCGGCCTTCGGCTTGCCCAGCATTTCCAGGCCAAAGCCGATATTGTCGGCGACCGTCATGTGCGGGAACAGCGCGTAGGATTGGAAGACGGTGTTGACTGGCCGCTTGAAGGGCGGCAATGGCGCGATGTCCTGGCCGTAGAGCAGGATCCCACCGGCGGTTGGAAAGTCGAAGCCGGCGATCAGCCGCAGCAAAGTGGTCTTGCCGCAGCCGGACGGTCCCAGCAGCGTGAAGAACTCGTTTTCGCGGATGGATACCGAGACCTTGTCGAGGGCAGCGACCTGCCCTTCACCCGATCCGAAAATTTTGCTGACGTCTACTACTTCAATCGCATTCCGATCCGGTTTGTCCGGCACGATTACGCCTCACTGTTGATCCCGCTCTTGCTGGCGGAGCTGTTCCCCTGTTGGATGTGACCACACGCCCGGTAGGTTGGCAAGCCCGGCATTGAATCACAGTTCAGTCAGTCATTAGACCGCAAGCATCATGCCACTATCAGGCCTGATAGGTGACCTTGCCGCCGCAGATCGTCGTCACCGGCCGCAGCTTGTGCAGATCGGCCGGTGCCGTCTTCTCGATATCGGCCGACAGCACCACCAGATCCGCCATATAGCCTGATTTCAGCATGCCCTTGCGGTGCTCGGCGAATTCGGCATAGGCGCCCTCGACCGTGTAGGAAGCGATCGATTCATGCAGCGAGAAGCTCTGGTCGGGATCGCTTTCTGCCCATGGCTTGCGCAGCACTGCCGCTTGGATGCCCAGGATCGGGTCGATCGGCGACACCGGCCAGTCCGAGGCGAACACGACATGCGCGCCGGCGTTCTTCAAGGTCCGCCAGGCATAGCTCAGCGGCCAGCGGGCCGGGCCGATGCGCGACACGGTCGGCTCCAACGGGAAATCCATGGCGCCGGGCGGATGCGGCGGCTGCATCGAGGCGATGACGCCGAGCTCGGCAAAGCGCGGCACGTCCGATGTGGTGGTAACCTCGATGTGTTCGACACGATGCCGGCTGTCACGCCTGCCATTGGCTTTTTGCGCCGCCTCGTAGCCGTCGAGCACGGCACGCACCGCGCCGTCGCCGATCGAGTGCACCGCGATCTGCAGCCCGCGCCTGTCGATGGCGACAGCCAGATCGATGAACTGCTGCGGCGTGAACAATGGCTCGCCGACCCAATCCGGACGGTCGGCATAAGGCTCGACCATCACCGCCGTCCAGGAATCGAGCACCCCGTCATAGAACACCTTGACCATGCCCGATGACAGCCACTCGCTGTCGTATCGCTCTGCCATGACGGACGCCTTGTCGAGCATGTCGAGCGTCATGAAATTCTTGTAGTGGAAGGGGATCTGCACCCGGCAGGGCAGCCCTTCCTCGGCCTCGATCTCGGCCAAGAGTTCGAGCTGGTAGAGATTGCCGTCCATGTTCTGAATCGAGGTGATGCCGTGGCGCGCGCACCAGGCGAGGCCACGCCGCATGATGTCGCGGTCGGCAGCCCGTTCGGCGGAGGACGGCATCGGATCGGGCTCGCCGCCTGTCGCCAGCCCCAACCGCACGCGGCCTTCGCCGGCAAGGTCGAGCACCGGGCCGAAGGCCTCGCCCTCGCGCAGTTCGCCCGCTGCCAGGCCATCCTCACCCATGACGATCTCGTTGCCCGGACCAAGCGTGCGTCCATTGAGGATGCCGGCCAGTTCAAGCGCCCTGGTGTTGGCCCACATCGTGTGGTGGTCGGGCGCGGCCATGACGAAAGGCCGGTCCGGCAGGATCGCGTCGAGGTGGTGGCGTGTCACCCGCTCGTCGTCGAGCACGGTGTAGTCGGCGCTCTGCCCGACCAGCATCCGCGCGTCGGGGTGTGTCGCTGCATAGCCGCGGATCGCCTTCTGCAGCGCCTCGAACCCACGCACGCCGGCCAGTTGCAGATGGGCAAGCTCGGCGGCGCCCGAGAACAGATGCATGTGGGCTTCGATGAAGCCGGGCAGGACCGATCCGCCGAGCGCATCGATGACCTTGGTAGCCGATCCCTTGAACTCTTCGATGGAGGTGCTGCTGCCAATGGCGATGATGGCGCCGTCCTTGACGGCAACGGCTTCGGCGGCGGGATTGTCACCGTCCATGGTCAGCACGCGACCGTTGATGACAATCAGATCCGCACTATGACCCGCACCCGTGACCGACATCGCGACTCCGCGCTTTTGACGACTGACTGAGACCGGCAAGCCTCGTGTCCAACGACCCGCCACACCACGGCACGGCGCTGTCGGACAACGAATGATGTCGGCGCGCTGTCTTCGAAATTCCCCTTGTTATCCCAAGAGACAGCGTGGATAAAAGAATGCGACTGATTATTCGCGTTTGTCAACATGCCGGATTTAGAATGTATTGTGGACAGCACGCCCCGCTTGTGTTGGGACCAGGCGGGGAACGAGGGTATCAAGCAGTGAAGCGCAGTCTCGACCGCAAAACCAGGATAGCGCTCGAGCCGCGCAAGCAGCCGCGGCAGCAACGGTCCAGCAAGGTGGTCGACAGGATTCTCGACGCCGCGCTGATCCTGACGCGGGAGCAAGGAACCAGGACGCCGACAACGCTCGCCATTGCGCAGCGCGCGGGCCTGTCGGTCGGCTCGGTCTACCAGTACTTTCCCAACAAGGAAGCCATTCTTCTGGACCTCGCGCGGCGCTGGCTGTCGTCCTTTCCCGAGGTGATCGCGAGGCGCATCAAGGTCGCCCCGCCCACCAACCGCGAAGAATTTCGGCGGGAAGTGCGCAAGCTCTTCATCGACACGTCGAAGCTCTATCTCGAAAACGCCACCCTGATGCCGGTGATCGAGGCCATTTCAGGCAACGCCGACCTCCGGCCGATCCAGAACGAATATGACGACCAGATCATCGCCCTCTATGCCGCATGGTTGCAGCATGTGAACCCGGCTCTTCAAGACAAGGTCGCCAGCCGACTCGGCATGCTGATGATGGAGGTCGGGCACGCATGCCGGCTCGTGGGGCTGAAAAAGGATCGCAGGACGTACGACCTCATCGAGGACGACGTGGAAACCATGTGGCTCGCTCTGGTGAACCCCTATCTCAACCTTGACTGATTGTCGCATTTCGAGAGGAATTTCATGAAGACTGTCTATTCACCGCTTCACGCCGGCCATGCCGGCCAGATGGAACTGGTTACCTCAGCCATCGTGCCCGGCTTTGAAAAGCCTTCGCGCGCGGAGTTCATCAAGGCGCGGGTCGAAAGCGAGAAGCTCGGCCCGATCATCGCGCCGGTCGAGCACGACCTTGCCGCGGCCAAGCGCGTCCACAGGGCCGACTACATCGACTTCTTGCCGACCGTCTGGCTGCAATGGGTGGCTGAGGGCCACAGCGGCACGGCCATGCCCTTTACCTGGCCGACGCGCGGCCTGCGCGGCGACGTGCCGCCCAAGCGCATCGACGCCCTGCTCGGCTACTATTCCTTCGACGGCGGCGCCACCTTCGTTGAGGGCACCTGGACCGCGATCAAATCATCCTATGACGTCGCGCTGACCGCCGCCGGCCTGGTCAAGGACGGCGAGAGGTCGGCCTTCGCGCTCTGCCGCCCGCCCGGCCATCATGCCGGGGCCGGCTTCATGGGCGGCTATTGCTACATCAACAACGCTGCGGTCGCCGCGCAATGGTTCCGTGACCAGGGTGCCAAACGCGTCTCGATCCTCGACGTCGACTACCACCATGGCAACGGCACGCAGGAGATCTTCTATGACCGCGCCGACGTGCAGGTTCTCAACCTGCACGGCGATCCGATGGTCGAATATCCGTTCTTCCTCGGCCACGCCGATGAGCGGGGCGCTGGCGCCGGCGAAGGCTTCAACATCAACTATCCCATGCCCTTCGGCACCAACTGGGATGCCTGGAATGCCTCACTGGAAGATGCCTGCGCCAGGCTCGCCGCCTATGCGCCCGACATCGTCGTCGTCTCGCTCGGCGTCGACACCTTCGAGAAGGACCCGATCAGCCAGTTCAAGCTGAAAAGCCCCGACTATCCTAAGATCGGCCAGCGCATCGCCAAACTCGGCCTGCCGACGCTGTTCGTCCAGGAGGGCGGCTATGCCGTCGAGGAGATCGGCATCAATGCCGTCGGCGTGCTGACCGGCTTCGAGGATCGTTAGATCCATCGTCCGGAGGACGGCGGTCCGCACAAAGGAAGGACAAAGGAAGGGTGGCATCAGCTGCCCTTTTTTGCATCCAGCGGCACCCGACGAGCCCGTCGCAAACGATATGGCCGGCCTGCACGGCTCGACGTCCCCACCCATGGAAAGGCACGGAGCCGGCCCCTGAGTCGCAAGCAGAGTCCCTCCGATTCGATTTTGTCAAATCGCGTTTGATGTCGGATTCATCTGCGGGTAGATTAGACCCGAATCAGCCGGTCCTCAGGGGGCGCGGCGACCACCCAAAGTCTCACGTTCCGGACTTTTCCGGCGCCAGACGCGGATGTCTTCGCGTTCCCTGAATGGATTCCGTCTGGTTGGGCGCGACCCCGCGCCTCGTGTGTGTCTCGTAAAAGTAACGCGTTTTCGAGTTCGGCGGCTGGCTCTCCCAGCAACCGGACATCAGAATCGATTCCGGCCAAAAGCAGCAGATGAGCAGTCCCGCCGCGCCTCTTCAATCCGACACATTAGGCTCGCGCCTGACGTCACGCGGTGATCTCACCAGCTTCTTCATGGAGCTGACCGCAGAGATCGGCGCCGACAGCTACATGCTGGTCGCCATCGTCCATGACCAGGACCGCAACGATGCGCGTATCGTCTCCTCGAACTGGATCTTCGACGCCATCGAACTGATCGGCAAGCGGCTGATCGCCGGCCTTGCCCAGGGACCGCTCACCGCCGCTCCCGGCATCCGTCCGACACCGTTGGTGGCGGCCCACGCGCCGGATGCCGACGGGCTGGTCTCGGGCGAAGAGGCCCGGCTGCTCGACGTGCTCGGCCATGCCGAGATATATTCTCTGCGGCTGAATGTCGGCCGCCAGCGCCTGTTCGCCTTGTTCTCGGCGGCGGCTGCAGGCCGGATCGACCAGCCGGCGCTGATGAAGGCGCAGTTGAAATGCTGCTACGCGCTCTCGCACATTCCGCAGTTGATCGCCGCCGCGGCCATGCAGGATCCGCTGTCGGACCGCGAGCGCGAATGCCTGTTCTGGGTTTCGGAAGGCAAGACCACCGACGAGGTGGCGGTCATCCTTGGCGTCTCCTCCAACACGGTCAACAGCTACATCACCCACGCCATCCAGAAATTCGCGGCCAGCAACCGTGCGATGGCCATCGCCACGGCTATCAGGAGTGGCATCATTTGAAACACGCCGCCATCAAAGACGCCGCGGAAGCCCTTTTCAACGAGCAGCACAGCCCTTTCGGCGCCTTTTCGCTGGGATCCGAGACACATCACGCCGTCACCATTCCCGATGCGGTGCGCCGCTGCCGCTGGATATCAGTCGACATCAACGCCTCGGCCTTCGGCCTGTTCTTCGTCAGCCCGTCGCCGGAGCGCGCCCGGCTGGTCCCCTGCTTTGATTCCGACTATCCCGGCACCGCTGTGGCGACGAAGTTTATTTCAGGCGCCAATGGCGAGGACATCGTTCGCCATAGCCGGATTTCGACCGAGCCGCGCTGGTGGACGGATGATGGCGTGGCAGCCATGGCCGACATGTTCGGCAATCTCGCCTGGACCGGGCAGATCGCGCCGCTGACACCCGGATCGAGCGGCATTGCCTTTCCCGTCCACGCCGATCGCGGACAATGCGGCCTCGTCGTCTTTCTGGGATCGGAGATCGCGCTGCCCCAGGATGCGCTCTACGAAATCCACGCTCGCTGCTTCTCGTTGTTTGCCGCGGTCGCGCGCATGCGTCCCGGCGATGCCGGCAGAATGCGCTCGATCTCCAAGCGCGAGCTCGAATGCCTGAAGCTGACCGCCAACGGCAACACCAGCGAGGAGATCGCGCGGCTCCTGAAACTGTCGGTGCACACCGCCAACCAGTACCTCACCCAGTCGACCCAGAAGCTCAATGCCGTCAACCGCAACCAGGCAGTCGCCAAGGCGCTGCGGCTTGGCCTGATCGAGTAAGACTGTCGCCTGATAAAGGCGCTTTAGAACGCCAGCGGTTCGACCTTGCGGATGCGGGCCTGTTCGATCACCGCCTCCAGCAGCGCCGTATTGTGCTCGGGGTCTTCGCCGGGTTTTTCAAACGACACGTAGTTGACCACGACCGTGTTGCCGGTCTCGCTCAGAGTCAGTTGGAAATAGACGGTCACGCCGGGTGGCCTGAACTCGAGGTCGAGCACGATGCGCGGGCTGCCGCTCCAGTCGACATGCGCCTCGCCACCATGGCCGAGCCTCAGTGTACCCGGCATGAAGAACAGCTCCACCGCTGAATCGACCAGGTCCGACAGGCAGGCGAAATGCTCCAGCCGGATGAAGGCGATATAGTCGGCGACGTCGATCAGCCTCAGTTCACCGACCACCTGCTCGATGGCGCTGGCGACGATGATCTCGCGGGATTTTGCGTGCGGTTGGCGGTTCATGAAATCTGTCTGCGCTCAGCCTTTTTCGAGTAGACGATCCGCACCAGTTCGGCGACGGCCTGGTAGAATTGCGACGGGATCACATTATCGACCGAAACTTGCTTGTACATGGAGCGGGCGAGCGCCACGTCCTCGAAGATCGGGATGTTGTGTTCCTTGGCGATCTCGCGGATTTTCAGCGCCACGAGGTCCTGCCCCTTCGCCACCACGAGCGGCGCCGAATCCTCGTCGCGCACATATTTCAACGCGATCGAGAAGTGGGTGGGGTTGGCGATAACAAGCGTCGCGCGCGGCACCGCCGTCATCATCCGCTTGCGCGCGCGGTCGCGGGCCAATGACCGCAGCCGCGCCTTGACGATCGGGTCGCCCTCGGACTGCTTGAACTCGTCCTTGACCTCCTGCTTGCTCATGCGCAGGTCCTGCTTCCAGTGGAAGCGCGACCAGACGATGTCGATCGCCGCGATCAGTCCCATGACGAAGACGATCGCGACCAGTATGTCGACGGCGATGCCGCGGATAACGAGGCCGAAAGCGACCGGATTGGTGATCATGCCGGAAAGCAGCTTGCGGTGATCCTCCGACAGCGTGAAAGTGAGCACGGCGATGGCAAAACCGACTTTTGCAAGGGACTTCAGGAATTCGACCCAGCCCTGGGCGCCGAACATCCGGTTCCAGCCCTTGACGATCGAGATGCGTGACATCTGCGGCCTGATCCGCTCGCCGACGAATTGCGGCATGTTCTGCAGCACCGAGGCCCCGATGCCGGCAACGGTCAGCAGCACCAGCAGGCTGAGTACGGCGCGGCCCACTTCCAGCATGACGATCTTGTAGAGCTCGATGACATCGGTCTCGGTGTCCATCGGCCAGGCCTCGGGCTTCTCGAGAAACATCGACAGGAACATGCCGAGCTCGACGATGGCGTCCTTGGCATAGAAGACGGTGAATACGAGTATGGCGACAAAGGAAGCCAGGATCGCGGTTTCTCTCGAATGGGGCAACTTGCCCTGTTCGATGGTGTCGCGGATCTTCTTTTCCGTCGCCTCTTCGGTTTTCGAATCCTTGTCGACGGCGTCGGACATGCCTTAGGCGGCGTTCTGCGTCGAGGGAAGCTCGAATGCGCCTTCGCGCGACAGCCGGATGGTGGTCGTCACGATCGTCTTTCGTGCCGCCATGATGTCGGCGGCGGGAACGCCGTCCGATCCTTGCCCGAGTTCGGCCTCGATCATGCGCCGGGAGCGGGCGCCGATCGCCGACAGTACCGCTTCGGCCAGCGCCGCCGACGTGCCGCGCAGCGCCAGCGTGACAAGCTCGGTCGACAGCCCGTCGAACAGAAGCACGCGCGCCTTCTGGGTGAGCAGCGGCAGGTCGTCAAAAGCGAACAGCCGGGCTCGGACACCGTCGAGGTCGGGCGTGCCGGCGGCTTCGAGATCCTGCATGACCTCATCGAGCAGGGGCTTTTCCAGCTCGTTGAGCACGCTGGCGACTCGCGCCTGCCCGGCCGAAGTGTCCTTGGTCGAGGTGTCCGACAGCACGCTGGCGCGCAGCCGGTTCTCGACGATCCTGGTGGCGGCCGCCGGAACATTGGCCATCGTCACCATGCGCTTGATGATTTCGCCGCGCATCGGCTTCGTCAGCGTCAAAAGCACGCTCGCCGCCGCCTGCGGCGCCAGTTTCGACAGCACCATGGCCGCCGTCTGCGGATGTTCGCCCGCGAGGAAGGCGCCCAGCCGCGAGGGTTCGAGCTTTTCGAGATCGGGCCAGATCGGCGGCGGCCCTTCAGGTGCCGCCTCCGGCTTCTTGTTGCCCATGATGGCGCTCATCTCTTCGGGGGAGAGCGACTCGTTGAGGATGGTGTCCATCCTGTCGGCGGAATCGAGCAGGCCCGCGCCCTCGGTGAACTCGGCCTCGAATTCGGCGACGATGCGCTCGAGATCGCTCTGCGGAATGGTCCTGAGCAGCCGGGCGCCCTCGATCAGCGCCTTCAGTTCTTCCTGCTTGAAGAATTTCAACAGGCGGCTGGCCGACGGTTTGCCCATCGCCACCAGTATGGCGGCCGCCTTCTGTGCGCGTGTCAGGGTCGTTAGCGGCGTTGTCATGCCTCTCGCCTCCGCTGCCATCGGCAAGCCCTGCCAGCCATGCCTAGGCGCCCTTCGTGCCGGCGATGATTTCGGTCAGCCTGATGCCGAAGCGCGAAGGGTCGCTTTCCAGCACGGTGATCTCGCCGCGCGCTATTTTGCGGCCGTTCACCACGACATCGACCGGTTCGCCGATGCGGCGGTTGAGCGCGACCGTCGAACCCTTCTGCAGGGCCATCAGATCGGCGACCGCCATCTCTGTACTGCCGAGGATGATCTGGACATCGACGGGGATGTTCATGATGACGCTTGAATTGGCCGATGCCGCGGCCCTTGCCGCCATCTCGGGGCGCTGCTCTTCTTCGTGCAGGACCCCGCGCAATTCCTCGATGGCACGGTCGAGCTGCTCGTCCGGCTGGTCGAGCGCTGGTTCTACCTTGGTCTTGGCCATGCGTCGTCTCCAAAAGCTCAGGCGCGCCCGGCACCAGCCGGCATGAGCCCGTCGATGAAATCCTGCCCGGCATCGAAGGGATGCTTGATTCGGACGGTGTAATTCTGCCCCAGTTTGCCGAACTCGCATACGAACAGCGTCTGGCCGCGCGCGCCGAGGCGAGCCCGTGATTGCGCCGTTTCGTCGAAGTCGATCACCTGGCCAACTTCGAGATCGGCGAGGTCTCCGAGCGTCAGCCGCGCCAGCGGCATGGTGGCTTCGAGCGCCACGGTCGAGCGCATCACCTCTTCCGAAAAGCGTGCCCGCCAGCTAGTGCCGTGATCGTCCTCGCTGACGCTGGCCGTACCGTCGCGGCCGGCCAGCACGATACGCTGCGGTATCGTCACCGTGATCGAGCCGCTGTCGACCGGCGTCGAGATGCCGAGGACGATGCGGATCGCGGCACCGTCGCGCAACACGTGTCGTCTGGCCTCGATGCCCGACATGGCGCGTGGCGCGGGCAGCCGCAGTTCGAGCGAGCGTCGTCCCGACCCGTTCAGCGCCTGCGCCACCTCCTGGAACACCATGGTCGAGACGTCGGCCTCGATCGGCGACAGGTCGCGCTCGATCGGCGACACCGGCATGTCCGGGTCGCCGCCGAACAGCGTCGAGACGATGATCGCGATCGCGGGAGCGTCGATGACGAGGGTCATCGCGTCCGAGGATGCCGGTGAGCCGACAACGGTCATGGCGAAGGTATCGCCGGCGCGCGAACGCGCCTCAGGGACACGGCTGACCTCGACGGCCTTGAGGTCGACGCTTACAGGAGCGCCGAGCTCGCTGGAGAGCGCCTTCTGCAGCAGCGGTACGGCCCGTTCGGCCATGGCGCGGCCGGCATCGATGACCTGATCGGCCTCGCCGCTGTCGCCGACCAGACGCTCGATGATCAACGAACGCGCTTGCAAGGGGCTGCCCGGACTCGTCATGACAGCTTTGGCGCCGATCTGTCGTGCATCGCTCAGGCGGCCTTCTTCTCGGCGCTGCCGGTGTTCATCGTGCTCTGCTCGACGGCGTCGATGGTCGGCCGCTCATAGGAGGAGATGGTCTTGCGGCCGAACTCGATCGCCACCTGCGGCAGCGCGCCGTTCATGTAGGCGAGCAGCGTCTGCTTGACGATGATGTAGAGGCGGTTCTTCTTCTCGCGCACTGTCTTGATCTTGGTGGCGACAGGTCCGACCACCGCGTAGGACAGGAAGATGCCGAGAAAGGTGCCGACCAGCGCTGCGCCGATCAGGCCGCCGAGGATTTCCGGCGACTGGTCGAGGGCGCCCATCGCCTTGACCACGCCGAGCACGGCGGCGACGATGCCGAGCGCCGGCAGGCCGTCGCCGACCGCGACCAGCGCGTGATAGGCCTTCATCTTGTCGGACTTGATGGTCTGGATTTCCTCGTCCATCAGCGCCTCGATCTCATGCGAGCGGGCATTGCCGATGATGATGATGCGGCAGTAGTCGCAGATGAAATTCATCAGGTCGTGGTTCTTGAGCACGGTCGGAAAGGCCTGGAAGATCGCCGACTCCTCCGGATTGTCGATATGCGCCTCGACCTCGCTGCGCGACTTGGAGCGCAGCTCGCGCATCAGGCTGTGCAGCACGCCGAGCGTTTCCAGGTAGTCCTGCTCCTTCGGCACAGCCTGCTTGAAGGCCTCCAGTATGCCCTTGCCGGTATCCTTGACCGTCTTCATCGGATTGGCGACCAGGAAAGTGCCGAGCGCGGCGCCGCAGATGACCACGGCCTCCCACGGCTGAACCAGCACGTGCAGATGCCCGCCCATGGCCATGAAGCCGCCAAGGACGCAGCCGAGCGTCACCACAAGTCCAATCAGAATGCCCACGACCGGTCCTTCCGCATTTCACGTCGGACAAGGGATAGTCCCCGTGCCTTGTGTGAGGCTTGAATCCGAGCCGCTATGGAACCGAAAGTTGGCGATTCAGTTTCGCGCAAGGAAGTGAGCTTATCGTGCCGGCATAGCTTCGGCCGGAGGCGTGTCCTTGCTCAGTACCTATACCAGCTACCAGTTGATCACCAAAGACATCAACAAGTCGATCGACCGCATCGAGCAACAGCCGACGGTCGATCGCGATACCCAATATTATCTCGCCAACATCACCAAGGTGAAATCGATCGACGATTTCGTCAACAATGATCGGCTGTTCAAATATGCCATGAAGGCCTACGGCCTCGAGGATATGGACTACGCCAAGGCGTTCATGGTCAAGGCGCTCAAGGAAGGCGTTTCCGATTCCAACAGTTTCGCCAACAAGCTGACCGACAAGCGCTACGCCGCTTTCGTCAGCGCCTTCAACTTCGCTGCCAACGGCGCTGATGCGACGATCTACAACAAGGCCCAGCAGCTGGTGACGAAGAACTACGCCATACAGGCGCAAATCGCCGGTCTCGATCCGAATTCGGACTATGTGAAGGGCGAGACGACTTACTATCTCGCCAACATCACCAAGGTGAAGTCCGTCGACGACCTGATGTCGAACAGCCGGCTCTACACCTACGCGCTGGCCGCATACGGCCTCGATTCGGCGACGGAGGACAAGGACCTTATCAAGCAGGTCCTGCAGGGTGGCGTGCGCGACCCCAACAGTGTCGCCAACAAGCAGACGAACCCGGCTTACGCGGGACTGGCAACGGCCCTCAACTTCGAACAGTACGGCGAGAATGCCACCACCATCAATCCAGCGCAGCAGCCGACCGTCGACAAATACATGCGCCAGACGCTGGAAGAGGATGCCGGCCAGACCAATGAGGGCGTGCGGCTGGCGCTCTATTTCCAGCGCAAGGCACCCGACATCACCAGCTGGTACGACGTGCTGGCCGACACCGCGCTTGCCAGCGTCGTGCGCACCGCGCTGGGGCTGCCCGATTCCTTCGCCACCGCCGACATCGACAAGCAGGCACAACTGTTCGGGCAGAAGCTCGACATTTCGGATTTCACGGATCCCGTGAAACTGAACAAGTTCCTGACCCGCTTCACCAGCATGTACGAGATCAACAACCCGACCTCGCCGGCCGTGACATCGATCAGCGTGCTTTTCGCCCAACCGGTCACTTCGGGCATCTCCACAGACCTGATGATGGCCATGCAGAAACTGAAGTTCTGATCATGCGAGACAGTCTTTACGTCGCCCTCTCCGCGCAGATGGCCCTCGAGCGCCGGCTCGACACGATCGCCGACAATGTCGCCAACGCCAACACCGTCGGCTTTCGTGCCACAGGGGTGAAGTTCGCGGACGTGGTGTCGGGTACCGGGCAGAAGTCGGTTTCGTTCGCGTCCTCCGGCAAGACCTTTCTGTCGGGAGCTCACGGCTCCATGACTGAGACCGGCAATCCGTTCGATTTCGCCATCCAGGGCGACGCCTGGTTCGCCATCGACACGCCGGCCGGCACCGTCATGACCCGTGACGGCCGCTTCTCCATGAACGAGAATGGCGAGCTGATGTCGGTCGAGGGGCATCCGGTGCTCGACGCCGGCGGCGCGCCGATCCAGCTCGATCCCCGCAACGGTCCGCCCAAGGCCGGCGCCGACGGCTCGCTGCGCCAGAACGACCAGCTCGTCGGCTCGATCGGCCTCTACAATTTCGACCCGGGCGAGAATTTCGTGCGCTACGGCAATTCCGGCATTGTGCCCGCACGCACGCCCGAACCGGTCACCGACCGCTCCGACATCGGCGTCGCCCAGGGATTCGTCGAGGAATCCAACGTCAATCCGGTGCTGGAAATGACCCGGCTGATCATGGTCCAGCGCGCTTTCGAGAACACGGCCGCGCTGATGCGCCAGACCGATTCCTCCACCGACGAGGCGATAAAGACGCTCGGCTCGAAGTCGTAGCATGTCGTCAGAGCAGCCATCCATCCGCGCACCCGAAAGACAGCTCCAGCCGCCGCCGGAGGATAGGCTTGCCGCTTTGGAGCGGATTATCAGGCGCTTCGGCGACAGCGACGGGCTGGTCAAGCGCGGCGGCCTCGTCACCGAGGTCACGCCGACGCACTACAAGGTGCGCGGCCTTTCCGATTTCACCAGGCTGGGTGACATTGTCGAGCAGCGCGGCCAGGCCGGTGCGCGCCGCGGCGAGATCGTCAAGATCAGCCGTGACGAGGTTGTGATCGCCCCCTTCGAACGCAGCGCCGACACCGGTATCGGCGACGCCGTGTTCCGCAGGGGTCCCCTCGCGGTGGCGCCGCATGCTTCGTGGCGCGGCCGCGCCATCGACGCGCTCACCCGGGCGATCGATGGTGGTCCGCCTTTGATCAGGGGCGACGACATGTCGGCGGCCGCTGCGACACCCGGCGCCATGGAGCGGCAACGTGTCGGCACCGCCTTCATGACCGGCGTCAAGGTCATCGACATCTTCACGCCGCTCTGCTTCGGCCAACGCATGGGCGTCTTCGCCGGCTCCGGCGTCGGCAAGTCGACGCTGCTTGCCATGCTCGCCGGCGCCGACGCGTTCGACACCGTCGTCGTGGCGCTGATCGGTGAACGCGGCCGCGAGGTCCGCGAATTCCTCGAGGACACGATCGGCGACAGCATGGCCAAGACCGTCGCCGTCGTCGCCACCAGCGACGAGAGCGCCATGATGCGCCGGCGCGCGCCCGACACCGCCATGCGTGTGGCCGAGCATTTTCGCGACCAGGGCCACCGTGTGCTTCTGGTTCTGGATTCCATCACCCGCTTCGCCCATGCGCTGCGCGAGGTGGCGACGGGAACCGGCGAGCCGCCGGTCGCCCGGGGCTACCCCGCCTCGGTCTTCACCGAATTGCCCAAGCTGCTGGAGCGCGCCGGGCCTGGAGCCGAAGGTAAGGGCTCGATCACCGCCATCATCTCCGTGCTGGTCGACGGCGACGATCACAACGATCCGGTCGCCGATTCGGTGCGCGGCATCCTCGACGGCCATGTCGTGCTCGACCGCGCGATCGCGGAACAGGGCCGCTATCCGCCCGTCAATCCGCTGTCGTCCATATCGCGACTTGCCGGCAAGGCCTGGAGCGTCGAGCAGCGAGCCCTGGTGACGCGGCTGAAGTCGATGATCTCCCGCTTCGAGGACACGCGCGATATCCGCCTGCTCGGCGCCTATCAGGGCGGTATCGACGCCGAACTCGACATGGCGGTGCGCCAGGTGCCCCTGTTCTATGAGGCACTGACGCAATCGCCCAGGGACCGTCCGTCCGCCGATCCGTTCTCCGACCTTGCCCGCCATCTCAAGGGAAAGCAGAATGCCGAACCAGGAGACTGAACGCCAGTACACCGAGCGCCTCCTGAACGAGATGATCGCCGAGGCGAACGCCGCGGAGCAGGCTCGTGCGGAGGAGGCCAGGGTCGCCAAGGCAAACGCCGCCGGCGCCATCGCTGCCAGGACCGCGGCTGTTATAGCCAGGGCCGTCAAACCGGCTTTCCCCAGATCCGAGCCCGTTCTGGGTCGGGCTGCCCTTTCCTCAACGCATGTGGTTCCCGGCGTCGATGCTCCCGAGGTGACGCAGGCAAGCCGCGAATCGCTGATCGAAGACCTTTTTTCCGTCGCCGAATGGCCGCAACCGCCAAAGCCGCAATTTCCAAAATTGAGGAAGAAGGCGGACCGTCGCAGCGACGTCGTCATAGCCGTGCTCGGCATCACGCTCGGCCTGACCTGCGCCCTGTTTCCCTGGTACATTTTCTTCAATCAGGACCAGTTCGGCGTCCAGGCGATCAAGTTCGGCGGTACCGGCACCAATTCCGGGCGCGCGGGCGGTGGGGTGGTTGCCGCACGCAGCGCACCGCTGACGGCCAAGGACGTTCCCAACACCAACGTCGACCTGCTCGCCACTGGCGCGGTGCAGGACGATTCCAGAACGGAGCCGCCCGGCGAACAGCCCTTCCCCGCCGACATCGCAAAGTTCCGCATGATCCATGTCGCCAACGGCCGAGCCATGATCGAGGACGACACCGGCCTGTGGATGGTCCAGCGCGGTTCGACGCTTCCGGATTCCAGCAAGGTATCGGCGATCGAGCAGCGCAACGGTAAATGGGTCATGCTCACCAGCGCCAACCAGGTGATCGAGCTTTCCAGGTAAGGCCGTCTCGGCTTTTGCCCAGATTCGGCTCCATTCAACGAGATAGAGCAAAATTTCGTCCGGAAACCGCTTCACACTTTCCGGCATCATGCACTAATGCATGTCGCCCGGAAGTGTCCTCGGTTCCGGGACAACGACATGCATAAAATCAGAAGCTTACAGCAGGTCGGGCGAATCCTATTCGCCGCGACATGCTGTAGCGACCGTCCGCAAGGTCCGCGCAAGACTGGCGGCCTAGTCTTTGGGCACATGCCCGGAGATTCCCATGGAGCCCGTTTCCCTTTTCGATCTCGCCGCCAAGCAAGCGCAGTGGCTGTCCGTGCGTCAGTCGGCTGTGGCCGGCAACATCGCCAATGCCAACACGCCGGGCTACACGGCAAACGACGTCGAGCCGTTCGAGAAGGTGCTCGACCGCACCGCGGTGTCGCTCCAGATCACCGAGCCCGGCCATCTCGGCAGCGCGGCCACCAATGCCGGCTTCGCCATCAAGCCGCAGGAAGACGGCGGCGTGATCATGCCGTCCAAGAACACGGTCGTGCTTGAAGACCAGCTCCTCAAGGCCGGCGAGGTGCGCCGCTCCTTCGAGCTCAACACGGCCATCGTCAAGGCATTCCACTCAATGATGATGATGGCGGTGAAGAGCTGACCATGGACGCACTGACCGCAGCTCTCAAAGTCGCAGCATCAGGCCTCGGCGCCCAGTCCGAGCGCCTGCGCGTGGTTTCGGAAAACCTCGCCAACGCCCAGTCGACGGGCACCACGCCGGGCGCCGACCCGTATCGCCGCAAGACCATCAGCTTCGTCTCCCAACTCGACCGGGCCTCCGGCAGCTCGACGGTTGAGGTGAACTCGATCGACCGCGACCCGAGCAACTTTCCCATCGAATTCCAGCCCGGCAACGAAGCCGCCGACGAGAAGGGCTACGTCAAGATGCCCAATGTGAACGTGCTGATCGAAATGGCCGATATGACCGAGGCCAACCGCTCCTACGAGGCCAACCTGCAAGTCGTGAAGCAGGCGCGCGATCTCATTTCAATGACCATCGACCTGATGAGGAACCAATGATCGTCAACGGCATCGGCGCGCTTAACCTGAAGCCTGGGCTGGGCGATACGGCGACCGACCTGCTTCAGGGCGGTGTCGCGCCCACGACAGCAGGCAACCTTGGCACCTCCTTCGCTGAAGCGGTGAGCCAGGCGGCTTCCAAGACCGTCACCACTATGCAGAATGCCGAGCAGGTGTCGATGCAGGCGCTGAAGGGCGACGCCGACACCCGTCAGGTCGTCGATGCCGTGATGAGCGCCCAGCAGGCGCTGCAGACCGCCGTCGCCATCCGCGACAAGGTGGTCTCGGCCTATCTCGAAGTCAGTCGCATGGGCATCTGAGGAGTTAGGCCATGAAAGCACTCGCCATCGCCGCCACCGGCATGAATGCCCAGCAGACCAATCTGGAAGTCATCGCCAACAACATCGCCAACATCAACACCACCGGCTACAAGCGCGCGCGCGCCGAATTCTCCGACCTGCTCTACCAGGTCGACCGCACGCAGGGCGTGCCGAACCGCTCCAACGCCTCGCTGGTGCCAGAAGGCGTTTCGATCGGTCTCGGCGTCAAGACGACCGCCGTGCGCAACGTCCACACCCAGGGCGAACTGACCAGCACCGGCAATAGTTTCGACATGGCGCTCACCGGCAGGGGCTGGTTCCAGATCGAGGGCGCCGATGGCGGCACGCTCTACACCCGCGCCGGTGCCTTCAACACCAACGCCACCGGCCAGTTGGTGACGGTTGACGGCGCCAGTGTCATTCCGGCCATTACCGTGCCGGTCAACGCCGTCGAGGTCATCGTCAACAAGACCGGTCAGGTCTTCGCCCGCATCGACGGCCAGACCAACCTGCAGACGCTCGGCCAACTCCAGATCGCCAACTTCGCCAACGAGGCGGGCCTTGCGCCGCTCGGCGACAATCTGTTCCAGGAAACGACGGCTTCCGGCCCAGCCAATGTCGGCGTTCCCGGCGATCCCGGCTTCGCCACCGTCCAGCAAGGCTATCTCGAGGCTTCCAACGTCGATCCGGTCAAGGAAATCACCGAACTGATCTCGGCGCAGCGCGCCTATGAGATGAATTCCAAGGTCATCCAGGCCGCCGATGACATGGCCTCCGTCGTCTCCAAGAACATCAGGTAACGGATGATGGCCATGCCGATCTCCTGCTCCGCATTCCGCCGCGCCGCGCTGACCCTTGCGCTGGCGGTCGGCGGCATGCCGGCTTTCGCCCAGGAATCGGCAAGCCAATCGACGGGCCAGTCGGCCACCCGGATCGCGAGCAACCAGCCTGCCGGCGAGGTCGTGCTGATCCCCAACTGCGTCATCTATCCCGGCGAGACAATCGAACTCGGCGCCCTGAAGCAGGTCACCCTCATCCCGGGCAAGCACAAGCCCGACGCGGTGGCGACCAACGCCGAGGAACTCCAGGGCAAGATCGCCAAGCGCACGCTGCTGCCCGGCCGTTACATTCCGACCACCGCCATCCGCGAAGCCTGGCTGGTCGAACAGGGTGCTGCCGTGCAGGTCTTCTTCATTGCCGGCGGACTGACGATATCCGCCACCGCCGTGACGTTGCAGCCAGGTTCGGCCGGCGACCTCATCAAGGTTCGCAACAGCGACAGCGGCAAGATTCTCTCCGGCACGGTGATGGCCGACGGAACCATCCAGGTCAGCGCTTCATGATGCGCCCATTTGCCCTTCTGCTCGCGGCGGCACTTGGCTTGCAGCCGGCGCTGGCCGACGGCCTGACGCCCAAGGCCAAGCGCGAACTCGCCGCCAGGAACGGCGGTGTCTACGACGATCCGGAATATGATCCGGCCACCACCACGCGCATGTTTCGCGTTTCACCCGGGCCGAGTTCGCTGCCGCCAGGCCAGGTCGCATCGCGCATCAAGGACATCGCGCAGTTGCAGAGCTCGCGCGACAACCAGCTCGTCGGCTACGGCCTCGTCATCGGGCTTGCCGGATCTGGCGACAGCCTGCGCAATTCGCCGTTCACCGAACAATCGATCCGCGCCATGCTCGAAAATCTGGGCATCGCCACCGAAGGCGGCAGCGCACGCGCCAAGAACGTCGCTGCCGTCATCGTCACCGCCAACATGCCACCCTATGTGCAGTCGGGTGCCCGCATCGACATCGACGTTTCCTCGATGGGCGATGCCACCTCGCTTTCAGGCGGCACGCTGATCATGACGCCGCTGAAGGCAGCGGACGGAGAGATCTACGCCGTCGGCCAAGGGGCGGTCATCGTTTCTGGCTTCACCGCCCAGGGCCAGGCCCAGCAGGTGACGCAAGGCGTGCCGACCGCCGGCCGGGTACCCAATGGCGCGATTGTCGAGCGGTCGGTGAAGGCCGAATTCGACGACCAGCCGACGCTGACGCTGCAATTGCGCAATCCCGATTTTTCGACCGCCATCCGTATCGCTGACGCGATCAACGATTACACCAGCCAGCGCTTCGGCATGCGCGTGGCGGCCGAGCGCGATTCCCGCACCGTCCAGATCAACAGGCCGAAGAGCGTATCGGCGGCCCGCTTCTATGCCGAGATCGAGAATCTGGTGGTCGAATCCGACACGCCGGCCCGTGTCGTCATCGACGAGCGCACCGGCACCATCGTCATCGGCAACGACGTCAAGATCTCGCGCGTCGCCATCAGCCACGGCACACTGACGGTGCGCATCACCGAGGCGCCGCGTGTCGTGCAGCCTGAACCCTTCTCCAAGGGCGAAACCGCCGTCGAGCCGTTCACCGCCATCGACGCCAGCCGGCCCAACGGCCGCGTCGCCGTGCTCGACGGGCCCGACCTGCAAACCCTCGTTTCCGGCCTCAACCGTCTCGGCGTCAAGCCGGACGGCATCATTGCCATTCTGCAAGGCATCAAGTCGGCCGGCGCCCTGCAAGCCGATCTGGTTCTCCAATAGGCGATGCCGATGATGCCTTCCCTCTCGCCCCACGAAAGACGCCGCGCCCGCGCCATCCTGTTTGCGGCCGCGACTCTCGCGGCCATCTCCGTTTTCGGCGGCCGCGCTCACGGCGAGGACGCCGTTCGCCAGGTTCTGCCCGGAGCACAGCCCGCAGTGGCGCCGCAGCAATTGACGCGCGAGAAAGCGCCGGACCAGAGCGAGATCGAGCGCTTCTGCTCCAACATCGCCGACGCTGCCCGCGACCGCCGCTATGCCTTGCAGGCGGAGGAGTTGAAACAGCTCCAGGCCGGCATCGACGAGCGCATGAAAGCTCTGGACGCAAAGAAAGCCGAATACGAGACCTGGCTGAAGCGGCGCGAGGTCTTCCTGGCCCGGGCCGAGGACGGCGTCGTCAAGATCTATGCCGGCATGAAGCCCGATGCCGCGGCCGAACGCCTCGCAATCGTCAACGCAGACCTGGCCGCGGCCATCCTGATGAAGCTCGATTCGCGCAAGGCCAGCGTCATCCTCAACGAAATGGACCAGAAGGCGGCGGCGACGCTCACCGGCATCATGGCCAGCGCAGCCCGAAGGGTAGATCCGTCATGATCCGCAGAATGCTCATCCTGTGCGCGGTCGCAGCACTGTCCGGCTGCGGAACCAACCTCAAGGAGGTCGGCAAGGAACCGGCATTGTCTCCGGTCGGCTCCGGCATCGACGGCGGCAACACCGGCTCGCTTTATAAATACCCAGAAACGCCGCGGCAGCCGGTAAAGAAGTTCTCGCTGTGGAACGACCGCCAGAGCCGGCTCTTCACCGATCCACGAGCGCTCCAGCAAGGCGACATCCTGACCGTCAAGATCAGCATCAACGACCGCGCCAACTTCAAGAACCAGAACGACAGAAGCCGCACCGCCAACCGCAAGCTCGGAATCGATCTCAGCGCGCAGTGGGACAAATGGAGTACCGCCGGCAAGGGCTCTGGAGCGCTCAATTCCCAAACGGATACGACCGCCGATGGTGAGATCAAGCGGTCGGAAACGCTTGAGCTCAATGTGGCAGCCATCGTCACCGATGTCTTGCCCAACGGCAATCTGATGATCACCGGGTCGCAGGAAGTGCGCGTCAACGCCGAACTCCGGGTGCTGACCATCGCCGGCATCGTGCGGCCGGCCGATATCGGCGCCGAGAACACGATCCCCTACGAACGCATCGCCGAGGCCCGCATCTCCTACGGAGGACGCGGCCGCATCACCGAGATCCAGCAACCGGCCTATGGCCAGCAGGTCCTCGACCAGGTTCTTCCGTTCTAGTTCTTGGCCTTCTGGGGATTGGAGAGAAAAGCACCGTGGCCAATGTCGAACAGGTTCAGCCTCGCAAGGGTCCTTCCCTTGCCGTCCAGGGCGCCATGCTGCTCGTGGTGACGGCCGCCGCCATCGGCATGGGCTGGATGTCGGGCGGCTATCTCAAAGGCGTCGATGCACCATCATCGGTGCCGGTTGCGCCTGAAAATGAGGGCAAGGCCGCCCAGCCCGCTGCCGCACAACAGCCGGGCACGGGCCCGACGCTTGTCGCACTGGCGCCGATCACCACCAATATCGCCTCGCCCGCGGATACATGGATCAGGATGGAAGTATCCGTGGTCTATGACGCGCCGCAACCGCCGGCCATGGCGGAGGATATTCAACAGGATCTTCTGGCTTTCGTGCGAACCCTGAAAATGCACCAGATCGAGGGCGCCAGCGGCTACCAGCATCTCAAGGCCGATCTCGACGAACGGGCCTCGATCCGCAGTCAGGGGCACGTCAAACAGGTTCTTATCAGGACATTGCTGCTCGAATGAGAAAATTCCTTCTTGCCGCGGCACTGATCGGTGCCGCCACCTCCGTCGCGGCGGCCCAGCAACTGGACCTTGGCGGCATCGGCAAGGCCGATGGCACCACCGTCGGCTACATCATCCAGATGTTCGGCCTGCTTACCGTGCTGTCGGTGGCGCCGGGGCTGCTGATCATGGTGACGAGCTTCACTCGCTTCGTCATCGCCTTCTCGATCCTGCGTGCCGGCATCGGCCTGCAATCGACGCCGGCGAACCTCATCCTCATTTCGTTGTCGCTGTTCATGACCTTCTATGTCATGGCGCCGACCTTCGATCAGGCGTGGAACACCGGCGTCAAGCCGTTGATGGACAATCAGATCAGCCAGACCGAGGCCTTCGAGAAGATTTCCGATCCGTTCCGCACCTTCATGCTGCACAATGTGCGCGACAAGGATTTCGATCTTTTCGCCGACCTCGCCCGCGAACGCGGCCAGGTCGTCGCCAAGGAGACCGTCGACCTGCGCATCCTCGTGCCCGCCTTCATGATCTCCGAAATCCGGCGCGGCTTCGAGATCGGCTTCCTGATCGTGCTGCCATTCCTGGTCATCGACCTGATCGTGGCCACCATCACCATGGCGATGGGCATGATGATGCTGCCGCCTACGGTCGTGTCGCTGCCGTTCAAGATCCTGTTCTTCGTCCTGATCGACGGCTGGAACCTGCTCGTCGGCAGCCTGGTGCGCTCTTTCACCTGATCCGCCGCGCGCGGCATCAGGCATCGCTTGCCCGAGGAATCGGGCGGCGCGCCTATCATCGAATTTTCTCCGAATTATTTTCGATTAACCGTCCAGTTTAGTCCTTTGGTAGGGACTCGCCGCCATAGTCGCTCGCAGATGGCGGGTGACCCAAAACGCAACGGTCATTGGCATGATGCCGCTCCGTCATACCGGACAAACCGGTATGCAAAAAACACCCTGTAAAACAAGGTACGAGTAGCCATGGCCAGTATCATGACCAACACCGCCGCGTTGACGGCGCTGCAGAGCCTTAACGCCACGCAGAACAGCCTCGCCACCACCCAGTCGCGCATCTCGACGGGCTATCGCGTCTCCCAGGCTTCGGACAACGCCGCCTACTGGTCGATCGCGACCACGATGCGCTCCGACAACCAGGCCATGTCCACCGTTTCGGACTCGCTCGGCCTCGGCGCCTCGAAGGTCGACACGGCCTACACGGGCATGAGCAGCGCGATCACCACCATCAACTCGATCCAGCAGAAGCTGACTGCCTCCTATGGTCAGACGGACGCCTCGAAGGAAAAGACCCAGGTCGAAATCAAGGCACTTCAGGATCAGTTGAAGGCCTACGCCGATGGCGCCACCTTCTCGGGCACCAACATGCTTTCGGTGTCGACGGCTTCGGGCACGGCGGCCGACGTGAAGGTCGTTTCGGCTTTCAACCGTAGCGCCACCGGCGCGGTTTCGATTTCGACGATCGACGTCAATGTCGAAAGCATCAAGCTCTATGACGCCGGCGCCGCGCCGACCGCCAAGGGCATTCTGGACACAGACCGCCTCGGCGCCACTGGCGCTGCGGTTACAACGGCCTCGGCCCCGACCCTGGGCGCTGCCGCAGCGGCCACCGACACCTATTCGGTCGCCGGCCTGGCCATCTTCTCGGGCACCACGGCCGCCAGCGACAGCCAGATCTCGCAGATGATGACCGTCGTCGACGCCGCGCTCAAGGACATGACGACCGCCGCCACCAAGCTCGGCGCCGCCAAGAGCTCCATCGACCTGCAGAAGACCTTCACCTCTAGCCTGATGGACTCCATCGATCGCGGCGTCGGCCAGCTCGTCGATGCCGACATGAACAAGGAATCGACCCGCCTCCAGGCTCTGCAGGTTCAGCAGCAGCTCGGCGTCCAGGCGCTGTCGATCGCCAACGGTTCGTCGCAGTCGATCCTGTCGCTCTTCCGCGGCTGATCGCTCTCGACCGTCCAAACTAGGCAAACGGGCCGCGCCAAAAGCGCGGCCCGTTTTGCGTTTGCTCCAGCCCCACGCAACCCTCGTTCCTTAACCCTCGAAAGTCAGCTTTTAACAAGCCGTTAACCATAACGCGCTAGTCATGGTTAACCAATGACTTACAACGGGTTGGCGAATCGGCCCGATCGGGGCGGCGGCGATCCACGGGCGGGTCGAGCGGCTCGCGAGGGCAACGCCGGTTTTTGAGAAAGACCGGTCTGGAAAAAAGGAGCGAGTTTCTTGGCGAGCATCATGACGAACGCTGCGGCGTTGACTGCACTTCAAAGCCTCAACGCCACCAACAAGTCGCTCGAGCAGACACAGGCCCGCATCTCGACGGGTTACCGCGTCTCTCAGGCCTCCGACAACGCCGCCTACTGGTCGATCGCCACGACGATGCGCTCCGACAACCAGGCGCTCTCGACCGTGCAGGACGCCCTCGGCCTCGGCGCCTCGAAAGTCGACACCGCCTATACCGGCATGAACAATGTTCTGACGTCGATCGGCCAGATCAAGACCAAGCTGCTTTCCACCGTCGGCCAGACGGACGCCGCTAAGGCGAAGACGCAGACCGAGATCACGGCGCTCCAGGCGCAGATGAAGTCCTTTGCCGATGCCGCCACCTTTTCGGGTTCGAATTACCTTTCGGTGACGTCCAAGCAGGTTGCGGCCGCTAATGACGGTGTGCAGGCAAACGCCCAGATCGTGTCCTCGTTCAACCGCTCCTCGTCCGGCGCCATCTCGCTCGGAACGATCGACATCGATGTCGAAAGCACCAAGCTGTTCGATTCCGGCCTCGCCACCGACGTCAAGAACCAGGGCACGCTCGATCGCCAAACCTCTGTCTACTCGACAGCGGCGGCACAGAGCCAATATGACACCGCTTATGCGACCGCGCTCGCTGGCGGCGCCACGGACATTGCCGCCAACACCGCGGGCCAGGCCGCGGTAAGCCCGGCTGCCACGAAGATCGACAATGTCTCCGCCTACAATCTCGACATCACCGCGGCGGGCGTGACCGACGACATCATCACCCAGATGATCGGCAAGATCGACCACGTCATGGCCCAGTTGACCGACCAGGCCACTATTCTCGGTTCGGCCAAGAGCAGCATCGACCTGCAGAAGACCTTCACGCAGAGCCTGATGGACTCCATCGACCGCGGCGTCGGCCAGCTCGTCGATGCCGACATGAACAAGGAATCGACCCGCCTGCAAGCGTTGCAGGTGCAGCAGCAGCTCGGCATCCAGGCGCTGTCGATCGCCAACAGCTCCTCGCAGTCGATCCTGTCGCTGTTCAAGAACGGCTAGTCCAGCCTTAGCTGACGGGTTACTTCTACTTCCAATTCACGGGCCGCGCCGCAGCGCGGCCCGATTTCATTTTCGCACAAGCTTCGAGGGCTAGTGTTCCGGCGGACAGTCATGCTGGGAGTCGCTCAATCGTGCCGGAACAGATCCAGAGCATCATCTCGAATCTCCGCGGCTTTGGCGTCAGGCGCCTGGCCATGCTGGCGGGCATCGCCGTCCTGGTAATGGGTGTCATTGGCATTGCCTCGGTCTACCTCAACCGCCCGGCCTACGACACGCTCTATGTCGGGCTCGACCGCTCCGACGTGAACCAGATCGGCCTGGTGCTGGGCGAGGCCGGCATCGGCTTCGACGTCGGCGCCGACGGAACTTCCGTGCTGGTGCCGGCCGGCACCACGGCGCAGGCACGCATGCTGCTTGCCGAAAAAGGCCTGCCGACCAGCGCCAATGCCGGCTACGAGCTGTTCGACAATGTCGGCGCGATGGGTCTCACCTCCTTCATGCAACAGATCACTCGCGTGCGTGCGCTGGAAGGCGAGATCGCCCGCACCATCCAGTCTATCGCCGGTATCAAGGCGGCACGCGTCCACATCGTCATGTCCGAGCGCGCCAATTTTCGCCGCGACGAGCAGCAGCCTTCCGCCTCGGTCGTCATCCGCTACGCTGGCATCGACGCGGAGAAAAGCGCCATGTCGATCCGCCACCTCGTCGCCGCCGCCGTTCCTGGCCTGTCGGCCGACAAGGTGACGGTGCTCGATTCCAATGGCAACCTGCTGGCCGCGGGCGATGATCCATCCAACACCAGTGCCGCCCGCACGCTCGGCGTCGAGCAGACCGTGGAAGCGCAGATCGGCGACAACATCCGCCGCGCGCTCACCCCTTATCTTGGCCCGGACAATTTCCGTGCCAGCGTCAAGGCCGAGGTCAACACCGACACCCGTCAGACGGAAGAGACAATCTTCGATCCGAATTCCCGCGTCGAACGCTCGGTGCAATCCGTCCGCGCCAATGAAAACAGCAACCAGAAGCAGGCTTCGACTCCCGCCAGTGTCGAGCAGAATCTGCCTGAGACCCAGGCGACCAGCACCGAAGGTCCGCAGACCTCCTCGGCGAACGACCGCAAGGAGGAGATCACCAATTACGAGATCAACTCCAAGAAGATCGCCACCGTCTCCAATGGCTATACCGTCACCAAGATGTCGATCGCCGTCGTCGTCAACCAGGATCGGCTGAAGACGATCCTGGGCAAGGACGCGACGCCGGAACAGATCGCCAAACGTGTCGCCGAAATCCAGAAAATGGTGAGCTCCGCCACCGGCCTCGACGACAAGCGCGGCGACGTCATCGACGTCTCGGCGGTGGAGTTCATCGACGGGCTGGACGGCGAGACGATCCCCCAGGTTGGAATGCTCGATTCGATCAGCCAGCATGCCGGCACGCTGATCAACGCCGGCGCCTTCATCGTCGTGGTATTCCTGGTCGCCTTCTTCGGCTTGCGGCCGATGGCGGCCGCACTGACGGCCAGGGCGACGCCCGCCATAGCAGGCCCCAATTTCGATGAAGTCCAGCGCTCGCTGCCGACACCGGAAGCAGTCGCCTCCGCCGATGCGGGTGCCGCCATCGGCGCCTTGCCCGGCACGCGTGCCGGCGCCACCCCGCTCGACGATCTTCGCCAGAAAATCAGGCCGGCGCCACAGGAGCGGCTTGCCCGCATGGTCGACATCAACGAGGAGCGCACCGCGCAGATCCTGCGCAAATGGGCGGCCCAGGAAGTCGCGGCGTAGACCATGCCCTCTGCAGCCCTCTTCGATCTTCTCCCGGATTTCGGCACGCGCACGCCACGCGCCAGCCAGCCCCAGGCCGCGGCCGAGCATAAGCCGGAAGCACCCGCGCCCCAAGCTGATATCGGCACGCTGATCGCCGAAGCGGTTGCCCAGGCGGAGGCAACGCTCGGCGAACGGCTTGCCGCCGCCCATGACGCAGCGCTGGAAGCGGAACGCCAGGCGAATGCCGAGCAAGCTAGGGCTTTCCTCGAAAGCTTCGGCGGCGATGTCGGCAGGGCGGTCTCGTTGCGCATCGACGCCATGGAGGCGCGCGTGACGGATCTTGTCGCAGCCACGGTCGCCCGCATCATCGGCGGCGTCGTCAGCGATGATCTGCAGAAGCGTTCGCTTGAAGCGCTCGCCAGAGCCGTCCGCGAAGCAGTCAGCGATGGCGAAGCAGTGCGCATCGCCGTCCGCGGGCCGCTCTCCCTGTTCGAAATGCTGAAGGCATCGCTTGGGCCGCGCGCCGAAAATCTCGACTTCACCGAGGCGCCCGGCTTCGACCTGACAGTCACCATCGACGAGGCTGTGTTCGAGACACGCATGGCCGAATGGTCGGCGACACTTTCCGAGGTCCTGTCATGAGTGTCGCCGATGCCGATCATGGCAGGCACGAGATCATCATCGTGCGGCGCGGGCATGACGACCACGACGAAGGTCATCATGGCGGCGTCTGGAAGATCGCCTTCGCCGACTTCATGACCGCGATGATGTGCTTCTTCCTGGTCATGTGGCTGATTAATGCCGCCAACGAACAGACCAAGGCGGCCGTCGCCAGCTATTTCAACCCCGTCAAGCTGGTCGACCGTGAGTCGAGCCGCAAGGGCCTCGAGGATCTTGGCAATGGGCCGCGCGCGGTCGGGCTGACGGCCGACGACCCGCAGGAAGCGACAACCAAGGCCGGACAGGACGGCATCGGCGCCGCGGGCTCATCCAACCGTAAGCAGGACAAGCAGGAGGCGCCGCAGTCGCAACAGTCCGACGAGCATCTCTTCGCCGACCCCTATGCGGTGCTCTCGGAGATCGCCACCGATACCGGTGTCATGCAGAATGTCAGCCAGAAGGGCGATGGCGGCGCGCAGAACTCCGGCCCGGCGACGGGGGCCTCGGGCGGCGCGTCCTACCGCGATCCCTTCGAGCCAGACTTCTGGTCGCAGCAGGTCGCCGCGCCTGGAGCCGAGGCAAGTGCCCAGCGTCCCAGGATCGAGGGCGACCCGCTCAAGTCCGGCGACAAGGCGGCCGAGACACAGGTCGCCAAGGTCAAGGCCGTGCCGCCGGCGCCGCCCGTCAAGGACGCACCGCTCGAGCCCCTGGCCGGGGATGCGAAGGACGCCGCAGCGACGATGGTCAAGACTGGCGATGCCAAGGCCTGGGATGCCAAGGCGGGCAACGCCAAGGCTGGAGGCGGCGAGGCGGCGGATACGGCCAAGGCTGGCACGGCCGCCGCGAAGCAGGATGCCGAAAAACCCGAGGTTGCGGACAAGGCTCCGACCGCCGCCGCGGTGAAGGCGGCGGCCAACGTCAAGCAGCAGCTCGCCGATGCCTTCAGGCCCGGTGACAAGCTGCATGACGGTGTCTCGGTCGAAGCCACCGACAAGGGTGTCGTCATCTCCATCACCGATCAGCTCGACTTCGGCATGTTCGAGGTCGGGTCGGCGGTGCCGAGCCGTGAGCTGGTGCTGGCGATGGAAAAGATCGGCCGCATCGTCAACAGCCAGAAAGGCACCATCAGCATCAACGGCCACACCGATGCGCGCCCTTTTCGCAACGCCAGCTACGACAATTGGCGGCTGTCGACGGCGCGCGCGCACTCGGCCTATTACATGCTCGTGCGTGGCGGCGTCGATGAACGCCGCATCACCGAGGTTGCCGGCTTCGCGGATCGCCACCCCAAGGATCCAGCCGACCCGATGTCGGCGGCCAACCGCCGCATCGAGATCCTGATGGCGACCGGCGGATGAAGCGGGCGGCGCTGACCAGCCGCCTGACGGGCCTGTTTTTGCTGGCCGCGGCGTATCCGTCGGCGGGCCTCGCTCAGGACACGCTGCAGCCTTACCAGCTGGTGCGCTCGTTGCAGCTTGTCCAGGACCGCATCGCGGCCGGCGATCACGCCGCGATGCCGATGCAGGCCAAGCTGCTCGAGATGACCGATGCGCGGTTGCGCGCGGCGGATGCCGAGGATTTCAAGGACCCCAAGAATTTTCGCGCGCTCCTGGTCTACGGCATGAGCGGCGGCAATCCGGTAACCGTCGAGGCGGCCGTATCGCGGGCCGCCTCCGATCCGCGGAACCTTGCCATAGCCAAAGGTGTGATCGACTATCTGAACGGCCGGCCCGGCGAGGCGATCGAAGCCCTGAGGCCGATCGACCCGATGGCCCTGCCAGGCGACCTCGGCGCGTTCCTCGCTTTGGTCAAAGGGTCACTGCTTGCTACGGATCAGCCGGCGGCCGCGCTCACGCTGCTCGACGAGGCCAGGCTCCTCAGCCCCGGAACTCTGGTCGAGGAAGCAGCCCTGCGGCGCTCGGTGGGCATTGCCGTGACGCAAGGCGACGCGGCACGGTTCGCGCTTGCCTCCACCCAGTATGTCGAGCGCTATCTCTATTCGCCCTATGCCAGCCAGTTCGCCGATTCCTTCGTCTCCGGCGTCATCGCACTGCATATGTCGATTAGCCAGGACAAGCTTGCCGACATCACCTCGATGATGGATCCCGAGCGCGAGAAGGTCATCTATCTGCGCATCGCTCGCCGTGCCGCGATCGACGGCATGAGCGACTTGTCGGCCTTCGCATCGGCACGCGCCGAACAGGGTCGCGACGGCAACACCAATCAGGGCGATCCGCGCGCCCTGCTCTATTCCAGCCTGTCCACGGTGACCTCCGATACCATCGACGACGTGCGCGCCAAACTGGGCAAGATCGACCGCAGCAAATTGTCGGACGGCGACCGCGCCTTGCTCGACGCGGCCAAGGCCATCGCCGGCGAAGTGGTGGCGCCGCCTGCCTCAGTTCCGGCCGCAAATCTGACGCCCGCGTCGGTCGTGCCATCGCCCGGACCCGAGCTTGCGGCCGCGTCGACCACCGATGCCGCCGGATTGCCGCCTGTCGAGGGCGCCGTCTCCGAACAGCCGGCCGTTGCGCCATCCCTGGACGCGGCGCCGGCTGCGCCGAGCGCACCCGCGCCCGCAACCGTAACCGCAACCGACGCGGCAACCGTCCTGCCGGCATTGGCGCCAGCGACCTCGTCCGGCACCGACACGACAGACCCGACCGACGCCGCCGTGACAAAAACCCGTCGACAGCTCGACCTGATCGACCAGATGCTTGGAGCCGCCCCGAAATGACCCCCAGCCTCGGCCCGGCCCTGCCAGGAGTTACAGCCGCGCGCACGGCCGAGCAGCCGGCCGCGCCCGGAAAGAATGACGACACCGGTTTCGGCAAGATGGTGCATGGCAGCCCGAGCCCTGCCAATTCGGAAAAGCAGCCACCGGCCGAGGCAAGCTCTCGCGATCCGCGTTGGAGCAGGCTTGCCGCTGGCCTTGCGGCAAACGCTGGCGAGGATGAACCGATGCCCGCCTGGAAGGCAAGGACCACGCCGACCGGATCGCCTGCCGCGAAATCCATGAAGGACGGCAAGGACGCCGGGACGGAGGATGCCGATGCCGACGCGCAGGCCGCCGAATCGGGCGCACCGCCGCTCGACGGGCATCTGCCGCTGCTGATGGCGTTTCATGACCTGCGGCATTTCTCGACATCGGCCAAGTCGGCCGACTCGACCGCGAGCGAAACAGGACAGGGCGCGGCTGTCATTGGGCAGCTTCCGTCGAAGGTCTATCGACAGAAATCCGCCGCCGGGAGTGACGGTCTCGAACCCATGTCCAAGCCTGAGCGCGTATCGCTCGTCGACGGGCCGCTGACGAAACTAGACGGTCAGCTCGTCCGCGATGCGGCAGGCGCGCCAAGACACGACAATACGATCGCGGCCGGCCCCCTGCCCGAGGCGCCAATAGAGGTGCCGGGCGTGGAGACGAAACAAGCGCCGCCGCAGCTGAAATCCGTCGCCGACCTTCAGTCCTCATTGCGGTCCGAGCCGGGAAAACAGCAGTCGACGACGGCACGCATCGACGTGGTTTCCGAACGCAGCTTTCCTGCGCCGCCGCAGGCGCCGATGAGCCAGGCAGCCCTCAACGTGATCGGCGCCATTTCAGCCGATGGCGGTCCGAACCAGGCGCTTTCCACGGCTTCCGCGACCGCTCAGTTGACGGGCTCTGTTGCCGTTCCGACACATGTGTTGAAGATCGAACTTCACCCGGCCGAACTGGGCATGGTCACGGCCCATCTTCGGCTCTCGGGAGAACAACTGTCGATTGAGTTGAAACCAGAAACACACGATGCCTATCGCCGGCTTTCCAGCGACAGCGAGGCGATCGTGAAGTCGCTGCGCGGGCTCGGCTTCGAGGTCGACAAGGTCACCATTCTGCAACCCTCGGTAGCAGTTCCCTCTACAACCCGGACGGATACAACCGCTTCCGTCAGCGCAGCACCCGGCCGCGATCCATCCTCCTTTCAACCCGGAAATTCGGGCGGCGGCAATGGCGGAGCCGGCGGCCAGCAGTCGGGTCAGCAATCCGCAAGGGGTAGCCATGATGATGCGCAAGCACACGGCCGCGCCGCTTCGCCTTCTCGCGAGCGCGCTGGCGGCGATATATTTATCTAGTCTCGCGAGCAGCGCCGGCGCCGCCACCAATCCTTGCGAACCCGAGATCCTGCGCGCCGCCGACCGCTATGGCGTGCCCGCCGGCATCCTCTACGCCGTCGGGTTGACGGAAACCGGCAACAAAGGCAGTCTTCAGCCCAACGCCTTGAATATAGAGGGAAAAGCAGTCTTCCCGAGAAGTCGGATCGAAGCGCTTGCCGCCTTCGCCAACGCCCAGCGCGAGGGCAAGACGCTGATCGACCTCGGCTGCATGCAGATCAACCATCACTACCATGCCTCGCATTTCCGCAGCGTTGAGGACATGCTGGACCCACGCCAGAACGTCGACTACGCGGCACGCTTCCTTGCCAGCCTGCATGCTCGCCACGAGACCTGGTCGATGGCCGTCGCCCGCTATCATGCGGGTCCCGACAACGATCCGGCGCAGAAGGTCTACGTCTGCAGGGTGATCGCCAACATGGTCGCCACCGGCTTTGGCAAATGGACCGCGAATGCTCGCGGCTTCTGCAACCCTTAAGCGCATTTTCTGCTTCTAATACGTCAGACCCTGGCTGCGAAGCGGCCGGTACGACTTGGTCAAGACTTTCACCCGCAAGCATATCTGGCTGCACGCTAATGCAACCGATACGATTCCTGACTCCCAAGAAACTAGTTACAAGAAATGACGGTTGTTCAGGATTCCCGGCAGCGGATACGCCTTTCCCCACGGGGCAAATGTGCTGATTCGGAGGCGGGGCCGATGATCGTTATCGTTGACGAGCGAGAGCTCGTAACTGAGGGCTATAATTCACTTTTTGACCGCGAGGGGATCGCCTGCGCCGGTTTCGCGCCGGGCGAATTCGGCGAGTGGGTCAACTCGGCCGCCGACACCGATCTGCGCTCGGTACGGGCCTTCTTGATCGGCGACTGTCGTGACGGCGCTATCTCGCCGCGCCAGATCCGCGACCGCACCGGAGCTCCGGTCATTGCGCTCAGTGAGCAGCATTCGCTGGAAAACACGCTCAGGTTGTTCGAGAGCGGGGTCGACGACGTCATCCGCAAGCCGGTGCACATCCGCGAAATCCTGGCTCGGATCACCGCCATCCGCCGACGCGCCAGCGAGGACGTCGCCTATACCGAGATCGGCGCCATGCGCATCTTCATGGACGGCCGCGATCCCGAGATCGACGGCCAGCCGCTGCCCTTGCCGCGCCGCGAGCGCCGTATCCTGGAATATCTGGCGAGCAATCGCGGCCGCCGCGTCACCAAGACCCAGGTGTTCAACGCCATCTACGGCATCTTCGACGAAGAGGTCGAGGAGAACGTGGTGGAAAGCCACATCAGCAAGTTGCGCAAGAAACTGCGCGAAAAGCTGGGCACCGACCCGATCGATTCCAAGCGCTTCCTCGGCTACCGGCTCGTGTTCTGATGCGGCACCGCGCCAGCCTCGCGCAAGACAGGACGCGTAGCCTCGAAGCCAGTGGCATGGATATTGCGGAGACATCTCGATGAGCCTCTACGGAATGATGCGGACCGGCGTTTCCGGCATGAACGCCCAGGCAAACCGCCTGTCGACGACAGCCGACAACATCGCCAACTCCGACACCACCGGCTACAAGCGGTCCTCGGCCGAATTCTCGACGCTGATCATGCCGTCGACCGGCGGCGCCTATAATTCCGGCGGCGTCACCACCACGATCCGCCAGGCGGTGAGCGATCCGGGCGTGCTTCAATACACGACCTCGGTCTCCGACCTTGCCGTCAGCGGCGACGGATTCTTCGTCGTGCAGGATCCGAGCGGCACGCCTTTCCTGACCCGCGCCGGCGCCTTCGTTCCCGATGCACAGGGCCGGCTGGTCAATGCCGCCGGTTTCCAGCTGATGGCCTACAGCTACGCCAATGGCACGCCGGCAGCGACGGTGAACGGCTTCGAAGGCCTCGAGCCGGTTGTCATCTCCGACCAGGGACTGACCGCAACGCCGAGCACCCAGGGTAATTTCAGCGGCAATCTGCCGGCAGGTGCGACACCGGTCGCTGCCGGCAACCTGCCCAGCACGAACTCGGCGGGCGCGCAGTATACTTCGAAATCGTCGATGGTCGCCTATGACAATCTCGGCAACAAGAAGCTGCTCGACGTCTATTTCACCAACACCGGTGCCGGCACCTGGGAGGTGGCGGTCTTCGACCAATCGAAGGCAACGGCCGGAACTGGCTTCCCCTACGCTGCCGGCGGTGCACTGGGCACGGCCAACCTGACCTTCGATACCACTACCGGCAAGCTTACCGGCGCCCCCACCGACGTTTCATTCACCGTGCCGGGCGGCGCCAGCCTCGACCTCGATCTTTCGAAGCTGACCCAGCTCGGCACCGGCTTCACCGTCACCGACGCCCAGGTCAACGGCAACGCGCCGAGCACCATCGACAAGGTGCAGATCAGCAAGGACGGCACCATCTACGCCCAGTACAAGGACGGCACTTCCAAGCCGCTCTATAAAATTCCGCTGGCCGACGTGCAAAGCCCCGACCAGCTCAAGGCGCTGCCGGGCAACGTCTATGCGCAAGGCACCGACTCCGGTGCGATCCGTGTCGGCTTTGCCAATGAAGGCAAGCTTGGCTCGATCATTTCCGGCGCGCTCGAAAATTCCAACGTCGATATCGCCGAGGAATTGACCGACATGATCGCGGCCCAGCGCAGTTACACCGCCAATTCGAAAGTCTTCCAGACCGGTTCCGATCTGATGGACGTCCTTGTCAACCTGAAGAGATAAACCGGGCTTTGCCCGTGAAAGACCAGCATGTCGCTTTCCTCCGCACTGAGCATCGCCCAATCGGCGCTTCTGGCTACCTCGCGGCAGACCAGTGTTGTCTCGCGCAACGTCTCGGACGCCTCCAATTCGGACTACACGCGCCGGATCGCCGTCGTCAGCAGTACGACGCCGGGCGCCCGGGTGGTCGATATCCAGCGGGTGACCAACGACCTGCTGTTTCGCCAGAACCTTGGCGCACTGTCGGCCTATAGCGGCCAGAACGCGCTCTACAGCGGCATGGATCAGCTGGATGTGGCGGTCAACGGCGTCGACAATGCGTCTTCGCCCTCGACCGCCATCGCCAACCTGCAGCAGCAGCTGCAGCTCTACGCCACCTCGCCGTCCAACCAGAATCTCGGCTCCACGGTCATCGACGCCGCCAGGCAGGTCGTGCGCTCGCTCAATGAAGGCTCCCAGGCCATTCAGGCTTTCCGCACCCAGACCGACGGTCAGATCGACACGGCGGTCAAGGATCTGAACTCGCTGCTCAGCCAGTTCCAGGACGCCAACCAGGCCGTCATTTCCGGAACCCGTTCCGGCACCGACGTTTCGGACGCGCTCGATCAGCGCGATGCACTGCTGAAGAAGATCGCCGACTATGTGCCGGTCTCGACCTTCACGCGCGGCGACAATGACATGGTCATCACCACGGGTGACGGCACCACATTGTTCGAGACCATACCGCGCACGGTGAGCTTCACGCCGTCCGCCGGCTATGCCGCCGGAGCCGCCGGCAACACCGTCTATATCGACAACGTCCCCGTCTCGGCGGGAGCCAGCGGCAACACCAGCGCCAGCGGCAAGCTTGCCGGCCTGCTGCTACTGCGCGACGACGTCGCCTCGACCATGCAAAGCCAGCTCGACGAGACCGCGCGCGGCCTGATCACGGCCTTTGCCGAGACCGCGCCCTCGATGCCCAACGCCGCCGGCCTCTTCACCTGGTCCGGAGCGCCGGCCGTGCCGGCCGCGGGCACGCTGGTCAACGGCCTGGCCGGTTCGATCAGCATCAATGCGGCGATGGATCCAAGCGCTGGCGGCAATCCGACATTGCTGCGCGACGGCGGCGCCAACGGCGCGGCCTACGTCGCCAACACCAGCGGCGGCGCGTCCTATTCCAGCCTCCTGGTTGCCTATGGCGACCGGCTCGACCAGCCGATGACATTCGATTCCGCCGCCGGGATTTCGGCGACATCCAGCGTTTCCGACTACGCCGCCAATTCGATCGGCTGGCTCCAGGGCATGCGCCAGCAGGCCTCGACCGCATCGAATGCCAAGGAGGCGCTGGCACAACGCAGCGCCGAGGCGCTGTCCAATGCGACCGGCGTCAATGTCGACCAGGAAATGTCGCTGATGCTCGACCTCGAGCACACCTATCAGGCGTCGGCCCGGATGATGAAGACCGTCGACGACATGATGACGGCCCTGTTGAACGCGGTGGGATAATCCATGACCTCAGTCTCCTCGGCCGCCCTCTCCAACGCCATGCGCTACCAACAGATGCGCATGCAGGCGGACCTCGTCAAAGCCACCAAGGAATCCTCGACCGGCAAAGTCGCCGATGTCGGCCTGGCGCTCGGCGGCCGCACGGCCCAGTCGGTCACCTTCTCGCGTGACCTCGACCGGCTCAACGTGGTCATCGATTCCAACGGGCTGGTCGCCGCCCGGCTTTCGTCGACCCAGACTTCGCTCGGCCAGCTCTCCGGCGTTGCGCAGACTTTCCTGTCCAGCCTGACCACCGCATCGTCGGGCGACAACTCCGACAGCCTGACCCAATCGACCGGCCAGACGGCGATCCAGCAGCTTGCCTCGATCCTCAACACGAGCGTCAACGGCGAATATCTGTTTGCCGGCACCAACACCGACGTCAAGCCGATCAACGATTTCACGGCCGCCGGCTCGCCGGCCAAGGCTGCCTTCGATGCCTCCTTCGTCGCCAAATTCGGCTTTACGCCCGATGATCCGGCGGCCGCCAACATCACCGCCGCCCAGATGGACGACTTCATCACCAACGATGTCACGCCGCAGTTCCTCGGCGCCGGCTGGCAAACCAATATGTCGAATGCCACCGACCAGCAGATCGTCAGCCGCATTGCGCTCAACGAAACCACCGCGACCTCGACCAGCGCCAACAGCGATGGTATCAGGAAGCTCGCGATGGCGGCGGCAATGGTTTCGAGCCTGATGTCCACCAACATAAGCCAGGCGGCGAAAGACAAGATTGTCAGCCGTTCCCAGTTGCTGGTCGGCGAGGCGCTGAGTGGCATCGGCCAAGTCCAGTCCGAAACCGGCATCGTTCAGAAGCGGGTCTCCGACGCCAGCGACCGCATGAAGACGCAGGTCGACCTGTTCGAGCGCCACATCCTCGATCTCGAGGCCGTCGATCCGGCGGAAGCCGCGACCCGCGTCGCCGACTTGACGCAGCATATCGAGACGTCCTTTGCTCTGACGGCGCGCCTGCAGCAACTCAGCCTGCTGAATTACCTGACCTGAAAGCACTCTGAATCGGAACGGTAGAGCCAACGATGTACCAATTCTCCTACGCCGACGTCCAAAGCACCTCCGTTACGGACGCCAAGGACCGTGAGCGGGAGCTCCTGACCCGCTCGATCGACATGCTGTCGGCCGCCGCCGCGGCCGGCCAGCAATCGATGGAGGCGGTGGAGGCGCTGCATTTCACCAATCGCGTCTGGACCACCTTCGTCGAGGATCTTGGCTCCAGCGACAATGCACTCCCCAAGGAATTGCGCGCCAACCTGATCTCGATCGGCCTGTGGCTGCTGCGCGAGGCCGAGGACGTCCGCCAGGGCCGCACCGACAATTTCGAGGGGCTGATCGAGGTCTCCCAGATCATCCGCGACGGCATTCAATGACCAACACGCTTAAGATATCGCTGAAGCCCAACGAGAAGATCTACATCAACGGCGCGGTCATCCGCGTCGACCGCAAGGTCACCGTCGAGCTGATGAACGACGTGCAGTTCCTGCTCGAGAGCCATGTGATCCAGGTAGACGAGGCGTCGACGCCGTTGCGGCAGCTCTATTTCATCGTGCAGGTCATGCTGATGAACCCTGCTGGTGCCGATGAAGCACGCGAGATGTTCCGCCGCTCGCTGCCGCTGCTCATTGCAAGTTTCGAAGACGCCGAGATCGGCAACGCGCTGAAACAGATCGACCGCTTGGTCGGCGAGGATCACATCTACGAGGCCTTGAAGGCGATCCGTTCGCTTTATCCTCTCGAACGCCGCGCGCTTGGCGGCAATGACGACGTTCCGGGCGCCGCGCGCCCGCTGGCCGTGGGAGCACGATACTAATGACCGTGGACATGACGACGACGATACCGGCCGGCGCCAACCAGACCACCACGCAGACCGCCAAGACCGCTGTCGACTACAACTCGTTCCTGAAACTTCTGATCGCCGAGATGAAGAACCAGGATCCGACCAAGCCGATGGATTCGACGCAGTACGTCGCCCAGCTCGCCACCTTCTCGCAGGTCGAGCAATCGGTACAGACCAACACCAAGCTCGACCAGATCATGCAGTCCTCGGCGCTATCGCAGGCCGATGCGATCATCGGCCGCTCGATCACGTCGGCCGACGGCAAGACCACCGGAATAGTGGCTTCGGTGACGCTCGCCAGCAGCGGATTGATCGCTGTGCTGCAGGATGGCACCCAGGTCCCCGTCGGCGCGGGCGTGTCGATCAAGCCGGCGAGCTAGGCCAACCGCTGACATGAACGAAGCCGACGCTCTCGACATCGTCCAGTACGCGGTGTGGACCGTGCTGACCGCGTCCGCCCCGGTGGTGCTGGTCGCCATGGCGGTCGGCATCGGCATCGCCTTGATCCAGGCGTTGACACAGGTCCAGGAAATCACCTTGACCTTCGTGCCCAAGATCGTCGCTATCATGCTGGTGGTGGCGCTTACGGGCCCCTTCATCGGCGGCCAGATATCGGCCTTCACCAATGTCATCTTCCAGCGCATCCAGAACGGCTTCTGAACGATTCCAGGAAGGGTGCCCGGCGACTTCCATCCAGATTGCGCCGGGATGGAACGCAGCTTGCGGGCGGCCGCGTTGCGGCTAGAGTGCCGTCCACGATCCGGCAAATTGTCGGCCCGACATGGCGGTATTTGTCTCGATGACGTCTCCCAAACCTCCGACCCAGGCCAGACCGGCCGGCTCGCCATGTGCGGCATAGCCGGCGTCTGGCGCAAACGCGATCCGATCAGCGGCGGTGACATCGCCGACGTCACCCGCATGATGCAGGCGCTGGCACACCGCGGGCCCGACGACCATGCCAGCTGGAACGACAGCCGGCTCGCGCTCGGTCACCGGCGGCTCTCGATCATCGATCTGTCAGCGCAGGCACGCGAGCCGATGCTCACAGCCTGTGGTCAGGGCGTGCTGGTCTATAATGGCGAGGTCTACAATTATCGCTCGGTGCGGAACGCGCTGGAGGCCGAGGGCAGACGGTTCCGGACGGTCTCGGATACCGAGGTGGTTCTCGAAGCGCTGCACCACTGGGGGCCGGACAAGGCGATCCCGATGTTCGACGGCATGTTCGCCATCGCCTATTTCGACGCGCGTGCCGGCGCCCTCTGGCTCACGCGCGACCGTCTCGGCATCAAGCCGATGTCGGTGGCCGAAACAGGTGAGCGGATCCTGTTCGCCTCCGAGGACAAGGCGATCCTGGCCTGCGATGGCGTCGCACGGACCATCGATGCGCGCGAGATCACCTTGCGCCTTGCCTGGCAGAGCCGTGACTCCTGTTCCAGCCTGTTCCAGGGCATAGAGCGGCTGCCGCCGGCAGGCCTGTGGAAGATCAGCGACGCCGGCGTTGAAAAGCGCTGTTTCTGGCATGTCCTCGATGTGCTCGACGCCGCCCGCATCGCTGGCGATACAGCCAGCGACGCCGAGCACATGGCAACGCTGGAAGCGCTGATCACGGACAGCGTCGGGCTCCATTGCATCGCCGATACCAGCCTGGCCGCCACGTGCAGCGGCGGTGTCGATTCCGGCCTCGTCACCACGCTGGCCAAACGGTTCAGGCCGGAGATGACGGCCTATGTCGTCGATCCCGGTATCGGCCACAGCGAGGCCGATGACGCCGAGCGCACCGCCAGCCACGCCCACGTGCCGCTGAACAGGGTGCCGGTCGACAAGGACCGGTTCCTCGACCTGTGGCCGAAGACCATCTGGCATCTGGAAAGCGACGGCTGGCATGCAAGCCATGTCTGCCTGCTCGCGCTCGCCGAGCAGTGCCGGGCCGATGGCATCAAGGTGCTGCTGACCGGTGAAGGCGCCGACGAGCTCTTTGGCGGCTACGATTGGCAGGAAGCCAGCATGAAATTGTGGCGCCCCTGGTCCTGGCCGAGGCGGCTGTTCCTTTCGAAGCGCAACCTGACCCGCAAATTCGAGCGCCAGCGTCATGCCCCGTTCCGCACGTCGATCGCGGGTGGCCGTGCCTGGGATCGCAACATCGTGCTCAGGGCACTTTCGCCGGAATTGAATTTCCTTCAGGCGAAGATCTTCGACCGGCTGGAGCCGGTGACGCCGCCTGGCGACCGAGCCTTCCTCGGATGCTGCCTTCACGACATGTATTCGCATCTGCAAGATCTGCTGAACCGGCATGACCGGCTCAGCATGGCGGCCTCAGTCGAACTCAGGGTGCCGTTTCTCGAAAACCGGCTGATCGACTTCGCGATCCATCTGCCTCGGCGACACAAATACCGCCGGAAGCAAGGAAAATGGCTTTTGAAGAAAGTCGCGGAAAAACACATTCCGCTTCAGAACGTGATGGCCAGGAAGAACGGCTTCCAGGTATCCGCGAACTTCACCGACGGCACCGAGGCCCTGCTGCATGGCGGCTTTCTGCGCGATGCCATGAAGTGGCCGGCATCTTCGGTCACGGACCTGATCGACCTGGCCAAACGCGACCAGGCCTCGAGGCTTCGGCTGGTGGGATTGGAGCTTTTCCTTCGTCTCCATGCAGGCGGCCAGTCCACCGGCCATCTGACCGAGGCGCTGCATGCAGCCGTGGCCGAGGCGCGCTGAAAACGACACGCTGTACGAAGGGGCACAGCGGTTTTGCGATGCGGCCCAGGCGTGTGGCCCTTCGCTATCCCCTTGTTGGACCATGATCTTTCTTGCAAGGCATTCGCCCTTTGCGCCGCGATGCCATAGTTTCGGCAAATCATGCGGGGAAACGGATCACCGCAAGGATCAGCACGCCGTGGCAGGAACCCGCCCATGATCGACGAAAAGCCGGACAGCGAAAGCGTCTCGGCGCTGGCGCCGTTCCGGCACGGCATCTTCCGCGCCGTGTGGGGGGCAAGCCTCGTCTCCAATTTCGGTGGCTTGATCCAGGGCGTCGGCGCCGCCTGGATGATGACCACCATCGCCACCTCGCCCTATCAGGTCGCCCTGGTCCAGGCTTCGACCACCTTGCCGATCATGCTGTTCGCGCTTGTCGCCGGCGCCATCGCCGACAGCTTCGACCGCCGCAAGGTGATGCTGGTCGCCCAGACCTTCATGCTGGTCGTTTCGGTGCTTCTGACCGCGTTCACCTATCTGGACCTGATCACGCCGTGGACGCTGCTGGCCTTCACCTTCCTGATCGACAGCGGCACGGCGCTCAACAGCCCGTCATGGCAGGCTTCCGTCGGCGACATCGTTCCGCGCAACAAGGTGCCCGCCGCCGTGGCGCTGAATTCCATGGGCTTCAACCTGACCCGCAGCGTCGGCCCGGCGATCGGCGGCATCATCGTCGCGGCCGCCGGCGCGGCCGCCGCCTTCGCGGCGAACGCGGTGAGCTATGTCGGCCTCATCGTAGTGCTGGCGCGCTGGAGGCCGGATGTACCGGCCTCGACCCTGCCGCGCGAGTCATTGGGGGCCGCCATGGGTGCGGGCCTGCGTTACGTCGCCATGTCGCCCAACATCGGCAAGGTGCTGGTCAGGGGCGCGGCCTTTGGCTTCAGTGCCGGCGCGGTGCTGGCGCTGCTGCCGCTGGTGGCGCGCGACGTCGTCAAGGGCGACGCGCTGACCTACGGCATCATGCTGGGCGCCTTCGGCATCGGCGCGGTCGGCGGCGCGCTGATCAGCGTGCGGCTGCGGCAGCTGCTCTCCAGCGAGACAATGGTGCGCTGCGCCTTCGCCGGTTTCGCTGCCTGCGCCTTCAACGCCGCCATCAGCCAACATGCCTGGCAGACCTCGCTCGGCCTGCTGGTCGGCGGTGCCTGCTGGGTGATCGCGCTATCCCATTTCAACGTCACCGTGCAGATGGCGACGCCGCGCTGGGTGGTCGGCCGGGTTCTGTCGGTCTACCAGACCGCCACCTTCGGCGGCATCGCGCTGGGCAGCTGGATCTGGGGTGTCGTCGCCGACGCGCATGGCGCCGAGACGGCGCTGATCGCCGCGGCCATCGCCATGCTGGCCGGCGGCGCAATCGGCCTCGTGCTGCCGCTACCGCAGCAGCCGGTGCTCAATCTCGATCCGCTGAACCGCTTCAAGGAACCGCACCTCGCCCTCGACCTCAAGCCGCGCAGCGGTCCGATCGCCATCATGATCGAATATGTGATCCGGCGCGAGGACGAGGCGGAATTCCTCGCCACCATGGCCGAGCGCGGCCGCATCCGCCGCCGTGACGGCGCCCGCAACTGGACGCTGGCGCGCGATCTCGAAAATCCGTCGATCTGGATCGAGCATTACCACACGCCGACCTGGCTCGAATATGTCAGGCATAACGGCCGCATCACCCATGCCGACGCCATGGTCGGCGAACGCTTGCGGGCGCTGCACTCGGGCGACGAGCCGCCGCGCGTGCGACGCGTGATCGAGCGCCCGACAACCGCCGGCACGGCGTTGGTGCCGGCGAAGGGACCGATCGAGCACTGACGAGTTCGGAAACCGCGGGCGCGCCTACCCCTCGCCCGACAGGTCCCGGCGCGCTTTTTCGAGTTCCTCGGCATAGCGCCGCATCAAATGGCCCTCGGTCAGAAGCCCGAGCACGATGTGGTCGGCGAAGTCCTCGACCACGGCCAGTTCCTCGGCGCCGGCGCGCTGGAAGGTCTCGGCGGCGGTCTGCACGTTCATGCTGGGCACCAGCACGGCATCCTTGTACTGGGCAAGATCGCGCACCGGCACGCCATCCCCGGAGGGATCGCTGTGCAGTTCGGCCACGATCAGCATGCCGACATATTCATCCCCCGGGTCGACGGCGATCACGCGCTGGGCCGACCCCAGCGGGAATTCCTCGCGGAAGGCGGCCAGCGTCGTCGACGCATCGATGGTCTTGATATCCTCGCGCATCATCGAGCCGACGGTCAGGCTGCGCATCCAGCCGACATCGTGGGCGCTGCGGATCGTCTCGCCGCGCAGGTGGAAACGCCAGGTCGAGAACGAATAGCCGAAGGTCTCGCGCACCAGGATCGCCGCCATGATCGAAGCGGCCAGCACCACGCCGGTGAGGGTCAGGTCGCGGGTCGATTCCAGCGCCAGGAAGGTCATGGTCAGCGGACCGCCGACGACGCCGACGGCGAGCGAGGTCATGCCGACGACGGCGGCGACGGAGGGGTCGATGCCGGTCGCCGGCGAAACGAGCGCCATCACACCCGCGAATGCCTTGCCAAGCAGCGCGCCGAGGAACAGCGAAGCGAAGAACAAGCCGCCGCGAAAACCCGAGCCCAGCGAAATGGCGGACGCCGCCAGCTTCAGCACGAAGACGCTCGCCACCACCGCCAGCCCGTAATTCATGGCGAACTCGCGGTGCAGCGCGCCATGGCCGCTGGACAGGACCTGCGGCGTGATCAGTCCCAGCAAGCCGACGATGACGCCGCCAATGACGGGCCGCAGCGAGGCATCGATCGAAAGCCGGTTAAAACCACGCTCGATCAACGTCACCAGTTGCATGATGGCGATCGAGGCCGCACCCCCGAGCAGGCCGAGCACAAGGAACGGCACATACTGGCTGGGCGTCAGCGCAGGAAGGCCGGCAAGCTCCAGCGGGAACGGGACACCGCCGAATACTTCCGCCGTCAGCGAGGCCGAGATCGCGGCGGTCATCACGGGCGCGACATTGGCGACCGAGTAGATGCCTATGACCAGTTCGAAACCGTAGAAGGCGCCGGTCAGCGGCGCATCGAAGGCGGCCGATATGGCGCCGGCCGCGCCGCAGCCGACCAGGATGCGGACGTCGTTGCGGCGCAGCTTGAATATCCGCGCCAGCCGCGAAGCCACGCCGGAGCCGACCTGCGTATAGCCCGCCTCCAGACCGACCGAGGCGCCAAAGCCGCTGGAGATCATCGTCTGACAGACGATGATGAAAGTATCCGTCAGCGACATGCGCCCGCCATAGAGCGCGTTGGCCTCGATCGGATCGACAGGGGTTCGGAATTTCCGTTTTCTCAGCCAGATCACGCTCAGCCCGAGCAGGATGCCGCCGATTGCCGGAATCACCGCGTGCATCGGATTGGCGAGCGAGAACATGCCGGAAAGCCGGCCGCCGGGCTGAACGCCGAACAGCAACCCATGCAGATCCTGCACGATCTGGCTCATCGAAGTGACCAGTACGCCCGCCATGACGCCGACAGCCCCGGCCAGGATGACCACGGCAATGCCGCGGGCCTCGAGCAGCGGCACCGATCTGATCAGCACTGCGCGCAGCCGGCGTGCGTAGACTTGCGGTTCGTTTCTGGAAAGCACCGGAGCGGCTCGCCGATATCGGAAAGGCAATGGGAAGCCCGCCTGATACGCCCGGCGACACGGCATGGCAACCACAATGCCGACATGAAAGGCGGCATTGTGGCCATGAAACAGCTCATTGCACCTCAGCCGGCCTCGGCTGGGCAAGAGCAGACGGCGGACATCGCCAGACCCTGAGCACCCGTCCCTGGCTTGTGGACATCCAAGAAGCGCTCAGGTCGGCATCGGCTCATCAGCTTCATAGAGCAGGAGATTGCGCTTGCCGATGCCAAGTGCCGGCCAGCTTGAACGCCACTCGGCGATGTGCGGCGAGCGGAAATGCGCATCGAGTGCTAGCCTGTCGCGCCATGCCTCGGTGACCCGGATCAAGCCGGGATCAAGCACATCCTGCGCATAGGAATATTCAAGGCAGCCATCCTCGGCACGGCTGGCTCGAACCATGCGCTCCATCACCGGCCTTGCCTCGTCGAGCCTGTCGGGCGGCAGGCGGATCGTGCCGATTATCAGGAGCATGAATTGTCCTTCGCGAGAGAGTCCATCCGGCCACTCTCCCACCCTCGCGCAAGCTTGACCAGCTACCCTCGCCGGGCTGTCGCATGCTCGGCAGCCCTGTGGTTCGAGGACGAGAATGGCGATCAGCGAAAGCATCCAGCCCGGCGCGGTGGCCAAGAACGGCCGCGACATCTTCTTCGCGCTCGGCATCGTCATCATCCTGGCCGTGCTGTTCCTGCCGATCCCGGCCTTTCTCATCGACATCGGGCTAGCCTTCTCGATCGCGCTTTCGGTGCTGATCCTGATGGTGGCGCTATGGATCCAGCGGCCACTCGATTTCTCCTCGTTCCCGACCGTGCTGCTCATCGCCACCATGCTGCGCCTGTCGCTCAACATCGCCACCACGCGCATGATCCTGTCGCATGGCAATGAGGGCACGCACGCCGCTGGCTACGTCATCGCCGGCTTCTCCAAGCTGGTCATGGCCAGCGACTTCGTCATCGGCCTCATCGTGTTCATGATCCTGATCGTGGTGAACTTCATCGTCATCACCAAGGGCGCCACCCGTATCGCCGAGGTCGGCGCGCGCTTCACCCTCGACGCCATCCCCGGCAAGCAGATGTCGATCGACGCCGATCTCTCCGCCGGCATGATCGACGACAAGACCGCGCAGCTGCGCCGCCGCGAACTGGAAGAGGAATCCTCCTTTTTCGGCTCGATGGACGGCGCCTCGAAATTCGTGCGCGGCGACGCCATCGCCGGCCTCATCATCACCGCCATCAACATCGTCGGCGGCATAGCCATCGGCTACATCAGGCACGGCATGGGCATGGGCGAGGCCGCCGACGTGTTCATCAAGCTGTCTGTCGGCGACGGTCTCGTCACCCAGATCCCGGCGCTGATCGTCTCGCTGGCCGCCGGCCTGCTGGTGTCCAAGGGCGGCACGCGCGGCTCGACCAACCAGGCCGTGTTCGGCCAGCTGGGCGCTCATCCGCGCGCTCTTTATGTGGCGGCGGCGCTGTTGGTGCTGCTCGGCCTGATGCCCGGCCTGCCACTGTTCCCGTTCTTCGCGCTCGCCGCCGGCATGGCCGGCCTCGGCTATGTCATTCCGATGCGTCACAACCGGGCAGTCGCCGAGGCCGAGGCGCTGAAGAGCCAGGAAAAAGCGACCAAGGCCGAGGAAGAAAAGAATTCGGTCAAGGCCTCGCTCGCCACCGCCGAAATCGAACTCCTGATCGGCAAGCAGCTTTCGACCCGGCTCCTGGTCTCGCATCAGGAACTGGTCTTCCGCATGTCCAAGATGCGCAAGAAATTCGCCCAGCAATACGGCTTCGTCGTGCCGGAAGTGCGCGTCGCCGACGACTTCGCCATCCCGCCGAAAAGTTATCAGATCAAGGTGCACGGCACCGTGGTCGCCGAATATTCGATGCGCGTCGGCGAGATCATGGTGCTGCTGGGCAATCGCGACATACCCGAAATCCCCGGCGAGGAAATCCGCGAGCCCGCCTTCGGCATGCGCGCCTATTCCGTCATGGAGACCTTCGCCGAGGATCTGAAGCGCGAGAACTTCACGTTCGCCGACAACATGTCGGTGCTGCTCACGCATCTCTCGGAAGTCATCCGCAACAACCTGCCGCAGCTCCTCTCCTACAAGGACATGAAGGCGCTGCTGGAGCGCCAGGACCAGGAATACCGCAAGCTCGCCGACGAGATCTGCACCACCCACATTTCCTATCCCGGCCTGCAGGCGGTGCTGAAGCTTTTGCTTGCCGAACGCGTCTCGATCCGCAATCTGCATCTCATCATCGAGGCCATCGCCGAGATCGCGCCGCATGTGCGCCGCACCGAGCAGATCGTCGAACATGTGCGCATCCGCATGGCCCAGCAGATCTGCGGCGACCTCTCGGAAGGTGGCGTGCTCAAGGTATTGCGCCTCGGAAACCGCTGGGACCTTGCCTTCCACCAGAGCCTCAAACGCGACGCCAAGGGCGAGGTGCGCGAGTTCGACATCGATCCGCGCCAGCTCGAGGAGTTCGGCCAGGACGCCACCAAGGCGATCAAGAAACATCTGGAAGCCGGCGAACGCTTCGTGCTGGTCACGGCGCCCGACGCGCGTCCCTATGTGCGCATGATCATCGAGCGCCTTTTCACCACGCTGCCGGTGCTCTCCCATGTCGAAATCGCCAAGGGCGTCGAGATCAGGGTGCTCGGGACTATATCGTGAGCGTTCTCTCGCAGGCCGTCGTCATCGCGGCGTTCCTCGCCTTCTGCCGCATCGGCGCCTGCTTCATGCTGATGCCGGGCCTGTCAAGCGCCAGGATCCCGGTGCAGGTCAGGCTGTTCGTGGCGGTCGCCGCCACCGGCGGCCTGCTCGCCTTCCTGTGGGACAAGATCTTTCCCTTCGTCGATCCGCGCCCGCAGGTCCTGGTGCCGATGATCATCTCGGAATTGCTGGTCGGCGGGCTGATCGGCGCCATGACCAGGCTCTACATGGAAGCGCTTCGCTTCATGGGCTCGGCCATCGCCATGCTGATCGGCTATGGCGGCTCCGGCGGACCGGCGATCGAGGAGCCGGAACCGCAGGCGGCCCTTGCCGCCATCATCTCGTTCTCGGCGCTGCTGATGCTGTTCGTCTTCGACTTCGACCACGAGATCGTCCGCGCCCTGGTGACGTCCTACACGGTCGCGCCGGTCAACGTCTTCTTCAACCCGCAGGCAGCGCTGGTCGACATCACCGACACCGTGTCGGACACGTTCTTCCTGGTCATCCGCCTCGGCAGCCCGTTCGTCGCCTATGCCATTCTCGTCAACCTGACGATCGGCTTCGTCAACAAGCTGACCCCGCAGATCCCGATCTATTTCATCTCCCAGCCCTTCGTCATCGCCGGCGGCATGCTGATCTTCTATTTCGCCATCGGCACCATGCTGTCGCTGTTCGTCGACGGCTTCGTCGACCTCACGCTGGCGAGGTGACATGAGTACGCGCAAGGATCGTCTGAGGAAACTGGTCAAGGTGCAGGAGCAGCTGAAAGCCCTGCACGAAACCCGCCACGCCACCTTCGTCGCCGCGGCAAACGCCGCCGAGACCGAAGCCCGCGAATTGATCGGCCATTTCGACCAGGACAATTCCCTCTCCAGCCTGTTCCCCGATCTCTATCATCGACGCATCGCCCAGGCCGTCGTGCGCCAGGAGGAGAGCCTGGAAAGCGCACGGCAGGAAGCAAGCCTCATCGCCGCCGCTACCGCCCGCACCAACATGGTCGAGCGCGCTTACAAGGACGTGGCCAACCGCGACGAACGCGAACGCTCCGACCGCGAGCGGCTGGACCTGATCGCGCAGAAGCGAAACGACGAATAGCTGCGGGTATTGGGCCTATTCGGTTTCGAAATGCCGGCGGATGAAGGAGCCCACCATGTCGAGAGCTTCGTTCGCGGCTTGGAGTTGCGACAGGTTGGAGGGAAAGACGTGTGTCATGCCCTCCCAGATATGGAGTGCGGCTTCGCCACGGGCAACGGTCGCCGCCTCGATCACGCGACGCGAATCGTCAAGCAGGATCTCATCCTCGCCGACATGCACAAGAAGCGGCGGCAGGCCGGCGAGATCCTGATAGAGCGGAGAGGCACGCGGATCGGTCGCCACGCTACCCCTGAGATAGAGGTCGGCCGCCTTTTTCAGTTCCGCGCGCTTCACCAGAGGGTCGGCATCGGAGCGCGTGATCATCGAACCGCCTGTCAGCGCCAGATCGGTCCACGGTGACATCAGAGCTGCGCAACGCGGTGCGACGCCTTTCCCTTGCCTGGCTTGGATCGTCTCCAAAGCCAGCAGCGAAAGCGCAAGGCCGCCGCCGGCCGAGTCACCGGCGAGCGCGATCGTTTCGAACCCCATGTCGCAAAGCCCGGAAAATGTACTTCGTGCGTCGTCGACAGCGCCGGGAAATGCATGTTCCGGCGCGAGGCGATAGTCGGGGAGGAAGGCCGCTATGCCCGTTCGCTTGACGATCTGGCTGACGAAGTTGCGGTGGCCGAAGGCGGAGCCCAGCACATAGGCTCCGCCGTGAAAATAAAGGATCGCAGTGTGCGCTTTGCCGCTCCCCGGCCGGCACCACCAGCCCGCCACGCCACCGACGGTCGCCGCCTCGAAGCTGACACCGTCGGCTGCCGGGGTCTGCTCCATCATCGCGTCGAAGACCGGCCGCGACGCAGGCGTGAACTCCAGCGTCGGCTGCGTCGCCAGCATTTCGCGCAATGCCGACATCACTGCCCGGTCATCAGGATATTCCGGGTGCGTTTCGATGCTCATGCCCTGCCTCGTCAAATCAAGGCTTGAGCAATTCGGTGTGGAATTGCGGAGCGAGCGCAGCAGCCTTGGCAAGGAATGCGCCAAACTCGTCCTTGCTGAGCGCCGGCGCCGCGGCGGTGCGGCTTTCAACCGGCATGCCCACCCTGGCAAAGAACTCCTCCTGGCCAGCCGGTGCGCACAGGCACAGCATGCGCACAACCGATCCCGAAACATTCTTGAAGGAATGCGGGGCATTGGCGGGAATGTTCACCGTCATGCCGGCCTTCGCCACCCGCCTTTCGCCACGAAAGGTGAACTCGATCTCGCCTTCGATCAGATGGAACATTTCTTCGAAATCATGCCGGTGCGGGCCAGGCCCGCCACCATCGGGAACCATCATGTCGATCAGGCAGAAGCGTCCCCCGGTCTGTGCGCCGGAAAGCAGCACCGTGTATGTGTCCCCTACAATTGCCAAATGCGACAGGGATGGATCGTCGGGATCGACGACCGATAGCTCGCGATCAAGGTTGTCTGCCGGGATTGTGGACTGAGGCATGGGCGCTCTCCAATCGGGGTGGCGGGGATCATGTCCTCGCGACACTAGCAAGCCCGCGATCTCTGGCTAATGACGAAGCGGTGAAAATCCGTTCGATCGGCTGGACTCACTGTCCCGCTGATGGAACAGTCCGGCCGTGATCGATCTCAACGACCTTCGCGTGTTTGAGCGGGTGGCGGCGGCCGGCAGCTTTTCCGTGGCCGGCCGGGCGCTCGGCCTGCCGAAGTCGACGGTCAGCCGCAACATCGCCAGGCTGGAGCAGGGACTGGGTGCACGTCTGTTCCAGCGCACCACCCGTGCCGTGATCCTGACCGCGGCAGGCGAAGCGCTGCAGAGCCGCTGCACCGAACTGATGTCGCGCATCGATGAAATGGTGGCCTTTGTCGAGAGCCTCAATGGCGAACCGCGCGGATTGTTGCGCATCAGCGCCGGCATTGGCTTCGGCATCAACGTCCTGTCACGCCACCTGCCGGAATTCCTGACCCGCTTTCCGCGGATCGACGTGTCACTCGACCTGACGAGCCGCGACATCGATCTCGTCGCCGACCGTGTCGATGTGGCCGTCCGCATGGGTCCGCTGCCGGATTCGGCGCTGGTGGCGACACGTCTGGGCAGTGTGCCCCGCTGCCTCACCGCTTCGCCCGATTATCTGCACCGGCGCGGCACCCCGCTGACGCCAGCCGATCTGTCCGAGCATGAATGCATCGAAATGCCTCGCGGCGATGGCCGAACGCGTAGCTGGCACTTCCACAGAGGCGACCAGCGGGCAACGGTCGAAGCGCACAACCGCGTCAGCGTCAACGATGCGCTCACCGTTCATCAGCTTGTGCGAAACGGCGCCGGCATGGGCGTGCTGTCCACCTATCTCTGTATTGATGATTTCGCGCGGGGACATCTGGTGCGCCTGCTTCCGGACTGGGCGATCGCGCCCGTCGAGGTCAACCTCCTTTTCCCGAGCAAACGCGAACTCTCCGCCAGCGTGCGCGCCTTCGTGAATTTCATGCGCGAGGTCACCGTGCCCGATGAACATTGGCAAGCGGACTTCCCGACCGAAGCCTGACGGTATCGTCCGGCGGTAAACCGGGAATCACGGTTTCGTGCCGGCAAGCCTGCCACAAGCTTGTTGAGGCATGGTCCTGGCTAAGGAAACCCGGAAAAAGGCGGACCTTCTTGGCGATTTCTCCACCCAGCGACATCGTGATGGATGTCGCCCGAGCTGCCGATCCGATGGATATCGAGGCTGCCCGCGCCGCGCTGACCAAGCGCGCCGGCAGCGTCGCCGGCACGTTTTCGGTCGACACCGCGGCTTCAGTCGATGCTGGCTCCATCCTGTCACGCGCGACGGCTGACAAGGCCGCCGCCACGGCTGACCCAGCCAAGAAGTTCAAGAAGTTCGAGGCGATGGTCTTGCAGACCTTCATCCAGAACATGTTGCCCAAGGATACCGAGGGCGTCTACGGCACGGGTCTCGCCGGCGACATGTGGAAATCGCAGCTCGCCGAGCGCGTCGCCAACGTCATGGCCGATCGCGGCGGCATCGGCATCGCCAAGTCGCTGCTCGCCGACCACTACATGGACGGGAAGCGCAAGGTACCGATCGGCCCGGTTTCGAATGGGCCGGAAAAGACCGAGATCGACCAGCAGACCCGTCTGTCGACCTCGCTCGTCCAGGAATTGCAGCGCAAGGCCGCCAGGTCGATGACCGGCGACGAGACAACCATAAAAACAGACATCAAGATCTAGACTGGGAAACACCATGGCCGACTCTTCCGAATTCACCGCCAAGCTGCCCGTGCGCACGACTGCGTCGGACGCACCGATCCCGTTCGCGCGGCCTGGAAACCTTGCCGCCATCATCGGCCGCATCGAGGAGGTGGTCGAGGAAGAAACCGCCGGCATCCGCAGCGATACAAGTTATGACCTCAAGGCGTCGAACGCCCGCAAGAGCCGCTATCTCTACGAGCTGACCCGCGCCATGAAGGGCGGCAGCGAAGCCGAATTCCTCGAGCAGCACCGCGAGGGCCTGACCCGGCTGCGCCAGAAGCTGGCGAAGAACGAGGCCGCGATCCTGGCGCATCTGAGCGCCGTCAACGAGGTCGCGAGCCTGTTGCGCAGCGCCATCCAACGCGCCGAAACCGACGGTACCTACTCGGCCGGCGAGTTCGGCAGGCAGAGAGGTTAGAGCGCGGCGATGCCGGGCTCGGGTTCAAAATGATCAAGGTCATCGCCATAGCGGTCTGGATCTGCGCCGCCACGCTCGGCGCGGTGTTCTATTCGTTCCAGGCCGCCGGCGAACACGGCGTCGGCGAAAAACCCAAGCCGATGCTGGGTGGGCTGGATTATGTCAAGACCGACGTCATTTCGGTGCCGCTGATCCACGACTCGAAGATCGACGGCTACTTCCTGGCCAAGCTCGTCTATACCGTCGAGCCGGAGCAGATAAAGAAACTGTCGATCCCGGCCGAGGCGCTGATCACGGACGAGGTCTACAGTTATCTCTACGCCCATCCCCAGATCGATTTCACCAAGAAGGCGACGATCGACCTCGACGCCTTTCGCGCCGCGATCCGCGACACCGTCAATACCCGCGTCGGCGCAACCCTGGTGCATGAGGTCCTGATCGACCAGGTCAATTTCCTCAGCAAGGATGAGATCCGCGACAACTGGCTGCGCCGACGCCAGGAGGCCGGCACCTCGGCGCCCCAAACTCCCAAGCCGGTCAACGCGCATTGAACGATCGGCCACCGCCCGGTGCCGGGGGTGTCGATGGCAGTCGGCGTTCGAGCCAGTTCCTGCAATTCGCGTTGACGTAAACGTCAATCCAAAGCTATATGCGGCAGCGATCGTGATCGCCAGTGATGCCACATGGACTTCGGCTGGACCGGAGGGCTATTGCGTGACAGATGCAACCAGACAGGAGAACAGCGTGAGCGTTCAGGAGATTGCCGAGAAGATCAAGTCGCGCGTGGCCAGCAGCGGGTTCGATCGTTCCGTGAAATTCGACACCGGCAGCGACGGCGTCATCGTCATCGACGGCGCAACGGTCTCGACCACGGACGCTCCCGCCGACTGCACCATCAAGCTGTCGCTCGACGATCTGGATTCGCTGATCGCGGGCGACCTGAACCCGACCATGGCGTTCATGACCGGAAAGATAAAGGTCGAAGGCGACATGACCGTCGCCATGGCGCTGAGCCAGTTGATCGGCTGACGAAGCGGCCGCCGGAAGCGGCTTTGAGATAACAAAACGCCGCCTTTCAGGCGGCGTTTTGTTTGAAAGGCAGTCGCGCTTAAGGCCTCACGCCGCCAGGGTCGGTGCCTGTGCCTTGAGCTTGCGGCCGGACGCTTTCAGCGTGCCTCCGGCGCCGTCGAGCGCGCCAGCCGTCAGTTCCAGCGCCAGCAGGCGGTGCCGCTCGTAAGGTCCCGGCATGGCGAGCGCACCGGTCCTGGCGGCCGAAAAGCCGAAGCGGCCATAGTAAGGCTCGTCGCCAACCAGCAGGATCGCCGCGTGGCCAAGGCGCGCGGCTTCCGCCATCGCATGGCGCATCAGCGCCGAACCGATGCCGGCACTCTTGAGCGACGGGTCGACGGCGAGCGGGCCAAGCAGCAACGCTGCCGGACCGCCCTCGCCCAGCGTGACATCCCATAGCCGCACCGTGCCGGCCAAGCCGCCCGAGGCATCGCGGGCGACGAAAGCCAGGCCCTCGGAGGGCCGGCGGCCGCGCCGCAGCTTCTCCGACGATTTTGTCTTGCGCTTCGGCCCCATGGCACGGTCGAGCAAGGCTTCGCGCGCCGCCACGTCGGCAGCGGTTTCGGCGACCATGACGAAGGCCGGCGCATGAGCTACGATTTCAACTGACATTTCCATTTCCGCGATCCCTTCACGAGCGGAGATATGTTCCACAGGCGAGCCCAAGCGGGCGACGGACGCCCACCTGGGATGATCTGAACAGCTCTAACGAGCCGTCAGATCACGTAGGATCGGAGAGGCTCGAAGCCGTTGAAGGCGACCGCCGAGTAGGTGGTCGTGTAGGCGCCGGTGCCTTCGATCAGGACCTCGTCGCCAATGGTCAGCGACAAAGGCAGCGGATACGGCGTCTTCTCGTACATCACGTCGGCCGAATCGCAGGTCGGACCGGCGAGCACGCAAGGCGCGGTCTCGGTGCCGTCATGCGCGGTGACGATCGGGTAGCGGATCGCCTCGTCCATCGTCTCGGCCAGACCGCCGAACTTGCCGATGTCGAGGAACACCCAGCGCACATTGTCGTTGTCGGCCTTCTTGGAGATCAGCACGACTTCCGACTTGATGACGCCGGCATTGCCCACCATGCCGCGGCCCGGCTCGATGATGGTCTCCGGGATGGCGTTGCCGAAATGCTTGCGCAGCGCCGAGAAGATCGCCTGGCCATAGGCCTGCGCCGCCGGCACGTCACGCAGATAGCGGGTCGGGAAGCCGCCACCCATATTGACCATCTTGAGCACGATGCCTTCGTCGGCGAGCGTGGCGAACACCTTCTTGGCGTCGGCCAGCGCACGGTCCCATGCGGTCAGGTCCGTCTGCTGCGAGCCGACATGGAACGACACGCCATAGGCGTCGAGGCCGAGGCTCTTGGCATGGCGCAGCACGTCGACGGCCATGTCAGGCACGCATCCGAACTTGCGCGACAGCGGCCATTCGGCGCCTTCGCCATCGGTCAGCACGCGGCAGAACACACGCGCGCCGGGAGCGACGCGGGCGATCTTGTCGACTTCCTCGACGCAGTCGACCGCGAACAGCCGGATGCCGAGCTGGTAGGCGCGTGCGATGTCACGCTCCTTCTTGATGGTGTTGCCGAAGGAGATGCGGTCCGCCGGCGCACCGGCGTCCATCGCCATCTCGACTTCGGCAACGGAAGCGGTGTCGAAGGACGAGCCCATCGCAGCAAGCAGGCGCAGGATTTCCGGCGCCGGGTTTGCTTTCACCGCATAGTAGATCTTGGAATCGGGCAGAGCCTTCTCGAAGGCGCGGAAATTGTCGCGCACGACGTCGAGGTCGACGACGAGGCAGGGGCCGGACGGACGTCGGGTGGCGAGGAAGTCGAGGATGCGCTGGGTAGCCATCGGGATTCTCCATCGCGCCTTTCGGCGCGCACAAGGGTGCGGGCGCGGGCTGTCGGCCTCGCGAACACGCGGTCAAACAAAGGCGGGACGGAAAATCCATGGAACCAGCCGGTGGAGACCCCGGAACCATGAAATGCCGTCTCGCGGCGATGAACCTTGGCCTTGCCCGGCTTCGGTTCGCTTTGTCTGCCTTGGCTTGGATTGGGAGAACCCCGTTCCGCACTGCCGGCAATGAAGGTGTGCCTCTTCAGTAACCCCGGTCTTTGGACAACCGGCAGAGAACCAGAAAGGCCCGCACCGTCGTTGCTTCAAGGTGTCCTCGGTCTGGCGGTTGGCCGCTAAACCGACTGGAGGGGTTGGCTCCAGTTACCTTACCGATTTCCCTCACCATTCGAGGACCGGCGGACACCCACAGGCACGTGCGACTTTGGGCAAGCGCGATATATGGCTGGTGGCCGTCACAATCAATAAAAATCGTATCTCAGGTTGTAAAATTTCTGGCATCGAACAATGTTGGCGCAACCGTATCCGGATATCGAACGATGACAGGCACGCACGGTCCCTTCAACGCCTTTCTCGACCTTCGCCAGATGCCGGTGGCGCATGCCGAACTTGGGGCCCTGGCCGGCCTGCGGCTGGCCGTCAAGGACATTTACGACATTGCCGGCTATCGTACCGGTTGCGGCAATTTGCAGAAATTCGCCGAAGGCCACGCCGCCTCGCGCACGGCACCCGCCGTGCAGATGATTCTCGACGCCGGCGCGCGTTTCGTCGGCAAGACCCAGACCGACGAACTCGCCTTCGCTCTGTTCGGCCAGAACGCGCATTTTCCATTTCCGGTGAACCCCGCGGCTTCCGACCGTGTCACCGGCGGTTCGTCGTCGGGGTCGGCTGCGGCGGTGGCGGGCAGGCTGGCCGACATTGCCACAGGGTCCGACACCGGTGGCTCGATCCGCGCGCCGGCGAGTTTCTGCGGGCTGATTGGGTTGCGCACCACGCATGGCCGCATTTCCCTCGACGGCACCATGCCGTTGGCGCCGAGTTTCGACACGTTCGGCTGGTTCGCCGACGACATCGAAACCTACGAGACCGTCGGGAAGCTGCTGCTTGGCCGCGACCCGCACCAGCATCCGCTCGACCGCCCGCTGACGCTCGGCTGGCTGGACGACATGGTCGCCCGGCCGGCGCTCGCCGAATATGCGGGAATGAAGGCGCTGGCGAGCAAGGTGTTCGGCACGCCTGCGACGCCGATGTCGCGCTTCAGTTCTCCCCCGGATGAACTCTACTGGTGCTTTCGCCGGCTGCAGGCCAAGGAAGCCTGGACGGTGCATGGCGAATGGATCACCAGCGGCGAGCGCGACCTTGGCCCAGGTGTCGAGGAGCGTTTCGGCTTTGGCCGTGCAGTCGACGATCGGACGGCACAGGCCGAAAAAGTGCGCCGGCTGACTTTTCGCGGCGAATTGAGCGCCCTGCTCGGCAAGGACGGCTTCCTCATCCTGCCGACGGTGCCGGGCCCGGCACCTTACGTCGACAGCACGCCGGAGCAGTTCCAGGCCTATCGCGAGCGCGCCTTGCATCTCCTGTGCCTCGCCGGACTCTCCGGCTTTCCGCAAATCACCTTGCCGATCGGCTCGGTCGCCGGCGCTCCTTTCGGCCTGTCGCTGCTTGGCCCTTCCGGCAGCGACATTGCCCTGATACGGCTCGGCCGAAAACTTCTCGATGCCACACGAAAGGCTTGATTCATGGACACATTGACGCGCATGCGCGCCTTCATCGACGTCGTCGAGGCCGAGGGCTTTTCGGCGGCGGCGCGCAAGATCGGCCGCTCCAAGGCGCTGCTGTCGAAATATGTGCGCGAGCTGGAGGACGAACTCGGCGCGCTGTTGCTGAACCGCACCACGCGCCAGTTCTCGATGACCGAGGCCGGCCACACCTACTACCGCCGCGCCTCGGAGATCGTGCGCGAAGTCGATAGCCTGGCCGATGCCGTGCGCGAATCCTCCGGCGACGTGCGCGGCCGGATCAAGCTGTCGGCGCCGCGCACCTTCGCCGACGCGCCGATCGGCCAGTCGCTGATCGATTTCGCCAAGCAATATCCCGACATCGTGCTCGACATCCAGCTCGACGACCGCTTCGTCGACCTGGTCGAGGAAGGCTTCGACCTTGCGGTGCGCATCTCGCGGCTAGAGAACTCTTCGCTGATCGCCAGGCGGCTGGCGCCGTTTTCGATCAAACTCTGCGGTTCTCCCGAACTGATCGCCAAGCATGGCACGCCGACACGGCCGCAGGATCTCGGCCACATGCCCTGCATCGTCGATACCAATGGCCGCGGACTGAACAACTGGCCATTCAAGGGCGACAATGGCGATCCGGTGAGCATTGCCGTGTCGGGCCCGATCGAGGTCAACAGCCCGATGGCGGCGCGCGCCGCAGCCTTGTCGGGGCTGGGATTCTGCATCCTGCCGGATTTCATCGCCGCGCCCGACCTCAAGAGCGGCCAATTGGTGGCGGTGCTCGACGACCGCATCCTGTCGGGCGGCGGCATCTTCGCCGTCTACCCGCATCGCCGCTATCTGCCGGCGAAGGTGCGCGTTTTCGTCGACTTCCTAGTGCAATGGTTCAGGACGCGCGAGAGCGCCTGACCCGCCTCAGCCCAGATGCCGCACGCTTTTGAGCTCTCATTGCCTGCGTGCCGCTGTACCAAAACCGCTTCGCACTTTTGGGTGACATGCGGCGGCGGTCCCATTTTCGCCCCCTTTCTGGTAACCTTCGACAAACTCTCTCCGAAAGCCAAGGGAATCGCGACCGCGAATGCATTTGAAACGGCACGCAATCATGCTGGCTTCGGCCTTGGCGGCGATCTTTGCCGCGACGGGACCCGCCGAGGTGCATCCGCACGTCTTCGCCGAGGCACGCCTCGACGTAATCCTGTCCCCGGATCACCAAAGCGTGAAAGCGCTGCGCCATCTCTGGCGCTTCGACGACCTGTTTTCGAGTACGGTGATGATGGAATTCGACAAGAACTCCGACCTGAAGCTTGATGACAAGGAGCTGAAAGAGGTCGCCGATACCGTCCATGCCTCGCTGGCCGAGTTCAATTATTTCCAGCTCGTCACGCAGAACGGCAAGGACGTGACGATGGTGCCGCCACCGCATCTGATGGCCAATTTCGACAACGACCAGTTGATCATCCTGTTCGAGTCCGAGCCCAAGGTGCCGATCAAGCTGGGCGGCAAGATCGACATCGGCGTCTATGATCCGACCTTTTACACGGCGATCGATTTCACCGAGGATTCCAACATCACGGTCGAAGGCCTGCCGTCGAACTGCACCAGCAAGGTCATCCGTCCGGACCCGGACGAGGCGATCAAGGAAAACCAGAAGACCCTGACGGATGCTTTCTTCAACGATCCGACAGGCACCAACATGAGCAAGATCTTTGCCACCAAGCTCGAACTGACCTGCCAGCCAGAAGGATAGATCCGGTGAACCTGATCGGGAACTGTTCGAAACCCTCCCTGCGATTGGCATTCGGCCTGTTGGCCCTTACCTTTGCCATGATGCATTTCGCCAATGCCGCGCACGCCCAGAGTTCGCTCGGCATCGGCGTCAATGACGGCATGGCGCCGACCACCGGTCCGTTCGCCCATATCCTGATGTGGATCAATCTCAGGCAACAGGAATTCTATCGCGCGCTGGCGACAGCCATGAAGGCAATGCGCCAGGACGGCAGCAAGATCTGGATACTCATCGGCCTGTCCTTCGCCTATGGCATTTTCCACGCCGCCGGCCCCGGTCACGGCAAGGCGGTGATCTCCTCCTACATGGTGGCAAACGAAGTGGCGCTGAAGCGCGGCATCCTGTTGTCCTTCGTCTCGGCGCTGCTGCAGGGCCTGACCGCGATCCTGGTGATGCTGCTTGCCTATTTCGTCCTGCGCGGCACCACCATCTCGATGACCGATGCTGCCTGGTTCATGGAGATCATGAGCTTTGCCCTGGTTACCCTCTTCGGCGCCTGGCTTTTGTGGCGCAAGCTGGGTCCAGCCGTCCTGCGCCTGTTCGGCAAGGGGCCGGCCTACAGCCTGTCGGCGGCTCACGCCGGGCATTCCCATGCGGGCCATGCTGGTCATTCCCATGCTGGTCATTCCCATGCCGGCCATTCGCATGGCGCCCATGCCCATGCTGCGCACGCTCATTCCCACGCACTGCACGCGCATGACGATGGCCATGGGCATGGCCCTTCGCATCACGACCACGGCGCGCATGACCACCATCATGACCATGGCGCACAGGATCATGCGCATCAAGGCCACGCCAGCGGCGAGGTCTGCGAAACCTGCGGCCATTCGCATGCACCCGATCCGGCACTGCTGTCGGGTGACCGATTCGATTGGCGCACGGCCTGGTCGGCGGTGGCCGCCGTCGGCATTCGCCCCTGCTCCGGCGCGCTGATCGTGCTGAGCTTCGCGCTGCTCAACGGACTCTGGCTCGGCGGCCTGCTGTCGGTGCTGGCGATGTCGATTGGAACCGCCATCACCGTTTCGGCGCTGGCGACGATGGCCGTGACCGCCAAGAACTGGGCGGTGTATTTCGCCGGCGACGGCCGCATGGGCAACCGCATCCATTCGATCGTCGAGATCGGCGGCGCCGCCTTCGTGTTCCTGTTCGGGCTGTTGTTGCTCTCGGCGAGCCTGACGGGCAGCGTCTAATGCATGTCGCCCAAAAGTGACCTCGGTTTTGGGAAGACGACATGCATAAAGACAAAGACCTAAAGCGCGTCGCCTGAATCCGTTTCGACGCGACGCGCTTTAATGCATGTCGCCCGGAAGTGTCCTCGGTTCCGGGATAACGACATGCATAAAATCAGGAGCTTACAGCAGGTCGGGCGAATCCTATTCGCCGCGACATGCTGTAGGCCGGTCCATCCCGATCAAATGGGTAGGCTCCACCCTAACTGGGAATCTTGCCGCCCAATTCATCCTCGATATGCGCGCGGATGATCTCGTCAAAGCTCTTCTCGGCGACAAAGCCAAGTTCGCGTGACCGCCGCGCCTCGAACCGGGTCGGCCAGCCCTTGACGATCGCCCAGATCGTCTCGTCGGGCACCTCGCGGATCAGGCTTGCCGTCTTCGATCCGGCGATGCGTTCCAGCGCCTCGATCTGCTCGCCGACGGTGACGGCGACGCCCGGCATCGTCAGGTTGCGGCGCGGCCCGACGGCGGCACCGTCGATGCCAGCCGCATGGATCAGGAAATTCACCGCCGAACGCGGGCTGGCGTGGGTGTGCACGACCGAGCGCGGCACAGGCAGGATCGCCTCATGCCCGCTCAGCGGCTCGCGGATGATGCCGGAGAAGAAGCCGGAGGCCGCCTTGTTCGGCTTGCCTGGCCTGACACAGATGGTCGGCAGCCGGATGCCGATGCCGTCGAAAAAGCCGCGCCTGGAATAGTCGGCGAGCAGCGCTTCGCTCATCTGCTTCTGGGTGCCGTAGGACGTCAGCGGCGTCGGGTGGAATTCGTCCGGTATGACATCCGGGAACGGCGCGCCGAACACCGCGATCGACGAGGTGAAGACGACGCGCGGCGCGAAGCCTGCCAGGCGGATGGCGTCGAACAGCGCGCGTGTGCCGTCGAGATTGACGCGGTAGCCGAGATCGAAATTCGCCTCCGCCTCACCCGACACGATGCCGGCGAGGTGAAAGACGACATCGGGGCTCGACGCAACCAGGCTTTCTGCGGCGCCTGCTTCGGCAAGGTCACCCGTGTGCAGTGCGACGCTGACGCCGTCCATGGCCGGCGCTCGCGGCGGCACGATGTCGTGCAGGTCGAGCGCGGTGATCTTCTTGCCGCGCAGCGTGCCGTCCTTGGCCAGCCGGGCGATGAGCTTGCGGCCGACCATGCCCGCGGCGCCAGTGATCAGAATGCGCATGTCCGATATCCCTTACTTGTCCTGATTTTTGCGCTGGGTGCGCGCGCGCAACCAGAACACCAAGAAAAACGCCAGCACGAAGACGGTGCCGAAGATACCCGCCAGCACGGTCGAAAAACTGCCGAGTGCCAGCATCACGGTCGGCAGGTAGAAAGCGGCAATGCCGAACAGAAGCATGATCCAGACCGCCGCGATGGCCGCATTGCGCGTGTCACGGTCCATCATGCCGCACCGGAGCGGCGGTCGTTCATCGGGCTGAGTTTCAAAGCTGGAGAACTCCTGAGGCAGGCCCGATCAATGGTCATCGATCGGGCCTAGTGATAGTGGCCGTGATGCGCGGCAGCATCGTGCTCATGCTCATGATCGTGGTCGTCGCCCTCGTCGGCGCACTGGCCGAATTCCGGTTCCACGGTGGCATGGCTGATGCCGTGCTCGCTGGCAAGCCGCTTCTTGATGGCGCTGACTGCCTGATGTGCATCGACGCCCTCGTTAAGACAAGCATGCAGCGTCGCCATGCTGCTTGTCCCGTCTAGCGACCAGATATGCATATGGTGCACTTCGCGCACGCCCTGGACCGTTGCCTGGATATCCCCGGCGATCCGGTCGCGGTCGAGGCTTGGCGGTACGCCTTCGAGCAGGACGTGGGCGGCGGCGCGCATCAGCGACCAGGCGGTGGACAGGATCAGCAGCGAGACCAGCACGGACAGGATCGGGTCGATCGGCGTCCAGCCGGTCGTCAGGATGACCAATGCCGCCACGATCGCGGCGGCCGAGCCAAGCAGATCGCCAAGCACATGCAGGATGGCGCCGCGCATGTTGAGGTTGTCTCGATCGCCACCATGCAGCACCAGGAAGGAGCTGATATTGACCAGCAGGCCGAGGATCGCCACCACCAGCATCGGTCCGCCCAGCACCGGCATCGGCGCCTGCAGGCGCTCCCAGGCCTCGTAGACGATCCATAGCGCGATGACGAAGATGGCGATGCCGTTGGTGTAGGCGACCAGCGTCTTGACCCGGCCGAAGCCATAGGTGAGCTGGCCGGTCGCCGGCCGGCCCGCAAGGTGAAAGGCATACCAGGCCAGGCCGAGCGCGATGGCGTCGGCGAGCATGTGGCCGGCATCGGCCAGCAGCGCCAGCGACCCCGTAAATAGGCCGCCAAGCGCCTCCGCCACCATGAAGCCCGCCGTCAGGCAGGCCGCGATCATGACGCGTTTCTTGTCGGTCGAGCCATGCACATGACCAGCGCCGTGATCGTGCCCGCTATGATCATGGGTATGCGCCAAGTGGCAAACTCCCGTTAGGCGCCGAATTCCGCGCGAAAATCCTCGAGCCGTCGCTTCTGCTGGCCGTCGCCATCGAAATTGGCCGGATCGAGCCAGCCTTCATAAGCCCTGCGCAGAGCCGGCCATTCCTTGTCGATGATCGAATACCACGCGGTGTCGCGGTTTTCACCCTTGACGATGAGATGCTGGCGGAAAATGCCCTCGAACTTGAAGCCGAACCGTTCCGCCGCGCGCTTCGACGGCTCGTTGCGGTTGTTGCACTTCCATTCGTAGCGGCGATAGCCAAGTTCGTCGAAGATGTATTTCATGAACAGGAACTGCGCTTCCGTCGCCGCCGGCTTGCGCGAGATGAGCGGTCCCCAATAGATGTTGCCGATCTCGATGACGCCATAGGCCGGATCGATGCGCATCAGCGTCTGGCGTCCGGCGACCTTGCCGCTGGCCTTGTCGATAATGGCGAAGAACAGTGGATCCTCGCTGGCCTCGACCTTGTCCAGCCACGGCTGGAAGGCAGCGCGGGTTTCCGGCGGATAATCAGGCAGCCAGGCGAAGCGGCCGCCGACATCGGAAACCGAAGACGCTTCATAGAGGCCGTCGCCATGCTTTGCGGCACTCAGCGGCTCGAGCCTGACATAGCGGCCCTCCAGCACCTTGCGCTCCGGGCGCGGACGCGGTTGCCAGTCTTTGAGATTTTCCGACACCGAAAGCTCCAATCCGTTTGACTTTTGCGAGCGGACGCTCACAAAAACGCTGCCGAAGAGTAAGAACCACAGGGACGGGAAAAATGCTCCACACGATTTCGGCCTTCGATCGTCTCGGCGAGGAAAATGCCTTTGCCGTGCTGGCGCGAGCAACGGCACTTGCCCAACAGGGCCGCGACATCGTCAACCTCGGCATCGGCCAGCCAGACTTCAAGACGCCGCAGCACATCGTCGAGGCGGCGATCAAGGCGCTGCGCGACGGCCACCACGGCTACACGCCGGCCAACGGGCTTTTGGCGACGCGCGAGGCGGTGGTGCGGCGCACGCTGACCACCACCGGAGTCGAGGTCTCGCCGGAGGCGGTGATGATACTGCCCGGCGGCAAGCCGACCATGTTCGCCGCCATCCTGATGTTCGGCGAGCCCGGCGCCGAGATCCTCTATCCCGATCCAGGCTTTCCCATCTACCGTTCTATGATCGAGTTCACGGGCGCGGCACCCATTCCCGTGCCGATGCGCGAGCAGAACGGCTTCGCCTTCTCGGCGCAAGAGACGCTGGCGCTGATCACGCCGAAGACCAAGCTCCTGATCCTCAACTCGCCGGCCAACCCGACCGGCGGCGTCACGCCTCGGGCCGAGATCGAAAAACTGGTCAAGGGGCTGGAGAAGCACCCTGATGTCGCCATCCTCTCTGACGAGATCTACGATGTCATGACTTATGACGGCGAGACGCATTGCTCGCTGCTCGGCTTTCCCGAGATCCGCGACCGGCTGATCGTGCTCAACGGCTGGTCAAAGACCTGGGCGATGACCGGCTGGCGCATGGGTTGGTCGATCTGGCCGAACGGCGACAAGGGCGCCCACCTCTACGACAAGGTGCGCAAACTGGCGGTCAATTGCTGGTCCTGCGTCAACGCGCCGAGCCAGTTCGCCGGCATCGCTGCGATCGACGGCCCGCAGGACGACGTCGACAAGATGATGCGCGCCTTCGATAATCGCCGGAAAATCGTCGTCGAAGGGCTGAACGCCTTGCCCAACATTTCCTGCATCACGCCCAAGGGCGCCTTCTATGCCTTCCCCAATGTCTCGAAGACCGGCTGGAAGGCCAAGACACTCGCCTCGGCCCTGCTGGACGAGGCCGGCGTCGCGCTGATCGGCGGCCCCGATTTCGGCATTCTCGGCGAAGGTTATATCAGGCTCTCCTACGCCAATTCCGAGGAGAACATCCTGCGCGCGCTGGAGCGGATCGGGGCGTTTCTGGCCAAGTGAAGCCCAGCGCCCGCCGCGCGAGCGCAGATAGGGTGCGGCTGCCTTCCATGACGGTGTCATGAGCCGTCCGGAGGCGCTTGGGCAAGGCTGGGCGGGCATGCCGAAAACGGCTACGAATTCCCTGTATCAGGACCAAATGAGGGTATCCCGGATGTTCTATGCAATCCTCGCCTATCACGTGGAAGACGCGATCAAGGCGATGACGCCGCAGGAAGATACGGCGCTGATGGCCGAGTTGCTGAAGATAAACACCCGGCTCCACGAGGAAGGCACGCTTGGACCGTCCGCGCGTCTGGGGGCAACACAGGATGCCTGCACTCTGCGCGGCCCAGGCGACGGCATGATTGTCGACGGCCCCTTCGCCGAGACCAAGGAACAGTTGCTCGGCCTCTATGTCGTCGACTGCGCCGCGAGAGAGGACGCCATCGCGATCGCTCGCGACCTTCGCCGCGTCAATCCTACCGCCGTTTACGAGATCAGGCCGATTTTGCTCTTCAAGCCCGGCGTGCCGCTAGCCGGCAAATGAACCGGCGGCGAAAGCCCTACCGGAACCCGTCGCTTACAGCATGTCGCGGCGAATAGGATTCGCCC
>NZ_ML703256.1:0-58425 GCF_008520305.1 Mesorhizobium sp. SARCC-RB16n | reverse complement strand
CCGAGGACACTTCCGGGCGACATGCATTAGCCGCGCCCGACGAATGGCATCTTGGTCGCCATCACCGTCATGAACAGCACGTTGGCGTCGAGCGGCAGGCTGGCCATGTGCACGACCGCGTCGGCGACGCGCTGGACATCCATCACCGCTTCGGCTGATATCGAGCCATTGGCCTGCGGCACGCCGACGGTCATCGGCTGCGCCATGTCGGTCAGCGCATTGCCGATGTCGATCTGGCCGCAGGCGATGTCATAGGGACGGCCGTCGAGAGCCAGCGTCTTGGTCAACCCCGTAATGGCGTGCTTGGTCGCCGTATAGGGCACGGAGCCCGGACGCGGCGCATAAGCCGAGACCGAACCATTGTTGATGATGCGGCCGCCCATCGGCTTCTGCTTGCGCATGGCGCCGAATGCCGCACGCGCACACAGGAACGAGCCGGTGAGATTGACGCCGACGATGTCGTTCCACACTTCGACCGGGATCTCGTCGATCGGCGTCGACTTGTAGCCCATGCCGGCATTGTTGAAGAGCAGGTCGACGCGGCCGAACGCCTCCGCGACGGTCTCGAACAGATCGTCGACTTCGCCGGCCTTGCTGATGTCGCAGGCAACAGCCAATGCCTTGGCGTCGGTCGGTCGGGCCTCGGCGATGGCGCTATCCAGCAGGGACTTGCGCCGCCCGCAGAACACCGTATTCCACCCGGCCTTGAGCAGCGCAGTGGCGACGCTCTTGCCGATCCCGGTGCCGGCGCCGGTGACGATGGCGGTTTTTTGCTCGGTCATGGCTGATGTCCTCCGGCAGCGCCGCCCGACTGATTTTCAGGATTTCGCTCGGGAGAAGGCATCGCAAATGATGGCAGCGATGGCAAGCGGGGCGCGCGATTCCGAAAGGCCACGGGGCTGACAAAAAGGGCGGTCATTGGCGACCGCCCTGATCTGAACCGGGCTTGGGAGGAGGAAAAGCCGATCCGACTGTGTAGAATGATGCGCTTCCTGAGTTAACGAATGGTTAACGCCTCCAGGCCCGCCTGTGCCAATCCGGCTACCACTGCGGATTGGGTGACGTACCCCTGGCGGCGGGAACTTTCGCCGCCGAGACCGTCGCCTCGACGTGGTCGACTAGCGCATCCGGCAGGCCAAGCCGCCCGGCAAGCAGGTCGAGATAACCGCGTTCGGCGCGCGTGTCGGGGTCGATGGTGAGACGTGACGCCGTATAGAGCTCGAGCTTCTGCGCGTCGGTCCTGGCGCCGGTCACCAGCGTTTCGAGGTCGAGTGGGCGCTCCAGCTCCGCCATCAGGAATTTTTCGGCGTTGCCGCCGATCCCGGCGAGACTGAGCTTTCCGGCGATCTTCTGGCGTTCCTCGTCGTCGACATGCCCGTCGGCCTTGGCCGCCGAGATCATCGCCCGCACCAGGGTCAGCGTGAACTCATCCTCGCCTTGCGGCGCCTGCGACGGATGGAAGGCGGTGTCCTTCGGTGGCGGCAGCAACTCCGGCTCGCCGGCGGCAGGCGCCTGTTCCGGTGCGTTGCCGGCCTTGTAGTTCTGATAGGCCTTGTAGGCGAGGCCACCGATGGCGGCCAACCCTCCGAGCTTCACCGCGGCACCCGTCACCTGCCGGCCAGCACCGGTCCCAAGCAGTACGGCGGCCAGCGCACCGGCGGCCAGCGGATTGTCCTTGGCCATCTGCACCGCTTGCCCGGCCTTGTCGCGGACCGTGCCGCTGGTGCCGGGAACTTGCGAGCCGAGCAGATCGTCGAGAAGCTTCTTGGGATCGAACATCAATGCCTCCAGGATTTGCCCGGCCGAACGGGCAGGTTTCCAACGCCGAAGACGTAGGTCCCGAAGCCTGACATTGCAATGACAGGCCGCCGCCGCTTTGCCCGGCGGTTCGATCAGGATCCGATGTGCGGTCCTCTGCCCCTGGCTTGCGCGAGCTCGACCTGCCGCTGACGCTCTGCGTAGCGCTTGCGGTCTTCATCGGAGCGGGCGTCGAAGCAGTGCGGGCACGAAACCCCGGCGGCATATTTCGGCGACACCAAGTCGCTCTCCGTCAGCGGATGGCGGCACGCGCGGCACAATTCCGCCTCGCCCTCTGCGAGGCCGTGCGACACCGAAACCCGCTCGTCGAAGACGAAGCACTCGCCCTGCCAGAGGCTCCGCTCCGCGGGAACCTCTTCGAGGTATTTGAGGATACCGCCCCTGAGGTGGAACACGTCCTCGAAGCCGAGCGACTTCACATAGGCGGTCGCCTTTTCGCAGCGGATGCCGCCGGTGCAGAACATCGCCACCTTGCGGCCTTCGAGCTCCGCCCGATGCGCTTCCACCCAGGCCGGAAATTCGCGGAAGCTCGCCGTCGCCGGATCGACCGCGCCTTTGAAGGTGCCGATCGAGACTTCATAAGTGTTGCGCGTATCGATGACGATCGTATCGGGTTGTGAGATCAGCGCATTCCAGTCGGCAGGCTCCACATAGGTGCCCGCGCTTGTCGCCGGATCGATAGTCTCGACGCCCATGGTGACGATCTCGCGCTTCAGCCGCACCTTCATGCGGTGAAACGGCATGGTCGCGGCACTGCTGTACTTGACCTCGAGACCCGACAGGCCGTCGACCGTTTCGATGTGTTCTATCAGCGCGGCGATCGCTTCCTCGCTGCCGGCGACGGTGCCGTTGATGCCCTCATGCGCCAGGAGCAGCGTGCCCTTGATGCCGTGCCCGCAGCAGAAGGCCGCAAGCGGCGCGCGCAACGCCCCGAAAGCGTCGAGTCGGGCAAAACGGTAGAGCGCGGCGACGCGGACTGGCTGGGATGGCGCGGGCAGTGTTGTCATTGCCAGAGTAACTAGACGCTCGCAGAAGCCGATTCAAGCGAAACGGGTTCGGGCCGCCTGTCATGGCCTTGTCGGGAAAGAACCTCTAAGCTTGGCGGCAACGCGTGACATCGCGCCGCGACCGGTTTCGTGGACAGGGTAATACCCGTCTGCTAATCGGTTGAATTCCCTTCGATGCAGCCCGACAAGGAGAGACAGATGCCCAGCAAGACCGAGAAACTCCTGTCGCTGCTCAACGGCCAGCCAGTCATTCCGGTGTTGAAGATCGCCAACGTCGCCGATGCGGTGCCGCTGGCCCGTGCTCTGGCGCGCGGCGGTTTGCCGGCGATCGAGATTACGCTCAGGACAGCGGATGCGCTCGAAGCGATCCGTCGCGTAGCGGGCGAGGTCGAGGAGGCCATCGTCGGCGCTGGCACCATTCTGGATGCCAGCCAGTTCGACGAGGCAGCCGATGCCGGCTCGCGCTTCATCGTCAGCCCCGGCATCACCCGCGAGCTTCTGGCTGCCGCCGCCGACAGCCAGGTTCCGTTGCTGCCCGGTGCCATCACGCCTGGCGAGATCATGGCCGCGCGCGAAGCCGGCCTGCGCTTCCTGAAATTCTTCCCGGCCGAACAGTCCGGCGGCATCGCGTCGCTCAAGGCTTTTGCCTCGCCGCTGGCGGACGTCAAGTTCTGCCCGACCGGCGGCATCACCGGCAAGAACGCGGCCGATTATCTCAGCCTGTCCAATGTCGTCTGCGTCGGCGGCTCGTGGGTGGCGCCCGACGACATGGTCAAGGCTGGCAAATGGGACGAGATTGAAGCTCTCGCACGCGCGGCGAGCAAACTCGCGAAATAACGCCCTTCCGGACGACACGAAAAAACCGGCCGACTCACGTCGACCGGGCCTCTTTGACTGGCTAATGCATGTCGCCCGGAAGTGTCCCTGGTTCAGGGATAACGACATGCATAAAATCAGAAGCTTACAGGAGGTCGGGCGAATCCTATTCGCCGCGACATGCTATAGAGTAGTTCCAGGAAAAGTGCGTAGCGGTTTTCCGTCCGGAATTGCGTGAAAACAAAGAGTTAGAGCGGTTCAGCGATTCTATCAAACGCTAAACCGCTCCAGGGTACGCTCAGTTGCAGACCTTGACCGTCTCCGTCGCCTTGCGATGGTGTCGCCAGTGCGTCACTACCCTTGTCCGGCAGTGCTTCTTCATGTGCATATGATTGTCTTTCTTGACGACAACGGTCTCTGCCTGTGTGGGAGCAATGGCCGCCGCAGCGGTTGCAAGTGCAATGACCGATGCCAGTAGAATGTTCTTCATGGATATCCCCGGGTTTGAACGTACCCCCCACTAACCCGGGAATCAGCAAGCCGTTCCGCATTCACGAGAAGTTCAGCCGCGCGTGATCCCGCAGAGTCAAGGCGCCGCGCGCGCCCTGCCTTGGACGGCAAAAAGCCGCGCCGGCCGCCCGGCGCGGCTTCAGCAATATTCCGGCCTGTTCGTTACTTCGTCTGGAAGCGTGCAACCGACAGAAACTTGACGGCATTGCCGGTAAAGCGATTGGCGTCGGCCACCTGATTGTCCTGCTGGAAGCCGGCCGTATAGACCTCGCTCGGCGGGGTATGCACGATGTTGTAGGCGTAGCCCGGTGCGGTCGTCGCGCTCGAAACGGCAGCGACGTTCTCGCCGCCGGTCAGCGCCCAGCGGGCGGCCTGCGGCGCCGCTGCAACCACCACGGCCCTGGGGCCGGGCTTCTGATCGCGGGCGGTGGCTCTCGCTTCCTTGCGGGTCGTCTTCACGCCGGCCCCGATCGCGGCGGCCGGATCGGTACCGGCAGGGCGGGCGGCAACAGCCTGGCGCGGCGACGCCGCATCGACACCAGACGGATCGTTGAAGGCCGAACGCCGCTCTTCGGACAACGAGGCCAGCTGATATTCGTCGGCGGTGCCGACCTTGGCATTGGCTTCGTCGAGCACGGCCTTGATGGCGTCCGGCTTGGCTGGCTCGGGACGCGCTGTTGGCAGCACGGAGAACGCATCCGTCGCGGTCTTGCCCTGGTCAGCCGTTTCGGCCAGCGCCATCAGCACATCCTTGTTGGGCGGCGGTGCGAGATCCGCCGGCAGCGTCCGCTCGGGGCGCCATGTCGGCAGGGGGATGTTGTTGACGGCAACCTGCGCCGGATCGGCCGCAGCGGCTTCCGCGATGGCTGCCGGATCGGCCTTGCCGAAAGGCATGTTCGCCGGCGCCTGCGCGGTCGCCACTGCCTTTTCGGTGGTGGCCGTCGCATCCGCCATGGCGAACGGAACATGCTCAGGCTGTGCGCCGATGTCGGCCTTCGGCCGCGGCGCGAAATCGGGCAGCGGGATTTCCTTGGCCGGCAGCGCCGCGATAATCGTCTCCGGCGTGTTCTTCTCCGGTTCCGGAGCCTGCTCGTCGGCAACTTGCGGAATGTCGGCGCGCTGGGCATTCTCGGGGGCCACGATGGCGATGCCAGGCAGGTTGCTGCTCTTGGCGGCCGCGGCCGGCTTCAGATTTCTAGCCTTGGGAGCAGGTGCGGCCGAAGCGGTCTCCACGTCGGCGCTGTCGTCGGCCTCGTCAGCGCCACCGCCGCCGAACAAGGCAGAGAGGAACCCGCCCGATTTCTTGCCGCTGCCACCGGCGCTGGCCATTTCGATATTCGGCGTGCCGGAACCCTTGCGCGACTGGTAGGAGGCCAGCGCCTGTTCATAGCCGGGCAGTGGCCGGCCATCGCTCGGCACATGCAGCGTCTTGCCATTGGGGAACAGGCTGACCAGTTCCTGGCGGCTGATGCCCGGCCAGTGGCGCACATTGCCGACATCCATGTGGACGAATGGCGAACCGGAGGTCGGGTAATAGCCGACGCCGCCGCCCTGCATCTTGAGGCCGATATTGCGCAGCTTCTTCAGCGGCACGCCGGGAATATAGAAATCCATAGCCTTGCCAAGCATATGCTGGCTCTTCTCGGCGACACCCCGGCTGCGGCTGCGCAGCATCGAATTGGTCGACGGCGAACGGTAGCCGCAGACGACCTGGATATAGTCGGTCGCGCCGCTTTCGCGATACGCCTCCCAGACGAGGTCCAGCAGACGCGGGTCCATCTTGGTCGGCTCGTTGCGGCGCCAGTCGCGCAGGATGATGTTGATCTTCCTCAGGCCCTCGGGAATATAGCGGCCATTGCGCTTGTAGACGATCTCCGCCTTCTCGTGCGTGTGGAGGTGGTAGAGCTTCAGCGAACGAACTTCGGCTTGGGCGCCCGTGGCGGCCGCGGCCACAAAACCAAATGCGACAATCACCGCCGCCAACCATCTCGGCCAGACGCTCAAATGATAGTGCCGCCCGTTTGTGAGTCGTTCGATTCTGTTCAAATCAAAAGGCCTTGCAGGCTGCCGTTTGTCCCCGGATTTGCCCAAACGGACGTGTCGTTATCACATCCGAATATCGATCCTAATGGTTAATCATCGCTTATTGAAGCCAAAATGCGGTAACACCGTGGCGATATCCCGTCAAAAATCGTCCCCAAGGTTTCTTGGTAAACCGCTGGTTTAGATCAGGATTCCGGCTTTGGCCGAACACGATCTGTTACCGCCGGCCTCAATGCGTGAACGATACCTCGTCGAGCGCCGCCTCCGACCCGCCATAATCCGGGGAAGGCACTCTGTCGGCCCATATAATGACGAGGGAAACTGGTCCCGGCCTTGCGGTTCAGGAAGCAAGCCTGTCGACGCGGCCGGTTTCCGGGTCGATGCCGTATTCCTTGAGCTTGCGGTAAAGCGTCGAGCGGCCGATGCCGAGCCTGCGGGCGACCTCGCTCATCTGGCCATTGTAGTGATCGATGGCGAGCTTGATCATTTCGAGTTCGACGTCGGCCAGCGCACGCACATTGCCGCGCTCGTCGAGTGCCCGCAGCGTTCCAAAGCGGGGCTGGAGCTCGGCCGGCTGCACAGCCGCTGGAGCGGTCTCGTCGGGCACAAAGTCCTCATCGCGCGGCGCCAGCGGGGGCGCGGCGCCGCTTGCTTCGAACGTGTCGTCCGCCTCAAGATTGACAGTGCCTTCCACCTGCGCCCGGATCTGCGGAAAATCATCGGCGGTCAACACATCGCCTTCGCACAGCACCGAGGCGCGGAAGACGGCGTTTTCGAGCTGCCGGATATTCCCGGGCCAGTCATAGGCCTGCAGCACCGCAAGCGCCGCCGCCGAAATGCCCTTCAGCCGATGGCGCGGGTCGGCCGGCGCCACCTTTTCCATGAAGTGCGTGACCAGATGAGGGATGTCGTCGCGGCGGTCGCGCAGCGGCGGCACGAAGATCGGATAGACATTCAGCCGGTAGAACAGATCCTCGCGGAACTTGCCGTCCTTGACCTGCTGCAGGAGGTTGCGGTGCGTCGCCGAAATCAGCCGGATGTCGACCTTCACGGTCGAGCGGCCGCCAACCGGATCGACCTCGCCCTCCTGGACGGCGCGCAGCAGCTTGACCTGCACGTCGAGCGGCAGATCGCCGATCTCGTCGAGGAACAGCGTGCCGGAATGCGCCTCGACGAATTTGCCGGTGTGCTTGTCGGTGGCGCCGGTGAACGAGCCTTTCTCGTGGCCGAACAGGATGGATTCCACCAGATTGTCGGGGATGGCGCCGCAATTGACCGTGACGAACGGTTTCGAGCGGCGGTCGCCGCTGCCCTGGATGGCACGCGCCACCAACTCCTTGCCGACGCCGGACTCACCCTCGATCAGGATCGGGATGTGGGAGGCCGCCGCTTTCTGGCCGAGGCGTATCACCCTGTCCATGGCCGGACTGTGAGTAATCATGTCCCTGAAGGTCAGCAGCCCGCCGCGTTTGCGCGACGTGCGTTTGACCTCGCCTTCGACCGCCTCGACCTTGAGCGCATTGGAGATCGAGGCCTGCAGCCTGTCGGGCGAAGCCGGCTTGACGACGAAATCGAAGGCGCCGTGGCGCATCGCCGAAACCACGGTTTCGATGCCGCCCTGCGCGGTCTGCACGATGACCGGCACGCTGATGTCGCGCTCGCGCATCGCCTTCAGCACGCCGATACCGTCGAGACCGGGCATGACCAGGTCGAGAATCACAACCGAGACGTCACGGGCGCCAGGCCCGTCGAGAACTTCGAGACCGGCAGCACCGCCATCGGCGACGATTGCGGTATGGCCGAACCGCGTCACCGCCGCCTCGAGCAGCCGGCGCTGCACGGGATCGTCATCGACTATGAGTATGGAACCTGTCATGACTGTCTTGGCTTGCCCGCGCCCGAAATCCCCATGGATCATCTTGGCACAGGGTTCTAAATAAGGTTTCAAAAAACCCGGTGAACGAATTCCTTAGGATTTGACCGGCTTCTCCATTCCCGTTGATTCTGGCTCCCTGATTCCGGCTACTTGATTCAAAGCCGGTCACTTGATTCAAAAAGCTGGCCACTCGTTTCAAAGAAGGCCACTCGTTTCAAAGAAGGTATGTCGATGCGCATGATGTTTGATCGGCGGATTGCGGCGCCAGCGTCCGGTCAAGGCGCGGCCGGGCTTGGCGATCTGCCGGAATGGAATCTCGCCGACCTTTATGCCGGCATGGAGGCGCCGGAACTGAAGCGTGACATTGCCAAGGCGGCCGCCGATGCCATCGCATTCGAGTCCCGCTGGAAAGGCACGCTCGCCGCCGAGGCCGGGCGTGGCAGCGCCGGCAGGCTGGGCGAGGCGCTTGCCGCGTACGAGGCGCTCGAGGAACTGATCGGCCGCATCGTCTCCTATGCCGGCCTCGTCTACGCCGGCAACACCGCCGATCCGCAGCGCGCCAAACTCTATGGCGATATCCAGGAGAAGATGACCGACGCCAGCGCGCATCTGCTGTTCTTCGCGCTCGAGCTGAACCTTATCGACGATGCGGCGATCGAAGGCGCGCTGACCAGCGACCCCGCCTTTGAGCATTACCGCCCGTGGGTGCTCGATCTGCGCATGGACAAGCCCTATCAGCTCGAGGACCGCGTCGAGCAGCTTTTCCACGAGAAGTCGATCACCGGGCGCGGCGCCTGGAATCGCCTGTTCGACGAGACGATGACCGATCTTCGTTTCGATATCGACGGCGAGGAACTGACGCTGGAGCCGGCCCTCAACCGCCTGCAGGATGCCAATGGCGAGGTCCGCCGGCGCGCCTCAGAGGCGCTGGCCACGACCTTCCGCAAGAACCTGCGCACCTTCACGCTGATCACCAACACGCTTGCCAAGGACAAGGAAATTTCCGACCGCTGGCGCGGCTTCGAGGACATCGCCGATTCACGCCATCTCGCCAACCGCGTCGAGCGCGGCGTGGTCGATGCGCTCGCCACCGCCGTGCGCGAGGCCTATCCGCGCCTGTCGCACCGCTACTACCAGATGAAGGCGCGCTGGCTCGGCATGGAGGTGATGAACCACTGGGACCGCAACGCGCCGCTGCCGGAGACGCCGCAGGCGGTGATCGGCTGGGACGAGGCCAGGAACACCGTGCTGTCGGCCTATCACCGCTTCTCGCCCGAGATGGCCGACATCGCGCGCACCTTCTTCGACCGCAACTGGATCGACGCGCCGGTGCGCCCAGGCAAGTCGCCGGGTGCCTTCGCCCACCCGACCGTGCCATCGGCTCACCCCTATGTGCTGCTCAACTACATGGGCAAGCCGCGCGACGTGATGACGCTGGCGCATGAACTCGGGCACGGCGTGCATCAGGTGCTGGCCGCCGGCCAGGGCGCGCTGATGGCCTCGACGCCGCTGACGCTGGCGGAGACGGCATCCGTCTTCGGCGAGATGCTGACCTTCCGCTCGCTGCTCGAGCAGACCACCGACCGGCGCGAGCGCAAGGCCATGCTCGCCCAGAAGGTCGAGGATATGATCAACACGGTGGTGCGCCAGATCGCCTTCTACGAGTTCGAGCGCAAGGTACATGCCGAGCGCCGCAATGGCGAACTGACATCCGACAGGCTCGGGCAGTTCTGGCTGGAGGTTCAGGCCGAAAGCCTGGGTCCGGCGATCAAGTTGCGCGAGGGCTACGAGGTGTTCTGGACCTACATCCCTCATTTCATCCACTCGCCCTTCTACGTCTATGCCTATGCGTTCGGCGACTGCCTGGTGAACTCGCTCTATGCGGTCTACCAGAATGCCGAGCGCGGCTTTCAGGACAAATATTTCGAGATGCTGCGTGCCGGCGGCACCAAGCATCATTCGCAGCTTCTGGCGCCTTTCGGCCTCGACGCCACCGATCCCGCCTTCTGGCAGATCGGGCTCGGCGTGATCAGCGGCCTGATCGACGAACTGGAAACACTCGACGATTGAGACGCCTCTTGCCCGGCAAGAACAGTTTAGCCGGAATGCATCTGTCGGCTCGACTATTCTTGTCCTAAATATTTGTTCTTGAAGAACTCTCCACGGACTTTTTCCCATAGCTTTCCGTAAGCTCTATGGTAGCTTTCGCTTCAAGCTCAGCCGGAGCGCATGCGGATCGGCGAGGGAAATCTCTGCCGGCCGTGCGCTCAGGCGAACGCGACAACTGCCGTTGGCCATGGGCAAGCAAAGCCGATCGCCGACAGCTCGAACCGAAGCCGGCTGTTCTGCGAACCCGCGGGACCATCATCGAGTAGTCCGTCGCCGAAGGTCATGACCCACGGCAGACGGATCTGACTGGAGAGAGAGACAAATGGGCACTTTTTTCTACATGCTCCTGGCGTTCCTTGTGGGTGTGTTGGTTGGCTGGTTCATCTGGGGTCGCCTGCGCGGTGAGCTCGACAGCCTGCGCGGCGACCTCGATCGCACCCGCAGCGAGCGCGACCGGCTGCGCGCCGACAGCGACCGCCTGACGGGCGAACTGAACGCATGCGGCAAGACGCGCTCCGATCTCGAGCGCCAGCTGCGCGAGGCACAGGTTTCCACCGGAGCCGGCGCGGCAAAGACCAGCAGTCAACCACCGGCAGCCCTGATGTCGACGCCGGCAACGGCCAAATCCACTCCGGCAGCGGCCAAGGCTGCGCCTGCCAAACCAGCGGTGGCAAAGCCGCCGGCTGCAGCGAAACCCGCCGCGGCCAAGGCCACGGTTCCAGCCAAACCCGCGGCGAGCAAACCCGCAGTCGCCGGCTCGGCGACCAAGAGCGCGGCCGCTCCCAGGGCGGCAGCGACCAAGACAGCCGCACCGGCAGCAGCCAAGCCGGCGTCGGCCAAGCCCGACAATCTGCGCCGACTGATCGGCATCGGTCCGGTCAACGAAAAGCTTCTCAAGGGACAAGGTGTGACCAGCTTCGCCCAGATCGCCGCCTGGACGGCCGCCGACATCGAGCGGATCGAACACGCCCTGCAATTCGGCGGCCGGGTCGAACGCGAGCGCTGGGTCGAACAGGCCAAGCTGCTCGCCGCCGGCAACGAGGCGGAGTTCGCCAAGCAGTTTCCGACGGCTGGAACCTCCAGCAACACCTGATCTGCCGAGGAAAGGATCACAACCGGCGGCGTCACGGCGCCGCCGGTTTGTTTTGCCGGCAAGGTCGAACCCATAGGTCGGCTTTGAGGGACAGGGTGCCGTTCTCTCGATTGCACGCGCCCGGCCCCCCATATAGAGCGATCGTCGGCTACATCGATCCCGGTTCCCATGTCCCTGCCCGCCGCAATTTTCCGCAACGACGAAAGCGCGCGCCAGCTCGCCTTCAAGCGGCCGGCCGATGTTATCGTTGCGCATCAGGCCAAGGACTTCCCGGCTGCCCTGGAAGCAGCGCAGGCCGCGCACGACGCCGGCAAATGGCTGGCCGGCTATTTCTCCTACGAGGCCGGTTACCTGCTCGAGCCGAAACTTGTTCCCCTGCTGCCGGGCCGGCGCCGCGCCCCGCTGGTCTGCCTCGGGGTCTTCGATGCCCCGGATGAAGAGGCGGTGCTGCCGCGAGGCGCACCGACCAACGGCCCGATCTTCGACGCAAGGGCGGCCTGGTCGTTCGAGGACTACCAGAAGCGCTTCTCGCGGTTGCACCGGCACATCAGGCAGGGCGATTGCTATCAGGGCAACCTGACCTTTCCAGTGCACGCGCAATGGTCCGGCGACCCGCTCGCCGCCTTCGACGCGCTGACCGAACGCCAGCCGGTGAAATACGGCGCGCTGGTCTCGCTCGGCGACCCGATCGTTCTGTCGCGCTCGCCCGAACTGTTCTTCGAGATCGATGCAGCGGGGATGATCGAGACGCATCCGATGAAGGGTACCGCGCCGCGTGGCGCGACCAAGGACGAGGACGAGCGGCAGAAGAATTTCCTGCGCAACGACGAGAAGAACCAGGCCGAGAACCGGATGATCGTCGACCTCCTGCGCAACGACATATCGCTGATCAGCGAGGTCGGCACGCTGGAAGTGCCGGAACTGTTCCGCATCGAGACCTACCCGACCGTGCACCAGATGGTGAGCGACGTCCGGGCCAGGCTGCTGCCCGGCCTCTCGATACGCCAGGTCTTCGCGGCGCTGTTTCCCTGCGGCTCAATCACCGGCGCGCCGAAGATACGCGCCATGGAGATCCTGCACGATCTGGAGGGCACGCCGCGCGACGTCTATTGCGGCGCCATCGGCTGGATCGCCCCCGGTGGCACGATGCGCTTTTCGGTGGCGATCCGTACCATCTCGCTCTTCGCCAACGGCGAGGCCGTCTACAATGTCGGCGGCGGCATCGTCTTCGATTCGGTCGCGGAAGAGGAGTACCAGGAGTGTCTGCTCAAAGCCCGCTTCGCGACGGGGACACCGCCGGTTTCGAACTGATCGAGACCATGCGCTGGGAACCCGCCTCGGGCTTCCTGCGCCTCGATCGCCATCTTGCGCGCCTTTATGGCTCGGCGGTGGAACTGGGCTTCGTTTATGATCCGCAAAAGGTCGGCGAGGCGCTGAGCGGCGCGGTCGACCGATCGCCCATCGCCATGCGCACGCGGCTCGCTCTGTCGCGCAATGGTGAGGCCAATGCCTCGGCGCAGCCTTATGAACCGCTTGCCGCCGACAAGGTGTGGGCGCTGCGGCTGGCACGGACGAGGCTCGATTCGAGCAATATGCTGCTGCGCCACAAGACCAGCCGGCGGCAGCTCTACACCCATGCCCGCTCCGAATATCTCGTCACCCAGGCCGACGAGGTGCTGCTGGCCAATGAGCGCGGCGAGATCTGCGAAGGCACGATCACCAATGTCTTCGCCGATTTCGGCGACGGCATCCTGGCGACGCCTCGGCTCGATTGCGGCCTGCTGCCTGGCGTATTGCGCGGCGCGCTTCTGGATGAAGGCCGCGCCAGTGAAGCCATCTACAGCTTGGAGGACCTGAAATCCGCCAAGGCGCTGTTCGTCGGCAATTCGCTGCGCGGGCTGATCCCGGCAAGACTGATCTGAGGCATGACGTCCCTACCCGCCCATACACCCTATGACGGCTCCTCGAAACTCTTCACCATCGGGCTGAAGCCGCTCGATCCCGCGAACTGGATCGAGGTCGACAGTCACCTCCTGTCCTATCTCGCCGAGAAGCGCCGGCTCTATGCCGAGATTCCGGACAAGGTCTTCGTCGAGGAAGACAGCACACGCGAGGCCCAGCGCGAAGTGCTCGATCTGCTCGAAGCGCATCTGCCGGTGGCATTCCCCGAAGCCTATCGACGCACCAGTAACAGGGTCGAGGTAATTGGTGCCACCAGCGGCGGCGACTTTGCGAACGTGCCGCTTGTCAGAGCCTCGCTGCTTGTCCAGGAAGACCTGATCCTGATGCGCCGGGACGAAGACGGCTGGCGTCTGGCCGCGGGTTCGCTGTGCTTTCCTTCGTCCTGGTCGCTCACCGAAAAGTTCGGCAAGCCACTGCAGCAGATCCACGCGCCTGTGCCGGGCTTTGGTCCGGGCACAAGACCGGCCGATCTCATCAACCGGATGTTCGATGGCCTGCAGGGCCAGGCGGTCGAGCGTTACAACTGGTCGATCCAATCAGGCGATGCGCTCTATCACCCGCTGTCCAATGTCGAGCGCATCGACCGCGCCACCAGCCGGCCGACGCGTTTCCCCGACGGTGATGTCCAGGCGCACGCCTTCATCCGTGTCGAGCGTCAGACGCTACGCAAACTGCCCGCCTCGCGCGACATCCTGTTCACCATCCGCATCCATCTCGACCCACTCGCCGTGCTGGCGCGGCATCCGGACCGGGCGACACTGGCGGCGTCCTTCGCCGCCCAGCTCGACGCGCTCGATATCGCCCAGCTCGACTACAAGGGCCTGACATCGGATCGCGATCGCCTGATCGCTGTCCTTAACCACATGGCCAAGGACGCGTAGTCGCGGGTTGGCGCTTTTCGCTGGTTTATGACAATGATCTGTGATGTAGCGCATGGCCGTTGGGCGAAACTGCCCGGCTTTTGCTCGTAGTTGCCCGGCTTTTGCACGCAGTTGCCCGGCTTTTGCACGTAGTTGAAGGAGTGCTCGATAAAATGGCGAATGAAAACTGGCCCGTTTACGGTGAGATCACCGGCCCCGTGGTGATGATCGGCTTTGGCTCGATCGGACGCGGAACGCTGCCGCTCATCGAACGCCATTTCAAGTTCGACAAGTCGCGCATGACGGTCCTCGACCCGCGCGATACCGATCGCAAGCTGCTCGACGAGCGCGGCATCGCCTTCCTCCAGGAAGCGGTGACCGAGAAGAACTACAAGAAGCTTTTGACGCCGCTTCTGACCAATGGCGGCGGCCAGGGCTTCTGCGTCAACCTGTCGGTCGATACCGGCTCGGTGGACCTGATGCGGCTCTGCCGCAAGCTCGGCGTGCTCTACATCGACACCGTCGTCGAGCCGTGGCTTGGCTTCTATTTCGACGCCAAGGCCGACAATGCCAGCCGCACCAACTATGCGCTGCGCGAAGCGCTGATCAAGGAAAAGCACGACAAGCCGGGCGGCGCGACGGCGATCTCTACCTGCGGTGCCAATCCCGGCATGGTGTCGTGGTTCGTCAAGCAGGCGCTGGTCAATTTGGCCACCGATCTTGGCATGGAATTCTCCGAGCCCGCGCAGGACGACCGTGAGGGCTGGGGCAAACTCATGAAGAAGGCCGGCGTCAAGGGCATCCACATCGCCGAGCGCGACACCCAGCGCACCAAGAAGCCCAAGCCGATGGATGTGTTCTGGAACACCTGGTCGGTCGAGGGCTTCATCTCCGAGGGATTGCAGCCAGCCGAGCTCGGCTGGGGCACGCATGAGACCTGGATGCCCAAGAACGGCAAGAAGCACAAGCACGGTTCCAAGGCCGCGATCTACCTGGAGCAACCGGGCGCCAACACCCGCGTGCGCTCCTGGTGCCCGACGCCGGGCGCGCAGTACGGCCTGCTGGTGACGCACAACGAGGCGATCTCGATCGCCGATTTCTTCACCGTGCGCTCCAAGAAGGGCAAGGTTCAATACCGCCCCACATGCCACTACGCCTACCATCCCTGCAACGATGCGATGCTGTCGCTCGACGAGATGTTCGGGGCCGCCGGCAAGCCGCAGCCGGTGCACCACGTGCTCGACGAAAACGAGCTGGTCGACGGCGTCGACGAACTCGGCGTCCTGCTCTACGGCCACGACAAGAATGCCTACTGGTACGGTTCCCAGCTGTCGCTCGCCGAGGCGCGCAAACTGGCCCCCTATCAGAACGCCACCGGCATGCAGGTCACCTCGGCGGTTCTGGCCGGCATGGTATGGGCGCTGGAAAATCCGGCCGCCGGCATCGTCGAGGCCGACGAGATGGACTACAAGCGCTGCCTGGACGTGCAGTCGCCCTATCTCGGACCGGTCAAGGGCTACTATACCGACTGGACGCCGCTCGACAGACGCCCGGGTCTCTTCCCGGAGGACCTCGACCGCAGCGACCCGTGGCAATTCCGCAACATCCTCGTCCGATAGCGGCTCGCTGAACATACGCCATTGCCTTGCAATCGCCCGGAAATCGGGCGATTGAAGGGATGCGGCCTGGTGTGGCGATGTGCGTTCCCGTAGGGCGCATAAAGCATACCCCAGCACTTTGGACGTTCGCGTCGCGCTTTCCAGAAATCGGCCGATTTTTGGACCGACGCGTTTGGAGAGGATTTCATATGACTATTGCGCGCAAAGTTCTTTCGATGGGCATGGCGGGCGCGGTTGCCTCGATGCTCGCTGCCTGTGCCACCAGCGGTCCCGGAGAGCCGCCGATGGCAGCAGCGCCGAAAGGCGTCGAGGGCTCCTGGATCGATGCCAAGGGCACCGGCCTGTCGACCTTCAACGGCGGTAAGTTCACGACCGTTGCCACCGACACCGGCCAAAAGCTGGCTGATGGCAGCTACACGATGACCGGCGCCACTTCGGTGCAGATCAACGGCACCTCGCTGATCCGCCAGACCGGTGTCAGCTTCAACTGCCTGCTGGTGTCCACCAGCCAGCTCAACTGCACCAGTTCGGGCGGCCAGAACTTCGTCCTGACGCGGCGCGTCTGAGCCAGCGGACGTTCGCATTACAAAGGACGGCGGCCGCCCGGGCGCCGTCCTTTTTTACGCCGGCAAATACCCCGGGTTTGCGCCAGCAAATACCCCGGGTTTTGCTGCAGCAAATACCCCAGGTTTTGCCCGGCAAATACCCCCGGGTTTGTGCTCGGCATTTCCGCTTGCGTCAGCCGGAACGCGATGGGAACATGATCAAAACGCTGGCTGTTATATCCCAGTCAAGCAAGGGCGTTAGACGCCTCTGATCAGCCTATCGGGAGACGAAGATGAAGAAGCTTGCCGCCATTGCCGCCCTTTCCGCGTCGACGCTTGGCCTTTCGGCCGGTGCATCCTTTGCCGACTACACACTGAACATCCTGCACATCAATGACTGGCACAGCCGTATCGAAGGCAACAACAAATATGAGTCGACCTGCTCGGCCGAGGAGGAGACCAAGGGCGAATGCATTGGCGGCGCCGGCCGGTTGATCACCGCCATCGCCCAGGAGCGCAAGAAGCTGGAAGGGCAGAACGTGTTGCTGCTCAGCGCCGGCGACAATTTCCAGGGTTCGCTGTTCTACACGACATACAAGGGCAAGGTCGAAGGCGAGTTCCTCAACGACATGAAGTTCGACGCCATGGCGCTCGGCAACCATGAATTCGACGATGGCGAAGCCGCCCTTGCGCCATTCCTCGACATGATCAAATTCCCCGTGCTCGGCGCCAACGTCAAGGCCAACGCGCAGTCCAAGCTGGGCGACCGCGTCAAGCCGTCGATCGTGGTCGAGGTCGGCGGCCAGAAGATCGGTATCATCGGCGCCGTCACCAACGACACGCCCGAACTCGCCTCGCCCGGCCCCAACATCACCATCGAGGACGACGTCAAGTCGATCACGGCGGAGGTCGAGAAGTTGAAGGCGCAGGGGATCAACAAGATCATCGCCGTGACCCATATCGGCTATAACAGGGAACGCAACATCATTGCCAAGATTCCCGGCATCGATGTCGTGGTCGGCGGCCACAGCCACACGCTTCTGTCCAACACCGATCCGAAGGCGGCTGGCCCCTACCCAACGATGGTCGACAACCCCGGCGGCTACAAGGTGCCGGTGGTGCAGGCGGCGTCCTATTCGAAATATCTCGGCGAGTTCAAGGTGGTGTTCGACGACAATGGCGTCGTCAAATCGGCGAGCGGCGATCCGATCTATCTCGACAAGTCGATCACACCCGATCCCGCCGTGCTCGCCCGCATCAAGGAACTCGGCGGACCCATCGAGGCCCTAAAGAACAGGGAAGTGGCCGAGACCACCGACGTAATCGATGGGAGCCGCGAAAGCTGCCGTGCCAAGGAATGCGCGATGGGCAACCTCGTCTCCGACGCCATCCTCGACCGCGTCAAGGGACAGGGCGTCGAGATCGCCATCTCCAACGGCGGCGGCCTGCGCGCCTCGATCGACAAGGGCACCGTCACCATGGGCGAGGTGCTGACGGTGCTGCCGTTCCAGAACACGCTGGCGACCTTCCAGATTTCCGGCAAGGACCTGGTCGCCGGCCTCGAAGGCGGGCTCAGCCAGATTGAGGACGGCGCGGGACGTTTTCCGCAGGTCGCGGGCCTCAAATATTCCTTCGACAAATCGGTCGCGCCCAATGCCGGCCGCGTCAAGTCGGTGGAAGTGATGGAGAACGGCGCCTGGACGCCGATCAATCCCGACAAGGATTATCTGGTCGCCACCAACAACTATGTCCGCCAGGGCGGCGACGGCTACAAGGTCTTCGCCGAAAAGGCCAGGAACGCCTATGATTACGGCCCCGGCCTCGAACAGGTCGTCGCCGACTATCTCGGCGCTCACCGGCCCTATACGCCCAAGCTCGACGGCCGCATCACGGAGATCGCCGCGACGACAGCGGCAGCTTCCGCCGCCGAGCCAGCCAAGCCGGCTGAACCGGCAAAGCCCGCCGATGCTGCACCGGCGATGCCTGAACTGCCCGCCAACTCAGGCGATATCGCCAACACGCCGCCAGCCATTTCGACGGAAAACGCGCCACCACCACCGGCCTCGCCGAAACCCGCCGAACCGGCAAAGCCTGCCGAGACCGCCCCCGCGCCGGCCGCTCCCGCCCCGTCGGCACCCGCGCCCGCCGAGCCGGCAAAGCCCGCTGAAGCCGCACCGGCCACCGGCAGCCATGTCATCGTCACCGGCGATACTTACTGGGATCTGGCGAAGAAAGCCTATGGCGATGCGACCAAGTGGAAACTCATCTATGAGGCGAACAAGGGTCAAAGGCCGCATCGGCTTGTGCCGGGCGCGACATTGACCATCCCGGCGAAGTAATTCGTCCAGTTCCGCGACATGCCCGCCCGGGAAACCGGGCGGGTTCTGTATTATAGCCTAATGCATGTCGCCCGGAAGTGTCCTCGGTTCCGGGACAACGATATGCATAAAATCAAAAGCTTACAGCAGGTCGGGCGAATCCTATTCGCCGCGACATGCTGTAAGGTGCGGCCAGACGCGGCATTGAAAGCTCCTGCAGGATGGTTAGGTTCACATCTCCGGAGACCCATATGACGCTTCCCACCCTTGTCGATCCCAAAGCCGCGAAAGCCGCTGGCCCACGACCGGACGGCCATCCGTCGGTCAAGACCGGCAAGGTGGGCGTCATGCTGGTCAATCTTGGAACCCCGGACGGCACCGAGTTCAGGCCAATGTGGCGCTATCTCAGGGAGTTCCTGTCTGATCCGCGCGTCATCGAGCTCAACAAAGCCATCTGGTATCCCATCCTCTACGGCCTGGTGCTGACCAGGCGGCCGAAGAAATCGGGCGCCAACTACGCCAGGATATGGAACCGCGAAAAGAACGAGTCGCCCTTGCGCACCTACACCCGCGCCCAGGGCGAAAAGCTTGGCACTGCACTGGCTGACCTGCCCGATGTCGTCGTCGACTGGGCGATGCGTTACGGCAATCCCTCCACCGCCAGCGTCGCCGAAAGGCTGGTCGCGAAAGGCTGCGACCGCATTCTGAGCTTTCCGCTCTATCCGCAATATTCAGCGACCACCACGGCCACCGCCAACGACCAGCTATTTCGCGCCTTGATGAAGATGCGGGCGGCACCTGCCGTTCGCAGCGTGCCGCCCTATTACGATGAGCCTGTCTACATCGAGGCGCTGGCCAGTTCGATCGAACGGCATCTGGCGACCCTCGATTTCGAGCCCGAGGTGGTCATTGCCTCCTATCACGGCATCCCAAAACCCTATTTTGAGAAGGGCGATCCCTACCATTGCCATTGCCTGAAGACGACGCGGCTGCTGCGCGGCAGGCTCGGCTGGGGGCAGAACAAGCTGATCACCACCTTCCAGTCGCGCTTCGGGGCGCAGGAATGGCTGCAGCCCTACACAGACAAAACGGTGGAGAAACTGGCCAAGGACGGGGTCAAGTCCATCGCCATCGTCAATCCCGGCTTTTCCGTCGACTGCATCGAGACGCTGGACGAGATCGGCCGAGAAGCAGCCGAGACCTTCCATCATGCCGGTGGCGAGAACTTCGCCCATATCCCTTGCCTCAACGACAGCGCCGAAGGCATGGCGGTGATCGAGGCGATGGTGCGGCGCGAACTGTTGGGCTGGGCCTGACACCGGAACAACGCAAGCTCCGGGGCGTTGAGCAGCCTCCGGAGAACTCGATGCCCCGCAAACTCGACCTCAGGACCGGCCAGCCAGTCTGGTCCGCCTATCGCGCGCCTGCGGTGCCGACGGGCAGTCTGACCCGGGACGTCAGGACCGATGTGCTGATCGTCGGCATGGGCATCAGTGGCGCCATGATGGCGGAGGCGCTGACAGCGGACGGCCACTCCGTGATCTGCATCGACCGGCGCGGACCGCTGAGAGGATCGACAGCGGCAACCACCGCGCTGGTGCAGTTTGAAATCGACCAGCCGCTTTCGCTTCTGTCGGGGATGATCGGCACGGCCCAGGCACGGCAAGCCTGGCGACGCTCGCGGCTGGCCATTTCCAACCTTGCCGCCCGCATCGATGAACTCGGCATCAGCTGCGGCATGAGCCGCACCGCGTCGCTTTATCTGGCCGGCACCGTGCTCGGCCCGTCGGAATTGCGTGAGGAAGCCGAGGCGCGGCGCCAAGCTGGTATCGCCGCGACCTATCTAACCCCTCAGCCGCTCGCCGAGGCGTTCGGCATCGATCGCGGTGGCGCCATCCTAAGTCATGGCAACATCGCGCTCGACCCGCGCAAGCTGACGGCCGGATTGCTTCTCAAGGCCCTGGAGCGCAAGGCACGTCTCTACGCACCCGTCGAAGCGACTGCGATCAAGGACGGCGCCGACGACGTGATTGTGGCAACCAGGGAAGACCCCACCATCACGGCACGGCATGTTGTCCTGGCCACCGGTTACGAGCTGGTCGATATCGTGCCGGCGGCCGCTCACCAGATCATCTCGACCTGGGCAATCGCGACGCGCTCACAACCACGAAAGCTATGGCCGGGTGCGGCGTTCATCTGGGAGGCGTCGGATCCCTACCTCTATGTCAGGGCGACCGCCGACGGCCGGGTCATCTGCGGCGGCGAGGACGAGGACTTCGTCGACGAGACGCAGCGCGATGACCTTATCCCCGACAAGGCCAGGCGCATCGCGGAAAAACTGGGCCTGATATTTCCGCATCTCGACACCAGCCCCGAATTTGCTTGGACCGGCTCCTTCGGCACCACGACAACTGGCCTCCCCTACATCGGCGCCATTCCCAGGCATCCGCGCATCCATGCCGTGATGGGTTATGGCGGCAATGGCATCACCTTCTCGCGCACCGCTGCCGAGATCGTTCCGGCCTCGATCGCCGGGCTTGAAGACACGGATGCAAGCCTGTTTGCCTTTAACCGCTGAGTGTATACCCGCAAACAATCCCTCATCACCTGATTGTAACGTTGCTGAAACACACTTAAGTCTTTGGTGAAGTCGGCTGCGCGGGAATGGCTCGCGCGGCCTGCCTCTGAGGGAGAGCCAAATGGATTTCAGTGGTTTCGATATTGCGGTCGTTGTTCTGGTCGCGCTTGTCGTGCTGGTGCTGTTCAAGGGCATCAAGACAATTCCGCAGGGATACAACTATACCGTCGAACGCTTTGGTCGTTACACCAAGACACTGAGTCCCGGCCTCAACCTCATTACGCCGTTCGTAGACCGTATCGGCGCCAAGATGAACATGATGGAACAGGTGCTCGACGTTCCGAGCCAGGAGATCATCACCCGCGACAACGCCATCGTCGGTGTCGATGGCATCGCTTTCTACCAGATCCTCAATGCGGCACAGGCCGCCTACCAGGTTGCCGGCCTGCAGAATGCCATCCTCAACCTGACGATGACCAACATCCGTACCGTCATGGGTTCGATGGACCTCGATGAATTGCTGTCCAACCGCGACGCCATCAACGAGCGCCTGCTGCGTGTCGTCGACGAGGCGGCACACCCATGGGGCATCAAGATCACCCGCGTCGAGATCAAGGACATCAACCCGCCGGCCAACCTCATCGAATCGATGGGCCGCCAGATGACCGCCGAGCGCAACAAGCGCGCGCAGATCCTGGCCGCCGAGGGCCTCAAGCAGTCGCAGATCCTCGAAGCCGAGGGCCGCAAGGAAGCCGCCTTCCGCGACGCCGAGGCGCGCGAACGCTCCGCCGAAGCCGAAGCCCGCGCCACCCAGGTGGTGTCGGAAGCGATTTCCAAGGGCGACGTGCAGGCACTGAACTACTTCGTCGCCCAGAAATACACCGAGGCCCTGACCAGGATCGGTTCGGCCACCAACAGCAAGGTCGTGCTGATGCCGCTGGAAGCCTCGTCGCTGATCGGCACGCTTGGCGGCATCGGCGAAATCGCCAAGGAAGTCTTCCGCAGCGAAGGCACGACCGGCGCGCAGCGGCAGGCGGCCCGCCCGCCGGTGGTCCGCCCGAGCGAGAATTGAGATCGTAGGAGGGTTACTCCCATGCTCGATCGCATCGTTTCTGAACTAGGCCCGTGGAACTGGATGGTTCTGGGCTTCGTGCTGCTGGTGGTTGAGGTCATTGCGCCGGGTTTCTTCATGCTTTGGATCGGCATCGCCGCCCTGATCGTCGGCGCGGTATCGCTGCTGGTCTGGGATGCCTCCATCTGGACATGGCAGGTCCAGGTGCTCCTGTTCCTCGTGCTGTCGCTGGTTTCAGCCTTTGCCGGCAAGAAACTCATGGGCGGGCGCGACCAGCCGACCGACCAGCCGCTGCTCAATCGCCGTGGTGCGCAGATGATCGGCAGGATGGCGACGCTCGCCGAACCGATCCGTGACGGCCGTGGCCGCATCAAGCTCGGCGACACGCTATGGCGCGTCTCCGGTCCGGATCTGCCGGCAGGCACCCAGGTGCGCGTCACCGCCGCGGCGGACACCGATCTGGAATTGACGGTGGAGCAGGTTTGAATGGCGCCGACGCGCAGGTGTGCTGAGATTCAGGTCAGGCCGTGCCGAAAATGGTTGATACCGAGAACCGGAGCGGAGCGTACTTTTCGTACGTGAGCACCGGAAGCACAGGTATCAGCCATTTGCAGGGCGGCCTCACCTGAATCTCAGCACACCTCAGGCTGCGCCGATGCGCAGCAGGTCGTGGAAGTGCACCACGCCCAGAGGCCTGTTGTTCTTGGTTACCACCAGCGCACCAATATTGTGCTCGTTGAGCAGCGCGATTGCCGTGCCGGCAAGCGTCTGCGGGTCGACCGTCTTGGGCGTGCGGGTCATCACCTCGTCGACGATGACGTCGGCCAGGTGGCGGTCCAGGTTGCGCGCCACGTCACCATCGGTGATGATCCCGGCCAATTCGCCATTCCCGTCGACGATCAGGACGCAGCCGACCTTCTTCTGCGAAAGCGTCATCACCGCTTCCGGCATCTTGGTGCCGAGGAGCGCCAGCGGCATCTGGTCACCGACCCGCATGATCTCGGAGACCATGGTCAGGTTGGCGCCGAGCTGGCCGCCGGGATGGAAGGTGCGGAAATGGTCCGGCGTGAAGCCGCGCGCCTCGAGCAGCGCGATCGCCAGCGCGTCGCCGACGACCAGCTGCAGCAGCGTCGACGTCGTCGGCGCCAGGCCATGCGGGCAGGCCTCGGGCGTGCGCGGCAAAAGCAGCACGACGTCGGCCGCGCGCGCCAGCGCCGATGTCTCCCCAGCGGTTATGGCGATAAGCGGAATGGAGAAGCGCCTGGAATAGGCGATGATACCCTTAAGCTCGAGGCTTTCGCCCGACCACGACATGGCGATGATGGCATCGTCCTTGGCAATCATGCCGAGATCGCCGTGATTGGCCTCGACGGGATGGACGAAAAAGGCCGGAGTACCGGTCGAGGCCAGCGTCGCCGCGATCTTCGAACCGATATGGCCGCTTTTGCCGACACCGGTGACGATCAGCCGGCCTTCGATCTTCGAGATCATCTCGACGGCCTGGGCAAAGGGTACCGCCAGTCCGTTCTCAAGCGCCTCGGCAAGGGCCGCAATACCGGCCTGTTCGGTTACCACCGTTCTTAGCGCCGATTCGATCGACGCTTGCCTGTCCAAGGGCTTCTTTTCCAGGGATTTCGCACGCATGGATGATGCGATTAGCGCTTTGCCGCTCGCCTGTCCAACGGAAATGGCCCCGCACCCATTGCCCAAACCCCGTGCGATCGATTGGACAACGACAAGCGCACGAACAGGAAGCTCAACGACGGCCGTAAGATCCCCTTTGGAAATCGGCGTTCGGGGCCCATGGCGCGCGCCGCCTCAACCCTCCGTTAACCATCCCCATTTACGGTTCGGTAAGTATGGCGCTCGTGCGCCGCGCGAGCAGTGGTGGCGATGTCCGGGGTCCAGCCAGAAAAATTGAGAGGACGACGGGGCAAGGCGGTCTGCGCGTTGCTGCTGGCGACCAGCATCCTTGCCTTGCTGCGCGCTGCACAACTTCATGCCCAGGAAACGGAACTGCGCGGTGAAGTGTCCGAATCGGCGATCCTGTCCGACCAACAGCGCAAGGCGAGAAGCCTGGTTCTTGCCCAGCAAGCGGCTGCCAACGCTGCCGCGCAGGACAACGCGCCGGCACGCACCTATCTGCCGGCCAGCGCCGGCGCCGTGCCTGACGATACGGACGCCGCGAACTCGAGCACCAGCGTCTTCGACCCGCCCCAGGCCAGCGACGATGCCTCCGCCGACACGCCCGCGCCGCCCAAGCCGCGCCGAACTTCGACCGCCAGGCAGAACGCGGCCGACAAGGCAAAGGACAAGGCCGCCGACAAGTCGAAGAAAAAAAAGAGCACCACGGCGGCTACGGATCCAACCACCACCTCCACGACAGCAGCCACGGCGACGACGGACGACACCGACAGCACCGCGGCGGACCAGGAAGCCGCCAACCGCCGTGCACTTACCATCGACAGTGTGGACAGGCAGAAACTCGACGCCGGCGCCGAGCGCACCGCCGCGATCGAGGGCCAGAACAAGAAACCAGAGGACGATCCGTTCGCCGCTACCGGCGTCAAATGGGGCACCTTCGTCATCCGGCCGACGATCGAACAGGGGCTGACGGCCACCACGAATGGCGATTCGAGCAGTGCCGGCACATCGGCGTTGCTGTCCGAGACGGCGCTGCGCTTTACCGCCGCATCCGACTGGCGCGAAAACTCCGCGACCATCGACGGCTACGGCATTTTTCGCGAAACCGTATCGGGCTACCCGGTTCACGATGCGCAGGGCCGCATCGAAGGCCAGCTCAACGTCGATCTCGACAAGGAACTGCGCGCCATCGCCAAGCTCGGCTACGAAGCCGTGCCGGAATCCGCGTCTTCGCCGGATGCCATTGCCGGCGTAAGCACCCAGCCGCTGCGGCAGACGATCGACGGCAGCATCGGCGTCGAGAAGGCCATCGGCAAGATGCGATACACATTGACCGGCGCCGTCTCGCATGACTTCTACGGTGACGCCAAGCTCTCGGACGGCACCTCGCTGTCGCAGAAAGATCAAGACAACACGCTCTACACCGCAACCTTGCGCACCGGTTACGAGATCTCCCCGGCGCTCACGCCCTTCACCGAAATCGAGGTCGGCCGCCGGGCTTACGACCAGCGCATCGACAATGAAGGCTTCGAGCGCTCCTCGACGCGCCTCGGCGCCCGCGCCGGCCTTCAACTCGACATGGGTGAGAAGCTGTCGGGTGAATTCTCGGCCGGCTGGCTCAGGGAGGCGATCGACGACAAAAGCCTGGAAGCGATTTCGGGTGCCACCGTCAACGCCGACCTCAAATGGTCGCCGCAGCGCGGCACCACGATCGGCCTGACCGGCAAGACCACGGTCGAGACAACGACCACATCAGGTGAAAGCGGCGATATCCTCTACTCCGGACGCCTGACGGCCGAACGCCTGATCCGTGCCAATCTCACCGCGAATGCGGCTCTCGGCCTGGATTGGCGCGACTATGTCGGCATCGACGGCCATGACAGGATATTGAGCGCCGAGGCCGGCCTGACCTGGTGGCTGAACCGCTATGCGGGCCTCACCACCCGGGTCAGAACCGAAAAACTGACCAGCAACCTGCCCGGCCGCGACTACACCGCCAACAGCATCTATCTCGGCGTGAAAGTGCAGCGCTGAAGGCGTGCGCACCAAATACCCTAAAATGCTGCCCCGCGGCGCTCGGAGGGCTTCATCTCGTCGAGCAGCGTGCGGATGACGCCGGCCATGTTCTGGTTCATGTCGTTGCGCCACAGCGCGAAGGCGACATTGGCCTCGACAAAACCTTCCGGCGAACCGCAATCGAAGGTGCGGCCCTTATAGTGGTAGCCGTAGAAGGCCTGCTGCTTCTCCAGCTTCAGCATCGCGTCGGTGAGCTGAATCTCGTTGCCGGCACCCTTCTCCTGACCTTCCAGAATCCCAAAGATCTCGGGCTGCAGAATATAGCGGCCATTGATGTAGAGATTGGACGGCGCCGTGCCGGTCTTCGGCTTTTCCACCATTTCGGTGATGCGGAAGCCGTGATGCGTGTCTTCGCCGCGACCGACGATGCCGTATTTGTGGGCCTCCGCCGGGTCGCATTCCTGCACGGCAATGATGTTGTTGCCGGTTTCCTCATAGAGTTCGACCATCGCCTTCGTGCAGCTCTTTTCCGACTGCATGATCATGTCGGGCAACAGCAGGGCGAAAGGCTCGTCGCCGACCAGTTCGCGCGCGCACCAGACGGCATGGCCGAGCCCCATAGGCACCTGCTGGCGGGTGAAACTGGTCTGCCCCGGCAACGGCTGCAGCCGTTGCAGCCGGGCAAGCTGCTCGTCCTTGCCGCGCTGTGCCAGCGTGTCATAGAGCTCGAACTGGATATCGAAATGATCCTCGATGACCGCCTTGTTGCGGCCGGTGACGAAGATGAAATGCTCGATGCCCGCCTCGCGCGCCTCATCGACGACATACTGGATGACCGGCCTGTCGACGACGGTCAGCATCTCCTTGGGAACCGCCTTGGTGGCCGGGAGAAACCGCGTGCCGAGACCGGCGACCGGAAAAACTGCCTTGCGAACTCTCTTCATACTTTCAATTATCCGTTTGCTGGCCAGCTCCGCAATCCCCGTCTCGCGACATTTTCACGCCGGAATCGAAGATTACTGGAGCGGCTGAGGGAAACTTCCACCGGTTAAAGCGTCGAGGTGTCTTTTCGTTCCAAGCGCCACCTATGGTAAACCAATTCCTAACCCGGTTCGGCGATGAATGGTCTTTCCTGAGACAGAGAAGGAGGAAAAGATGTCCGTTCGCAATGCCGCAAAACGTTTTACCAGCGCCATGACGGCAGCCAGCCTCTCGCTCGCTTTGCTCATCCCCACCGGGCCGGCTTTCGCCGACGCCGGGTTCCGGCAATGGGTCGCCGGCTTCCGCGCCACCGCCGTGGCGGGCGGCGTTTCCGGCGCCGTGTACGACCAGGCCTTCCGGGGCATCAACGAGCCCGATCCGGTGGTGCTGGAAAAGGCGCGCACTCAGCCCGAGTTCACCGCCCCCGCCTGGGATTATTTCGACAACCGCGTCCACGACCAGTCCGTCGCCGCCGGGCAGCAGATGGCGAAGAAGTGGAAGCCTTGGCTGGATAGGATCGAGGCAAGGTTCGGCGTCGACCGCTACGTGCTGTTGGCCATCTGGTCGATGGAATCGAACTATGGCGAGATCCTCAAGCGTGACGACATCATGCGCAATGTCATCCGTTCGCTGGCGACACTTGCCTATGGCGATTCGAAGCGCTCGAAATATGCCCGCACGCAACTCGTCGCTGCGCTGAAGATCCTGCAGACCGGCGACATCGACGAAAGCCACCTGATGGGCTCCTGGGCGGGTGCCATGGGCCAGACCCAGTTCATCCCGACCAGCTACCAGCATTATGCCGTCGACATGGACGGCAATGGCAAGCGCGACATCTGGAACTCCATTCCCGATGCGCTGGCAACATCAGCCAACCTGCTCAAGAAGAATGGCTGGCAGGCCGGCAAGACCTGGGGCTACGAAGTCACGTTGCCGGCCGGCAAATTGCCGGGCGGATCGAAGACGCTGGCGCAATGGCAGGCGCTCGGCGTCGTCAGGGCCAGCGGCAAGCCGTTCAAGAATCTCACCGACAAGGCGACGCTGAAAGTGCCGGATGGCCGTGGTGGACCGGCCTTCCTGATGATCAGGAATTTCTCGGTCATCAAGGCCTACAACAATGCCGACAAATACGCGCTCGCCGTCGGTCTGCTTGCCGATGAGATCGCCGGCGGCAACGGCCTGGTCCAGGACTGGAAGCGGCCTTTCACCAAGCTCAGCTTCGAGGAACGGCAGGAGCTGCAGAAGCGGCTTTCCCAGCATGGCCTTTATGATGGCAAATTCGACGGCAAGATCGGCGACGGCTCGAAAACGGCCATCATGGCCTATCAGGCAAAGGTCGGCTTGACCCAGGATGGCTATCCGAGCTTGGAAGTGCTGAAATGGCTCAGGCAGAAATAGAGCCTGACGGAGTTGAGTAGGGAGGGAGCGATTGGTTTGGCCTGCGCGCATCGGGACGTTCGTTCGTCGCATGCCGGTGCTGATCCTGGCCTTCGCGGTGCTCGCCATTGCCGTGGCCGGCGCCGTCCATGCCCCAGCCATGGCGCAGGAGCAGCCGCAGCAGAGCCGGGGCTGGTCGTTGCGCGACCTTCTGTTTCCACACCGCAGCGAGCGCATCGAGCCGCCGCAGGACATTCAGCAGGCGAGGCCTAAGCCGAAGAAAAAACCTCGTGCGCCTCGCCCGCCGGCGGAGCCGGCAACGCCCGTGGTCGAAAAGGCGCCGGACGCCCGCACCGTCCTAGTAGTCGGCGATTTCATGGCGGCGGGCCTCGCCGAGGGTCTGGACGAGGCTTTCGCCGAGAATGGCGGTGTCAGGATCGTTGTCCGCAGCAATGGCTCGTCAGGCTTCGTGCGCGATGATTTCTACAACTGGCCCGAACAGATCAAACCGCTGATCGAAACCGAAAAACCCGCCGTCGTGGTCATCATGCTTGGGTCGAACGACCGCCAGCAGATGAAGGTCGGCGACGTGCGCGAGCAGCCACGCTCGGAAAACTGGACCAAGGAATACGAGCGCCGTACCGATGAGTTCGGGAAGGCAATCGCCACCGCCAAGGTGCCTTTCCTGTGGGTCGGCATGCCCGCCTTCCGGGTGCCGAAGATGACCTCCGACATGCTGGCCTTCAACGATATCTACCACAAGGCGGCCGAAAGCCACGGCGGCGAATTCGTCGATGTCTGGGACGGCTTCGTCGACGAGAACGGTGCCTTCATCACCAACGGCCCCGACATGAACGGCCAGCCCGTGCGGCTGCGCGCCGATGACGGCATCAACGTGTCCAAGGCCGGCAAGCGCAAGCTCGCCTTCTATACCGAAAAGCCGCTGCTGAAGATCCTTGGACTGGCCGCGCCGGGAAGCGTGGCGCCGGCAGTCGCGCCGGCGGGCGCACCCGTCGAAGCACCGGCTCCGGCGGCCGCGCCCATCGTCATCGATCGCACCCAACCCATGCTGCTCAGCGATCCCGCGCTCGACGGCGGCACAGAATTGCTCGGCGCCGCACCGCCGCCGAAGGCCAATCCAGCTCTTCCCGGGGAAAGGCTGGTGATCGAGGGCAAAGCGCCGGAGGCTTCGCCTGGGCGCGCCGATGATTTCTCCTGGCCGCCGAAGGCAAGTCCGGCAGCCACGGCGGCCGCCGATACCACGACGGCGATCAGCCCTTAACGCGGCAGGACGGTCGTCCCCATCAGCGCCTCGTCGATCGAGCGTGCCGCCTGGCGGCCTTCGCGGATCGCCCAGACGACCAGCGACTGGCCGCGGCGCACATCGCCCGCAGCGTAGAGCCGGTCGACGCTGGTCCTGTAGTCGCGGTCGTTGGCCTCGACATTCCGGGAACGACGGCTGTCGGTGGTGATCTTCATCTCACCCTCCAGCTCCGCCGCAACGCCCGCCATCGCCGGGCCGGCAAAGCCGATGGCGATGAAGGCGAGATCGGCGCGGATGACGAATTCCGTGCCGGGGATCGGCTTGCGCTTCTCGTCGACCTCGCAGCACTTCACGCCCGTAAGCTGGCCTTCCTCGCCGATGAATTCGAGCGTCGCCACCTGGAATTCACGTTCGGCGCCCTCGGCCTGCGAGGACGAGGTGCGCATCTTGGTCGCCCAGTAGGGCCAGACGGAGAGCTTGTCTTCCTTCTCGGGCGGCTGCGGGCGGATATCGAGCTGGGTGACGCGCACCGCGCCCTGGCGGAAGGCGGTGCCGACGCAGTCGGAGGCGGTATCGCCGCCGCCGACGACGACGACATGCTGGCCCCCTGCGATGATCGGGTGCGACGGCCACGCCACGGACTGGATCGGTTCGCCGCCGACGCGGCGGTTCTGCTGCACCAGATAGGGCATTGCGTCATGCACGCCGCCGAGATCATCGCCGGGAATGCCGGCAGCGCGCGGCGTTTCCGAACCGCCGCAATAGAGCACGGCATCATGTTCGGCGAGGAGTTCCGCGACGGGCTTGTCGACGCCGACATTGACGCCGCAATGGAAGGTGACGCCCTCGCCCTGCATCTGTTCGATGCGCCGGTCGATATAGTGCTTCTCGATCTTGAAGTCGGGAATGCCGTAGCGCATCAGCCCGCCGGGGCGGCTCTCGCGCTCATAGACATGCACGTCGTGGCCGGCGCGGCCAAGCTGCTGGGCGGCCGCCATGCCGGCCGGGCCGGAGCCGATGATGGCGACCCGCTTGCCGGTCTTCTTCTCCGGCGGATAGGGCCTGATATGGCCGGTCTCGTACGCCTTGTCGGCGATCGCCTGCTCCACCGTCTTGATGGCGACCGGGATGTCCTCGAGGTTCAGCGTGCAGGCTTCCTCGCAGGGCGCCGGACAGATGCGGCCGGTGAACTCCGGGAAGTTGTTGGTCGAGTGCAGATTGCGGATCGCGTTGTCCCAGTCCCTGTTGTAGACGAGGTCGTTCCAATCCGGGATCTGGTTGTGGATCGGGCAGCCGGTCGGCCCGTGGCAGAACGGAATGCCGCAATCCATGCAGCGCGCGGCCTGTTTCTCGACCTCCTTGTCCGACATCGGCAGCGTGAACTCGCGAAAGTGCCGGATGCGGTCGGAGGCAGGCTGGTACTTATGCACCTGCCGGTCGATTTCGAGAAAGCCTGTTACCTTGCCCATAGTCCAGTTCCTGCTGTCCAGATGGTACGGTTTTCGCCGCACCCGTTAACCTCTTGAGGCAGCCATGGCAACCTTGCGCCCGAGGTCAAACTGTCGATGAAGGGGGCCGGGAAGCCTGGACTCCCCGGCAATTCTCAAAATCTATTCGGCCGCGACGCCCATGCGCATTCTTTCCATCTCGATCAGCGCGCGGCGGTACTCGACCGGCATGATCTTGCGGAATTTCGGCCGGAAAATAGCCCAGTCGTCGAGGATCTCGCGGCCGCGCACCGAACCCGTATAGTGGACGTGGTTCGAGATCAGCTGGTAGAGCCGTTCCTCGTCATGGCTGGTCATGTCGCCCGACACGTCGACGCGGCCCTTGTGGTCGAGATCGCCGCCATGGTGCAGCAGCTTTTCCATCAGGTCGTCTTCTTCCGGAACCGGCTCCAGCTCGACCATGGCCATGTTGCAGCGCTCGGCGAAATCGCCGGCCTCGTCCAGCACGTAGGCGACACCGCCCGACATGCCGGCGGCGAAGTTGCGGCCGGTCTTGCCGATGACGACGACGACGCCGCCGGTCATGTATTCGCAGCCATGGTCGCCGACGCCTTCAACGACGGCCGCGACGCCCGAATTGCGCACCGCGAAGCGCTCGCCGGCGACACCGGCGAAATAGGCCTCGCCCTCGGTGGCGCCATAGAGCACCGTATTGCCGACGATGATGGAGTCGGCTGCGACGATCCTGGCCTCTTGTGGCGGCCGGATGACGATGCGTCCGCCCGACAGGCCCTTGCCGACATAGTCGTTGCCGGCGCCGACGAGCTCGAACGAGATGCCGCGCGCCAGGAAGGCGCCGAAGGACTGGCCGGCGGTTCCGGTGAGCTTGACCTGGATCGTGTCCTCACGCAGGCCCTTGTGCTTGAAGCGCTTGGCCACCTCACCCGACAGCATGGCGCCCGTCGAACGGTCGACATTGCGGATGTCGACCTCGATCTTGACCGGCTGCTTCGCCTCCAGCGCGGGCTTGGCCAGCTCGATCAGCTTGCGGTCGAGCACATCGTCGATCGGGTGCTTCTGCCGTTCGGTCCAGTGCACCGCTTCATGCGGCGCATCGGGCTTGTAGAACATCTTCGAGAAGTCGAGCCCGCGCGCCTTCCAGTGCTGGATCACGTCGCGCTTTTCCAGAAGGTCGGCGTCGCCGATGATCTGGTCGATATGGGTAAAGCCCATCTCGGCCAGCAGCGCCCTCACCTCTTCCGCCACATAGAAGAAGAAGTTGATGACGTGCTCGGGCGTGCCCTTGAAACGCTTGCGCAGTACCGGGTCCTGGGTCGCGACGCCGACCGGGCAGGTGTTCAAGTGGCACTTGCGCATCATGATGCAGCCGGCCGCGATCAGCGGCGCGGTCGAGAAGCCGAACTCGTCGGCGCCGAGCAGCGCGCCGATGATGACGTCGCGCCCGGTACGCAGGCCGCCGTCGACCTGCAGCGCGACGCGCGAACGCAAGCCGTTCAGCACAAGCGTCTGGTGCGTCTCGGCAAGGCCCATTTCCCACGGGCTGCCGGCATGCTTGAGCGAGGTCAGCGGCGAGGCGCCGGTGCCGCCATCATAGCCCGAGATGGTGATGTGGTCGGCGCGCGCCTTGGCAACGCCCGCCGCAACCGTGCCGACACCAACCTCCGACACCAGCTTGACCGACACGTCGGCCGCCGGATTGACGTTCTTCAGGTCGTAGATCAGCTGTGCCAGATCCTCGATCGAATAGATGTCGTGGTGCGGCGGCGGCGAGATCAGGCCGACGCCCGGCGTCGAATGCCGAACCTTGGCGATAGTGGCGTCGACCTTGTGGCCGGGCAGCTGGCCGCCCTCGCCGGGCTTGGCGCCCTGCGCCACCTTGATCTGCATGACATCGGAATTGACGAGATACTCGGCCGTCACGCCGAACCGTCCCGAGGCGACCTGCTTGATCGCGGAACGTTCCGGGTTCTTGCCGCCGCCGGGCAGCGGCAGGTAACGGTCTGCCTCTTCGCCGCCCTCACCGGTGTTCGACTTGCCGCCGATCTGGTTCATGGCACGCGCCAGCGTGGTGTGTGCTTCCCTGGAGATCGAACCGAACGACATCGCCCCGGTCGAGAAGCGCTTGACGATGTCGGCCGCCGGCATGACGTCGTCGAGCGCGACCTTCTTGCGCCCGCTCTCGTCCGCCAGCTTGATCTTGAACAGGCCGCGTATGGTCTGGGCGCGGGCCGTCTCGCTGTCGATCTGCGCCGAATAGTCCTTGAACGTCTCCCACGATCCCTGGCGCACGGCGTGCTGCAATGTGGCGACCGCGTCGGGCGACCACATATGCGCCTCGCCGCGCATGCGGAATAGATATTCGCCGCCGACCTCCAGGCTGTTGCGCAGCACCGGATCGCTGCCGAAACCGTCCGTATGACGGCTGACGGTCTCGCCTGCGACCTCATCCAGTCCGACGCCTTCGATCAGCGTCGCTGTGCCGGTGAAGTACTGCTGCACGAAATCCGACTTCAGCCCGATGGCATCGAAGATCTGCGCGCCGCAATAAGACTGATAGGTCGAGATGCCCATCTTGGACATCACCTTGAGGATACCCTTGCCGATCGACTTGATATAGCGCGACACCACTTCATAGGCGTCGACCTCTTCCGGCAGTTCGCCGCGCTTGTGCATGTCGAGCAGCGTGTCGAAGGCGAGATAGGGATTGATCGCCTCCGCGCCGTAGCCGGCAAGGCAGCAGAAATGATGCACCTCGCGCGGCTCGCCGGACTCGACGACCAGACCGACCGCGGTGCGCAGCCCCTTGCGGATCAGGTGGTGGTGCACGGCGGCCGTCGCCAACAGTGCCGGGATGGCGATGCGGTCCGGTCCGAGCTGGCGATCGGAAAGGATGATGATGTTGTAGCCGCCGGCGACCGCCGCTTCCGCGCGCTCGCACAGACGGTCGATGGCCCCCTGCATGCCGGCAGCACCCTCGATCGACCCATAGGTGATGTCGATGGTCTTGGTGTCGAAACGGTCCTCGGTGTGGCCGATGGAGCGGATCTTCTCGAGGTCGCCATTGGTCAGGATCGGCTGGCGCACCTCAAGCCGCTTGCGGCGCGAATTGCCGACCAGGTCGAAGATGTTCGGCCGCGGTCCGATGAAGGACACCAGGCTCATCACCAGTTCCTCGCGGATCGGGTCGATCGGCGGGTTGGTGACCTGGGCGAAATTCTGCTTGAAATAGGTGTAGAGCAGCTTCGACTTGTCCGACATCGCCGAGATCGGCGTGTCGGTGCCCATCGAGCCCACCGCTTCCTGGCCAGTGGTCGCCATCGGCGACATCAACAGCTTGGTGTCTTCCTGGGTGTAGCCGAACGCCTGCTGGCGATCGAGCAGGCTGACATCCTTGCGCAGCGCGCGCGGCTCGACCGGCTTCAAATCCTCCAGGATGAGCTGCGTATTGCCAAGCCAGGTCTTGTAGGGGTGCTTGGTCGCGATCTCCGACTTGATCTCCTCGTCGGGAACGATGCGGCCCTTCGCCAGGTCGATCAGCAGCATGCGGCCGGGCTGTAGCCGCCACTTCTGGACGATCTTCTCCTCCGGCACCGGCAGCACGCCGGCCTCCGAAGCCATGATGACGCGGTCATCATCGGTGACGATGTAGCGTGCTGGGCGCAATCCGTTGCGGTCGAGCGTGGCGCCGATCTGGCGTCCGTCGGTGAAGGCGACCGCCGCCGGCCCGTCCCACGGCTCCATCAACGCCGCATGGTACTCGTAGAAAGCCTTGCGATCGGCATCCATGAGCTTGTTGCCGGCCCAGGCTTCCGGGATCAGCATCATCATGGCGTGGCTGAGGCTGTAGCCGCCCTGGAACAGGAATTCGAGCGCGTTGTCGAAGCACGCAGTGTCGGACTGGCCGTCATAGGAAATCGGCCAGAGCTTCGAGATGTTGTTGCCGAACAGTTCGGAATCGACCGAAGCCTGCCTGGCGGCCATCCAGTTGTTGTTGCCGCGCACGGTGTTGATCTCGCCATTGTGGGCGACCATGCGATAGGGATGCGCCAGCTTCCACGACGGGAAGGTGTTGGTCGAGAAGCGCTGGTGAACGAGGATCAGCGCGGTCTCGAAGCGCGGATCGGTCAGGTCCTTGTAGTAGGCACCGACCTGATAGGCCAGGAACATGCCCTTGTAGACGATGGTGCGTGCCGACAGCGACACGCAATAGGCGCCGATGTCCTTGTTGTCGTTCTCGGCGTAGATGCGGCCCGATATGACCTTGCGCAGCAGATAGAGCCTGGCCTCGTATTCCTCGTCGTCGGTGATATCGGCCGTGCGGCCGATGAAGACCTGGCGGTGGAACGGCTCGGACGCAACGATGTCAGGCGCCTTCGACAGCGACGAATTGTCGACCGGCACGTCACGGAATCCCAGCAGCGGCAGCCCCTCGGACTGCGCCGATTCGGCGATGACCTCTTCGATATGGGCACGAAGGATGGCATCCTGCGGCATGAACCAGTGTCCGACGCCATACTGACCTACCGGTGGCAGTTCGATACCCTGGGCCGCCATCTCCTCACGGAAAAAAAGATCCGGAAGCTGCACCAGCACGCCGGCGCCATCGCCGACCAGCGGATCGGCGCCGACGGCGCCGCGATGCGTCAGGTTTTCGAGCACGGCAAGCCCGTCCTTGACGATCTGATGCGACTTCACGCCCTTCATGTTGACGATGAAGCCGACGCCGCAGGCGTCATGCTCGTTGCGCGGATCGTAGAGGCCCTGGGCGGTCAGGCCGCCGGCGGTCGCGCGATTTTTGGTGGAGGTATTTTTGACGGCGGCCGCTTTCGTCTGCGCGGCCTGGCCGTTCGTCGCAGAGAGCGTCAATTCCGTCATCGTCCTATCCTCCGTTCCGCGCCACTTGGCATTGGTCAGCCTGGGGGCGCTGGTTTGCCTTGGCGAGCACTTGAGCTCGCCCTTCATTCTTGCGGCACGTCTTGCGAAATCGCCGAACCAAGCGGGGCGCCGCTGGTTCACATTTGGTATCGTACAGGCCAGAGCTGGTCCGTCTACCTGTCGCTCGCGGCAAAAGCCGGAGTGGCCCAAACGATACGCCAATCCAGCCTGTTTTGTGCGACAAAATAAGACAGCACTACTGTCCTAAATTTTTATGACAGAAATCCAGGACCCACACAAGACCGATTCACAAAAAACTTGGCCGCGCCGCGACACAAAATTTCGTGAAGCGGCTGCAAAACGTAAGCTTCGGTCTCTGGAGGCGTCGCGAGTCCGACACTGGCTTTACCCGTTTTCTTGTGTCTGGCTCTTGCGGGCGGGTCATGAAACCGGTCAAGGTCCCGGCGATTTTCCCAGCACAGGCAGACGCATGTTCTTCGCTTCCGACAATTGGGCAGGCGCCCACCCAAGCATTGCAGCCGGCCTCTCGGCCCATACCGCCGGCTTTTCGACCGCCTATGGCGACGGGGCCCTCGACCAGGCCGTCTATCACCGCTTCAGCGAGATCTTCGAACGCGAGGTGGCCGTGTTCTTCGTGGCGACCGGCACCGCCGCCAATTCGCTGTCGCTGACGACCTATAACAAGCCCGGCGGCATTTCCTTCGCCCACCGCGAATCGCATGTCATCGAGGACGAATGCGGCGCGCCGGAATATTTTTCCGGCGGCTCGCGGCTTCACGCCGTCGACGGCCCGCTGGGCAAGATCGAGCCACACAATCTGGACAGGGCGATCGGCCGTTTCGCCGGCGAAGTGGTTCATTGGGGCCGGCCGATGGCCATCTCGATCACGCAGTCGACCGAGGTCGGCACAATCTATGGTCTGGACGACATTGCGGCGATTGCAGCGATCGCCAAACACCATTCCGTGCCGCTGCACATGGACGGCGCTCGCTTTGCCAACGCGCTGGTCGCGCTCGACACCACGCCGGCCGAAATGACCTGGAAACGCGGTGTCGACATCCTGTCCTTCGGCGGCACCAAGAACGGCTGCTGGTGCGCCGAGGCGATCGTGCTGTTCGACCTCGACCGCGCCAAGGAATTGGCCTTTCTGCGCAAGCGTGCGGCACAGTTGTTTTCGAAGTCGCGCTTCGTCGCGGCGCAGTTCGAAGCCTATTTCAAGGACGGGCTTTGGCTCGACACAGCGCGCCATGCCAACGCCATGGCCGCGCGCCTGGCGGCGGCGATCGAGGATTCGGCCACGGCCAAGCTTGCCTGGCTGCCGCAGGCCAACGAAGTCTTCGCGGTGATCAAGAAAATGGAAGCCGAAAAACTGCAGGCGGCGGGCGCGGCCTTCTACGACTGGCACAGGCCGCACGGTTTCGACGGCCATATCGGCGAGGATGAACTGCTCTATCGCTTCGTCACCAGTTTTGCGACGACCTCCGAGGAAGTCGACCGCTTTGGCCAGTTGATCGCCGAATAATCGGCCTTCGCGACAACAAAAAAGCGGCGCCTTTCGGCGCCGCTTCCGTCTCGGGACGAGACTTAGACATTACGCGGCGGCCTGTTAGGCTGCCGTCTTGGCCTCGATCTGCTTGGCCGTGGCCGGAGCCGAGGTGATCGCGATCTTGCGCGGCTTCAGCTCTTCGGGAATGTTGCGCTTGAGGTCGACGAAGAGCAGGCCGTTCTTCAGCGCAGCGCCGACGACTTCAACGTGATCGGCAAGCTGGAAGCGGCGCTCGAAGGCCCTGGAGGCAATGCCGCGATAGAGCAGCTCGGAGCCCTCGCCGGTGCCCTCGTCCTTGCGCTCACCCTTCACGGTCAGCACGTTGCGGTGGGCTTCGATGGAGATCTCGTCATCCGAGAAGCCGGCAACCGCCATCGAGATGCGGTAGGAATCCTCGCCGGTGCGCTCGATGTTGTAGGGCGGATAGGTTTGCGCGCCATCGGGCTGCGCGAGCGAATCGAGCATCGTGAAGAGACGGTCGAAGCCGACGGTCGAACGATAGAGCGGGGAAAAATCAACATGACGCATGAGGTGTTCTCCTGTTGAGCAACATGGTTTGCGTATGGTCGGTCCGAAACCCGTGATCGGCGTTTCCGGAGACCAGCGGCCCCGACATTGGCGGCCGCAACCCACATCTGGGGAGCCCCCGAAAGCATTTCAAGTTTCGTTTGACGGCAAAAAAGGATGAAGCGGCCAGCCTTTGATGAACGGCAGATGAACCGGTGCTTTGGCGCCCGTTCAGACAGCCGCCGCTAAAGTGGCTCTCAAGATCAAGGATTGGCGGCGCCGGATTTGCACAGGTGCCGCAACGAGGCCGAACCGGGTGTTAACGTCCCTTCCTCCCGGATCGACAGGGGCCGGAAGCGTGCTCAAAGCCGCTTCCGGCCTTCCCCCGTTGCAGTCGTCGACAACCTGGAATTCCTTTGCTTTTGGCGCATTGGCGTCTATCACCTTGGCAGGGCCAGCCATCTCGGGCAGGCACGTGAAGACGCCGAGCACAAAGCGCCGAATGACGGACATTTTCCAGGACACTCCGCTTTTCCACCAAACCGAGGGCAATCCGCGACCGGAAAACGCCACCGGCGGCTTTTTCACCACGCGCGACCGCAAGAAGATACGTTATGGCCTGTTCGCAGCGGTGGCGCGTCCAATGCGGGGCACCGTGGTGCTGCTCGGCGGCCGCAACGAGTGCATCGAGAAATATTTCGAGACCATCCGCGACCTTGCCGCGCGGGGCTTCGGTGTCGCCACCCTCGACTGGCGCGGCCAGGGCGATTCCGACCGGCTGATCCGCGATCGCCAGCGCGGCTACGTCAGGTCGTTCCGCGACTATACGGCTGACCTGGAGCAGTTCTTCGAGGAGATCGTGCTGCCGGATTGCCGCGGACCGTACTACATCCTCGCCCATTCCGCCGGGGCCGTGATCGCGCTGCTTGCCGCGCCGTCGATGGTGAACCGCGTGCGGCGCATGGTGCTGATCGCGCCCTTCCTGACGCTGCCCGACCTGCCGGTCTCGATAGGAACGGTCCGCCGGATCTGTTCGTTTTTCTGCGCCCTGGGGCTCGGCCGGCTCTATGCCGCCTGGGGTCCACGGCCGAGACACACGCTGCCCTTCGAAGCCAACAAGGTGACGTCGGATCCGCAACGCTATCGCCGCAACACGCGTATCTATGAAGAGCATCCGCAACTGGCGCTTGGCGGCCCGACGATCCGCTGGCTGCAGGCGGCGGCGAAGGCGTCGGAAGCCATCAGCGACCCCGCCTTCATGGCCCGCATCCAAGTGCCTCTGCTGATCATCGCCGCCGGCGCCGACCAGGTTGTCTCGACCAAGGCAGTGGAAACATACGCGAGAAATCTGAGACTTGGTTCGCTGTTGATGATCGACGGCGCCAAACACGAAATCCTGCAGGAAGCCGACCTCTACCGCGAACAATTCCTCGCCGCCTTCGACGCCTTCGTCCCCGGGTCCGACGATCCGACGGCCTGATGGGCACCGTGGCCCTTCCAGGGTCAGGCTAATGCATGTCGCCCGGAAGTGTCCTCGGTTCCGGGACAACGACATGCATAAAATCAAAAGCTTACAGCAGGTCGGGCGAATCCTGTTCGCCGCGACATGCTGTAGCGTCAACAAAGAAGCCGATCAGCCGCGCAGGGCGGCCATGGCGGCGGCATGGAGCTCCGGTGTCGCGGCCGCCAGCACATCGCCGCCATTCTCCGCCGGCCCGCCGTCGAACGTGGTGACGACACCGCCGGCTTTCTCGATGATCGGGATCAGCGCCACGATGTCGTAGGGCTTCAATCCGGGATCGGCGACGATGTCGACGCTCCCCGAGGCGATCATGGCGAAGGCATAGCAATCGGCGCCATAGCGGGCGAGCTGGATCTGCTTCTCGAATGCGTCGTAGCGCGTGCGCGCCTCGCCCTTGAACAGAGCTGGCGTGGTGGTGAACAGCGTCGCCTCGTCGAGTTTTGTCGTCTTGCGGGTCAACAGTTTTCGAGGGCCGCCCGGTCCCTCGTAGTGCGAACCGGACTCATTGGCGTAGAACAGCTCGCCGGTGAAGGGCTGCGCCATCATGCCGGCGACCGCCTCACCATCGACCGTCAGCCCAACCAGCGTCCCCCACACCGGCAGGCCGGAGATGAAGGCGCGTGTGCCGTCGATCGGGTCGATCACCCAGACATGCCGGCTGGAGATGTTCTCGCTGCCGTGCTCTTCGCCCAGGATGCCATGGTCGGGATACTCGGCCGATATCAGCGCCCGGATGGCGCGCTCGGCCTCGCGGTCGGCCTCGGTGACCGGGTCGAAACTGCCCTTTTCCTTGTTGGCGACCGCACCCTGGGCGCGAAAGCGCGGCAAGGTCTCCGCCGCTGCTGCCTGCGCGATGCGGCGCATGAAATCGATGCTGATGTCCAACTGATTCTCCCGCATTGCGGCATGCCCATGCCGAGCACTGCCGCGACTTTCCCGCCAAGACAAGCTTGTTTATCGATTTATCTGCCCGGGCAACTGTTGCCGGAATGTCACGACATCGCCATCCAAACGCAATTTCCACATCACTATGAATTAAAAAAGCCTGAAGGTCGCTTGACATTTGTGCAGCGCACAATACCCTCACCCTCGGACAGGTTTTTTTCTGTCCATGCCCTCCTTGGGCGTTTCCTCCCTAGACTTCGACCGTATCGTGCAAACGATGCGGTCTTTTTTTACACCCGTTGCACCCCAATGCATGTCGCCCGAAGGTGCTTGGTGGGTTTGGGGACACCGACATGCGTGAAAACAAGACGCGGTTCATTCCGCGGCCAGCGGCAGGTCGATGAAATGATGATCCGGCATCGCCATCAGGTCAGCTGAAAATCGCGTCAGATCGTCGGCCAGCGCATCGAAGCCGGCGGCTTTCTCGAATGTCCGCTCATTCATGTAGAGCCCGCGATTGACCTCGATCTGCAGCGCATGCAGATGACGCGCCGGGCGGCCATAGTGTTCCGTGATGAAACCGCCGGCATAAGGCTTGTTGTGAGCGACGGCATAGCCCATCGCGGTCAGCAGGCCGATCGCGGTTTCGGTCAAGGCCGCGGTGGCCGAGATGCCGAAACGGTCGCCGATGATGAAATCCGGCCGCAGACCGTTGTCGCCGACGCGGATGCTCGCCGGCATCGAATGGCAGTCGATCAGCACGGCAAAGCCGAAACGTGCGTGCGTCCTGGTCAAAAGCCGCTTCAGCGTTTCGTGGTAGGGCTTGTAGACCGCCTCGATGCGGGCAACCGCCTCGGCGAGCGGCAAGCGGCCCGCATAGATGTCGAGCCCCTCCCCCACCAACTTCGGCACGGTACCGAGCCCGCCAGCGACACGCGCGGAGCGGATGTTGCAGAAGGACGGCACCGGCTCGGCGAACATGCGCGGGTCGAGTTCCCAAGGCTCGCGGTTGACGTCGAGATAGGCACGCGGGAAATTCGCCGCCAGCATTGGCGCGCCCAATGCCACGGCGCCGCCGAACAGTTCGTCGACATAGCAATCCTCAGAGCGGCGGATGGCGTTGCGGTCGAGCCTTGCCATGGCAAGGAAGCGTTCCGGATAGTAGCGGCCGCTATGCGGCGAGTTGAAGAGGAAAGGGACGCGCTGCTCGGCGCCCGACCGGATTTCGAAGGGTGGAAAGACCGAAAAATCCTCGGCTGCCGTCTTCAATTTGAACGAACCCGAAAACAACAGTGCATCATGGCATGAAACTGACACCTTGCTGCCCGCATGTCCAGCATTTCAGCGGTCGTGCCGCCGGGCAAATGTGGGCCAAGCGCGTCCGCGTTCACTTGATGTTTACTCTCACCTCCTCATATACAGGATGGTTAACGGGCTTGCCCCACGGCAGTCTCGGGCGGGTGATTCGGACGGGATATCATGGCACGCATTCTTCTGGCGGAAGACGACGACGATATGCGTCGGTTCCTCGTCAAGGCGCTGGAGCGCGCCGGCTACCAGGTCAGCGATTTCGACAACGGCGCCAGCGCCTATGAGCGGCTGCGCGAGGAGCCGTTCTCGCTGCTTCTGACCGACATCGTCATGCCGGAGATGGACGGCATCGAGTTGGCGCGGCGCGCCACCGAGATCGACCCCGACCTCAAGGTCATGTTCATCACTGGTTTTGCCGCCGTGGCACTGAACCCAGATTCCAAGGCGCCGAAAGACGCCAAGGTGCTGTCCAAGCCCTTCCACCTGCGCGATCTCGTCAACGAGGTCGAGAAGATGCTGCAGGCGGCCTGAGCCGCCTTCCACAGGCCGCCGGCGTCACTCCACAGCCGCGGCGACACGACGTGCTTTTCCTCTTTTCCTGCTATTGACGCGCCGGACCAAAAATGGTGTATGCGCGGCTTCGGATGGGCGTGTAGCTCAGCGGGAGAGCACTGCATTGACATTGCAGGGGTCACAGGTTCAATCCCTGTCACGCCCACCATCCGTACCTCATTGAAATAACTAGTTTTTCGGACATATTCGCTTCCTGAAAGACCCTTGGTTCGGTTGCTAGTCACAAACTGGTCACAGCAAAGGGTTCGTCATGGCTACGATTCGGAGGTCTCGGCGCGTGTCGGATTCGATCGTCATCCATCGGAGCGCTCGCGCTACCGATGCAATCAGCGAGTTTTGCGAAGGGGCAAGCCACAACACTCGAGTTGGCCGGCCACGGCCAAACCGGTGTACCACTCAGACGCCAGCGATGGCGCACAGGTTCTTCATCCTGGCGACGGCAAGTTCTGGATCGGCCAGCAAGCCTGCCTGGTCGGCGAGGCGAAAGACATCGGCATAATGGGGGATGCCGCGCGCCGACTGCATGCCGCCGACCATCGCGAAATGGTCCTGATAGCCGTTCAGCCAGGCCATGAAGACAATGCCGGCCTTGTAGTATTCGGTCGGCGCCTCGAAGATTTTGCGCGACAGCGGCACGGTCGGCGCCATCAGCGCGTCATAGCCGGCACGATCGCCGTCAGCCAGCTTCGCCAGCGCGGCATTGGCAACCGGTGCGATCGCGTCGAAAATGCCGAGCAGAGCGTGCGAGTGCCTCTTGCCGTCGCCGGCGATCAGTTCGGGGTAGTTGAAGTCGTCGCCGGTGAACATCACGACGCCATCCGGCAGCCGGTTCCTGAGCGCCACCTCCTTGCCGGCATCGAGCAGCGATATCTTGATGCCTTCGACCTTGCCGGCATGGCGCTCGATGATGGCGACCACCGTATCGAGCGCGGTCTCGAAGTCGTCGCTGCCCCAATAGCCCCTCAACGCCGGGTCGAACATATTGCCCAGCCAGTGCAGGATGACCTTGCCCGATGCCTGGCCCAATATGCGGTCGTAAACCAGGGCGTAGTCGTCCGGGCCCCTGGCCACGGCGGCCAGCGCGCGGCTGGCCATCATGATCGCCTTGCCACCCTGCCCTTCGATGAAAGCGAACTGGTCTTCATAGGCGGCGATCACCTCGTCCAGTGTCCTGGCCGACGCCGGCGCCAGATGGTCGGTTCCGGCGCCTGAGGCGAGATCGGCGCCAGCGACGGTCCGCGCCTCCGCGATTGAACGGCGGATCAATTCCTGCGCATTTTTCCAGTCGAAACCCATGCCGCGCTGCGACGTGTCCATCGCCTCGGCGATGCGGAAGCCGAGCCGCCACAGATGATGACGGAACGCCATCGTTCTGTCCCAGTCGACAACCGGCCGCGACCATGGATCGGTCATTCCCAGGGGATCGGCAACGACATGGGCGGCGGCATAGGCGATGCGCGGGAACCGCGCGCCGATTACCGGCTGGACCGGCTTTCCGACAAGCGCGTAACGGGTGCTGCGGCCACCCCCAGCTGGCAAGGCAATGTCCATCGATCTCTCCCTATCGCAGCGCTTATTAAATGGAACGTTCCAATAAATCAAGAACCTTTAGGATTCGAACTGAGCCTGCCAACCAATGCTGCGTTGCAACACGGAACCCTTCAGTGGCGCGATTTCTGACCGCATCGTCTGACTGAGAAAAAATCCCGGTTGACTCATCCAGGATGCGGGGATTAGAACGTTCCAATAAATTGAGTGAGAAAACCGGGGAGGATATCTGGATGGCCAGCCGGGCCAAGGCGACGATCTTCGACATTGCCCGCGAAGCAGGCGTGTCCAAATCGACGGTGTCGCTCGTGCTCCAGGGCAGCGGGCTGATCCGCCCCGAAACCGCAGTCAAGGTACGCAAGGCGATCGAGGATGTCGGCTATGTCTACAACCGCGGCGCCGCCAATCTGCGCAAGGCTCATTCCAACGTGATCGGCATGGTCATCAACGATCTCACCAATCCGTTCTTCGCCGAACTGGCGGTGGGCATGGAGCGTGTCTTCCAGTCGGCCGGCATCGTGCCGTTCATCGCCAATACGGCGGAGAACCCGGTGCGTCAGGAAGAAGTGCTGAAATCACTGATGGAGCAAGGCGTCGCCGGCCTTATCGTCTCGCCGGCGCGCGGCACCACCCCGGGTGCCTTCCGGCGGCTGGAGATAGCGGGCGTGCCGGTCGTCTTCGCCATGCGCCGCTTGCCGGAAAGCCGCATCCCGGTGATCACGCCCGACAATCATCGTGGCGCCTACCTCGCCACCGCTCATCTCATCGGCAAGGGGCACCGCCGCCTGGCCTTCTTCGGCGGCTCGTCCGACCTCGTCGTCTATCATGAGCGCCTGGGTGGCTTTCGCGAAGCCTGCGAAACGCTCGGCATCGACGCCCGCGACGCGCTCATCATCGAGGGCGAGACCAACCGCAAGGGCGGCATGGCCTGCCTGGAAACGTCGCTCGCAATGGCCGAGCCGCCAACCGCGGCGCTCTGTTTCAACGATGCCGTTGCCTTTGGCGTCATGCTGGCGCTGCGCAAGCGCGGACTTGAGCCGGGTGCGGATTTCGCCGTCGTCGGCTTCGACGACGTCGTCGAGGCCGAACATTATATGCCGCCGCTGACCAGCGTCGCGGTGGACTCCGCCGGTCTCGGCGAACGCGCGGCCCATGTCATGATCAAGATGATCCAGTCGCGCACCACGCGCGCGGAGGACCATATCGGCGCGGTCAATCTCGTGGTCAGGGAAAGCTGCGGTCCGGATCGCCGCACCAGAGCCCGGGCCATGGGAACGGGAGGCGCGGCATGAGCGTCAAATGGGGGCTGATCGGCGCCAGTACGATCGCCCGGCAATTCATGATTGACGCCATTCGCGCGCAAGAGGGTGGCGAGATATCATCGGTGATGAGTTCCAGCCCGGAACGGGCCGCGGCCTATGCAAGGGAAAATGGAATTCCGGCCGCCGTATCAAATCTCGATGCCTTGCTCGGGTCCGACATCGACGCCGTCTACATCTCGACCACAAACGAACTGCACCTCGAACAGGCGCTCGCCGCGATCGAAGCGGGAAAACATGTGCTGTGCGAAAAGCCGTTGGCGCTGACCAGCGCCGACGCGCGCCGGATGGTCGTTGCGGCGAAGGCCGCGGGCATCGTGCTCGGCACCAATCACCATCTGCGCAACGCCGGCGCGCACCGGGCGATGCGCGAGGCGATTGCCGCCGGTCGCATAGGCCAGCCCATTGCCGCGCGCGTCTTCCATTCCGTCTACCTGCCCGAAAACCTGCAGGGCTGGCGCATCGCCAAGCCCGAGGCAGGCGGCGGCGTGGTGCTCGACATCACCGTGCACGATGCCGACACGCTGCGCTTCGTGCTTGGCGACGATCCGGTCGAGGTTTCCGCTTTCACGCAATCCGCCGGCATGGCCGGCCACGGCCTGGAAGACGGCGCCATGTGCATCTGGCGCTTCGATTCGGGCCTCATCGCGCAATCGCATGAGGGATTCACCACCAGATTTGCCGACACCGGTTTCGAGGTGCACGGCTCCCAGGGATCGCTGATCGCCCGCAATGTCATGACGCAAAAGCCGGTCGGCTCGGTCCTTCTGCGCACCGCCAGCGGCGAAGAAGAGCTGAGCTTCGACCGCGAGAACCTCTACGTCAGGTCGGTGGGCCGGTTCCACGCTGCGATCCGTGGCGATGGCCAGCCTTCCGCCACCGGAGAAGACGGCATCTGGTCGCTGGCCGCGGCCGAGGCGGCATTGCAATCGGCGGCCTCCGGCAAGGCCGTCAAGATCGACCCGAAACTCGGGAGCATGAATTGAGCAAAATCGTTTCATCGGCGCAGGCGGCGAGCCTGATCAAGGACGGCATGATCGTCTCGGTGTCCTCGTCGAGCGGCCTCGGCTGTCCGGACGCGGTGCTCGCCGCCATCGGCGAACGCTTCGACAGCGAGGGCCATCCCAAGGACATCACCACGCTGCATCCCATCGCCGCCGGCGACATGTATGGCATCAAGGGCATCGATCATCTGGCCAAGCCGGGCCTGTTGAAGCGCACGCTGTGCGGCTCCTATCCGTCAGGTCCCTCCTCCGCCGAGCCGCCGCAAATCTGGAAGATGATCGGCGACAATTCCGTTGCCGCCTATAATGTGCCGTCCGGCATCCTGTTCGACATGCACCGCGAGGCCGCGGCCAAGCGGCCGGGCGTGCTGACCAAGGTCGGCCTCGACACTTTCGCCGACCCGCGCCATCAGGGCTGCGCCATGAACGCCGCCGCTGGCGAGCCGATCGTGTCGGTGCAGCAATTCGATGGCGAGGAATGGCTCTATTTCCGAGCCATCGTGCCCCAGGTTTCGATCATTCGCGCCACCACGGCGGACGAGCGCGGCAACCTGACCTATGAGCATGAGGGCGCTTATCTCGGCGGCCTGGAACAGGCGCTCGCCGCCCGCAACAATGGCGGCATCGTCATCGCGCAGGTCAAGCGCGTCGTCGAGAACGGCACGCTGAAGCCGCATGATGTGCGCGTGCCGGGCGTGCTGGTCGATCATATCGTCGTCGCGCCGGGCCAGTTGCAGACGACGCTGACGCCTTACGACCCGGCGATTTCGGGTGAAATCTTCCGGCCGCTGTCGACCTTCCGCAACGCCGAAATGAACGTGCAGAAGGTGATCGCACGCCGCGTCGCCATGGAGCTGCGCGACGGCATGGCCGTCAACATCGGCTTCGGCATCTCGGCCAACGTGCCGCGCATCCTTCTGGAAGAAGGCCAGCACGGCAAGGTCACCTGGGTGATCGAACAGGGTGCTGTCGGCGGCGTGCCGCTGCTCGACTTCAAGTTCGGCTGCGCCTCCAACGCCGAGGCGATCATGCCCTCGCCGCACCAGTTCATCTATTTCCAGGCCGGCGGCTTCGACGCTTCGCTGCTCTCCTTCCTGCAGATCGACCGCCACGGCTCGGTCAACGTCTCGAAGCTTTCGGCGCGGCCGCATGTCACCGCCGGCGCCGGCGGCTTCGTCGACATCACGTCGCGAGCAAAGAAGATCGTCTTTTCCGGCTTCTTCAATGCAGGGGCCAAGCTGTCGCTCGCCAATGGCGGCATCCGCATCGACGCGGAAGGCAAGGTCAAGAAAGTCGTCGAGGAGGTCGAGCATATCTCCTTCTCCGGCAAGCGCGCCGTCGCGCAGGGACAGGACATCACCTATGTCACCGAGCGCTGCGTTATGAAGCTGACGCCCGATGGGCTGATGGTGACGGAACTGGCGCCGGGCATCGACCTCGAGCGCGATGTGCTTGGTCAAGCCGAGATCCCGCTTAATGTAGCCAACGACCTCAAGGTGACGCCGGCCGCGCTCTACCAGGATCGGCCGATCGGCCTGTCGCTCAATGGCGGCGCCTCGCTCGGAGGCGCGCATGGCTGAGCGCCTCGTCACCTTCGAGCAGGATGGCGCAATCGGGGTCGTCACCTTGCGCCGGCCCGAAAAGTTCAACGCACTCGACATCCCGATGCTGCGCGCGCTGGAAGCGGCGCTCGATGAGGCGGAAAGCGCCGAAAGTGTGCGCGTCGTGCTTATATGCGGCGAAGGCAAGGGCTTTTGCGCTGGCGGCGATGTCGAGGCCTGGGGCGGTATGAGCGCCGCCGATTTCCAGGTCCAGTGGGTGCGCTACGGCCACCGCGTCTTCGACCGGCTGGCGCGGCTCAGGCAACCGACCATCGCCGTGCTGTCGGGCCACGCGCTGGGCGGCGGGCTGGAACTGGCCATCGCTTGTGATTTCCGCGTCGCAGAGGCGCAAATCAAGCTTGGCTTCCCCGAAACCTCGATCGGCGTCGTCCCCGGCTGGTCCGGCACGCAGCGCGCCGTACGCCGCTTCGGCGCACAGACGGTGCGTCGCATGGCACTGGGCGGAGAAATCCTGCTTGCGGCCGACGCGCTTGCGCTTGGCGTTGTCGATCGTGTCGTCGAGACCGGCAAGGCGTCTGCCGAAGCCGAGGCCTGGGCCGAAAAGATCGCAGAACGCGGCCCGCTGGCAACCGAGGCCGCCAAGCTGATGATCGCCGTTGCAGAAGGCGAGGAAAGCGCTGCCGCGACCGAAGCCTTGGCCAGCGGCTTCATAGCGCTGACGGGCGATCTCAAGGCCGGCGTCGGCTCTTTCAAGACCAAGCAGAAACCCGTGTTTTCGCGTTCCTAGGACAGAGTGGAAATCACATGAATGCACCTCTCAAGATTTCCATGCCTGCCGAGGCCTCCGCCGCGCCCAAGGCATACAAACTTCTGATTGACGGCAAGCATGTCGATGCCCGCGACGGCCGCATGCTGGAACGCAAGAGCCCCGGCCACGGCTTCACCGTTTCGCGCTATGCGCAGGCAGGTGCTGGCGAAGTGGAAGCCGCGATGCAAGCGGCGCACAGGGCTTTCGAGACCGGTCCCTGGCCGCGCATGAAAGCGGCCGAGCGCGCCGCGATCCTGCTCAAGGCTGCCGACTTGATCGAAACCCGGCTGGAAGAGATCGCCCGGCTCGATGCGCTGGAATCCGGCAAGCCGATCGCCCAGGCGCGCGGCGAGATCGGCGGGGCAGTCGACATCTGGCGCTATGCCGCTTCGCTCGCCCGCACGTTGCACGGTGAAAGCTACGCCAATCTCGGCGATGCCATGCTGGGTGTCGTGCTGCGCGAGCCGATCGGCGTCGTCTCGATCATCACGCCGTGGAATTTCCCGTTCCTCATCGTCAGCCAGAAACTGCCCTTCGCGCTGGCCGCCGGCTGCACGGCGGTGGTCAAGCCGAGCGAGATGACCTCGGCCTCGACCTTCGTGCTTGGCGACATCCTGCTCGAAGCCGGCGTTCCCGCTGGCGTCGTCAACATCCTCGCCGGGCTGGGCGCCGATGTCGGCGCGCCAATGGTCAGCCATCCGCTGGTCGAGATGGTTTCGTTCACCGGCTCCACCCGTGTCGGCAAGATGACCATGGCGGCGGCTTCGAATTCCCTGAAGAAGGTCTCGATGGAACTCGGCGGCAAGAACGGCCAGATCGTCTTCCCCGATGCCGATCTCGAGGCGGCCGCCGATGCAGCGGTGTTCGGCGGCTTCTTCAATGCCGGCGAATGCTGCAATGCCGGCAGCCGGCTGATCGTGCACGAGGCGATCGCCGATGACTTCCTTGCCGCCGTGAAGGCGTTGACCGCCAGAGTACCCGTAGGCGATCCGCTCGATATCAGGACCAAGGTCGGTGCGATGATTTCGTCCGACCATCTGGCCAAGGTGACCGACTACGTGACGGCAGCCGCGAGTGATGGCGGCAGCATCTACAGCGGCGGCGGCCAGCTCCCTTCCAATGCCGGCCAATATCTTGATCCGACGATCTTACGCGACGTCACCGAAAACATGGCCGTCGCCCGCGAGGAAGTATTCGGGCCGGTGCTGTCGGTGCTGACTTTTGAAACGATTGAAAAGGCGTTGCACATCGCCAACAACACGCCCTATGGTCTGTCGGCGGGCGTGTGGAGCGCCAGCATCGACACCTGTATGTCGGTGGCGCGAGGCGTGCGTTCGGGGACGGTCTGGGTGAACACGTTCATGGAAGGTTATCCAGAACTGCCATTCGGCGGCTACAAGCAGTCGGGCCTGGGCCGCGAACTCGGCAAGCGCGCCGTCGAGGACTATACCGAGGAAAAGACAATCCAGTTTCATCGAGGCCAGCGCACCGGTTGGTGGGTCGGCTGAGTTGGGAAACCCCGGCGGCCATCCGCCGGTCATGTGAGTTGCAACAAGGGAGGAAGTACATGTTGCGCAAACTGCTTATCGGAACGGCTCTTGCGACAAGCTTTGCGTTCTCGGCCCACGCCGCGGACGTCAAGGAAGTGCAGATGCTGCATTGGTGGACGTCGGGCGGCGAAGCGGCCGCCCTCAACGTGCTCAAGCAGGATCTGGCCAAGGAAGGCTATGCCTGGAAGGACGTGCCGGTGGCCGGCGGCGGCGGCGATGCCGCGATGACCGCGCTGAAGGCGATGGTCGCGGCCGGCAACTATCCGACCGCCTCGCAGATGCTTGGCTACACCGTGCTCGACTATGCCGCGGCCGGTGTCATGGGCGACCTCACCGAGACGGCAAAGAAGGAAGGCTGGGACAAATCGGTTCCGGCCGCCCTGCAGAAGTTCTCCGTCTATGACGGCAAGTGGGTTGCCGCTCCGGTCAACGTCCACTCCGTCAACTGGCTGTGGATCAACAAGGCGGTGATGGACAAGATCGGCGGCACTGAGCCGAAGACCTTCGACGACTTCGTGGCATTGCTCGACAAGGCCAAGGCTGCCGGTGTCACCCCGCTCGCGCTTGGTGGCCAGAACTGGCAGGAAGCCACCATGTTCGATTCCGTCGTGCTGTCGACCGGCGGGCCGGAATTCTACAAGAAGGCGATGAACGACCTCGACGACGCGTCGCTCAAGTCCGACACGATGAAGAAGTCGTTCGACAACCTGGCCAAGCTGGTCACCTATGTCGACCCGAACTTCTCGGGTCGCGACTGGAACCTCGCCACCGCCATGGTCATCAAGGGCGATGCGCTGGTGCAGGTCATGGGCGACTGGGCCAAGGGCGAATTCCACGCCGCCAACAAGACCCCGGGCACCGATTTCCTCTGCTATCGCTTCCCGGGTACCGATGGCTCGGTGATCTACAACTCCGACATGTTCGGCATGTTCAACGTCCCGGACGACCGCAAGGCCGCCCAGATCGCTCTGGCCACCGCTACCCTGTCGAAGAGCTTCCAGTCGGCCTTCAACGTCGTCAAGGGTTCGGTTCCGGCCCGGACCGACGTGCCTGACACCGACTTCGACGCTTGCGGCAAGAAGGGTATCGCCGACCTGAAGAAGGCCAATGAAGGCGGAACGCTGTTCGGCTCGCTCGCCCAGGGCTACGGCGCGCCTCCGGCCGTCGCCAATGCCTACAAGGACGTCGTCTCCAAGTTCGTCCACGGTCAGATCAAGACCTCGGACGAGGCCGTGACCGAATTGGTCAAGGCGATCGACGACGCCAAGTAAGCGTTAAGCATGAAAACACCTTCCCCGCTCCGGCGGGGAAGGTCCCCGGTCCGTGAGGCCGGTCGGCCGGACGCCGACGGGAGGAACCCCATGAGCACAGTTGCGACAAGCCAGATCAAGCTGACGCCGGAGCATGCCCGCCCGCGCGCCTCGGTGCGCTCGCGCCTGCAGGAAGCCTTGCCCAAGATCGTGCTGGCGCCGAGCTTCGCCATCACCGTCGTCTTCGTCTACGGCTTCATCCTGTGGACGATCTATCTGTCCTTCACCAATTCCAAGACCTTCCCGTCCTACGCCATAACAGGCGGCCGCGCTTACCAGCGGCTGTGGAACTGGACCTTCGACACCGATCCGCCATCGAGCTGGTACACGTCGATCACCAATATGGGCATTTTCGGCTTTCTCTATATCGCCATCTGCCTGGCGCTCGGCCTGTTCCTGGCCATCCTGCTCGACCAGAAGATTCGCGGTGAAGGTGTGCTGCGCCCGATCTATCTCTACCCGATGGCGCTGTCCTTCATCGTTACCGGCGTCGCCTGGAAGTGGTTTCTCGACCCTGGCCTCGGCCTCGAACAAACCTTGCATCAATGGGGCTGGACGAGCTTCCATTTCGACTGGATCAAGAACAAGGATTTCGTCATCTACACGGTGGTCATCGCCGGCGTCTGGCAGGCCTCCGGCTTCATCATGGCGATGTTCCTGGCTGGCCTGCGCGGCATTGACGGCGAGATCATGAAGGCGGCGCAGATCGACGGCGCCACCACCTTCCAGCTCTACCGCCGCATCGTCATTCCACTGCTGCGGCCGATCTTCCTGTCGGCCTTCATCGTGCTCGCGCACCTTGCCATCAAATCCTACGACCTGGTCGTGGCGCTGACCAGCGGTGGCCCCGGCGGTTCGGCATGGCTGCCCTCTAATTTCATGTATGAGTACACCTTCAAGCGCAACGAAATGGCCGTCGGTTCGGCAAGTGCCGTGATCATGCTGATGACCATCGTCGCCATCATCGTGCCCTATCTCTATTCGGAACTCAGGGAGAAGTCGCGATGAGCGCCGTGACCACTCCCGCCCGCCAGGCCAGCGGCGGCGTCAACGTCAAGATCGTCAACCGCATCGTCATCTACGGGCTTCTGGCGCTGTTCGCGCTGTTCTATCTGATGCCGCTTTTCGTCATGCTGGTGACCTCGTTCAAGACCATGGACGAGATCCAGAACGGCAACATGCTTTCGCTGCCCAAGGCGCCGACCTTCGAGCCCTGGCTGAAAGCCTGGGGCGAAACCTGCGTCGGCCTCACCTGCGCCGGCATCAAGGGTTATTTCTGGAACTCCATCAAGATGGTGGTTCCCGCCGTGCTGATCTCGACCATGCTCGGCGCGCTCAATGGCTACGTGCTGACCAAATGGCGTTTTCGCGGCGCGACGCTGGTGTTTGGGCTGATGCTGTTTGCCTGCTTCATTCCATTCCAGTCGGTGCTACTGCCGATGGCGACGATCCTGGGCAGCCTCGGCCGGTTCGGCGTGACGCTGCAGAACACGGTCGGAACCAGCTTCGGCCTCGGCAATTCGACGGTCAACCTGGTCTTCGTCCATGTCGTCTACGGCATCGGCTTCACCACGCTGTTCTTCCGCAACTATTACGAGGCATTCCCGACGGAACTGGTCAAGGCCGCGCAGGTGGACGGCGCTTCCTTCTTCCAGATCTTCCGGCGCATCATGCTGCCGAACTCGATGCCGATCTTCGTCGTCACCGTTATCTACCAGTTCACCAACATCTGGAACGACTTCCTGTTCGCCTCCGCCTATGCCGGCACCGGTGACGCGATGCCGATGACGGTGGCGCTCAACAACGTCGTCAACACCTCGACCGGCGTCGTCGAATACAACGTCAACATGGCGGCGGCGATGATCGCCGCACTTCCCACCCTTCTCGTCTATGTGCTCGCCGGCCGCTATTTCGTGCGCGGTCTGATGGCCGGCGCCGTCAAAGGATAATCCAATGGCTTTTCTGGAAATTGACGGTCTGAGGAAGCGTTTCGGCCAGGTCGAGATCTTGAAGGGGATCGACCTTGACCTGGAAAAGGGCGGCTTCCTGGTGCTGGTCGGTCCGTCCGGCTGCGGCAAGTCGACCTTGCTCAACACCATCGCCGGCCTGGAGACGATCACTTCGGGCGAAATCCGTGTCGATGGCCGCGCCATCAACGATCTGCACCCGTCGAAGCGCGATATCGCCATGGTGTTCCAGAGCTATGCGCTCTACCCAAACATGACGGTCGCCGGAAACATCTCCTTCGGCATGGAGATGCGCGGCGTGCCGGCCGATGAGCGCCAGAAGGCGATCGACAAGGTCGCCAAGGTGCTGCAGATCGGCCACCTGCTGCAGCGCAAGCCGAGCCAACTCTCCGGCGGCCAGCGTCAGCGCGTCGCCATGGGCCGGGCGCTGGTGCGCGACCCCAAGCTGTTCCTGTTCGACGAGCCGCTGTCCAACCTCGACGCCAAGCTGCGCGTCGACATGCGCATCGAGATCAAGCGCCTGCATGCCACCACGGGCACAACGATCGTCTACGTCACCCACGACCAGATCGAGGCGATGACGCTGGCGACCAAGATCGCCGTCATGCGTGACGGTGAGGTGCAGCAATTCGGTACGCCGGCAGAGATTTACAACAACCCCGCCAATGTCTTCGTCGCCGACTTCATGGGCTCGCCGGCGATGAACCTGATCCCGGCGACCATCGGCGGCAATGGCGGCGATCTTGCCGTCGTGCTGGATCGCGAGGCGCGTCAGCCGATCACCTTGCCGATGGCCAATGCGCCGGCCGGATTGTCGGCGTTCAAGGGCAAGCCTGTCATCTTCGGCGTTCGCCCGGAGGCGCTCACCGATCCGGAAGGCGCCGAACGCAACGCCTCGCAAATCGCCACCGCCGATTGCCATATCGAGGTTGTGGAGCCGGCCGGCTCCGACACTTTCGCCGTCACCAATCTCGGCGGCAAGGGCGTGGTGGCGCGGCTGCGTGCCGATGCCAACATCCAGCCGGGCACCAACACACCGCTGGCCTTCAACCTGACCAAGGCGGTGTTCTTCGATCCGGCGACCGAGAGCCGTATTCGCTGATGCGTGTCGCCCAAAAGTGGATCCGGTTTTGGGGCAACGACATGCATCAAAACAAAAGACCTGAAGCGCGTCGCATGTGTCAATTCAAACGCGGCGCGCTTTAGGCGATGGCAAACCCCGACATCGTCATCATCGGCTCCGGCATCGGCGGCGCCACGATCGCCGCCGGCCTGGCCGGCAGCGGCGCCTCCATCCTGATGCTGGAGCGCGGCGAGCCGTTGTCGGTAACGCCGCACGCGCGCGACACACGCGCCATCTTCGTTGACGGCCATTACCGGCCGAAGGAGATGTGGCGCGAGGCCGGCGGCGCGTCCTTCAACCCCGGCAACTATTATTACGTCGGCGGCAACTCCAAATTCTTCGGCGCGGTGTTGATCCGCTACCGCAAAGAAGACTTTTCCGACATGGAACACTTTGGCGGCGTCTCGCCGGCATGGCCGTTCTCCTATGACGAATTCGAGCCTTGGTATTCGAAAGCAGAGCAGCTTTTCCGCGTGCGCGGCGCGCTCGGCGAGGATCCGACCGAGCCTTTTCATTCGGTTCCCTACGCCTTCAAGCCGGTGCCCGACGAGGCGCCGATCGCGCGTGCCCGCGCCGAGCTCAAGGGGCTCGGCCTGCATCCGGCCTCGCTGCCGCTCGGCGTCGACATCGACACCTGGCTCAGGGAGGGCAGGACCGGCTGGGATGCCTTCCCGAACACTGGTCAGGGCAAGATGGACGCCCAGACGGCACCGCTGGCGGCGGCCCTGACCGATCCGAACATCAAGCTCGAAACCGGCGCCTATGTCGAATATCTCGAGACTGCGCCGGACGGCAAAACCATTTCGGCCGTTCACTATCGCCAGAACGGCGAGCTGAAAAAGCTGTCGCCGAAACTGGTCATCCTCTCCGCCGGTGCGGTCAATTCCGCCGTCATCCTGTTGCGCTCGCCTTCACCTGACGGCAAGGGCCTGGCCAACCGCTCCGACCAGGTTGGCCGCAACTTCATGAACCACAATTCGAGCGCCATGCTGGCGATCGATCCGCGCCGCAGGAACGATGCCGTCTACCAGAAGACGCTGATGCTGAACGACTATTATCTCACGGACGGCAAGGGCGGCAAACCGCTCGGCAATGTCCAGCTTCTCGGCAAGATCGACGGCAACATGCTCAAGGCCAATGTGAAACGGGTGCCGAAATTCGTGCTCGACTTCATGGCCGGCCACGCCGTCGACTGGTACCTGATGTGCGAGGACCTGCCCGATCCCGAAAGCCGCATCATGGTCGACGGCAAGGACATCGTCATGCAATGGCGGCGCTCCAACATGCAGTCGCTCGACGGGCTGACCAAGGTGATGCGCGAGAATTTTCGTGCCTGCGGTTATCCCCTCGTGCTGTCGCGCCCTTTCGACAAGCGCACGCCCTCGCATCAATGCGGCACGGTGAAGATGGGCGACGATCCGGCAACGTCGCCGCTCGATCCGTTCTGCCGTGCCTTCGACCACCGGAACCTTTTCGTCGTCGATGCTAGTTTCCTGCCGAACTCGGCCGCCGTTAACCCGGCGCTGTCGATCGCCGCCCAGGCGCTGCGGGTGGCGGACCACATCCGCAAGACAGAGCTTGCCGCATGACCCGTCCCGCAGCCATCGTCACCGGCGGCGCGCGCGGCATTGGGCTTGCCTGCGCCGAGGCGCTGGCCGATACCGGCTTCGACATCCTGGTCGCCGATCTTGCCGATAGCCCCGCCAAACGGCTGATAGAAAACATTATAGAGCGTGGCGCGGCCTTCGCTTACCATCCTTGCGACATCGCCGATCTTTCCGCTCACACCACACTTGTCGACGCTGCCCTGCGGGCCTTCGGCCGCATCGACTGCCTGGTCAACAATGCCGGTGTCGGCGCCGTGGTGCGTGGCGACCTGCTGGACCTCAAACCCGACAATTTCGACCGCGCGCTTGGCATCAACCTGCGTGGCACCGTCTTCCTCAGCCAGGCCGTCGCCAAGGCGATGCTCCGCCAGCCCGGCGATCATCCAAAGTCGATCATCACCATCACCTCGGTCAGCGCCGAGATGGCCTCTCCGGAACGCTCCGAATATTGCATGTCGAAAGCCGGGCTTTCCATGTGGGTGAAGAACCTGGCGCTCAGGCTCGCTCCGGAAAACATCGGCGTGTTCGAGCTCCGGCCGGGCATCATCCGCACCGACATGACGGCAGGCGTGAGCGCCAAATACGACGCTTTGATCGAAGGCGGCTTGGTGCCGGCGAAACGCTGGGGCGAAGCCTCCGACATCGGCGCCATGGTGGCAGCGCTCGCTGCCGGCAGACTGGGCTTTTCGACCGGCTCGATCATCAATGTCGACGGCGCGCTTTCCGTGCCCCGGCTATGAACGGATGAGATAATGACCGACTACATCATTGTGGGCGCCGGCCCGGCCGGCTGCGTGTTGGCCAACCGGCTTAGCGAGGATCCCTCCACTTCCGTGCTGCTGCTCGAAGCCGGCGGCAAGGACTGGCACCCCTATATCCATATGCCTGCGGGCTTTGCAAAGATGACCAAGGGCATTGCCTCCTGGGGCTGGTCGACGGTGCCGCAGAAACACATGAAGGACCGCGCCTTCTGGTACACGCAGGCCAAGGTGGTCGGAGGAGGTTCCTCCATCAATGCCCAGATCTACACACGCGGCAATGCCCGCGACTATGATACCTGGGAGAAGGAAGAGGGTCTTGCGGGCTGGGGCTATCGCGACGTGCTGCCCTATTTCAAACGCGCCGAGAACAACCAGCGCTACGCCAACGATTTCCACGGCGACCAGGGCCCGCTCGGCGTCTCCAACCCGATCTCGCCGCTGCCGATCTGCGAAGCCTATTTCCGCGCCGGCCAGGAGATGGGCATTCCTTTCAACCCGGATTTCAACGGCGCCAGTCAGGAAGGCGTTGGCTACTACCAGCTTACCCAGAAGGACGCCCGGCGCTCGTCAGCGTCCGTCGCCTATCTCAGGCCGATCCGCGCCCGCAAGAACCTCACGGTCCGGACCGATGTGCTGGTAACCCGCATTGTCGTCGAGAACGGCCGCGCCATCGGCGTCGAGGTGGTCGACAGGCCGGGCGGCGAGAAGAAGACCCTGCGCGCCGACCGCGAGGTGATCGTCTCCTCCGGCGCGATCGGCTCGCCGAAGCTTCTGATGCAGTCGGGCATCGGCCCGGCCGACCATCTGAAATCGGTCGGCGTCAAGCCCGTGCACGATCTGCCCGGCGTCGGCTCCAACATGCAGGACCATCTCGACCTGTTCGTCATCGCCGAATGCACCGGCGACCACACCTACGACAATTACGCCAAGCTGCACCGCACGGCCTGGGCCGGCCTGCAATACCTGCTGCTGAAGAAAGGACCGGTCGCCTCCAGCCTGTTCGAGACCGGCGGCTTCTGGTACGCCGACCCGACCGCCGCCTCGCCCGACATCCAGTTCCATCTGGGTCTCGGCTCCGGCATCGAAGCCGGCGTCGAGAAGCTGAAAAACCCGGGCGTCACCTTGAACTCGGCCTTCCTGCGGCCGCGCTCTCGCGGCACGGTGCGGCTGAAAAGCGCCGATCCCACCGACCATCCGCTGATCGACCCCAACTACTGGTCCGATCCCTATGACCGCGCCATGTCGCTGAAGGGGCTGCGGCTGGCCCGAGAGATCATGCGGCAGAAGGCACTTGCCCCCTATGTGCTGCGCGAGGTGCTGCCCGGTCCGTCGCTCGCCAGCGACGAAGATCTGATCGACTTTGCGTGCCGCACGTCCAAGACCGACCACCACCCGGTCGGCACCTGCCGCATGGGCCATGACGAGATGGCGGTGGTGACCCCCGACCTCAGGCTGCGCGGTATGGAAGGCTTGCGCGTCTGCGACGCATCGGTGATGCCGCGTGTGCCTTCTTCGAACACCAACGCACCAACCATCATGGTCGGCGAAAAGGGCGCTGATCTGATCCTTGGCCGCGAGCCGCTGGCTCCGGCGGTGTTTTCCGGCAATCGCGCTGCTTAGATGTTTGATCCCAGGGTTTGATGGTGCAT
>NZ_ML703255.1:40457-107055 GCF_008520305.1 Mesorhizobium sp. SARCC-RB16n | reverse complement strand
CCCTCACGATTCCATCAGGTCAGATTGTGCTCTAACGCCCATTCGGAGTTCGCGAACAAGTAAGATCGCAAAGTTCGGGAGCGCTTCCTCAAACGAAACGAGCTGGGCGGAAATTGGCCAGCAACGGGTGTTCATTTCCGGTGGCGATCTCGCCTGCAAGCAGTTCGCCGGCGATCAGCCCGAGCGTCGCGCCACTGTGGCTGAAAGCAACGTAATATCCTTTAATGTCGTTCAGCTGGCCGAGCACAGGCTCGCCATCCGCCGGGATCGGCTTGGGGCCAACGCCGTAGCTCTCCAACTCTAGCTTCGGATTGCCCTCAAGCACCTTCGAGGCTTCATCGAGGAGCCCCTGAAGGGTCGAGGCCTTCACTCCATAAGTGCCGTCCGAATTGACGATTACCTCTTCTTCGGACCATGCGGAATCGAGTGCGAGAGCTCCGTCCGGCGTCGGGCGAACGGCAACTCGCGGCGTGTTGAGCACTGCCCGAAGTGGCAGAGCGGTGGGCTTGGTCCTGACCAGCAACGCGATCGGCGTTCCGTCCGGGATATGCTGCCCGGTTTGCGCAACCGTGCGCGGCACCTCGCTGCCGGTCGCCAAGAGGACCGCGTCTGCAGCAAACGTGCCGCCCGTCGCTGTGGTGACACCAGCGACGCGCCCATCGGCGACCGTCACCGTAGCGCGCCCGGCATCGGTGACGAGCCGACCGCCGCCCTCCACGAATTCCGCAATCAACAATTTGATCAACGACGGAAGATCGACCCAGCCCTCACCCGGATTGAAGATTGCGCCTTGGCGCGTTACGGCGTTTACCGCAATCCCCGGCGTAGCTGAAGGGATGTCGCCTGCGCGCAAATGCTGTGCGTCATATCCGAGGCTCTTTTCATGGGCCAAAGCTTCCATGATCTCATTCGAGGTGTCATCCGCATCCCAGGTCAACCCACCGTCGAAACGCAGCCATGCAGCATCCGGGTATTTTGCCGACAAGGTTCGGTAGCGGTCGATACCGATCATGCGCAGCCGATGATACTCAGCCGAGCGCATACGTGCGGAGTTGAGCCAGGCGAGCGAGCGTCCGGACGCTCCACTGGCAAGCGGTCCGTCGTTGACGAGAATGGTTTGGATGCCGAGCCGCGACAGATGAAGCGCGGACGAGACGCCGAAAATGCCGCCGCCGACAACGACGACTTTTGAGACCAGGTGTGTAGCCATGGAATATTCTTTCGCTGTGGAGAATGAACGGTGAGCGGACCAGGTCGTCCTGGTTTCTTCGGCTTCAGATCAAAGCACTTCGGCCAGGAAGTGCTTTAGGCGCGTGCTCTTGGGAGTATCGAAGATTGCGGCGGGTGGGCCGGCCTCGATGACGCGGCCTTCGTCCATGAAAACGACCTGGTCCGCGACCTTGCGAGCAAAACCCATTTCATGGGTCACGACGACCATCGTCATGCCCCGCTGACCGAGGTCCGCCATCAGGTTGAGGACGCCTTTGACCAATTCGGGATCGAGCGCGCTGGTGACTTCATCAAACAGGATGACCTCCGGATCCATTGCCAGCGCGCGGGCGATCGCCACACGCTGCTGTTGACCGCCGGAAAGGCTGCCAGGGCGATGGTGTTTGCGAGCGGCAAGGCCGACATCGGCAAGACGTGCATCGGCGATGCGCTCGGCTTCCTGCGCCGGAATGCCCTTGACCTTGGTCAGTGACAGCATGACGTTTTCGAGCGCTGTGTGATCCGGGAAAAGATTGAACTGCTGAAATACCATGCCGACCCGCCGCCGCAGCTTTTCGGGCTTCATCGCTAAGATGCTCGCTCCATCGAGCAACACATCGCCGCCCTTGGGTTCGACCAGACGATTAAGGCAACGCAACAGGGTCGACTTGCCTGAACCCGAGGGACCAATAATGCAGGTGACTGTCCCTGGCTTGACCGTCAGGCTGACGCTCTTGAGGACGTCGAGCTCGCCATACGCCATATCCAGGTTGCTGACGGCGAGACTGCCGCCCTTGAACAGGGGACGCGCCGAATGGGGATCGGAACCTGCCTCCGAAGATGGACTGCCGGCGGCGCTTTCCAGTTCGCTCACCTCGGTCAGTCCACTTGTGACCAGGCCAGCTTTTTGCTTTCCAGTCCGCAGCCGGTTGTCGATGTGATTGACCACATGGGTCAACGGCACAGTGATGACGAGATAGAAGATACCCGCCAGAAGCAATGGCGACAGATTTCCGGTGACCACCGCCTGGTCCTGACCGACGCGGAAGATCTCGCGCTCCGATGCGAGCAGACCAAGGAAATAGACCAGGCTCGAATCTTTGACATTGCCTATGAACTGGTTGACCAGGGCCGGCAGGACGCGGCGGATGCCTTGAGGGACCACGATCAGCCGCATGGCTTGGCCGTAGCTCATGCTGAGCGCCCTGCAGGCCTCCATCTGACCGCGCTCGACGCTCTGGATGCCGGAGCGGAAGATCTCGCCGATATAGGCGCCGGCGATCAGGCTGAGCGCAAGAATGCCAAGCGGATAAGGCGAAGGCCCGAAGATTTCACGGCCGATGCGGGCGAAGCCCTGGCCGATCAGCAGTATCGTGACGATCGCCGGAAGCCCGCGGAAGACATCCGTATAGATCCGGGCTGGAATGCGCAGCCAACGCGATTGCGAAATACCCATGATCGCCAGGACCATGCCTATTGCCACACCGAGCACCGTTGAAGCGGCTGCAAGGATCAAGGTGTTCTTCAAACCGATGGTGATCATGCTCGGCAGCACGTCAGCCATGGCCTGCCAGTCGAGAAAACTGCGACGCAGGTTTTCAAGCCAGTTCATTCGGTCCCCTTCTTATTGCGCTTTGCTTACGAACCCAGGAGTGCGGCCAGCGAGGTTGCCAGCCGCCGGCCCGGGCCGGCGGCTGGGGCGGTCACTTCTTGGGGAGATACTGATCAGGCATTGGCGAACCGGGGAACCACTTTTCATAGAGCGTCTTCCAGGTGCCGTCCTGCATGGCTGCGTGCAGGGCGATATTCAGCGCGTTGCGCAGCTTGTCGTTGCCTTTACGAATAACGAAGCCGGCCGGCGCATCGAACGACGGGATATTGATTGCGATCTTCAGGGCCGGATAGCGCTGGCCATAGTCCTTGGCCGCCTCGTAATCGAGAAAATGAGCGTCGACCGTGCCGTTGTTGAGCGCCGAGACGGCCGAGTTGTTGTCTGGGAATTTGACCAGATCGGTTCCGACGAAATTCTTCGCAGCATAGATTTCCTGCAGCGTGCCCTGCACGACGCCAAGACGCTTGCCCTTGAGCCCGTCAGCCGATGTGATCGTCTTGTCGGCGGTCAGGACCGACAGGTAGCCGGCAAGATAGCCGTCCGAAAAATCGACCGTCTTCTTGCGCGCTTCCGTCGTGCCGATCGCCGCGACCGCGACGTCGAAGCGCCCATTGGCAACCGACGGCATCAAGGCGGAAAATTCCTGCCCGGTAAAGATCACCTGATCCGGTTTGAACCCAAGGCGGCTCGCCACATTCCGGAACAGTTCAATGTCAAAACCCGTGAAAGTGCCATCGGACTGGGTAAAGGCGTAAGGCTTCGCATCGCCCATCGTGCCCACGCTGATGACCTTGGCGTCGATAAGACCATAGGGATTGTCTTCCGCCGCATTAGCCTGCGAAACAAAAGCTGCTCCGACCCACGCAATTGTAAGAGCCACTGCACCCGCCCGGGCCGGCGACATCAGCCATTTCACAATTTCAAATTTGCTCACGTCTTCTCTCCACTCTGAGGTCTGTTGTTTTTGGCATGGACGACTCACGCTTCGCAGCTTGCGGCTGCCAAGCGACTGACTGCTTTGCGCATTCGTCCTGCATAAGAGACCGGTATCTATTGAATGAGACCGGTCTCTCATGCAATCGTTATCGTTAGATTGACCTTCCGTCAACAACTCTTGTAGTCGTCAAACAATGACAAAACACGCTTCGCATACCCGCCCGACAACAGTCAGCGACGTTGCCCGAGCGGCAAAGGTGTCTAAAGCGACGGCTGCTCGCGTTCTGGGTGGATATGGCGTGGTGAGCGACACCATCCGCGCCGGGGTACTGGCCGCTGCCATGGCTCTCGATTATCGGCCAAACGAACTCGCTCGCAGCATGACGACCGGGAAGTCAGGGATCATCGGGGTCGTTGTGGGCGACATAGAGAATCCATTCTTCGGCCTCGCGGTGCGCGGCATCAGTGATGCGGCAAGAGCGGCTGGCTTCAACGTCATTCTGGCCAACTCCGGAGAGAAGATCGAGGCGGAAAAGGCCGCCGTGAAACTGCTGATAGGCAAGCGCGTCGACGGACTGATCGTCACACCATCGGAATCGCGGGACATCTCACATCTGCGAGACATCCACCGTTCGGGCCGGCCACTTGCCCTGCTTGACCGGGCGCTGCCCGACCTGGATGTCGATACTGTCACGGTCGACGATCGCGATATCGCCATGCGTGCGACCCGCATTCTCGCAAATGCCGGCCACCGCAGGATCGCCTATGTGACTGCGGTTGACGCCCAAAGGCATCAATACCGCGATCTCGGGCAGATCTACACATCGTCGGTTCGCGAGCGGATCGACGGTTTTCTCACCGTGTGCAGGGACGCCGGAATTGATGGACCGGAACGTTATGTTCGCCTCGGCGCAACAAGCCCCGAGCAAACGCGCAGCGTCGCCGAAACGCTGCTATCTGAGACAGACCGTCCCACGGCGATCCTTGCCTCTGATAGCCTCATCGCGTTGGAGATATTCAAGATCATCCGCCAGCGCGGATTGCGGGTCCCTGACGACGTTTCGCTGATCACCTTCCACGATGCGGATTGGACCAGCGTCACCACACCGCCTATCACCGTCATCGATCAGCCCGTCTATGCTCTTGGCAAAAGCGTCGCAGAGCTTCTCATTCGCCGACTGGAGGGTGAAACGCGACCGTCGGAGCGGCTCGTCCTGCCGACCGCGATTATAGAAAGGGGTTCGGTTGGTCCTCCCCCAACCACAAAGGCAAACGTCTGATCGCCAATTGACGACATTCCGTCGTCGCGATGTTTGCCTCATGCCTATGGTCGAACTTCAGAAACATCCTTCGCGCTTTCGGACCTAGGATGGGAGCCATGTTCATCCCATTGGGCGCGTATCCATCCCGAAAATACGTCATATCACCGTCAGCCGCTCGATCCCACGTTCCTGGGGCGCAGATGTTCACGGCAAGCGGCATGCAGGACGTGCCCGAGCCGAGGGAACTAAGCCTCGACTAGATCCAGCGGACCACCATCTTGGTGGAGCGTTTCCATTTCTTGACATGGCGGAATATGAGAAAGATGGTATCTATTCAAGGTGGGCTGGTGGAGCACGAGCCTGCCTTTGATGGCAACGCCGTGGCGGCCGAGCGGCTCCTTCGGAGGCTACTGTCCTGCGCAGGCACGACTGGCGCAAAAGCGAACCGTAACCTGAGCGGGTCGTCGGATAGCTGGGCGTCGCCCCGTTAGGTTCCTACAGACCGACCGATCGGTGTGTCGTTGCCGCCCGGTGCATCCAGCGGTGGATAAGGCCCTACTTCCGCGTGATCCATTCCAGCAAGCGCGGCTCAAACTGTCCTTGGTGGTGAGAAGCCACTCGCCGGCCCTGCGGCCCCCGCGCCTACCGGTTCGGACGATCCTCTGCGATGACGTTATAGAGCAGACAGCAAGCCAACAACGAGACAACGCCACCTAAGAGATCGCTCGCCGTCAAACCCGAAAAGTAGACGAATTCAAACGCTGACACGGTCGTGGCTCCACGTTGAAAAACTGTAAGGAAAGAACCGTTAGAAAGCTCTGATGTTCCGCGTGTTCGCGTAGATCGGGCCCACTTGTCATGTCTAAGGCGGCATCCGGGATGATCTGCCAAAGAGATATTTGCGCCATTGCTAATGTAAGCGCATAATAAGCCGCCGGGAGGAACTCCGGCATGGCCCGGCTGCCGTGGCCCCCCCGACCCCCTGCGGCAGCCGGGCCGCCCCTTCGGGCACCGTCTCACATTAGCGATCGCTTGACTAAGGATGGTACCGCCCCAGAGTATGGGTCATGGCGAAAGGCATCAACATCGGCGATGAGGTCGCAATAACCGCCACGGTCCAGCGGCGAGTGACAGACGATCACGTGAGCGTTTCGATCCCGTCCTACGGCCAGCCGCATTCGATTGTCGACCGAACAACGGAGGTGACGAAGGGGCAGCACATCGAGCTGATCGGCAACGTGACCCACCTACTCGACAAAAACCGCGTGACGGTGAACCTGGGCGTTCCAGTCACCGTGGATGCCGCTGTCGTCAGGCTGGTGAACGCCTACAAGCCTCCGACGAGAAAGAAACCGCTGGTGGACAAGCCGACATGAGGCCGCCGCCTTACGACGGATCGCATCTTGTTCGTCGGAAATTGATGTCGCGTGCCGGAACAAAGCACTGACAGGAGGGTTCGGCGGCCAGTCAGTCCTCAGATCAATCGAAAGTTCGAACCATGGCTAACAAAGCAGTTTGGGCCGTTACTGCCCTTGTTGCGGGCTGCATCAGCGCAGCGTCCGCCCAGGCAAAGAGTGACAGGGAATTCCTCACCGACGCTATCAAGGGTGATAATTCCGAAGTCCTGCTTGGTAAGATCGCCGAGACGAAGAGCTCGACCAAGGCTGCCAAGTCGTTCGGACGCATGTTGGTGAAGGACCACAGCAAGGCGAAGCGGCAGGCAGCTGCCGTTGCCCTTAAGATGGGCGTCGAGGTGCCAAGCGATGTCAGCGATGAGGCAGCGCAGGAGCAGAAGAAGCTCGAAAGCCTTTCGGGTTCGGCCTTCGACAAGGAGTTCGCGAACTATATGGTGTCTGACCATCAGAAGGACATTTCGGAATTCGAGGATCAAGCCAAGACTGGTAAGGGTGTGGTGTCCAAGCTTGCCAAGGAGACCTTGCCAACGTTGCGCAAGCATTTGAAGGCGGCAAGATCGCTCGAATAGGCCGGACACGGGCATATGTCAGCCCGGAATGTTCCGCCCTCGCCTGTCAACCTCCCGCGCCGGACCTGAATCCGGTGGGCATCACTAATTCTCCGCATGGCTGAAGACGACAGTCCCGTTGTCCTTGCGAACTTCAACGCATATGACGCCATCGTCACCCCTTCGGGTCTGGAACATGGTGACAGCATGATCCTTGGCCACCTTCTCAGCGTCAAAGATCACCTTGTCGATGATGCCTTTTCGACCGTACCAGATGACGGTGAATGCCATTCGAGGTCCCATGCTTCCCGCGAAGCATATAGGAGTTCAGGCCGGATCGCGATTAGTTCCGGAACTTTTGCCAAGGCGGGATGTTGCTGGCCGCATGACGAAGCCCTCAGGCCTTGGAGCGCCCATCAAGGGCAAGCGGCACGAGCCCTCCGACCAGAATGACCATTTCTATAAGTGCAAGATCTGCGGACAGCCGGTCGATATGCACGATCTGCGTCAGGTGATGTGGCCCGAGCAGCCGAGACATGAGCGGCTGAAGCCCGAGGTCGTCAAACGCTCCTGAAACGCAAAAGGCCGCCGCGTGGCCATCGCGACCCTTCCCAGACGCAGCCGTAAGCACAGCTGTCACGCAAACCCCGTGGCGGCGATCAGAATGATCCCGATCGCAGCCGAAGCCATGACGACGATCATAGCTATCTCGAACGGACCGCCACCGTTCCCTTCGCGTTTTGCCATTTTAAGCGCTCCCCAGTCGTTCCCGACATGTTGTTTTTCCTTCCCCAAGGGAAGACCAAAAGCGGCACCCGCGGAATCACCCATGTTAGTGGCGAGTAAAAATGCCTGCTGTACACGCGCATGACAGCGGAACAAACCTCGAACACTCACGTTCGCGTTGATGGCTCAACTATTTCGACCTAATCGACAACGGAACCGCCTATCCGCACGCGGGCGAGCATCTCCCTTCATGGCTGTACGCAGTCGGCCGCATCCTTGGAAGCGGACTATCGAGTTACGGCAGAGGAAGCGGCAAAGCCCTCGTTGGGGGCTCTCGATTTTGGTGCGGTCGCTGGCAGACGCAACTGCCTTGGCGATATAGGCGCACCTCGTGAGTGATCAGTTGATTTCCTCGTTGCCTCAGAATCGGGTAAGGCGCTCTGCAGGTTGTGGCGACTTCAAGCCTTGGCATGAGCACTCCGGATCTGCCGGTAATCTTGTGGCAGTGTCCAGCGCAACTCGCGATGCTGTCATAGAGAGGCTTGGCAACACGTCCTCCTGAAGCAATTCCCGGCGATTGCGGTCCATATAGTCGTTGAAACCCGCAGTTACGAACGCAAGAGGCACGAAACACGCGCCAATCTCGCGCGACAAGGTCGCTTCGGGGGCGATCGAATGATTGAGCACATCAGCCCCCATGCTTCGAAACGCCAGGGCTTCGGCCGGGGTTGTCAGTCTCGGCCCGTAACAGTGGGCCGCCACCAACTGCTGTTCGATACCATGAACACGGGCTTCGCGCGGCCAATGACGGCGGGCGGTTTCGACCAGAACGGCCGCGCATCTTGGGCATACGATCTGCTTGCCCGAGCAGTCGAAGCTCTGGCGGCCGGGAAGGAGTGAAAACGGCGTCTGCGTCAATTCGATGATGTCGGCGGGCACCACCATGTCGCCGGGTTTGATCGCCTTGTTGACGGCGCCAATGGTGGAGCAGGCCAGGATTTGCCTTACACCCGCGCTCATCAACACCCAGAACGCCCGGCGATGGCAGGAATGGTCGATATGGTCGCGAGGGTTGCCGTGCGAATACATGCACAGCGCCTGTTTCGTTTTGCCTTCGGCGGTAATTGAGGCATCGAACTCGATGAGCTTCCAGTTGTCGGTGCGGCCAAAGGGTGTCTCAAAGCTCATATCACGTTGCAAGGTGCGCACGCCGTCGACTTCGACATCCTCCGGAAAGGCCAGTCCCCAGTTTGCCGAGCCGGTGATGATCGCCAGCCCAACCTTGGGTATGTCTGTCGAATGATCGGCTGCGATAGGATCGATTGGCATGTTTTCCAGTCTCGGTCAGGATTTTTGGCGAAGAGTCACGATCAGGATGACGGCCACGACGATGGCGGTCCACAATGTCGAGATCGCCGCGATGGTCGGATCGATCTGGTCTCGCAGCGACAGGAACATGAGCTTTGGCAGCGTGCTGTTTCGACCGCTCGCGACGAAGATCGAAATGACAGACTCATCGAGCGAGGTGAGGAAGGCCATCAATGTCGCCGACAACAGGCTGATTTGAAGTTGCGGAACGATTATCCCGCCTATGGCTCTGGCCCAGTTAGCGCCCAGGCTGCGCGCCGCCTGAACCTGGTTCCAGTCAAAGCGGGCAAGAGCTGGCAACAACACAATGCAGGCGACCGGTATGGCCAGCACCACATGCCCGACCAGCACGCCGAACAGCGTTCCGACCAGACCTTGCGCCGCCAGCACGAAGAAGAGGCCGATCGCAAGCAGGATTCCCGGCACGATGGAGGGGGTGAGCAGCACGCCCTGGATTGTTGCCGCGGCCTTGCCGCCTAGCCTGTTCATCGAGATGCAGGACAGTAGCGCCAGCGGTACGGCAACCGCCGCCGTCAAGGTCCCAAGGATCAGGCTCGTCCTCAGCGCGGCCATCCATGTGGCTGAGCCGAAGAAGTTCTCATACCAGCGCAACGAGTAGGCGCGCGGCGGGAACTCGAGTAGGTCGGACGCCGAAAAGGAGAGCGGCACGACGACAAGCGTCGGCAGTATCAAGAACGCCATGACAAGCGCGGAAAAGCCCCACAGAAGGACGCGAGCGAGCCTATTGTCCGGATAGGCCTCAAGCATGGGCCGCGCCCATTTTGTTGTATGCCATCAGCCGTCTTGCCGTCAGGAACATCACAGCGATCAGCGCCATGAGCACGAGGAGCAGAATGCCCAGGACGCTCGCCGAGCCCCAATCCTGGAAGGTCGACAGTGTGCGTTCGATCCGAATGGCGAGCGGATTCACCTTGCCGCCGCCAAGCACCGCTGGCGTGATGAAGAAACCGATCGTGTAGATGAAAACGATGATCGAACCCGAGAAGATGCCGCCGGCCGAAAGCGGCAGAATGACCGTGCGGATCACTTGCCCGAGCGTGGCTCCCATGCTGGCAGCGGCGCGAATGAGGTTTGTGTCGATATCGCGCATCGCGGCGTAAACGGGCAGCAGAAACAGCGGCAGCATGTAGTGAACCATGCCGATGAGCGTGCCGGTGAAGTTGTAGACCAGCGGCAATGGCTCCGCGGTCAGACCTAAAGCCGTCAAAGCCGCGTTGATCAAGCCATCACGCCGCAACAGCACGAGCCAGCCATAGGTGCGCACAAGAATAGAGGTCCACAAAGGCAGCATGACGAAGGCCATCAGCACGTTGGCCACTCTTGGTCGGGCGCTGGCCAGTGCCAGCGCCAAGGGGGTGCCGAGAAGAATGCAGACCACCAGCGTGCCCAGTGACAGTTCAAGGGTGGCGGCCAGCGCCGACCATGTCAGCCCGCTCGATAGGACCTTGTCGTAATTGCCGACGGTGTATTCGCCGGCCGTAGTCAGGAAGGATTGCCGGATGATCCAGAGGAGCGGCAGTATCGCCGCCAGCCCAACAATGCAAAGCGCCGGGAGCGAGAGCGAAAGGAAAAACCGCCGCTCGCGTCGACCATCCGCGGCAAGCACGGGATCGGCGGCGATGGTCACGCCATCGCCCCCGATATCGCGTGAACTTTCCCCGCTGGCGCATAGACGGTCACCCATTGACCGGTGGCAAGCTCGGCACAGCCGCCGGCCAGTGCCGCCGGAATGCATACAAGGATTTCCTGCCCACCGTGAAGCGCCAGCGTCAAAAGCCAGTTGTCGCCGCGAAATGCCTTGGCGCGCAGCGTCCCGTCGAGCGCCACTCCGTCCCGGCCGACGAGGCTCGCATCGAGATGCAGGCTTTCCGCACGGATCATCAGGATCTCGCGCTGCCCTTCGGCACCGTCGATCCTGCGCACCAGGCCCGGGGCCACGATATTGGCCTCGCCCATGAACTCCGCGACGAAGCGGGTGGATGGACGATCATAAATTCGCTGCGGCGCATCGATCTGCTGGATGCGCCCGGAATTCATCACCGCGATCCGGTCGGACATGGTCAACGCCTCGCGCTGGTCATGAGTCACATAGATCGTGGTGATACCCAGATCATCATGCAGACGCCGGATCTCGTATTGCATGGTCTCGCGCAGGTTCTTGTCGAGCGCCGACAACGGCTCATCCATCAGCATCACGCGCGGCTCGAAGACGATCGCCCGCGCCAACGCTACCCGCTGCCGCTGGCCACCGGACAGGGCGGCGACGCTGCGCTCCGACAGATCTTCCAGTTTCACGCGAGCCAAGGTGTCAAGCGCCCGCTGACGCGCCTCCGCCTTCGGAATCCTGCGCAGCGCCAGGGGATATTCGACGTTGGCGAGGACGTTCATGTGTGGAAACAGGGCGTAGTTCTGGAATACTATGCCGATCTCCCGCTTGTTGGGGGCCAGGCGGGTGATGTTGCGATCACCCATCAGGAGCTTTCCGGCATCGGGCCGGACAAAACCGGCCAGAGCCATGAGCAAGGTGGTCTTGCCCGATCCGGACGGGCCTAGCAGCGTGAGGAACTCGCCGGCCCTGATATCGAGCGAAACATCGTCCAGCGCGACGTAAGACCCGTAGGCCTTACGCACGCTGTCGATGGTGATCGGAAGCGATTTCATCATGCGCTCCGGCCTTACGACTGATGCATTGGAGCGTCAGCGGCTGATCATTTCATCGAAGGCCTTTTGTGCGGCTTCACCGTTCTTGACCCACCAGTCGGCATTCGAGAACACCGAGGTGCCGGCATTTTCGGGCGCCGTCGCCAGGGTCTTCAGACGATCTTTCGGAATAAGGTCTCCTTCATATGCTGCGGGATTGACCGGGCCATAGGCGATGAAGTCGGTGAGCTTCGCCACGCGCGCGGGCTGCGTCATCGCTGCAATGAGCTTCATGGCCGCATCCTTGTTCTGGGCTCCCTTCGGCACACCGAGGCAATCCGTGCCGATAACGGAACCCTTGAACGTGTAGTCTACGGCGCCGCCATCCGCCTTCACGGTCTGAGCCCGTCCGTTCCAGGTAACGACCAGATCCGCTTCGCCGTCTTTCAGCAACTGCGCCGACTGCGCTCCCGAGGTCCACCACACCGAGACGTCTGGCTTGATCGCCTCAAGCCGCTTGATGGCGCGCTGCAGACCTTCCGGCGTGCTAAGTACGGTATAGACGTCTGCCGGCGCCACGCCGTCGGAGAGCAGTGCGATCTCGATCAGGTCCTGCGCGTTGGCGCGCAGGGCGCGACGATTCGGAAATTTCGCGACATCCCAGAACTCCGCCCAGGTCTTCGGCGGGTTCTCGCCGAGGGTCTTGGTATTCCACGACATGACGGTGCCGTAGGAATCGAACGGATAGCAGTAATCGGACTTTGCGCCAGCCGGTACGGATTTGGGATCGATGATCTTGTAGTCAAGCGGCTCCAGCAACGACTGCGCGGCCGCCTGCGCGCCTTCCGGTGAACCGAGATGGATGATGTCGGTGGTGACCGCACCCGAGGTGACTTGCATCTTCAACGCGGCAAGCCCGTCGCTCTGCGTCTCCTCGTGGACATCATAGCCAAGCTCTTTGGCGGCGGGTTCCCACATGGCCTCCTTCATGGCTTTGCCATAGTCGCCGCCGGCGGTCGTGATGGTGACCGTTTGGGCATAGGCGGGCAAGGCAGCCGAGACTGCGATCACGACAAGGGAAATGCGTGGTAGCCAGGACATGGGTTCTCCTCCTCCAGGATTTATCAGAATGTCGCTTAGGCGGACTTTTACGCAATCGTAACGTTACGATTGCAGCGAAACGTTATGGAGTCAAGCTGCTTTCAGACGGACCATTCGGTTGTGGTGGCGTCGGATTTGACCGTCAGGTCGAATCCGGTAACGTTACGAAGCTCGGCAAAATCAGCCGACGCTTCCGCAAATGAAGTCGGGCGACATGGCCAATCTAAAACAGATAGCGGCGGAACTTTCTCTTTCGGTGACGACCGTATCGCGCGCTCTGAAGGACGGGCCGGAAGTGCATCCCTTGACCGTGGCGCGGGTCAAGGAGGTGGCGAAGCGCGTCGGGTACGTGCCGGATCATCACGGTCGCGCGCTCAAAACCGGACGCACAATGACGCTGACCGCAGTACTGCCGATGGAGACGAGCGATTACCTGTCCGATCTGGCCAAGCTTCCCCTGATCGAGGGCATGACGCTGGCGGCGAGGCAAACGGGCTATAGCCTTTCAATATATTCCACCACGCCCGACGACGATCCAGTCGAAAGCATGCGACGTCTGCTTCAGGCGCGCAGCGCGGACGGATTGATCATCACGCGCATGGTCTCGGGCGATGCACGCGTTAAGCTGCTGCTTGACCAGGCGATACCGTTCGTCACCTTCGGCAGAACCGATCTGGACATCGCCTATCCCTATGTCGATATCGACAATGAGCAGATCGCCTACGACGCGACCCGACGGCTCGTGGACAAAGGCTGTCGGCGTATTGCGCTGCAACTCCTCGTGCCCAAAGACCAGGCGAGCGCCACGCGTCTGATAGGCTATCGGAGAGCGATGGCCGAGGCCGGCATTCCGATCGACCAGTCACTGATCAGCCATGGCACGTTCACTATGGAATCGAGCGCAGCCTGGTTCGATCGCCTGCTGGCGTCGTCAGATCCCCCGACGGGCCTGGCATGCGCCAACGAACTGGGCCTTCTAGGGGCGTTACATGTTCTTGGCAAAAGAGGTCTTGCGCTGGGGAGCGACGTCCACATTGTCACTCGTGACAGCACGCGGTTGGCACGCTTCCTGCCGGCGAAAATTGGCGTTCATTCCGTCGATATGGCCGCGGTTGGGCGTACACTTGTCGAAGTGCTGGAGAGGCGGATCACTGATCCGGCGGGGCCGGTGGAGGCAATCTTGTTCAAAGGTGAATTCGACGCTGGCGAATAGACGGGACGCAAGAACAATTTGGCCGTTGATTGGAACCGCCGCCATGACCTCGAAGTATTCGAGTTCTGTGCTGCGTCCTCGGGGTTACCTCTCGATCGACGCGGTGGAGTTTTCCCCCACCGTCGGCCACGCAACCTCGAACCGGCTGCGAGCGACCGCAAGATAGGACCATGGGAACGAATTCCAAAGAGTTCCCCACGTCACAACTTGCATCTGATAGCGGCCGACCAAGGTGCTCATGGCCTCACGGCAGATCGTCGCTGGCCGCGTATTTTGTAAGTTCGTCACGTTTCCGTCGTCTCACATCTTGTAACCGGGTCTTTTGTAGATCCTGTCTCGCTGGTCGATGATGTCGGGAACATAGACCTTTTCGCGCCACTCGCCGGAACTTACCTCTTCGAAGCCGACCGATACGGACTCGTATTCTTGGTGATTGCTTCTGCAAGCTCAGTCTTCTGCTGTTCAGATTTGCCCGGCCACAACTTCACGATCACATGGGGCATGACACTCACCAAGCCTGGCTGGTCGGGCCGACCGTGAACTCGCTGATCGTCATGTCCTCGGGCGCGTCGATCGCGAACGAAACCACGTTGGCGACCCGGTCCGGAGTGATCGCATGCTTGTCATAGAGGGACTTCATGGCGTCGGCCGCGCCCGGGTCGGTGATCCCGCCCAGCAGTTCGGTGCTGATCGCTGCCGGATAGAGGGTCGCTGTGCGGATGTTCGTGCCCTCCATGGCAGACTCCATCCTGAGCACTTCCATAGGCAGCCGCGACGGCCCGCATCCTCGGCTGACCTATCCGAGAGTTTGACTGGCCAGAGCATAAGTTACCGGTGTAGCCGCACCGTCGACCGCAAAATCGGCGAGGCGTTTGCCCATCGACATGGTCAGTACCGTGTCGAAGACCGCCATTCCGCTGTGCGCCAGAAAGGCGGCGAATTCGCCGCTTCCCATATGCGTGTCCACCCGGAGGAAACTTCCCGAATGATCGGCGATGTGCGGCCGGACCACTGCGATGGCATCGGTATCTCGCTTCGCTAGGACCGGACCGATGACATGGCCGCGGCCAAAGGGCCGGCAGAGAGCGAAGGCCTTGAGCGCCCCCTCGTTAAAGAGCCCGTAGCCAACAGATTGTTCGAACAGCTTTTCGACAAGTGCCGCTCTATGCACCCCGAAACCGACCGCATCGAGCGCGATGATCGCCGGCAAGTGCTCAGCCAGCAGCCGACGCAGCTCGCCACACTCCCTGTCCCCTCCAGTCGCCGTGGCGGCGCGGGCAATCCCATGGCAGTGATAGACGGTCTTCTCCGGCTTGAAGTCGAGCGAAAGATAGAGCCGCTTTGCCGCCCGGGTCGCATTGAGGCGCAAGTCGCGCCCGACCACGTTGTCGAAGACCCGCTTCATCAGCCACTGGCCGGCTCCCAGCGTCTGCAGCCGCGGCGAGGTAATGACCATCCCTACGGTCGCGAAATCGTCGCCATGCGGGAACCACATGGCCGAGCCGAGCACCCGGCCAATCTCGTCGAGCGCAACGAACCCCCGTCCCGATTCGCGCAGGAATTGCCAGTCCTCGGCGCGATGCGGCCATCCCACGGATAGAGAGTGCGCGTGCAACCGGTCAAGTTCGACGCCTTCGATGTCGCCGATCCGCATTGAGAAGGCATCGATTTTCAAGCTTCCGGACGGCTTCAATTCCATGCCTCTGAAAGACCGCGTAACGAGCGACACACAGGCCACCCATGCTCCTGCCAACGCTAAAACAAACTGCCGATACGATTTGCTAGAAAGCCACGCACCAACGCAAGATTCGACTGAAACACTTCCGCTTTCGGCACGCAATCGCGAAAGAACGCGCACATCCTCTTTCGAATTGTTGAAGCTTATGGTCGACGGCACCAATCCGGCGCACCCAAATGTTTTGAGGGCAGGAATGGACGTCTTCGACATCCTCGACCGTCTCGTCGCCTTTCCATCGGTCGCCGGCAAGCCGAACGATGACATCGCCGGCTGGATCGAGGCCTATCTCGCGGAGCACGGCGCGCAGGTCACGGTGCTGCCGGGGCCGGAAGGCGACCGTTCCAATATTTTTGCGACGATCGGCCCTGCCGATGTTCCGGGCTATATCCTGTCCGGCCATTTGGACGTCGTTCCCGCCGGCGAGCCCCAATGGAGTTCGGCTCCTTTCACGCTGCGCCGGGATGGCGAGCGGCTTTATGGACGCGGCACAACGGACATGAAAGGGTTTCTGGCCGCCGTGCTAGCCGCCTTGCCCACGCTGGCGAAGCTGCGCTTAGCCAAGCCAATCCATTTCGCCTTCTCCTATGACGAGGAAGTGGGATGCCACGGCGTGCCGCATTTGATCGCACGCCTTGCCGAACTTTGCGCGAAGCCGCTCGGTGTGATCGTCGGCGAGCCGAGCGGCATGCGCGCCGTGCTCGGCCACAAGGGCAAGGCGGCCGCCCGCGTGACCATCAAGGGACGTGCAGGCCATTCCTCACGGCCGGACCTCGGGCTCAACACGATCCATGCGATGTCCGAAGTGCTCGCCGCTGCCGTGAGTGAGGCCGAGCGGCTGACGCATGGTCCTTTCGATCCTGCCTTCGAGCCAGCCTATTCTTCGCTGCAGGCTGGCGTGATCGCGGGCGGACAGTCGGTCAACATCATCCCCGACAGCTGCACGCTGGACCTCGAGGCGCGTGCCATACCCGGTGTCGACCCTGCCAGCCTGCTCGCGCCGGTCAAGGCGCGGGCCGAAGCACTCGCGGCCGCAGGCTTTCGGATAGAGTGGGTGCCAATGAGCGCCTATCCGGCGCTATCGCTGCAGCAAGACGCGAGCCTGGCGGCACTGCTGGGCGAGTTGACCGGCGAAGCGCCGCTTGCCGCCGTCAGCTACGGCACGGAGGGTGGGCTCTACCAGGCTGCCGGCTTCGACGCGATCATCTGCGGCCCGGGCGACATTGCCCGCGCCCACAAGCCGGACGAATTCATTCTCGCCAGTGAACTCGCCACCTGCCAGCGGATGATCGAAGTGCTGGGTGTCCGTTGCGCGGTCTGAAGGGGAACCGGAAATGACATTCCTGTTCAATTCCGATGCGCGGCGCGGCGCAGTCTTCGCCGATGCTTTCGCCAAAGAATTGCCGGACATCCCCTTCACGATTGATGCTGGGACAGTCGATCCCGACACCGTGCGTTATCTCATCACCTGGACCTTGCCGGAAAATCTCACCCGCTACAGGAACCTGAAAATCCTGTTTTCCATCGGCGCCGGCGTCGACCAGTTTCACTTCGATGCGGTGCCGGCGAACGTGAAGATCGTGCGCATGATCGAGGAAGGCATCGTGCGCATGATGCAGGAATATGTGACGCTTGCTGTGCTCGCGCTCCACCGCAACCTGCCTGGATATCTGGCACAGCAGCGCGCCGGCGAATGGGCCGATATTGCACAGCCGCAGGCCGGGTCGCGCCGGGTTGGCGTGCTCGGCCTCGGGCAACTCGGCCAAGCCGTGCTTGACCGTCTGAAGCCCTTCGGCTTCCCGCTTGCCGGATGGAGCCGCTCGCCGCGGCGGATCGAGGGCGTCACCTGTCATCATGGCGAGCCCGGGCTGAACGAGATGCTCGCGGCCAGCGACATTTTGATCTGCCTGCTGCCACTGACCGAGGAGACCCGCGGCTTCCTCGATGCCGGCCTGTTGGCGAAACTGCCCAGCGGTGCGGCGCTCGTCCACACCGGCCGGGGGCCACAGCTCAATCATGAAGCGCTTGTCGCCGCGCTCGACAGCGGCCATCTTTCTGCGGCGATGATCGACGTCACCGATCCCGAGCCGCTGCCGGCGGGCCATCCGGTCTGGTCGCATCAAAAGGTCATTTTGACCCCGCATGTCGCCAGCGTCACCCAGCCCGCGACCGCCGCACGCGCCGTCATCGACAATATCCGTCGCCACCGCGCCGGGCTCGACCCCATCGGGCTCGTCGACCGGTCGCGCGGTTATTGAAGTCCAACCAGAAAGGTCATCCCTTGTCCCAGCTCAAGACCGTCGATCCCAACCCAGTCTTTTCGCCGCGCGAATCCAAGGCGCTGCCTGAGCGGCTGATCGCCGGCGACCCTGCCTTCAAGACCTGGGCGCAGGACGTCTCCAAGGACGACCTCGTCCATACAGGCGTCTGGGAAGCGACCCCAGGCGAGACGCGCTCGATCAAGGGCGAGACATTCGAGTTCTGCCACATCCTCTCCGGCGTCATTGAAATCACGCCCGATGTCGGCGCGCCGATGACCTACCGCGCCGGCGACAGCTTTGTGATGAAACCTGGCTTCACGGGCATTTGGAAAACGATCGAAACGGTGCGCAAGATCTACGTGACCGTGGGATGACAGGATCCAAGCGAGGTGCTGGCCCGCGCGGAAGATTTTGCCGTCCCCCTCACCCAGCACACAACATTCGTCGGTGGCGGAACGCCGAACAGCGCATGCTGCGTGCCGGCACGCGCTAGGCTCCTGTCGATGCCGCAGAGTGGTTGTCGATGAGCCTGAGCTTCGATCCCGATACAATCCCCCTTCCCGTCGGCCATTTCATCGGCGGGGAGTTGATTCCGGCTGAGGGCGGAATCGAGATGCGCCGCCCGTCGGACGGCAAATCATATGTTTCCTGTCCCGTGGCCGGCATAGACATGGTCGAGCGTGCGGTGGAGAGCGCCAAGGCGGCGCTGAGGGCCAGCAACTGGGGCGGCGTCCGGCCGCGTGAGCGCACCAAGGCACTCCAGGCCTGGGCCGATCTGATCGAAGCGGAAGCGGCAACACTAGCCAGGATCGAGGCGCTGTGCTCGACGCGGCCCGTCGGCCAACTCGTCGCCGGCGACATAGCCATTACCGCCGAGCAAATCCGTTTCTTTGCCGAATTCGCCGACAAGGAAGGCAGCGAGCTCGCGCCCACCGACGACGCCAGTCTCGGCATGATCATGAGCGAGCCCTATGGCGTGGTCGGTGCGATCACGCCCTGGAATTTTCCGATCTCGATGGCTGGATGGAAGCTCGGTCCGGCATTGGCCGCGGGCAACGCGGTCGTGCTGAAGCCGTCGGAAATGACGCCCTTTTCGGCAGTCTATATGGCGCAACTCGCCGTTAAAGCGGGCCTGCCCGCAGGGCTCATAAACGTCGTGCTGGGAGACGGTCCGATAACCGGCACGGCGCTGACCGGCCATCCCGAGATCGCCAAGGTGAGCTTCACCGGCTCGACCCGCGCCGGATCGGCGATCATGGAGAATATCGCCCGCACCGGCGTCAAGCCAATGACGCTTGAACTCGGCGGCAAGAGCCCGCAGCTCGTCTTTGCCGATGCCGATCTCGACAAGGCGGCATCAGCGATCGCCGGCAGCGTCACCTTCAATGCCGGCCAGGCCTGTGTGGCCGGCACGCGGCTGATCGTCGAGAAGAGCGTGGCCGACAGGCTGACAGCCGCCATCCTGGAACGGATGAAGGCGGTGCGGCCCGGCCCGACCTGGGACGCGACGACGCAGTACTCCCCCATCGTCTCGGAACGGCAGCGGGCGCGTATCGACGGCATCGTGCGGGCCGCGGTTGAGGCCGGCGGCGAATGCCTGACTGGCGGCACCGCCATGGGCCATGCCGGCTATTTCTACGAGCCGACGCTGATTAGAGATGTCGACCAGGCCAATCCGGCGATCGTCGAGGAGATCTTCGGCCCGGTCCTGACGATGCAGACCTTCGAGACCGAGGAGGAGGCGCTGGCGCTGTCCAACCATCCGACCTACGGGCTGGCTGCCGGCCTGTTCACCTCCGACCTGTCCCGCACCATCCGCTTCGCGCGCAAGCTTGAAGCGGGCACCGTCTGGGTCAACCGCTACAGCCGCTCGCGCGACCATATCCTGCCGACCGGCGGCTACAAGCGTTCCGGCATCGGCAAGGACCTGGGCCGCGAGGCCTATCTCGCCAATCGAAGGACCAAGAGCGTCCTGATCAGCCTCTAGAGAGATGCCGATGAAGTCCTATTCGATCGCCCTGATCCCCGGTGACGGCATCGGCCCCGACGTGACCGCCGCTGCCTGGTCCGTGCTGCAGACGGCGGCCAATCACGCCGGCTTTGCCTTGGCCGGAACCGAATTCCCCTGGTCCTGCAAATTCTACCGGGATACCGGCCGCATGATGCCGGAGGACGGCGTCCAGACCTTGCGCGGCTTCGATGCCATCCTGCTCGGTGCCGTCGGCTGGCCGGCAGAAGTGCCGGATTCCGTTTCGCTGCATGGTCTTTTGCTGCCGATCCGCAAGGCGTTCGTGCAATACGCCAACATAAGGCGGCATCGCCTGCTGCCGGGCGTGACGGGTCCGCTGCGGGCTGAGAGCTTCGACATATTGTGCATCCGCGAGAACACGGAAGGCGAGTATTCGGGCGCCGGCGGGCGTGTGCATCAAGGCACTCTGGACGAGGTCGCCGTGGAGACCTCGATCTTCACCCGCGCCGGCGTCGAGCGCATCCTGCGCTTCGGCTTCGAGCAGGCGCGGACACGGCGCGGCAAGCTCGCCTCCGTCACCAAGTCCAACGCGCAGAAATACTCGATGGTGTTCTGGGACGAGATCACGCGAAAGCTGGCTGCGGAGTACTCTGACGTGGCTGTGACCAGCTATCATGTCGATGCGCTGGCCGCGCGCATGATCATGGCGCCGGAGAGCCTCGACGTGGTCGTCGCCTCCAACCTGTTCGGCGATATCCTCACCGACATCGGCGCGGCGATCCAGGGCGGGCTTGGCTACGCCGCCTCCGCCAACATCAACCCCGACCGCTCGGCGCCGTCCATGTTCGAGCCGGTGCACGGCTCCGCACCAGACATCGCGCATCTGGGCATCGCCAACCCGATCGCCACCATATGGTCCGGCGCGATGATGCTCGAACATCTCGGCGAAACGGCTGCGGCCGGCCGCGTCATGAAGGCGGTCGAAGCGACAACCGCGCGCGGCATTGGAACCGCTCCCGGGAAGGACAGGACGGAAGCCATCACAGCGGCCGTCGTCGCCGCACTCACCTGATTGCAAGGCATTTTTCGATGAAAAACCTGAAAGACGAAGATCTCTTCCGCGAAGCCGGCCTGATCGGCGGCAGATGGGTCGCCGCCGGCTCCGGCAAAACCGTCGATGTGCTCGACCCGGCCACTCAATTGGCGATCGGCACAGTACCCGACATGGCCGGTACGGAGACCCGTGCGGCGATAAAGGCCGCGGCTTCCGCCTATGGAGATTGGAGGAAGAAGACCAACGCCGAACGCGCGGCGCTCCTGGAAGCATGGCATGGCCTGATGCTGGCGCATCTTGACGATCTCGCGCTGATCCTCACGACGGAACAAGGCAAGCCCCTGGACGAGGCCAAGGGCGAGATCCGCTACGGCGCATCCTTCGTTAAATGGTTTGCCGAGGAAGCGCGCCGCATCAACGGCCACACCATCCCCTCGCCCACATCCGACCGCCGCATCATCGTCCTGAAGGAGCCGGTGGGCGTCTGCGGCATCATCACGCCGTGGAACTTTCCCAACGCGATGATCACCCGCAAGGTCGCGCCGGCGCTGGCCGCCGGCTGCACGGTGGTTATCAAGCCGTCCGAGTTCACGCCCTATTCGGCGCTGGCGCTCGGCGTACTCGCCGAACGGGCGGGCATCCCCGCCGGCGTCATCAACATCGTCACCGGCATGCCAGCCGAGATCGGCAACGAGATCATGGCGAACGAGACGGTGCGCAAGATCTCCTTCACTGGCTCGACGCGGGTCGGCTCGCTGCTCATGCGCGGCGCGGCCGACAGTGTGAAGCGCTTGAGCCTCGAACTTGGCGGCAACGCGCCCTTCATCGTCTTCGACGACGCCGATCTCGATCTCGCCGTCGAGGGCGCGCTCGTCTCGAAGTTCCGTAACGGCGGCCAGACCTGCGTCTGCGCCAACCGCATCCTTGTCCAGGCCGGAGTCTATGACGCCTTCGCCTCCAAGCTAAGCGCCCGCGTCAACGCCATGACGGTGGGGCCCGGCACGCTGCCTGGCATCGCCATCGGACCGATGATCAACATGGCTGCGGTCGAAAAGATAAACCGCCACGTCGAGGACGCGCTCGCCAAGGGTGCTGAGATCATCACGCAGAAGCCGGCTTTGCCGGAGGGCCTGCAATATGTCGCGCCGCTAGTGCTGACCGGCGCCACGAACGACATGCAGCTTGCCGACGAGGAGACCTTCGGCCCGGTCGCACCGCTTTTCCGTTTCGAGACGGAAGAGGAAGCGATCGCGCTGGCCAACGGTACACCCTACGGGCTTGCCTCTTACTTCTACACCGAAAATTTGAAACGCGCCTGGCGCGTCGGCGAGGCACTGGAGTTCGGCATGGTTGGGCTCAACACCGGCTCGGTCTCGATGGAGGTGGCGCCCTTCGGCGGCGTCAAGCAGTCCGGCCTCGGGCGCGAAGGCGCGCAGGCGGGCATCGAGGAATATCTCGAGATGAAAAGCTTCCACATCGGCGGGCTGGGCTGAAGCCGACCCGGTCGGATCGGAGGTCACTGGATCCGGTCTAGCGCCTTATAATAGAGGCCGATCATAGGCAGGAACCACGGCTTGCCCGAATAGCCCGGGATGGCAGGCCACTCGAGTCCTTTCAGCGGATTGCGGTCGTCGCGGCCAAGCATGGCATCGGCCAGGACCATGCCGAGATGCGTGGAAAGCTGCGCACCGTGGCCGGAATAGCCCATCGCATACCAGACCCCGTCATGGTAGCCGGCCCGCGGAAAGCGGTCCTTGGTCATGTCGACCAGCCCGCCCCAGCAATAGTCGATCTCGACCTTGGCGAGTTGCGGGAAGATCGTGGCCAGGCTTGCCTGCAATATCTGGCCGCTCCTGGCGTCGGAGCGCTGGTCCGATGTCGCGGAGAAGCGAGCGCGGCCGCCGAAGATCAGGCGATTGTCAGGCGAAAGCCGGAAGTAGTTGCCGATGTTCATCGATGTCACGCATGTCCGGTTGCCCGGCATGGTCGTGGCGATCTCGGTGTCGCTCAACGGCCGCGTGGCGATGATAAAGCTGCCGACGGAGATGATCCTGCGGCGGAAATAGCCGAACCCGGGCGTGGTATAGGCGCCGGTCGCCACCAGCACATTATCGGCACTGATGCGGCCACGCGACGTGGTCAACTCATGCCTTTTTCCCACCTGCTTGCGATCCGTCACCGCCGCGTTCTCATGGATAATTGCGCCGTGACGGGCAGCCGCCGTGGCCAGCCCGGCTACATAGCGGCCCATATGCATCATGGCGCTCTTCTTCGACAGCATCGCGCCATGGAAAGGCGAACCGATTTCGGATTTCAGAGCATCTACCGACAGCAGCGCCGTATCCGGATCCACCTCGGCATGGATGGCTTCGAAGTTGCGGGCGATCGCTTCGAAATGCTGCGGCTTGGAGGCGAGCTTGAGCTTGCCGGCGCGGCGGAAATTGCAATCGATGCCCTCATGCGCGACCAGTGCCTCGATGGTGTCGACGGAGTCGTCCAGAGCCCGGTAGAGCGCGATCGCGCGTTCCTTGCCGAGTTCCGCCTTGGCAGAGAGGTAGCTGTGGGCAAGCCCGTTGTTCAGATGCCCGCCATTGCGACCCGATGCACCCCAGCCCACCCGCTCCGCCTCCAGCACCGCCACCTTCGCGCCGGCCTTCGCCAGTTGGCGCGCGGCGGCGAGACCGGTAAAGCCGCCGCCGATGATGGCGGCATCATAGTGCCCCTCGACCGGGTGTTGCGCCCCGCCGGTAAAGACGGGAGCCGTGTCGTGCCAGTAGGAGACGAACTTCATCGGCAATCCGCCTGTTTTAGAGACCGACCACGCCTGGAAGGCCCAAAATGTCCGATATCTCGACATAGCCGTAGTACGGGTTGGCCGGTTCGTGGCCGCGGTTGACCCAGACCTTGTTCTTGATGCCGAGGTCATGCGCCGACATCAGGTCGTAGCGGAACGAGGACGAGCAGTGAAGAATGTCCTCCGGGCCGCAGCCCAGCCTGTCGAACATGTATTCGAACGCTTGGAAACGGGGCTTGTAGGCCTGCGCCTGCTCGGCCGTATAGACGGCATGGAAGGGCGCGCCGAGCTTCTCGACGTTGGACATGATCTGCGCGTTCATGGCGTTGGACAGGATGACCAGCGGAATTTCCTTGGCGACCTTCGCCAGGCCGGCCGGGACATCCGCGTGAGGCCCCCAGGTCGGCACACGCTCATAGACCATCCTGGCGTCATCGGGCCTGAAGGCGACGCCATTGCGCTTGCAGGCGCGCTCAAGCGCATTGTGGACGACGTCGGCATAGGGCTTCCAGTCGCCCAGGATCTCGTCGAGCCGATATGCCGCGAAATTCTTGATGAACTCCTGCATGCGCGGCTCGTCGAGCCGGCTGCCGTAGAAGTCGCGCGCCGCTTCCGCCATCTGGAAATGGGTCAACGTGCCGTAGCAGTCGAAGGTGATGTATTTGGGCCTGAAGGAAGCCATGTCCGTCGATCTCCGGTGGAAGCACATCCGCGCTGGGATGTATTTCATCATAGGCCGCCGGGCGGCGAGCCACCTGACCGAAATAGCCTTCCCGAAAGCAGAAAGTTTCGTATCCGCCTGCTGGTTTGGCACGCTGTAGCATCCCGATGGCCAATGAGTGTGCCTTTCTCGACCTGAAACGCATCCGCCATGGGCGACACCAGCACAAGATGCGGCGCACCGCTCGCGCTACGGCGAATGATACCGCCGAAGCCAGCGCCTTCAGACGATCTGCGGCGCGCCGATGGTCGAGACTTACGGCAGACGGAAGGATGCCTCATGCAGCAGGATGAAATCGAACTCCGAGCGTTCGGGCCGGACCATATCGAGGGCGCCGTCGCGCTTTCGCGTCAGGAGAACTGGCCGCATCGCCCGCAGGACTGGCAGATGGCGTTGCAACTCTCCAGCGGCGCGGTCGCCCTCGGCGATCACGGTCGGGTCGCTGGAACCATCCTGGTTACGCCCTATGGCGATAATTGCGCCATGATCAACATGGTGATTGTCGACAGGAATGTGCGAGGCAAGGGGCTCGGCCGCCGGCTGATGGAGCAGGCCTTCGCCCTTGCCGAAGACCGTCCACTGCGGCTAGTCGCGACGCGGGATGGCATGCCTCTCTACGAGAAACTAGGCTTTGTGCCCTCCGGCACGGTCCTGCAGCATCAGGGCCAGGTCGCGGAGCTTCATGCGCCTGCCGGGGTGGAGGCCGCGGCCATTGTCGACCTGCCGGAAATCAAGGCGATGGACCGCGACGCCTATGGCGCGGACCGTGAAGCTCTGATCGATGCGCTTGCCGAGCGCGGGGAATTCGCCGTCGTCCGCCGCAACGGCACCCTCGAGGCCTATGCGGCGATCCGCCCGTTCGGACGCGGCGAGGTGATCGGCCCCGTGATCGCCGGAAGTGTCGAGGACGCCAAGGGCCTGATCAGCTTTTTCGCCGCGTCGCGCCTCCGCGCCTTCCTGCGCGTGGATACCGACAGCAGGAGCGGCATCGCCGATTGGCTCACAGAAATCGGCCTCGCCCATGTCGGCGGTGGCGTGACCATGGACCGTCCGTCCAGGCCGGACGCGGCACAGGCGCGGCCAAAAGTTTACGCACTCGCCAACCAGGCGCTCGGCTAGAGTCGGATGATTTCGGATCGAGTGGATCCGAATTCTGAATCCGACTCTAAATCAAAGGGATAGAGCATGATGTCGTCCGAAAGCCGCTTCAGACTTTTCGGCATCATGCTCTAGCCGGAGGTATCAATGCTCGCCAATTCCCTGATCGAACTCGACCGCGCCCATCTTATTCATCCGGTTTCGTCATATCGCGGCCACGAGGCGCTCGGCGTGCGCGTGCTGAAATCGGCGAAGGGTGCGACCGTGACCGATGCGTCCGGTAAGCAACTCGTCGATGGTTTCGCAGGATTGTGGTGCGTCAACGCAGGCTACGGCCATGACAGCATCATCGAGGCCGCGGCCCGGCAGATGCGCGAGCTTCCCTACGCCACCGCCTATTTCGACCTCGGCTCGGAGCCAGCCATCCGGCTCGCCTCAGAACTGGCCGAGCGCGCACCCGGGGATCTGAACCACGTCTATTTCACCCTTGGTGGGTCGGACGCGGTCGACAGCACGATCCGTTTCGTCCGCTACTACTGGAATGCCAGGGGCGAGCCGCAACGCGACCAGTTCATTTCGATCGAGCAGGGTTATCACGGGTCGTCGGTGGTCGGCGCGGGCCTGACCGCACTGCCCGCTTTTCACGCCGGTTTCGGCATTCCCTTCGAATGGCAGCACAGGATTCTTTCCCCCTATCCCTACCGCAACCCGGTGGGCGAGGACGGCGACGCCATCATCGCCGCATCGCTTGGCGCGCTGAAGGCCAAGATCGAGGCGATCGGCCCGGAGCGGGTCGCCGCCTTCTATGCCGAGCCAATCCAGGGCTCTGGCGGTGTCATCGTCCCCCCGAAAGGCTGGATCAAGGCGATACGCGAGCTTTGCCGGGAGTACGGCATCTTGTTCATCGCCGACGAGGTGATCACCGGCTTCGGCCGCACCGGGCCCCTGTTCGCCTGCACGGAGGAGGACATCGTTCCCGACTTCATGACGACAGCGAAGGGCCTGACCTCGGGCTATGTTCCGATGGGCGCGGTGTTCATGGCCGATCATGTCTACGACGTGATCGCCGACGGCGCGGGCGCTTCGGCGGTCGGCCACGGCTACACCTACTCCGCCCATCCCGTCAGCGCCGCCGTCGCGCTCGAAGTGTTGAGGCTCTATGAAAATGGGCTTTTGGAGAACGGCATCAGGGCCGGCGCACGCCTGATGGCGGGATTGAACAGCCTGAGCGACCATCCGCTCGTCGGTGAGGTGCGCGGCCGCGGCATGCTTGCAGCGGTCGAACTGGTGACTGATAAGCAGAAGAAAACACCGCTTCCCGCTTCGGCCATGCCGGCGCGGCGGGTCTTCGACAGGGCGTGGGACAATGGCCTCATCATCCGTGCCTTCGCGCATGGGGTTCTCGGCTATGCGCCGCCGCTGTGCTGTACCGACAGCGATATCGATGCGATCATCGAGCGCACGCGCCGAACTCTCGACCAGACGCTGGACGATCCAGACGTCCGCCAGGCCATGGCATGACGAGCGACGAATTTTTCACATCTCGAAATATCGCCGGGGCGGACGATTTCGCAATTTTGTGCCGCGCACTTGCGCCTTTTCGGCGAATCCAGCGCGGAGGAAGTGCCAGACTGCAGTTAAGACAAGGCCAGAAAGCCCGATTTCCGGGCCTTCGGAAACGGCCGACGCCCCGGGCAGCACGGAATTTTGTTCTGTTCAGCACATGCATTTCGGCAGCGCGCAGAGGAGAGCCAGTCTTGGCCAGGGGCTTTAGCGAATTCAAATACATGACTTTCGATGTGGTCGGCACGCTGATCGACTTCGAAGGCGGTATAATGACCTGCCTGGCTGGCATTGCCGCCGAGGCCGGTGTTTCGATCGACAGCGAAGAGGCGCTCGTCCTTTACCGGCAGGCCCGCTACATGCCCGATGCAGGTTTGTTTCCCGACGATCTCGTGCGTGTCTACAGTATCATCTCGCCGCGGCTCGGCCTGCCGACCGAAGAGAAATATGGTGTCCGACTGCGGGATTCAGCCAGCATTTGGAAGGACTTCCCCGACAGCGCGGCGGCATTGGCCGACCTTGCGAAGTCGCACAAGCTGATCGCCACGACGAATGCCCGGCGCTGGGCGCTTGACCATTTCGAGAAGCAGCTCGGATTATCCTTTTTCGCCACCTTCACGGCCGACGATACCGGCACGGAAAAACCCGACCCGGCCTTTTTTCAGAAGGTCTTCGACTTCGTGGCTGTCCGTGGCGACAGCAAGTACGACATCCTGCACGTCGCGCAAAGCCAGCACCACGACATCGGCATATCCCGGACGCTTGGCATGACCAATTGCTGGATCGAGCGCCGGCATGCGCAGAAGGGCTATGGCGGCACGATCGAGCCTGAGCGCTTCACCGTGCCGGACTATCACTTCAAGTCGATGGCCGCATTGGCTGTGGCCGTGCGGGAAAGCCTGAAGGAACGAACCTGAGCCAGGCCGGAAAGCGCGCGGCAAGACGAGCATCCAGGCGAACCAACGGAAAACAGAAAAGGGGAATGACATGACCGACAAGATCACGAACTGGACCGGAGCAGACGATGCAATGGTCGAAAATGCCATTCGACGGGGCGCCAACCGTCGCGAACTCCTCAAGATGCTGCTGGCCGGCGGCGCTGCGGTTGCTGCGGGCAGCTTGGTGCTCGGCCGAGCGACCCAAGCCGTCGCCGCCACGCCTGTTTCCGGCGGAAATTTAAAGGCGGCCGGCTGGTCGTCCTCGACCGCCGACACGCTCGACCCGGCAAAGGCGTCGCTCTCCACCGACTATGTCCGCTGCTGCTCGCTCTATAACCGCCTGACCTTCCTCGACAAGGATGGCAAGACGCAGATGGAGTTGGCCGAGAGTTTCGACAGCAAGGACGCCAAGACCTGGACCGTGAAGCTGCGCAAGGGCGTCACCTTCCACGACGGCAAGGACCTCACCGCCGAAGACGTCATCTTCTCGCTGAAGCGCCACCTTGACAAGGCGGTCGGCTCCAAGGTCGCCAAGATCGCCGCGCAGATGACCGGCTTCAAGGCGGTCGACAAATCGACCGTCGAAATCACCCTCGCCGATCCGAATGCCGACCTTCCGACCATCCTGGCATTGCATCACTTCATGATCGTGGCGGATGGCACCACCGACTTTTCCAAGGGCAACGGCACGGGCGCCTTCGTTCTCCAGACGTTCGAACCGGGCGTGCGATCGGTCGTCACCAAGAACAAAAACTACTGGAAGTCGGGCAAGCCCTATCTGGACTCGTTCGAATTCATTGCCATCAGCGACGACAGTGCCCGCGTCAATGCACTCTTGTCAGGGGACATCAATTTCGCCGCTTCGATCAATCCACGTGCGATGAAGCTCATCTCCGGCCAGCAGGGTTTCGAATTGTCGAAGACAACCTCGGGCAACTACACGGATCTCAACATCCGGCTCGACATGGATCCAGGCAACAAGGCCGACTTCGTGGCCGGCATGAAGTATCTCGTCAATCGCGAGCAGATCGTCAAATCGGCACTGCGCGGCCTCGGTGAAATCGGCAACGACCAGCCTGTCTCGCCGGCGAACATCTTCCACAATGCCGACCTCAAGCCGAAGGGTTTCGACCCCGACAAGGCGAAGTTCCACTTCCAGAAGGCGGGCCTGCTCGGCCAGTCAATCCCGGTGGTCGCGTCCGACGCCGCGACCTCGTCGATCGACATGGCTGTCATCATCCAGGCCGCCGGCGCCGACATCGGCATGAAGCTCGACGTCCAGCGCGTCCCGGCAGACGGCTACTGGGACAATTACTGGCTCAAAGCGCCGGTCCATTTCGGCAACATCAATCCGCGCCCGACCCCGGACATCCTGTTCTCGCTGCTTTATGCCTCCAACGCGCCCTGGAACGAAAGCCAGTACAAGTCCGAGAAGTTCGACAAGTTGCTTGTCGAAGCTCGCGGCTCGCTCGACCAGGCCAAGCGCAAGGAAATCTACAACCAGATGCAGGCCATGGTCTCCGAGGAGGCGGGCACCATCATCCCGGCCTACATTTCCAACGTCGATGCGCTATCCAGCAAGGTGAAGGGTTTGGAGGCGAACCCGCTTGGTGGCATGATGGGCTACGCAATGGCCGAACACCTCTGGCTCGAATCCTGAGAGGGTCCTGCCCGGGGACCGGACAGCCGGTCCCCGGCACCTATTGCGCAACATGGCTTGGCCGAACGCAACCGCAGGAGCGCTTCCATGACGTCTGGGGTTCTAAACCTCGTGTTGAAGCGGCTGGCGATCGCGGTCGTCACCCTTCTGATCGTCCTGTTCGCGGTTTTCTTCGCCACCAGCATGCTGCCTGGCGACACCGCGTCGATCCTGCTCGGCCAGGCGGCGACCCCCGAAGCGGTCGCCGGCCTGCGCGAGGCCATGCATCTCAACGATCCTGCGATCCTGCGCTTCCTGCTCTGGCTCGTGGGCCTGCTGCACGGCGACCTCGGCACGTCCTACGCCAACAATATGCCCGTCGCGGCACTGATTGGCGGACGCCTGCTCAACACAATGGAGCTCGCAGGCATCACCACGCTGCTCTCGGTGCCGCTGGCGCTGATGCTCGGCATCACCGCCGCGATGCTGCGGGGTTCCTTCTACGACCGCACCGTCACCATCCTTTCGATCGGCATCATCTCCGTACCGGAATTCATGGTCGCGACTCTCGCGGTGCTGCTGTTCGCGGTCTATCTCAGATGGCTACCTGCGTTGTCCTCGGTCAACGAGGCTCATTCGCTGACCGACATCTTGCGCATTTATGCGATGCCTGTGATCACGCTTACCTTCGTCATCTCCGCCCAGATGATCCGCATGACCCGCGCCGCGGTGATCGAAACGCTCTCCACGCCTTATGTCGAGATGGCGCTTCTCAAGGGTGCTTCGCGCAGCCGCATGGTGCTGAAGCACGCGCTTCCCAATGCGCTCGGGCCGATCGTCAACGCGGTCGCGCTGTCGCTGTCCTACCTGGTCGGCGGCGTCATCATCGTGGAGACGATCTTCAACTATCCCGGCATCGCCAAGCTGATGGTTGACGCGGTTGCGACCCGCGACCTGCCGCTGATCCAGAGCTGCGCCATGATCTTCTGTCTCGGCTATCTCCTGCTCATCACCGCCGCAGACATCATCGCCATCATGTCCAACCCGAGGCTCAGATGATGGCGGCACGCGTCGTAGCCTCCCGACGGTCGTTCCTGGGCCACAGCTACAATCTCGTGGGCGTGATCGCCGCGCTGGTCATCCTGACATGGACGCTGATAGCCATCTTCGCGCCCTACATCATTCCCCATTCGATCGGCGACATCGTCGACGACGATTATTTCGGCCCGATCCGCCAGGGGCTGTGGCTCGGCTCGGACTATCTGGGGCGCGACATGCTCTCGCGGGTGCTGATGGGCGCGCGCTATACCGTCGGCATATCGCTTGCCGCCGTCGTCATCGCCTGCTTTTCCGGTGTCGTGCTCGGCATGATCGCGGCCGTCACCGGCGGCTGGCTCGACACCTGCCTCAGCCGCTTCCTCGACGCCATGAACTCCATTCCCAGCAAGCTGTTCGGCCTTGTTGTCGTTGCGGCAGTCGGCTCATCGATCCCAGTGTTGATCCTGACGCTCGCCGTCATCTATACCCCGGGCGCCTACCGGTTCGCACGGGCGCTCGCCGTCAACATCAACACCATGGACTTCATGACCGTCGCCCGTGTCCGTGGCGAGAGCATTATCTATCTCATCGGCTCCGAGATCCTGCCCAACATCATCCGCCCAGTGCTGGCCGATTTCGGCCTGCGCTTCGTCTTCATCGTGCTGTTGCTTTCCGGCCTGTCATTCCTAGGGCTTGGGTTGCAGCCGCCGCTCGCCGATTGGGGGGCGCTGGTGCGCGAAAATATCGGCGGCCTACCTTTCGCAGCGCCCGCTGTCATCGTGCCCTCGCTGGCGATCGCCAGCCTCACCATCAGCGTCAACCTGCTGATCGACAATTTGCCGAACAAGATCAGGGACAGGGACGCATGACCAATCTCGTCGAGGTCAGGAACCTGAAGATCGAGGCAACGACCGACGCCGGGCGGATTGTCGAAATCATCAAAGGCGTCAGCCTCGATATAGCCGACGGCGAGATCGTCGCCCTCATCGGTGAGAGCGGCTCCGGCAAGACGACTGTGGCGCTCTCGCTCATGGGGCACGCCCGGCCAGGCTGCCGGATCACCGGCGGCGAGATCAACGTCAACGGCAAGAACATGGCAGCACTTTCCGAAAAGGAGCGCGCCAAATTACGCGGTACCGACATCGCCTATGTTCCGCAAAGTGCCGCCGCGTCCTTCAACCCCGCGTCCACCATCATGGAGCAGGTGATCGAGGTGACGCGGATCCACAGACTGATGCCTCCCGAACAGGCTCGAAAGCGCGCGATCGCGCTGTTCAGGGCCTTGTCACTACCCGATCCCGATGGGATCGGCGGCCGTTATCCACACCAGGTTTCGGGCGGACAATTGCAGCGGCTCTCGGCGGCCATGGCGCTGATCGGCGATCCCAAGCTGGTCATATTCGACGAGCCGACGACAGCCCTCGACGTGACGACGCAGATCGACGTGCTGAAGGCATTTAAATCGGTTATGCGGGCGGGCGGCATAGCGGGCGTCTACGTTTCCCACGACCTCGCGGTCGTCGCCCAGATCGCCGACCATATCGTGGTGTTGAAGGGTGGCGAAGTGCAGGAGACCGGCACCACGGCTCAAATTCTTTCGGCTGCCCAGCACCCCTATACGCGCGAACTGTTGGCCGCGTTCGAACCGAAGCGGCGGCAAGCGCATGCGGACACGAATGCGGCAACCAAGCAGCTGCTGCGCATCGACGATTTGACGGCCGGCTACGGCGCGGTTCGGGATGACGGACTGCCCCTCATCCGTGCCGTCAACTCCGTCAGCCTGGTCGTGGAGAAGGGGCGCAATCTCGGCATCATCGGCGAATCCGGCTGCGGAAAATCGACGCTGGCGCGGGTGATCGCCGGCATCCATCCGGCGGCCGCCGGCGAGATCGTCTTCGATGGCAAGGAACTGCAGCGCGCGGCGGGCAAACGCACCCAGGACCAGCTGCGCGAGATGCAGATCGTGTTCCAGTACGCCGATACCGCGCTCAATCCGGCCAAGCCAGTGGAAGACATCATCGCCCGTCCGCTGGCCTTCTACCACGGGCTCGACAGACAGACGCGGTCGAAGCGCGTCGACCAACTGCTCGACATGGTGCGCCTGCCCAAGACGTTGCGCTACCGCCATCCATCCGAGCTCTCGGGTGGCCAGAAGCAGCGCGTGAACTTCGCGCGCGCGCTGGCGGCGGACCCCAAGCTGATCATCTGCGACGAAATCACCTCGGCACTCGACACGGTGGTGGCGTCCGCGGTGATCGAGCTGCTCAAGGAGCTGCAACGCGAGCTGGGGCTCTCCTACATCTTCATCAGCCACGACCTCTCGGTCGTCGAGGCCATCTGCGACGAGATCATGGTCATGTATAATGGGCAGCGCGTGGAGCAGATCACGCCCGACAAGGTCAAGGCAGCCACCCACCCCTATTCCAAGCTTCTGTTCTCCTCGGTGCCGAAACTCGATCCCGCATGGCTCGACGGCCTCGTCCGCGATCCCGAACTGGTCAGCCAGTACGGCCACCGCTGACTACCTCGGGAACAGGCTGGGCAGCGGCATCGAGGTCAGCCAGCATGCCTGCTTTCTCCCGCTCTACAATTGCGAGCAGAGCCGGTAGGCTTCATAGATCGCTGAGTATATATCCCGGCTGGCAACCGCATCTCCAATGCGGTGCAAGATGAACGATCCAGCAGCGTGGGGACCACCCTTTGTCTTCGTTCCCATCATGAGTGCGATATCGGTGACGCCATTGTTGGAGGAGCGCGCACGCAATTCCAGGTAGGTATCTTCCATGGGCGCGGTGCCGCGTTCGACGATGAGTTGGGCTGCCATCATTTCCGTTTCCGCGCCGGTGAGCTCATGCCGGAACCGGGCGGCGATCCCGTTGCCTTGGCCTACCGCCTTTACTAGGCGCACGTCGCTGACTACCCGGATGCCGAGTTCCGAGGCAAGTTTGCGGAAACTCACCCTGTCCGGATAGGGTGTCTCGATCGTCAAGGTATCGTCCGCTATGGCCAGGCTAACCACGCGCCCCAGGCGGGCAAGATGCAGGGCGCAGGAAATGGCGGCCTGGCGTCCGGTTTCGTCGTAGATGAGCACATCGTCTTTCGCCGGCAGGACGCCGGTCAAGACATCCCAGACGCTGTCGCAATGTTCGGCGCCCTCCAGCCATTCCATGTCCGGAACGCCGCCGGTGGCAACGATCACCGCGTCCGGCTTCTCGGCCAGGACGATCTCTGCGTCCGCATAGGTGTTGAGACGGACGTCCACGCCGAGGCGGGCAAGTTCGTCGACGCGCCAGTCGACTATGCCGATGAGATTCTTGCGGTCGACGGCGGAGGCTGCAACGAGCACCTGCCCACCGAGCCGCGCTCCGGCTTCAAGCAGGCAGACTTTGTGCCCGCGCTCGGCGGCGACCCTTGCCGCTTCCATTCCACCCGGCCCCCCGCCGACCACGACCACACGTTTCGGCGTTTCGGCCCCGGCGATGGTATGGCTGATGATCGTTTCATGGCCACTGGCCGGATTGTGAACGCACTGCACCTTCTTATACAGGCAGTAGGAAGCGCCGACGCACGGGCGAATGCGGTCTTCTTCTCCCCGCATCACCTTGTTGACGATATGCGGGTCGGCAATATGCGCCCGCGTCATGCCGACCAGGTCGACAAGGTTCTCGCGGACGGCATGCCGGGCCGTGGCTACATCCCTGATGGCTGCGGCGTGGATGACAGGCAATCGGGTCTCCCGCTTGAACTGCCCAACCAGCGGCACAAACGGCGCGCTGCGGGTGAACATGCCAGGCATGTTCTGCTCGGCCAGAGACAGGTCGGTGTCCATGCGGCCAAAAATGCAATTGAAGAAATCGATATGGCCTTCCCGCTCGAACAACTGGGCGAAAGCGAGGCATTCCTCGAAATCCGATCCGTCATCGACCCCCTCGTCGATGACGAATCGAATGCCGACCGCGAAATCGTCGCCAACCGCCTGGCGAATTGCCTCATGAACCATCAGGCCGAAGCGGGCGCGATTTTCGAGCGAGCCGCCAAATCCATCCATGCGTCTGTTGGTTCTGCGCGACAGGAATTGGCCGACGAGATGGCCGCCGGTGACCGTCTCGATGCCGTCCAGCCCACCGTCACGGCAGCGCTTGGCGGCGCTTGCGTAATCCTTGACGATCCTGTCGATGTCGGCTGCGTCCATCTCCTTCGGGAAATTCCGGTTTCGCGTCTCGCGCACCCGTGACGGCGCCACCGGCGGGAGCCAGTTCCCGGCATAGGCGGTGGCGCGCCTGCCAAGATGCGAGACCTGGCACATGACTGCCGCGCCGTTGCGATGGATTCGCCGCGACAGAGACTGAAGATGGGGGACGATGCGATCGCTCGAAAGATCTAGCTGACCACCGCCCCAGCTCGAGTCGGGCGAGGTCATCGCCGAGCCGCCTGCCATGGTCATCGCCAGGCCGCCGCGCGCTTTCTCCTCATGGTAGAGCTGGTAGCGCTCGAGCGGCAGGCCGCCCTCGTCAAGCATCGAGGCATGGCTGGTGCTGACGACGCGGTTGCGCAGCGTCAGACCCTTGAGCCGGAACGGCTGAAGCAGAGGATCGCCGGATGTGCTGTCTGCTTGAGATGCCGCTACCTTCACGTCCTGCTCCGTGCCATTCCCGAGAGTTATAGTCTGCTCTTTACGAGACTTCAGAAAGCTTGAAAATTGTTGGGGTGGCTATACGCTGGACGTATGACTGGTTTTGCAAAACTCGTTCCTTCCGCGCGCGGACTTCTCGTTTTCGAGGCTGCTGTCCGACTGGGCAGCTTCACGGCCGCCGCGCGGGAGTTCAACGTCACTCAACCATCCGTTAGCCGCAGCATCGCCCAACTCGAAGCCGATTTTGGAGCCGCTCTGTTCACCCGGGAGCCAACGGGATTGGCCGCGACCCCGGCAGGGCGCGCCCTTTATTCAGCTGTGCGAGAAGGATTTGAAGGCATCGCGCAGGTCATCCGGGAGATCAGGCAGAACAGCGCTGCAAAGCCGCTGGTTACCCTTTCCCTTTCGAGTTCTCTGGCAACACACTGGTTTGTTCCCAGATTAGGGGCGTTCAACAAGAGATTTCCTGATGTGGACCTGAGGTTCGAATTGATCGCCGGCGTTCTACGAGGGCCTGCCGAGAATGTGGACCTTGCCACGAGAATCCTGACCGATGACGATACGCAGTATCACCGCTGGGCGTTCTCGCCGGAAATCATCGTTCCCGTATGCAGTCCATCCTATCTGTCGGCCCACGGTCGGTTGATACATGCCGGAACCGGGGACGGTCATGTCCCGCTTCATCTTACAGACGCCAAGGAGCAGTGGCTGGATGCATGGGGCGGTGTAGCGGACCGCAAGACCAGCAGGGCGAAGTGGCTCGAGTTCTCGGACTACGCGGTCGTCCTTCAGGCAGCGATGAACGGGGAAGGCGTGGCGCTCGGCTGGCTCAGCAATGTTTCAAGGGCGCTGCTTCAGGGAACGCTTGTTCCGGCCTCGGACAGGCAGATCAAGACGGGCCGGATCCATCAGTTGATTGCGCCGCGCTCAAAGCCGGTACGGCCTGTCGTCTCTGATATCAGCGCCTGGATGGTCGCTGAGATGCAAGCCGAATTGAAAGCATTGCACGCGATACTGCGGCTGGACATTTTGTAGCGGGCTGCGGGGCGACAACCGCGCGCGTCGCGGCCACCCCTACCTCGGAAACAGGCTGGGCAGCGGCATGTGCGCCTTGACGATGGGAGACTTCAGCACCACGAAGCTGAAATACTTGTCGATGCCGATATCCATGTCGGTGAGCCGCTCCATGATCGACTGATACTCGCCGATGCCGGAGGTGACGAATTTCATCAGATAGTCGTAGCCACCCGACACAAGATGACATTCGATGACCTGCTCGATCTTGTCCACGACGGCGAGAAAACGGGCGAAGTCTACCTGGCGGTGGTTCTTCAAGGTGATTTCGGTGAAGACGGTCAACGTCTGGCCGAGCTTGCCGATATTGATCTGCGCCGAATAGCCTTCGATATAACCTTCCGATTGCAACCTCTTGACCCGCATCAGGCATGGGCTCGGCGATAGATGCACCACCTCCGCCAATTCCACGTTGGTGATGCGGCCGTTCTTCTGCAGTTCGTGAAGAATCTTGATATCGATCCGATCGAGTTTCACGGGTTGTCTCCGAGGAAGAAGGCCGCAGCACAAAATGCTGCCTTGCTAGTGACCGTCGAGACTACCACAGCCCGCCGGGCTGTCCATCCGACCGGATGCCGCTTGAAACGCAGGGACTCCCGATTTTAAGACGGCTGCCGGAATAAAATTCTGCTCAGGCCACAACTGCAGCAGCGGCTGCCTGCGCGACACGCTAGATTGGCGCTTCAAGGCAGAGAGAACCATGCGCGCGCCGCTGCAGCAAATCGAAACGTCCGCCGAACTGCCGCAATCGGCTGATGTGGTGGTGATCGGCGCAGGCATCGTAGGTGTCTTTGCGGCCTACTATCTGGCCAGGCGCGGCCTGAAGGTCGCGCTGGTCGAAAAGGGACGCATCGCCGCCGAGCAGTCCAGCAGAAACTGGGGATGGTGCCGCCAGCAGAACCGCGACGCCCGCGAGCTGCCTATTGCAACCCGAAGCCTCGACCTATGGGACAGCTTTGCGGCGGAAACCGGCGAAGACACCGGCTTTCGCCGTTGCGGGCTGCTTTATCTCAGCAATGACGAGGCGGAACTTGCCGGCTGGGCGCGTTGGCGTAACTTCGCCAGAACCGCCGGCGTTACAACGCACATGCTCGACAGTGCCGCGGCCACCGAGCGGGGCCGTGCCACCGGCCGGCGCTGGAGGGGCGGCGTCTTCTCGCCGACCGACGGCACAGCCGATCCTTCGCGGGCGGCGCCCGCGGTCGCCCGCGCCATCCTCAAGCTTGGGAGCATCGTCCACCAGAATTGCGCGGCGCGCGGTATCGAGACCGAGGGCGGGCGACTGAGCGCCGTGGTCACGGAAAGTGGAACGATCCGGACCAAAGCTGCGGTCATGGCCGGTGGCGCCTGGGCCTCCTCCTTTTGCCACCAGTTTGGTTTCCGCTTCCCGCAGGCGTCGGTACGCTCGTCCATCCTGTCCGTCTCGCCCGGTGCGGAGGGCCTGCCGGACGCGCTGCACACCGCGAAGGTTTCGGCCACGCGCCGCGGCGACGGCGGCTATACGCTCGCCATAAGCGGACGCGGACGCGTGGACGTGACCGCGCAGCAACTGCGTTTCTCGTCGCAGTTCCTTCCCATGTTCCTGAAGCGCTGGCGCAGCATCGGGCCTGGCGGGCTGCAAGGCATGCGTTCGGGCCACGAAACGCTGCAACGCTGGCGGCTCGACCGGCCGACGCCGATGGAGCGGATGCGCATCCTCGACCCGGTTCCGGATCAGGGGACCATTCGACTGACCCACGCCCGGGCGCTCGAGCTGCTGCCTGCACTTCGCCAGACCAGGATCAGCGCGGCCTGGGCCGGCTATATCGACAGCACGCCGGACGGAGTGCCCGCCATCGGCGAGATCCATAGCGTTCCGGGTTTCTTCCTGGCGGCCGGATTTTCGGGGCACGGCTTTGGCATCGGCCCAGGCGCCGGGCACCTCGTTGCCGATCTGGTGACCGGAACAGAACCGATCGTCGATGCGACATCCTATAACCCGCGCCGCTTCGACGTTTCGGTATGGGGCAAGGTCGCCGACTTCTAGAGCCGGCGACGTCGCATCAGTCTTCCCGGAGGAAGGCGCCGATGGGTGCTGGCCGGACAGGGGCTTGCGCGCGAAACCTGCCGACGGCTTCGAGCATACAGCCGGTTTGCGCGGCGACGAGTTCGACGGCAGCCAACTGGCAATAGCGCCCCTGGCAGCGCCCCATGCCGGCGCGTGAAAGTGATTTCACCCTGTTGGCCTCGCAGCCGCCGAAATCCGTCCCCTCGCGCACGGCTGCGGCGGTGACGTTCTCGCACCGGCAGACGATCGCCTCATCGGGCAGCGCCCGTACCATGGCCGCCGGCCAGGGAAAGGCGCGAGCCAGACCGCGAGCAAAGCGCTCGAGCCGCACGAGCTTGCGCAGATCGGCACTGACCGAGGGCGCCCGACATCCGCTGTCGGCAAGGCACGCCGCCGCTGCAAGGCGCCCCGCAATCTCGGCGCCATCGGCACCGAGCAGGCGAACCCCATCGCCCGCAAAGTAGACACCGTTGCCGGCCCGACCCATTTCGTCGGTCTTTGGCAGCCACTGCCGCCATTGCTCGTCATAGGTGAAGGCGCATCCCGCCAGATCGGCCAGATGGGTTTCGGCCCGCAAGTGCCAGCCCATGCCGATCATGTCGCAGGAGGTGAGCTGCTGCCGTCCGCCGGCATCGCGCCAGCGCAAGGCTGCGACGCCCTGCCCGTCGGCCTCGATCCGCTCCAGTGTCACACCTGCGTGATAGCGGCGCCCGAGCCGCGCCCGCAGGGCCATGCCGCGCAACGCAACGACCGGCCGGGCGGCAACGCCTGAGAATCCCCGCACCTGTTGATGCCAGGGAGACGTATCAAGCACCGCGGCCACATCCGCTCCAGCCTCGACGAGCTGGGCGCCGACCAGCGTCAGTAAGGGCCCCGATCCCGCCAGGACGATCCGCCGCCCAAGGGCCACACCTTGCGCCTTGAGCGCGATTTGCGCCGCGCCAAGACTGTAGACGCCGGCATTCTGCCAACCGGGGATCGGCGCGACGCGGTCGGACGCGCCCGTGGCAAGGATCAAACGCTCATAGCCGACAACCTGAACGCCGTCCTCGCCCAGCACATGCAACTGGCCGCCATGCGCGGCTATGACAGAACTGCCCGCGCAATGGGTGAGTTGCTCATCCTTGGCCAGCCGATCGAAGAGCGCATGCAGTGCGCGCGCCTTCGCCGCTTCCGACCCGTAGAGCTGCTTTGGCGTGCGGCCGAACCCGGCAGGCGGACGGCGATAGATCTGCCCGCCCGCGCGATACCCTTCGTCGATCACCGTCGGATGGAGCCCGGCCTCGACCAGCGTGGCGGCGGCCCTGATGCCGGCGGGACCTGCACCCACGATCACAATCCGTGGCGGTGTGGCCTGGTTCACGGCCAGCTCTCCGGAGGTGTCGTGCGCAGCCGCAGACCCTCACCGATAAGGGTTGTGCACGCGCGCAGACGCGGTCTCTCCTCCTCCTGCCATATCCAACAATCCTGACATGCGCCCATCAGGCAGAACCCTGCGCGCGGCTCGGATCCGAACTCTGATTGTCGCAAGGTGTGCCCCGAAGCCAGCATGGCGGTCAGCACGGTGTCGCCCGCCAGCGCGTGACGCATCTCACCGTCGAGAAAGAAGTGCACGTGTGCCCGGTTACGCTCGGCCAGCCGGACGATACGGCCGGCCGTGCTCATTCCGCTGCCTCTTGCAGCGGACGAGGTCGCGGCAATTCGTGGAAGCGTTCGCAGACCGCATCGAAGGCTGCCTGAACGCCCTCCGGCCCGGACCGTCCTTTCATACGGCGGAAGATCTCCGTCTTGGCGAAGAAGCGCCAATGAATCGGCAAGGCGTCCAGCACCGCATGAAGCTGGTCATAGGCCGCCGGCGTCCACTGCGCTTCGTAACCATCGCGCTCCGGACCGAAATGGAAATGACCGACTGATGGTTCCTTGCGTGAGCGCAGCAGCTTGGTCGCGTGTTCATCAGTCTCGCCGCTGCGGATGACGACGCCATAGTCACGCTCGGCGGCTGTCGGCGAGAGATAGCCGCGCCGCACGTCCTGAGCGACCCGCCATGGCTCGCGCTGAAACGGGTCACCGCGCCCGCCGCCGCCGGCGGAGCGGATCTCGAGCATGTCGCCAGGCTGCAGGACCGCCGTGTCGATATTGCCCAGCCGCCGCTCGTGCTCGCCCCCCGGATTGACGACCATGTCGGACAGGCCGGCCGCCTTGCCGCCGAGTACGCCCCAAGGGCGGAAGAAACTGCGGTCGCGGTTGCGCGCCGTGATCCTGGAATCGGGCGCAAAGACGCGAAACGCCATCTCGGTCGCCAGCCCACCGCGCCAGCGGCCGGCGCCGCCGCTATCCCTGGCGAGCCCGTATTTCACAAATTCGACTGGGGTTTCGGTCTCGGTGATCTCGATCGGCGTGTTTTTGAGATAGGCGGCATCGGCGCCCGATCCGTTGGTGCCATCGCGATGCGGCATCGCGCCGCCGCCGCCAACGACGGGGTTTACCGCGGCGATGACGCTCCGGCTGGTGCGCTCGTCCGTCGTCATGACGTTGATGATGCAGTTGTTGCCGGCCGGAGCCGCAGGCAGGCGCTCCGGCACGGCTTGCGAGAAGGCGCCGAAGATGACCGACCGCAGCCGAGCGCAGGTGAGCGAGCGCATGCCAACGGCGGCGGGGTGGATCGGGTTCAGCACCGAACCTTCAGGGGTGATGCAGGTAAACGGCCGAGTGAGGCCGGTGTTGAGAAGGATCTTCGAGTTGAGCGTATAGAGAACGTAATAGACGCCCACCAGCAGCATGGTGTGGCGCGGGTCGCCGCCCGAGGGCACGTTGAGCGAGGAGCCGAGTTGCGGATCGGAGCCGGTGAAGTCGAGCACCGCCTCCCCGTCTTTGATCGTCAGCGTCAGCTTCAGCCGGCACGGATTGGCCTCGACGGAATCCTCGTCGGCATAGTCGGCGAATTCCCAGGTGCCGTCGGGCATTGCGCGCAGCACGTCGCGCGCCTGTGCCTCGGCATGGTCGAGAAGAGCGGCAACGCCTTCGACGAAGCCGGCTTTGCCGAACTTCCTGACCATCGCCTGGATCTTTCGCTCGCCGGTGTTGAGCGCGCCGACCAGGGCCTTGATGTCGCCGATGTTGAGATCCGGCTTGCGCACATTGGTGCTCATGATACGCAGGATCATCTCGTCGAAGACACCCTCCCGCACCAGCTTCATGGGAGGAAAGCGGATGCCTTCCTGATGGATTTCGGTCAGCGCCCGGCTGAGCGAAGCCGGCACCGCCCCGCCCATGTCGGTGTTGTGGATGTGCCCTCCGGTCCAGGCGACGATCTCGCCATCGACGAAGACCGGCTTCCAAAGATGCGTGTCCGGTGCATGCGTGGCGACATGGCCGGAATAGGGATCGTTGGTGAAGGCGACGTCTCCCGGCCGGTAATCGTCGACCATCGCGATGGCGCGGCGATAGGAAAGTCCGGGATACCAGGTGGCGCCGAGTTCCATGGGGACGGCGAAGGTCGCGCCCGAGCGGTCCATCAGCATCACCGTGAAGTCCTGCGTTTCCTTGACGAAGGCGGAATGCGCGGTGCGGTGCAGCGTGTGGGCCATGTTCTCGGCCGCCGCGCGGGCATGGTTCGCCAGAACCTGAAGGTTTGTCCGGTCAAACAAAGGCGTCACTCCGCGAAAGTCAGAAGAAGATTGAGGTGGCGATCGACCCGCGCCTGCACTCCGGCGGGAATGGCAAAGGTGGTGTCTTCCTGAACGACCACGGCAGGCCCTTGGAAACTACTGCCAGGCACAAGAGTCTGCCGGTCGTGCAGGTCGACGGTCTCGACACTCAGGCCGGTATAGACCGGAAGCCGGCGCGCCGGACTGGCGGAGACGTCGATCTCGTCGATCTCTGGAAAGGAGAGCGCCGGACCCGCACCGACGGCGGACAGCCTGATATTCACAAGCTCGATCTCGCCGTCCGGGTCGTGGAAATCGTAGAGCCGCTCATGGGTGCGGTGAAAGGCCTGCTCGATGGCCTCTGCGTCGCTCTCCTTGAGCCATTCAGGCGAAAGGACGATCTCGATCTCATAGCTCTGACCGAGATAGCGCATATCGCACGAGAAATTGAGCTCAACGGCCGCGTCATGCCCCTGCGCCGCGAGCCAATCGCGGCCCTCGCTTGCGAGGGCCTCGAAAGCCGCGCGGATAATTGGGAGCGACGCGGCCGACAGCGGCGAGAAAATGGTGCGAATGAAATCTCCGCGCAGATCCGCCACCAGCCCGCCGAGCGCCGACACGACGCCGGGGCGTCGTGGCGCCATGACGCGCTTCATGCCGAGTTCGCGGGCAAGGAAAGCGCCGAGCATGGGGCCGCCGCCGCCAAAGGGCATCAGCGTGAAATCGCGCAAGTCGACGCCGGCGCGCGAGGCGAGCTTCTCGACCTCGACGAACATCTCCGACACCGCGATGTCGAGGATCGCCTGCGCGGTCTGCTCGACCGGGCGGCTAAGCCGCGCCGCGAGTTCGCCGACTGCACGCTGCGCCAGCCCGGTATCTATGCGGAGCTGGCCATAGGCCATCTCGCTGTGACCGAGCCATCCGCACACCACCATAGCGTCCGTCACCGTCGCCCGGTTGCCGCCACGGCCGTAGCAGGCCGGTCCCGGTGACGAGCCGGCCGATTCCGGGCCGACGCGCAGCACGCCTTGCGCATCGACACTGGCAATCGAGCCGCCGCCGACGCCGATCGAGCTCACCGACACGGACGGGATATGGAGCGGAAATTCGCCGATCAGCTCGCCGGTGCCGAATTGCGGCTCACCGTCGATGATGAGCGCGAAGTCGGCGGAGGTGCCGCCGATGTCGAGCGTAAGGATCCTGTCCTCGCCGGCCTGGCGTGCCAGCCACGCGGCGCCGATGACGCCGGAGGCCGTTCCCGACAGCAGCATGTTGACGCAGGCCTGCTTGCCTTCGGCAGCGTTCATCAGACCGCCATTCGACTTGGTCAGCATCGGGCGGGCCGGCACGCCCCGCCCTTTCAGCCGTTCTTCCAGCGCCGTCAGGTAGCCCGAGACGCGGGGATGGACATAGCCGTTGAGAATGGCGGTGGAGCTGCGCTCGTATTCGCGGATGACCGGCCAGACCTCGGCCGAGGTGAAGACGAAGAGGTCCGGCGCCAGACGCGCGATCGCCGCCTTGACGGAGGCCTCCTGCGTGGCGTTGCGCCAGGCATGGAGGAAGGACACGATGATGCCCTGCGCCCCATTCGCTTTGGCCGCCGCGACCGCGCTTTCCACGACCGCTATATCGGGCGCCTTCGTCTCGCTGCCATCGGCGCGCATGCGCGCCGGAATGCCGAACACCATGTCGCGCGAGATCAGCGGGTCCGGCCGCGAGCAGAACAGCGAATACATGTCCGGCATTCGAAGCCGTGCGAGCTCGATCACGTCCTCGAAGCCGGCATTGGTGAACAGCGCGAGCGGCGCGCCCTTGCGCTGGATGATCGTGTTGATGCCGACCGTCGTGCCGTGCACGAAGCGCGTCATATGAGAAGGGTCGAAGCCTTCGCGCTCAGCCAGCAGGGTGAGACCCGTCATCAGCTCGGCGCCCGGATCCTCCGGCGTCGTCAGCACTTTCAGGGAGGCGACGCGGCCCGAGTTTGCTTCGAGCGCGCAGAAATCGATGAACGTCCCGCCGATATCGATGCCGACCTTCCAGTCGTCCCCGTTCCGCGCTGCATCCGTCGCCATGACACCATCCATGATGCGTCCCTTCCTGTCTGCCAACCAAAGCTGGCACGACCGGATGGTTCCGGTCCAAGATGGATGAGGAGCAAGGATATAAGTCGTGCTTATGCTTCGGCTCGATGCTCGCCGAGGACGGCGGAACAGGCCGCGCGAATTTCGTCGCGCATCATCTCATCGGCCCGCGAAAGGGCGCGGGCGCGTGAGGATAGCAGTGCGATAGGGAATTCCGGTCCTGCCGTGAGCGGCCTGACCGCAAGCCCGGCAAACTGATGCCACGGCAGCAGCGCATCGACCAAACCGATGCCCAGGCCGGCCTGGACGAAGCCGACTGCGGAGATGGATACGTCGATCTCCAGCGACGGCGAAAGCGCCACGCCTTGCGCCTGGGCCGCGCGGGCCAGTTCGTCGGCAGGGCGGGTGTTGCCGCGATAGGATATCAACTCTTCCTCGACGAGGTCGGCGAGCGTCAGCTCGGCTTTCGTTTGCAGCGCGTGTCCGGCGGGCAGCAGACATACGAAGCCGAGTCTGCCGACCACCTCCGCCTCGATATCCGGAGGCAGCCGGTCGTCCATTGCCAGGCCGAGGCTGGCATCGCCCGCGCGCAGCATGTCGACGATTTCCGAGATGGGCGCGGTATGGGCACGCAGCATTATGTTGGGATGCTGCGCCCGGAATTTGGTGAACGCACGCGGCAATATCGCCATTGCCGGCGGCGGCGACGCCGCAACCCGCACCAGCCCGGCCCTACCCAGGCGCAGATCGGTGGTCTTGCGGCGCAAGCCGTCGAGCCCCGCCGACAACCTCTCGGCATCGGGGAAGATTTCTAGCGCCTCAGGAGTTGGTCGCAGTCGGCCCTTCACCCGCTCGAACAGGGTGAAGCCGAGTTCGTCCTCGGCGTGAAGTAGGATCTGGCTGAGTGCAGGCTGGGAAATGTTCAGCATCCGCGCCGCGGCGGTCACGGTACCCGCGCGCATCACGGCGATGAACACTTCGAGCTGCCGGGCCCGCATTGCTACTCCATAGGTAAAGCTTATGGCTTCTGTCCAAACCCATCTTTGACGCAACAGCGCGGCGCGCACAAGATCGGCTGGGATTGATCGCCAGAGGGCGCCATGAATGTGATCGTGCTGGGCGGCGGACTGATAGGGACGGCTTCGGCCTATTTCCTCGCCCGGCGCGGCGCGCGCGTGACATTGATCGAGCGCAACCGCATCGGCACCGGGGCAACGGTCGCCTCCTTCGGCAACATCCGGCGCACGGCGCGTCATCTGTCCCAGCTTCCATTGGCCCATCGCTCGCTCAGGCTCTGGGGCGAGGCCGAGAAAATGCTTGGCCGCGACGTCGAATTCCGCGCCACCGGTCATATCCGGCTGATCTTCGGTGAAGATGGTCTCGCCGACATGCGGACCTATGCGGAGGCGGCGCGGCCCTGGGGACTTGACCTGGAGGAACTCAGCCCGCGCGAGATTCACACCCGCTTTCCCGGCCTCGGCCCCAATGCGATCGCGGCGTCGTTCTCGCCGCATGACGGCAGCGCCAATCCGCGGCTCATCGCGCCTGTTTTTGCCGAATCCGCCCGCAGGCTAGGCGCCGAAATCGTGGAGGAGGCGAAAGGCACGACGATCGGGCACACCGGATCCAGCTTCCTTGTCACCAGTTCAAAAGGCACATTCGCTGCCGAGTGCCTGCTTAACACCGCCGGCGCCTGGGGCTCGGGCATCGCCGCACAGTTCGGCGAAGCGGTGCCGCTCGACGCCCGAGGCCCGCAGATGGGCGTGACCGAGCCGCTGCCGCACCGGATCCTGCCGGTGGTCGGCATCTGGACGCGTGACAAGAACCATGGCGCCTATCTGCGCCAGGTCGAGCGCGGCAACATCGTGTTCGGCGGCGCGGCCGAAAGAGTAGCGGTGGACCTCGATCGAGGCCATGCGGCGGCCGACCCCATGCGCCTGCCCGTGCAGTTACGCGCGGTAGCACGGCTGCTGCCGGCAATCGCGCACGCCATCGTCATCCGCACCTGGTCAGGCTGCGAGGGCTATGTCAGGGACATGCTGCCGGTCATGGGACGCTCGGCGACGACGCCGGGCCTGTTCCACGCCTTCGGCTTCAGCGGACACGGCTTCCAGCTCGGTCCGGGCGTGGGCGATGCCATGGCCGAGCTCATTATGACCGACCGATGCGGAACGCCGCTCGATGATTTCAGGGTCGATCGCTTCGGCCGCGCCGCCTGAAGAAGCAACTTCCGACATCCGCGCAACCATGGCTTCTTTGGCCGTGAAAGGAGGGATAGCTCGGGCAGGCTTTCGAAATCGCAAAACGGCTGGAACAAGGTGATTTCCAGCCCGGCGTCGCGAACCATCGGCCGAAGTCGCCTGTGCCGTCGAAGGCGACGAAATCATTCTCGAAGATCTCGATCCCGTCGAACCCCGCCGCGGCGATGGCGGACAGCTTTTCCGCGAAATCGCCGCTGACGGAGACCGTCGCAATCGAGGTTTTCATGTCGACATCGTGGTTTGATCCGCCGCCTCCGCCGAAACCATCGCGGCCATTCTGCGGCAGGCCTCCAAACCGCTTGCCTCGCCGATAGCCTCCAACGGAGCGCGGACGCGCAACCATGCGGCGTCACCCGTCCGAGCCGCCAGGACGGCCTTGACTGCAGGCACGACGGGTAGTTCGAGCAGCATGCCGAGCAAGGCATCGATCACTGGATCGTCTTCGCCGCGCACCAGCTTCGCCACCAGCGCCGGAGCGAAATTCGCCACGCCGCTGATCGCGCCGCTGGCGCCTTGCCTGACCGCCCGGGCCAGGTGACCTTCATGGCCGACGAGAATGGCGAGATCGCGATGCCCGGCAAGCAGCGCCGTGGTCTGGTCCCAGTCCCCGCTTGAATCCTTGACCCCGGCAATGGCTTGCGGAAAGGCCGACCGCAAGCGTGCCACGAGTTTCGGGCCGATGCGCACGCCGGTGAGGCCCGGGATGTTGTAAAGAATGACGTCGCGGCCGGCCGGGCCGACACGCTCTAGAACCTCCGAGAACCAGCGATAGACGCCTTCCTCCGTCGGCTGCTTGAAATAGAAGGGCGGCGTCAAAAGGATGCCCCCGCAACCCGCATCCAGCGATCGCCGGGCATGGTCGCCGGCATCCTGCGACGACGGCCCGTAGACGCATTCGACCAGGCTGCCGGCCCCGATCCCGGCGGCGGCCATGCGCTCGTAGAGCGGAGCGCGGGCCGAGGCCGAAATGGAAATGCCCTCGCCGGTCGTGCCGAAGGCGGTCACCACCCGCATACCCTGCGCCAGCAGGTGTTTGGCGTGGGCGGCAAAGCGCGGCCAGTCGATTGCGCCCCTATCGTCGAACGGCGACGTCAGCGCCGCGCTGACACCGATTTTCTTGCGCATGGGATGATCGTCTAGCACTGCGGATAATCCTTGGTCAGTTGGGAGGTGTCGAGAAGCATTCGGCGCAAGGCGCCAAGATCGGCCGGCACCTGTCCGGTGAAGATGCGGAAGGCGTCGATGCCTTGGTGGAAAAACAGTTCGTAGCCGCTGAGCACCTTGAGGCCCGCCGCCTCCGCCTGCTGTTTGAACAGCGTCTCGACCGGTATGTAGACGGCGTCGAACGCCCATCGCTGGGCCCCGAGCAATTCCGGCGGCAGCGGAGACCCGGGATGGCCGATCATGCCGAGCGGCGTGCAATTGACGATGCCCTCCGCGCCGTCCATCGCCGTCTCGATAGCATCGCCGGATGACGTTTTGACGGCGCCATCCGAGGCTGCCGCGATCGCGGCGGCGAGCGAGCGCGCCTTGCCGGGATCGCTGTCGATGATGGTCAGGGCCTCGGCGCCAAGCGCCAGCAGCCCGAAAGCCACGGCCTTGCCGACACCGCCGGCTCCGATCATGCAGACCTTGCCCGGCGCCATGTCGCCGAAGGTCTCGCGGTAGGCGGCGATGAACCCCGTATGGTCGGTGTTGTATCCGCTTGCGCCCCGTGGTCCGAACAGCACCGTGTTGACCGAACCGATGCGTCTGGTCAGCTCGTCGTCTATTCGCAGCCTGGAGGCCACCATCTCCTTGTAGGGATAAGTGACATTGATGCCGCGAAGACCGCTGTCGCGGCAGGCATCGAACACGGTGTCGAAATCCTTGCCCATGTCGCGCGGGATGAAGAGGTCGTAGCTGACGTCCAGGCCGCTGAGCTGGCCGGCGAGGCGATGCAGGTCCGGCGAACGCGAGCGCTTTATGTTGTCACCAACCAACCCCAGCATGACCGGGCCGGCACCCCGGCGATCGTGCGGAGCCGTGCTCATCCCTGGTATCCGAACTGCCTCGGCAGCCACAGCACGATTTCCGGAAACAGCATCATCAGCAGCAGCGCAACGACCAGCACGCCGATGAACAGCCAGATCTCGCTGATGATTTCGCGCAGCGGAATGCGCGTCGTCGCATTGATGACGAAGAGCACGACGCCATAGGGCGGGGTGATCAGCCCGATCATGGTGTTGACCACCACGACGACGCCGAAATGCACCAGGTCGATCCCGAGCAGCCGGCAGGTCGGGATGAACAGCGGAACGATGACCAGGATGATCGTCGACGCATCGAGCAGACAGCCAAGCAGCAACAACAGCACATTGACCATGAACAGGAAAGCGAGCGGGGATATGTTCAGTCCCTGAAGCGAGGCAGCCATATGGGCTGGAATATTTTCGCTGGCGACGATGTAGTTGAAGATCAGGGCACCGCCGATGACCAAGCCGACGGCAGCGGACGAACGCGCGCTTTCTGAAAGGATGGCATAGAGGCCTCGCCAGCTCAGCGCGCGGTAGAAGACGCCGGCCAGGATCAGCGCATAAGCGGCCGCGACTGCTGCGGCTTCGGTCGGCGTCGTCGCGCCACCATAGATGCCGTAGAGCAGGATGACCGGCATAAGCAGCGCCGGAAATGCATTGAGCGTCACCTTCGGCAAGGCCCGCAGTGGCACGGCTTCCTCGACCGCGAAATTGCGCTTGCGGGCGAGCCACGCGTTGAGGCCCATCAGCACCGCGCCCATCAGCAGCCCTGGCAGGATGCCGCCGAGGAACAGGAAGCCGATCGAGGCATCCGAGACCAGCGCGTACATCACCATCGGGATCGACGGCGGGATGATCGGCCCAATGGTCGAAGCGGCGGCGGTGATGGCGGCGGCGTAGCCACGCGGATAACGGCCGTCCCTGGTCATCATCTCGATGATGATCTTGCCGAGACCGGCGGCATCGGCCACGGCCGAGCCGGACATGCCGGAGAAGATCACATTGGCGACGACGTTGACGTGCCCGAGCCCGCCTCGCATACGGCCCACGATTGCAATGCAGAACCGCAGCAGCCGCTCGCTGATCGTGCCGGCGTTCATGATGTTGGCGGCGACGATGAACAGCGGCACGGCCAGGATGATGAAGCCGTCATAGAGCCCCTGGATGATCTGCTCGGCGGCAAGCCCCAGGTCCTGGCCCTTCACGGCAAGATAGACGATCGCCGCCACGATCATGGAATAGGCGACCGGCGTGCCGATCCCGGCAAGGACGAACAGCGCCAACAGGCAAAGGGTGAAGGCGAGGGTCACAGCGGTGTCGCCTCGTCGTGCGGCTCGGGCGCGCCGCCGCGAGCGAGTTGCCATATGCGCAGGGCGCAACGTACGATGACGGCGACGGCGAACAGTCCGTAGACGCTGAACACCACATCGAGCCGGATGCGCAGCGTGGCGCTCTTCTTGATCTTGTAGAAGGCGATGTATTCGTATGTCGCCGGCAGCGCCGCCAGGAATCCGACGACGATCGCCGCCGCCGAAATCATCGCGAAGACGCGCTGCGTGCGGCGGCTGGCGATCAGGTAGAACAGGTCGAACGTGACATGGTCGCGCTCGGTGAGCACGAATGCCGAACTCCAGAACACCAGCCACAGCCACGTTGTCAGGCACACTTCCAGTGTCCATCCGAGCGGATCGTTGATCACGTAGCGCGTGAATATCTGCAGGATGAAGGCGATGAACATGGCGGCGAGGAGCGCCACCGCCACGTTGTCGGCCCGCGCCTGCAACCAGCGGATGGTTGCGGACATCGGTCTATCCCGGCTCAGAGGGCGTTGATCTTGTCGACCATGCCTTCCGGCCAGTCCTTGGCGAAGTCGGAGTCCAGATAGGCCTTCTGAACATGCTTGCGGAAGGCGTCGACGTCAGGTGTGTAGACCTTCAAACCCTTGTCCTTGAAGAACTGCTCGAGTTCGGATTCCAGCGTCAGCTGCTTCTGCCGCCCTGACTCGGCCGCATCGTCCGCCGCCTTCTGCACCGCCGCCTGCTGATCCGGTGCAAGGCCGTCCCAGACCTTCTTGGAAAAGGCGAGGTAGTTCAGGTCCACGAGGTGACTGGTCAGGCAGATCTGCTTGGTGACCTCGTAGAATTTGGAGTCCTTGTCGGACGGCAGCGGATTGTCCTGCCCGTCGATCGCACCGGTCTGCAACGCGGTGTAGATTTCGGTGAACGCCACGGGTACCGGATTGGCGCCGAGCGCCTTGCCCAGGAACTGCCAGGCATCGGTTCCGGGCATTCTGAGCTTGACGCCGGCCAAGTCGTCCGGGGTCTTGATTTCCTTTTCGATGCGAAGGTTCAACTGGCGGCGGCCGAGATACATCACCGTCAACAGCTTGACGCCGAGTTCGTCCTCCACCTTCTTCTTCATCGGGTCCATGAAGTCGGCCGCGAAAACCTTCTTTTGATGCTCGGCGTCACGATGCAGATAGCCGGCGGTGAAGATCCCCCATTCGGGATAGAGCGAGGCCAGTTCCTGCGCCGAGGTGATCGACATTTCGAGATTGCCGCGGGCGATCGCTTCCAGCTCGGTGCCTTGCTTGAACAGTTCGGCGTTCCAGTGCGGCTCGAAAGTGGCGAAGGTGCTGACCGCGGGGGCGAAAACGTCGGTCAGCGCCACCGCGCGCTGGTCGCCCGGCGATGCCGGCGACGACAGCCGCAGCGTGATCTTGTCCTGCGCCAGTGCCCGGGTTGCGCGCGAGCCAAACATGTCCCCGGCGATGACGGCAAAAGCGGTGGTACCAAGAAACCTGCGGCGATCGATTGTTGTGGTGGTCATGCTTTTCCTCCCTGAATTGCATGTCCGGGCCGCGTCGCGCGCAGGCCCGCCAATCATCGAGCATTGCATGACACCTGTGCTTCTTCAACCCATAAAATTATAGACATCGGAGATTTACCATTTTATAGGATGATCCGAGAGACATCTTTTCCACCGAATCGGGTTCCCGATGGTCAGCAAAGCCCGCCTCGCCGTGATGGGAGCCGGCCTCCTCGGCCGGCGCTATGTCCAACAATTGCGCGTGAAACCGAGCTCGCGGCGGTTGTCGACCCGCCGCCGGCGGCCCGGGCCATCGCCGATGCCCATAATGTCCGCTGGTTCGCCGACCTTGCGGCGCTGCTCGCGTCGGAACGGCCGGACGGCATCGTCGTCGCCACGCCCAACCAGCTGCATGTGGAAAACGGGCTGCAATGCGTCGCCGCCAGGCTGCCGATGCTGATCGAAAAACCCATTGCCGACGACCTGGCGGCCGCGAAGACCCTGATGGACGAGGCCGACGCCGCCGGCGTGCCGATCCTCGTCGGGCACCACCGCCGCCATAATCCGCTGATCCGGCGCGCCATGCAGGAGATCGAGGCCGCCGCATCGGCACCGTGCTGGCGATCCAGGCGACATGCTGGTTCTACAAGCCCGACGACTATTTCGACGTCGGCTGGCGGCGCCAGCCCGTGCCGGACCCGTCTTCGTCAATCTGATCCACGACATCGACCTGCTGCGGCATCTATGCGGCGACATCGCTTCGGTCCACGCCATGGAATCGAAAGCGGTGCGCGGCAATCCGGTCGAGGAGACGGCCGGCATTCCTCTTGCAATTTCGCAGCGGCGCGATCGGTACGATGGCCATTTCCGACACGATCGCAGCACCCTGGAGTTGGGAACTGACGGCTGGCGAGAACCTGGCCTACCCCAACACCGGCCAGGCCTGTTACCTGATCGGCGGCACGCGCGGCCCGCTGTCGATCCCGATCTCGCGCTCTGGCATTACGATGATCGGCGCAGCTGGTGGGAGCCGATCGAACGCGGTCATCTCGAACACCGCATCGACGATCCCCTGGCCTTGCAGATCCGGCATTTCGCCGATGTCGCGCTTGGCCATGCCGCCCCGCTGGTCTCCGGGCGCGAAGGGTTAGAAGCGTTGAAGCTTGGCCGCGATAAAAAAGGCGGCGCGCACGCGAGCGGGTTGCAGTCGCTTAGACCAGCTATGCGCGCGGGCTGCCGCACGCGATCCCGTCAGGCGGTCAAGCCGTGCTTCACGCCCGCCTCGACATGCCTGCGCAGGATTGCCTGTGCCGAGGCCACGTCCCGCGCCAGCGCCGCGTCCAACAATTGCTTGTGCTCGTCGGCCGCGATCTGGCCGCGGAAGGTCAGCGAAATCATCTGATACCGCAAATACTTGTCGAAAACGGCAGCATGCGTTTCCATCAGAGCGCGAGAACCGCAGGCCGAGATCAGCGACTGGTGGAATTCCCAGTCGTAACGTTTCCAGTCCTTGGTGACCGACCGGTCCCCGCTGATCATCCTGATTTCCATCTGGTGGAGCTTGTGATGGGCCGACACCACCCTGCCCTCCCAATCCATGTCGCCGGCGGGGAAGGACAATTCCATCGCATAGCATTCCAGCAATTGCCGCAGCGCCGCGATCTCCTTGAGATCCCCGGGCGAGACCGGCGCGACCTGGAAGCCCCGTTGCCCCTCGGCGACAACGAGCCCATCGGAAGCCAGTCGATTGAGGATCTCCCGCAGGGTTGAAACGCTGGCCCCATAAAGGCCCTTCAGCTTGTCGAGCTTAAGCTTCTCCCCAGGGGCGAGCCGGCCAAAGATTATGTCGGCCCTTATCTGGTGATAGGTCGTGTCCGATATTGTGGCGGCGGGAGCGTTCGCGAGCATTTCGCAGGAATATCATAAATTTCCGAAAATGCCATAGATCGTGACGTTCGACAGCCATGGTTAACCGCCCGAAGCCAAACAATATGCGCCCCTAATTGAGTCGAGATGAACATGAGTTCGCCGACTCTTAAGCCTGCCGTTTTGGGTCAGGAATTGCGCGTTATTCATCCCGTTACCGGTTAGCATGAAGGCTCGGCTGCTTTGATCATTCTTCGAATGCAATCAGTGAACGCATCAGCGTTGCTCTTGCCGAAGCAAGATGCGCTCGGCAGGCCTTTGCAACCCGGGCAGAGTTTCGGCTTTCGAGTGCATCGATATAGGTGATGTGCTCTAGCAGGCTTCTCTGATTGGGGTCGTTGAGGTCAAGCTCCTCCTGATATTTTTCCGGATCATGTCGCCCCGCGGGTCACTGGCTTCTCTTCGCAGTCGGCGCGGAGCCGCCGCATGATGGGGTCAGGGAGAGCGAGGCGTCTCAATCTGTTGAACGACCTTGGAGAATTCCCCCCAGGATCGTGCCTGCTAACGAGATCGCCTTGCCCACCGTCCCCCCGGGAACGATCCGGATCACCCTCTCGGGCGAACCGCTGTCTGTGTTCGTTTTTGTTCCTTGTTCTATTTCATGCCAATGTGGGGCCGGCGGCTTCCTTTCCAAAGCGGAATTCGGTTGCGTCGGCCCACATGCGATGCAGGATGGCGGCCAGCTTGCGGGCTACCGCCACGCGGGCGCGCGCCATGCCGCGACGTTTGGCGATGTTCATGCCCCAGGCGCGCAAGCTCGACCATTTCTTCGAGCGCACGAGTAGCGAATGTGCTGCCTCGTAGAGGGCGGTGCGGGCGAGTTCGTCGCCGCAACGCTGACCTTGCCCTGAATGTCAGTTTCACCGGACTGGCATCGTGCTGGCGTCAGGCCCGCGCCGCGTCATGCCATCGCAAGCTTGGTAGGTTCGTCGCTCATGCGGGATAGATTCCACGATCGATCTTGACGGGCAAGGAGAATGTTCCTTATTCGTTCTCATGGCACACGGTAGCTGCCCGGCGCCGCTACACGCCTCCCAAGCATGTAGTTCCGGGGTTGTCGTAGCCGTCGTGTCGATCGGAGGAAAGATGCGAAAGCGCAAAAACAAGCCAGCCGACGAAGGCATGTCGGAACTGGAAATGGCGGCGCAGGATGCCATTGCTGCGGCCGGCGGCGACGCCGTGATCGCACTGCTGAACATTCTGGCCAGGAACGCAGAACTCGAGCGCGAGCTCGCGCTGTCGCGCAAAGCGGTTTCCAACGGTTTCTCTCGGGGCTGGCACAAGGCGCGACCCTAAATGGCGGACACGGCCGAAGACAATTTCTGGATCGAGGTCTGGGACCGAGAGGAGAACACGCATCTCGAAACCATCTGTCGGTCTCCGGATGCCGTGGTCAGCCAGGCCGCTTGGCAGGCAGCCATCCGGCGCCGCCCAGGCATGCTGCTGATCCACTACAACAGTCGCCATGTCATGGAAAAGATCATCACTCCGGGCGAAGTGAAAATCCCGCCGCAAACGATTATCGACGGCAGCATCCACGCCGGTTTGGATGTCGCGCTTGGCGATCTGCGCTCATGGCACACGTTGCGGGCCTGGTGCACGAAATGCTCGCATCACGCCACGGTAAAGCCGGAAGGGCTGATCCGGCGTTACGGCAGGGAAGCCCTGTTCAGCTCGGTCGAACGGGCGCTTTTCTGCACGAATTGCGATCGGGGCGGGCCGGTCCGGCTCGAGGTCCACAGCATGCCACGAAACTGAATTCCTTACGGCCCGGCTTGCATCGCGGCGACGCTGTCGTGGGCGCCTGGATTAGCCAGATCGCGTAGCTGCTGGGAGAAGCGCGTCATTTTGTGCGAGCGGGCAGCATCTTGCCCGAAGGCGCCAACTCAGAAGACAAAATGCGTGCGCTTTAGCCCGGTTTTTACCGGTTGGCTCGTCAAAGCTTCCTGATCCGCTGGAATGTCCAGTATCATTTGGAACCTTGCGAGCTGCTCCGGAAAATCCCGCGCAAGGTGTCTAACCACCCGCGCGTTTTCCATCAACCGGTCGAGATAGAGCCTTGCCACCATCAACTCCAGCGCCCAGGTGCCACGAAGGCTGGCGCAGTACAGAAATTCTTCGTTCAGCAAATCAAACTCAGCTTCCATGGCGGCCAGCTGGTCGGCTGTCACCCCGACAAACTTCTTTCTCGGCCTGGAGGGATCCACCAACTGCGACGCCGGAGTAAGCGTTGAGAGGAGTTGCGCATAATGGAAGCTCACTCTCTTCAGGGCGATCATGAGCCTTGCCGCTTTGAGCTGCCTTTCCGGAACCATCTTGCGCAAGGACGCGAAGACCTGTGGCGGCACATTCCAATCCTGCAAAAGCTCGAGAGCCTCGGGAGAAACTCCATTGACCAACGGGCTTGGCGCTGAACTCTCCGCAATCAGGTTCAAAGTAGGCCCCTCGGCCAGGGCCTTCGGCACAAAGGCCAGGCTTTCGGCCGATAGCAGGCGACGGAACGGTTCCTGCTTGATCGGATATCGAAACACCTCGGCGATCGTCTCCAGCAGATGCCGAGAGATAATCGCTTCTGCGATCATGTCGCGCGTTCTTTGGCATTCAGCCTGATAGGTTCTGCACAGCCATGGACCGGTGAACCATCTGTTGGGCTCTTGCATCTTTTCCAAAAGCGCCGCATGTCTTGTGCGGTTTTTCTGCAAAAGGAGGTCGGCGGCTTCCAGGCCTAAAACTGTGCGGCGCTCCTTCATGTGGCGCTCCCGACAAATGTTCGCTCAGCCAGCGCAACGAGCGGATCTAGCGATCGGAAAAGAAACGCATCCAGCTTCATTCCATTGTTGACATGGAAATCTCCTTTGAACCCGGAAATTTCATGCGTCGGAGCGATCAGGTAGTCGCGAACGATCAGATTGCCCGGCTGCATGCGGATCAAGACGAAAATACCCGCCCTGGCCTCTCGCACGGCCCGCGAAGACCAGCGGGGATAGGCAGAATGCGAAACGCGACACCTGGCGATCGCGAGCGCTACGGTCAACTCGCCATTGATGCGGATGATCTCCGTTTCAGGGTCTTGGGAAGCGTGGCCGCCTGCCTGTTCGATCGCGACCAGCAGGTCTTCTAATGCCTGATGGCGGATAGCCTTGAGGCGCCTGTCAATTTCGATGAAATGAGACTTTCTGGGCGGCAGGCAACCGATCAGCTTGTATGCACCGAGCAGACCTCCGAAATGCGCGCTATAGCGATAGGCCGAAGGGCATTCGGGCGCTGCGTTGATGATGTCGGACGACAGTTTCCCATGACGTTTGTAGAGTCTTCGTAGGACTGCCAGCATCTCGTCATCGCTCATGTGAAGATAAAGCGATTTCAATATTTGCTGTGCTTTGTCGAATAATTGGCGACTGATAATAGGCTCAAAGGCGTTTTCAGCTCTGACCCATTGGTCCGGGGGATTGTACACAACCTTGGTTTTTAGTTTGGTGCAGCGTCTATTCCAGACGTTGTTGCCGATATATTTCTCATTGGTCAGGACACGGCGCACGCCATCGGCTTTCCAGGGCCGGCCGAAGTCGTTCAGGATCCCTCGGTCATTCAGATATTTTGCGATTTGAGGTTCGTTTTTGCGTGACCGGACAAACAGGCGAAAGATCAATCGAACAGTAGCTATCTCTTCCGGTGGCCCCGGCACGATGATCACCCGGTCTGTCTGGAAGTTCTTGTATTCATAGCGGGCGAGGATGAGTTTGGGCTGTCTGAACTGGTCAACCATCAGACGCCTTAGTCCGAGCCCCTGGATGCCGCCCACGTGGAAGCCCATGCGGGCCATCCTCACCTGGCCCAAGAAGACCCTCTGTGACAACATCCGGCTGTACTCTGCAGCCATGCTGCGCTTTATGGCCTTGAGTACATCGGATCCGACGGTGCCATCGTTCGCGAACTGCTCGGCGCAAAACTCAATCCGAACACCCGCCATCTGACATCGATATTCGTAGGAAGCGCTTTCATCGACGCTTTGGAACCGGCCCCATCTGCTCACGTCATAGACGACGACAGTCTCGTAATCGGCGAGGCCGTGTTCAATGTCGAACAGCAGCTTCTTGAGCCCGGGCCGGCCTTCTATGTGCAACCCGCTACGGCCGGGGTCTTCATAGGTGGCGACGATGTCGTACCCCATGACCTCTGCATAGCTGTGGATTGCATCCTTCTGATTCTCGAGGGAATAAGTCTGGTGCTCGGTGGACATTCGTACATATTGAGCCGCGCGAACCCTTCGCCTCTCCGTAGGAGGTTCGCGGGCCGCAGGAACCTTGTCCATCGCCTTGCACCATCGGGACGAATGTCAATTCTAGCGGGCAGCCCATGCCAATTCCAGTCAAGATTAAATCGAAGCGTCCGCCCGACAGCTTTGCACTTTGGAAACCATGGCTTTCAACTCATGGGAAACCCTGACTCACTTCGTGAGAAGCCGCGCCGCCGTTCCGCCGCAATGCAGCCGCATCGGCTTCGTTCGCCCCTGTCCGTCAGTCCGCGGGGCTTCAGAGGAGTTCCAGTGATGATCATCAAGAAGGCTATTCTGGCGGTTCTGATCACCGCAGCGCTTGCAGGTTGCCAGTCGCAGACCGAAGGCCAGCAGCGCGCCACCACCGGTGCGCTATTGGGAGGCGCCGGCGGTGCTCTCGTCGGCCAGGCCATCGGCGGCAACACCAAGAGCACGGTCATCGGCGCGGCCAGCGGCGCGCTGCTTGGCGCCGTCGTCGGCTCCGCCACCACCCCTCAGCGCCGAGAGGACCAGCTCTGCCGCTACCAGGACCGTTACGGCCGCATCTACACCGCGCCCTGCGACGACCGTTACTACAACGGCAATTATTGATGAGCTTCTGACTGTGTGAGCCGGCGCGTTAACGCCGGCTCCCTCACACCGTCACTCTTTTGTACGCTTTGCGGGATATGACGGTTTTGCGGCGGGCAGGAGGAGGTCGAGAATGTCAAGCCTTGCCGGTGCCCTGAAAAACCGCGGCAAGCATGCTGTGAAGCGGCTACTTCGCTACGACGACCGCAACTGGCTGCGCATCCGCCAGATCGAAGCCTTCACGGTTTTCCTCGAAGCCGCCAACGCAAGTCGCGCGACGTGATCGAGATTTCGCCGGGCTGGAACCGCTACTGGCGGGCGCTGTGCCCGGATTACCGGTCGGTGGATTTTCCCAAGTTCGACATCTGCAAGGACCGCACCGACGAGCAATATTCCATCGTCATCGCCGACCAGGTGCTGGAGCATGTGCAGTGCCCGCATGCGGCGGCCGCCAATATCCACGCAATGACGAAGCCCGGCGGCTGGGCGATGGTGGCGACACCTTTCTTGTTTCGCGTGCATGGCCGGTCGCGGCGGCCGGTATCGCGGGCGTGCTTGTCGACATTCGTGGCTGCGGCGAGTCCGACGGTGTGATCGACGGCGAATATACCGTACGTGAGCTTGCCGATGCGGTCGAGGTTATCGAGGCGGCCCTCAAGCCCCTGCTCTCAAGGCCGTGATCTCCCTGTCATCGACTGTCGATCGTTATAACGACGATATTCATTACAAGAATGGAACGCATCTATCGGCGCAACTGTCATGGGCGGCGATGATTGCCTTCCAGGCGCGGCCCCCCGATCCCGATCTCGTTAAAGAACGTTGGCGCGACATGTGGCTCGAGCGGCTGGAAGGCGAGCCGTTCTTCATGGAGGAGTGGCTCTCTCACTAGCGCCCCGACGACTTCTGGCGCCACGGTTCGATCTGCGAGGATTTTGACGGTTTTTCCGTCCCCGCACTGGTCATTGCTGGATGGGCCGACGGCTACCGCAACACGCCTTTGAAGGCGGTCGCCGGAATGCCGGAAATGGCCTGGGACCTGATCGGCCCATGGATATACAAGTATCCGCATTTTGCTGATCCCAAACCCCGCGCCGACTTCCATGCCGAGGCGATTTCATGGTGGCGCCATTGGCTTTGCGCAGAAGACAACAAGGTGGAGAATACGCCGAAGCTGCGTGCCGATATCGTGGACGGGCCGCGACCGGACCTATTAGGTTCCAGGGCAGCTTCGTGTGACGCGGTCAGCCGAACGATGCTGTCGATTAGGGCAAGCACGTTATTGGCACGATGGTCGACCTCCAGGAGCAGACGATGCTCCAACACTTCAAGGCTCTCGATTTTGCGATAGTCGGTTCGGTCTTCTGTGAGCCGAAGTGATATGCTAGCCGCTCGTCATGGATGGGACTGAGCCACCCGTGCGGTCTCTAGTCGCGAGTTTCCAGGTAATATCTTTCCCACCGCAACGGATCAGTCAGGTCGCACATTGGGTGGATGGAACGGTAAAGATCGCCCGCGTCGTGATGATATGGAGATCACTCGGCCGGAGTGGCCGAGAGAGCCCTCTTCGGTCGAGGCGGAGGGCGACGGGGACGGCGTTTTGCCGTTGATTTGAGCCCCACTGGCGCGGATTTGGAAAGCGCACCCAGCACAGCACTGATCATGCCATCCGCGACGAAATCGGCGTTGATGCCAGTGGCGAGCTTCTCGCATGCGTCGTTGTCGTCATTGCCCGGCCCGGACCAAAGCACCACGCCTACCCGTAGCGACACCTTTGCCCGCTTCAAGCGACGAACTAGGAAGCGAGCGTGTTTGACCGAATCCTGGTTGAGGAAATTGACGACAACGGTGTCGAAGCTGCCAAGTTCGAGGCGGCGAAGAGCGTTTGGCTCCAAATCGGCAAAGCTGGCCATTGATGCTTCCGCACCCTGGACTTCCAGCACCTGCATCAGCATGGCGGCCGCAGCGTCATCGAGTTCGCCACGCCCGCCTGCGCACAGCACGGTGATATCTGTACCATCAGGCAGTTCGATCTCATACTCGCCGTCCTTGGCGTCGCTCGGTTCGGCGTCGTCGGCCAAGGTCGGTTCCTCTTCCTCGCTGGCCTCCTGCTGCGCGCTTTCCACCAAGTTTGCCACCATAGTCTGGGCGCTTGCCGCCACCTGGCGTCTTTGCGGTTCGCCCATTACGCCGCGAACCCGATCCTGCTCACCTAGCAGCAAGGCGGGAATGGCCACTTTGTCGTAGAATTCGACCAAGTATCCCTCTTCAAGAAACTCCTCAGCATGGTCTGTGGCTTCTTCTGGGTCACCGGCGAGCAGACGCTGGTAGAGCCGCGCATGCGGTTCAAGCATCGGCTCATCGCCGAACAGCACGTCGAGGAACTCAAATTGCGGAACGTGCCGACCGAGCACGACCAGACAGACAGTTAAGGGCGTTGACAGGACCAGCCCGAGTGGCCCCCATAACCAGGTCCAGAAAATTGCGGCGACTATGATCGCCAGAGGCGACAAGCCTGTGCGCGACCCGTAAAGCCAAGGCTCGATGACATTGCCGGTGATCAGCTCCATCACGACGAACAGCGCCGCTGTCCACAATAGGAGCGACCATCCGGGAGCCACGGCGAGCGCTAGGAATAAAGGAAGGGAAGCACCGATAATCGGACCGATATAGGGCACAAAGCGCAGTGCAAGTGCAAGCAAGCCCCAGAGCAAGGCGTTAGGGATGCCGAGTATCCAGAGCCCAATCGCAATTGGCACTGCATAGGCGACGTTGACCACCATCTGCATCAGCAGATAGCGACCGACTCGCCTTCCGGCATCCTGCAACGCCTGAGTCGTTCGATGAAGGTCGCCGTAGCCCACAAGCCGGATGAAACGATCCCGTAGATCTTCCCGTTCTAGGAGCATGAAGACGACAACGACTATGATCAGACCGGCAGATGCCAAGGGACTGATCAGGGGGCCGACGATGCTCTGGAGCACCTCGAGCGGCCTTTCGCGCGGGACGATTTCGACTGGCACCGGTTCGCGCTTTGGCGTGTTTGCCGCTGAGGGCAGCGCAGGTTCTTGTTTATCGATCTCCTGGCCGACACGCTCGACCACATCGCTCAACCTGCCAATGATGCCGCCCCCTACGCCTCTTTCCTTGAGCGAGCGCACCTTGGTTAGAATGTTCGCCTGGTAAAGCGCGACATTCTGCGCCAATTCGTTGACCTGCGAGGCGACAATGAAGCTGAACAGAGCCAGCGCTGCGAAGGCGCCAAGGACGCTCAATACGACAGCCGCGACCCGGGGAATGCCGGCCCGTTTTAGCGAGGAAACCATCGGGGCGAGCGCGAAGGTCAACAGCAGGGCAATCGCAATCGGCAGGAAAACCTCGCGCCCGAAATACAGAGCGGCCACGGTCACGACGACCGTCGCGACGGTGGGCAACGCGGTCCGCCGATGTGCTGCCGGAAGGGTACTTTGCAGTCCGGAGAAGGGATATCTGCCGTTACGATCGATCCCCACAATAACCCCTCCACCTTGCCCTTCAGTGATAGGGGCGCCTGTCAGCTGGTCCTGCAACGTTAGCAGAGACTAATGGTTGCAGTGGGTTTTTGCGCATAATGCACGGTTCGGAATCCGTAACCCAATGCGAACTTGGAGTGCCTACCGGTGCAGGAGTGTAATTGTTCCACCAAGAGGAGGATACCCGCGGATCGACAGTTCTGCATCAAACGCCTTCGCGGGTTGGCAAATTACCCTGGACAACAGTGGCGTCCGGTGACGAGACGTCAAAATCGGCGGAGATCATGTTAGAGTCAATCTCTGACAATTAGGCAGCTCTTGTCGTTTCCGACCCCCCAGCGCTCGATCCTCTTCCGGTGAACGAACGCCAGCTTGTCGTGGGTCTCTCTCAGGGGCCGCATACGACATTTCCAGCTTGTCACATGCGCCCTGGATCGTTTCCGACTGAGCGAGATATAGGCCCCGACGGGTATTCCAATCAGGATGGGGATGAGGGTGCACTCAATCCAACTCAGCCAATCGATCGGCATGTGTAGGGCGAGTCTTGCCGTGAACGACAGGCCAAAGGTCGCGACAATTGCAATGATCGTCACGACTGTTGATTTGAGGTTCACCGCAATCTGAGGCCGCTAAGAGATGGCGGTTTCTGGAAATTCTCCGCAAATTCCAGACTGCCAATTATGCGATTTTTGGAGGAACACACGGCGAACAGACCTCAACAGCTAGTACTCCCTTGTAAGCGTATCCGTGCCGTTTCACGACACGGGCGCTGATCCTGGATTGCTTTCACCAGGGAGTCGTCGCCTGAGCGAAGGTAACCTAATTGGCGGCAGTGACGGCCGGCGCCACAGCTTGTGCGGCGGAGGGCCGATCGGCGGGCACGGCTCTGTCGGGCCCACTCCACAGCTTGAATCACAACCAGCGGCGGCCGGAATCACAATGTTCCGATTTCCAAACGCCCTCTAAGCGCGTTCAGTCATAATTCCTATCTGACGATGGATGAAGGCTTCGTCCGCCGAGGCAGGTTTCGCTGTGCGCCCCGTCTCGCCGCTGAGCATGGCCATGCGGGCGTGAATCGGCGACTTAATGCAGACTGGATCCGTTGCAGCCGCATCGCCTGCAATTGTCATTGCCTGACATCTGCAGCCACCCCAATCGAGCTCGCGCCGCTCACAGCTTCGGCAAGGCTCCTGCATCCATTTGGTACCGCGGAAGGCATTGAGTGCAGCTGAATCGGTCCAGATCTCGGCGAGCGAGTTCGGCCCGAAACGTTCGAAGCGGAGCGAAGGGATGGTCTGCGCGGCGTGGCACGGCAGCACGGTGCCGTCGGGCGTCACCATGAAGGCGTCTCGCGCCCAGCCGCCCATGCACGGCTTGGGATAAACAGCGAAATAATCCGGCGGGACAAAATCGATGTTGATGATGCCGGCAAGCCGTTCCTGCGCCGCCGCGACGATCTCCATCTGCCGGTCGACCGCGGCACGTTCGGGCATCAGCGCATTGCGATTAGCCAAAGCCCAGCCGGCATACTGCACGTTGGCGATCTCTAGCCGCTCCGCACCCAACGAAAGGGCCAGATCGATGAATTCCGGCACTTCCTCGATGTTGTGGCGATAGATCGGTGCATTGATGGTGAGCGGCAGGCCGGCGGCGCGGGCTCGGCGTGCCGTCTCCAGCTTCTTTTCATGGCTGCCGCTGTGGTTGCCCATACGGTCGGTGGTCGCCTGACGGGCACCCTGAAAGCTCAGTTGCAGATGGTCGAGGCCGGCTTGGACAAAGGCTTCGATGCGGCGTTCGGCAATGTTGATACCGGCGGTGATGAGGTTGGTGTAGACGCCGCGCGCCGAGAGTCCGGCGATCAGTTGCTCGAGGTCGCGACGCAGCGTCGGCTCGCCGCCGGATAGATGCACCTGGAGAACGCCGAGATCGGCAGCCTGCGAGAAGAGATCGAGCCAAGTCTGCGTGTCGAGCTCGCGATTGGCCTTCAGCAATTCGAGCGGATTGGAGCAATAAGGGCACTGGAGCGGGCAGCGATGTGTCAGTTCCGCCAGCATGCCGATCGGAGGGAGAATGGGCTCGCTCACAGCCTCACCAGCAGCTTGTCCGACCATTCCTGCAGGAACGCGATGACGTCGGCCGCCACCTCCTTCCGATCGGCCTCATAGTCCGAGGCAAGATCGGCGATGATGTGATCGACCGTGGACTGCCCATCGCAGCGGCGCAATATGTCGAGGCTGATCTCGTTCGGCCAGAATATCTTCTCCGGCGAAAGCACGGCGAAGGCTTGCCGCACGGCGTCGTACTGTATGCGCACATGCTTCGGCAGCGATGGCACCGATTGCAACGACACCAAGGCTCTTTCGCGCAGCGCCATCATCGGACTGCCTCTGGGCGGAAGGCGCCCGGCGGTATGTTTCCTGGCGCGCCATAGGCATTTTGAAGCGCGTCGAGCATGGCCCAGAGTATATCGCATTTGAACACCAGCGCATCGATCGTCTGCTGCTGGCGTTTCGCCGAGTCGGCATGGCCGAGCACGTAGGCGAGGGCGAACTCAGCGTCGCGCGATGCCTGTTCGGGCCGCCAACTGAAATAGGCCAGCGTATCCTCTGTGATATATTCGTACTTGGCCAGCATCGCCGACACCCGCTCGTCGATGATGAGCGGCGAGAACATCTCGGTTAATGACGATGCGACCGCCTCGAGCAAGGTCCGGTTCGTGCAGAAAGAGAGATAGGCGCCGACCGCAAAGCGTGTCGCCGGCAGCACCAGCCTTTCGCTCTTGACGGCTTCGGCATCGAGCCCGAGCGAGGTGGCCAGATGCAGCCACCGCGCGATGCCGCCGCTCCAGCCGTCCTCGCCGTCGTGGTCCTCGATGCGTTTGCGCCAGGCGGCGCGAAACGCCGGATCCTCGGCGTGTGCCAGGATCATGGCGTCCTTGCGCGGAATAACGGCCTGGTAGCAATAGCGGTTCAGCGCCCAGGCCTGCATTTCGGCCTTCGACAGTGCGCCTCTGGTCATTCTGTGGTGGAACGGATGGTGGTTGTGATAGCGCTCGCGACCGACCTGCCGCAGCACGGCCTCGAGTTCGCCCTTCGAGAGGCCGCATCGGGCCGCGTCGTGGAAATCTCTCAAAATTCCATCTCCATGCCGTCGCTGGCGACTTCCCAGCCAGCCGCCTTGACTGCTGCGTGCTCTGCGGAATTCTCTTCGAGAACAGGATTGGTGTTGTTGATATGCACGAAGATCCGGCGGCCGATCGTCACATCGGCTAACGCTGCAATCGAACCCGCTGCTCCAGAGATCGCGATGTGCCCCATGCGCGCACCGGTTTTCTGGCCGACCCGGGCAGCGATCATCTCGTCGTCCGTGTAGACTGTGCCGTCGAACAGAAGGCAGGCGGCGTCGGTCAGCCGAGCGCGCAGGGCGACATCGATGCGCGCACAGCCCGGGATGTAGAAAACGCCGCCGCGACTGCCGGCCTCGGTGATACGGACGCCTATCGTGTGGCCGGTGTCGGAGCTGAAGTCGGCGCCGGGATCGCGTCCCTGCTCAAGATAAAGCGCGACCTTCCCGGGCACCGGAAAGCTGTCAACGACAATGCCTGTCTCGCCGCCCTCCGCATCGCGGATCGCCAGCTCCTCGGTTGGCGCTAGTAGGCGCCGCGGCACGATCGCCGGATCGAGAACATTGAAGATCGCACTGGCCTCAAGCGTCGCCAGTACCTGCGCCGTGCCGTAGATCGCGAAAGGCTGTCGTTCACGCAGGCTGAGCAGGCCGGCGACATGATCTATGTCGGCATTGGTCAGCACCACCGCGCGGATTGGCGTCGAGCGCAACGGCCCATCGACCGCGGGCTGCAGTTCAGGCGTTTGCGCAATCTGCTGGCGAATGTCGGGCGATGCATTGAAGAGAACCCAGCCTATCCCGTCCGCCGATGCGGTAACGCATGATTGTGTTCGTGAATGCACGCCTAACAACCCGCTGCGAGCTGCGCGGCTCAGGCGATAGTTGCAGTTCCATTGCGGAAGGCCGCCTCCCGCCGCGGATCCAATGATCTTCACGCGCATGGCAGTGCCTGCTCGGCGGCCCATTTGACCGGCACGAAATTCTCGGCGCTAGACGGCTTGGCGCCTGCACTCCCCGCGGCAATGCCCATTGCGAAGACCCCACGCGGCAAGGTGCATGCCCCGGTTGCCAACCACATGCCCGTTTGCGGCCTACTTCCTGGGAGCAGTTTCGGCAGGCAGATACCGCGAGATTTCGAACCCCGCAGCAATCTGGTACATAGTTGGTTTCTTCCAGCTCTTCTTCATCGCAGCCTCCTGTTTTGCTAGCCCGAAAAGGGGCCGGTTATCAGCGCCAGTGCGTATGCAATGGCTCGTGCATCACGTGAAAAATGGACAAATGAAACGCTGGGTTCTGAAACGACCAAAAATAGCGAACAAAACATAACTGTCTACCTCAAGGTCGGTTCCTCCCTTTCATCGCCGTCCTGTTATACCGACCGAGTTCACCCGGAGGTGACAGCGATCGACTCGATGTCAAAGCGCTACGATTGGACAGGCGTTGGGGTCTTGGATGGTGCCGACGCATGAGAGTGCGCGTGCGATGCTCTCTCAGCCAGAACCGCGGCAAGTTCCCGCTTAATGAGAGGTTGATTGCGACGTTGCGCGGCAGCGCAACGGATTTTCGCATTCCTTCCATCGGGGTCAGCATCATGTCCTCGTGCTCGATTGACAAGACGTCGTCGTAGCCGACCTGCTTGAGCGCGGTACAGAACTGCCGCCACCAGGTCTCACCGTGACCGTAACCGAGTGTGATGTAATTCCAGGCTCGTTCGGCATATAGGTTTGGTGGACGTGGATCCAGCGTGCCGTCGATGGCCGCGGC
>NZ_ML703255.1:0-40407 GCF_008520305.1 Mesorhizobium sp. SARCC-RB16n | reverse complement strand
CGCATTCCTTCCATCGGGGTCAGCATCATGTCCTCGTGCTCGATTGACAAGACGTCGTCGTAGCCGACCTGCTTGAGCGCGGTACAGAACTGCCGCCACCAGGTCTCACCGTGACCGTAACCGAGTGTGATGTAATTCCAGGCTCGTTCGGCATATAGGTTTGGTGGACGTGGATCCAGCGTGCCGTCGATGGCCGCGGCGGTGGGCTCGATCCGGGTATCCTTGGCATGGACATAGTAGATTGCCGAGCCGAGCGTGCGAACGCCGGCAATCGGATCCGCCCCCATCCACAGCGGGTGACTGGGATCATAGTTGGCGCCGACCGTCTCTCCGACAGCGTTACGCAGCTTGAACAAAGTCTGGTACACGACCTCCAGATCCACGGGGATCTCCCGAAAGAAGCTCTCCATCATCCAGACGCAGAAGGTGATGTTGAACGCGGTGTAGGTGGCGATCAAACCCAGCCAGCTGTCGAGCAGGCCGAGCTTGAGCATCAGCAGGTAGACCGGAATAAGGATGACGACCGGCGGCACGATGCGCAGCGTCAGCAGGAACAATCCGACCTTGCGCTCCATCGCGAAAGGCAGACGAAAGCGCGCGATCACATAGGCGCCCAACGCGCCGGCCACCACGGCGATCGCAACCGAGAAGAACGTCACCACCAGCGAGTTGGTCAGATAGGCGCCGCTTCCGATCCCATCCAAACACGATCGATGCAAACCTGAACGTTTTGCATCACGCTCGATGAATTCGACGGCGACCGGGAGCTCAAGTTCAGTTCGCCAGGATTTGGACCTTCTGGCCGCCGACTAGGACAACATGGAAACGGTGGCCAGCGAGAAGTTCGAAGCCGTCAAGCTGGCGGACTTGATCTGCGATTTTTACTATGGACTGACATACATACCGATACCGATTTCCCCGGGGCTCGATATGCGGCAACCCCAGGACGCGCAGCCGCGCCGCGGGATCGGCCTACACGAGGTTCACCAGCGCCGTTGAACCCGCACTGAGGCTAACTCGACGGGAACAATTAACTGACCGTCTTGTTTAGCGACGATGGCGGCTGACATCGAGCCTTGCGCGGCCGCGGCTAGCGGGAAAAACAGATGCTGGACAAGGCCTGGCGAATTACGAAATCGAGCGTGGCCGGCTTCATCGGCGACAGCGCTTTCAGTCATGGCGCCGCAATGGCGTTCTTCGCCGTGACCTCTCTGGGACCCATTCTCTTGTTGGTCGTGGCCGTCGCAGGCCTGGTGTTTGGACAGGCCGCGGCGCGCAATGCCGTCGCGGGTCAACTGACAGGCCTGATGGGCGGTCAAAGCGCGGACGTAATACAAAGCGCACTTCGAAGCGCATCCAACCGATCGTCTGGTGCCATCGCAACGATTGTAGGCCTAGTCACGCTGTTGCTGACAGCCTCGGGCGTATTCGGTGAGATGCAGACGGCCTTGAATGAAATCTGGAAAGCAAAACCCCAAGGAGGCTCGGTCTCTCGCTTGATCCGTGCGCGAACGGCCAGCTTGGGACTGGTGATCGCCCTCGGCTTCCTGCTGATCGTTTCGCTTGCTGTGAGCGCCGCCATTACCGCGCTAGGCGACACGATCAATCGCCTTTTGCCGTTTGGATCGATCTTGATTGAAGGGCTGAATGTCTTGATTTCCTACCTGCTGATAGCAGTGCTCTTCGCCACCATATATAAGGTCCTGCCGGACCGACATCTGGAATGGCGCGACGTGTGGTTCGGAGCGTTTGTCACAGCCGCGCTTTTCACGGTTGGCAAAAGCCTGATCGGGTTGTACCTGGGTAGCAGCGCCATGGGATCTTCATTCGGAGCCGCCAGCGCGTTGATCATTGTGCTGCTCTGGATCTACTACTCTTCGCTGATTTTTCTTCTCGGTGCAGAATTCACTCACGCCTACTCTTTGCAACACGGAAGCCGGTGACCCTTAGTGAAGCTTCACCGGGTTGAGCGAAGGCCGCAGAGGGGCCGCCTGCGAGGAGAAGACGCGATTAAGTGCGGGACTGACGTTCCTGGAGCAAGCACAGATCGATCGACGTCACCACGCGCCCTGGAAACCAACCGTCGTTTCGGGCCCGCCGCCAGCGCCGGGCGTATCCCGCTGGTAATACTGACACGGACCCGAGACGACCAAGCATGGCGCACCCGCCGCCGTCGACTTCCTCCCGGTATGACCCGATCGGACTCGTTGCCGTGCGCCTCAGCACTCAGCCTCCGGCAAAACCGAACTGGAACATAAACGCGCAGGGCTGGTTGATGGTGGGAAAGGAGACCTCATGATACGCATACTCGTTCAATTCGCTGCCCTCTGTCTGGCCTACAAATTCGGCAAGCAAATAGGCCGTGAGCAGGGCCGTCTTTCACCAGCAGGCCAACCGCGACGCCGCTCCTTTTCGGAGGGGGGTACCGCACAAACCGGTGAGCCCCACGAACAACAAAGTTAGTGCTTGCAAACTGCGGCCATCTGCGAGCCGCCGCAGGCCACTGCTGGACGACAAATTACTGCGGCATGGCGCTCCAACAGATCCACCCGGCAACTCATCGTGCGGGCACTCTGCAAGCCGCGTGAGCGTCAGCGCGACGAGGGCCGACGGTGCCTTCTCAACCTGGTAATCGCAGAGGGTCCGACAGTGATTATGCCCCCGCAGTCAATCCGCACCGTCAACTTGTCGGCTTTGCGATCGATGCGGATGATATCCCCGACGAGAACGATGTCATCTCCAGTGCGGGTTTTGGGTGGCGGGTCAACCGAATAGGGTGGCCATACGACGGAATGCTTACTTGGGCCCGTCCGCTGGGCAGTATCGAGGTGACGGTACCCGTCAAAGCGACCTCGTCACCGATCGAAATTCCCGGGGCACGCTGTAGTGTAGCATAGGCCTCCTCCGGCGCTTCCAGATATCAATGCCGGCAAACTGACTTGGTTGCGTGAGATCGTAAGTCTCTCTCGGCTCGGTGAGGCCGAGCACCCGCCCCCTGTGAGGCTACAAGCCGGTTAGGAAGTGCAACGCCGCTGATCAAGATTGACCGCCCGCGATTCAGGAACTCACAAGCTCGCGCGGTAATCGCCCGGGCGCCGCGGACGTCGTCCGACATGCTGCCCTGAGCAGCGCGTCTTTTCCAACTCGTCAGATTGTCTTTTCGCGGCAGCTACATGCCACTTGGGCAACCAGTCACCGTTCAACACTAGCAACCAAGGTTCCATTGCCAGCTAGGTCGCGGTAGCAGTCTGACCGCAGAGCCGCGCCCGCGGTGAGGTCGTTTAAAGTCATCTCTCTGAAATCTCGCAGCGAGTCCTCTTCGCCGCGGCCAGGCGCGTTCCTGAGCACGAGGGCATTGATGAAAGCGGTGTCGAGCAGAGGCGTTCTGGCAGATACCGTTGTTTTAGCCTGTTCCCGCCAACTGAAGTACCCCCCGTGGGTGTGTCAGGCTCGAACGGTTCAGCCCGATTGCCAGCGTCTGCCTTTCCCGTCAGCCGAGGGCAAACAGACCGGAGCTGGGCTCCTTGGATGCGCTGCGGGTAGCTCCTCAAGAAGACCCGAGATCGTTCATGCGACGTGGCTGATACCGAACATGATCTGCGCCGAATTCGGCCATGCCGCCGCGCTCGGCACCTCACGGCCCGCGGATCAAGTCAAAGGCAGTTGCACGTCCTGACCAGCAAGAACACGCCCACTCCGTAAGGAATAAACAAAAGCACCATAGCCAACCAGTAGCCAGGTTGCGCCATCGCCGCCAAATCTGATCGAAGCTGTTCCATTTGGCTGTCCAACGCAGGGCAGTTCAGCTTGTTCCCAGGTTGCGATCTCGGAGCGCCTGGCGGCATCCAGGTCTTACGCTCCGAGGTAGAGCGGCAGCCCCCGGGGAATTGGGCTCACGAGGTTTGATTTTGAATTCGCAGGTCGCTCGCACGTGCAACCCCTTGTGCCCCTTCGGCCTCATGCACCTGCCGCCCTGCAATTCTTCCCTCGTTCTTGCTTCAGGAACAAAGCAGCGCTTCGTTTGTTCGGTGCGACAGAGCGGATCGCTTGCGTGGATAGGGTGTTTCGAGGAGCCATGGACCGTCGCCAGTTTACGTTACCAGCGCTGTGCCTATTGATCCTGACCGTTGTTGGGCTGGCACAAAATGCTGCGCAAGCCCAGGCACCGTGCCCTGCCGATCACGACAAGCTGCTCGCCGCCTTGAAGGCCAATGTCAAGGCCAGCGGTGGCCCGGCCAATGGTGGCCTCGAGACCAATGAATGGGCGGCCGTCGTCGCCCGCGACGGGACGGTCTGCGCCGTCGCCTTCAGTGGGCCCACCGTCGATGCACAATGGCCCGGCAGCCGGCTCATCGCGGCCGAGAAGGCGAATACGGCTAATGGGCTCAGCCTGGCGAGCATGGCTCTCTCAACGGCGAACCTTTACGCCGGCGTGCAACCTGGTGGGCCGCTGTTCGGGCTGCAGGCCACCAACCCCGTTAATCAGGCGACAGCCTATGCCGGGGATGCCAAGGCTTTCGGCAGCGCCGACGATCCGCTGATCGGAAAGCCGATCGGCGGCGTCGTCGTGTTTGGCGGGGGCCTGGCTCTTTACGACGGCAAGACGATCGTCGGCGCGCTTGGCGTCAGTGGCGATTCCTCCTGTGCCGACCACAATGTCGCCTGGCGTGTTCGCGCGGCCCTCGGCCTGGACAAGGTCCCGGCGGGCGTCAATCCCAACCGCAAGGATGCCATCATCTATGATCTCGATCCCGGTGGGAAAAGCGCCTCTGGCTGGGGGCACCCGCTATGCGCGGGCACCGAGGCCGACGTCGCGGCCGAACTCGGTTCCGGCGTCGGAGGTTCGACGCCAAAATGAAGCAAACAGCGCAGTCCGTAGTACCTTGCGTCGACGCGGTACGCACCAACCGCTCGGCGGCCTTGCGAAAACGTCTTGAGAGCTTCTCTGCGGCGTTGCTGTTGGTTTGCACTCCCTTGCTGACGGCTGCTTCGGAAGCTCCGCCAGAGTCGGCGATTTCGCCGCCTGCTTCCGCCGCTCCGCGCGACGACGGGCAATGGACGATGCCGGCCAAGAACTACGCATCGACCCGTTACAGTGAGCTCACGGAAATTAACGAAGGCAACGTCAAGAACCTGCAGGTGGCCTTCACCTTCTCAACCGGGATAAATAAGGGCCAGGAAGCGGCACCGCTGGTCGTCGGCGGCATGATGTACATCGTGACCCCCTTCCCCAACATCGTCTACGCGCTCGATCTCACCAAGCCGGGTGCGCCGATGAAATGGAAGTTCGAACCCAACCCTGAGCCTGCGGCGCAAGGGGTTGCCTGTTGCGATGTCGTCAATCGCGGCGCGGCTTTCGCAGGCGGACGCATCTTCTTCAACACACTGGACGGGCACACCATCGCGCTCGACGCGAACACCGGCCAGCCGATCTGGAACGCCCATATCGGCAACATCAACATCGGCGAGACCATCACCATGGCGCCCTTGGTGGTGAAAGGCAAAGTGCTGGTCGGCAATTCAGGCGGCGAGATGGGTGTTCGTGGCTGGGTCAAGGCGCTCGACGCCGCAGACGGTCACGTCGTCTGGACGGCCTACGGCACCGGGCCTGACAAGGACGTGCTTATCGGCCCGGACTTCAGGCCGCATTACGACATGGACAAGGGCAAGGATCTTGGCGTCACGACATGGCCCCCGGAGGCCTGGAGGATCGGTGGCGGCAACATGTGGGGCTGGATTTCCTACGATCCGGATCTCAACCTGATCTTCCACGGCACCGGCAATCCTGGACCGTGGAACCCCGATCTGCGGCCGGGCGACAACAAATGGACGTCAGGCATCTTCGCGCGCGATCCCGATACCGGAGCGGCGAAATGGTTCTACCAATGGAGCCCGCACGACCTCCACGACTATGACGGGATAAACGAGCAGATCCTGCTCGACATGAACTGGCAGGGCAAGCCGCGCAAGGTGCTGGTCCGGCCCGAGCGCAACGGCTATCTCTACATCCTCGACCGGACCACCGGCGAAGTTTTGTCGGCGAAGCCTTTCGGGTCCGTCAATTCCAGCAAGGGTGTCGATCTCAAGAGCGGTCGTCTGATCGAAAACCCGGACAAGAAGACCGGGACAGGCAAGGTCGTCCGCGACATCTGCCCGACCGCGTCGGGACTCAAGGATTGGCAGCCTTCTGCGTTCTCGCCGAAGACCAGGCTGCTCTACATCCCGCATAATAATTTGTGCATGGACGAAGAAGGCGTCGAGGTGAACTACATCGCCGGCACGCCTTATGTCGGCATGAACGTGCGCATGATCCCCGGGCCCGGGGGGAACCGGGGCGCCTTCACCGCCTGGGACATCGCGGCGGAGAAACCCGCCTGGAGTCTCAAGGAGAACTTCCCGGTGTGGAGCGGCACGGTCGTGACCGCCGGGGACGTCGTCTTCTACGGGACAATGGAAGGTTGGTTCAAGGCGGTCAGCGCGAAGACTGGGGATCTGCTTTGGCAGTTCAAGACGGGGTCCGGCATCATCGGCCAGCCCATCACATATCGAGGTCCCGACGGACATCAATATGTGGCGATCCTGTCGGGTGTCGGCGGCTGGGCCGGCGCCATCGTATCCGGCGATCTCGATCCGCGCGACGCCACCGCCGCCCTCGGTTTCGTCAACGCGATGAAGGATTTAAAGGACGCCACAACGGCGGGAGGCACGCTTTATGTGTTCCGGCTGCCCTGAACACTGGGCCGCGCGCCTGGCGCTCGGCATGGCCGCGCTCGCCTTGCTGCTCTTGCCGGCGCGAGCCGATGCCCGTGAACTGAGGGTCTGCGCCGACCCGAACAACATGCCATTTTCCAACGCCGCTGGCCAAGGCTTCGAGAACAAGATCGCCGAGATCGTTGCCGCCGATCTCGGCGCCAAGCTGACCTACACCTGGTGGGCACAGCGCCGCGGCTTCGTGCGCAACACGCTGAAGGCCGGCCTTTGCGATCTCGTGCCCGGCACGCCGGCCAATCTCGAAATGCTGCGCACCACCACACCCTATTATCGGTCCTCCTATGTTTTCGTCACCCGCCAGGACGGCCCGGATGTGGCGTCCTTCAACGATCCGCGGCTGCGCGATATGCGGATCGGCGTGCAACTCATCGGCGACGACGGTGTCAATTCGCCTCCCGTCCAGGCGCTCGGCCGCCGCGGCATCGTCGGGCATCTCGTCGGCTATCCCGTCTATGGCGACTACTCCGCACCCAACCCTCCGGCGCGCATCGTTGAAGCGGTGGCCGCCGGCGACATCGATCTTGCCGTTGTCTGGGGTCCGCTCGCCGGCTATTTCGCCGCCAAGCAGAAAGTGCCGCTCCGCATCACGCCGGTCACGCCTCGCATCGACGGACCGCAATTGCCCATGATCTACGACATCTCGATGGGCGTTCGGCGCGAGGACGATGCGCTGCGCGGCGAAGTGAACGGCGCGCTGGCCAGGCACAAGGCAGACATCGACGCATTGCTGTCACAATATGGCGTGCCGCGCCTCGATGGCCCCGGGAGCCCAGTGCGATGAGGCACGGCGCCGCTATGTTCCTGTTTACGCTGCTGACTCTTGCGGCATGCCAGCGCGAGGAGCGGGACACACGCCCGCAGTCCTCGCTCGGATCGGGCGAGCAGCCGATGCCTGTGACGACATTGGAACCCGGTGGACAGCGGCCTTCCGCCAGCGACAACAAGGCAGCCAGCTTCGAGGCCAATGCTTTCCACCTCAGCGAGGGCAAGCGCCTCTTCAGCTGGTTCAACTGTTCGGGCTGTCATGCCAATGGCGGCGGCGGCATGGGGCCGGCCTTGATGGACCAGAAATGGCTTTACGGCAGTTCGATTGAGAACATCCACGCTACGATCCGGGACGGGCGGCCAAAAGGGATGCCGAGCTTCCGTGACAAAATCCCCGATGACCAGATTTGGGAGCTTGCCGCCTTCGTCCGCTCGCTGAGTGGCAACGCACCCTCATCCGCCGCGCCCCAACGCAATGACGACATGATGCCGCATCCCTCGGAAAACCGCATGCCGGATGCAGCCACCTTGGGGAAGTCACCGTGAAGCGCCTTGCGTGGACCGGGTTCGGCACGGCCTGCGTATTTTTGCAGGGATGCTCGGGATGGCAGTCGGCGCTCGACCCGAAAGGCCCCGCTGCCAGCGAACTGGCATGGCTCATCTGGTTTTTCACCGCGCTTTGCGCGGTGATCTGGGTCCTGGTTATGATCGCCCTGGCGACGCCGCTGTTGATGCGGCCTCTCGCACGTTCCGAGCCGCTCGCGCTCGACTCTGGTGCCGATCGTCGAAAGTTGCGCGTTGTTGTGATCGCCGTTGGGCTGACCGCCGCGATCGTGGTCGGGCTGACCTTGCTAAGCTTCTTCGCCAACAGGACGCTTGCGGCGATCGGCTCCGACGCTGCGCTCACCATTCGCGTCACCGGCCACCAATGGTGGTGGGAGGTGCGCTACGAAGACGCCACGCCAAGCCGCATCCTGACCACGGCGAACGAGATCCACATTCCCGCCGGGGAGCCGGTACGGCTTCTGCTGACCTCGACGGACGTGATCCATTCCTTCTGGGTCCCGAGCCTTTCCGGCAAGCTCGACCTCATCCCAGGCCATATTAATGTGCTGGACATCAAAGCCGACAAGCCCGGCGTATATCGGGGCCAGTGCGCCGAGTTCTGCGGTGCGCAGCATGCGAACATGGGCACCTTCATCATCGCCGAACCGAGGGCAAAGTTCGACGCCTGGTGGAACGACCAGTTGCAGCCGGCTGGCCCTCCAGCGAGCGACGAGGCCAAGGCTGGCGAGGACCTGTTCCTCAGTCGCCCCTGCGTGATGTGCCACAGGATCGGGGGCACTCCAGCGGGAGGAACCGTCGCGCCGGATCTGACGCATATTGCCAGCCGGCGAACGCTCGCCGCCGGCACCTTGACGATGAGCCGAGGCAATCTCGCCGCCTGGATAGCGGATCCGCAAGGCGTGAAGCCCGGTTCCCATATGCCTGTGGTGGAGCTCAACGGCGACGAACTCAACGCCATCGTCGCCTATCTCGAGGGTCTGAAATGAGCAGCGCGGATCTGACCAGCGAACGCGACCTGCCGCCGAAACGCGAGACCGCCAGCAAAGGCGATCTGGCTCCCGAGCCTGACGGACCGCGCGATACCGGCATGGACGATGCCAGCCTCCACCGCTGGCTCACCCGGGCATGGCGCACGCCGCCCGGCATCATCGGCGCCCTGTCGAGCGTCGACCATAAGGTCATCGCAAGGCGCTATCTGATCACGGCCTTCATCTTTCTGTGCCTTGGTGGGCTGAACGCTGTCGCGATGCGTGTCCAACTCTCGGGGCCGCAGCGCGGGCTGATCGGACCGGACCTCTACAACCAGCTGTTCACGATGCATGGCGTCACCATGATGTTCCTGTTCGCTGTGCCCATCGTGCAGGCAACGGGAATCTATTTGGTGCCGCTGATGGTCGGCACCCGCAACATCGCATTCCCGCGACTCAATGCATTCGGCTACTGGATCTACGTCTCGGGCGGGGCCTTTGCCTGGATCTCATTCCTCCTCAACATGGCGCCGGATGTCGGCTGGTTCGCCTATGTGCCCCTATCCGGACCGGAATTTTCCCCCGGCAAGCGCGCCGATGTCTGGGCGCAAATGATCACCTATACTGAAGTATCGTCGCTTGCGGTGGCCGTCGCCACCATCGTCACCGTGTTCAAGCAACGTGCGCCCGGCATGTCGCTGGACAAGATACCGCTTTATGTATGGGCACTGCTGGTCACTTCCTTCGTCGTCGTCTTCGCCATGCCGGCCGTTATGATTACCTCGACCTTCCTCATCCTCGACCGGCTTGTCGGAACCCACATTTTCAATCCAGCCGAGGGCGGCGACGCCCTGCTGTTCCAGCATCTGTTCTGGTTCTTTGGCCATCCCGAGGTCTACATCATCTTCCTGCCGGCGACAGGCATGGTCTCTTCGATCATTCCTGCTTTTGCCCGGCGACCAACGTTTGGCCACCTCGGGCTGGTCCTGTCGCTGATCTCGGTGGGTTTCCTGTCGTTCGGCCTCTGGGTGCACCATATGTTTGCGACGGGATTGCCGAAGCTCGGGGCGAGCTTCTTCACGGCGTCCAGCATGCTGATCGCCATCCCCAATGGCGTGCAGATCTTCTGCTGGCTGGCGACCTTGTGGGATGGCAGACCGGTGATCCGCACGCCGCTGCTGTTCGTCTTCGGCTTCTTCTTCATCTTCGTCATCGGCGGGCTTACCGGCGTCATGCTCGCCTCTGTGCCGCTCGACCTCCAGGTGCACGACACCTATTTCGTCGTCGCCCACTTCCACTACGTGCTGATCGGCGGATCGGTATTCCCGCTGCTGGGCGCGGCCTATTTCTGGTTCCCCAAGATAACCGGACGCATGATGAGCGAACGTCTAGGACGCTGGCATTTCGGGCTGGCCTTCATCGGCTTCAACGCGGCCTTCTTCCCGATGCATCTTGTCGGTCTGTGGGGCATGCCGCGCAGGGTCTACACCTATTCGGCGGAGCTTGGCTGGGGCAACATCAACCTGTTCATCAGCGCTGGCGCGATGCTGTTCTTCCTGAGCTTCGTGCTGTTCACCTTCAACCTTATCCATGGCGCATTGAAAGGGGCACCGGCCGGGGACAATCCCTGGGACGCGGGCACCCTGGAATGGGCCACGTCCTCGCCGCCTCCGAGCTATAATTTCACGCGCATTCCAATCGTGACGAACGTCGAGCCGCTGTGGGCCGAACGAGAGACGCTTCCGGTCGCTACCGGCCTACGCGTCGATGTCCGCGAGTTGCTCATCTCGACCGTGGCCGAGGCCCATCCCGACATCCGCGAGAAATCGGCGACGCCATCGATCTGGCCACTGTTGGCGGCGATCGCCGTGGGCGCCACTTTCCTCTACTCGATCTTCACGCCGTGGGCGATCGTGTGGGGCGCCGTGCCGATCGCGCTCACGCTGGTCGGCTGGTTCTGGCCCAAGGGCGATCCGGAGGACGAGGAATGAACCAGCGGCCCGTCACCGACCTTTCCGCCCTCCCTACGTTTGGCCGTGGTCCTCGCAGCCCGACCTGGTGGGGTACGCTCGGCTTCATGGCGTTAGAAGGGACGGGCTTTGCGCTGGCCGCCGGCGCCTATCTCTACCTTGCGATGTCATGGCCCAACTGGCGTCTGAGCGCCCCGGAACCAAACCATTGGCCAGGAACGGTCGTCACCTTGTTGCTGGTCGCCAGCCTTGTGCCAAACCACATCCTCAATCGCTACGCCGAGCATTGCGCAATCGTACCGGTGCGGATCGGCATGATTGTGATGTCGTTGTTCGGCCTCGCTCCGCTCGTGGTGCGCTGGTTCGAGTTCCCGGCGTTGCATATCTATTGGGACACAAACGCATACGGCTCGCTGCTTTGGGTGCTGCTTGGGCTGCACACCACCCATCTGATCACCGATGTGGGCGACACGATCGTGCTGACTGTGCTGATGTTCACACGCCATGGATATAGCGGCCGGCGTTTCGGCGACGTGGGCGATAACGTCTTCTACTGGGATTTCGTGGTGCTCACCTGGATCCCGATCTACCTGCTCATCTACTGGGTACCGAGGCTGGGCTGATGCGCGCGCTCCGATTGGGAACGTCCTGGGGTGGCCTTCTATCGGGGCCTTTGGCTTGGGCGATCTCCACGCAGCTGAATTACGCGCTTGTTCCTTGGCAGTGCAATCGCCAGGTTCCAGTCGTGCTTCCGATCACATTGCTGCTGGCCTTGCTTTCGCTTCTCGGCGGTATGCTTTCTTGGCGGGCAAGGCGGCAGGGGGGCGCGGCTTTCAAGGCGGAGCGCGCGCGCACCACGGAGCAATTCGTCGCCGATCTCGGCATTCTTGCGGCTTTGCTTTTTGCCCTCGTCATCGTCATGCAAGGCAGCGCCGCGCTCATTCTCGACGAGTGCCTGCGATGAGCTTCGAGGCCTTCTTCTCAACTTCGGTCTGCTATGGCGCCGGCGCGCCCGAAGCGGGATGGACGCTTGCGTTTCCCATCACGGTCCCTTTGGCGGCAATCGCGCTCACCTATGCGGTCGGAGCACGCCGGCTGTGGCGCCGCAGCAGCAGGGGCCGCCCCGAGCGGACGCGACAGGCGCTGTTGTTCGCCGCCGGCTGGGGCGTGCTGACCGGAGCGCTGGTCAGCCCAGTCCATGCGCTTGGCGAACGGGTGTTTGCCGCTCACATGATCGAGCATGAACTGCTGATGGCGGTCGCTGCGCCGCTCCTTGTCGCCGCCTGCCCCGGCGCAGCCTTGATATGGGCATTGCCGGCCGCGCTCCGCCAAGGGACGGGAAGGCTCACGCACGGCAACATTTTCCGGATGGTCTGGTCCGTTGTCAGCCGCCCCCTCAACGCAACCGTCATCCACGGTATCGCGATCTGGATCTGGCACGTCCCCGTCCTCTTCGAGGCAGCACTTCAGCAGGGCGTGCTGCACTATGCCCAGCATGCGAGCTTCCTCGGCACGGCCTTGCTATTCTGGTGGGTGATTCTGCCGCGTGCCGGCCGCCAGCGGGCTTATGGCAGCGCGGTCATGCATCTCTTCTTAACGTCGCTGCACACCGGTCTCCTTGGTGTGCTGCTGCTGTTCTCGCCCAAACTCTGGTACCCCCAGAATGCCGCTGGCGCGGCACTCTGGGGTCTGACTCCGATCGAGGACCAGCAGCTCGCCGGCCTGGTGATGTGGATTCCCGCCGGCCTGATCTATGGCGGGGCCGCCTTGCTGCTTGCCGGCCTTTGGATAAGCAAGAGCGGAATCAGGGAGGCAAGCCATGCGCTCCGGCCTGGCTAGGATGGTGGGCGGCGCGCTCGCCGCGATCCTGCTGCTGACCGCGGCAGTCGCCGCAGCAACCTTGTGGTCCGACCGGCGCGATCGTGTTTGCCACGACTCGGACGTGGCTACCGGCGTGGACGCGCGCCACCCAGGGGGGAAACGCGCGCGCTCCAGCCTGGTCAGAAAGATCGGCGGCGCGCTCGCCGCGATCCTGCTGCTGACCGCGGCAGTCGCCGCGGCGACCTTGTGGTCCGACCGACGCGATCGTGTTCTCCACGAGTCCGAGATGGCGACCGGCGGCGTGGGCGCGCGCGCCATTCCGATCATGACGGCGAATGGCTGCTCCGGATGCCATACAATCCCAGGCGTGCCGGGGGCACAAGGCCAGGTTGGTCCGCGCCTCGACGCCAGCCTTGCCGACCGGGTCTTTATCGGCGGCGTGCTGGCGAACAATCCGGAGAACCTGATCCGCTGGATACGGGAGGCCAGGGAGATCAATCCGCACACGGCCATGCCGTCGACGAGGATCACAGAGCAGCAGGCGCGCGACATTGCCGCTTACCTTTATGCTCTGAGATGATTTAGCCGTCGCCGCCGCGCCGGGACCATAGGCCACGCCCGGGGTCGTAGCCGACCACCGCGGCGAGGAAAAACACGACGAAACAGGCGAGAACGACAAGAGCGGAAACGGGATCGAAGTTCAGGTATAGCGTGAAGCGTATCAGTTCGACCGCCGAACTGAACGGGTTCCATGCGGCAATCATTGCCAGCACCGGCCCCGCCTCGGCGAGCCGCCATATCGGATAAAGCGCCGTCGAGGCGAAGAAGGTGGGGAAGATGACAAAGTTCATCACGCCGGCGAAGTTCTCCATCTGCGTCGAAATGGACGATACCAGCAACCCGAACGCGCCGAGCATCAGGCCTGACAAGACAAGCGCCGGAAACACTGCGAGATAACCTAGAACCGGCGGCCGCACGTCCCAATGACGTGCGATCAGCAGAAACAGATAGACCAGCGGCAGACCGACTATGACGCTCGCCAGCAGCCGCGCGGCCAGCAGGTACCAGCGTGGTAGTGGTGCCGTCAGCAACAGCCGCATGCTGCCCATCTCACGGTCGTAGACCATCGCCAGCGAGCTCGCCATGGCATGGAATAGCAGCATCATGGCGGCCAACCCCGGGACGACATAGACCTCATAGAGCACGTAGGTCTGATAGGGCGGCGTGATCGACAGGCCAAGCACCGAGCGGAAGCCGGCGGCGAAGATGGCGAGCCAGACCAAAGGCCGTACGATCGCCGAGAGCAGCCGGCCGCGCTGCCGAAGCGTTCGCAACATCTCCCGGTGCAGGATGCCTGTAAGTGCCCGCATCGCGTGACGTTTTCTCATACCGCATCCGTCAGCACATCGAACGCATCGGCCACGCTGGCGACCGCAAGGTCCGTTGCCACCCGGCCGGCACCACCGGCCCAGCGCAGCCTGCCCTTGTGCAGCACCACCAGATCGTCGTCGGCCGACACCTCTTCCAGGAAATGCGTCGCCCAGACAACAGCAATACCTCGTTCCCGGCAGAGCGCGCGTACGTGCTGCTCGATCGCCCGGCGCCCAGGCACGTCGAGCCCGGTCGTCGGCTCGTCGAGCAACAGAATGCGCGGCCGGTGCATCAGGGCTCGAGCGATCTCGACACGTCGCCGCTGACCGCCCGATAGCGAACGTACCGGCTCATCGCACCGGTCGAGGACCTCCAGCCGCTCGAGTTCCTCATGCAATCTCGTTTCGCTGGTGCCGGCCGCCAACCCATGCAGGGAGGCGTGATAGCGCAGATTTTCGGCGGCGGTGAGATCGAGGTCGAGCGTCTGCTGCTGGAAGACAACACCCATCTGGGCAAGTGCAGCGGCCGGATCGGTCCGCATGGAGTGGCCGAACACATCAATCTGGCCGGATCGGGCATGATACAGGCCAGTGACCAGCGAGAACAACGTCGTCTTGCCGGCGCCGTTGCGTCCGAGCAGGATGCACATCCCGCCTTCCGCGACCGAGAACGACACGGAATTAAGAACCCGCCGCTCTCCGAAGCTGTGTCCGAGGCCTTCGAGTGACAACGCCTTCATGGACCGATCACCACTCCCCATGGGCCGCGTCCCACCGGCACCGACTTCACCACCTCCTCATTTTCCAGATCGATGAACGAGATGTCGCCGGAATTGCCATTGGCGCTGACCAGGCGCTTCTGGTCATCGGACAGCACCACGTGCCACGGCCGCTGGCCGACGAGATAGAGGCGACGCACCGCCAGCGTCTTGGTATCCACTTCGGCCACCCGGTTGGCCGGACCCAGCGCCACATAGGCAGTGGCGCCGTCGCGTGCCATTTCCATGCCGACCGCCTGGACGCCCTCGCGGCGGATGCCGGGAACCTCGAACTGGATCTTACCAGTCTCGGCACGAGACGTAGTGTCGAAGACGGTCACCGTTCCGCGTATTTCGGAAGACACCCAAAGCTGCTTTCCATCGGGGGAGAACGCCGCGGCGCGCGGACGGGTGTCGACCAGGAGGTTGTCGACAAGTTCAAACGTTCCGGCATCTATGAGATGCACCATGCTGGTGGTCTCCGAGGTGCAGGCAACGTAGCGGCCGTCGGCACTGACCGCCATGCCCTCGGGTTCGACGCCGACGTCGATCGTTCCGATAACTTTGGCGGACTCGATATCGACCACAGAGACCAGATTGTCGTTCTCATTGGCGACGAACAACCGTTTGCCGTCGGGATGCACGACAAAAAACTCGGGGTCGGTTCCCGAGGGGAGCTGCCCGGTCACCTGCCGGTTGCCGAGATCGACAACGTCGATCCGGTTGTCGTCGCCAACAGCGACGAAGAGCCGTTTCTTGTCTACCGAAAGCGCCATTCCGCGCGGGCGCCTTCCGACATCGATGGTCGTGGACAGGCTCATGCTGGCGCCATCCACCACCGCAACCGTGTTGTCCTGCTCGTTCGATACGTAGATCGTCTCCGCGGTGGCAGGGCGGGACAGGATGAATAGAGACAGCAGGAAAGCGATCACAACCTGCATGCGCTTTCCTCCAGGTCGATGCCCAGCGTGTCGAGGGGCGTGCGCTGGTGCAGGAAGCCTGGCTGCGGCGAGCTGGAGACAAGCAGCCGCGGTCCCGCTATCAGGATCGGCTGTCGCATCTGGCCGTCCCACGGCCGGAAGCTCAGCCCCTGTCCCTTGAAGCCGGCGAGAAGGAAGTCGTCGCTGCGCAAATAGGCCGTGATCGCAGCAGGATCGAGGCTGCGCAGGCGTGTTGCCGCTTCACCGATGCTGCGCACGGCAAGCCAGGCTGCGTAGTCGTAAGCTGTCATCCAGCGCCCGGCTTGCTTGCGAAACCGGTCTTGAAGTTGGGTTGCGCCCCATTCCTCGTTGACCGCGCTCCAGCCGTCCGCCACGAGCCCCTGCGTCCCGGCAACCGGCCGCGGCAATGCGGTTCGGCCTTCGAGATAGGCGCCAAACTCGTCCGCCTCGTCGGCGACGACCAGCACGTCATAATCACCGACCTGCGTGGCGGCCGGTATCTCGGTCTGCAGTGTGACATGTCCGGTGTCGGCACGGCCACTGGCCGGGCGGAACGTCCACGGTTTGTCAACGATGATCTCGGCGCCGAAGCGTGTCGCCGCACGGCGTAAGGCTGCCGCCATCGCCTGGTCCGCAGGATGCGGGCCGACGAGCAGGAACCAGCGCTGCCAGCGCTTCCAGACGAGATATTGCGCCAGGCCGTCCGCGAGCATGGAACGGCTTGGAACGGTATGCAGGAGGTTCTTGCGACAGTCCTGCTGGCGGAGCGCATCGTCGCGCGCGCGGCTGTTGAAGAACAGCATCTTGTCCGCTGCGGGGGCTGCAACTGCCTGGCTCAGCGTGGCCGCATCGAGATCCGCCACGACGAAAGCGACGCCTCTGGCAGCAAGGCTGGCGATTGCGACCGTGGGCGCTTCGCCTGGCTTCAGCACGCGTTGATCGAGCTCGAAATGCTGGCCCAGGAAGCGCCCCGTCCCGCCGTCGTCGGCGATGCCCAGCCGCGCGCCCTGCAGTCCGTCATCGCTGACGGGCTGATCGAGCGGTCCCAAAGGCAAGGGTGGCGTGCGCGTCTGGCCGATATAGCCGACCACTATCGTCTGGGGTGCCGCGGAGCCGGGGGCAGCGACCAACAGGAGCAGCACGATCGACAGCGCCAGCTTCATCCCGCTCCGCCTGCCTGCGCTCCAGCCGGTCCACCCAGTGAAGCCGATCCGTCATCCCGGGCAATGCGGGCATCGCGCACAAGATCTGCTGACGAGCCCTCCAGATCGACGATGCGGTCCACCAGCAGTGAGACCTGGCCCAAATTGGCGAGCCGTTTGCCATTGAAATCCGCCAGCCGTCGGACGGGGAGAGCGGCGGGAGCCTCAAGTGCACCAACCGCCCTCGAATACCCAACAAAAACGAGGCCGGCGCCTTCCCCGGGCGGGCGCGTCCCGCAGAGCCATTCCGATATAATGCCTTCGACGCTGCCCGCCAGCAGTGCGGTCTTGCCCGCCTGCTTGCCGGCAAGATGCCGCTTCTCGCGAAACACGCCGTGTGAAATGTTCAGCCCATGTCGCTGGATCATGTCGAGTTCCACGCGGCTGCGCCAAATCCCAGCACGCCAGACCGTACAGTGGGCGATTGCCAGGGGGCGGCTGCGGCCGCACTACCCGCGACCAAGGAGGAAATAGCTGCAAGAACCGCGCGCCGCGATACATGGCGCCAATCGGCCCGGTAGAGCCATTCACGTTGCAAGTTCGACATTAGCACGAGTGCACCGGGTGGCAGAGTTCTCCTAACGTTATGCCGCCAGGAATGTTCCTCAATCGTGGGCCTATCGGTTACGCCTAGGCCGCCAGTCGCTTGACGACTTTCGTCCCTCCACAAATGGGGCGAGCTCAGTCCTCTCAGGCGAGATCAACGGGCAGCTTTCCATCCGGGCAAGGAATGCCTCTTTTGGCCAAAACCAGTCAATCATGCATATGACTGCTGACGACCTCGGTCCTCGTGGGGCCCTTCGTAAGCCCGAGACACATCTGTTCGGCCAGTTTCGGCACGCCCTCTGTTGGCCGGTCCCCGGCGGAGGACGAATGGCCAAGTTTTTCCTCCACCTGGTTATAGCGGGCCATCACGTATTCACCACCACGACGGTGGCAATCGACAGAAACGCCACAAGATGGCCCCACGTACGGACCCTGTTCAAGAACAGGCGACCTGACGCTAAGCAGTTTTCGGGCATTCTAGGCGCTGCGACCACACGCGCGTCGAGGGACGAGATCGGCTAATGCTTCTACGCCTACTGGTTCCTGACGCTTGACGACGCCCGCCTGAAAATGGAGGAATGGGGTAAGGACTACAATACCGTCCGCCCCCCTAGCGCCATCGGCAACAAGCCGCCGATATCGCTCATGAAAGGCTCATCGGCGGCTTCCGCCACCGGAGCCAGACACCCCGGAAGTTCTGGCCCGGGGCGGTCCAAAGACGGGGAGCGTCAGCGGCCACAAGGTCGAGAAACGTCTGCAGCGCAAGCATGCCGCGCCTGATGAAAATGCGAAGGCCGCGCCGACCAGCAAAGCGCCGGCCAGATGAAGCATTCTGTTTGACATGGTGTCCCCTCCCTGGGCGTCTCTGGTAGGCCGTCGGCAATGAGCCGCAGGCTGGTGATCGTATGGGTATTGTTAACCAACGGCCAACGCTTGAAAGCTGGAGTGTCTAGGCGCCAGGGCAAGAGGGGTGACACCACATTCGCTCTGCGGGCACCTGGGCCTTGCACCTGTCATCGTTCAAAAGCTCGTTCGTACCTGCCGGACATGGCCGCGTTCAAGGCGCAGCCTGAACTCCTGCAACGCTAAATCGGTGTTTAGAAGCCGGCCGTCCCGCGACCGCGGGTGTGCGGCTGGAAAACCTCCCTCCGAGCCGCTGCTCGGCAGGAGAGCTGGTCAGGCCGGCATGGTGGACAGGCATGCGCCCCCGCACGCTGCCGTCTTGCAGACCTGGTGAAATGATAGCGCTTAGCAGTCGACAACCCGAGACCCCGTCCTTTACAGGCTGCTGGAATCGCGTGTTGCGGAACCCGAGCTTTCGGCGGTCAGACCCATCCGTCTGATGAGCCACGGCATGGTCAAGCCCTGGACAAAGATGGAAAAGGCAACGACTGCGAATGCGACGACGATTATTTGGCTGCGCTCGGCGACCGTTTGAGGAAGGGCGAGCGCCAGGGCCAGAGCAAGCGCGCCGCGCAGCCCGCCCCAGACCAAGATATGCTGGTAGCTGGCATCCACCTTCAGGGATGTCGCCGCAAGCACGGCACAGAAAGGATAAATGGCCAATATCCGGCCAACCAGCACGAGTATGACAGCGACCGCCGAGGTGCCCGCGAATATCCCAAGTGGCTGATGGGCTTCATGGCCGCCGATCAAGATGAACACGATCGAATTTGCCAGGAAAGCCGCATACTCCCAGAACGCCAGAACGTGACTTCTGGCATTGGCGGAAATAGCGCCTTTCCAGCCGACGTTGCCGACAATCAAGCCTGCGGTGAGAGTAGCCAGCACGCCCGACATGCCAAGATCCTCCGCAAGCAGAAACGAACCATAGGCCGCGATGGTCGTGAGGGTTATTTCAACAAGATGGTCTTCGGTCCGGCCGGCGATCAGAAGGAGCACAGCTGCCACGGCCGCACCGGAAGCAGTCCCACCCGCGACCGTCCAGAACAGTGACCCCGCAATGCTCAGGGGCGTCGCTTCGGCGCCTGCCGCGATTGCGGCCAGGATGCCGAAACCAACCGCGGCTGCGCCGTCATTGAGCAGACTTTCCGATTCGACAAGCAGAGCGAGGCGGGGCTGAACCTTCATTTCCCTGAAGGCCGCGATAACCGACACCGGATCGGTCGCCGCTATCAACACGCCGAACAACCCGGCTCCCATCCAAGTCCATCCGAGCAGCACATGCATGCCAGCCGCAACCACTACGGCCGCAATCGCGACCCCGGGAAATGCGAGCAAGATCGTGACCGGCAGGTTCAGGCGAAAATGACGCCATTCGATCGCAAGTGCCGCCTGGAAAATCAGCGGTGGCAAAAATACCGTGAAAATCAGATCCCGACTAAGGGGAAGTTCGGCAACGCCAGGCATGAAGCCAAGGGCGACACCTGCCGCGACAAGCCCGACGCTGTAAGGAAGTTGCAGCCGTCTAGAGATCATCGCCACCAAAGAAGCGGTGAGCAGGATCATCCCCAGTGTGACGATCGAGAGATCGTTCATGGCCACCTCAGTTTGGTGTGCGGGGCGCAGCTTGCGCTCGCCTACATCAGTTCCTTTATGCCTTTTCTGAGGAGCCACCAGTTTACGGGATAACCGGTTGCAAAGCCGGCTAGCATGGCCAGTTGCATCAAGAACCAGAACTCAGGCGTGTTGGCTTCCAGTTTCGTCCCGAAGACCGGTTTGAAAATCAAGAACTGCCCGACTCCCATCAGGCCATACATACCGACCTGCCATGCCGTCAGCGACAGAGCATCGGCCTTGAGCGCTTGTATCAACCCTTGTTTCGCGGACAGCTGTCGCATCGGCTTGATGGTGAAATATTGGAAAGCAATGCCCAGCACGAAGGCAAAGATGTAGTCCAGCATCCAGACCGAAATCGTTCTCTCGCCGAACAGGGTTTTCCAGCCCAGCCACAAAAGAACAGTTGGGAACGCAAGTGCCAGCGTCTCGGCAATGACATCGCCCACGGTGCAGCCGGCTCCGCAATGTAACGCCGCCTTTGCGATCGCGGTCGGCGAAAGAACTGGCTTGTGAGAGCCTGAATTCCTTGCGCCTCCGCTTGGCCGCTCGACCGTGCCCTTCGAACTTGGCCGGCCGGAGTGCAGATAAAGGAAAAGAACGAAGCTGTATCCGAAGAGAGCACACACGGGCCAAACGAGGTTCATGATCCACATCTTCTGCGGACTTCGGAATTCGTCGAATGCAATCCAGATCGAAGACAGGATGCCGGCTAGCAACGACAGCAGGGCCACCCAACGCAACCATTCGGGGATCATCAGTTCCTCCTTCATCGCAATTCTTCGGGTCGAACTGTCGAGGCGTCCTGTCGTCCTTGGGTCCGCCGCATGCCCATAGCGTTTCAGCCTCAGCGGCGCTGCCTTGCGCTCATCAGGCCCCGCACGGTCCGTCGCCGACGCCACCCGGAAGGCGTTCGGCGGGACAACGGGCCAGCAGGGCAAGCTGTTGCGGCTTCATCGGCGGCATGTTCTGGTCGAGATGATCCATTATCCAAACGGAACCGAGCACGATCAGGGCGACGATCAGCACTCCGAAGGCGAGGGCCAGAATGTTGTTTGTGTTGTCTGGTCCGGTCGTCAGATGCAAAAAGAAAACCAGGTGCACGCCAATCTGTGCGAGGGCCAGCACGACCAGCGCGGAAATCACGGCGGGCTGATAGATCAGCCCCGTCCTGGCGGCGACGAAGGATCCCGCCGTCAACAGGATCGCGAGGCCGTAGCCGAGCAGATATCCCGGCACTCCAGCCGCGGGCTCGTTGCGCGCGATCGTCTCCTCGCCGGGGGCGGCATCGCGGGTGTCGGTGGACGCGTCGGATGGTGCGGTCTTATCTGTCACTGCGATGCTCCCAGCAAGTAAACCAGGCTGAAAATCGCGACCCAAATGATGTCTAGGGCATGCCAGAAGAGGCCGAAGCAGTGAAGTCTGCGCAAGATGTCGGCGCGAAAGCCCTTCACCCACAGCTGGGCCATCATGGTTCCAAGCCACAGGACGCCAAGCCCCACATGGACGCCATGGCAGCCGACCAATCCGAAGAAGGCCGACAGGAACGCGCTTCGTGTGGGACCGGCATTCTCCCCGATCATCGTAATAAATTCCTGCCCCTCGAGGAGCAGGAACAATGCTCCAAGCACGCCCGTGACGACCAGCCACGCCTGTGCGCCGGGCATCGAACGTCTTTCGATCGCAAGTGAGGCCATGCCTGCGGTGAAAGTCGAGGTCAACAAAAGCCCGGTCTGAACGGCAACGCGCGTGAGGTCGAACAGTTGCTTGCCTGTCGGCCCGCTATCGGTTGCATTGACGAGCACTGCGTATGAGGCGAAAAATGCCGAGAACATAATGATGTCGGACAGGAGAAAGATCCAAAATCCGTAGGTGACGGTTACAAATTTCGGCGCGGGACCGCCCTCGCCGCGTCCGGTGGCCCCCTCTTGTCGTGAGCGACCGTCTCGCAGCCCGCTCGAACGGCCCAGCATGTAGGGATCGCGTCTGGCACTTCCAGCGGTGATGTCGCTGGGCATCGTGTCGAAGTGGTCATTCATCTTACTTGCTCCCCGCGCCGCAGCCAGGCCATTTGCGCGGCCGTGCGGTCGCAATCGATCCGCTCTACCTCCTCGGCGGGGATCACGATTTCGGCCTGGTCGCGCCAAGCGAACACCACGAAGGTGGCGTAGGCGCCGAGGAACCCGAGAATTGACAGCCACCAGATGTGCCAGATGAGTGCAAACCCGATGACCGTCGCGAAGAAGGCCGTCACGAATCCCGTTGGGGTGTTCTTGGGCATGTCGATCGGCTCGTAATGCCTGTCCGTCCTTGGGTCTTGGCCGTCGATGACGCGTTGTTTCATGCTCCAATAGGGCTCTTCGTTTTCGACATGGGGCTGGTGCGCAAAATTGAACGGAGGCGGTGGCGACGGTGTCGACCACTCCAGCGAGCGCCCGTCCCAGGGGTCACCAGTGTCGTCGCGAAGCTGGTCACGGTCCCTGATTGAGAGGAAGAGCTGCGCAATCTGGCACGCCGCACCCACCAGCATCACCGCAATACCGCTCGCCGCGATGACGATCCAGGGCACCCAGGCATCCACTTCAATGTGCTGCAGCCGGCGCGTCATGCCCTCCAGACCAACCGCGTAAAGCGGTGCGAAGACGAGGATGAAGCCGAGGAGCGTTAACCAGAACGCCGCCTTGCCCCAGCCCTCGTACAGGCGAAAGCCGAATGCCTTTGGGAACCAGAACGTAAAGCCGGCGAAAGCGCCGAAGAGAACACCTGAGATGATCACGTTGTGGAAATGCGCTACCAGGAACAGCGAATTGTGAAGAACGTAGTCGGCCGGCGGGACGGCAAGCAGGACGCCGGTCATTCCCCCAATGGTGAAAGTGGTGACGAAGCCGAGCGCCCACAGCATTGGCGTTTCGAAGCGAACTCTGCCGCCATACATGGTGAAGAGCCAGTTGTAGATCTTCACCCCTGTTCCGACAGCGATAACCGAGGTGGCTATGCCGAAGGCCGTATTTACATTTGCACCTGCGCCCATCGTGAAGAAATGGTGCAGCCACACCATGAAAGACACGAGACAGATGAACATCGTCGCTGCTACCATGGAGCGGTAGCCGAACAGCGGCTTGGACGAGAACGTGGAGAATATTTCGGAGAATACTCCAAAGGCCGGAAGTACCAGGATGTAGACTTCTGGATGGCCCCAGGCCCAGATGAGGTTGACGAACATCATCTGGTTCCCACCGGCTTCATTGGTGAAGAAGTGAAAGCCAAGGTAGCGGTCGAGCGTCAGCATTGCCAGCGTTGCGGTAAGGATCGGGAAGGCAGCCACGATAAGGAGATTCGAGGCCAGCGATGTCCAGCAGAACATGGGCATGCGCAGATAGCCCATTCCAGGGGCACGCATTTTCAAAATGGTGGTTACCAAGTTCACGCCGGTCAGAAGCGTTCCGACGCCGGATATCTGGATCGCCCATAAATAGTAGTCCACACCGACACCGGGCGAATATGCAAGTTCCGAAAGCGGTGCATAGGGTAGCCAGCCGGTGCGCGCGAATTCCCCGACCACCAAGGAAATGTTGACCAGCAGGGCGCCGGTCGCCGTCAGCCAGAAACTGACCGAGTTGAGCGTGGGGAACGCGACATCACGGATCCCCAACTGCAGCGGCACAACGAAGTTCATCAGGCCGATCATGAACGGCATCGAGGCGAAGAAGATCATGATGGTCCCGTGAGCCGAGAATATCTGATCGAAGTGCTCGGGCGGCAGGTAACCCGGTCCGTGGATCGCAAGCAGCTGCTGGGTACGCATCATGATTGCGTCAACGAAGCCGCGCAGTAACATCAGCATCGCAAGCACGATGTACATGACGCCGATGCGCTTGTGATCGACGGAAGTTATCCAGTCATGCCATAGATAAGGCCAATACCCCTTTACCGTGATCCAGCCCAGCACACCGAGCCCGGCAATAAACACGATCAATGCAGCTCCAAGCGGGATCGGCTGGTCAAACGGGATGGCGGACCAGTCGAGCTTACCGAGCATCGTGCGCCTCCTCTCGATGCTGCGGCGCTGGGTTCGCCGAGCCGGTGGGGGACGGGTTCGCCTTGGGCCTGATGCCCGGCTCACTGACGGATTTGTTCCTGGTTGGACCGAGGCCGGGAGGCAGCGCCTGATGCACTATGGCATCAAACAGGCCTGATTGTGCATGACCAAACGTGGCCGCCGAAACATCGCTGCCCTGTTGCGCCAGCTTGAGGTAGGCGTCAGCGTTCAAGACGCCGGTTCCTGCTTTCAAGCCGGACAGGAAGGCGCCAAATTCCTGGGCCGGGATGGCGTGCACCTGGAAGTGCATGTCCGAAAAGCCGTCGCCGCTGAAATGGGCCGATTGCCCATAGTAGGTACCCGCATGATCAGCCTGCAGGTGCAGGTCCGTCTGCATGCCATTCATGACGTAGATCATGCTGCCGAGCTGCGGTACGAAGAACGCGTTCATGACGCTGGCCGAAGTCAATGTGAAATGTACAGGCACGCCAGCCGGGATGACGAGCTTGTTGACGGTGGCGACTTGCTGGTCGGGATAAATGAAGAGCCACTTCCAGTCGAGCGCCACGACTTGCACATTCAGCTGCGGCTTATCCGAGATTATCGGCATCCGCGGATCTAGGCGTTGTGATCCGTAGTAGATGAGCCCGCCGAGGAAGAGGATCGTCAGCGTCGGGATTCCCCAGACGATCAGCTCTATGCGACCGGAATAGACAAACTCGGGATCGTAGCGGGCTTGACTGTTTGTGGCTCGATATTTCCAGGCGATGAGGAGCAACGCGACCAATGTGGGGATCACGATGACCAGCATCACGGCCAGCGAATTGAGCAGGATCTTTGTATTGCCGGCCGCGATTGGTCCCTGCGGGTCGAACACGCCTCCCGAACACCCGGTCAGAACGGCGGCAACGGCGAACAGGGTGGCTGCGGCTCGGGCGACGACCGGCGCAGCGTAATTGGATCTTTGCAAGGCACCTCTTTCGACTTTGCCCTTGCCCAGCATGCACGACGCCGTGTTTGCGCCTTGGCGGTCCCCAATTCTCATTCGAAGTAGCCCTTCGTAGCGTCCTGGATGTGGCGATGGTGAATCCGGAGCAAGACAGCGGCAGCAACCGGACGCACGACCAGTCCTTCACCGGTCGTGGGGTTTCGTCGTTAGGGCCCGGGAAGGGCATAAGCGGCAACCTGATCGCCGACCTGGTCTTTCAGAATGGTGTTTCCGCCAGCGACGAACACCACGTACTCGCGGCCGCGATACTCGTACACCGCAGGATTGGCCACCGCAGGCGCCTGGACGATGTCGGACCACAATTCCTGTCCGTTGGCGAGCGAATAGGCTCGCACCTTGGCGTCCATCGAACCCCCGATGAATATCAAACCACCTGCCGTCACGGCGGGGCCACCAATCGTCACGGACCCAAGGGATTCTGGCATATAGAAGCCCCACTTCTGCGATGCACCCATCGGCCGGCGCCATTTGATGCCGCCGGTGGTCATATCGATGGCGGCGATTTCTCCGAAGGGCGGGGCCCAGCAGGGCATGCCGAGCCAGTTGAGAGCGTTGCGCAGCGACATGCCGTACGGCGCGCCCTCTTGCGGATAGTAGCCCTGTTCATTGCCGGAATTGCCGGCGAGCCGCTGGTATTCGTCGCGCGGAAAGAGCTTGATGGATTGGACAACATGCGAGAAGTTGACCACCGCCGTTTGGGTGCTTGGATCGAAACCGACACCACCCCATTGCACTCCGCCAGCCGAGTCCGGGTAAGCCAGCACGCCGTCGCCTTTGTGCGTTGGCGGACTGTACATGCCACGGTAGGAGAGGTTGTCCCATAACCGAGAGCACTCGCCCAGCCCGACGACATCAGCTATTCGCCAGATTGCTGGCTTTTTGGACTGGTCCAGCAGCGGTGCGGGTTTGGTCGGGAACGGTTGCGTGGGAGCGTAGACCTCCCCCTGGACGGTGCCGTCGCCGCCAGGTACAGGGCGTTCATCGATCGGCCAGACGTCTTTTCCGGTGCGCCGGTCAACCACGAACAGAAAGCCCATCTTCGTCGCCTGCATCAGGGCAGGAACTTGTTTGCCTGCCACCGTGATGTCCATAAGCGTGGGCGCCGAGTTGATGTCGTAATCCCAGATGTCGTGATGGACCCACTGTCGCGACCAGACGACCTTGCCAGTTTCGAGATCCAGTGCGGTGGTGGACGTCGCCAGCGGTATCGGGCTGGCACGGTTGCCGCCCCAGTAATTCGGCGATGGGCTGGAGACGGGCAGGTACACAAGGCCGAGCCCTTCGTCCACGGACATTGCCGTCCAGACATTGGCGGTGCCGGTACGTTTTGCGATCTGCGCCGGCAGCGACGAAAACGTCCACTGTCGCGCGCCCGTCTGCGGATCCAGCGAGAAGACCGTGCCGGGAGGAGCCTCGGCATAGGCCCAATCCTTACCGGCCCAGCCGATGATGACATGGTTTCCCGCCACGGTGGGAGGCTGCAAAAGCGATAGCGGGTACTTGGCGTTGATGTCGTTCCATTGGTTTACATCGAGCACCCCACCCGAGCCGAATTTTTTGCAGAGCTGTCCGGTGTCGGCGTCCAGCGCGAAGAGGTGCGCGTCCATGGTGCCGAGATAGACGATCTTCTGACAGCCCTCGCCCGCAACGGGCTTCTTGCTCTCCCAGTAAGCGACGCCACGGTTCTTCAGGGCTGGCTGTGTCAAGGCTTTCAGGGTGGTTTTGGACTCGAACTTCCACTTGATCGCCCCTGTGCCGGGATCGAGCGCCAGCACCCCGTAGAAGGGGGTCCCGATATAAAGCGTATCATTGGCGAAAATGGGGGTTGCGGACCAGACGGATGCGGGCAATTCGCCTGAACCATCCGACATATCGCCGGTGTGCAACTCCCATGCTTTACGCAGCGAACCGACGTTTGCCGCGGTTATCTGAGTGAGCGGCGAGTACTTCTGGCCATTGAGCTGGCCGTGAAAGCTGTTCCAGGTCGGCTGTGGCGGGATCAGTGGGATTGGCTTGGGTGCAGGTAGCGGGGCTGTTGTCGCTTCCTTCGGCGAGCCTGCGTCCCCGGTCGAAGGGCTGGTGCCCCCGCTCGCCTCGTTCGGCTGTTTAACTATGCCGCCCGGCTGTGACTCGGGTGAATTCTTGTAATTTTGGGCAGATACGGAATGAAGGCCAAACGCCAGCGACAGAAACACGATCAAGCCCAGGGCCGGGCGCAAGATAGCAGTTCTCATTGTGACGTATCCTGAGTCTTGGTCTGTCGGAAACCCAGCGTGATCAGCAGCCCGGCCAGCACAACGGCAACGGCCGCCACCAGCCACCAAGCGTGGAGAAAGGCGGCGGCGGTGAAGGTGCCGAGTGCTCCCAGAAGGCCCAAGACCCAGGCCAGGATGAAGACGGCACCATTGCCTTTGAAGCGCAACAGGAGTCCATCCAGCGCAAGCGCCAAGCTGGCGATGAGCACAAGCATGGCTCCGGAGGTTCCGGTTACCCCAGTCAGCGGGGCCGCGAAGTAGTAGAAGGCGATTGCGCACGCCAGCACCGCTGCCGTGATGACGACGAGCGGGCCACGATGGGTGACGTTCGGAGTCCTCATGATCATTCCTGCAACTTTTCTTCAAGCGAGCGCCAAGCGGCGTCTGCGGGACGGAGCACTGCGCTAACCTTGACCCAGCCGCTCTGTTCCAATCGCGGCTTCAACAACCCGTGAGCGGCGGAAGCGCGCAGCGCTCGGCTAGGGAAACGCAGTTTTGCTGGCCATCGTGCCGTCTGGATTGCCTGTCCTGGCCTCAACTTCCAAGCACGTGATTTCACCCCAATACTTCGCATAGCCTTCGGCACTGGGCGGTTCTCGCGCCGCACCCAGGGCGGGCACATAGGCGAGCAATCCGGCGATCAGTTCATCCCAAGGTAGCCAGCCGACTATCCAGGCGCGATCGGCTCCCGGCGACCAAGGCCGAGGCAGGAAATCGGCCGACGCTTCGAAATCTGGCTTCGCCCACATCCTCCTCAAGCGCGGTTCGCGCCTCGACTCCGGTGAACCTCGAGCCGCTTGGGATCGAGCAGGTCAGGGCGCGCCTTGGCAAGCTCATGTGCGATGTCGACCAGCAGTTCTTCTTTCGCGCTATTTCGCCCTTCGACCATTACAGCTTCGCGAATGCATTCCTGCGGCATGCCTTCCGGGGGCGCGTGAGCGCGCGGGAGTGATGGGGGCCATTGCCGGCGCGCGGAGCCAGGCTGCACGGTCGAGCGGAGCGGATGGGATTGATTGCGATGTTTGCCGATTGGTCGGCCGCTTTGCGAGCCGGCGGCCTTGCTCTGCACAGGCGGCAATGGCGGGGAAGCGAGGGGAAGTTCCTCGCTTCCCAATGGATCGGCAAGGTTATCCGCAGTCGATCAGAGCGATGAAAGCGAAGCTAGACGTATAATATTGGCGAGAGGAGTGGATTGTAGAAAGGAAACGGACTATTTGCCAAATTGGCGGAACGGGTAAATCACACGTCTTTAGGCGTCCGAAAAGACAAAAAGGAAAACTGCATGACCATTTCAGCCGAACAAGGCGGCCAAACGGATATGGTATCGATCGCTGCCGATATCGTCTCCGCCTATGTGTCGAACAATCCACTGCCGGTCGGCGAGTTGCCGAAGCTGATCAGCGATATTCATGCCGCTCTGCAAGGGATAGGCAGGCCAGTGGCGGTATCCGTGGTCAAGCAGGAGCCGGCGGTGTCGATCAGGAAGTCGGTGACGCCGGATTACATCATCTGCCTGGAAGACGGAAAAAAGTTCAAATCTCTGAAACGCCATATCGGAGTCCACTACAATCTGAGCCCCGAGGAATATCGGCAGAAGTGGAGCCTGCCGGCAGACTATCCGATGGTGGCGCCGAACTACGCGGCCGCACGCTCAGTTCTGGCAAAAGCATCCGGGCTCGGACGCAAGGCTGCGGCGCCAGAAGCAGCCAACGGGGCACCTCGCGCTGCTGCCGCGACCGTAACCTCGGCGGCTGCAAAGTCGCCGGTCAAGAAAACGCGCAAAGCTGCTGTTAAGGCCTAGAATGCCTCATCGGACTGATTACGATCGGACGGCGGACTGAGCATGGTGAAGCCCCGGCGCGGCGCGCCGGGGCTTCTTAGTGCTGATTTCACTCGGCGGTGCGGCGTGACCAGATGAGCGAGAACTCTCCTTGGGTCTTGACGTTGAGGGTTGCCCTTGTGGCTCCTTCGGCTGCTTCATTCTTAGAGGGAAGCCGGGCCAAGGTGCTCTTTGGCCGCCACCGCGCCGCCCATCGAATGGCCGACCAGATGAACGCGTTTCACCGATCGCGCGGTGAGATCGGCCAGGACGGCCCTTGCCGCCACCTTGGCCGGGCCGGCACCGGTGAAATCGAGCGACAGCCCGTGCCCCGGAAGATCATAGGCCAGCGTGCGAGCGGAAGTCGAAAGGGAGGAAATCACCTCGCGCCAGACATGCTGGCAACCGCCGAAACCATGCAGTAGAACGATGGTCTTCGACATTCCTTGGGCGTTCACCGGACACGGCGTATCCTGCCCTTGGTGCTGAGCCGACGAGGTTGCCCGGTTGCTCAACGCCACCACCTGCCTCGAGCGCAGCGTCGTCGCCCTTGGCAGCTTCGACCAGTCTATCGCGCAGTGCGCAGTTCCAGATTGGCCGATGATCATAGGCACCTTACCCAAACTAATTCTGCGGGAACCCCGCAAGGATGCAAGTGCTCCTGGTGGCTCTCGACCGCTCCGCCGTGGCAGCGCCGCAGGAACCAATGCTGCCGGCACTTGTTGATCCTGCGAAGGGACGGCAAACCGAAAGGGTGCCGAAAAATGGTTGACCTTATAGTTCTGGAAATGGCGGCGGCCAGGCAGCGCGTCAAGCGAGCCGAGCTCTCCGTCAAGCAGGCAAAGACGATGCTCGACGACAATCACGGGATTGCGATCAGCCTTGCCCTTTGCAGCCGCATACGAGCCGGGCAGGCGCGCGAAAGCCGCCCATCGGCGTCTGCTGAAAATCGCTCCACCCACAATCGTGCGTTGAGGAGCCGCTACCATGACGATGCTGTTCGAACCACTTGACTCGAACTACGAAGAGCGCGCCGATCTCCACCGAGCCGCCCGGCTTGCGACGCTGCATGAGAGCCTGGCGAAGCGTCTTGAGCGCATTGAACGCGCCGCCGACGAGGTTGAGCGCGCCGCGGCCCTCTTGGTCGATGTGACGCACGGCTCGGCCGTCGACGCCTTCCAGGACGCAGTTCGCAGCAATTCCTCGGCGGCTTTCCTTCACCTGGATGCAGGTCAAACGCTCGGAATGTGACTTCGGCTCTAGGCGAGCTGCCATGGATCGCCGCCTCAAGACAGGAACAAAGACAACCGCTGGTCGTTTCTTTTGGGAAGGGACGAGTTTCAGGCAAATAATAGGAGCATCAAAATGAAGGCTTTGATCTTGGGCGCCTTGGCGCTTTCGCTGGGGGCTCCGAGCGTCGCTTCGGCCGCCGAGGCTAACGTGGTGATCTCCGCACATCACAGGCATTATCACCATCGTCCCGTTGTCATGTATGACGACGAAGGTGGGCGTCTTCACCACCGGCATCACGGCCAGGTCGCTTTTTACGATAACGGCCATCGTGACTGGCGCCACCGCCACCGTTCTGACGCCGTGGTGGTGACGAGTTCTATCCACCGCCACCACCACCGTGCGGTCGTCATCGACAATGGCGACAGCGATAACGACTATTGATCGCAACCACGCGGCCCGGTTCTCAAGGGCAACCATCGAGAACCGGGTCACGCTGTATTATCCTCGCGACCTTCCGGCCAGCGCTTCCACCACTCACGCTCAATATCGCCGGACGCGGCGCATCATGCGCGGCCTGGTGCTCGGCCAAGAAGCGATCGTCGGGCATCCGCTCGACGGCCTCGGACAGGCAGCCAAAGGCCTGACCGATGCATGTCGCGGCGCAGCGATAGGCCGGTGTAATGCCGCGTTGCCTCGCGGCCGCTGGGCCTGACCGGCTCGGCGCCAAAGTTCCTGCTGCACGGCGCATCCTGGAACGATCGCAGTTCCTGGCTGATGCTCGGTCGATGCCGGCGCGCTGCATCTGCCCGGCAATGGTCGCAATGGTCTGCTTCCAGTAGCTCATCGCTGCCGCGCCACGTTTCTCCCCAAGGATATCAGCCACGCGTGGCATTCATGTTTGCCGTCGGTTCGGTTCTTGTCCCAACGCTTCTTGGTTCGCCAAATTCCCGATGGTCTCTCGCTGCTTCTTCTCCGGCAGATGATCAATGCTGGTCTTCATCATCGAGTGTGTTGCAATCCGGATCGAAAGCAAGACGGTGGCTGTAAACGCTTCTGGCATCCAGTGTGGCCTTCCCGCGCCGAAGACCGACGTCAACGGCATCGTGAAGACGTTCACCTAGATCCCTTCTGCCGGCCCTACCAGGCCTCGCTGAGCGTGACGGGCGCCTATGCCAAGATGCGCTTCGAGAATGAAGGCAATCCGGCGACACAGGCGCTGGTCAAGTACACACCGCTGCCCAATGGGGCGGGCGAGGATTTTACCCGCTCCTTCTATGACGGGCTTGGCCGGTCTATAGGGTGGAAACTCCCGGAGAGACGGCGGCCGGACCAAGGCGCATTGCCGACACCGACTACGATCCGCGCTCGTGGATAACGCTCTGCCTTTTCGGGCCGGCGGCGCGCTGAAACAGCCGGTCGTCGGCCTGGTCATCTGGTGCAGCTGCCTTGCAATGTACCCCAGACCTGACCGAGGAATCGCCCCTAGCGTCGTCGGCTCGTCTATCGCGGGGCATCCGCACCCTTTCCGCAGACCGAGGAATCGAAGCTAGACCAAAGCCATGGGTAGATAGCGGATGACAACCTGGTCCTGACGGAATCGCCGCTCCAACTCCGAACGTCGTCTTCGCCACTCGGGCAGATCAACTTCTTCCGTCATAACCTCAAAGATGACGATCTCGTCCTCGCCCTGCCTCCAGACTCCTTCCGCGGGCGTCCGCAAATACGCCGTGACTCCGTCGAAGCGAAGCGCGAGCTCGTCCTTTACACGGTCGAAATCTTCCCTGGCGAAGGGCTTTCCCGCGTTGTCGGTGCGAGGAAGGAGTATCTGGACCAGTTGCATGCTCGTTCCCCAAAATCTCTCAACGGCTGGAGCGGGCGCGATGTTCGTTCGGCCGGTGCTAGCGCGCAACCGCCGAGATTGGAGCCGCACTCACCTGCGGATTCCTTGCGGGCGGATCGAAAAGGGCGCTAACTAGGGCGGGCTATCTTTTGTTTACACTTACGCACCGCAAGCCCGGCCTGCATGGCCAACCTCCCTGTTCACCTCCCTGTTCCGGCGTGAGGCTTGGCTGACCGCTGGCAACCGGCCAGCGCCCAAGATTAATCCGCCTCCCGATTGCCGGGTCCATGGAAGAAGGTTTGGATTTCCTCCATGTCGACGCGGCCGTCACCGTTTTCGTCTATTGCATTGAAAATGCGATCTACAAAGTCCTCGATTTCGCTCTGTGAGACCGATCCATCGCCATTGGCATCCACGATAGCAAACATCATTCGCATCGCTGCGCCATGCATCATTCTGGGTCCAATGCGGCTGCGATCTTCGACCATCCGGTCTCGGTCACGCGGGCCCATTCTGTAGTCCCGGCCCCCGCGGTCGCCACCGTCACGTTCGGCTTGGGACCCATCTGCGTGCGACCTTTCCTGCATCATCTCGTTCATCATCTGGCGCATCATTGCCCTCATCGAATCCTGGGACTGTCCTGTGCTGTCGGACGGCCGTTCGGGGCTATGATCCTGTGCCTTGATTGCGGGCACCGGCGTACCGCTTGACTGGGCCACTGCTGGCAATGCGCATATGACCAGGAGCCCGGCGATTGCCGTTGCTTTTATCGCTCTCTTCATCTTGCTCTCCTTTAACGGATGGTCGGACCGATGTCCGCATCTCAGCCAAACCTGCAGCTCCATTTATAGTTCCTCGCTGCGCGCAGAAGGCCGGCTTCGGAGAAGTCGCCATGCCTGCTCACAACCGTTTGATTGGTGCATTCGAATTGCTATTGCTGGTTGGGGTGTCTCCCGGACGGGACCACATCGAGGTATTTGGCTATGATTGGAGGCGGACGTATACTGAATATCTCGAAGGGAAACGTTTTAGTCTCATCGACGTTGTTCCTCGGCTTATCTCAGCTCAGGAAACCATCGATGGACAACGAAGGCACATCCGGTCTCCACGGTGATACCCCGGCCGCCGTCACCGATCGTGCTATGCCTGATCTCAAGGAATTAGCTGCCATAGCCTTCCAACGAACCCGAATGCCAATGGTGGTGACTGACGCCACGCAGAAAGATTTTCCGATCGTGCTAGCGAACCAAGCTTTTCTGAACCTCACGGGCTACGAGGCAAATGAAGTTCTCGGACGGAACTGCCGGTTTCTTCAAGGCGCCGCGACCGCCCCTGCGGCGATCGCCGAAATCCGAGCAGGATTGCGGGAGGACCGTGCGGTCAATGTCGAGTTGCTAAACTACCGAAAGGACGGATCGGCGTTCTGGAATCAGCTGCACCTCAGTCCAATCCACGACGACGATGGCCGTCTGGTTTACCATTTCGCCTCGCAGATTGATCGCACGGATTATCGCAGGATCGAGAGCCTGGAAGCGTCAGAGCATAGGCTGCTTCTGGAGGTGGACCATCGGGCCAACAATGTACTTGCGCTTGTCGACAGCATCGTACGATTGACGATCTCTGACGATGCCGCGCTATATGCCGCCTCTGTCCAGAGGCGCATACAGGTCCTGGCTCGGGCGCATGGCTTATTGTCAAAGCGGGCCTGGCACGAGATTCCATTGCGGGAAACAATCTCATCTCAGATTGAGCCATATGGAGCGGCTCGCGCTCTGCTGGCCGGTCCCGAAGTCCTGCTGGCAGCACATTCTGTTCAGCCATTGGCGCTGTTCATTCACGAACTGGCAGTCAATGCGGCTTCCCACGGCTCGCTCTCAAAAGAGACGGGTCAGGTACAAATCAGTTGGCAGCTCAGCCCGCAAAACGGTGGCTTCGTCCTCGTTTGGGAGGAGACCGGGGGACCACCCCCACTGACGGCTCGGCGCAAAGGATTTGGGACGCTATGACCGAAGCTACGATCCGGCGACAGCTTCAGGGTTCACTACGCCGCGAGTGGTCCGATCAAGGGGTAAGGATCGTAGCTGAAGTGCCCAACGTCGCGCTCTCGCGATGAAGAACCCGGGTCCTACACCGGGCAATGTGTCAGCGCCTGATCAACGGCACCGCCCTTCCTTCCGGCCTGGTTCGGCAGCGACAACTCGACTACCGCAATCCGGGCTTTCCGAAACGAAGAGCAAAGGCGGACCGGTTCCGGGCTGGACCGCGATGGTCCCGTGCAAAAGGGCAAACGAGCCGGCAGCGCCCGCTTCGCCAACGAGGTCAACAAGGTGCAACGGCACTATATTCGCTCGAACTAACGCTTGCTGTTCCTGGCCCGCTGACTATGGTTGAGCATTCCTGAGGCGGCACGGGATATGGACTTGCCTCGTCGATCAGTTCGATCGCACCTGCTTGGTTTGATCGCCGCCGCCGTAGTCCCGGTCTGGCTGTTTGCCGGCTATTTGCTGGGCCAATATGCCCTGCATGAACGATATCGTTTTGAACAGGATGCCGTGCAAACGGCTCGACAGGTGTCGCTCGTTGTAGAAGGCGAGCTTGCAAATCTCCAAACCATCCTCGACGGCCTTTCCAAGTCTGCCGCGCTCGCCAATGGCGATCTGCAAGCCTTCCACCGCGAGGCTCTTAATCTTGTCCAAGGGACGGATCGGATCATTGTCCTGCGCGATCTTGGCCGCAATCAGCTGGTGAACACCGAAATCGGCTACGGCGCCGCTTTGCCGTCCGTCGAACCGATGGCTGTTGTTGACCGCGAGAAACTCAACCGTTCCGGTGTTTTCGTCAGCGATGTCTTCACCGGCAAAGGGTCAAGCGAATACCGGGTTGCTGTCGCCATTCGGGTGCCCGCCCCGAAGGGGGAGGACCTGCTTCTTTCGCTTTCTGTACCGACTGCCCGGATCCGCGATGTTTTGATGCCGGCCGTACCGGAAGGATGGATCGTGGGCGTCGGGGATCGCGACGGAAACTACGTGGCACGTTCCAAGTTGCACGACGAATGGACCGGAAAGCGCGGATTGGCGGAGTACGTGGAAAAGATAGTTGGGCGCTCCGGCTCGTTTACGTCCCGCAACTTCGAAGGGCTGACGCTGCTGGCAGGCTACTACAGATCCCCGTACTCTGACTGGTTCTACACCGCAAACGTCCCTCTTTCAGCTGCGCAGGCGCCGCTTTGGCGCTCGCTTGCCGCGATTTGCGGGATAGGTCTCCTGTCGCTTCTAGTTTCCGTTGCTCTCGGATATTTCGTCGGCAAGAGATTTACCCAGGCCACCGCTGATCTGGCGACACGGGCCGAGGCGCTCGGTCATGGCCGCGGCGTCGAACCCCTGTCGACTTCGGTTATGGAGTTTTCCGCCATTGCCCAGGCGATGGTGGACGCAGAGCGTGCGATCGCCGAACGGCGCTACGAGCTGGAGGCGGTGTTGGAGACAGCGCCGGCGGCGGTCTGGTTTACATACGATCCGAAAGCTCTTCAGGTGATCCGCAACCGCTTCGCGGCCGAACTCATGGGCCTGCCGACGGATGCCCACAAGTCCTTCGGCAGGCCCGAGCTCGTCATCGACACCGTGGCCGTCAAGGACGGCCACATAGTGAGCCGCGAGGACCGCCCCCTGAGCCGCGCCATGCGCGGGCAGCTGACGGATCATGAAGAGTTCGCCTACACGCTGCCGTCAGGTGTCGAGCGCTTTCTACTTTCCAGCGCACGTCCAATTCGCAACCCGGCCGGCAGCATTATCGGCGCCGTACAAATCAGTCTCGACATCACGGACCGCAAACGCGGCGAGGAGCAGCTCACATTGTTGACCAATGAGCTGAACCATCGCGTGAAGAATATCCTTGCCGTGGTTCAGTCCATTGCGTCCCAGACACTGCGCAACGCCACAAGTTTGCCCGAAGCTGGACGCACCCTCTCCAGCCGTCTCGTCTCGCTGGCCAAGGCCAACGACCTGCTTATCCAGCAGAACTGGAGTGGCGCCGACGTCAAGGATCTGATTGCCACATCAGTTAGCTCACACGCACCGATCGACCGCTTCAAGATTAGCGGCGAGTCTGTGTGGCTTCCACCGAACGTCGCTCTTTCAGCCGCTCTGGCCTTTCATGAGCTTACGACGAATGCGCTAAAGTACGGAGCACTGTCGAACGAAACAGGCACGGTGTCGATTCAGTGGAAGCTTCTCGGTCAAAAACAGCATCGCTGGCTCAATCTGGAATGGCGCGAACGCGGAGGTCCACCTGTTGAACCGATCGAGCGAAAAGGCTTCGGCACGCAGCTCCTCGAGCGCGTGTTTGCGTCCGGCACGTCAGGACGCGTCACTCTGAAGTTCCAGAAATCGGGACTGGTCTGCACCATGCGAGTGAATTCCGCGTCCCAGAGTCAATCCTGAGTTGGACAACGACGAAAGCCTCCGAGGCGGAGTGTAGAAATCTTGCCGGCGACGCTCCGGCTGATCGAAAGCTCGGCTAACCGCCGAAGTGAATCCCGCCCTGAAGCCGATTTGGGTGAAAAGCTTCAGCGAATTTGTACATCCACTTCGCCAAGCCATAATGAGCCCACATGTTTTGGGCAGAGGGCACTTTTGTACGATCCCGTATGGTCTGACGAACGGAAAAGATCGGGACCATTGTTTTCACGAGCTTAGCGACTTGCCGCCGTACTTGCTTAGACTTGGCCCGGGCCGGACATGATCGCCGGTCGGAGCCTTCAGGCCGGAAACAGGAAAGCAGAGGCGGGATCGAAGAAGACCTGCCTTCGCGAGGCTGCATTGATGCCTTCCGGTTCGGCCGCATCCGACGTTGGCCTGACATCGATTTCGTCGCCGCCGGCGGTTCGCGCCACGACGCGCTTGCGGTCACCGAAGAAGGCGGTATCGATGATCTCGACGGCGAGCGCGGCGCATGCCGGTCCGGGCGTAAGCCGGAAGGCTTCGGGGCGCACCATCAGGCGGGTCTTCTGGCCGCGATCGAAGGCCTGTGTCGTCTTCACGCCGGTCACGACCGAACCGTCGGCCAGGCGCACGGTGGAAGCGCCATTGACGGTCTCCAGATGCTCGGCGACCAAGAAATTCGAGTTGCCAATGAAGGCGAGGCAGGAGACCTCACATGTCGGACGACACGCTTCGCATCGACCGCAGCGCCAAGACCTTGAGAACACTGGCACTGGAGCGCATGCGAGAGGCGATCATGGATTTCCATTTCCAGCCGGGCGAAAGGCTAGTCGAGCGGCCGCTTTGCGATCAGCTCGGCGTCAGCCGCTCTGTCGTGCGCGAAGTTTTGCGCCAGTTGGAGGCCGAGGGCCTGGTGCAGATGATACCGGGCCATGGGCCGGCAGTGGCAAAGCCCGATCTCGGCCGCACCGACGAGATCTATGAACTCCGGGCGCTGCTCGAAGGTATCGCCGCGCGCGCCTGCGCTCTGTCGGCTACCGACGAGCAACTGGCCACGTTAGAGCATGCCCTGGCCGATCTGTTCGAGGCGTGGGCGTCAGGCAAGCCCCCGGCGGTGATGCGGGCGACAACGAAATTCTACGAAGCGCTATTCGAGGCGGCGGACAAGCGCGTCGCCTGGGAGATCGTGAGCGGACTGAATGTGCGAATCAATCAACTGCGGTCAATGACGATCGCCTCCGCAAATAGGCGCGAGCCGGCGATCGCCGAAATGAATAAAATCATGGATGCCATCCGATCGCGCAAGCCTGACGAAGCGGAAGTCGCGGCAAGGCAGCACGTCGAATCCGCCTGGAACATCGCTCGGGGACAGATTGCGTCTTCTCCGCTCGCCCGACCGTAAGTCAGGCCTTCCCGTCAGAAACACGGGACCGACGATACGGCAGGTCAGTGCGGGGTAGACAGTGCATTGCGCAGGTGCCCTAAAGTTTCAGCTTTGCCCTTAACGCGTCGATGCGCTTGGAAGCCTCTGCCTTACTGAGGTTCTCTGCAAAGTTTTCCTGATCGTCCGCCTGCTCACACAGCGTTTTCAGATAGGATGCTTGGGACGGAGTCATCGGGTCGTCACCGCTCACCCATTCGTCAGGGTCTTTGTCTACGTTGGCCGAGGCATCGGTTTTCGCGCGTGGGTCTTCCATGGCAATCTCCTGTCGTCGCAGGGGGAAACCCCTTTGATCCCGTTTTGTTCCTCATCGAACTTGGCTTTTGAGGCGGCCGGGGCGAACCATCTTCACCCGCTTCATTCCGGCGCTACGGGCAGGAGACGGGCATGGCCAGTGGCGCGGGTATTATGAACACTGGGCAGAGATAATACTCGAATAAAGCGGGGACGGACGTCATCGAGCTGGCGCCGGAGCTGAAGGATTCCATTCCGCCGGCCCGAAAGTTCGACAAACCGGTCTATTCGCCCTGGTTCGGAGGCAGGTTAAAACGCGCGCTCACCGCGGGGGATGTCGACACCATTGTCGTCAGTGGAGGCGAGGCCGACACGTGCGTTCTGGAGACCCTGCTTGGAGCCATCGATTTCGGCTTTCGGACGGTGCTGGCCGAGGATGCGATCTGCAGCACCTCCGACCAAGCCTATGACAGCATCGTGGCTCTTCACCAAAAGATATTCCACCATGTCGAGTCGCTCCGGTGGACGAAATTCTGCAATTCTGGGCCTAGTCGAAGCGCCAGCGGACCTCGTCAATAACAAATGATCGTTCACGGCCCTCGCCGGCCAAAAATCTGCTCGGAACAACTTGCGGGCGACCGTGTTGAGAATGATACGACCCCAACAGGAGATGCGCACATGGCGACGACGAGGGCGGCCTCGAAGAAAGGCCTCAACGAACTTTTCTACGAAACGCTGAAAGACATCTATTTCGCCGAGAAGAAGATTCTCGTCACGTTGCCCAAGATGGCAAAGGCCGCGCAGAGCGGTGACCTGAAAGCGGCCTTCGAGAAGCATCGCGTCCAGACCGAGGAGCACGTCGCGCGGCTCGAGGAAGTGTTCGAGGTGATCGACAAGAAGCCCGTCGGCAAGACCTGCGCCGCCATCATGGGCATCACCGAAGAAGGCGCCGAGATCATGGAGGAGTACAAGGGCTCCCCCTCGCTTGACGCCGGCCTGCTGGCCGCCGCCCAAGCCGTCGAGCATTATGAAATCTCACGCTATGGCACGCTCCGGACGTGGGCTTCCGAACTCGGCTTGACCGAGGCAGTCAACCTGCTCGACCAGACATTGGGCGAGGAAAAGGAAACGGACGTTGCGCTCACCGAGCTTGCCGAATCCGCTGTCAATATAGCGGCCGAGGCCGCATAGCGGCGGTCAGCGGACGGCTGGATCTTCCCTCGGTCCACGATCCGCCGAGCCCTGGCAGGTTGCCGGGGCTCGTTGCAGTCACGCCCCCTTGAGTCCCATCTCATGGAACAAGCGTTCAATCGCATGGCGGCGGCCGTCGCTCATGCCACCGGCAAGCACTTCACCTACACCGACGGCGTCAGCGATCACGTCTTCGGATTGTTCGCCTTGATCAGCAAGCGTGTGGAACTTCCGATCTTTGAGATTGCGTAACCGGTTCATCGGTGCTCCACTGTGGTTCGACAGTGCCGGGTATGCGTCGCCCTTCTCAAACGCAGCACGCTCGTTCTCGACCACTGGGACGATCTGCTTCACCTGGCAGTATCGATCACGACGCGATCAGTCGTGCCGTCGACCATCCTGAAGAAGCTCTCGGCATCGCCAAAGGAGAGCCAACTCGCCAGGGCGCTGCGAGAACTCGGTCGCATCGAGCGGTCCCTCTTCATGATCGAATGGTGCTCAAGTCCGGCATTGCGCCCGCGCTGCCAAGCAGGTCTAACAAAAGCGAGGCGGCACACGCATGAAATGGAATTTGCCGAAAGGTGGCCGAGAGGGTGAATTTCTGGGAGTGCGGTCAGATCGTCGAACAAAACGTCCCTGACGAGTTCTTTGATCGTCCAAAGAATGAGCGGACACGCGGGTCCTGGACAAGATACTCGTTCACTAAACAGG
>NZ_ML703254.1 GCF_008520305.1 Mesorhizobium sp. SARCC-RB16n | reverse complement strand
TCTGTACCCTCGACGCAAACCATACAGTGCCCGTTGATGCCCGATGAGCCTAAAGCAGGTCTTGGGCGGACTGCCTGCCGGCAGTCGCCGGTTGAGGCCCGACAGCTCTATCCGCCTGACGATAGCCAGCCATAGACAGACTGGCACCGCTTTCCTCGCATCAAACCGACGTTGAACAGCTTGGAGAGCCGATTTACATAGGTACCTAAACTCTTAGCCATTGGGAGGTAGCTATGATCGAAGGTCGTACAGCCTTGGCGCAGGCGGTGGTTGACGCCAGCTTCCAGTCTCAGCACCGCTCTAGGGCCTACATTGCCTCAATTCGTGGTGACATAGCTCAAACCCGGCGTGCAATCGCCGCGTCGCATGAGCTTCTAAAGCGTTTTCGCCAGCGTAACATAGACGAGGCTGTCAGAGAGGCTGAGTGGCACCGGGTATCCGCGTTCGACGCGGACATTCTGCGCAACGTCTTTAAGGATTTGGTCTCGGAAGGGAGCGTGTCCAAAAGCGAATGGCGCAATCTGGCTACGAGCCTCGTCTACGAGTTTACCGACTGCGAGCGGGTTGAAAGTGCCTTGGTCGATTGGATCATTAAGAGGTAACGCGCTTCCACAGCATGGAACGAACGAAGCCCCGGCGCTTTAGTCTGCACCGGGGCCTTTGACATGTACGAGCTACTCAGCATGTCAGGCATATACAATAGGAGGCCCGGCGGGTTGAGGGGGACTCATTGCCGAGCCTGGCTGGTGGCGACACCGCCGACTTGGAATCGTCGCCAGCTTACAGAACAATAGCATTGTAAGCGTCGGGCTGGCTTCATTCGAATAGACGAGCCGAGAACCTCACCAGCAGCAGAACCAATCGCGCGCTCTCCCGAGTTGCGAGTTAGTGACTTGCCACTGACGTGGGCAGAAGGCCCGCCTGATCACCTAGATCAAGGCTGCAAAAGCATACTATCATAGCGTCCTGCCCGAAAAAGGGGCTCGCCACAGTCTCAGGTTCGCGATTCGCTCAGACCATGAAGAGGTCGGAGTGAATCGTGCAGGGGGACGGACAGACGGGCGAACTGTTCAGCTACGTCGCTCTCGGGGCTCGGGTGCGGCGCGACCATCCGTTGCGCGGTGTTAGGGCGATTGTGAATGAGGCGCTTTCCGCGTTGGAGCGAGGGTGGGGCGGCCGTCTTTCCGCCGGGCAAGCAGCTGCTTTTGCAGGCGCTTTGCCGGGTATGACCCCTGGCCTGCCTGACAGACACTTATGGTTGTGATGGACTGTGTGCTCTCTGGAAAGCACCCGCTCCTAATCGAGATGCTGGTCGCAATGACTACGAGGGCGGGGTGATTTATGTTGCCGGCCCTAGTCATCTGGACCTATCAGAGCCCACTGACCTTCTGGCGATGCGGCTGAAGCGGTTAATGATTGAGTTCGGCCATGGCATGAGCCCGCGCCGGCTGAGCTGGAAGCCGTGTCCGCTGAAGCCGAAGGCGTGAAACCATGAGCTGCCGATCCCCTCGAAACTACGCCACAGCCCACCCGGTGTATCGCTCTGCGTGAGCGCCCCACAGGGGGGCAGAGAGTCAATATCGGAACATTAGGGTTCTCTAAGGGTTCTCTCTCAGGCGATGTTTCCAAATCCATGATCGGTATCGCGATGGAAGTGGTGTTGGCTTTTGATTTCGTCCATTTTCTTGGACTGACCCCGAACGAACTTCTCGTCGGCGTCGTATCGGTGGCGGCTTGCTTGCTGCTTTTAAATGTTATGGCGACGAGCCGCCCAAATCTATAAGGCCCCATCGTTAGACCGGCCTGGAGGAGGGCGCCCATACGTTCGGTCTTTCGATCGGCGACGCGGTCCAGAAAGCCCGCCCACGATAACCTAAACAAAGTAGCCAACCGGCGGAATGCCTATGAAGAAGACTACCAAAAGCCTAAGCTGGCCGCTGACCCGCTCGATGACCTCTGCTTGAACTGCGTCAAACCATTATGGTCAGTTCAATTCTGGTCGTGAGCCATACCGCAAATTCGATCATCGCGATGATGGCAGCGTATTCCAACAGAAGGCGCTTTGAGGGCATTCGAACCACGGAGCTCACCTGCGCCTCGTAGCGACCGCAGCCGCTTCAGGTTCATACGCCGTCCAACTTCCTCGGCCTTTCGCCTTTGCCTGATAGAGTGCCTAATAACACTTCATTCGGACCATGCCCCGCGGCGTGATTGGCAGCAATGCCACCGCTGTCGCTAAAACCAGCCCGATGGCGACCGCGTGGCGGAGCCCTGGTGTGCCGGCGGAACGGGTGGTGGTTTCGTGTGTTCTTACTGACTGGAGGCAGGGAGCAAGGTTCATGGTGGCACCTCGAGCAGTTTGGAAGGGTTTCCTGAAGGTCGGGTCGGTTTCGTGCGGCGTGAAGATTGTCGGTGCGACCAGCGAGGCCTCCAAAATCCATTTCAAGATTTTGAACCGTAAAGATGGCCTGCCTGTCAAAAGCGCGTATGTGGATGAAGAGACCGGCGATGTCGTTGAGAGCGAACACCAGGTCAAGGGTTACGAGGTGGACAAGGACCATTTCATCAAGGTCGAACCGGACGAGATCAAGAAACTCAAGCTGACATCGGCCCACACCCTCGAGGTCGATTCATTTGTCGCCATCGAAGACGTCGACACCCGATATCTGGAAAAGCCCTATTACCTGATCCCGGCGGACGGCGCTTCCCTCGAAGCCTTTTGCGTTCTTCGCGACGCGATGGCCAGCAAGCGCGTGGCTGCGCGCTCTTGCGTGGTGCTCTACCAGCGCGGCCGGGAGGTGCTGATCCAACCCTTCCAAAACGGGATGCTGCTGACCGAGCTGCGCACTCACAACGAGATGACGTCGGAAAAGTCCGTGTTCAATGGCTTGGAAAGCCCCAAATACGACGAAGACCTTCTTGAGATCGCCGGGCTGCTGATCGACAAGAAGGTCACCAAGTTCGATCCATCGAAGTTCGAAGACACATATGAGGACGCCTTGATCGCCATGATCGACGCCAAGCGCAAAGGCAAAGCCCTGCCCAAGCCGGCGCCGGCGCCAAAAGAGAACGTCATCGACCTGGCCTCGGTGCTTCGCAAGAGCCTGGCCAAGGAGGGCATTAAGGGCAGCGCCAATTCCAAGGGCCGAAAGTCGGCGTAGAATGCTGCGTAATCCGCCGCTCGGCATTTGCTCTGCCGCCGTTCCGTCGCAATGCCGCAGCTTGGCGCGATCGGCCCGCGGCCTCAAGGATGGTTCTCAGATGATACTCAAGTCGTAGCCAAGTTCGGCAACCACGGCTGAGGATTTCGAGGTGATGCTTGCTCGATGCCGATGTCGAGGGGCAACCACCGCTTTATGGCAGGCAGTCGGGCTCATGACAAACTCCGCACGTGCTCGATAGCCTGGCGCAGGCGTCGGATACCCGCTTCGCTCTCGGCCCTGTTGCAGGCGGCATAGCCAAGCACCAGACCATTGCCGGACGATGCCCAGTAATATTTCGAAAGCGGCGATGCGTTGACACCGAATTTGTCGGCGCATTGCACAACCGCCCGATCGTCGCAACTTACGTGAAGCGAAGCAACGACCTGGATTCCGGCTTCCGCCGCCGAAAGGGTCATGTGATCGGCCAGTTCGGTCTGGCACAATTCGTAGAAAAACTTCCGGCGCTCGGCGTAGATGCGCCGCATGCGCTTGAGGTGGCGGGTCATGTGGCCTTCATCGATGAAATCGGCCAGCGCCGCCTGCAGCAGGAGGGGTGCGAACTGCCCAGTGGTGCTCAGCGCATGCGGAATGCCCTCGCACAAGGCGGCGGGCAAGACCATGAACCCCAGCCTGAGCGCCGGAAACAGCAACTTGGCAAAAGTGCCGACATAGATGACCCGGTCAGCGTAATCCATGCTCTGTATGGCTGGGACCGGCCTTCCCTGAAATCTGTACTCGCCGTCGAAATCATCTTCGATGATCCAGGAATTGTTGCGCTCGGCGATTTCAAACAACCGCAGCCGCTGGTCCATGCGCATCGTGATCCCCAAGGGATGCTGGCAGGCGGGCGTCACATAGATCAGGCGCGGTGAAATCTCGGGCTGGCTCATCTGCCAGCCATCGCGGTCGACCACAAGCGGCACAATTTTGGCGCCAGCGACGGTGAAGGTCGCCTTGGCCGCGTAATAACCCGGTTCCTCCAGCCAGACCGTGTCGCCGGGATCGAGCAGCAGACGCGCCAGCAGATCGAACGCGGCCTGCGCCCCTGTCGTTACGACGATCTGTTCGGGAGAACACCGCACCCCCCTGGCCGAGATCAGGTAGCCGGCAATCGCTTCCTTGAGCGCCGGCAGGCCGGTCACATGATAGGTGCCGAACAACATGTCGGCGCCAAACGTTGCCCGGCGTGCGAGCAGCCTGCCCCAGACGCCAAACGGGAAGTTTTGCGGGTCCGGCATGCCCGGATGAAAGGCAAAGCGTCCCGGCGATCCGTGATGGAAGGGTTGCTGCATCAGGCTTTCGCCACGCCTGGAAAGCGGGCGATGGATTGCCGTGGCCACGGGTTTGCTGCCTTGATCGGTCGAGTTCACGGGCAGGTCGACGACCACCGGGCGCGCGCCCTGCCGGCTTGCAAGATAGCCTTCCGTCGCCAACTGGTCATACGCACCGACGATAGTATTACGGGCGAGGCCCAGATCCTCGGCCAGCGCGCGCGTCGATGGCAATTCCGATCCGGGCGCCAGGCGACGCCCACGGATCATCGCGGCAATCTGCCTGTAGAGCTGGCGATGGATGGGTTCATCGATTGTCCGATCGATGATCAGCGCATCCATCGGAAAGCCTTGGCGCTTTCGCCTCGATACCTGCATGGACAAGCCTCGCGCTATGAGAGCGGATCGAGCTTAGATGAGCGGCGCGCGAAGTGAAACTGGCACCTTCACTTCTCACCGAACTGGCTCTCGCGATGGAGACAGATCGGCGCTTAAATGAAAGAGGGGACAACGGGCCCAGACAGACCACAAGCGCCTTCACCGACCTGAGTGGCTTCGGAGGCGCGCCAGCAACTGGTCCGGCCTGTCCGATGAGGAACGATGATGGCTGTCCGCATAGGCATAAATCCGATTACCTGGAGCAATGACGACGTGCCCGAACTCGGCGGGGATACGCCACTCGAGGTCTGCCTTTCCGAAACGGCCGAAGCCGGCTACGCGGGAACGGAACTCGGCGGCAAGTTCCCGCGTGCCAGCAAGGCGCTGGCCGCGGTTCTCGCGACCCATGGCCTTGAACTGGTCTCGGGCTGGTACGATGGTCGGATCTGCGAAAAGGAAGTCGAGGAGGAATTCGACGCCATCCTGCCGCATTTGACGCTGCTGCGCGACCTAGGCGCCAAACACGTCGTCTACGCCGATACGTCGCGCGGCCGCCATGGCGCCATTCACGATCCGATCTCGCAGCGTCCCAAGCTTGCCGACGACGAGTGGAAGTCCTACGGCAACAAGATAACGCGACTGGCTGAACGGTTCGCCGATTTTGGCGTTGGCATGGCCTTTCACCACCACATGGGCACCATCGTCGAGACGGATCACGAGATCGGCAGGCTGATGGCCGGCTCAGGGCAAGCCGTCGGCCTCCTCTATGACACCGGCCATTGCGTGTTTTCCGGCGGCGATCCCGAGACGTTGCTGCGGCGGCATGTCGGCCGCGTCGTCCACGTGCACTGCAAGGATGTGCGACCGGATGTGCTGAAGCGCGCTCGCGCCCTGGATATGAGCTTCATGGGCGCGGTGATGGAAGGCATCTTCACCGTGCCCGGAGATGGGTCCATCGACTATTTGACGCTTTTGCGGCTGCTCGCCGACAATGGCTATGCCGGCTGGCTGGTGGTCGAGGCCGAACAGGATCCGGCCAAGGCCCACCCGCTCACCTATGCGACGATGGGCTATCGCAACCTGCGCGATCTGGCCCTCAATGCCGGTTTCGAGGTCAAGGAACGGGAGACCTGATACACTTACGGCGCGCCGGGGAGCGGCAATGAGTTCTGTCCTTTACCAAAGTGTGGTCAAGAACTATGGCGCGCTGAACGTCTTGCGTTCACTTGACCTTGCCGTCCCCGACCACATGTTCCTGGCCCTGCTCGGTCCTTCGGGTTGCGGCAAGACGACGGCGTTGCGCGTCCTTGCCGGTCTCGACATGCCGAGCGCCGGCAAGCTCTTCATCGGCGAGCGTGACGTTACCCGGCTGCAGCCGCGCGACCGCGATATCGCCATGGTCTTCCAGAGTTACGCGCTCTATCCGCAAATGACGGTCGGCGAGAACATCGGCTATCCCTTGTGGATCCGCGGCATGCCGGATGCCGAGCGTCGCGTCAAGATCGACGAGGTCGCGGCGGTTCTCGAGATCGGGCACCTGCTTGATCGCCTGCCGCGCCAGCTCTCCGGTGGCCAGAGGCAGCGCGTGGCGCTAGCGCGCGCAATCGTTCGCGATCCCGCGGCCTTCCTCATGGACGAGCCGCTGTCGAACCTGGACGCAAGGTTGCGCTTGACCATGCGCGGCGAGATCAAGCGGCTTTGCCAGCGGCTCGGCGCAACCACCCTCTATGTCACCCACGACCAGGTCGAGGCCTTGACCATGGCGGACTTCGTCGCGGTGATGCACGGCGGGGAGCTGCAGCAGATGGCGGCGCCAACCGACATATACGACCGCCCGGCCAACCGTTTCGTCGCCACCTTCGTCGGCAATCCACCGATGAACATCCTTCCAGTCATACTGGCCGACCAAGGCATCGCGATCGGCGGAACTCCGGTTGCGATTCCCGCCGCCCGGCTTGCGGCGTGCCGCGCGGCGCAAGTGGTCGAGACCGGCCTGCGGCCGGAAGACATGAGCGTTTCAGAGCCAGGCGCGCCCAACGCACTGCCCGGCGAGATCTATGTCGTCGAACCCATGGGCAACGAGACGTTGGTCAACGTCCGCCTTGGCGGCGGCAATGTCTCTGTCCGCGCTGGCCGCGACTTCAGGGGCGCGGTCGGCGCCAACATCGCGGTCACTTTTGATGTGTCGAACGCATGCTTCTTCAATTCGGCCGGCCTGACGGCCGTCCACAGGGTCAACAGTGATGGAGAGTGAAATGACGCAGTCCAGCAGAAGCAGACTTACTCGCCGCTCCGTACTCAAGGGAGGACTTGGCCTGGCGCTTGCCACCACCGCCCTTACCGCAATCGGCCTGCCCGTCCCGGCGAGCGCGGCCGGCAAGAAGGTGATCATCGGCGCTTTCGCCGATGGCGGCCTGACGCCGTTCAAGCAGAAGATCATCCCGCTGGCCAAGGATGCCGGCTTCGATATCGAATTCCTGGAGGATGAATACGGCGTGACGCTGGAGAAGTGGTTCGCCGACGCCAAGAACAGCGCCGGCCAGTACGATCTCTACCTTCTCGACGATCCATGGGTGCCGCAGTTCGGCGCGGCCAATGTGCTTGAGAATCTCGGCGCGGCCGGCATCGACGGCGGCGACAAGGATTGGATCGGCTCGATGATCGACATGGGCTACTGGCCGCCCCAGAAAGGGCCGCGCGTGAAGGGTTTTGAAACTGCCGCGCCGACGCTGATCTGCGTGCCGTTCGTCGGCGATCTGCAGACGCTGACCTACCGCAACGATGTCTACACGAGCGGCGCGCCGAAAACCTGGGACGAGGTCATCGCCAAGGGCAAGGAAGGCGTGGCAGCGGGCAAGATCAAATATCCGGTCGTGTTCCGCGGCGTTTCCGGGAATCCGATCGTGACCAGCTGGTACCCGGTCTTCCTGTCATTTGGTGGCTCCTTCTTCGACGACAAATGGAACCCGGTCTTCAATTCCGCCGAAGGCAAGGCCTCCGCCGAATTCTTCGTCGGCACCATGAAGCAGAACGCGCCGAGCGGCGTCGTCGAATTCGACTCGGACCAGGAAGGTGCGGCGATCCTGGGCGGCGAAGCAGGCGCCATCATCCAGTATTCCGGCAATGCGCTGAAGGCCGACGATCCGACACAGACCAAGGTGGCGGGCAAGCTCGATTTCGGCATCGTGCCGAAGCAGACCGCGGCGATCGCCCAGATGGGCATCTTCATCGCCGGCATTCCGAAATCGGCGCCCAACAAGGCCAATTCGGTCGAATTCCTGAAGTGGTATGTCAGCGCCGACATCCAGGCCAAGCTCTCGGAAGCAGGTTCCATTCCGGTCAAGCGCAGCGCCTTCGGCATTGCCAAGCCAGGCAACCGGCTGATCCCTGTTGCCTTGCAGCAGCTCGACGCCGGCGCGCTGCCGCGCCCGCGCACGCCCGACTGGGCCAAGGTCGAGGAACTACTCGGCATCGAACTCAACAAGGCGCTGCAGGCCGGCTCGGGTGGCGGCGCGGCATTGGACAATGCCGCCAAGCAGGTCAAGGACTACTTGTCTTCGGTCGGCTACTACTAGTGGGAAATGGCGGGATGCGGAGCCGCAAATACCGTCTGCAGGGGGCGGGGCTCGACCTCGCCCTCCCTTATCTGATGCTGGCGCCGGGCCTGTTGATCGTGCTCGGCGTGCTCGTCTATCCCTTGTGGGACGGCCTGCGCGCCAGCACCAAGGCCTATCGCTATGGGTCGGTCGTCGCCGATGTCGGCATGCAGAACTACATCAAGCTATGGAGCGATCCGCAGTTTCTGAACGCGCTCTGGGTGACGATCGAATTCGTCGCCCTGTCGGTCACCTTCGAGGCGATCCTGGGCTTTGCCCTGGCGCTCTTCTGCCTGCGCGAATTTCGTGGCATCCGCTTGCTCAGGACGATTCTGATCATCCCGATGGTGATCACGCCGGTCGTCGTCGCCATCGTCTTCAGGCTGATCTATGCCAGCGACGCCGGTATGCTGACGGCAATCTCTGAGTGGACGGGCGGCGGCCAGGTGCAAATCCTCGGCAGCCCCGTCAAGGCCTTCTTCGGCCTTGTCGTTCTCGATGTCTGGGAATGGACGCCATTGATGTTCCTGATCCTCCTGGCCGGCCTGCAGTCGCTGCCGCACGAACCCTTCGAGGCCGCCCGCGTCGACGGCGCCGGCAACTGGCGGGTGTTTGCCGACTTGACCTTTCCGATGATGCGGCCCGTGCTGGCGATCGCGATCGTGCTTCGAACGATCGACGCCTTCGGCACGTTCGACCAGGTGTTCGTGCTCACCCGGGGCGGACCGGGCGAGGCGACGCGGCTGGTCTCGATCTATGGCTACGACACTGCCTTCAAGTTCCAGCAGACGGGCTATGCGGCAGCACTTTTCGTCACGATCGGACTGGTCGTGCTTGCGCTGGCCTTCAGCGCCGTGAGGCTTTTGCGCAGGGTGGACGCATCATGAACAGTCATCTGACCCGCATCGGGGTGATGAGCGCGGTGCTGGCCATCGTGCTGTTGCCCATCTACTGGCTGGTCTCGACATCGCTGAAGTCCAATCGCGAAATCACCCAGGAAGGCACGCTTTATCCGCATGTTCCGACACTGGACAATTACGTCAAGCTGTTCACGCAGAAGCAGTTTGGCGCCTATCTGACCAACTCGCTGGTGGTGACGTTCTTCTCCGTTGCGATCGCCCTGGTGGCCGGCGCGATGGGCGCCTATGCGATCGCGCGCTTTCGCCTGCCTTTCGCGATGGAGCGCAAGATCGGATTGTTCCTGCTGACGCTGCGCATCGTGCCGCCGGTCGTCATCCTGATCCCGGTCTACCTGCTGATGCTCAAGCTCGGCCTGCTCGACAGCTGGGTGGGTTTGATCGCCACCTACACCGCGTTCAACATCACCTTCTGCGTCTGGATGATGGAGAGCTTCTTTCGGGAGATCCCCGTGGATCTCGAGGAAGCCGCCATGGTCGACGGCGATTCCCGTTTCGGTGCGTTCCGGCGCATCACCTTACCGCTGGCGGCACCCGGCCTCGCCGCGACCGCCATCTTTGCCGTGCTGGTCACCTTCAATGAATTCCTGTTCGCGCTGGCTCTGACGGCCACGCCCCGGGCGATGACGATGCCGCGCGGCACCGCCACGCTGATCGGCCGCATTGACACCGACTGGGCCTCGATGTCGGCGGCCGGCGTCATCGGCGCGTTGCCGATCGTCTTCTTCGCGCTGCTGGTGCAGCGCCATCTGGTTCGCGGGCTGACCATGGGAGCCGTGAAATGACGACGCGACCCGGCAGCCACCCACCTCAATCAAGTCGCCTCGGCCACGAACATGGCAGCTCGGCACCACGTGGCGTTTCAGGGAAATCAAACGCATGATCGATGTCTGTCTATTTGGAGCGGGCCTCATCGGCCAGGTGCACGCAGGCAATCTGGCGCGCCATCCCCGCGTGCGCCTGCGCTACATCGTCGATCCGAACACCGAGGCGGCCTCGAAGGTCTCTGCCCTGACAGGAGCCGAGATCGCCGATACCCAGATCGTGATGAATGACCCATCGATCCGCATGGTGTTCATCGCTTCGGCAACGAGAACGCATGCGGATCTGGCCATGGCCGCGGCCGCCAACGGCAAGGCGATCTTCTGCGAAAAGCCGATCGATCTTGATCTCGAGCGCACGGACCAATGCCTGGCGGCTGTCGAGAAGGCAGGTGTGCCGTTTCAGATCGGGTTCAACCGTCGGTTCGACCCGAGTTTTCGGGCGCTGAAGGCGCGCCTGGCGCAAGGCGAGATCGGCGCCGTTGAACAGGTCATCATCACCAGCCGGGATCCCGAACCGGAAACCGAGGAAGCGCTGGCTGGAGGAGGGGGCGTCTTCCGGGAGATGACCATCCACGACTTCGACATGGCACGAAACCTGTTGGGCGAGGAGCCGGTCAAGCTCTTCGCGACCGGGTCGTCACTTGTCGCGCCGCAATATGCCAAGCTGGGGGACTATGACACCGCGATGTTCGTGCTGCGCACCGCGTCCGGCCGGCAATGTCACATCAACAACAGCGTCAGGGCGGCCTACGGCTACGACCAGCGCATCGAGGTACATGGCGCGGATGGGATGCTGCGGGCCGGCAACAGACTGCCGACATCGGTCGAGATATCAGGCGCAAAGGCGACATCGCGCGACAAGCCCTATTACTTCTTCGTTGAGCGCTATGCCGAGTCCTATGCCGCCGAGATCGATCATTTCATCAGCTGCGTCGAAACAGGGCGACGGCCCGACGTCACGGCAAGCGACGGCCGCAAGGCCATGATCCTGTGCGAGGCAGCGCTTGCCTCCGCCAAGTCGGGCAGGTTCGAGACCGTCAGATTTTAGTACAATCGACAGGAGGAGCTTCCAGATGAAGATCGGGATGATTACGGACAGCCTCGGCGACCTCTCATTCGACCAGATGTTAGCCGCCGCGGCCGAACTTGGACTTCAGACATTGGAGTTCGCCTGCGGCAACTGGTCGTCGGCGCCCCACATCAATCTGCAGGCCATGCTCGCGAGCGCTGCCACGCGCAAGGAGTTCGTCGCCAAGATCCGGGATCACGGGCTGACGATTGCAGCGCTCAACTGCTCGGGCAATCCGCTGCACCCGGGTCCGCATGGGAAGGTCCATCATGGCGTGACACAGGACACCATTCGGCTGGCCGGCCTGATGGAGATCGATCGTGTAGTCATGATGTCGGGCCTGCCGGGCGGACCAGGTGACGCTCACCCGAACTGGATCATCACCGATTGGCCACCGGAATGCCTCGAGATCCAGCGCTACCAGTGGGAAGAGCGGATAATTCCCTACTGGCGCGACCTCGTCGCGTTTTCCAACAACCTCGGCATTCACAAACTATGCCTGGAACTGCATGGACATCAGGCCGTGTACAATGTCCAGACTTTGTTCAAGCTGCGTAACGCTGTCGGAGAGACGGTCGGCGCCAACTATGATCCCAGTCACCCGCTGTGGATGGGGGCGGATCCGATTGCCGCCGTTCGCACGCTCGCCTCGGCAATCTACTATGTCCACGCCAAGGATACACGGATCGAGCCCATCGCCGCGGCCATCGACGGCACGCTGGATCCACGTCCACCAAACCTATATGCCGAACGAGCCTGGAATTACATCACACTCGGTTACGGTCACGGTGAGACCTGGTGGCGGCAGTTCTGTACCGCGCTCAAGCAGGTCGGCTACGACGACGTCTTGTCAATCGAGCACGAGGACATGATGCTGACCCCGATGGAAGGAATGCGGAAATCCGTTGCGCTGCTGCGCAACGTCGCAATCAACCTTTCTTAATCATCCGTAGAGGACGTTAAGGCCGGCGATTGTATACTCAACCGGATTCTGTCGATGACAGGTCGGCACGGAATTTGTACGCCTTCGGACATGCCATTGCGCCCAGGCCCGCTAGGGCGCACGTTCTAACAGTCACCGGCCAGTCCCTCAAAAGCCGGCAGATGGTCCGGCCTGCGAACTCCTGCGTCACTCGCGAGCAGGCCGGACTATTCTCCTGGAGTTCCGCGATGGCGCTCTATGGTTTCGACGTCGATGACAACGGAACCATTTTCCACGACTATGAGGGCAAGGGGTGTCAGCACATTCCCGCTGTCAGGTATGAAGCGATTAGAGCCCTCGCAGAGATGACAAGGGATGCGCTTCCAGATGGCGATCACCACAAAATGGTGATTGTGGTGCGCGATGAGGGCGGCGATTCGGTTTTTCGAGCGAGCATCGTTTTCAATGTCGAGGCGGAACGTTCGTCGTGTGCTTCGCTATCATCGCCGGACAGCCACGCCTGAACAACGGCATAGACTGGAGCCATGGAACCGTGGGAGCCTCACGATTACTTCAATGTGAGCGCGCGTCTCTATCAGCAACGGGCGGTTGCACATGTTGAGGAATTGCGCTCAGACATAGAAGAGACGCGCCGCGTAATCGAGGAATCCCGCAAGCTCCTAGATCGGCTTGCCGGCAAGTCAGGCGCTATCGAGCCGTAAGGGAGGCTCTATCCTGTTAACAGCCTGTCGATAACGTAGGGTCACATTACCGATCACCAGCCTTTTTCGAATTGTCGCCTTTTGGCGGCGGCGCCTTCGCCACTTTCTTAAGTGCCTCATTCAACGGCTTTTCGGAATTGACCGTTTCGATCTGCCGCGCCAGATCGCGGAACTACTCAACTTGCCTCTTTTCCTTGTCGCGCGAGCGCGTGGCTATTCCGATCCTGCTCCTCTGGAACTTTTCAGGTAGCGCATAGTTTGGTTTTGACCAAAGAGGAGAAGATCATGCACAAGGATGAAATCAAGGGCTCAGCTAAGAAGCTGCGCGGCGAGATAAAGGATAAGGTCGGAAAGGCCACGGGCGACGACAAACTTCGCGCTGACGGAGCTGCCGACAAGGCTGAAGGGAGCCTGCAAAAAGGGGTTGGCAAGGCAAAGGACGCGGTTCGGGACGCTTTGAAGGATTGAACGCCGGGCTGACGAAGCGGTGGGGAAAGCCGCGACAGACGTCCCGAAGATAGACACAACTTCGGGCGCCCAAGTGTCACCGGAAACTCACCCCCTCAATTGCGCAACCGCCGACGCTTGCCGCGCCACACTCGAAACTTATTCGACCTGCCGTCTCAGGAAGGCAGAAGGGCGAGCGCTTGGACAACCCCAATCGCAGGTAAATAGATTGAGATCGCCTGCGGCGTTGATCATCAGCCCGCCTCAGGCCGAATCCCAATCGCCTTCGATGCTTCATCTAGAGCTGCCGCCCGTCCTCAAGCGCGAATAGGCGTCGAAATCCGAGATGAACGGATGATGACCGATCCAAGCAAGGTGTTGGTCACCGCAATCGGGCATACTCGTCACGCCTGTCCCTTATTTTCCGGACGAAAGTCACGACGACGCCTGTGCTCCGGTGTTGTCGGTTTACAGAGAATGGAATGGCTTCGGCTAAGCTCAATGGCTGCCCCAGGCACGAACAGAGCCGATGTTGAGAAAATAAGCCGCGCGCCTTGTCCGCCGTAGCGTCCTGTTTGCCGCGGAACCTGGTTTCCCAGGCAACATAAATTTCGCGCACTCACAAGCCGTTGAAGCCGCGCCTGATTTGAGGCCTCGGCCGCGTTGGGCATCACCACTGGTGCCCTGATCCGGCGCCGGCGTCAACGCGTAGTGGGTGCGAGGACCATCATCAATCGATCGCCAAAAACCATAAGAATCCCGCCGAAGACATGTTTCATCCGGAACATATCAGGGAACGACTGGTTTGGTGGAGGCAGTACACCACAACCAAAGGAGATTCTCCATGATTGCAAAACTTCTCTCCGCCACGGTGCTTGCGGCCGCTCTGGCTACCTCGGCCATGGCTCAGTCGAACGGTACCGGATCCAACGGTTCAGGCTCGACGTCCGGCACCTCCAGTGGCATGAATGGCGGCAATGGGACCGGCACTGGCACCGGCACTGGCTCTGGTGGATCGGTAACGCCCACTGACCCGAACGCAACCAATTCGACAACCGCGCCGAACGGCATGGCGGACCGCTGCAAGGATGCCGCGGGCAACGACATCGACAACAACACCGCCTCGGGTGCGACAACGTCGAACATGCAGAACTGCAACAAATGAGCCGTTGGCTCGGAGCGCCGCCCCAAGTCGTCCTTGTCCCCGGGGCGACTAATCGGGCGGCGTTCTTACTGGAATGAGTAGGCGCAGATAAGCCGACAGGCCGTCAGGCAGGCGCCGTTCGCCTTCTATGGGTGGCAGGCGTATCGGCGGCTGTGGTCGTTGCCTCGGCAGTCTATGCCGCCGGCTTCGTTCACAGCAACAGTCTACGAGAAACCACCATCCTGCAGGCGTTGGTGCGGACTGACCGCGCGTCCCGGCGATGATCCGCAATGGCTGTGGCGGATGTCACGAAATTCCCGGATAGAGGTCGAGAAGAGTGCGTCGAAGCTCATGGCACGCCCTCGGTGTCCTGGCCCTCCTGGATGGATTTCGCTGTCCTATGCATCCATCATCGATTTGGCCGGCTCACGCGCGATCCTCAATGCGTTCGTGACCCGGCGTCTCCGGCAGGGCCTGTCAGGAAAGCTCCGGTGGATTGGGCCGAACCGGTGAATCCCGAGTTGGTTCCTTCGTCACAAGAAAATCGTGACATGTTGGAAAGCGGCCGCCGGGTACCTTGCCGGGAACCCCCCGCTCATCATGACCAGCAACCGCAACATCATGGGAGGCGTCGGCCGGTCTGGCACCAAGCTTGGTCCATAGTTCGCTGGATACGAAGTGTGTTCAGGTGTGGGGGAACATCGGCGATCAGCCGTCGTTAAGACGATTGTGAGAGAGAGGACACCGCCATGTCAAAATTCCAGGCCGCCACTGCGGACCGTCTGCGGCAGCTCAAACTGGAAGCGGCAGCTCACTTCACCCCGATAATGCTGCACGAAGCATTGCTGCGGCTTTCCCACGCCGGTGGCGGTGAAAGCCTTGAGCGGTTCGAGAAGGCCATGGTCGTTCAGATCGAGGCGACGAAGGACGATCGGCCCGATTTCGAAACGATGAAGGAATTCGCGATCGAGCAGCTTTATGCCTTGATCCGGGAAGCGAACGATTCGCCAAAGAAGAAACAGCCCCTGGAGAAGATGGACACGCGCAGAACGCACGGCCGCTCGGAAGAACCTCAGACGCTCGAGGATCAACTGCAGGCAGGATTGGAGGATTCTTTTCCGGCAAGCGACCCGCCCGCGGTGGTGTCCACCACCATTCCGGGCCGAGCAAAGAAGCTGGTCGGGACCGACGAGGTCCTGCAAAAGCAGCGACGACAGGCGGCTGGGAACGACAGCCAATCATAGGTCGCTTCCCAATTGAGGCTTGACGGTGACCGAGGCCGCAGACGCGCGGCGGCGTCAGTTCATTCCGTGCCATCAAAGCTTGACGGCCGCCTCCCGCGCCCAAAGCCGCAGTTTGCGGCAGGCCTGCACAAATGTCTTCACGGAAGCTGCGGTATCAAGCCCTATCAGGCCCTCATCGGCATCGGGAGCGACGCCCGTCTTGGCCAGGAGAGGCTCGGCTGCCGGTGTGAAGCCGATGAACTTGCAATGCGCGAAGGCATCGGACACAAAGTCCTTCGCGGCCGCCTCGTTGAGCAGCATCTCGGCACCTTCCTCGGAGAGGAGCAGCACCACGGCGTCGAACAAGACAGACGGGCCGCCGTCGATCATGTGCCTGGCCTCGATGTGGGTGCCGTCAGCCGCGTCGACGCCACCCACCTTGGGCGCAACCACCTCCATCACCGCGCCTTCCGCTTCGATAGCGCAGCGGAGTTGTTCAAACAGTGCAGCGTCGGCTCCGTTGCTGAGCAAGACGCCGACTTTGCGGCCTTTGAAACTGTCCGGCCCGTTTTCAATGATGCTGAGCGCCGGCGACGGCGGCAGGTCGTCGCGCGTCGGAACGGGTGCCTCCGCGGGTTCGGGCATATCGCGAATGCCGAGCTTGCCAGCCACGGTGGTCGCCAGGGTTTCGTCGATGTTCAGCAGATGCGAAACCATGCGTTCGCGAATCGCGGGTGCCTGGACCTTGCTTAATTCGAACGTCAGCGCCATCGCGATGTGACGTTGCTCCGGTGGTGTCTGGCTGTTGAAAAATTGCCGGGCCTGGCTGTAGTGATCGGCGAAGCTTTCCGCCCGCAGGCGCACCTTCTGCCCTTCTTCGGCAACGGCGAAGGAACGGAAGCCGCGTTGCGGATCCTCGCGCGGTCCTAGCCTCCATGAATTCGGTTCATAGTTGGCGCGACCGACCGGATTGCGCATGGCCATGTGCCCATCCTGTTGGAAATGGGCGAACGGGCACTTCGGCGCATTGATCGGGAGATGGGTAAAGTTCGGGCTGCCCAGCCGTTTCAACTGTGTGTCGAGGTAGGAGAAGTTGCGGCCCTGCAGAAGCGGATCGTTGGAGAAGTCGATTCCGGGCGGCACGTTCTGCGTCATGAAGGCAACCTGCTCGGTCTCGGCGAAGAAATTATCCGGCATCCGGTCGAGCACCAGCCGCCCGACCGGGACGGGTTTGAGTACCTCTTCCGGAATGATCTTTGTTGCATCAAGAATGTCGAAATCGAAGCTGTCGGCAAATGCCTGATCGAACAGTTGCACCGTCAACTCCCATTCCGGGAAATTGCCGGACTGGATGGCGTCCCACAGATCGCGACGATGAAAGTCGGGATCGGCGCCATTGATCTTGACCGCTTCGTTCCAGACCACCGATTGCATGCCGAGCTTTGGCTTCCAGATGAATTTGACGAAGGTGGATTCCTCTTTCGCGTTGACGAAGCGGAACGTGTGCACGCCAAAGCCCTGCATGAAGCGGAAGGAGCGCGGGATCGCCCGATCCGACATGATCCACATCACCATGTGCATCGATTCCGGCATAAGGCTGATGAAGTCCCAGAAATTATCGTGCGCTGTCTGGGCTTGAGGGAAGGCCCGGTCCGGCTCCTGTTTGGCGGCATGGATCAGATCGGGAAACTTGATCGCGTCCTGGATGAAGAAGACCGGAATATTGTTGCCGACCAAATCCCAATTGCCCTCCTTGGTATAGAGTTTGACCGCAAAGCCGCGCACGTCGCGTGCGAGATCGAACGAGCCTTTGTTGCCCGCGACCGTCGAGAACCGCACGAAGGCTGGCGTCTTTTCGCCGGCCCTCTGGAAAATATCGGCATGTGTGTATTTGGCCAGTGACTCGTAGGTCTCGAAATAGCCATGGGCGCCATAGCCGCGGGCGTGGACCACCCTTTCCGGGATGCGCTCATGGTCAAAGTGGAAAATCTTCTCGCGAAAATGAGAGTCCTCGATCAGCGATGGTCCGCGTTCGCCGACCCGTAATGTGTTTTGATCATCGGAGACAGGAATTCCGAGCGCCGTGGTCAAGGTGGGCGTCTCACCCCCCGCGATCTGATGCAGTTCCCCGCCGTTTCCCCGCGCGCTATCCTGTTCCAGTCCACTTGCCGATTGGCGAGCGGAGCGACGGGCGGATTTGGCCATGAACAGAATCCTCGATTTGATGCTGGAAAGAAGTACTCAGGGCATCAAACTGGCGGTGCGCGGCTTTGTTCCCATAAAAAGAACCGGTGCGCGCGCACCGAAAAAGGCGTCATCTGTGGAGATGGCATCCGCCGAGGAATGACAGCTATTTCGACCTGCGCGGAATTTCTGAACAGTTGTCTCCAGCGAGAGGAACGAACCAAACTTCCATGCATTTAGCAGGGGCTGCGTTCATATAGTCATTCTTCTCGGAGCTGGACCATTGTCATCCGGAGGCTACATCTTGGCCGACCAGGAAACAAATGAAGTTTCCATCGTTGAGCTGATACCGGCCCTGCGGGCTTTCGCCCGTACTTTCTGCCGTGTCCCCGACGATGCCGACGATCTGGTGCAGGAGACACTGACCAAGGGTCTCGCCAACATCGAGAAGTTCGAACCTGGCACACGCATGAAGTCGTGGCTCTTCACCATTATGCGCAATACTTACTACACGCGGATCAAGATCGCCGCCCGGGAAGCGCCAGGCCTGCTCGACTGTGCATCTTCCAGACCGATTTCGGAAGCCACGCAGGAATGGAGCGTCCAGAGCAAGGAAGTTCACGGCGCCATTCAAAAGCTACCCGAACATCAACGCGAGGTTCTGATGCTGATCGGCGTTCTGGGAGTGAGCTATGAGGAAACGGCCGAGATATGCGGTTGCGCGGTAGGGACGGTCAAAAGCCGACTGAACCGTGCCCGCGCCAACATCCTCGAATTGCTCGGGGAGAGTTCGCTGCAGACATTGATGGAAAGGCGAAATCATCTGTCTGATGGTCAACTCGACATCGAGGGTGATAGGCGCGGATAGTTAGTTCTTCACGTCACGCCGACGCTTCTCGACCAGCGCGTTTTGCAGATCTATTGCCAGCTTCATCAGCCGGTCCGGAATTTTCTCCTGCTCTATCGCAGACAGGAGAGAATGTATCTCCTGATCCATCGCCAAACCGACACGCGGGTCTACCACGGTATCATCGCTCGAACGAGACATCATGTTCCCTTGATAGACAGCGGCCCCTTAATCTATGTGTGGTGATAAATGCCCGACATTACAAGCCGATGTCCACCGCCTGGCACGGTTGCCAGCGGCGCTTGCACAGGTTTATTTCCTGGCCTTGCGGTGGCGCGGGCCAAGAATGCGGTGCGGCGTTCAATCCTTCGGCAATTGGTTCGCGACATGATCCTGATATTGATCGCACTCCGTCCAGTCCGCGCTCATCGCTGTGCTGTTTCTTGTCACGATTGGAGAGAACGGCGTTTTCTCCGATCTTTTGGTCAGGTTTCATCGCGCCGGCGCCGGTACCCTTGCCCTGGCCGCCCAGATCAAAATGTTTTTGCAGCCGGATGTCATGATTTCCTCCTTCGGATTAGGGCATTTTTCAGTGCCTCTGGTTCGGTGTCCGAACTGGCGTCGCGCAGTAATGTTCCGCCGCCACGAGTAAGCAGGAAAGCGTCGCCATCCCATGACCGAAACGGCTTCTCGCCATTGATCACAACCCGCAATTGGTGAGCTTCCGCCAGACGACTGACATCGGCGCTGTCCAAAAAAAACGATCCGCGATAGGAATAGTTCAGCACGGCCAGCCAGCCTGGCCGTTTCAGAACGCGCGCAATCTCATCGAAATGCCGCTCAGCCATGCCGGCCAAAACCAGATAAGGAAAGCTGTCGACCGCCAGCACGCAATCGAAACTGCTGTCATCGAATTCGGCCAAATCGAGGCCGGAGGTTTGCCGCAATTCGACGTTGCGCAGCGCGACGCACCGCTCGGAGGCAATGGATATCATCCGCGAGGATATATCGATGCCGACCATCCGATTGAAGGATTTGGAAAGCGCATGCTCGAAACGGCCGATGCCGCAACCAATGTCCAGAATATTCCGGCTGGTGCCGGTGAAGTTCTGCTCCTCGAGCCAGGCAACGATTTCGTCGGTCGTGGCTGACAGCCTGTCCTCATCGCCAAGCGATGCGAGCTGGACACTTGCTGTCCCCGAAATCGCTGCCGCCGCATCGAAGCTCGAGGCCAGCCGCATGACGACGGCGGCATCCGTCTCGTTGTCGTCGCGAGCGTGCCGAACGGCAGCGCCTGTCGCTCGCAACGTGGCAAAGGAGCCTGGTTTGCGGCGAAGCAGCCCGGCTACCTCTTGCAGTCTTTCCCCATCTCGCCAATCCGACGGAACGATATCCAGCACGATCTCCGCCAGCTCCCCCGCCCTGATCCCCGTCTGCGGATGAAGCGCCAGCCTGGCGACGACGGCTTCGGCGCAAACGCCATCCGCCATGCAGTCTTCGACGGCTAATTTAATCGCTCTCCGGCGCTGGGCGGATTCCGGCCAGGTTGCACTCATGACGTCAGCTCCGCGTCCAGACCCTGCGCATGGTCCACTTATCGATGGCGCCCCAACCATATTTGTAGGCCTCCTGACCGCGCAGGAAGTCGAACTCGCGCGCACCTTCGCGGATCGACTCCGCGATCGCGTGGCCGATCAGGATCGCGCCTGGGCTCTCTTCGGCATAGTCAGGGTCGAAGCCGCCGAGATAGGCATAGGCACGACCGCGATGATGAAGGCCGTAATAGGCGCCGACCGTCCTTCCGTTGATCGCGAACAGCCAGCACCTGACCAGACCGCGAGCGTCGAGCAAGGGAAGCGAGCGCCTGTGGAATTGCTCTACGGGGACGTCGGCCAACAAGCCACCTCCGCGTCCTGCCCAGCGTGCGTCATGCAGGCGGATCAACTGATCGAGGAAGGTTTGCGGATTGCCTCGTGCCGACGACAGCGCGATCCGGCCGCGTCTGGACGCAGCCTGTCGCGCCCGTCGCAGCTGGCGCCTGCGTCGGGAAGGCACGCAGCCCGCAAGGGTTTCGTCGCCGGCAATGGCAAGCACGGGGCAAGCGCTATGAGCGGCTGGCCGCCCTGCCTTCAGATCGGGATGTGAAATCGCAAGACCGGCGCCGCCTTCCGGCAAATCCGACAAGGTCCATTGAGACCATTCAACTGAAAGGATCTTTTCGGCAATAGCGGCGACGACCGTTGCTTCGGTACCGGGAACGCACAGGATGTCCAGATAGTCGCTGAGCGAAATGCCGACCGGAAGCAATTTCGAGCCGGCGATCCCGTGCTCGAGATAGAGCGGCGCCAGCCCTATCAGATCGCCTCCGCGCCAGACCGCGACCGTCGCCAGGTCGCCGGGCGCGAATGTGCGCCACCATGGCACCAGCCAGGCGGGAGACTGAAACGGCGTCGCCGAGGAACTCTGCTCCCACAGTTTCCACCAGTGTGGCGCAAGGGTATCGAATTGCCCCGGGTCATCGATGATCTCGCTGCGCAACACCAGTTGGCTCATGTGAAGGCGAGGCGGCCGGCATCGGTGCCAAATCGCGCCAGCGCTTGATAGGCGTCCATATAAGACGAGATCATCCGTTCCAGCGAAAACCGTCGCCGCGCCTCCGCCCGGCATGTCTCGCCGTCCAGGCTGGACGCCGCAACGATGGCCTGGGCCATCTCGTCGACCGTGTTGACGAGAAAACCGGTCCTGCCGTGCTCGATCACATCGGGAAGCGCGCCATTCGGAAAGGCGACCACCGGTGTGCCGCAGGCCAGCGCCTCCATGGCGACAAGTGAGCTGGTCTCGGCGGCAAGGCTAGGAATGACCAGACAGCGCGCTGCGCTGAGAAAGCGCCGCTTGGCAGTGAAACCGAGCGGACCGAGGAAGCGGCGGCGCCCATCGAGGCGAGGTTGGACTTCTTCGCGAAAGTAGCGTGTGTGCGTTTCATAAGGATAGACCTTGCCGCCGACAACCAGCGGCACACCTGCTTGCTTGGCCGCGTCCAGCGCCAGGTGGATGCCCTTTTCCGGGCAGATCCGGCTAAGAAGCAGTGCGAAGTCGCGCTTCGGTTGCAGCAGGCTGAACGCCTCTATGTCGACGCCATTCGGAATGGGCGGTGCCAGTCTGGCGCCTGGTGGCGCTGTTTTCTCTTGGGCGGCCGAAACCGCATGAAGCCACAGGTCGTTGCGCGTCGGGCACAGTGCCTCGGTCCGATACCAGTCCAGAGGCAGGTGAAGGGTCACCAAGGTCGGGCCATCGTCCGGCAGATAGGCGTCGAAATCGATGCCATGCAGATGAACCACATCGATCGGCCAGCTGGCGCGGGCAGAAGCGATCGCGACGCGATGAGCCTGTTGCGCACGGCTCTTGGCGGCCTCGTCGAGCACGCCGCTTTCCGCCGGTGTTTCCACAAGGATGCCGCTTGCGCTGGAGCCCCGACAGCCGACGACGATGGACCGATGACCCGCGCGGACCAGTGCCCGGTCGAGCATCGACAGAACCTGTTCGGCCCCGCCGACCGCATCCGGTCCGACGGGCGCGAGGGAATAGGCGACATTGAGGATAGTGAGTGTCATGGCCGGCCGAGCCACGGTGCCAGAGGCAGTGAATTGGCGGCGGGCCCGTGAGCTTCCACTCCGGCCGGTGCATCCAATGATCGCGGACCTGGTCGCATCAAAGCCTCACGCAGCCGAGGCCCGCTGGGTCGGGAGCGAGGTGGACGTCATACCGGGCGCGTAGCGGCGGACCATCGCTGCACAGAACTCGGCGAATTCCTCGGGCACCAGTGGAGGGCTGGTGTGGTGAGGCATCATTCCGCGATGTTCAGGCGTGAAGCAGAAAGTGACTGTGACATCGAAATCGGCGAGTGCCTCCATCTGTCGATCAAACCAGTTCAATGCATTCGGCCTGAAGCTGTCGGCCCAGGAAAGGCCCGTGCGCATGTTGGTGACGCCGAGCCGCTTCATCCAGGCGACGGCGTCGTCAAGTCGCGGGTCCTCGAAATGAAACCACTGCACCAGCCCCATTGCGGGTGTGTAGCGCAGGAATTCTTCGAGCGCCGGCTTCGGCGTGCCGTCCTGGCGCAGCAGCCCCATGTGGAAGTGACGATAATAGGAGGATCCCTCCGCTTCGCGATGCCGCGTCGTTGCTTCCCATTCACGCGGAAGGTCATAGAGGCTGTACCACTGGATGCGTGGTGCACTGCCGAGCAGCAATTCGGCCGTTCGCTTGAGTCCCCAGACCTGTATTTCCTCGGCCCCGAAGGTCGATACGCCGACCTCGCTGACCCATATGGGGAGGTCGGTAACGGTGGCGATCTCGCCGATCTTCTGCGGCCATTCCTGGATTTGCCACAGGTTCCAGTCGAGAGGAAAGCCGTGCACCGCGACGGCGTCGACATGGTCCAGCACGCCGTATTCCTTCATGCGCGTGATAAAGCCGGGGTCTATCGGCGAAATGCCGCCAAGCACTTTTGTCAGAGCCGGGTTCTCCGAAGCGATCGCGCCCGCCGACAGGACTGCCATCCTGGCAAAGCGGCTCCAATCGGGGTCGAGCTCTGGGTCCCAATGCGATTTGTTGTTGGGCTCGTTCCAGATCATCGCGGCTTCAATCATGGAGCTTTCCTTTCGACGGATAAATCGCGCCGCCGACCGGGTCGCCAGCAGCACGGCAGAAATAGACCTCCTGCTCGGGATGCAGAACGATCTCGAAACCCGCGCTGCGCAGCATTGCTTCGGTGCAAGCCCGGTTCGGGATCCACCAGTTGGTCGGGTCGTCGGCATAGCGGTGTTCGATGAAATGCAGCTTGGGAAATTCCGGCCGGTCGAACAGGTCATGCGTCCAGAAATGATAGTTCTCTTCCAGCTCGGGCAGATCCTTGCTGCCGCGTTGCATGGACTGAAAGATCATCAGGTCACCGGCGACATGCTCACGGATCAGATCGAGCGCGAGCAAGGGGTGGCGCAGATGGTAAAGCACCCCCATGAACAGCACGACATCGAATGTCTCGCGCAGGGCACCAACGTCGTAGACCGACAGTTTCTGGAATTCGATCTCGCAGTCCGCGATCTCGGCGGCAAAGCGGGCTTGCGCCAGATAGGCCTCGTCGAAATCGATGCCGAGAACGCGGGCGGCCCCTCGCCGTTTCATCTCGATCGAATAGAAACCGGCATTGCAGCCGATATCCAGCACAGTCATGCCGGCCAGATCGGCGGGTATCGCATCGGCGAATTTGCGCCATTTGATCAGTGGATAATTGCCGAGAAAGTGGTCGGGAGCGGTTTCGACGCCGGCCAGTTCCATGTTGTGGAACCACGGGCCGAGCGCGTCGATGCGCCGGCGGATTTCGGCATGGGAATGCAACATGGTCACGCTCCTTCGCCCGGAACGACGGGTACATGCGAATGCGCGCCGGGCATTATCGTTGGGGGCTGGTGATGAGCGGATGGAACGCCGTTTTCAAGCAACCGCAGGGCTGTGCGATAGCCGTTGAAAGTGCCGACATCGACATAGGCGGACCCTGCTTTAATACCGTAGGCCACACCGCCGGCCGCAAGGTAGGCATTGATCAATGTGCCGATGTATTCGTCACGGCCTTCCCGCTCGCGCCAGAGTACCGCAAGCCGATGCAGGATCTGGCCGGGCATCTTGAACGCGCCCCAAACCCAGTTCGTGGAGGCATCCTGTCGCTTGACCTGGATTTCGATAACGCGCTCGTCATCCTCGGTGACGACGGCGTCGAAGAATTCCGGGCGATCAACCGGGAAGAGTAGAAATGAAAGCTGATCGTCAGGCAAATAACAGAACCCGTCCTCGGGAAACCAGATCGTATCTGGGAGGCCGACCAGGACGACCTCGTCGGGCGCCACGAGCGGCGCTGCCCGGAAAATCGCATCGCAGAGACCGACGGGGTTGGGCTGCACCACAAAGAGCGCTGCCGCCTCACCATAGCCGGCAGCATAGTATTCGAGAATGTCGGATTTGCCCGATCCGATGATGAAGCAAATCTTATCGACGCCGGCCTGGACCATGCGCCGCACCAGATACTCGCTTACCGCGCAGGGACGTTCGGTCTGGCCGTCGATTCGGCTGCCAACCGGCAGCAGCTCCTTCGAGAAGCCGAGCGGTTGGATGCGGCTGCCACGTCCGGCAGCGGGCACGATGCCCAACATCAGACTGCTTCCCTCATCGGTTCGCCGACCGGATTTTGCGAGGCATCGGCCAGAATTTTATCCAGAACCGCTGCGCGCCTGGCGGAAGTGTGCTCGCTCAAGACCCGTTCGCGAGCACGCCTTCGGATGCCGTCGAGCTCGAGCTCCGGCAATTGCAGCGCGGCGACCACGTCATCCGTGTCATGCGCAAGCAGGACTTCGCGGCCGGGTTCGAAGAAGTCCGCGAGGCCTGGCCATGCGTCGGTGACGATGGCAGCCCCACACGCGGCCGCTTCGAAGAGCCGTCCCGACGGGCACCAGCCCTTTTGTGCCATGGCTTCCCGGGTGACGTTCAGCGTCAGCCGTGACGACGAGAAGAACGCCGGATGATCGGCGGGCGGCAGATGCCTGACGAAAAAGATGTTCTCGCTCCACGGGAATTCCTGCGGATATTGTGCGCCGCCAATGATGAAGCGCTGATCAGGCAGGCGCACGGCCGGGCGGACCAGCAGCTTTTCGACGCCGGCCTGGCGATCCGCCGCATAGGTCCCGAGATAGGACAAATCACCGGCGAATTCGGCTCGCTTCTCTGCCGGCCGGTGCCGGTCCGGATCGACATGCCCGTAGAGCGGCATCACGCGGCGCGCGCTCAGCACCGTCTTCAGCGCCTCGAGCGCCGGTCCGCCGGTGTAGCTCAGGACGAGGTCGTAGTCGGCAAGACCCTCTGGCCCGAAATAGGGCGGGCGCTCACCGTGCTCGACGCGGGCAAGCGTGACTGGAGTATCGAGATCGTAGAAGACGCGCAGCCCGCGACTTGCCTGCTGGGCCAGGCGCGAAGCCTCAACGGCGTCAGGGCAGTAGGAGGTGACGACGACGACATCCGCTTGCGACATCGCCCGCTCGGCAACGCGGCGGATGTCCTCCCAGTCCGGATAGATCACGACGTTGCCGCCGTCGAGCTGATCCAGATCACGGGTCCCCGCATAATAGGGAGTGTCGCGTTCGAAAAAGGTGATGGACCAGCCCAGCTGGGCGAGGGCGCGGATCAACCCGCGCCACAGCGTGGCATGGCCGTTCCCCCATGAAGATGTAACGGTGAGACCGAAAATGACCATCCGCATCGGGAATTTCCTCGTCAGGCAGCTTCATTCAATCGCAGAAGCTTTGAGCCCCAGTCGCCCGACGCGATCGTCGTGATCGAGGCGGGATCGATGTCGAAGCGAAAGCACTCGCCGACTGGTAAGCCAAGCACCTTGCAGACGGCGGCCTTGATCACATCGGCGTGGCTAATCAGGGCGACGCATTGGTGCTGATGCAGCTCGCGCACGCGGTTCATCAGCGAGACGATGCGCTGCTGGACATCCAGCATGGTCTCGCCGCTGGGCGTCCTGGCCTCCTGCCGCTGGTCGTTCCAAGCACGCCAACCGGCGTCCTCGTTCAGTTCATCGAAGGTCTTGCCCGACCAGTCGCCGAAGTCGATCTCGTCGAGTTCGGCGCAGATCGCGATTTCACCGACACCGCAAGCGAGAGCGATTGGCAGCGCCGTCTCCTGCGTGCGCTCGCGCGGGCTGCATAGAATCGCCGCGATCGTCTCTCGGGCCATGCGGCCTCCAAGGTGCTCGGCTTGAGCCTTGCCGGCCTCGCCGAGGCAGACACCGGCCATGCGCCCGGCAAGATAGGAGCCGACATTGTCGTGCGCCGCATGGCGGATCAAAAAGAATGTCGTCGTCATTCCGCGGCATCCAGCAAAGGATCGTCCTTGCCGGCGATGAAGGCGAGCGTGCGCTGTCGGGCCGCGGCGTCGGTGAACTGTTCGGGAGGCGACTTCATGAAATAGCTGCAAGGGCCTGTCAGCGCGCCGGCGATGCCGCGGTCGAGCGCCAGCTTGGCGCAGCGCACCGCGTCGATTACGACGCCGGCTGAATTTGGCGAATCCCACACTTCCAGCTTGAGCTCAGCATTCAGCGGCACGCCGCCGAAGGTCGTTCCTTCGACGCGGATGTAGGCCCATTTTCGGTCGGTGAGCCAAGGCACATGATCGCTCGGTCCGACATGAATGTTGCCCGGCTCGAGGGGAACATCGAGCTGGCTGGTCACCGATTGCGTCTTGGAGATCTTCTTCGATTCCAGCCGCTCGCGTTCCAGCATGTTGAGAAAATCGGTGTTGCCGCCGAAATTCAGCTGATAGGTGCGATCGATGCGCACGCCGCGCTCGCGAAAGAGATTGGCCAGCAGCCGGTGCACGATTGTCGCGCCGACCTGGCTCTTAATGTCGTCGCCGACCAGCGGCAGCCCGCGTTGTTCGAAGCGCCGGCGCCATTCCGGACGCGAGGCGATGAAAACCGGTATGCAATTGACGAAGGCGCAGCCGGCCTCGAGCGCGCATTCGGCATAGAAGCGCGTCGCCTCCTCCGAACCCACCGGCAAGTAGGACACCAGCACATCGGCTCCGCTGTCGCGCAGGATCTCGCTGACATTGGCAACCGGTTCGGGTGCCTCTTCGATCTCGTCGCGCAAATATTTGCCGATCCCGTCAAGCGTCGGTCCACGTTCGACGCGAACGCCGGTCGTCGGTGCCTCGGCAAAGCGGAAGGTGTTGTTCGGAGCGGCGTAGATCGCCTCCGCGACGTCGCGGCCAACCTTGCTTTTGGCGACATCGAACGCGCAGACAATTTCGATGTCGTCGACGTGATAGCCACCCAGGTCGGCATGCATCAGCCCCGGGATCGGCTCGTTGCTTTTTGCGTGGCGATAATAGGAGAGGCCCTGCACCAGGGAGGATGCGCAATTGCCGACTCCGACGATACCAACACGAACTTTTTTCGATCCCACGAAACTGCCGTCCTATGCTGCTCAAAGGTAAGTTCCTTGCGCCGAACCGCCACCGTGCCGGAATGTTCCTTTGGCCGTCGAAAAATTGCGGGGCTGGCCGAGAGATTGCATGGGGCGGCCTGGATCGAAGCTGCACCCGCCACGTTGGCTGCACGGCAAGCATTGGGAATCGATAGATGATCGTTTACGGCGACCACAAGCGAAGCGAGAGTGCGCAACAGCTTCAAGAGGCAACGATCCAACTGGCCCAAAGCCTCGGTCGTATGTCTCGCGGCATCCAGCGCCATGCTGCGTTGGTCGGGCTGTTCGTCAGCGTGTCGGAACTGGTTCAGGGGCTCGCCGATGCCGACTTCAAGGCCCGGGGCGTCGACACCAATTCGCCGTCGCAACAGCAAGGCGCCAACTTGTTGGTCGGGCTTGCGGCAGAGGTGGCGAAGTCATGGCGAAGCGGTTTCGGCGTGGACGGTGACATTGCCCCGCGACTTCTCCAGATGCTGGCCGCTCTCGATTGCAAGGCAGAGGTTTTGACCGGATCTGCCGAGGGTTACGCGCATTATGCGCTTTATCCAGAGAGCTATCTGGGCGCGGCGCAGGGATCGGGTCTTGATGCGAACACATGCGTGATCGGCATCCGAAGCATCGGCCTGGGGCTTGCGGCCATGGTGGCCGCCGCGCTCGGTGCGCCGGCGCCGATCAGCCTGCGTCCGATCGGCCATCCTTTCCGTCGGCACGTCAAGGCCGATCCACGGTTGATCGATGCCTGGAGGAACGAGCCGTCGGCTCGTTTCGCTGTCGTCGACGAAGGTCCCGGCCTGTCGGGAAGTTCGATCCACGCAGTCGTCACCTGGCTGCGGGACCTGGGGATCGAAACGGGCTGCATTCACCTGTTCCCCAGCCATTCGGGCGAGCCGGGCGCCGAAGCGTCGCAGGACATTCGGGAGACATGGGCACGCTGCCGCAAACATGTGGCGTTGACGTTTGACCGCACCTTCCCCGAAAGCACGCGAATTCCAGCGCTGCGCGATTGGGTGGCCGAGGCGGTCGGCAGACCGGAATTGCGTTTGACCGAAATATCTGGCGGCGCGTGGCGGACCTTTCATTACACCGACGACAGGCGCTGGCCACCGAGCGCACGCTGTACCGAGCGGCGAAAGTTCCTTGCCTCCGCGGGTCAAGATCGCTGGTATGTCAAGTTTGTTGGCCTCGGCGAAACCGGGATGCGCAAGATACGAGCCGCCACGATGTTGCATCAGGCCGGATTCGGATCGCAAGTCGTCGGCCTCTGCCACGGTTTCCTGGTTGAGCGGTGGAACGACGGCACCACGATGGATCAGCGGCCGCTGCCCAGACAGAGACTTGTCGCGGAGCTCACACGCTACCTGGCCTGGCGTGCGACCAATCTGCGAACCCACGAACCGGGTGCATCATTGTCCGCTCTCGCGCGGATGGCCGTTCACAATGCATCCGAGGCTTTGGGCGAAAACCAGGCGGCGAGGCTGCGAACCTGGTTCTCGAAGCCGACGCCCCCGCAGGTGCTGGAACGGGTCGAGATCGACGGCAGGCTTCACCCTTGGGAGTTTCTGGTAGGTTCCGATGGCGCGCTGATCAAGACGGATGCTGTCGACCACTGCCGAGGACACGATCTGATCGGCTGCCAGCCGATAGAATGGGACATTGCCGGCACCTGCGCCGAATATGGTTTGTCGGAGAGCGAAGCGGCGACCTTGATCGGCGGTATGCCTGACCGCGTCGACGCCGGACTTATCGGCTATTTCGAACCTTGCTACCTGGCCTTCCAGCTCGGGCTGTGGAGCTTGGCTGCCCAAGCCGAGAGTGGAGGGGAGAAAGCAAGGCTGACGAAGACGGCAAACCGGTACCAGGCAGGACTGAGACGGTTCCTGGACAAGGCCGGGGCATGACAGTGCCCATCAATCCAGCCTTCGCAGCATGTCTGCTTCCTGCTCGAGAATAGTGACCACTTCTTCCCGCTGCAGATGCGTCATCATCAGGCTGATGCAGCACTCCAGATAGGTGATCGAGGCTCGCCGCAAATAGGCAGCCGTCTCCCGTTCCGCCATCTTGTCGATATCGGCAGAGGATCGCTTGGGTTGCATGAGGACGTCCTCCATGTCTGAAAGCCTGAGCGGATGTTTCGCAGGATATCGAAACGACCGCGGTCCGCCGTCAGGCAGGGAGGTTCTGCAGCCCGCCTGACGTGGGCATCGCCCTTGTGGCGCGACCTGCTATTTCACCGCCGATCGGTCCGCCCTCAAGCGACGCGAAATAGTCGATCGTCTGCGCGAGCCCCTCGTTGAGAGGCACTCTCGGCACCCAGCCGAGAAGCGCTTTTGCGCGCGAGATGTCTGGCTGCCGGCGTCGAGGATCGTCTTGCGGCAGCGGCAGAAACGTCATCTCCGATTTGGTGCCGGTCATCGCCTTCACCAATGCCGCCAGTCGCATGATGGTGAATTCTCCAGGATTGCCCAGATTGATCGGCTTGCCCGGATTGGGATCGATATCCATCAGACGCATCAATCCACCGATCAGATCGGAGACGTAGCAGAAAGATCGCGTCTGCAGGCCGTCACCGAAGATCGTCAGGGGGCGTCTCTCAAGGGCCTGCATGATCAGGTTCGATACGATGCGACCGTCCGCCGGGTCCATTCTCGGCCCGTAGGTGTTGAAGATACGCGCGACGCGAACGTCGGCCTTGCCGGCTCTCAGATAGTCGAAGCAAAGTGTTTCGGCGGTGCGCTTGCCCTCGTCGTAGCAGGCGCGCGGGCCGGTGCAGTTCACGTGCCCGACGTAATCCTCCCTCTGCGGATGTTGTTCCGGATCGCCATACACTTCACTCGTGGAGGCCTGCAGCAATCGGGCATCGTACCGGGCGGCGAGTTCGAGCAGGTTCAACGTTCCGATGACGCAGGTTCGCGTGGTGTGGATCGGATCGGCCTGGTATCGCGGAGGCGAGGCGGCGCATGCCAGGTTGAAGATGCGGTCCACTGGCTCACCAAGGTCCAATGGCCGGCAGATATCCTGCTCGATCAACCGGAAACCCGGCTGGTCCATGATCGCGTTGAGGTTCTCCATGCGACCGGTAAGAAAATTGTCGGCGCAGATCACGCGCCAGCCATCGCGTAACAATGCTTCGCAAAGATGCGAACCGAGGAAGCCCGCGCCACCAGCGACGAGCACCGTCTTTGCCCTTTGCGCTTTTTTTGTTTGTCGCATCGCGATTTTCTCCTGTCTGCCAGTCATGCTGCACTTCCGATATCGAGATCGAGGACCACCGCCCCCTTTTGCGTAAGCGCCGTGATGAATTCGCGAGCCCGGGCCACACCGGTGTGGGAGGAAAGGACGAGTTTGCATGCCCGGTCGGCCATGGCGAGACGTGTCCGAGCCGATTCCCGAGCCAGGATGGCGACGACATCATCCGGCTTCTTGGCCGTGTGGATCGTTGATGCGGGAAAGAAACTGTCGAGCCCTGGCCAGCGGTCGCTAATGATCGGCGTGCCACAAGCGGCGGCTTCGAAAAGGCGCACGCTGGGCGACCATCCCGCGGCAATCATGGAACTACGTGTAACGTTCAGCGTGTAGCGCTGACGGCTGTAGAATGCGGCATGATCGGCCGGCGGCAAGTGTTCGATGCGCTCGACATTGTCGGGCCACTCGATGTCGGAGGGATATTGCGAGCCGGCCACGATGAAACGCCGATCCGGCATGCGCCGTGCAGGCTCGAGCAGGAGCGCATTTAGCGTGGCCTGTCGGTCCATGCTGTAAGTACCGAGATAGCCGAGGTCCCAGCGGATCGGATCCGGGGTGCGGTAGTGCCGTTCCGGATCGACCGAACAGTAGAGCGGTTCGGCGCGGCGTGCGCCGAAGGTCTGCGCCAGATCGGTAAGCATCGGGCCGCCGGTGAAAGAGAAATAGATGTCGAAGTAAGGGATCTGGCGCCATCTCAAATAGTCGCAATCGTCTGCCGACAGCTTTGCCAGGGTCACAGGCGTGTCGATGTCGTAAAAGCAGAGTTGTCCTTTGCAAAGGGAAGCGACGATGTCGATGACCGCGCGCCCTTCCGGCACGAAAGAACCGATCACCACGACATCGGCCTGTTGCAGGCACCGTGCATAGTCGCCTTGCAGTTCCTGTACGGTTTCATAGTAGCGCAAGGCACAGAAATCTGGATCGCGCAAATCGCGGTGGTTGGCGTACCACGGCACATCGCGCTCCAGAAAAGTCACGCGGTGGCCGAGTTGGTGGAGGCCTTTCAGCAGACCTCGAAAAGTGGTGGCATGGCCGTTTCCCCAGGACGAGGACAGCGACAGGCCGAGAAAGACGATGTCCAGCTTCTTGGTCATTCGGCCGCCTCCACGGTCCCGCGCGTCAAATGCCGCTTGAAGACGGTATCGGCCACGGCCGCCCGCAGTGCATAGGTATGTTCAGCAAGAACGCGGCGAAGTGCGGCCTGGCCAATTGCCTTTGCCCGACTAGGGGTCAGCGCCTGCATGATCTCCGCGACGTCGCCGCCGTCGCGCGCCACAAGGATTTCCTCGCCGGGTTTCAGGAACTGCTCGACGCCCAGCCAGGCATCGGTGATCAGGCAAGCGCCGGCGCCTGCCGCCTCGAAGATACGCGTGGCTGGTGAAAACCCGTTCGCGGCCATGCTGTCGCGGCTGATGTTCAGCACGGCCTTCGGCGTGACATTGAAGGCATTGTGATCGCGAGTGCCGACATGGCCGAGCCAGTCGACATTGGCGGGGAGCGGCTTGTCGCCCCAGCCAGATCCGCCGAGCAGAAAACGTTGTTGGGGCAGTTGGCTCGCGGGATCGAGGAAGAACGATTCGACACGCGCTTCACGATCCGGCAGCCTGTTTCCCAGGAACGCCAGGTCGCAAGCAAAACGCGCATTGCTGGCGACCGGGTGGTGCGTTCCGGGATCGAGGGCATTGTAGATTGGCACGCACTCGGTCGCGGCCATGGCACGATAGGCCCAGACCACGGGATCGCCGCCGCCATAGGTCAACACAAGATCGATTTCTTGCAGCGCACGATGCAGCGGGTGGTCCGGCTCGTTGCGCAACTGGGCGAGCGTGGCCGGCGCGTCCACGTCCCAGAAAACGATCAGCGCGTCGCTCCGGGCGTGGTTGAGCACGGCGCGCAGCAGCGCCTCGTCCTCGAAGCCGACACCGCTCGCCTTGACGACGATGTCGGCTTCGGCGGCACGCGCCGCCACCTGCATCATCGCATGCCCGGTCGCCTCGTAAACAACGACGGTGCACCATTCCGGCGCCTCGATGTCCCGGTTCTTCTGCCTGTCATAAACGTCGGGCTCATAGAAGGTGATTTCGTAGCCCAGTTTGGAAAGCGCCTTCAGCAAGCCACGATAATAGGTCGCGGCACCGTTCCAATAGGACGACAAAAGGCTCGATCCATAGAATGCGATCTTCATGCGGCGGCTTCCTTTGCGGCGGTCGTGTGGGCGGTATGCCGGTTCGTGCAGTGCGAGAGCACGTCGAACAACTCGTCGACGCGGTGACGGCAGGTGTGCCGCGAGCGGATGGTCTCAAGACCCGAGGCCACCAGGCAGGCCGCGAAATCGGGATCGGCCAGCACCGCCCGAAGGTGTTGCCGCATTTGCGAGCCATCCTCGGCAAACAGGAAGTCGACGCCGGGCCTGAAAAGCTGCTCGACATCGGACCATGGCGCCGAGATCAACGGGATGCCGCAGGCGAGTGCCTCGAACATGCGGATTGTCGGAATTCCGGGCAAGTATTCACGATAGGGGCGCCGCGGAATGTGCACCGTGACACGATACGCGGCGAACGCCTTCGGCACGTCGGCATTGGCGATCCACCCTTCGTAGCGCAGACCGGCGGCTGCCAAATCGGCTAGTGCCGGGTTGGGATAGCGGACACCGTGAACAGTGGCCTGAAGACCGAGATCGCGCACCGGTTCGATCAGGAACTCCCGGATTTCGGCCGTCCTCTCGTCGTCGCCCCAGTTTCCGATCCAGACCAGATCGGAAGTGCGATGGATTTCCGGGTGCGGCTTGAAAAGCCGATCATCAGCCGCTTCATGCCAGGTGAAGACACGCTTACCCCAGCCGGCGCGCAGGTAGCTTTCGCGCAATGCTTCGCCAAAAGCGAGAATGCCGTCATAATGTTCCAGATGAAGCGCCGAAATGGCCTCCGTGGCCGACACGGCCCGATGATGGGTGTCATGAAACAGCAGGATGAAGTTGCCGCCACCCGCCCGGGCACGGCCGATGCGAGCGACAAGCTGCGGGTCGGTCCATTCGTGGACGATCACCACGTCGGCCTCGGCGATCCAGGCCTCGTGATCGAACCCGGTATCATAGGTCACCGGCATCAATTCGGGGAAGTCCTTGCGGAAGCGTTCGATCGCGTAGGATCCCTTCTCGGCCAGCAGGTTCGACCGGCTCCAGCCGTCCGCCGGCTCAAGAGCAATGGCCTGATGCCGACGCCCCACCAGCTCCCGGATGACACCCCGAAGGAAATGGGCATTGCCGTGGTTCCAGTCGGAGACGAGCGAGTGAGTGTAGAACAAAAAGCGCATGATCAGCGCTCCGCCGCGGCTAGCGCCGCCTTTTCATAGACATCGCGCATCGCCGCTGCCTGCCTCCCCAACGTGTACCTGCGGCTTCGGCGAAGGGCTGCCCGGCCGAGCTCGTGCCTATGCTCGGTATCGCTGGAAAGACGATTGATGCAGGCAGCGAGATCATGCGGGTCGCGCGCATCGAAGAACATCGCGGCCTTGTCCCATAATTCACGATAGGTCGGGATGTCAGAGAGCACCAGGGGCGTTGCCGACATAGCCGCTTCCAGCGCCGCCAGGCCGAACGGTTCGTAGAGCGAGGGAGACACGAAAATACCGGCGCGGGCCATCAGGGAGCGCACCTCGTCATGCGGCAGTGCTCCGAGAGGAACGGCATTGTTGACGGTGGTGCGCTCGCTGTTCGGGCCGTGAAGCGAACCGGCTGCAAAGACGGGCCATTGCGTCAACGAGGCGGCCTGATCGAGCGCCACCACGTTCTTTCCCTCGTCCCACCAGCGGCCGGCGGCAAAGACCAGCAGTTGGCGGTGTTCGACACCTGGGACCGGACGCGCGCCATTTCCAACGACGTGGAGGCATGCGATCGGGCCATAGCAGGTCTCGAGCAGCTCTGCATGGCTGCGGCTCGGCGCGATGACGGCATCGGCGCTGTCGAAGCCGCGCTTGTTGCGCTCTTTCTGCCAGGTCCATGCGCTATCCAATGCCTGTCCCCTGACGGCGCGAAACCATGTCGTCACGCATGAATGCGAGACCACTATGACAGGGCAGGGAGCATCCAACCCAACTGCCTGCGTCGGCGCGTTGAGATGGACGAGGTCGATGGCGTGGTCACGTAGCGGCGCATGCAATTCCCCCGGGAGAGCGTCGAGATCACCGGCGTCATGGGTCATCCAATCCAGCGGAGTGTTCAGCCAGATGAGCGTCGCGAACGACCGCGCCTCATCGGCCTGTTGCCTGGATGGTCGCGGCCCCAGGCCGGCGAACACGATGCTGTCGCCGCCCTTGACCAGCTCCCGGCCGAGATCAAGCGCATAGCGCCATACTCCGCCCATGGCATCGACGGTCATCAGGATGCGGCGCCTGCGCGGCCTCAGTGTCCGCAACATGCCGCCTCCAGTTCCGCCAGCGGACGCGGGCGCTTTTCCTGGATGTCGCTGAACTTCTGGAACGATGCGAGGTAATGGTCATGGGCGCGCTCCCAGGCCAGATCATCGGGTTCGCCCCAAAGCTCGCGATAGCTGGGCGAACTCGGATAAGGATAAAGCGGTACGGGTTCATTGGCCCACACGCCATTGTCGATCAGATGGGCTCGCCAGTAATCGACAAGGGCAGGATCGTCCTCGACGACACCGATTAGATTTGCCTGAACGAAGGGAACGTGGCGCCTGGCCTTGACCAGCAGCGCGGCCAGTTCCTCGGTGTCCAGCCGGCAGCGCTTGGCCAACATCGCCCGCCCTTCCACCGTCAGGCTTTCGAGGCCGGCTTCGATGGAGACGCAGCCCGCCGCGCCCAGCAATTCCAGGAGCTCGGGTTTCCACAGATCGATGCGGGTCTGTACGCCAAATTTCACATCGCGCGCGACCAACGCGTCCAGCAACGCTTTTTGCGGTAGGAAGATTTCGTCGATGAAGTAGATGTAGCCGACGCCTTGGGCAATCAGACGATCGATTTCGGCCACCACCGCTTCGTGGTTTCGGCGGCGATAGGCATCGCGGAAATCGATCTTGGCGCAGAAGCTGCAATTGTACGGACAGCCGCGGGATGCCTCGACCTCGGCCCCGAACCCATGCTGTTGGTCATCGAACCTGTGATGGTGATGCGAATGGGCGGCGATCCAGTCGGATGGCCATTCAAGCGGCGGATGATCGACAAACAAGCTGGCATGGACGCCGCCGGTCGAAACCAGCTTGGCGTCCCGCAGGTAAGCGGTCGAAGGCACCGCGTTCCAATCGTCGCGCCGGGCAAGATCCGCGACGACTTCCTCGCATTCGCCGCGCACGACAATGTCGACGCCAAGCTTGCGCAAAGTCGGCGCCGGCGTGGCCGAACCATGCGGCCCGACGGCGACCGTGCGTCCGCCGCGCCCGGCGAGACGATTGAGGAAATCGGCCGGCACGCGCAACTCCGGCGGTGCGCAGCGCCAGAACAGATAGGTCGGCGCGGTGCTGACGACCGTCATTGCCGGCGCGAAATCAGCCACACGTTCGCAGAGCCCTGCGTTGTCAAGCTTCTGCAACTGGCCGTCCAGCAGCAGCACCTCATGGCCGGCCGCTTCGAGCAGGGCTTTCGAATAGCCGAACTCCAGCGGCAGATGCGGCTGGCGGCAGCCGAAATAGATGCTGTCTTCGTACATCCAGGACGGGTTGACCAGCGCGATCCTCATGCGACGTACCTCACGGCTTCGGGTCGGGCCTCGAGCCGGTGGTGCTGCAGCCAGTCGGCGAGATCGCGAATGCCCTCGCGCCAAGCGACGTGTGCCTTCCAGCCAAGCGCGGTCTCGATCTTGCGGGTATCGGCGACGAAGAACGGCTGGTCGCCGGTCCGTTCCCCGTCGTGGCGAACCGAGAGCTCGCGGCCAGTCAGACTGCCGATTTCACTCAACAGCATACGCAGGCTGAGCGCATTTTCGGGCCCACCGCCAAGATTGAATGCCTGGGCCTTGGTGATGTCGATCCGGTCCAGCACGGCCCTGTAGGCGGCGACCGCATCGGCGACATGCAGGATGTCTCGCACCTGCCTGCCGTCGCCGTAGATGGTGATTTGCCGTCCTGCCAGGGCGCTGAGCAGGAAGTGCGCTACCCAGCCCTGGTCCTCGGTTCCAAACTGGCGGGGTCCGTAGATGCAGCTCATCCGCAGCACCGCCGTGGGCATGCCGTAGGATTTGGCATAGTCGAGCACATACTGGTCCGCCGCTCCCTTGGAGCAGCCATAGGGTGTGCAGAAATCCAGGTGGCGGGCTTCATCGATGCCGCCGGCCTGGATGGCGCTGTCGCACGCTATGTAGCGGTCGCCGTCCTCGCGAACCGCGACGTCGGGAAGGCTGCCGTAGACCTTGTTGGTGCTGGCAAAAACAACCGGGATGTGCTCGCCGCTCAGCCGCGCCGCTTCCAGCACGTTGAACGTTCCCCGAAGATTAATGTCGAAATCCTCGTCCGGCCGGACCAGGCTGGTGGTGACGGCCGTTTGCGCGGCCAGATGGAAAATCGCCTTCGATCTCATCAAGACGGGTGCCAACGTGTTGGCGTCCCGCACATCGATTGTCTCGACGGTAACGCGATCACCGTGTTTCTGGGTCAGCCATTCAAGGTTCTGTTCGACGCCGGGACGGCTGAAATTGTCGACCACCAGCACCGGCTCGCCGTCCGACAACAGGCTGTCGGCCAGGTTTGATCCTATGAAGCCGCTGCCGCCGACTATGGCGACCGGGGCGTCGCGACGGTTGCGTGCGCCCGGGCTCATGACACCAACCCGCGCTCTTCGAGCTCGCGCTTCATTTCGGCGCCGCGGTCGACGGCGGTCGTGTTGCGCACCCAGGAGACGAAATCGCCGAGAGAATTCTCCAATCGGCGCCCCGGTTCGAGACCCAGCAGCTCACGTGCCTTGGAAATATCGGCGAAACAGTTGCGGATGTCGCCGGAGCGCGCCTTGCCGAGCAGCTCGGGCGATCGGTTCGGGATCCCCATGGCCTCCGCCAGCAATCGCGCGACTTCGCTGATCGTATAAGCCCGGCCGCTGCCGATATTGATGACGTGCCCCTTTGCCTGCCGTTGCTGCAGCGCAAGGCGAAAGGCGCGGGCGACGTCCTGCACATGAACGAAATCGCGCTTCTGTTCGCCGTCCTCGAAGATCATCGGACGTTGCCCATTGGCCAGACGTGAAGCGAAGTTGGCCAGCACGCCGGTATAGGGATTCGACAGCGCCTGGCCGGCGCCGAAAACATTGAACAGGCGCAACGCAACCGCATCGATGCCGTACGCTTCGCCGAAGATCAGCACGGCGCGTTCCTGCGCGTATTTTGTCAGCGCATAGATCGAGGCGAGGTCGACCGGTTTTTCTTCGTCCGTCGGCACTGGCGAAAGGGGCTCGCCTTCTGGCGACAACGGATTCCACTGTCCGCTTTTGATGTCGCTTGCCTTGCGCCTGGCATTGTCGATGCGCCGTCCATCGGGCGTGGCATAGAGGCCTTCGCCATAGACGCTCATCGAGGAGGCGACGACGATCCGCTCGACTGGATGTTTGATCAGCGCCTCGAGCAGCGTCGCCGTGCCGAGATCGTTTGTGCCGACATAGCGCGCGATCTCGTACATCGATTGCCCGACGCCGACTTCCGACGCCAGATGAATGACCGCGTCGACGCCTTCCAGCGCCTCGGCAAGGGCCTCGCGGTCGCGGATGTCGCCCTTGATCAGTTCGGCTCCGGCAGGAAGCGCAACCGCCTCGCCCGCATGCACCTGCTCCAGCAGGGCGTCAAGAATGCGAACCGAAAAATGGTGAGCGATGAGTTCTTGTGTGACGTGTCGACCAATGAAGCCGCAGCCTCCTGTAACCAATATGCGTTTCACGACGACTCCTCGGACAAGTGACCTTGGCGCCCCGAACTTCTGGGCAAAAGGTTTGTTCCCCGTGCTTCAACAAACTTCCTTTCGCGGAAGCGAGCGCATCGCCATCGGCCCGCGATGCTGGAACATTGCCGCCGGTAAGCTGTTAGAGCGCTCGAAGCCGCCATGACGCCCCTACGGCGAAGCCAATCATCAAGGGAGATTTCAATGTCTCAGTCTCAAACGACCACCAATCACGACGAAATTCGCAAATGGGCCGAGGAGCGGCAGGGCCGGCCGGCGGTGGTTCGCACCAAGGGCGAGGGCGGCATACTGCGGATCGACTTCGGCGAGCCCGAGGAAGCATTCGACCCCGTCGATTGGGACGAGTTCTTCCGGATATTCGACGAAAACGATCTGGCCTTCCTGTATCAGGCAAAGACCAGGGACGGAAAGGCCAGCCGCTTCAACAAATTCGTCGAGCGTGATCGCAAGGGTTGAGAAGGCTGGCCTGGGTCCGACCCTGTCGGACCCCAGAAAATCTTGAAATTCGCTGGAACAATCGATGACCCCGTTGCTTCGGGCACTGAGCTAGGACTCGATCCGCAGGATCAGGCGCCGGAACACAGGAGTTGCATATGACGGACGATCGCAGCCCACGCCCAGCGGGCACATCCCGGCGGAGGCTGGTTGGCGGGATGGCGACCGGTGCGCTGGCGGCTTTTGCAATGCCCACCCAGGTGCAACAGGCCAGTGCCGCGAGCAACGCCGCCGTGGCCTCGTCGCCTCTGAAGCAGGATCCGACGACGCAGTACCCGCAACCGCCCTTCAAGCCTCAGCTGCAGCAATGGCCGGGGCTTGCCGGCAAGATGGATCCACGGCCCGATCATGGCGAAAAAAGCTACAAAGGGTCAGGCCGGCTCGCCGGTCGCAAGGCCCTCATTACAGGCGGCGATTCCGGCATGGGGCGAGCGGCGGCTATTGCGTTTGCCCGCGAGGGAGCCGACGTTGCATTCGGTTATTTGCCGGCTGAAGAGCCCGATGCCAGGGAAGTTGTCCAATTGATTGAGGCGGCCGGGCAAAAGGCGGTGCCGCTGCCGGGCGATATTCGCGACGAGGCGTTTTGCAAGAAGCTGGTCGATGACGCCGCAGCGCAACTCGGCGGCCTCGACATATTGGTCAGCAATGCAGCGCGCCAGCATCCTCAGAAGGATCTTGCCGACGTAACCACCGAAGCGTTCGACTGGACTTTCAAGACCAATGTCTATGCCATGTTCTGGATCACCAAGGCTGCGCTCAGCCACATGGACGCGGGGTCCTCGATCATTATCACCAGTTCGGTCAATGCATATGATCCGGACGAGTCACTCGTCGACTATGCCATGACCAAGGCGTGCGGCATGAATTTCACCAAGAGCCTTGCCAAGCAGGTGGCCAAGAAGGGCATTCGTGTCAATGCGGTGGCCCCAGGCCCGATCTGGACGCCGTTGCAGCCGAGCGGCGGGCAATTTCCCGACAAGCTGCCGCACTTCGGGTCCGATACGCCGATGGGCAGGCCGGGACAACCCGGCGAACTGGCTTCGATCTACGTGCTGCTGGCCTCGCAGGAAGACAGCTACGCCACGGGCCAGGTCTACGGAGCAGTGGGCGGGCGCGGCGGGCCTTGACCGGGTTGGTCAAAACTTCGGGCCAGGAGGACAATTTCAATGCATGAGGTTTGCGCCACGGGCTTTCGCCACCTCTCGCATGATGCCGTTGAGCCAATTTTCGGTGGACTGGCCAAGCTGCCTGTGGTCGACGTCCCGGATCGCTTGCTCGAGGGTCTGTTCGACCAGCCGGTCCGATGCGTTGACGTCTCCCAGCAGAAGACGTGCCGCAAGCCGCAGTTTGGGCAAAAGCGCGAAGATATCGTCGGGCGAGGATGGAACGGAGATGCCCGGCCGCTCGGACGCCTGCGGAAAAAGGGCATTGAACACGGCTTGGCTGCCCGAGGATTTTCGCAAATTGCTGACATAGCGGAGATGTTCGGGAATGGCGATGTCGTTGTCGCCGCTGAAGAACACGAAGGGGATACCGCGGCGCATCAACTTGTCCGCGATCGGAAACACACGTCGGCCGTTGAGATTGACATCCAGGATTGCAGCTTCAGCCCGATCGGTATGTTCAGACGCCTGCTCGACGGTTGCCGCGGGGCCCAGGATGATAGCGCCCATGTTGCTGAAAAACCGTGCGAGATCTCCCGCCATCGACCATTCGTCTTCGACGATCAGAATATGCAGCCCCCGCAGTTCGCGCACGCCGTCATCCCTTCTTCGAACGGAGTTTAGGATGCAGACAGGGTGTTTCCCATCTTCTGTCATCCAGGGCCGCCTGCAATCGTTTCGCAAGCACCAGCATGCGGTCTGGGATGGGCCTGTCGAGACCTTCGATTAATTGAGGCGCTCCCGGCACGGTCGGTGCCAGGAGTTTCAAGTCAGCAGATCGTTTTGTCATTGAACCACCACGGATATTGGCGTCAACGTCATCCCCGCCGTCTTGTTCCACCGTCCTTGCGCGTTATATGGTCGTGCTCTGTCGGATCAGAATGGATTCATATCGGTCGGGCGAAAGGGGAAGATGCCGTGATAGCCCGACCGATCAAGTTCCCCGTCGTTGGCATTGGTGCCTCCGCAGGCGGCATCCCCGCGATGGAGGGGCTGTTCAAGGGCCTCACCAGCCAACCCGGCATGGCGTTCGTGATCATCACGCACCTCAGCCCCAAGCGCAACAGCCTGCTGCATGAGGTTATCGACCGCTACACCGACATGCCTGTCGTGGTGGTGGAGGATGGCGTGGTTGTTGAACCCGACCACGTCTATGTGATGCCGGAAAACGTCACTCTGGTCATCGAAAACGGCGTGCTGCACCTGAGGCGGCCCAATGGGCTCACCCAGGAGCGTAAACCCGTCGATATCTTCTTCAGCGCACTGGCCGACGACCAGGGCGAATACGCGGTCGGCGTAATTCTGTCGGGCGGTGACTCCGATGGAACCTTGGGCGTCAAGGCCATCAAGGAGCGGGGCGGGCTCACCGTGGCGCAAGCGCCTGACGGGTACGGTCCGCGCAATCCCGATATGCCGCAGAGCGCCATTGCCAGCGGGCTCATCGACGTCGCCGTGCCCGCCGAGGAGATTGGGGCGAAGCTGGAGGCTTACACCCGCGGCTTCGACACGCTAAACGGGCTGGCGAATGAAGAGGACGTCCATACGGCCGACATGGATCAGGTCCGCGAACAGATATACGGAATCTTGCGCAGCCACTCCGGTCACGACTTTTCAGGTTATAAAACCAAGACATTCCTGCGCCGGATCAAGCGGCGCATGCAGATCGCCCAGATTCAATCCATCGGCGCCTATATCGATTGGCTGAAGAAGGACCCTCGCGAGGTGATGGACCTGTTTCGCGATCTGCTGATCAATGTCACCAACTTCTTCCGCGATCCTGACGCCTTCGAATTGCTCGAACAAAAGATCATCCCACGGCTGTTCGACGGCAAGACGGCGAGCGATACCGTCAGGGTCTGGGTTCCCGGCTGCGCCACGGGTGAGGAGGTGTTCTCCATCGGCATCTTGCTGCGTGAACACATGGAAACGCTTTCGGCCGTGCCTCGCGTCCAGATTTTCGCCACCGACATAGATGAGCCGGCGCTGGCGGTGGCGCGCGCGGCACGCTATCCCGAAGCGTTGATGCAAGGACTTTCCCCGCAACGCAAACAGCGGTTTTTCAACGGCGATGGCGAAAGCTACGTCCTCAGCAACGAAATCCGGGAACTGTGCATCTTCTCGCCACACAGCGTCATCCGCGATCCGCCCTTCTCGCGCATGGACTTGGTTTCGTGCCGTAACCTGCTGATCTATTTCGGCCCAGCCATTCAAAGCCGCGTTCTTCCTGTCTTCCACTATGCGCTGAAGCCCGGTGGTTATCTTTTCCTCGGCACGTCTGAGAGCGTCGGGCAGCACGAAAGTCTGTTTGCCACGGTCGACAAGAAACATCGCCTCTTCCAGGCACGGGAGCATATCTCGCCGCACATCAGGCTGCCGGCCCTGATCGGCGATGTTCCTTCCGGCGTTTTTCCCGCCGAAACCGCTGGCTTGAAGAAGGGAACTGTCGGCTATCCGCTGCGTCAGGCTGTCGAGGCGCAGGTGTTGGAGCGATTCGCGCCGCCGCATGTCCTCGTCAACGCCGAAGGCGACGTCGTCTACTATTCGGCGAGGACCGGCAGATACCTCGAAGCGCCGCAAGGTATCCCCAGCCGGCAGTTGCTGACGATGGCGCGCCGCGGGCTCCGGCTGGACCTGCGCGCCGCATTGAGGGAGGCGACGACGACACGCCGCACGGTTGTGCGGGACAACCTCGCCGTCGAGGAAGACGACGAACGCGTGCAACCGATCAGGCTGACGATCGAACCGCTTGCCGAGAAGGGCAATGGTGAGCCGCTTTATCTTGTCCTGTTCGAGCCGTCGGGACCGGCGCAGGCCCGATCCGATGAGGACGGCGGCAGTCGTGACAGCGACAGCACCGCCGATCTCGAGCGGGAACTGCGCGACACAAGAGAGCGTCTTCAATCCACCATAGAGGAATACGAGACGGCCCTCGAAGAGGTGAAATCCTCGAACGAGGAACTTGTCTCCGTCAATGAAGAGGCGCAATCCACCAATGAGGAACTTGAAGCTTCCAAGGAAGAGATGCAGTCGCTCAATGAAGAGCTCAACACGATCAACGCGGAGTTGACCAGCAAGATAGAAGAGCTCGATCACGCCAACAGCGATTTGCGGAATCTGTTCGAAAGCACTGATATCGCAACCATTTTTCTCGACCGCAGTCTTGTGGTGCGGACCTTCACGCCGGCGGCCTCGTCCTTCTTCAGTCTCCGCCCCTCCGACGTCGGCCGGCCGCTGACGGATCTGTCGAGCCAACTCGATTATCCCGAGTTGAAGCTGCACATCGACAAAGTGTTCGAGACAGGCGAGACCCTGAACCACCATCTTGCGCGCGATGCCAGAGGCCTGTTTCACTTGGTCCGCATCAACCCCTACAGGGACAAGGGCAACAGGATACAGGGCGTCGTGGTGACACTGGTGGACGTTACCACCCTGGCGCGCGCGGAAGAGCATCAGCAAGTGCTCATCTCGGAGCTCAACCATCGCGTCAAGAATATGCTGGCGGTGATCGCCAGCATCGCCAGCCGCACGCGGGACAGTTCGGATACGAAGGAAGCGTTCGCGGACGCATTGATCGGTCGGCTGCATGCTATGTCCCGGGCCTACGGACTGCTGACCCGCGAAAGGTGGAAGGAGGCGTCGGTCATGGAATTGCTCCATCAGGAACTCGAACCGTTCGGCATCGAACGGGTCGAACTTGATGGCGACGACGTAAAGCTCGCCCCGCAACAGGGGCTTTCCCTCAGTATGGCCATCCATGAACTGGCCACCAATGCGGCCAAGTATGGCGCCTTGTCCAAGCCCCGAGGCAGGATCGGCGTCAAATGGGCGGTCGATGGTGACAGTTTCAGGCTTGCCTGGCGCGAAAAGGACGGCCCTCCTGTCAAGGAGCCGTTGAACGAAGGCTTTGGCCTGAACCTGTTGAAGGGGGAAATCGGCTACAGACTCGGCGGTCATGTCGAGACCTACTTCCGCAAGGACGGTCTCGAGGTCCAAATCGCCTTTTCGGCAAACCATGGGAACGCGCCGTGAGCGATAGACCTCGCGTTCTGGTGGTGGAGGACGAGTGGCTGATCGCGGTGGACGTCGCGTCTGTGCTACGTACTGCGGGCTATCCGGTGGTCGGCCCTGTTTCGACCGTTGCCGCCGCGCTTCAACTTGTCGAGGCGGACAAGGTCGACGTGGCGTTGCTGGATATTCAACTCAACGCTGAGTCCAGCCTGCCGGTCGCGGAAGTCTTGCTGGCTCGCGATACTCCGTTCGCGTTCGTAACGGGATTTGGGGAGCGCGACGTTCCAGCCTCGTTTCGAAACTGCAAATTCGTGGCAAAACCCGCAAGCGAGGCGACCATCCTCACCGCCGTGGCCGACCTTGCGTCGCTTCGCGCAGCCAGGAAACGGTCGTGACCTAAAGCCAGCCCGTTGCGGACAATCCAGCGGTTTGTCGGTGGGCCTAGGCGGGGTGCTCGCCTGGCGTGGCCCGTCGGCATTTCGATTGGACCGGGTTATCCAGCGGAACGCTCGATGACGGGGATGCGCCGGCGGTCTTAGGCGTCACCGGCTTGCACCAGGTCCGTGTCGTTGGCATCGCCCCTTGGGTGCGGCAGGCAGGTCAATCGCGAGCACGATTGAAAGTTCCGAGACCGCAGCGACACCACGCTGCCGAGAGCCGCACGAGCGCCTCGAGGGCCCGTATGGTGGATCAGTCATGCGTTCGCATGACCACCTTGACGCGGCCGTCCTGCTGTCGCGAGACGTCTTGCAGAGGGCGGGTCCCGCTTCGAAATCGGTTGCGTGATCACAAAGGACGGGTCGATCTCACTCTTCCGGACCTTGGCCAAAGGTGGGTTTTCCCTTCAGCCGCGACAACCCGAAGAGGGCAAAGTGGAACAACTGCGGTCGATGCAAGTTCGGTGTCGTGCGGCGTCGTCGCTCCCCTTGTTTGACGCGGCACGATCGGGTTCCCTTCAGCCTGATCAGCCCGCGCAACTCCCTGGTGGGAGGCGCGGGCTTTCAGTTGGGTTAGCGGTCATGTTTCGAATTGAGGTGGAACAACGCACCGGTTCGGCAGTTCGGCCCGCAGGAGGAACGAAACGAAATGCATTATGCCGATGAGATCGCGCTCAGGCGCGTGAAGATGCTGGTCGAACAATATGTTCTCGCCAGAAGCAGGAGGTATGATTTTGTCTCCACCGAGCTCGCGTGCAAAGCCATTCGTCAGGTTGTTCGGAGCCCGATTGAAGACACCGAACTGGATCATTTGCTGGCCAGAAGCGCCGTCAAGCAGGGGCTTTCCGTGCGCTTCGACCGGATAGGTCACCTGGAGGCAGCTTCACCCGAATTCAGCCAGGAAAAGCCGGCATGAGAGCGATGTTGTCACTGTGTGCGGTAGCGGCGTTGCTCGGCTTGGTGGCCTGCAACAACAATGCCGACCCCGTCAAATCCAAGACGGACACGATGAACAGCCAGCCGGTCGACAAAAACCCGACGACGGATACCAATCCGACGGCCCAGTCCAGTACGGGCGGGGACCAGCAGGGCACGCAGCCGACCCAGCCGGCATCGCCAAAGCCATCTGGCGGTTAGAGGCTAGCCGCGGTCAGGGTTGGCTCCGCTGCCTGCCCAGGTTCATGCCGTCGGCGCGCATCGTAGCCAAGCTGCAAAGGGGACGCCCGCTCTGGCTTAGCCAATAATTCTTACCGGAACCGACTTCGCGGCCGGCACGTGAGCCGTCTTGGCGCGATGCCAGAGAGGCACCAGGGGATTGAGCTCTGGGTAATAGCCGGCGCAGTTGCCTTCAGGCACGGAATAGGGTGTCACCCGCAAGCCACGCACGCGCCGCTCCACGCCGTCATCCGCATGGGTTTCAAGATCGACCTGCTGCCCCGCACTCAATCCGAACCGCTGGATGTCGGCCTCGTTCATCAGCAAGACCATGCGTGTGCCATGGATGCCGCGCAGCCTGTCATCGTAACCGTAGACAGTCGTGTTGAACTGGTCATTGGAACGCACCGTCATCAGCGTCAGGACCTTGCGCCCCGATATATCGATGTCGGGGTTTGTCTCGAGCGTCGTCGGCAGCTTGAAATTGGCCTTCTTGTTCGGCGTCTCCCAAATTCGCTTCGATGCCTTGATGTCGCGATGAAATCCTCCCGGCGTCAGGAACCGTTTGTTGAACTGGCGAAAATGTTGGGGAAAGCAGCGCTCGATATCATCGCGAATGCGCGAGTAATCGGCAACCCACTCGTCCCAAGGGATTGAACTCAACCCCGGTACGGTGGCCTTGGCCAACTCGGCCACTATCTTCGGCTCTGAAAGCAGATTTGGCGAAGCTGGGGGGCGTGATCCAAATGAGCCATGGATACAGGCCGTGGAATCCTCCATGGAAACGGTTTGATCGCCGCTTGCCTGCCGGTCTCTCTCGAGCCGCGAAAGGCAAGGCAACAGATAAGTTACCGCCCCAGGGATGAGATGGCTGCGGTTGAGCTTGGTCGCGATTTCGACATGCAGGCCGAGTCGCCGCCAGGCTTTCTCGACCAAGCCGGTTTCGGGCACCGCGCGGACGAAATTGCCTCCCAGGCCGATGAAGCCCTTCACCGAGCCGGCAATGACGCCTTCGCAGGTCTCGACCGTATCGAGGCCCTTCTCGCGCGGAGGTTCGAAGGCATAGAATTCGGCGATCTTGTCGAGTGGAACGAGCTCTGGCTTTTCGGATATGCCCACCGTGCGCTGGCCCTGGACGTTGGAGTGACCACGAAGCGGCGAGATGCCGGCGCCGGGCTTTCCCATGTTGCCGCGCATCAGCAGCAGATTGCATAGCATCTGGACATTCTCGGTCCCGTGCCTGTGTTGCGTCAGACCCATCCCATAATTGCCGATTACCGCGTCGGAGCGGCTGTAGACTTCCGCAACACGCTCCAGATCCGCTCGCGCGATGCCCGACCGTGCGACGATGTCTTTCCACTCGGCCGCGCGCAAATAGGCTTCGAATTCGGCAAAACCGTGCGTGTGTTCGGCGAGGAACTCGACGTCGAGGACGCGTGAATTTACATGCTGCCGAGCGGCGTCGTCGAGTGCCAGCACCGCCTTGGCGATGCCGGTCATTGCGGCGATGTCGCCGCCGCTGCGGACTTGGAAGAAGTCGCTGGACATCTTGGTGCCAGGCCCCGGCGACAACATCTCGACGGGATCCTGCGGGTTCTTGAAGCGCTCGAGCCCTCGCTCCGGTAAGGGGTTGAAGGTAAACACCGGCACGTTACGTTGGCGGGCTTCCTGCAGCGGGTGCAACAGCCGCGGCGCCGTTACGCCGGTGTTGTGGCCGAAGAAGAACATCATGTCGCATTTGGAGAAGTCTTCGAGCTGCACTGTCCCAACCGGCGAGCCGATCGACTCGGGAAGTCCGACGGAGGTCGATTCGTGACACATATTGGAAGAATCGGGCAGGTTCGACGAACCGTAGACGCGTGCGAAGAGCTGATACATGAATGAAGCTTCCAGCGAGGCCCGGCCGGATGTGTAGAAGACGACCGACTTCGGATCGAGGCGCCGGAGTTCCATGCCGATCTCGGCAAAGGCTTCATCCCAGGAAATCGGCTCGTAGCGATCGGTGACGGCGTTGTAGCGCAGCGGATCGGTGAGCCTGCCTTGCTTTTCCAGGTCGCGATCCGGCCAATCGAGCAGTTCGGTAACCGAATGTCGTGCGAAGAAGTCGGGGCCACAGCGCAGCTTGGTCTGGTCCCAGAGGGTGGCCTTGGCGCCGTTTTCACAGAACTCGAAGGGCCGCGGCTCCGCTGGCTTGGCCCATGAGCAGGAAACGCACATGTAGCCGTCTGCCTTGTTCTGCTTGAGCAGCGTGCTCCATATTCCTGACATCAGCAGGCCTTCGCCGTATGCCTTGCGGATCAAGGAGGACAAGGATCCCCATCCACCCGTCGGATGATCGTATTTCTTGATTTCGACGTGGTCGGTAACGGCAGGTTTCATGCCAGCTCGTCCTTGCGAATGCGAATACCAAACCTCGCCTCTCCTTGATTGTTCCCGAGACAGCGAAGCCAGTGTCGGTTGCGTATCCGACCGCGCTCAATGCTGACTTGCCAGGCTGGCACGGGCGATTACGGTGCTTCGACATCGGTTCGCACCCGCGTGTGGAACCATTTTCGTCATTGGCTGTTCGGCAGGCGAAGGGAGCAGCAGGATGGAGCGACGCAACGCAGTAATCTCGCTGGTGATAGCCGCGGTCATTATCGTCGGTTTCCTGATCGGCTTTCACTACGTTGATATGGGCTGGCGCACTTCGCCCCTGAAACGAGCCCCTGAGCAGAACCAGGGCGGCAATGCGCCGGCGGATACTTCACCGGCCGCAGGCGTCCAGAAAAATCCTAAGGAAAATACTGAGATGCCGGGGCAGCAGTGATTGACGGCCCCAAAACAGCAGCAGGAATCGGGGCCCCTGCAGCAGCAGGAACCGGAGACGGACAACCGGATCGAAAGGGCTACCAGCACGAGAACGCCGATCAGGTAAGAAGGCTCATCGGAAGCGATGTCTCAGCCGTCCGTAACGCTTGCGTCGGAACATCTCTGCCGGATGGCCGTTATTAGAGGGTGAGAACACGGACCTGGGGTGTGCTGATGGGCATCCTTTCCGATCTGGACAAAACGCTGACGGACAACATGTATGAACATGGTAGCGAGCTCACCGACGCGGTTGCGGATCTGCCGCCGGCGGTGGTAGAAACCGTAGACCGGCTGATGCCTTTCATTCAGCCCGAAGCGCGCGAGACAGTGAGAAGTCAGGTGCTCGGGCTGATCCGCGAATACAGGAACGACAACCCTGCAGGCCCAGCCGAGCAGGATTAAACTAGCCGTTCTGGTCTATCGCGTGGGGCGCGGGCTGAGTCCCGCGTTCGTTGCCCGGTCTACGGCTGCCGACCCACAACCAAGCCGCGATGATCGCGACTGGCAGGACCGCTATCCAGGCTATGAGATCATTACGGAATCCTCGGTGCCAGCAATCCATCACGTCGGTGCGGTGATCAGGACGGACTGACGGCCCAACGCGCCTCGCAGTGTCTCAGCGCATCAGGCTCGCGGCCAGAAAGACCGCGGCCGCTACCAAAACGACAGCTGCAATGACCAACAGCGGCCAGTTGCTGCCGGGCCGCAGTTCCGGTTCGCTTTCGACCGGCCGCATGGCATTGGCGAAGCTGGTGTCGTTCTCGAATTTTGGCCGGCCGGTACGTGGTGGCTCTGCCCCGGCAATCGGATTTTGCGTATCGGCCGCCTCGGCATCGGTCTCCAGCGGAGCAATGGCGGGATCGAATCCCGGGGTTTTGTCCTGCGTCGCTCCTGACTGAACCTCGCCTCTGGTGGCGGCAGGCGTGGGTTTTGACATCTTGGCCATGACCTCTCCTTCAAACGGGACCCTATCGAATCCGCGGCTGCGTAACGCACCGCGTCAAAGGTCCGATTTGTTCGCCAAGCAGGATCCTGGCGTCTTTGGCCGCAACGATGAACGCCTGCCGTGCGGTCCTTGGAGGCTTTTCTCCGCGTATCACCGCAAGACACGCCCTGATCGCTGCGAGACGCATTTCGGACGCCGGCTCTGGCCAGTCCCGCAGCAGCACTTCGGCGGCATCGGACACAGAGACCACAACCCTATCGCGATCTATGCGGCCAAGCTGAATGACGATCGGCTTTCTGAATTGGCCTTTACGCACGTACCCCTACAACCTGCCCTGTTGCTCTACAAAGCCTGCCCAACGAGGACGAAGCGCGCAGATCCTCCAACTCGGCGATCGTCGATTTGTTCCAGAGGGCTGGCGAATAGCAGCGCCTGGAACCAGGCGCCATCACGACGGTTTTTGCCACTGCCTGGCCCGTCGTCACGAGCGGAACAAAGCGCATCCTGGCTTGTTAGGGGAGCGCGGATTCGCTCACTGACAAGGACAAAGCCCATGAAAACACGACATCTTCTTGCATCCCTCGCTGCTGCTTCGATTGTTCTCGCAATGCCAGCCTTTGCTGCCGACAGCGCCCAGGACTTTGTCGACAAGGCCGCTGTCGGCGGCAAGTTCGAAGTCGAGTCTAGCCAGGTTGCGCTTGACAAGGTCCAGGACCAGCGCATCAAGGATTTTGCCCAGATGATGATCCGTGACCACGGCGCGGCCAACGCCAAGCTGGAAACGGTCGCCGGCCAACAGAAATTGAAAGTACCGACAGCGCTCGACGCCCAGCACCAAGCGGACCTGGACAAACTCAAGAACGCGCAGGCGCCGATCGATCCAGCCTATGTCGACATGCAGCGCAAGGCGCATGACGACGCCGTCAAGCTGTTTGAGGATTATGCCAGCGGAGGTGACAACGCGGCGCTCAAGACTTTCGCCCAGCAAACGGTCGGTACTTTGAAGATGCACCAGCAGACGATCGAAAAGATCGCCGCCGGGCAAGATGGCGTCACCGGGGCGACAACGCCGGCGGTGAAGACCGACAATACTCCCAATGCCGCCGCTCTCGTGCCAGGCGCAAACAGCTTCACCGAAGCCCAGGCCAAGAGCCGGATCGAGGGTGCGGGGTATTCAAACGTGTCGAAGCTTACCAAGGACGATCAGGGCATTTGGCGTGGCCAGGCGGCCAAGGGAGGCGAAAACCTCAACGTCGGGGTCGACTACCAGGGCAACGTCGTTGCCTCGAGCAAGTGAGCATGGATCAGGAGAAATCACATGAAGACGGTAACCGGACTGTTCGACAATTATGACGACGCGGCCGATGCGGTCGGCGAGCTCGAGGCGACGGGCGTCCCACGTGCCAATATCAGCATCGTCGCCAACAACTCGGATGACTGGTATGACGCAAACCATTCCGAGGCCGCCGAAGACGCGGGCAGCGGTGCGGGAATCGGAGCCGTGATCGGCGGCGCCGGAGGCTTGCTCACGGGACTGGGCGTGATGGCCATCCCCGGTGTCGGCCCGGTGGTCGCGGCCGGTTGGCTCGCCGCCACCGCCGCAGGGGCGGTTGCTGGTGCCGTGGCCGGTGGAGCGGCCGGCGGTATCATCGGCGCTCTGACGGAGTCGGGCGTGCCCGAGCGCGATGCACACGTCTATGCGGAAGGTGTACGCCGCGGCGGCACCTTGGTGACGGCCAAGGTGGAGGACGAACTCGTCCCGAATGCCGAGGAGATTTTGGGCCAGTCCCGATCGGTCGACCTGACTGAACGCCGCAGGATGTACGAGGCCGACGGCTGGACCGGCTTCGATGCCAATGCAGGCGAATACGTGCCGGGGGACGTGGATCGCGACGGCGGCCGCTCAATCAACCGGCCTTGAAAGCGAGTCCCGCCCCTAGCCGCCACACTCCGACAAGCGTGGCGGACGAGGCCTACAAAGCATCGACCAGATCGCTAATTGGAATGCTCGGATAAGTCCTACCCAGCAAGCCACCGTGTGGCTTCTGGGCAGTGAATCGGCTTGCTGATCGTCAAAGGCTCGGTCGGAAGGTGCCAGCGTCGCCGTCCGGCGTTTTTTGCATCACCGGTGGAACGTATTGAGGCCATCCAAGTTCAGGTGAGCGCCTCTCGACGCTACCTGTTAGGAGGCGCCCGAGAGTTGTTCGAGCAGCTTTCACTTAGAGCCCGCCACCCTTAGCGGCGGGCTTTTCGTTTGGCTGAATACCGAGAGGCGGGCTTGAGTACTTACCTGAGACAGCGACTCGCTGAAATCAAAGCAGGTCCTGCCCTTCGCGGCCGCCCGCGATCTAAGGGCCGGCCTTCGCGAAGGCAGCTATCCGATGCTTCGAAGCTATTTGCAGCCATGGGCTTCAGCAAGCGGTTGCTAATTGTAATTCAACTAATGGAAGGTGAGAGAACGGTGTCGGACCTGGTCTCTCTGGTGGGCGGGAATCGGACTGCCCTATCCCGGCATTTGAGCGGTATGGCCAAACTGGGGATCGTCCAATACCGCACGGAAGCCAAATGGCGGTATTATGCCTGTACGTTGGAACACTCGAAAACGGTCGTTCGCTTGCTCAGCGACCTTGCTGAGAACGACAAACTTCCGATCCGCAAATCGCGGTCTGGGCTCAGATCGGGAAGCGGGTCGTCTTCCTGGCGCCCCGGATGATCGAACACTCCCAGCAGGCTCCGGGCGGCACACGACGAGGCGTTGCATGCGCATCATTCTATTTGCAATCGTGTTGTTGCGTCCACCAAACGCGTTCGCAGGCGCGACACTTGCCCGTTTCGGCGCTCCCCGTGCTGACTAAGGAAGTTTCAGCCCTTGGGGCGCGCAGCGCCGGCCGACGTTGGCTATGCGAAACTGGACTTTTTGTGCAACAAATTTGCCCTCGGTACATCATAGGTTAGCGACACCTGTTGCGCGGTGCCGCATAAGCGCGAGGTCAGCGGGCACGAGTTCCGCTGCTCGGGAGACCGTCACTCTCGCTTGTTTGGAGACGCTTGATGCTGGACCGCCCCATTCGCACCGATGCCCTCTACCCGAATGATCTAGCGACACTTCGCACGGTTTTCGACGCGATTTGCCAGGAGTTTGCCATTCTGCCGGAAACGGCGGCGGCCCAATCTATCGCCAGCGAGCTGATCAGGCTTTTCCAGACCGGAATGATGGAATCCGCCATGTTGATGATTGCCGTGCGCGCGCGTTGGCAGCGCGATTGGAAAACGGAAGCCAGCAACGCCGCCTGACTTGGGACGGTCAGATGCGCAGCATCGCGAGCCTTTCGAAACGGGTGCCTGATCGCCACGTCGGAGGTTTCGGCACGGTTCAAAGAAGTAGACGAGGCTGGCGTCATGCGGGCGGGCTGAAGTCCAGATTCCTCAGCTCGCGGGCCAGTCAAGTTCGATCCAGACCGGCGCATGGTCGCTTGGCTTGGTCCATCCTCGTAACGGTACGTCCACGCCCGCCCCGCCCAGCCTGCTGATGAGTGATGGGCTCACGAGCAGATGATCCATCCGAAGGCCGGAGCTGCGGTCGTAACCGCCACGATAGGAAAAATGCCAGTAAGACGCCTCGTTCGGGATGGATCAGCCTGACGGCGTCCAGCCAGCCCTCGGCAAGCATGTCTGCGTAAGCTCGCCGGCTCTCTGGGAAGTAGACGGCATCACCCAGCCATCGTGCCGGAATCGCGGCATCGATCGGCGCGGGCACGACGTTATAGTCGCCGCAGAGGACGCTGGCGGGCGTTTCCTTGATCAGGAGCCGTCCGTAATCGATCAGCCGCTCGAACCAGCGGAGCTTGTAGTCGAACTTGGGACCAGGCGCCGGGTTGCCGTTGGGCAGATACAGACAACCGACGACGATGCCGTCGATCTCCGCCTCGATGTAACGGCTATGCGTGTCATCGGCGTCACCGGGCAACCCGCGCCGGCGTTCATGCGGCTGCCTGCCCCGAGCGAGAATGGCTACGCCGTTGTACGACTTCTGCCCGTGCCATATCGCTCCGTAGCCGGCGTTCCTGATGGCATCGGCTGGAAACTTTTCGTCCGAGGTCTTCAATTCCTGAAGGCAAACGATGTCGTAATGCGTTTCACCCAGCCATTTGAGCAGAACCGGCAATCGACCGTTGACACCGTTCACATTGAAGGTCGCGATCCGGATCATCTGCGGCTTTGATCCGACCTGTTCATGATGGCGCTCTCCGTTGGCGAACTCAGCAATGCCCGTGTTGCACGGCATTGCCTGCGGCCCGTCCCTCCGTCGTCGGGGACTGATCTTGCCTATGAGAATTAACCGTCAACAGCGAAGAAGGTTTCGACGCCGGGCAAAGACAGCTGTGACAGACAACGGGGTCGAAGGTCTTTTGGTGGTGGCTGAAGGCAACCGTACAAATTTGGTCTGTCCGCGGGCCGCACTGGAACATCGGACGAACCAAACAGTTCGCACCTGATGCGTCCAGCCAGAGGTGAAAGCCACCACAGTCGACCGGCAGCGGAGGCCGAAGATGTCCTGATCGTCGGAGGCGGGCCGGCAGGGCTGACCGCGGCTCAGTATCTTGCCCGTTTTCGCCATCGCGTGCTGGTGATCGATGCCGGCGATCCCCGTGCCGCCCTGATCGCAACCAGCCATAACTGTCCGGGCTTTCCCGAAGGGATAAGTGGTCCCGATCTTTTGGATCGGCTTCGACGCCACGCGAGCTTGTACGGAGCGACCCTGATGCGGGGTGAAGTCTTTTCTCTGACCCTCAGCGACCGAGGCTTTGATGCTGAGACCTCGATCGGGGCAATCCGCGCACGCAAGGTCTTCCTGGCCACCGGAATTGTCGACACGGCGCCCGTCTTGCCTCGCCTGCGGGAGGCACTTGCTGCAGGTGTTGTCCGGCTTTGCCCGGTCTGCGACGGATATGAAGTGATCGACCGGAATATAGCGGTCGTCGGGCAAGGTGACAGAGCCTTCCAAGAGGCCGTTTTCCTCACTCGATTCACATCACGCGTAACGATACTGGGAACCCTGGCATCGGACTTCTCAACCAGCACGCGCCGTGCGGCTGGCGAAAGAGGGATAGTCATTCGTGACACTCTCGCCAGGCTGAGCCCGGCTGCGGACGGTTGTCTGGCGATTTTGAAAGATGGAGCGAAATGCCGCTTCGATGCAGTCTACGCGGCATTGGGGTGCAAGGTGCGCTCCCAACTCGCCCTGGCCGTCGGTGCGAGATGTTGCGAGGAGGGCTACGTCACAGTCGGTGAGCACCAGCAGACTTCCGTCCACGGCATGTACGCCATGGGTGACGTTGTAAAAGCGCTGAACCAGATAGCCGTCGCGTTTGGACAGGCTGCCATCGCCGCGTCCAACGCGCATGGAAAGCTTACCCTTCCGAGCCGGTTGAACCGGTTATAAGCATTATCTTTGCCTAGCGGAACAAGCTGCCACTCCGAAGGTTGGGTCGGCGGCACCCGAACAAGACAGTTCCTGACAGGCATTGGTATGGCGTTCGACAGGGATGGACCGAAGCTCTCGACCGTTCTGATTGTCGCCGCATTGTCGGCACTTGCCGGATACAATCACGTTCGCGCCAAACGGGCGCTTGCCGGCCCGGCACATGGGCGTGTGATGGAGATTGACGGCCTGTGCCTTCATTTTATCGAAGCCGGCACCGGCATGCCGCTCATTCTGCTGCATGGCAACGGATCCATGGCGCAGGATTTCAAGTCGAGCGGCATCTTCGATCAGCTGGCAAAGACCCACCATGTACTCGCATTTGATCGGCCGGGCTTCGGGCGAAGCTCACGGTCGCGCGGCAGGCGATGGTCTGCTGGCGAGCAAGCCGACCTTATACATGCCGCCGCCGGCAGGCTGGGGATAGAGAAATATCTCGTCCTTGGACATTCGTGGGGCGCTTGGATCGGCCTCGAACTGGCGCGCAGGCATTCTCCTTCGATTGCCGGCATCGTGCTGGTCTCCGGCTATTACTATCCGCCGCCCCGGCTCGATCTTGCGCTGGCCTCGCTTCCGGCTCTGCCGGTCGTCGGCACCGCGTTTCGCCACACCTTGCTGCCGCTGCTTGTGAGGTTTGCCTGGCCTTGGGCGATGCAGAAAATCTTTCATCCGGCGGCTGTCGCGGCCGACTTCGCCGCTGTCGCAAAAGATATCGCCAGCCGCCCTTCCCAACTGCGCGCGGTTTGTTCGGAGTCGGCCTCGATGCTGGCTGCGGCCCTGTTGACGAAGGCCAGCTATGGGCACATTGCCGTGCCGACCGGCATCCTCGCGGGATCTGAAGACCAGCTGTTCGACGCGGAAGGGGAGGCACGACGTCTGCACGCGGAGGTCGATGGCTCTCTCCTCGAAGTGGTTCCGGGCGCCGGCCATATGGTTCACCAGACTGCTCCGCAGGCGGTGGTCGCCATGGTGCACACGATTGCAGGGCGGCACTCCTTGGGGCCGCCGGCCGCGACTTAGCGAGTGACGGGTACATCCGGGCTTTTGATATGGCCGATCAACCTTCAGCCGACATGCAGTCGGTGCTTCACCAGAACATCCAGGCGCTGGTCGACCACAGGCGACAACAGGAGGAGCATGAAGGCCTTCAGGTGCGAATTGCAGGCGCGATTTCGCGCTTTGCGGGAAGCATGACCTTTGTCTATTTGCACCTTGCAATTCTTGTCGCCTGGATTGTTGCAAACCTTGGCGCCATTCCCGCCGTCCCAGCTTGGGATCCGACCTTCGTCATCCTGGCCATGGCCGCCTCGGTCGAGGCAATCTTCCTGTCCACTTTCGTGCTCATCAATCAGAACAGAATGTCTGAACACAGCGAGCGCCGAGCGGAGCTGGATTTGCAGATCAGCCTTCTCAATGAGCACGAAACCACGCGGCTCATCGAAATGGTGGCTGCTTTGACAGAGCGATTGGACGTCTCGACACCGGCCGACGAGGAACTGTCGCAACTGGCCGAGAACGTCGATCCCCGTCAGGTGATGACGCAGATCCAGCAAGCTTCTGGGGATAGGGAGAAACCTTGAGCTAAAAGACGATGCCCCGTCGGGCCGCCGCAAAGAGTGTTCCTTAAGCCCCAGGAACATTCGCTGCAATTCAAGGTTCGGTTGCAGGCCTGCATTCCTCCCTCGTGTCTGGCCTGGAGGCTGTCAAGCAGCTTCGGCCCGTCTCGGCTTTGTCGAGGCGGGCCTTCATGACTCCGCCGCGAAGTTGCGGTGGCGCAGTGCTTGGCAGCAACAGGATCATCACCCCGGTTTCTCAACGTTTAAACGCGCACCAAGGTCTGGAACGTCCATCTACGGATCGGAGCTTGGCTCGGACTTGTTCACCAGGGCAGCTTACTCCGTTCGATCTGGCCTTGTGCTTCGTTCTACGAAGACCTGCGGAACATTCTTTCCTGTCCAGCGTTAGGGCGCGCCGGACAATGCTTGTTGTACAATCCTTGCTCTCCGGCCCCGAGGCTGGGATCTGCAGCTTCAGGCCGCCTCGGCCCCTTCCGAAGCGGATGGCGCGGGAGTTGAGATGCGATGCATAGAGATGCCTTCATACCATCAGAACTTGCCGTACTGAGCCGCGTCCTTGCACGCAGCAATCTCAAAAACGAGACCGAAACTGAGCGAGAACAGCGCGCATCGCGCATCTTGGCTTATTATCAAGCCGGGATCACGGACGAGAACGAACTTGAACAGCTTTCCCGACAACCGCTGGGAAGGTGACGACTAGTCTTCCGTCTTCAGAGCTTCCGCCTCGTGACCGTCCTGGAATATACACGTCCCGATAGGGTGCCTGTCGGATTTGTCTTCGTGCAGGCAAGCTCGTCGAGCCTGCGGTCAAGTTCGTCAAGCAATGACCGATGCTGGCGGGGCATGTCCGCATCAGTCGGCAGATCCAGCAACTGGCGAAGCTGGCGACGGCTGGCGTCCGATGAAATCCACTCAGGTATGAGACGGGCAATGGCCTTCTGTTGCGTCTTGCCGATTTCTTCCATGTTGAGAACTCGCGCTTATCCGTGGGTCGAACTTGGCGGCTCCATCATGGTTCCCCGTCATGCATAACAAACCGCAGCGGTCGAGCTACCGGCTACCTGCACCAGTGATGGACGGTTGCGTGACTGCTTTCCCTAATTTGCCGACATATGAAAAACTGCCAAGAAGCCGGCTTGAAACACCACAGTTGCCCCCTCAATTCGGTTTCTCCGGCGCGGCGCTCGTCTCGGCACCCAACAGGACAGCCATACTTGTCCTTGCATCACGTATCCGGGCTTTGATCGTGGCCGTGTCGCAATCGCAGATGTCGGCGGCGTCTTCATGCGACAGTCCGAGCATGCAAACCAGAACTGTGGCCTCGCGCTCCGGGCCAGGCAGGCGGTCAATGGCACAAGCTATCTTTGGACCGGCTTGCATATAGGCCGGGGTGCTGGTCGCAGAGGATTCCGACAGGCAGCCAAACGACGCGTGAGGTTGAGGGGCCGCGCCTCCATGCCTGGCCAAAGAAACCCTGCGCATGGTTGCGAAGATCCAGGGCCTCACTCGGCTTCCATCAAGGCCCTCGAGGCCCGCAATCGCTTTGATCAGCGTTTCTCGGACAAGGTCGTCAGCTTCGTCGATGCTGCCGCAGAGCGAGCGTGCGAACGCCCGCAATGCCGGAACAAGGTCGACCAGACTCGTCTGTTCCCCAAGAGCTAGTGGCGATGAACTGCCAGGAGGGGTAGGGGACTGTGTCGGCTCCGCAAGAGCGTGACCCGATATGTTGAGCTTGCGACGGTGTTCAGCCATCACACCGATCCTTCCGAGAGGTGGGCCCTCTTCCCGTCGGTCTGATCTGGCGCAGTGAAGGGACCACAACCGACGGATGTGTCTCCCCCGGCACCGATCCAACTAATCAGGTCGCCGGTTTGGCGCACTTACATAGATTAAAGCATCCGCCTGCTTGAAACGATCGACCCACTTCCAGACCCAAGTTCACCCGAGGCATCACACGGTGTCACAGGATGAGATGTGTCGTCTCCCTGCCGTCCGATGACAGGCGCGTTGGCCAAACGGAGGTGCGGGCGCCGCGCTGAAGCAACTTTCTTCGCATCGACGCTGCAGTCGGCTGGAGCGAAATCGGCGTTTGAATCTATCTCAACGATCTGATCTGAAGTGAGAGGCTCAACCGCAGGATCTTGTCGCCATTTTCATCACGCACCTCGACGAACAATTGCTGCCCGTCGACGCTTTTCAGTGCGTCTCTCGTGAGATCGACAAGGCCCTCGAATCCGGCACGTCGCACCTCTTCGATGCCAGCGCATTCGACACCTATCTCATCCTGCAAAACCAAATCGCGATCGCCGCTGTCGAAGAAAAAACGTGCCATCGAGAGCTTCCGTCACCGCTAAGCTGCGGGGTTCCCTTGGTGCAGGTAGGTCGTGTCGAAGTCTCCTGCGTGAGTGAGGCCCGGCCAGTCGATTGCATGCACTCTCGACCCCGTGGTGGCGATGAGGCCTTCACGTCGTAGTTCCTGAAGCGTCCGGTTGACGTGGACCGTTGACAGACCCAACGCGTCGCCAAGTGCTGCCTGCGTTATGGGAATATCCGCGACGTGATCCTGAATGCGTCCGACCGATTTCAAGCGAAATATGAGTTCGCACAAAATGTGAGCCATGCGGGTATAGGCCTCACGTCTTCCAACATTGGTGACCCACTCCCTGTATATTGCGGCGTCGATCAGCGTCGACCGCCAGAACGCGGTAGCGATGCGAGGGTGCTGGTAGCAAAGGTTGCGTAGAACGTCGTGTCGCATGAACCCCATTCGGGCTGGCGTCAGGGTCGAGAAATTACAATCCATGACCGACAGATGCAGCCCATGCAGATCCGGAATGTCCCCGGCGACGAAGAAGGATGTGATCTGTCGCTTTCCATCGCCGGTGTATTTGGTCGAACCGACCAAACCATCCAGAACGACAAACGAGTAAACGGGACGGTCGCCCTCACGCACCAGGTCGTGGCTGGCCGAAAAATCCTTCTCCTGAATCGGTATGGTCTTCAAAACCGCGATATCAGCCTCTCGAATATCCGAGATGGTCTGAAGCTTACGGATAAGTGTATCCGAGGATGAGGTGGGGGGCAAAACGGCTACCTAGCTGGTGTTGCGTACCGAACTTTTATTCGCGCCAAAAGTTCCAGCGGTGAAGGGATCCGAATTGGCTGCCGTCGTAATTGGGCGCTACGAGATTCAAGTCCTAAGAGCGCCAGACTCGGCCGCCGAGGGCAGGCGGGGCCACTACAGCATGTCGCGGCGAATAGGATTCGCCCGACCTGCTGTAAGCTTCTGATTTTATGCATGTCGTCATCCCGCAACCGAGGACCCTTCCGGGCGAGATGCATTAGCCTGAGCACTTTAGCGCACACCACAGGAACAGGGTTGCTCCGCGCACGTTCCCCGCTGGTGCAAGGTGAGATTTCAGTGAACAGACCTATTTCGCGGACGAAAATTATCGAGCAGACCGACCACCCGTCGAATGACAGAGATCTTCCGAGAGAACAGGGCGTCTCGCCTTCTGCGGCAATCGCGGCGGCTCTGGCCGACTCGCTGGAGGACAATCCGAACAAATACATTGTTCACATAGCCGCCTCGGAACGAAGTGCTGAAGATATCGCTGGAGCTCTGCGTCAGTTTCTGCCGGGCGCGGAGATCATCTTCCTGCCCACCTGGGACTGCCTGCCCTACGACAGGGTATGGCCGACACGCGCCAATATGGGGAAAAGGCTCCTCGCGTTGAGGGAGATCGCAATCCAGCCCCAACGTCCGCGCGTCGTGGTTCTGTCGATCGAGACAACTCTGCAGCGGGTGCCCCCTGCATCAGTCGTTGCCAGCGGCTTCACAATTCTGGAGCCCGGACAAAAGTTCGACCCGGATGATTTCCGAACGAGAGCCGAGGCGGTTGGATACGGTGTCGATGAGAGAGTCGATGAACCCGGAGAGATAGCCTTTCGGGGCGATCTCATGGATATCTTCCCTGCCGGGGCCGACCATCCGGTTCGTGTTGTCCTCGGTCCGGATAGCTGTATCCGAGAACTCAGGACATACGACCCGGTCAGCCAGCTTAGCGAACAATCGCGTGAGTCAATCACGGTTGGACCCGCGTCCGAACTGATCTTTGAAACGGGGAACCATCCCGAGTTGGCGGCCGTGCGCGCGACCTCGATGGAAGAACGCCTTGTCGCCTTGTATGGCAGTATGCCATCGTTCTTCGATCTTGCATCCAGCGCCTCGGTCTCCTTGCCAGAAGGGCTCGAAGGCCCGCCGCTCGACCGGTTCCTGGACCTGATCGAAGACGCACATCGCGGCAGGCAGGAGGTTGCCGGGCCAGCAAAACGCTTGCCGGAACAATTTTACCTGTCGCGTGAGGAATGGGACGCTGCAGTTCGTAAACGCTGCAGAACAAGTCCTACTGTTTCCGCCACCCGAGTTCCCAAATTCTATCAGCAAGTGCGATCCCGAGATCAATTCGCCGAGTTTGTGGAAAGGCAGACAAGGTCTGGCGTCAGTGTGGTGTTCACGGGAGAGGCTCCTGAACTGAAGCGAGCGGATCTTCTGCTCGATCGGAAGCTTGGTCGGCGGATGGAAGCCGCGGCGGACTGGCCGCAAATCCGTTCGGCCGCAAGGGGCTCTCTTCTCAAGGCCGAAATCGTTCTCGATGACGGGTTTGTCGACGAGCAATCCTGGATCGCGGTCGTGACCGCGACCGACCTATTTGGTCCTGCCTTGAAGGCAAATGGCAGCGCGGCCACCAGCCTGCTCGAACCCGAGTTGCGCATTGGCGATGTCGTCGCGCATGAGGATCATGGCCTGGCTGTCTTGGCGGCGGTCGAACAGGTCGATTTGGCCGGCCAGCAACGGGATATCGTCAGGCTAGAATATCATGACGGGGCGTCGTTGCTGGTTCCGGTCGATGAATTTGGGCGGATATGGCGCTACGGCTCGGAACCCGATGCCGTGCCGCTCGATCGCTTGAACAGCGACGGGTGGCTCAGCCGACGCAAGGCTGCGCTGCGCGAGATCGACAGGCTAGCCAGGCGCCTGGTGGGCCTTGCCAAAGCCAGATCCAGCCAGCCAGCCGAGATCATGAAACCCTCCCGCTCGGACCTGGCGCGGTTTGCCGCGAAATTTCCCTATACTGAGACTCCCGACCAGGCTGCCGCCATCCGCGACGTGCTCGACGACTTGTCGTCCGGAAGAACAATGAACCGGCTTGTCTGCGGCGACGTCGGCTTCGGCAAGACTGAGGTGGCCCTGCGTGCCGCCGCCGCCGCCGCCCTCTGCGGAAAGCAGGTTGCGGTCATAGCGCCGACAACAGTGCTGGCACGGCAGCACCATGAGACGTTCAGCCGCCGGTTTGCGGAAACTGGCCTCGAGGTCGCCCACCTTTCAAGAATGATCGGAGTGGCGGAGGCGAGAACGGTCAAAGAGCGGCTGCGGAGCGGTCAGGTCGCGGTGGTTGTGGGTACCCAGGCCCTGGCGGCCAAAAGCGTCAGCTTCGCCAATCTCGGACTGCTGGTGATAGACGAAGAGCACCGGTTCGGCGTCAAGTTTAAGCGGGCGCTGCGGAACATGGCGCCCCGCCTTCATACACTGAGCATGAGCGCCACGCCGATACCCCGGACGCTGCAATCGGTGATGTCGGGTGTCCAGGAGGTCAGTGTGCTCAACTCTCCCCCCGCCAAAAGACGTCCCGTCCGCACGATCCTGGCGCCTTTCCATCCAGCTTCGGTAAGAGCCGCCCTTTTGCGCGAATTTCGCCGGGGCGGGCAGAGCTTCGTGGTGGTTCCTCGCATCGAGGACATATATCCGGTTGGCGAGCAGCTAGACAGACTGGTGCCGGAACTCGCGGTTGTGACGGCGCATGGCGAAATGAAAGGGAAACAGCTGGACGAGATCATGGTGGGATTCGGTGACGGCGACGGCGACGTCCTGTTGAGCACAGACATCATCGAGAGCGGCCTCGACGTACCCCGCGCCAACACCATTGTGATCTGGCGGGCGGACAGATTCGGTCTGGCGCAGTTGCACCAGCTTCGCGGTCGGGTCGGAAGGGGAGCGGTGCAGGCCATTGCCTTTCTTCTGACCGAGCCTGGCGTCGAACTGGCCGAAGGCACAAAAGCTCGACTTTCAACCATGATTGCGCTCGATCGACTTGGCTCCGGACTGGCGATCAGCCAAAGGGACCTCGACCTGCGCGGGGCAGGAGACCTCTTCGGCGAAGATCAAGCCGGGCACATGAAGCTGATCGGAACGGATCTCTATCAGCATTTGCTGGAGCGGGCGGTCTCGTTAGCAGGGGGAACGGCCGATCCCGACAAGCAGCTTGCCGACATCAACGGCACGGGAAATGGGGCCTTTCCTGAAAGCTACGTTAGCGAGCCCACGGTGCGTGTCGGTCTTTATGCCAGGCTGTCTCGCATGACCTCCGAGGCGGATGTCGACGCATTCGGCGAAGAGCTCGAGGACCGGTTTGGAGATATGCCCGGCGAAGTCGCGGATTTGCTGGAACTCAGTAGGTTGCGCATAGTCGCGGCGGAACTGGGCGTCAGCAAGATCGATGTGGGACCCGAAGCCATCGCGATCACCTTCCGTAAGAAATCGGTGGCATCGGAATGGCGCTTCGAGAACGCACCGAGATTCGAGTTCCGCCACGGTCGGTTGATTTTCAGGTCAGCGACCCAGCCCCGCGGCTCAGACGTCGATGCCGTCCGCTCGGTGCTCGGCGCCTTGCGTGCGGCCCAGCCGAGCCGGCGCCAAGGATGATGGGGTCGCTCGGATCACCGGTTCCAGATCATGGGGAAAGTTCGGCGCCTCGATGGGTAGTGTGTCAGTTGACGTCTTTTCTCTTTGAGTCCCGGCCGGAAGCATTTCAGAGACCTCCACAAGGATATCCTTCACGAAGTGATTGATCTTGGCGCCCATCTACTGCGTGCCTGTTGTTTCGATGGCGTTCGAACTTGCTGCCGAAACCAATGTTCCGGCTGAAACGCATCGCGCTCTTTCCTAATAAGGTTGGCGGCTTCCACGAGGCGAACGGATTCAACTGCGGGCGCGCCGGGGCGCGCGCCCGCAGTTCGCTCAAGGCATCACTCCGGCTTGATGGGCCGTCATGGTTGCCATGTTCTGATCCAGATGGGCCATGATCCAGACTGAGCCCAAAACCACCAGCGCCACGATCAACACGCCGAAGGCAAGGGCAAGGACGTTGTTGGTGTTGTCCGGCCCGGTCGTCAGGTGCAGGAAGAAGACAAGATGCACGCCCATCTATGCGACAGCGAGCACCACCAGGGCCGAAATTACCGCTGGCTGGTAGATCAGACTGTACTGAGCCGCCAGGAACGACGCAACCGTCAGTAGGATGGCCAAGCCGAAGCCGAGCAGGTAGCCCGAAAGGCCCCCCGCAATTTCGTGCTCGGTTGTGCGTTCCTCGCCCGGTGCTGAATCGCGGCGGTCCTGCATCTCGCTCTCGATGTCGGTCATGGCGATGCTCCTAGCAGCTAGACCAGGGTGCGCGAGATCAGCGCGAAGCCGAAGAGCGTGCTGAAAAGGCGGCAACGAAGCGCGTCGGACTGTTGCGCGGCATCTCAATAGGCCGTACGCCGCTTCCTTCTCGCGCTCTGCTCCTCTGATGCAGAGGGGCGTCGCCGGCCTCCCAATGAGTGCCCTAACTGAGGCCTCCAAACGCTTGTTCCGCCGGCGCTCCGTCTTGACCGGTTTCGAGCGGCGAAGCCAGTTCAATACCGGCGGATGTTCGAAGCAGTAGAGCGATGCGGCCCCGATAGGCTCAGCTGTTGGGGACCGTCGCTGGCTCGCGCACGAATTTCATTTTCGGCGGCACGGCGAACTCCCTGAACCGATCGGCCAGGCTGTCGAGAGCTTGGCGCATGCCCACGCCCGCAGCCGCCGCGCCGTGTCCGCTGATGACCATCTGCGGCTTCAGTGCGGCCAGGCGCTTCACGGATCGTTCCGCCGCATCCCAGTCGGGCGTGAAATAGCGTGGCGGACCGTGCATCTCGAGATCCTGAACGGCGACTTCATACACCGACTCCTGACCCGTGGTGATGAAGGCGTCCCCCACGATCAGCAACCGGTCTTCCTCCCGCCACAGCGAGATATGGCCGGGGGCGTGTCCTGGCGTGTGCAACCATTGCCATCCGGGCATCCCGGGGATCGATCCGTCGGCAGGCAAGGATACCAAGTGGTTGCCAAGATCGATCGGCCCGCGTGGAAAGAGCGGTGAAAGCAATGCCATCAGTCCACCCCCCACCCAGGGGTCCGGTGGCGGATAGGACGCGGTTCCGTCCAGATAGGGGCGCTCGAGTGGGTGTGCGAAGACAGGCACATCCCATATTTTCGCAAGGTCCAGAACCGTTCCCACGTGGTCGAAATGGCCGTGCGTCAAGATTATCGCGGCCGGCCGCGCGTCCGTCGCAAAGCGCTTTTCCGCGACCGCAAGGATGCTGCTCCGGGATGTCGGCAAACCTGTATCGATCAGCACCCACTTCCGGTCTCCGCTACCCGGTGCGCCGAAGAACACGACATTGACGATTGCCAGCCGCAAATAGCCCAGATCTGGTGCGATGCTCCAGGCGCCGTCGCCACGATCCTCGCGCCGGGCATGGTCGATATCGGTAAGTCGAATTTGAACGGTCATATGATCCCGTGCCTCTGTTGTTGCCGACGAGCCGGTCGAATTAAGCGATGCCGGCGCTACTTGGCCCCGAACTTGGTTCGGCCCACCTTGTTCCTGATTTCGCCATCCGCCACTCAGCTCCCGGACGGTCGACCACCGGAACAAAGCCTGGATCAATCGGTTTGGCTCTACCTGCGCGCGGGGACGAGAGGTTTTTGCTGAACTGAGCAATGGGATACGGCTTGGCCGATCGGATGCGCCATTCGGCAGCCGATTCCCGTTCCGAGCAAGGCGGCCCAGTGCGAAGCCGACTGTCCAAAGGAGACTTCGAATGAACGAGGCGGGATGCAGGGATGGGCAGGAGGTGGATGCTTCGGGTGCCGGAGCTTCGCGCTTTGCCAGTTTTTTCATGGCAGGCTTTGAGTGCTCCTCGCACCGGCGCAAGGACGGCGTTCGCCTCGACCTTATTCGTGCGACCTCGCATAATTTGCATGCCTTGGGCGACTACCGCGGCTGTGCCGAACTTGGCCTTCGCACCATCCGCGACGGGCTGCGCTGGCACCTGATCGAAACCGCTCCCGGAACCTATGATTGGTCAAGTTGGGCGCCTATGGTCGAGGCAGCCCAAACGGCAGGTGTCCAGGTCATCTGGGACATCTTCCACTACGGATCCCCGGACCACATCGATCAAGGGTCGATCCATTTCATCGACGCCTATGCCTCGTTCGCGGCGGAAGCCGTGAGGGTGCACCGCTCGATTACCGGAACATCGCCTCTGTTGTGTCCAATCAACGAGATCTCCTTCTTTGCCTGGGCTGTTGAGGTTGGCTATTTTCCGCGCGTGGGGCCGAACAAACGGGGATGGTTCAAGCGGCATCTCGTCAAGGCTGCCATCGCGGGTGTTCGTGCAATGCGGGACGTCGACCCAGCATGCAGATTTGTCTGGGCCGAGCCGCTCATCCATATCGCTCCTCGCGACCGGACCCGCGGCGAACGGCGCCGGGCCGAAAACGCCCGACTGGGACAGTTCGAGGCTTACGACATGTTGCTGGGCCGCGTTGAACAGGAGTTGGGCGGGAGCGAAGATGTTGTCGACGCCGTTGGCCTGAATTTCTATCCGCACAATCAATGGTACATAAATGGTCCGACCATCCCGATGGGCCACCACGAGTACCGTGCTCTGTCGGAAATGGTGATCGAGGTCGCTCATCGATATGGCAAGCCGCTGTTCATCGCCGAGACCGGCTCGGAGGGATCCGGCGGGCCGGCTTGGCTCCACTACGTCTGCGACGAGGTGCGTGCGGCGATGAGCTTCGAAGCGCCGGTCGAGGGTATTTGCCTGTACCCGATAACCGCCTATCCCGGGTGGGATAACTCCCGACATGCGGAGGTGGGGCTGTTTTCGGTCATCCAGGCCGATGGCACGCGGCGTCTGCGCCAGCCAATCGCGGACGAACTGGTCCGTCAGCAATATCTGTTCGAGCCGAGCCCGACGCGCTGAAGGCGGCCGGCAACACCACGGGGAGGGCGCCTGTCATGGCGCCGCCTTGCGGTGTTGGATGAGTTCTCTGCGGGTTCCCAGCCACTTTAGCCCCCGTGTGCAGGGGAGTTTACCGCCAAGTCCGCCAACATCTTGCCCGGGCTTGCCCATTCCGGAAGACTTTTTTGAATGCGAGCGAAAGTTGCCAGAGCCTGTCCGACCACCTGATCCATGTTGTAGTAGCGGTATGTCGCCAGGCGGCCGACGAACCACACGTCCGGACAGGTTGCGGAGAGTGCTTCATAGCGCTTGTAAAGCGCTTCGTTTTCGGCTCGCGGCACCGGGTAGTACGGATCCCCGATATCAGTAGGATATTCGTAGGTCAGGCTGGTCCGCGAGTTCTGCTGGCCGGTGAGATGTTTGTATTCCGTGATGCGAGTGTAATCCTGCGTCTGCGGATAATTGACGACGGCGACCGGCTGAAACTGCTCGCAGTCGAGTGTAACGTGCTCGAAACGCAGCGAGCGATAGGGAAGGTGCCCGAGCTGCCACCCGAAATATTCATCGATTGGGCCGGTATAGATCATGCGCCTGAACGGAATCTTCTCACGAATTTCTCGGAAATCGGTCTGCAGCATGATCTTGATGTTCGGATGATCGAGCATGCGTTCGAACATCCTTGTGTATCCGCCGGCCGGCATTTTCTGGAAGCTGTCGCTGAAATAGCGGTCGTCGCGGTTGGTCCTGGTCGGCACTCGTGCTGTCACCGATTTGCTCAATTGGCTGGGATCGACGCCCCATTGCTTCCTTGTGTAGCCACGGAAAAATTTCTCATAGAGCTCACGTCCGACGGTGCTGACAACGACGTCCTCGGCCGTGCGAACGTCCTCCACAGTCTCGCGTCGCGACGCGAAGAAATCCTCCAGCTGTGCCGAGGTCAGGTCCATCCCGTAAAGGCGGTTGATCGTGTCGAGATTGATCGGGATGGGAACCAGTTTCCCGTCCACCGCCGCCAACACCCTGTGCTCGTATGACCGCCACTCGGTGAATTGCGACAGATAGTCCACGATCGCTTGGCTGTTGGTGTGAAAGATATGCGGACCGTAGCGGTGGATGAGGATGCCGGCTTCGTTGTAACAATCGTACGCGTTGCCGCCGACATGGCCGCGGCGATCGACCAGCAGAACGCTCTCGTGACGCTGCGAGCCTATTCTTTCGGCAAGCACGCTGCCGGCAAAACCCGCTCCCACCACCAGCCAATCGAACATGGTTATGCGCTCCTGCGAAGAGGGACGACCTTCTTGCGCTCATGGGCGCGCTCGATGTGAGCCGCCATGGCATTCCATGTTCGCTCCCAGGACATGTTCGCAAGATAGGCGTCGACTTCTTGCTGGAGCATCTGACGCGGTCGCGAAAGAGCCGAGCGGAGCTTGGTTTCCAGATCGTCGCTGTCCGCGATTTCCACCAGCCCAGCAGCGCCGTAGCTGCGCACCACATCGACGATCGCCGTCGAGATCACCGGCAGGCCCGCTGCCAGGAACTCCGGCGTCTTGGTAGGGCTGATGAACCGGGTCGCTTCATTGAGTGCGAACGGCATCCAGCCCGCATCCCAATGGCGCAGGTAGTCGGGCAGATCGCGGTAGGCTTTCCCGCCCAGCCAGTGAAGATTTTCGGCCTGGGGCAGGTCTGCAGGGTCGATCTTGATCACCGGGCCGAGCATCACGAAATGCAGGTCCGGCATGGTCTCCGCCGCTTGAGCCACAAGATCGACATCCAGCCGTTCGTCGATGACGCCGAAATATCCTATCCTCGGGTGAGGAATTCCGGCCTGATCGGCTGGGTCTTTGCCCGGCTTTCTTGCCTTGTGAAAGTGGTTCACATCGATGCTGCTCGGGAAGGGAAAGATCGCATGATGCAGATGACGTTTGTTCTCGAACAGGCTTAGGCCGCCTGTGAAAACGAGATCGGCGCGGCGCAGAAGCGCCCTTTCCATCTGGCCGAGTTCGGGCGGCGCGTTCTTGAACGCGGAGAGCTCGTCCATGCAATCATAGACACATATGTCGGGCTCAAGGTACTCAGTGAAGCGAAGAGCCATCGGCGTGTAATACCAAGCAATAAGCCGGGTGTGCGGCATAGAAGCGATTGTCTGCTGGACAAATCTCCGCTGCACGGCATCTGCTTTGGCGGCCGACGTGCCGAGCGGGAGCACTGGTGTCACAATCAGAATGTTTGGCGAGGCCTCGCTCTTCCGCATCAGCGGCTGTGGAAGTTCTTCGAAAAGGGGTTCTTCAAAGTAGACAACTCTCTGCTTCACGGACGCCAGTGTGAGGATATGCTGCGGGCGCTGATGAACAAAATTCCATCTTAAATGGGAGAAGCAAACCAGAAGATTTTGCCTGCCAGTATTTTTACTGGCGGTTGCCCTGCTCAAGGCTGCTTCCATTGAGATATTCCTTTTTATAGACGGTCGTTTGTGTTGCGACTAACATTTGTTAATCGTGGATGAGGGGAAACTACACTTCGGTTTCAGCTCCTAACTTTCGTGCAGGTGAGTTGTTCCAAGGTGAAACAAAGAGCTTCCGTCGCTGCTTGGATGGACGGACGCAAGCGATGGCGCGCGGGCACAATGGTGCCGCGGGTGTCTGGTCATCGGACGCCTTCCCGATCAGGGTTTGCTGGTGGACAACCGCCTTCGCCGTATTTGTGTTGAACTCGCTGGCTATAAGCTGTCCAGGACATCAACTTGATTCGCCTGCATCACTGATCGATCCGAGGGCAAGGGCAAATCCCGGGACTGACATGAAGATCGAATTCGATACGAACGTGTTTCCGCTGTTTCATCCGCAGATCGTGGATGACCTCAAGGACCCATGCCCCGTCTTCGATGGAAGGCTGTGGCATGTCTTCGGTTCAAGCGGGACGGTAACGACCGAGACGTGGAGGATCCTGCACGCGACGGCACCCGACCTTTATGGGCCTTGGACCGAGCACGAAGCGATCGAGCTTCCTATCAACGGGACGGGGGTCGCGGCTCCGGGCGTCATCCACGAAAGTGGCGTCTTCCACATGTTCATCCAGACCGAGTTCATGAAATCCGGTGGCCGTTGCGAGCATGCGGTTTCCAACGACGGCTTCCATTGGGTGGTTCTCACCCCGGCCATTCTCGCCATCCCCGACACCGAGGAGGATGGCATCTACGATCCGCACCCCGCGGTCATCGGCGGCAAGCGCTATCTCGCTTACTCTGCCATGCCAAAATTCAACAGGGTGCCACAGCCCGACATCTATCTCGCACGCAGCCAGTCCGACTCGTGGTTCGGTCCGTGGAAGCGGATAGGCAAGATCCTCGATCATGCTGATGTTCCTCATCACAATACGAGAGAGGATCCCGACTATGAATGGGGCATAGAGGGTGCGCAGCTCGTCGAGTTACCAGATGGCCGCGTACTTCTGAACGCCACTTGCTTTCTCCCAAACGGCCTTCGTGGGAACCGTCAGCGCGTGTTTTTCGCCATCGCGGACGACGTCGCTGGACCTTACGTGTCGATCGGCCCGGTGCTCGAACCAGGCCAACCCGGAGAGAATGGCCATTCGACTGTCATGATAGAAGGCAGCCAACTTTCACTGTTCTACCAAAGCCGGGTTGCCGCGACCGATCATCGGTGGCGCTACGGCTTGGCCAGATGTGACGTCGCTCTGTTTTCCAAGGTAGCATGATCCCCTGCCAATTTAGCGCCAACAGCGCTCAGCCGGCCAGGGCCTTCGCCGTGTTGCGTCCGTGAGCACGATGATGCGGGTCTAAATTAATCGGCTGCTCAGGCTGAATGCGCTCGGGCCGAGGCGGCCGGGTTCAAACTGTCAATCACCCATAAAACCTCGTTCCAAGCAGGGGCGGCCGAACTCGGCCGGTTCGCTTTGTGTCGCCTGTACTTGAACGCGGCTGCTCGCCGATCAGGACGGGCCCCGCCGAAGGAGCCTGGCGCAGATGCGGCAGGACGTCGAACGAATAGCAACCTTGCGATCGCACAGCTATCGATCACGTCCAAAAGGCGGGGCGAAGAGATGGCGATCGGCAGTTGTGCTGGAGAACTGGCTCGCCATTCAGGAACGGCGCCGCGGGACTCCTCGTGCGATGTCCCAGTCGAGTTCTCCCTCATTCCCCTGGATCGCAGAAAGCTCGTTGTCCATGGAACATCACTGGTCCCTCGAAGTTGGAAGGCCACGGAGGAACGTGCCATGAACAGTGTCATCTACCTTATCGGCCTCGTCGTTGTCGTGCTCGCGGTCCTCTCCTTCCTCGGTTTTCACTAGGTGACCCATGCAACGTAATGACGGCCAGGGCCGTAAACCCGCTGATTTCGACAAGGCGACAAGTGATGTTTCCGATAGACTTGGCCGGGAAAAAGAGCGAGCGAGCGAGTTGCTTCACGATGCTCGCGACGAACTGACCCGCAGGGCTGGCGGTTACGCGACAGAAGCCACGCAGGTCATGTCCGACAAGGCGGAGGAGGCGCAGCGCGATATCGGATCGAGCTTGGCGGCGTTGGGCGGGGCGCTGCGCGCGGCCAGCGATCATCTGGCCAACCATGATGAAAGGACAGCATCGAAATTTGCCTTGGACGCCGCTGGTGGCCTGGAGCGGCTTTCCTCTTCATTGAAACAAAAACCGTTCGGCCAGGTGCTAGAGGATGTGCAGTCCTTTGGCCGGCAAAACCCCGGTGTCCTGCTTGCCGGCTCCGTATTGGCCGGATTGGCGCTTGGACGGTTCATCAAAGCCTCCCCTCCGATAAGCCCCGAAGCATCTCGGAATGCCTCGGGAGAAGCCAACTCGCAGACCGTTCGATCCGCTGATGGGTCGACGGACGGGTCCCGAGGATATGACCGCACCGATGACGATCTGGCCACGCAGCATGCGGAGCAAGACAGATGAACACTCAGGACAATCCCAGCCTCGCGACCCTGGTGACCGACTTGGCCCAAAACGTCACTACGCTCGTGCAAACTGAAGCCAGGCTTCTGCGGGCGGAGCTTTCAGAAAAGCTTGCCAAGACGGGAGCTGGCGCCGCCGAGGTGCTGGGCGGAGCAATCTGCCTGCTGGCGGCTCTGATCGTGCTGCTCCAAGCCCTGGTCATCGCATTAACTCGGGCAGGGCTGGGCGCCGGGTGGTCCTCCCTGCTGGTCGGCGTGGTGGTGGCAATTGTTGGCGTCATCCTGCTTCGCACCGGGACGGCGAGCATGGCGCCTTCCGAACTTACTCCCGACCGGACGCAGGAACAGCTCAGGCGCGACGCGAATGTGATCAAGGAACAAGTGAGATGACCGAGAAATCCGCAGCCGAACTTGAACGCGAGGCGGAGGCCGCGCGCGCCAGGGTGGTGGAAACCGCCGAATCCATTCGAGGCAAGATGACACCGGGACAATTGCTGGACGAATTCACCGGCATCTTCTCCGGAGGAGAGAGTTCGGCCATGCTCAACAATCTGAGAACGCAGGTCAGGGACAATCCTCTGCCCGTGACCATGGTGGGCGCCGGTCTGGCGTGGCTGATGCTGGGCAGTGGTCCGTCGAACGGCAGCCGCGGCCCCGCCGGTTACGCCGCGCCTACTCGGCCCGTTGGGCGTGACGAGGCGGAGGGCAGGGGCTTGAGCGGCACGATCTCCGACGCTGCTGGATCGGTCTCGTCAGCCGCAAGCAGCGTTGGAAGCGCCCTATCGAGCGCGGCAAAGGGCGCCGCAGAAGGACTGACGAGCAATGCCGCTGGTGCAGGATCGACGGCTAGCGACATGGCTGCGAAAGCCAGCCGCTCGGCACAGGAGTTATTGAATGATCAGCCTTTGGCCGTTGCAGCAGTCGGTCTCGCCATCGGCGCCGCGATCGGTGCGATGCTGCCCCACACCGCAATGGAGGATGAGCAACTGGGTGCCTATGGCGAGAAGCTTCGCAACACGTCGGAGACCATGCTCGAGCAAGGCCTCGACCAGGCCAAGCAGGTTGCCGCAGAAGCCTACGACACGATCAAGCAGGAAGCCGGGCGACAAGACACAAGAACAGGAACCGTTGCCGACCAAATTGGTGACATGGTCAAGTCCGCGGCCGACACGACGGAGCAGTCCGTACGTGAACGGTTTTCGCCTCCTTCAGAGCGAAAATCGTAGGTGTCTGGGCCCCACCCGCAGCCATCGGCGCGAGCGGAACGTCGGCGCAACCTTGCCACGGCTCAAGGCACGCGGACTAAGCTCAAGGCGGGAGCAGACGAACCATTTCGGTTGCAATCCAATCTACGCTGCCGCGGCAGAACGCTTGAACACGATGGTGACCCGGGTGCCCGCGTCAGCGCTGGAAGTCACGTCGAACTCAGCCTTGGCGTTCTCTGTCAGCGATTGCGCGATGAGCGCGCCGAGCTTGCCCTGCTTGGGCCAGCTCTCGCCTTCCGGCAACCCGATTCCGTCATCGGCGACGACGACGCGGCAGCCATCGCCGTTAACGACGCTGTGCAGGGTGATCGTGCCGCTGTCACGCCCGCGAAATGCATGTTTTAGCGCGTTGGTCAGCAGTTCGTTGACCACCAGGCCAGCAGGCATGGCAACGTTGACCGAAACCGGGTAGGTATCAACCTTCATGTCGAGGCGAATGCCCTCGACAGCATGCGAGGCCATTACGGCGGACGCGATCTGGCTGAGATACACGCCGAGATCGACTTCCTCCTTGTGCTCCTCGCCCGACAGCGTCTGATAAAGAATGGCCAGGGCGTCGACGCGGCCGGCCAGTCTTTCGAAGCGCTTGCGGTCCGGTTCGGTCGCATTGCGCGTTTCAAGGCGGATCAGGGCAGTGATCATCTGCAGATTGTTCTTCACCCGGTGCTGCAATTCCCGCAACAGCGTGTCCTTCTCGCGGACGCGCTCTTCGATCGAGCGCGCATCTTCGGTCTCGCCATGGGCCGAGACGTCGACCAATGCCACCAGCCGGAAGCACGCCTTGCCGTTGTCATTCTCGATGACGTTGGAATAGACGTCGACGATGGCAGGGCTGTCCTCGGCCCGCTCCAGCCGGAACGTACCGACGAAATCGGTCTCGTCGACCACCGCACCGGACAGCGCTCGGTCCTTCTGCTGGTGCAGGCCAATGCCGGAAAGTGCCGCCCAATGCTTCTGGGCGAGCATGGCCGCCTTCAGGCCGGACAGCTTCTCGAACTCCGGATTGGCATAGACGACACGTTCCTGTCCGCTGAGATCCGAGACGGCGATTGCAATCGGCACCTGGTCGAGGAACTTCTTGAACTGTTCGCTTTCCAGCGCGCTGGCAAGGTCCGGCGTTTCCAGCAGCTGCTCGACCGTTTCCGCCTTATCTGAATTCGATGTCATATGCTGCGTCCAGACGTTTTCTAGACTGCACCAATATCAGTGAAGCGATGCGCGAGCTATCGCCAAAGCGGCACTTTCAGCGGCATCAGGAGTAGGCCGGCACCAGCCTCGTCGCACGCAACGGCAGCGCCATGGTGAAATGCAGGCCGTCGCGAAGATAGTTCAGCTTGATGCTGGCGTTGCATTGGACGGCCACCACCTTCTCCAGCAGTGTCGTGCCGAAACCGCGCCGCGCGGGCGGCTCGACCTTGGGTCCGTCGCGTTCATTCCAATCGAGATTGACGACCTGGTCGTCGCCTGCCCTGCCCACCGACCAGCGCACCTCGAGCCGGCCGAGCGGGTGCGACAGTGCGCCGAACTTGGAAGAGTTGGAGGCAAGTTCATGGAACGCCATGCCGACCGGGATCGCGATGTCGGCGACCAGTGCGACCTCGGGACCTTCCACCACGATCCGAGGCGTGTCTGGTGTCTCGTAGTGACGAAGCTCCCGCTCCAGCAGTTTGTGCAATGAGGCTGTCTGCCAATAATCATCGGTCAGCATTGAGTGCGTGTCGGCCAGGGAGACGATCCGGGCCGAGAAGTCCTTCATGAAATCCTCGATGCTGCCGCTTGACCTGGCTGTTGCTCCCATCATTGCCCGCACATTGGCGAGTGTGTTCTTGACGCGGTGATGCAACTCGCGGATCAGAAGCTTCTGCCGGTCCGCGACCTCCTGCTTCTGTTCGATATAGGATTTGACCTCGAGCTGGCGCGCTCGGGCGCGCAGCGCCGAGCGTACGGAATTGGTCAGGCTCGACGCCAGCAATGGCCTCTCCAGCACGATGAGATAACGATCGAGAAAGGCCAGCCTCTTGTCGAAATCGGTTCCGCGCATCACCAAAAGCACGATCGGAAAATCCGACCATGCCGGCTGGCCTTCGAGCCACGCCGCAAGCCGGGTTCGATCCGCATTGATCAGCGCCTCCTCGGCAACCACCAGGCACTGGGCCTGATCCAGCAACGGCAAGGTGTCCTCGAGCGAGGTGCAGATGTGCGCCTCGATCTTGCTCGCCGCAAGAATCGAGGCGGCGATCCGGGCGTCGCGTCCGACCGGAGTCAGCACGAGCACCGAGGGCTCCGCTGGCATCACGATGGCTCGTCCCTGAGGAGATCGGACGGCTTGCCGTCGAAAAATGGCACGCCGGTCAGGATGCCGCGAAACTCGTCCAACGGCTCGCCTACAATAACGCCGGTGCCGCTGACCTTGAACTCGCGGATGGTATCCTCGTGCGGACCGACACGCTTCTTGACCACCGAGATGGCGCGGCGCAGGCGCCCGCCGCTTTCGAAGAACCGTAGCAGCATGATGGCATCGCACAAATACGTCATGTCCACAGGCGCGGCCATGTGGCCGATCAGTCCGTGATTGGCCAGAAGCAGGATGGTGACCACGCCCTTCTGGTTCAGATAGGTCAGGATCTCGTGCATCTGCAACAATAGATGCTGCTCCTCGGACAGGGCATTGAGGTAGCCGGTGAGGCTGTCGATGACGACGATCTTGACGCCGGATTGCTCCACCCCCGACTGGATGCGCGCCGACAATTCACCAGGCGAAAGCTCGGCCGGATCGATCTGCTCGAGAAGAAGCGAGCCGTTATCGAAATAATGCGCGAAGTCCATGCCCAGGCCAGCCGCCCTCGCGAGGAATATGCGCTTGGTTTCGTCGAACAAAAGCACCAGTACCCTCTCGTCACGGGTAAGTGCCGCATGGGCGTACATGCAGGCGATGCTCGATTTGCCGACGCCGGAAGGACCCATCAGCAATGTGCTTGTACCGCGATCGAGACCGCCACCGACCAGTGCGTCGAGGGAGCTCTCGCTCATCGCCGGCGTGCCGTGCTCGCCCAGGTCATGCTCGGCGGCGACAAGCCGCGGAAACACCACCACGCCGCCCGGCCGGATGGCGAAATCGTGGAAGCCGCCGCGGATCTGCACGCCGCGCATCTTGATAACACGCAGGCGGCGTCTTTCGCCGCCATAAGCCGGCGACAGCTGCTCCATCCGGATCACGCCATGGCTAATCGAATGCAAGTTGAGATCGTCATGCTCGGCGGTCAGGTCGTCGAGCAGCAGAACGGTGGCGTTGTTGAGCAGAAAGAAGCTTTTCAGCGCCAGCACCTGCCTGCGGTAGCGCAACGAACCTTGCGACAGCAGCCGGATCTCCGACAGCGAATCGAATACCACACGGTCCGGCTTGATGCGTTCGATCTCGGCAAGCGCCGCCTGCACGGTTTCGCCAAGCTCCAGGTCGGACGAATGCACCAGAGTCTGCAACTGAGAGGGGTCGAGGCTGAGCTCGGGCGGCACCAGCTCGAGGATCTCGATGCCGCTCAGATCCCAGCCATGGCGGCTGGCAACCGACAACAGTTCGCGCTTGCTCTCCGAGAGTGTGATGTAAAGGCACGTCTCGCCCTTGTGGGCGCCCTCGATCAGGAACTGCAGTCCGATCGTCGTCTTGCCGGATCCAGGCCTGCCCTCGACGAGATGCGAGCGGAACTTCGCATAGCCACCTCGCAGCACATAGTCGAGGCCTTCGACGCCGGAAGCAACTGGCGACGCATCGTCTTCTCTGTCCACGTTGTCCCTCGCGTTTCGTGAACACCGTAACGGGTGTGCGTTCCGATGGTTCCGCAGTCGGAAGCGCTCCGAGACAAACGTGCTCTTTGACCGCTCTTGTTAGGGCGCCGGGGCATGGCGCAGAACACCTAATATGAGCTCGTGGCAGACTCGACCGACTTGCGCAGGTCTCGTACCTCGTCTGAGCTCACCGCGCTTGCCTTGTTGCCCCAGGCGTTCCGGACGTAGGTAGCGACTGACGCGATCTGGCCATCCGAAAGTTTCCATCCGAATGACGGCATCGCCAGGGAGTTCGGACTTCCGGGCATGGACGCAGCGTGCCCGCCGTTGAGGATGATACGTAAAGCAGATAGCGGTTGATCGGACTGTACGATCGCGTCCGCTTTGAGCGACGGAAAGAGCCCTTTGACGCCGACGCCCCCCGACTGGTGGCAAGCAGAGCATTGGTCTTCATAGATCGCCTGTCCGGTGCGAACGACGTCCTGGTTTGGAGCCTCCGGGCTTTGCAGAGCGGTAGCCGGAAGTGACTTCAGGTAAGTCGCGATCGCCTGCAAATCTTCGTCGCTCATTTTGGATGTCGAATCTTTGATCACCTCGGCCATCGGTCCATAGGCCGTGGTGCGGTCATTACGGCCGGTCTTGAGAAATCGGGCTATGTCGTCTCTGTCCCACGATCCCAGGCCCGCACGCCGGTCACCTGCCAGGCTCGGCGCAAACCAATTCTGGATTTTCCCGCCCTGGTACATCTGGTCCGCCTTGGCTGAGCCGAACATGTTCTTGGGTGTGTGGCAGGCCCCGCAGTGACCGAGACCTTCCACCAGGTACGCGCCGCGGTTCCACTCGGCCGACTGCCGTTTGTCAGGTTGGAATTCACCAGGCGTGAAGAACAGTTCGTTCCATCCCGCCATGGAGATCCGATGGTTCAGCGGCCATGTAAACTCATTCGGGCGCGCCTTCGACCGGACCGGCTCGAGCGTACGCAGATAAGCGCGAATGTCATCGACGTCAGCGCGCGAAACCTTGGTGAACCAGGGATAGGGAAATGCCGGATAGAGACGGTGGCCGTCCGCGGCTAGACCCACGTGCATTGCGCGGTAGAATTGCTCCTCGGTCCACGCGCCGATGCCCGTCTCGGCGTCGGGGGTGATGTTGGCTGAGTAGATGGTACCGAAGGGCGTCTCGATAGGCCTGTCGCCGGCGAACGGCTTGCCGCCGTCGGCCGTGTGGCAGGCGACGCAATCGCCGGCTGCCGCCAGTAAGCGGCCGCGCTCCTGCCTGGCAAAGTCCCCGATCTGCGCGTGGGCGAATGAGCCGGAAAAAATCAACCACCCGCCAATCAAGGCGGTGCCTGCGATCATGGCTAGGAGCGTCTGCTTGCTCATGTCTGCACCAGAGGGCCTGTGTGCTTGAGATACTGGTTGCGGATCGCGTCCGCCGCCCAAAGCGCCAGTGCGCTCACTGTCCCGGTCGGATTGTATCCGCTGTTGTGCGGAAAGGCGCTGGCGCCGACCACGAACAGGTTAGGCACGTCCCAATGCTGCAGATATCGGTTCACCAGGCTTTGCTGGGGAGTCGCGCCCATGATGGCGCCACCTGTGTTGTGCGTCGACTGATACGGCTCAATGTCATAATGCGGCCCCCGTGGCGACTTCTTGATCTCGCGCGGTTTCATCGCCTTTGCTATGTCGACCATCTTGGCCATGGTGAAATCCTGCATCTTCAATTCGTTCTGCTTGAAGTCGTAGGTCATGCGCATCAGCGGTCGGCCGTAGACGTCCCGATAGCTTGGATCAAGGTCGAGGTGGTTTGCCGCGTTCGGCATCACCGCACCCATCAACGAAACCGACATGGAGGTCAGATAGTTACCGATGAAGGCCTTCTTCCATTTGGCGCCCCATTTTGGGGTGCCTTCCGGCAGGAGTTCGGTCTCGATCGGCCGCCCGGTGGTCACGTAGCCGGCAATGTAGCCGCCGTGGATGAAGCCTAGCCCGCTATGGTCGAAGTTATCGCCGTTCCAATCGTCGACGATCATGCCCAAAGCGCCAGCCCCGACAAAGGGATTGAGGATCTTGTCGCCAAGGAAAACGTCCACCGAAGGGGTGATCTGATAACAATAGTTCTTGCCGAGCGTTCCCCGCCCGGTACCTGGGTCGTAGATCGTCCCGATTCCGGAGGCCATCAACAGATGCACGTTGTGCGTGATGTAGGCGCACACGACCACAAGGTCGGCGGGCTGCTCGTACTCGTTGCCGTGCATGTCGACGTAGCTAACACCCGTGGCATGTTTGCGCGAGCCATCTAGATTGATGGCGGTGACCTCGCTTTCGGTGCGAAGACTAAAGTTTTTCTTCTGCATCAAGACGGGCAAGATCGTCGTCTGTGCGCTTGCCTTGGAATAGTTGCCGCAGCCGAACTTCTCACAGAACCCGCAATAGGTGCAGGGCGCCAAGCTGACACCGAGCGGGTTGGTATAGGCCTGTGACATGTTCGCCGAAGGGCATGGGAACGGATGCAGCCCCATCGACCCCGCCGCTTCTGCAAACAACGTCGGTCCATAGGTCTGCTTCATCGGCGGCGTGGGGTAGGCCTTGGAACGTCGCCCCTCGAAGGGGTTCCCGCCCGATTGCTTCTGTCCTTTCACGTTCCCGGCCTGACCGGCGATCCCGCACAGGTCCTCCCAGCGCGTATAGTATGGCTCGAGCTCGTCGTAGGTGACACCCCAATCCTGAAGCGTCATGTCCTGCGGGACCATGCCTTCGCCATAGCGGGCAATAGTTTGGCTGCGGATCTCGAAGTCGTAAGGCAGGAACCGCCAGGCCTGACCATTCCAGTGTAGGATCGACCCTCCGACCCCGGTTCCGGGTAAGAATGACCCTAGGCGCCGCATAGGGAGCGCCTTCTGGTCGGACGTATTGCGGAAGGTCAGCGTCTCCTGGGCGGTCTGCTCGAACAGATGACCATGGTAGCGATAGCGCAGCTCGTCCTGGATGAAGGTCGGGGCAAAATCCGTGCTGGTTTCCCGCCAACTGCCGCGTTCGATCGCAAGAACCTCCAGGCCAGCCTCGGTCAGTTCCTGTGCCATGATGGCGCCTGTCCAGCCGAATCCGACCAGCAAGACATCAACCGAAGGAAGCTTTTGAGCCACTGGGCCTATCCCTTGCTGTCCCAGGCAGGGCGACCGCGAATACCAACGGGGGGCTGATCGTAGCGGTCCCCGTGGCGATCGACCCAGTCGAGATAATTGTAACGCGCGCCTGGAAAGCCGAGCATCTTCCAGCCCGCCATCTCCTTGTTGCCGCCATAAATGGGATCGCTGAACATGCCCTCTTTTGTGTTCAGCCACAACATTTTGAAGAACGTCTTGGCATCAACACCGCCGAGATCAAGCTTGCCCTTCTCAAGATCGGACAGGAGCGCATCCTGTGTTTCGGGCGAAAGCTCCGCGAAACGTCTGCCGCCTTGCGAAGCGACTACATGCTGATCAATCGCGGCGATCGCCGCGCGATAGAGCGCGGATGGCGTCATTCGCGATTGGTAGCCTTGCGTGTCCTCGCCCTTGTCCCAGGGGCCTTGCATGTACCAGCTGCCGCCGCGCCCATAGGCGCCAGCGAGTTGATGGTCGATGAACAGGGGTACACCACAAGCGCGGGCTCCCGGGCCAAGGGCATCCTCGGGGATCAGCCTTTCGGTCGCGGCTTCGACAAAGGCGACTTCGTCGGTCGTGAAGAATTTATAGTCAGGCGATTCGAGCGGGTTTGGCGCGTCCGCCTGATGTGGCAGCCATCTGTCACCGTCGCCGCCTTTGACTTCTCGCGCCGAAGCCACACCTAGCGTGGCCGATGCTGTGACTGAAGCGCCTGCTGTGAGAAATAGACGGCGGCTCAACAGGTTCGGCTTCATGGCGGAAATTCCAGCGCTGACGGCTAATTGGGCCGAACTTTCTCCACCTCGAAATGTTCCGCCGCTGACGCGTTTGTGATCAGGAAGATAGTGGCGCGACCAGATCGGCTAGCGCGCACCCGAATTCCACCCGGATCTGCTCCAGGCACATCTCCGCTTCGAATTACTCGAACTCCTTCACGCCGGCGGTTCCAGTGAGGCCTCAGGGCACTACGTGTCCGGATCAGACCGAACCCGAGGCCGCCATGAATGATCTTTCAATTGCGGCAGGTGTCGCCTTGGATTCATGCCTGACGTTGCCGAACTCCCCTCTGGGATCGTGCTGGTAGCGGCCACTGATGCAGCTTCGGTTATCGCAACCTTCAGGCAAACGACGGTTCAGCCCCGCCTGCTTGTCAAACGGCGCAGCCGCACTTGCCACCCGTCCGTGGATCGCTCCAGGTCGGTGGAATGGATCGTTCGCGGTAGGGGGCCGCCATTCGGCTCCTTTTCAACGGGTTGATAAGTTCGTTATTGATCTTGGAACTTTTTTTCGGCCCACGAATTTAATTCGGTTGAAGGGGAACTGTATGGAACAAAGAGTTTTGGGCGCCGAAGCCTTCGCGGGGGGCTTCCTTGCCGACGAGAACAGCCGCGAACGGCAGGATTCCGATCTTGTCGTAACCCACGAACTTGAGGATTTCTTCGAGAATGCGGCAGTCCCTCTCCACCTAGTGGCGAATGACGGAACCATCCTGCGCGCCAACCGCGCCGAACTGGATATGCTCGGCTACACGGCTGACGATTATGTCGGCCGCAGCATTCGGGATTTTCACGCCGATCCCGCCGTAATCGACGACATTTTGAGCCGGCTCTCCCGGGGCGAGGATCTTCAACATTACCGCGCCAGGCTGCGAGCCAAGGATGGCTCCATGCGTTGGGTTGAGATCACCTCCAACGTGCGTGCGGCCGGCGGGCGGTTCCTCAACACGCGTTGCATTTCCATCGACGTCACCGAAAGGGTCAAAGCGGAAGAGTTGCTACGCGAGCACGAGCAGCGCCTTGCCGCCACCTACTACAGCGCTGGGGTCGGCATCGTGGAAACAGATGCCGAAGGCCGGCTGCTTCGAGTGAATGCGTATTTCTGCGGTCTTTTGGGCTATGCGCCGGAGGAACTGGCTGGAAGGTCGATTTTCGATCGAACCTTCGCCGCCGATGTCGACGCCGATCGAGCTCAATACATGCGTCAGGTCGCTGGCGAAATCAAAAGCTACACAATAGAAAAGCGGTTCGTCTGCAAGGAAGGGTCGCTTCTGTGGGCGCTCGTGACCTCCTCCAGCATCTTCGACGACCAGGGGAAGTTCCGCTATGCGGTGCGCGTGCAGCACGACATCAGCGAGCGCAAGCAGATAGAGGCGACACTCGCCCAAAGGGCGAAAGAGCAGGGCGCACTGCATCAATTCACCGAAATGCTGCAGCATGCCCGCACGCCGGCTGACGTCCATGAGCCTGCGCTCGACGCGATCCAGCGTGCGCTGGGATGTCAGCGCGCTTCGATCCTGCTGCTAAACGACGGGATCATGAAGTTCGTCGCCTGGCGCGGCCTTTCTGACGTCTATCGCACCGCTGTCGAAGGTCACTCGCCCTGGGCGGCAGACTGCACCGATCCTCAGCCGATCTGCCTGGGCGATATGCAAAAAGCCGAGCTTCCGGACCAATTGAAGCAAACAATCCTAGCCGAGGGCATTGGCGCGGTTTGCTTCGTTCCGATAACGGAAGGCGGGCGACTGCTTGGCAAATTCATGGCCTACTTCGACCACCCATGGGATTGCTCGGCAGACCAGGTCGAAGTCGCCAGGACCATCGCTCGCCAGCTTGGCTTCGGGATCGAGCGCCTGAAGGCGCAGAATGCCGCCCAGCGATTGGCAGCGATCGTCGAGTCATCCCATGATGCGATCGTCAGCAAGGATCTCAACGGCATCATCTCCACCTGGAACCGGGGCGCCGAACGCCTGTTCGGCTATTCGGCCGCGGAGGTGGTCGGCAAGCCCATCACCATTGTCATTCCGGACGACCGGCTGGACGAGGAACCGCTGATCTTGGGCCGCATCCGCAGGGGTGAACTCGTCGACCACTTCGAAACAGTGCGCCGCCGCAAGGACGGGACGCTGGTGGATATTTCCCTCACAATATCGCCGGTGCGAGACGCAACCGGCCGTGTCGTCGGCGCTTCCAAGATCGCCCGGGATATAACCGATCAAAAAATAGCCGAAGCCAAGGTGCGCGACAGCCAGCGCCACCTTCAGGATCTGCTCGCCGCCATTCCTGCCGCGATCTACACCACCGATCGCGATGGCAAGATCACTTATTTCAACGAAGCGGCGGTGGAACTTGCGGGGCGAATCCCTGTGATCGGCAGTGACGAATGGTGCGTGACCTGGAAGCTCTACTGGCCGGATGGTACGCCGCTTCCTCACGATCAATGCCCGATGGCGATCTCCTTGAGGGAAGGCCGGCCGGTTCGCGGATATGAAGCGGTAGCCGAGCGGCCAGACGGAAGCAGGATCCCGTTTATCCCCTATCCGACCCCGATGCGGGATGCGAATGGGAATGTCATCGGCGGCATCAACATGCTGGTCGATGTCAGCGAGCGAAAGCAGGCAGAGACCCAACAGCGGATCCTGCTCGATGAGCTCAACCATCGCGTCAAGAACAACATGATGATGCTGAAGTCCCTGCTTTCGGTTGCGGCAAGGACGAGCCAGAGCACGGAAGCTCGCGACATACTCGAGGAGGCAAGCAAACGGGTTGCCACGATGGCGGCCGCACAGCGCGTCCTTTACGATACCGCCGACGCCGGAAACTTCAGCGCGCAACCTTTCCTCGGGGCCGTTTGCGAAACCGCCAAGCAGATGTTCCCGCAGAATGTACGGCTGGTTTGTGAAGCCGACAGCATCCAATTGCCCAACGACGTGGCAATGCCGCTTGCCCTCGTCGTCAACGAGCTTTTGACGAATGCGGTGAAATATGGCCTGAACGGCAGGATCGGCGGGACCGTCCACGTCAGCATCAGAAAAAAGGGCGAGGGCAATTTGCTGGTGGTCGAGGATGAAGGCCCTGGTTTCGACTTGAACTCTGTGCGCGAGACGTCCTCGGGACTGCGGCTGGTCGAGGGGCTGGCCCGCCAGATCGGCGGCAGTTTCGAGGTTCGTCGAGACCCATGTCGATGCGCTGTGACATTTCCCTCAAGCCCCGCTGGAGATCGGCGTTGAGACCGGAAACCGCGATGACCAAGGTAAGCTCCGCCGGAAGGTTCGACCGAGCATTCAAGCCCCAGCTGGCATTCTCGCGAGACGACATAAGCGCCGGCCAGGCAACGCGCACGGCCGGTCGTTCGATATTGATTGTCGAAGACGATTACCTGATCGCGCTCGACACGGAAGCCGGACTGACCGCGGCGGGGTTCTCGCTGGCAGGGACGGCGGTCAGCGCCGACCAAGCTGTCAGCATCGCGCTCTCGACGAGGCCAGCCCTTGTTCTCATGGATATACGCTTGCTGGGAAAGCGGGACGGAATTGATGCCGCGCTGGAACTTTATCGGAACCACGGCATACGAAGCATATTCACAACGGCGCATGGCGACCACGAGATGAAGCTGCGCGCCGAAGCGGCAAGGCCCCTTGGCTGGGTGCAAAAGCCCTACTCGATAATGGTGCTGGTTGAAGCCATCCGAAATGGCTTTCAAGAGCTCGACCAACAGAACTGAGGCGCGAGGTTCGCCAGCCTGGCACTAGATAGCGGCGGCTGGGACGGCCAATACTTGTGTTGTGCCTGAGAAGTGGGATCGGCGTGTGCTACATATTGAGACACCTATTGTGACACACATTTGCGGAAAATCCGAAAAAAGCAAATATAAATAATGCACGGCGTCGGAGCTGATCCCAGCCAGCAGTAACCATACGCTCAAATAGCCCCTTGCCAAACGGAGAAGCGCCGCATGTTCCGCGACGGGTCGGTGCGGCGAAGATGAACCGGCCCACAGCTAGCTTTCTTTTTGAAATGTCTAGTACGCCAAGGGCCTGTTGCGGTCGTGAAAGGGCGTTGGGCGATACGGCAATTCGTGCAAAGCCATCCTGTCACGCCAATCGCGGCAATCATCAGATCAGGCCAATAGCGAAACCCGATTCAGTAGATATGTTGTAGATCAGCGGTTTTCCGGAGATTTTCAGGCCGGCATAAGTTAAATTGGTTGGCCCGGCGTTTTGGACTCGAACCCGCCATCGGATATTCGAGCAACGAACGAATGAGAATATTTGGCCGTGGCCGGCTTGAAAATGATGGTGGCCGCTGGACGCCATCTTGCCGGGGCAGCACTCCCTAAGTTGGCAACGTGAACTCCCGGCGAGGTTAACGGCACGGCCTTCGCGAGCCGATCTCTCAGCGGCTAGGCCCATGACGACGGCCCACCAGCCGTCCTGCAAGGTCACCTCCACCTTGCCTTGTCCGCGCACCGCCGCGGTAAAGCGGGCGTGTTCGAAATAGGTCGAGCCGTTGTGATCGCCGGCCGCAAGCAGCCTCGGGTCGACCGGAAACCCGGGCGATCTCCTCCCGCCGCGATGAACGTGCCGCGACCGGCATCTTCACGACTGACCCGGGCTCAAGTGGATCGCGCCGCCGCTCACGTGTGCCGAACATGGCTCACTCATTGCCCGGCAAAACCCCGGCCAGCATCTGCTTCGCGCTATTCTTGATGACGCTGGCGAGTTCGGGCTCGTCAGCCATCATCGTCATGAAATTCTTGGCATCCTTGAGGGTGATGTGCGGCGGCAGCGGCGGCACGTTCGGATCGGCCTTCATGTTCATGATGACAGGGCGGTCGGAAGCCAGCGCCTCGTCCCATGCCGGACCGATCTGTTCGGGATCATCGCAGTAGATGCCCTTGAATCCGAGCAGTTCGGCATACTTGTGATAGGCAAAGTCGGGGATTGTCTGGGTTAGCGCCGTCTTGCCATCGCCAAGTTGCACGCGCTCCTCCCAGGTCACTTGGTTCAGGTCCTGGTTGTTGAGAACCATCACGATGAACCGCGGATTGGACCAGCTCCGCCAATATTTGCTCGCCGTGATCATCACGTTGAGCCCGTTCATCTGCATGGCGCCGTCGCCAATGAAGCCGATCACGGGCCGATCGGGATAGGCCATCTTGGCGGCGAGCGCATAGGGTGTGGCGGCCCCCAACGAAGCGAGGCCTCCCGAAAGCGAACCCATCATGCCGCGCCTCATCCGGATATCGCGGGCATACCAGTTAGCAACTGAACCTGAATCGCCTGTCATGATGACGTCGTCCGGAAGCCGCGCAGAAAGCTCGTGGAAAATGCGCTGGGGATTGACCGGATCGGCAGGCTCCATGGCGCGATCCTTGAGCGTCTCCCACCATTCAGAGACGTTTTTCTCGATGCCGCGTCGCCAGGTCTCGTTCTCGTTCTGCTCGAGCAGCGGCAGGAGGGCGGCCAAGGTGTGTTTGCTATCGCCGATGAGGCTGTATTCCATTGGATAGCGCAGCGAGAGGTTGGCGCCGTCAATATCAATCTGGACGCCGCGCGCGCTGCCCGGCTTGGGCAGGAATTCGCTGTAAGGGAAGGCCGATCCCACCATCAAAAATGTGTCGCACTGCTTCATCAGGTCCCAACTCGGCTTGGTGCCGAGCAGGCCGAGAGAACCGGTGACGAACGGCAGGTCGTCGGGCAATGCGGCCTTGCCAAGCAGTGCCTTGGCGACGCCGGCATTGAGTCGGTTGGCCACTGCCATGACCTCGTCGGTCGCATGCAGCGCGCCCGCACCGACCAGGATCGCGACCTTCTTGCCGCTGTTGAGGATCTCGGCCGCCTTCTTGGTATCTTCGATGTCCGGGACCGTCGCGGCTCCGGGAAAACCGATGCCTGTGTGCGTCGCGCCATGAGCCATCGGCGCATCCTCGTATTCGAGCTCCTGCAGATCATTGGGAATGATGACGCAGGTGACCGCGCGCTTGGCCTGCGCGATCCGCACGGCGCGATCGATGCAGGTGCGAACCTGCGTGGGAACCACCGCGGTCACCACATACTCGGTGACGTCGGCGAACAGGTTCTGCAGATCGACCTCCTGCTGGTAATTTGCGCCCAATGCCGAACGCGCCTGCTGTCCGACGATCGCGACAACCGGCACGTGATCCATCTTCGCATCGTAAAGGCCATTCAGGAGATGGATGGCGCCCGGCCCCGAGGTTGCAAAGCAGAGGCCTACCTGTCCCGTGAACTTGGCATGCGCCGAAGCCATGAACGCAGCCATTTCCTCGTGGCGGACCTGAACGTAATCCATGTAACTCTTGGCCTTTTCGAGAGCGACGTCCAGCCCGCCAACGCCATCGCCGGGATATCCATAGACCCGCGATAGGCGCCACTCGTTAATGCGCTTCCAGACGAATTCTGCGACGTTCTGAGACATTGGATTTCCTCGGCGGTTAAAGTCGTCAGCGGCCTCGCCGTCCTGTCCTGGGCCCATCCGAGTTGTGCTTCCAACCATCCAGGCGTTTTGCAGCCCGAAGCGCCACGACAGCAAGTCCAATCGCGGTGACCGCGATGACCGATGCCTTGTGGCGATCCGTAAACATTTCCCAGCTTCGGTCGCGTGACTGGGCGTCAAAGCGGCCGTGCGCCGAATAGTCACCGGAAACGGGCTTGAACAGGTTCGCTGGAGCGTTCGGAGCGGTAGGGCGATCGGCAAGTTGTCCGGAATAGCCAGCCTTGGCGAGATAGCGGTCGATCAGCCCCGGCGCGATGCGGTTGGCGAGGATCGCCTTGACTGTCGACCAGCCTACCCAGACGTCACGTCGCTTGTGTGTGGCGGCGAAGAAAATCGCGCGTGCCGGCACTTCGGGTTCGAAGATCGGCGCGACTGGCTTGGCCTTGCGCCCCATCTTGTTGAGCGCCCAGTCGAATTGCGGCGTATTGACCGCAGGCAGATCGACCATCGTCAGGTGTACATCAAGCTTATCGTGGATGATCTCGGAACGCAGACTGTCAGTGAAACCCCTGATCGCTGCTTTGGCGCCGCAGTAAACCGATTGCAGCGGCACGGAACGATACGCCAGTGCGGACCCGACGTTGACGATGGTGCCGCGATTGCGCACGCGCATTCTCTTCAGCGCCGTCATCATGCCATGCACCTGTCCAAGGTAAGTCACCTTGGTGCCGCGCTCGACCTCTTCGGCTGTCAGCTTGGCGACGGGGGAAAATATCGTCGCCATCGCGACATTGACCCAAATGTCGATTGGACCGAGCTCCGCTTCGACCCGATCCGCGGCCGCCTCAACCGCGGCAGGATCAGCGACATCCGTCGGAATCGGCAGCGCGTTTACGCCGTACCGCCGCACATCATTGGCTGCCCGCTCAAGCCGTGCGGCATCACGCGAAAGCAGGCCGACATCGAAGCCCTGTCGAGCAAACTCCTCGACGGTGGCGCGACCGACGCCCGCGCCGGCACCTGTGATCACCACCACCTTGGCCATACATCTTCTCCTGGATATGGCCATCTAACGACGGGTCGGGAGTGTTGTTCCGGGCCTAATGGCGAAAATGGCCCCCCGCGGAAACTTGGCGTAGCGCACCGTTGGGGATGAACCAACCGCTAAGCGCCGCCTTGCCGCCGGGAGGATGGGTTGCTTGAACACTATGATCTGATCGCCATCGGCAGCCGCCTAGGGTGTGCTTCGCTCGCCCATGCGCTCGCGCCAATCGGAAAGCGCATCCTGATCCTCAAACGCGGCGATTATCTACCGGGCGAGGAGGCTAGCTGGAGCGCGCAGGCTGTCTTGGTCGACGGCCGGCACCAAATTGGCCGATGCGCAGGTAATCTAAGTCGATCCAATGCCGGCGAAACACGACAACGTGAAGCTGATGACCAATACATACGGCCGAGAGGAACCCCGCCGTCCATAATCAACGCGGCTATTCGGATGGGGCATGTCCTTAGACTGCAGGCAGAGGTCCATAGAATGGCGCCCGAACTTGCTGAACGACATGTCCGGCAGCCTGAAGCAAACCAATCCCGGAGTGAAGCGCAAGCTGAAGGCGGTTTTGTTAGATTGGGTGGTCGGCCGTCGCTCGATCGCTCTATCTCACCCTGGCTCCGCCACCCGTCAAGTCATCCCCTTCGGGAGCGTTGTGCGCCCGCGTCAGATGGCGCTTTCGCGTTACGCAGTTGAAGGAGAGTCTCTCGTGTTCGTATCGTTCTTCCCCAGGCCGCGCCTGTTCTTCCTCTCAGCTTTTTTGTGGACCGTCCTCGCCATGACGCTGTGGTATGTCGTCGGCAAGGACGCGGGCGCGTCTATAGGCCTGCCGCCGCTTCCGCCCGGAACGACGCCACGGGTCGATGCCTCGTATTTCTGGTCCGGGCCATTTCTTTGGTTCGACATCTATTTCGCGGCCGCAGCAGGGATATTCGCGGCATTCTGGATCGTTATGGCGCCGCACCCTTGGGCGCTCTGGTCCATTCTCGGTTCCGCCCTCATCATTTTCACCAACTACATTCAGGTTGAGGCCAGCGTCGCGATCAACAATTGGTACGGACCTTTTTACAATCTGATCCAGGCCGCCTTGTCCAGATCGTCGCCTGTCACATTGGTCGAGTTCTACACAAAGATCGGCGGGCTCGCGGGGATTGTCGGCGTCGGTGTCGGCGTCGGCGTGCTGACGCGCTTCCTCGCTAGTCACTACATCTTCCGCTGGCGTACGGCCATGAACAGCCACTACATGGCGCATTGGGGCCGGCTGCGCACCACCGAAGGTGCCTCGCAGCGGGTGCAAGACGACACCATGCGCTTCGCCTCGACAATAGAAAGCCTGGGCATCAATTTCATCGAGTCCGTCATGACGCTGGTCGCCTTCCTGCCCGTCCTGATCCGTCTCTCCGCCGATGTCACCGAACTGCCGCTCATTGGGCACGTGCCCTATGCACTCGTCATCGCCGTTGTCGTCTGGTCAATTTTCGGAACGGGTTTCCTCGCTTTCGTCGGCATCCGCTTGCCAGGGCTACAATTTCGTAACCAAAGGGTTGAGGCGGCTTACCGCAAGGAGCTTGTTCATGGCGAGGATAGCGCCAAGCGGGCGCAGCCGGCGACCGTCGCGGAACTCTTCTCGCATATCCGGCGCAATTACTTTCGTCTTTATCTCAACTACGTTTACTTCAACGTTGCTCGACTGACCTATTTACAGGTAGACAACATCTTCCCCTACGTCGTGCTGGGACCAAATATTGTGGCCGGCAAGATCACGCTGGGTTCCATGAACCAGATTCTGAACGCCTTCCTGCAAGTGCGTACGTCTATGCAGTTCCTGGTCAATTCTTGGACGGTGATCGTGGAACTCTTATCCATCTACAAGCGCCTGCGCGGCCTCGATGCCAGTATCCAGGGCGAACGCTTGCCCAAGATTGACCGGCGCTTCCGCGAGGATCCATTCGAGACTCCCTGGTGACCTGGGCTTGCGACCATCACCGTTGTCCGCCGCAAGACCCGCCGTCCGGCAACCACCGGCGCGATTGTCTCTATACTTCGAGCTGAGATTTTTCGTTGCAAGGGTCAACATCCGCGGGCGGGCTCGCCTTCGCGCTGGTAGCGGTTGAGGTTCACGAAGTGGAGCGTGCGGTCACCCTTGCGGAGGGGAGTTGCAGCATTCTTTGATCCTTTCCGGTCGTCGAAGAACCACCCGCCCGCCCTGTCGTTCAGACGTAGGCTCACGCCGTAAGGGGGCGGCCGGCTTGTCTCATGTGAGGTTGAAGACCGGACGAATAAACAGCCTCACCGTCCTGATGCCCCGCATCGGGCCCCTCTTGGCCTATCCCGTGACGATGTAGAGCTCGTCCCGGAAGGCGCTTGACTTGGAGCTAATACAGCAGGAGCTTATAGAAACAGTTCGGTCCCATGGGTGCCATGATGTCCGCCGTTGTGAAGTTCGTCGTGCTAGCTTTCCTCACCGCGATTTCTGCGGGACGAGCTGAAGCGGCCATCAAAATTTGCAACAATTTTTCCCAAACTGTTTATTTTTCGATAGCTTATGCCCAGCCCGGCTATGATGAGTCATACATTTCGAGAGGGTGGCTGGCTCTAGCTCCGAATGTTTGCGACCAATTCGACAGTGCACTTCATCTTTCGGTGTTTTGGTACTATGCGGAAACCGATGAATTCGACGTGGGCGGGGGCTCCAAGCAAAAGAATATGTGGGGATCGGTCCATCCGGACAAACAGATGTGGGTCGCCACCAACTCCTTCAATTTCATCAACAATCTAAATGAAAAACCGGAGAAGCCTGGCGATCCGGGCGCGAAAATGGTCGGGTTTGCCCGGTCAATCGAAATGACTCCCGAATTGAATGAGACCCTGACCATCGAGGCCAACGGAAACGACGTCACACAGGCCACCCACAACGCCGATGCCGACGCGAGCGCGAACAAATAGCTGTACGTGCCTGTGGCTCGTCGTCTTTGGTCCCTACATTCGAGCAGGGCCAGATGCCCATGACCATCCCGGACGGCGCGCAACTTGCCGTGATACATGCTCCGCCTGCGCCTCATCCTACCTGGTGAGGAACCGGGTTGCTGGTGCGTCTCCAAGCCGGTCATCAAGTGATCAGCTGATCAGGCCGCGCGCTCATGCTCGCGCGGGACAAGGGACAGGCGAAGCCCCATCGCGGCGAGCACTGACACAACCGTGGCAAGGGAGGGGTTCCCCTTCTCGCTGAGTGCCTTGTAGAGGCTTTCGCGAGACATGCCGGTTTTCTTGGCGACTTCCGTCATGCCCTTGGATCGGGCGACATCGCCGAGCGCCTTGCATAGGAAGTGGAGGTCGCCTTCCTCCATGACAGCGTCAAGATAGGCGACGATCGCCTCCTCGTCGAGGAATTCGGCGGCGTCCCATTTGCTGGTCGTGATTGCCAATTCTAAACCTCCCTTGCGATATCCAGCGCGCGTTTGATGTCGCGGCTCTGGCTGCTCTTGCCGCCGCCGCACAGCAGGATCACGACAACGTTGCCGCGCTTCAAAAACTAAATGCGGTAGCCCGGTCCGTAGTCTATGCGAAGTTCGCCGACGCCGTCGAAGAACTTGGCATCGCCCAGGTTGCCCCCGACGCGGCTGATGCGGGCCTTCGCCCTGCTGTCACGAAGCCTCTCGAACCGTGCGTCAAAGATGTTTTGATGACGTCGATCATACCTAATTGTATCCTATGGGATACGATTTGGCAAGGTCGTAATTGAAAACCAATGCGGCAGGGAACGGGGCTGCTTAGTCTCTGTTCCCCACCCCAGCGCGCCCCAGAGCCGAGCCCTCGGCTCACCAATGGTAGCTGGAACATGTATTCCACACCAAGAGTTCGGGGAGCGGGCCGCACCACTTCCGGCGGCTTTCCCTAGATCCCTGCCCGCTGGCTCCGGCCGCGGGCTTTTTAGTGTTCGGGTCGGGAAACGCTCGACTGGTCGCAAGTTCGGGCGAAGGCGGCGGCGCGTCCGGGTCTTTTCGCGACGCTGGCCAGCCCGCGCCCTCCTAGTTACCTCCCAATAACTAAGATTGTAAGTACCTTTATCTGCGCCGCAACATGTTTGCACCGGTGTCTGAAAACGTTGGGAAAAGCGCCGCGCGGCGGTCGGATGAGCGCGGAGTGTGAAGCCCTGTTGGCTGATTCCGATCCCGCCTCGCAGCGTCGTCCCGGGTTCAGTCGACCCGCTTGGTGCTCACCATCACCGTCCGGATCGGCGGCGCCGGCGGCAGCAGCGCGCGGATGTCGGCGAAGGGAAATATCGGCTCGAAGCGGAAGGCTTCGGCCCGCGAACCTTGCGCGCCGTTGCATTGGCCCGAGCGAAAAAGGTTCTGCGTCCGGGCGATATCGACGAAGCGATCCGGGTCCTGCGACTGGTGCATGAGGATCGCTTTGGCCTTGATGTCGGCATGGGCGGAAATATCGACATAGTGCGTCGGCGAGAACCCGGTGCCGCCCATCGTGTCGGCGTGCAGAACCGGGACGCCGAACGAAGCGGCGATGCGCACGCCGTCCGAAAGCGCGCGATGGTCGGGGTGATAGTCGTTGGGCGCGTGCGTGACCGCGAGATCCGGCCCGATCTCGCTGATCAGCGTTTTCAGCGCATCGATCAGCGCCGCATCCGCCACCAGCCCGCCATCGGGAAAGTCGAGGAAGCGCGACGTCGCCCCGAGCAATGCGGCCGCCGCCGTCGCTTCTTCACGGCGGACACGAGCCAGAACGCCGGGATCGCTCTTGCCGCCCCTGGCACCATCGGTGGCCACGGCAAAAATGAGTTCTGCGCCTTGCGCGGCATAGGCGGCCATCGTACCGAACATGAAGATCTCGATGTCGTCGGGATGCGCACCGAGCGCCAGTATCTTCAACGCTCTCTCCCCGGAAATGAAAACGTGACGAACGGAATCTGCTCGCCTTGATCGCCTATGCAAGCTATTCGGGCAGTGATGCCGTTATCAAGAGCCTGGGCGGCCAATTCACGGTGTTCGAGATCGGCTTCTTCGCCACCTTGTTTGCCGGCTGTTGTCGGTTTGATACCAAGAAAGGCAGCCTTTCCGCGGCGTGGGACGCGATATGTGCGCCTATCTCGGGAGCTGATCGAAAAAGGTCGGCCGGCGCTCAGTGGGCGGGGGGCTTCAGAGTCTAGAATGAGCGCCGGCCGCTGGCGTCCGATAGGTCCGCCGCGTGGCAATGTAGCGCCCGACGAATGGGCGTCAAGCGGGCGTGATGATGAGCTGCCGATGCTGCTCTTCACGGAAAGCTCGTCCCCGCGCAACTCATGTCGGCTTGTCCACCAGCGGCTTCTTCCGTGTGTCTTGCGGGTTTATGGGTGCTGTACAGGGGAGTTATTTCCGCAGCCTTGGGAATAAAAGGATCGTTGCGCCATCTTGCGGATCCAGTGGTTCATGGCTCGGCTGCTCGTGCCACATCACCTGACGCAGGTCGCGCATGTCGACCGGCTGTCCGCAGATCTTGCACTTATAGAAATGTTCGCCCTCGTCGGCGGGCTCGCCGTCGTGCCGTTTGCCTTTGATGGGCGGTCCAAGGTCTGAAAGCTTCGTCATGGGGCCAGCAACATCCCGCCATGGTAAAAGTTCCCGGAACACTTTAGCTAAAGCTGATCGAATCGCGGTATAGCAATCGCTGTTTTAGCAATCGCGGGGGCGCGACATGCCGGAATATCGGGTTGAGATCATGGCCGGGGAATCGGTTGTGTCTTGGCGCATGCTCATGCGCAGCTCCCCTTCAAGGCGGCCCAGGCATACGTCGGCAAGCCTGTCACATTATGGCGCCAGGAGGAACACTGGGTGCGTGTCGCGGAGACCAAGGGCGATAAGCGAACCTTCGCTTACGTTTGTCGGACGGCATCAGCCAGGGGCGAGCTTAGGCGCCAGACTTGACCTTCATCAGCTGCTCTCTGGCTTCAGCGACCCGTCTTTGCGCGTTTCGTATGGTGTCACAAAGGGCAATGTCGATGCTCACGCCATATCGCTTGTCCAGCATCCGTTCGAGACGAGTGAGTTCGGATTCAGCTTGGTTCACACTCAGCCTGGCCTTGGCAAGCTCGAGCTCCAAAATTTCAGCCATTGTCTTGCGTCCGTTGCGTTCCCTTCCATTAGGAAATCGTCATATTGCGCTTTGGTTCCGGTTGGCATCGCCCGGCGCTTCGGTGGGTCACCATGAGCGGAATCTAAAATTCCCCGCGCGACTTATGTCGGAATGAGCACCTGTGGCAACGCCCCGAAACCGCCAACGCGGACGTCATCTCGGTCGACGAGCTGACGCACAAGCTTATCGCCGTCGCCAAGGCGATCGGCATCAATTGGGAGGAGATCGACGACGAGGTAGACAGCCTCTACCGCACCATACTCGATGCGATCGTGCATTATGATCCCGGCTTCACAGAGTAGGCGTACCCTTCAAGGGTCTTTGACGAGTTCCGGCTTCAGCGGCTTGTGGCGCGGCTGTTCGTGCCAAATCACCTGACGCAGATCGCGCATGTCGACCGGCCTGTCCGCAGATCTTGCCTGATAGAAATGGTCGCCCTCGTCGGTGGGCTCGTGCGGCTTACCCTTGATGGGCGGTCCAAGGCCTGAAAGCTTCGTCATGCGGCCGGAGGATGCCAGACGAAAAGCAGGACGCTGCGTTACCGCAGCGTCCCATCTGCGGGCGGTAAGGATTTACCAGCTCTGCATGCTATACCAGTCATCGACATCTCGACGGACGCGGTCCTTCTCGAGGCCGTAGCGTTCCTGGATCTTGCCTTCGAGCTGGTCGCGCTTGCCGGCGATGCGGTCGAGATCATCGTCGGTGAGCTTGCCCCATTTTTCCTTCACCTTGCCTTTGACCTGCTTCCAGTTTCCTTCAACGCGGTTCCAATCCATGTCCGTGATCTCCTGTTGAACACAACAGGCAAACGGGCGCTCTGGCGCGAAGTTCCAACCGAAACGGTTTCCCAAATTCCAGCGCCCGACAGCGCGCCGCCTCATCCATCAACCCTGGGCCATAGAGCCCGTTCACCATCTCTTCGCACGGCAGAACGCCAGGCGGGCAGTGCTCCTCAATCGTCCTTCTGATGATGGTTAGCGCCGCCGGCTTCATCAACGACGTTTATATACAATTCTGCTAAAATGCGAGGGAACCAAAGCAGCCATCGCGCCCTGATTCTGAGCAGGGCCGGAACCTAGGCCTACCTGCCCCTTTGGGGGCTGACATTGAATGGAGGTAGCAATGGTAAGCAAAGTCGCAATAGCTGGTGCACTTGTCGCTCTTTTCAGCATTCCTGCGTTTGCAGCCACGGAATATTGGGTGGCCATGGATGCAGCGACGAAAAAGTGTGAGGTAGTGACCACAAAGCCCGACGGCACAAAACAGACGGATGCCGGCAAGCAGACGTATAGCACCCAGGCCGATGCCGAAAAGGCGATGAAGGAACTGCCGGCCTGCAAGTAAACTGATCGACTCTCGCAGCAAAGGCCGTCCCTGCTTGGCAGTGGGCGGCCTTGCAGCTTCTCTATGATGGCAACGCGGGGCTACCTACGAAGCCTCGTCGACCAGTCGTGCGGGCTTTTGAGTTCGCGTTGGGCTACCGAGTGCATGCGAAACGCCGAACCCCGGCTCAAGTTCGTCAAGCCGCAGGAAACCGTGCTCGAGGCGCCCGTGCGATGACCGGCTACACGAGATCAAGTACGATGGCTTCCGCACCCAACTCACCTCGATTGGGCCGGGGCGCGCGCCTTCACCAGGACCGGCATCACTGGTCAAAGCGCTATTGGCCGGTGATCGATGTGGCTGAAAAGCTCTCCGCGAAATCCTTCATCATAGACGGCGAGATGATCGCTGCCGAGCCAGACGGCCGCCCGAACTTTCATGCCATGCATTCCCGCATGGCCTGGAAAGCCGAGCTGCTGGCATTCGTGGCCTTCGATATCATGCACCTGGACGGGCAGGATCTGCGCGTCTTGCCGGCGATCGAGCGCAAGGCGATGTTGTGGGACCTGGTAAAGCCGGCCACCGGCATCATCCAATACAGCCAGCATGTCGAGGGGAACGGCGCCGAATTCTGCGCGGCGGCCGACAAAATCGACCTGGAAGGCATCGTCTCGAAACGGCTAATGCGTCCTATCACAGCGGCAAGACCGGTTCCTGGGTCAAGACGAAATGCTGGGACGTGGCCGATTTCGAACTCTTGGGCATCAAGCGCGACCCGGGCAAGATCACCGAAGGCCTGTTCGCGAAGGACGGGAAGTATGTCGGCAAGGCAGCGCTTGCGGTAAACCGCTCCATCAAGGACCGGTTAGGCGGCGCCTGCAAGAGGCGAGGGCGGGGCAACCGCCCGGCGCTCCCACTGCCGTGGTCGACGACGTTGAATGGGTCGGTCCTGGCATCAAGGCCAGCGTGCGGCGTCTTCGCGGCGAATCGAAGCTGCGCCACGCTTAGGTGCAGTCCATCAATGACGGGGCGAGTTGAACCCGCCCTGGCCTGGAAAGTTCAAGTCGGTCAACTTCCTGTAAGGCCCCGTAACGCTCTATCGCGATTGGGCGAATAACACACACTGCCGCTTCTGTACCGCCACTTCGGCGAATTCAGACGCGCCGACGTCACGCACATCGAACTCGAAGAAAGTCTACCTCCAATGCACATTCGTCGACTCGTCTCAAAAAAACAAAAGCTGCATCCAGCGCCGCTGCCGGGTGGGCTCCGCTGCCTATAAGGTTAATCGTTGGCTTCGGTTTCCTGGCCCATGGCTACGCCAAACTAAGCAGGGGGCCGGAAGGCTTTGGCGTCGTGCTTCAGACGCTGGGAGTGCCCCTGCCGCAATTGCTGGCATGGCTGACGACGCTGGTTGAACTTGTCGGCGGCGGTGCCGTGCTGGCGGGCGTATTTATTCCGCTCGTCAGCGTGCCGATGGCGATCGTGCTTTTGACCGCATTGTTCACGGTCCATTCCCAATATGGATTCTTCTCGGTGAAGTTTGCCGAAGTGACGTCAGCAGGAATCCGATTCGGGCCCGTCGGCTACGAGATCATCCTGCTTTACCTGGCCGGCCTGGCAACGCTTGCGGTCGGCGGTCCTGGCCGTTTATCGCTTGAGGCGGTCTTGCCTCGGCCCAAGAGAATCGAGCGATCGAGATGACCATGCTTACCCAACCCCAGCACCATATTTCGGCGATTGAAATCGACGCCATCGAAGACAGTATCTACGCCTACAACCGGCATGCTGTTGGGCGCGATGACGCCCAGGGCCTTGGCTTTGTGATCCGCGACGAGCTTGGATGCATCGTTGGTGTCGCAACAGGATATTCCTGGGCAGGCACTTCCGAACTCAAACAGATGTGGATCGCTGAGGCGTTTAGGGGACGCGGCTATGCGCGAGAGCTGTTGAACGCGTTCGCCGGCGAGGCCGCTGCTCGAGGCGTTCGGCGGATTTGGGTGCAGAGCCATGATTTCCAGGCGCCAGGAATGTATGAAAAAGCCGGTTTCGTGCGTGTAGCTGAGTTTGCAGATTGGCCCGAGGGAAACTCCAACGTCATTCTCTGCAGAACCCTAGAGGCCACTACGGCAACTCGATGATCACCATTCGAATTGCGCAAGAAGCTGACGCGGACGCACTACCAGATATCGAACAATCGGCTGGTGAGGCTTACCGTGAAATTGCCGAACTTGCCTGGATCGCGGATGACGACAACCAGACCATCGAGCGGCACCGTGAACTCGTCGCCAAGGGCACGTGCTGGGTTGCGGTGGAGCAGGACGACGGGCCGGTCGCGTTCCTAAGCGCGGAGATCCAGGACGACACATTGCACATCTGGGAACTCGCCGTTCGCCTTGAACGACAACGCTCTGGTATTGGGCGCGCCTTGCTTGAGAATGCAATCACGAATGCGAAGGAGCGTCACGTTGCAGCGATCACCCTGACGACATTCCGAGACGTGAACTGGAATGCGCCATTTTACAGGACGCTGGGTTTTCTGATGCTGGATGATGCGCAAACGGGAGAGCGGCTTCGCCAAGTTCTGCTCCGGGAGGTCGAGCACGGGATGCCTGCAAGCCGCCGTTGCGCCATGCGCCTCCCCTTGAAATCTAACGCTTCAATCGCGGCTGCTGGTCGAGACGCCGCCCGTAACGCTAGCTTTCGCACCCACCTGATCTTCGATTAGAATGGAGCCCGGGCTCATACCAGGACCGGCAACGACTGGTCGAAGCGCTGTTGATGTCGTCGCGGCCGTGGAACGGCTGCCGGCGAATCGAACTGCGACACGCTTCTTGTGCAGGACGTGCGGGAAAAGGACGATGCCGGCTGATCGATTGAGGGTCCGCGAAGTAGACGGAGCTTTTGAGGTGCACGACGGCGACGACGTGATCGGAACCTTCGCCACCATCGTCGAGGCTAGGAGGGCGGTCCGCGAGCGCGGTGCGCGCCTCTGGCTTGATTGGGGGCGCACCGTCATTGGCGGGCAGACCGCGCCGTATGACTTCTCGGCAAGCTTCCTGGGCTCTGACAGCATCGGCCGCATTCGGGGCCAGCCGCCAAGTGCCGGGAAATGGCTTTGGTCGATCGGCACCCACGACAACCGCTGGCGCAAACATGGCGGCCTCCGACAAAACTCGGAAGACATCCGCCAGCAACTTCAACAGTTGTCGACCCTTCCTTTCCGGATGAATGTCGTCGAGGGGGGCTTGACGCAGACCAACTTGCGGATGGACCAATACCTTCAGATGCTCGGCACCAAAATCGATGGCATGCGCGACCGCGTCCACGGCCTGTCAACCAAGGTCGAGGTGCTTTCTCAGAAGATCGACGCCATTTCCCCACAGAAGCGAGCTGAAGCCGGCTCTCTGCCCTGCAGCAATGATCCATCACAAGCAGCCCGTGCCGCGTGCCAAACATTTGTACCAGTAAGCGTTCCCCCTGAGTAACCCCCCGATCCCGGAGCGAACCCAAATGAGCTCCAACCAAGAACTGAAACGGATGCTCCAGCACACTCGTGAGCTGGTGTATTCGCTGCTCGAAAGGACCCTGAACGCCTCAGCGGCCGCTCAGACCGTCGCCGTCACTGCGAACACCGCCGCTGCCGAGGCAGCTGTAGTTGCCGGCATCGGAAGCGCCACCCCCGCTGACAGCGAGGAAGCGCTCAACGCCGTCGCCGACATCATCGACGCCAACACCGCAGCGATCGCGGCAACCACCGCGAAGCTTTCTCCCGTCGCGGCACCGGCCGCGCCGGCCGCCTAGCATTCTTCTCATCATTTCCAGTCTCCCCATCGGCTTCGGCCGGTGGGGATCTTTTTGCATTTCAGCCGCTGACGCACCTGCCTAGGCCTTGCGGGTTGCCAAGATCCGCCCCCTTTCGGTCTATTGAGATTGGCCGGCGCGGATCGGTTCAGGAGGGAAGGATGGCAGTCACATATATCGTCAAAACGCGGCAGTGTCAGGGTATGAATTGCTGTCGTTCGTCGTCTTAGCGCGCAGTGGGCTGACGTTTCTCATCGGATTTATATTCCTCGTGGTCGGTCGCGCGTACGAAAGCACGGTCGAACAGCGCATATAGCGAAACATTCCATGTCGGTTTGGACTGCTGTTCCCGCTCCAAGCCTTGCAACAGGCGAGGCCTTTGCTGCCGCCTTCGCAGCCGCTGCTTCGGCCTTTACCGCCGCTTTAGCAGTGGCGGCTTCTGCCTTGGCTGCATTTCTAGCCGCCTTCGCCCTCGAGGCCTCAACACGCTGATGCTGGCGCACATCGTTGGCTATGAGGCGCAGATGGGACTCGATCAGCAGCAGCGCAGCCAAGCCGCCACAGAAGATCGCAGCGACGACGCCGCCGAGTATTCCACCGATGATATCGCCACGGGCATTGGGACCGTAGGCCGCTAACAAAATCTTCCCCAATCCGGCGCCTGACAGCACCAATATTAGGGCGACAATGCTGTTGATGATTCCGAGGGCGCTAACCAGTAGACGGCTCATGTCTTTCCCTTGCCCATGAAAGCACAATCAGTGACATCGGTCTGATCGGCTGGCAAGATGTGGGGCGGCGTTGCCGTCAATGGCTTTCTGCCGGGGCTGGAACATATGTCAGAGAGAAAGGTTCGGGAGCCGGCCGCCTACTCCTGGCGGCCCTCCCTCTGTCAACTGCCCGCTGGCTCCGGCCGGCGGGCTTTTTAGTTCGGGTCGGGAACAGCTCGACTAGTCGCAAGTTCGGGCGAAGGCGGCGGCGCGCCCTTTCGCGACGCTGGCGGGCCCGCGCCCCTTTGTTGGGATGGGGCGCGGGCCTCATTCCGCCGGCGGGCTTTTTGTGCGCTACGTGGGAACCGGGTATTTCTCGGCAGGTTCGAAAGGAGGCAGCCCCCGTGCTGCTGGTCAGGATGTCCCAACCACCTGGCCGGGCCCGCCTCCCCCGCCATCCCGAGGCGGGCCCACGGAGCGGGGGACATTCGGACTAACAAATGTTAATCCGACCATGATCCAAGCCGGTCCCCCAACACCGATACCGGACAGCATCCTTGTGGCCGCTGCACGTTTGCAGGCGGCGATGGATAGGCGAGCCGGCGGCAATCCAAAGGACGCGAACCCCGCCAGCGCGCAAGGCCCCATGAGCGGAACCTAATATCGCCGAGCGACTTGTCTCGGAATGAGCACACGCGGCGTCAACTTCCTGGACCAATGGATCGCCAACAACGTCCCGAGACCACTAAAGCGGACGTCATCTCCGTTGTCGAACTCACGGACAAGCTCCTCGCCGATGCCAAGGAGGTCGGCATCAAGCGAGCGGAGATCGATAAGGAAGTCGACAGTCTCTACCCACCATCCTCGATGCCATAGTTCATTTCGAACCCGGTTTGCCGGACTAGCCGTCTGACGGCGGTAGTCAGCTTCTCGACGGTGGCAATGATCGCCTTGGCCAGCGCCTCGGCTTTGTGGATCGGCGCGGGTCCAAAGAGCGCGTTCGTCATCTCGCGGCTCGGCAGCACGACGGCCGGGCAGGGCCGTCGCCGTCGTTCAGGAGGCGCTGAGCAGCTTCGAAGGGCTGCCCACCGGCTCCGGCTGGCGGGCCTTTTGTCGGTATGTGGGAACTTGGCATTTCTCGGCAGGTTCGAAAGGCGGCAGCTCCCCTGCTGCCGGTCAGGTCCCCCAAACCTGGCCGGGCCCGCTTCGCCGCCAGTGACGCAGGCCCACGGCTTTTAATCGGAACTAAAATGGCCTCTGCCCGTTCACTGCGCCAACGGGGTTCAATTTTCATGATGAATGGGCTGGTTCTGGTCGTTGATGACGAACCAATGATATTGCTCGACCTCGAAGGTGCGCTTGAGGAATCAGGCTTCAAAGTTGTGGGTGCGAATAGCGCTGCGCAAGCGATCTCAAGCTTTGATGCCGACCCTGGGTCATTCAACGCGTTGATCTCTGATATCCGGCTCGGTGAGGGCAAATCAGGTTGGGAAGTGGCCCGGCATGTGCGGCAAGCGAATGCGATGATGCCGGTGATCTATATCAGCGGGGACAGCGCCACCCATTGGGGCGCAGAGGGTGTCCCGGAAAGCATCATGATCACGAAGCCGTTCGCTCTACCTCAGATCATCACGGCCTTGTCCATGCTGCTCAATCAGCAACATTCGACAAACGAACCAAGTGGGTGACAACAAAGTCGTTGTTGAGCCATGTCGCGGGTGGTCGGCGCCTTACTTCCTGATGATCCAATCCAGCAAGGCAGCGTCAACGCGCTCGCACCCGGTAAGCTCGAAGATGAGGCTCCTAGCCAGGTTGCGCCATTCACACGGGGGCACGTTAGTTTCCGTCACCAAGGTTCGAAACACAGACTGGGCAATTTCTGCATGGAACGCGGACACTCGGCACTTCTCAGGCTCCCTGAGCGCCTCGTCCGCCTTGCGCTGGCGTAACCGCTTTAGAAGGTTGCGTGATGCTGCGATTGCACGGCGGGATTGGTCTAGATCGCGGCGAATTGCGGCGATGTCATTTATAGAGCGGTGCTGAGAGACGAACGTGGCGTCGATCATCGCACGCGCGACGTCTGTGCGGACTTCGATCATAGCTACCTCCCAATAGCCAAGATTGAAAGTACATTTATTTAAACCCGGTCCCCGATCGATTCAAATGTCGGTTTCATACCAAGAAAGGCAGCCTTTCCGCCGGCCGCGGCCTGGGGCGCGATAGGTGCGCCTATCTCGGGAGCTGATCGAAAAAGGTCGGCCGGCGCTCAGTGGGCGGGGGGAACTTCAGGGTCTAGAATGAGCGCCGGCCGCTGGCGTCCGATAGGTCCGCCGCGTGGCAATGTAGCGCCCGACGAATGGGCGTCAAGCGGGCGTGATGATGAGCTGCCGATGCTGCTCTTCACGGAAAGCTCGTCCCCGCACCACTCACGCGGCTTGTCCACCAGCGGCTTCTTCCGTGTGTCTTGCGGGTTTATGGGTGCTGCACAGGGGAGTTATTTCCGCAGCCTTGGGAATAAAAGGATCGTTGCGCCATCTTGCGGGTCCAGTGGTTCATGGCTCGGCTGCTCGTGCGACATCACCTGACGCAGATCGCGCACGTCGAGCCGCTGTCCGCAGATCTCGCACTTATAGAAGTTTTCGTCCTCATCATCGGGCTCGCCTTCGTGCCGCTTGCCGGGGATTGATGTTCCAAGGTCTGAAAGCTTTGTCATAGCCTTTCGAACATTCAAATTAGCTAAAATGTTCCGGAACTGAATCGTGGCTCAGCCCTTGAATCGCGGCCGGAGTAGCGTGCATGAGTAATGCCGCAGCGCGTTTGAAGTTCATTAAGCCGCAGGAACCGATCCTGGTGCTCGAAGCGCCAGTCAGCGACGATTGGCTGCACGAGATCAAATATGATGGCTTCCGGACGCAGCTCATCCTGGACTGGGCCGGCGCGCGCGCCGTCACCAGGACCGGCATCGACTGGTCGAAGCGCTACTGGCCCGTCATCGATGCCGCTGAAAAGCTCGCCGCGAAATCCTTCATCATCGACGGCGAGATGATCGCGCCCGAGCCCGACGGCCGGCCGAACTTTCACGCCATGCATTCTCGTATGGCCTGGAACGCCGAGCTGCTGGCCTTTGTCGCCTTCGATATCATGCACCTTGACGGGCATGATCTGGGGACCTTGCCGGCGGTCGAGCGCAAGGCGCAGTTGTGGGAGCTGGTCAAGCCGGCCACCGGCATGATCCAATACAGCCAGCATGTCGCGGGAAATGGCGCCGAATTCTACGCGGCGACCGACAAGATGGGGCTGGAAGGCATCGTCTCGAAGCGGCAGAGCGCGGCCTACCACAGCGGCAAGACTGATTACTGGGTCAAGACGAAATGCTGGGACGTGGCCGATTTCGAACTCTTGGGTATCAAGCGCGAGCCGGGGAAGATCACCGAGGGCCTGTTCGCGAAGGATGGGAAGTATGTCGGCAAGGCAGCGATCGCGGTAAACCGCTCCATCAAGGAACGGCTATGGCGGCGCGTGGAACAGGCGAGAGCTCGGCAACCACCCGGCGTTCCCACTGCCGTTGTCGACGACGTTGAATGGGTAGGCCCTGGCATCACGGCCAGCGTGCGGTACCTTCGCGGCGAATCGAAGCTGCGCCACGCTTCGGTGCAGGATATGCGGGAAAAGGACGATGCCGTCTGATCGATTGAAGGTCCGTGAAGTTGACGGAGCTTTTGAGGTGCACGACGGCGACGACGTGATCGGAACCTTCGCCACCATCGTGGAGGCTGGGAGGGCGGTCCGCGAGCGCGGTGCGCGCCTCTGGCTTGATTGGGGGCGCACCGTCATTGGCGGGCAGACCGCGCCGTATGACTTCTCGGCAAACTTCCTGGGCTCTGACAGCATCGGCCGCATTCGGGGCCAGCAGCATCCGCCAAGTGCCGGGAAATGGCTTTGGTCGATCGGCACCCACGGCAACCGCTGGCGCAAACATGAACGGCCTCCGACAAAAACTCGGAAGACATCCGCCAGCAACTTCAACTTTTGTCGACCCTTCCTTCCGGATGAATGTCGTCGAGCGCGGCTTGACGCAGACCAACCTGCGGATGGACCAATACCTCCAGATGCTCGGCACCAAAATCGATGGCATGCGCGACCGCGTCCACGGCCTGTCAACCAAGGTCGAGGTGCTTTCTCAGAAGATCGACGCCATCTCCCCGCAGAAGCGAGCTGAAGCAAGCTCTCTGCCCCAGCAGCCCTGATCCATTCGGCTACTTTTTCGTGAGCAGGAGCGCTTCGCGCACCAGCGATGACAGACTGCCAACGCCAAGCAAATCGATAAGCTCGCGAGCCTGGCTATGGGTGATGCCCGTTTTGGCTACAAGCCAGCTGGCGTGCTTTTCCTTGGCGGCGTGAAGCTCGCAATCTCGCTCGTCGGACATGGCTTTCCTCCCGTTGGGCGAAAGCCTGGTGTTCTCTTTCAAGCGTCCGATTGCCGGTTGTGCACGGACGACCACAGAAGCCTACGCCCTATTCGGGCCGATGGCTAGGACCGCCAACTGCACCAGCGCGGGGTCTCTTCCCCTTGTCCGAAGACCGTACCAGTAAGCGTTCCCCCTGAGTAACCCCCCGATCCCGGAGCGAACCCAAATGAGCTCCAACCAAGAACTGAAACGGATGCTCCAGCACACTCACGAGCTGTTGTATTCGCTGCTCGAAGGACCCCCACAGCTTTGGAACCGTCTGAACGCCTCGGCCGCCGCTCAGACCGCTGACGTCCCTGCGAACACCACCGCTGTTTAGGCAACTGTAGCCGCCGGCATCGGAAGCGCCACCCCAGGTGACAGCGAGGAAGTACTCAACGCCGTCGCCGAGATCATCGATGCCAACACCGCAGCGATCGCGGCAAGCACCGCGAAGCTTCCTCCGGTCGCGGCACCGGCTGCGCCTGCCGGCCAGCATTCTTCTCATCATTTCCAGTCTCCCCATCGGCTTCGGCCGGTGGGGATCTTTTTTGGGTTTCAGCCGCAGCTGCGCTTCGCGGGCCTCCCAATGGCAACCAACTGCTCCGTCCGGCGTTGAACTATGCTGACTGGGCGCCTGTACTCCAGAAGCCTTGCCCGCCGGGGGCCCCGCCCTGGCGGGTTTTTTATCCGGCTGGAACATGTGTCACAGCCAAGTGTTCGGGAGCGGGCCGCCTTCCCTGGACGGCTCTCTCCTTCGGTCAGCTGCCCGCTGGCTCCGGCCGGCGGGCTTTTTTAGTGTTCTGTCGGGAACAGCTCGACCAGTCGCAAGTTCGGGCCAAGGCGGCGGCGCGTCTGGGTCTTTTCGCGACGCTGGCCGGCCCGCGCCCCTTTGTTGGGTGGGGCGCGGGCCTCAATATCCACAGACAAAGATTCTGAGCCGGACGCCTCACTCCGGGCGTCCCTCCACTCTGTCAGCTGCCTGCTGGCTCCCGCCGGCGGCCCTTTTTGTTTCCGTCTGGAACACTTTCTGTTGGCCCTAGTTCATTCCCTGGCGCCCATAACACCTCCCCCTCAGTTAGAGGCGCAAGAGAGCTGAGATCAGCTTTCAAACAGAATCCGCCACCGTCCCCTCAGTGGCGGGTTTTTTTTATTGCCAGCTGGAACATGTGTCACAGACAAAGGTTCGTGAGCCGGCCGCTTAGTCCCGGCGGCCCCCTCCACTTCTGTCAGCTGCCCGCTGGCTCCGGCCGGCGGGCTTTTTGTGCGCGATGTGGGAACTTGAATGTTCGGCAGGTTTGAAAGAGGGCAGCTCGCCGCTGCTGGTCGGGCTCCCCCTGGCGGGGCCCGCTTCCCCGCCACCCCATGGCGGCCCCCCTTACCTCCTGATGATCCCAATCCACCAAGGCAGCGTCGACGCGCTCGCACCCGGTAAGCTCCAAGATGAGGCTCCTAGCCAGGTTGCGCCATTCACATGGGGGCACGTTAGTTTCCGTCACCAAGGTTCGAAACACAGACTGGACAATTTCTGCATGGAACGCGGACACAGGTGCCGCTCATCTCTGAGCGCCTCGTCTAGCTTGGGCTGGCGATGCCGCTTCAGAAGCTCGTGAGACGCGGCGATTGCCCGGCGGATTTGAGCTATGTCAGCACGAATTGAGGTAATGTAGGCCCTGGAGCGGTGCTGAGACAGGAAACTGGCGTCAACCACCGCCCGCGCGAGGTCTGGACGGCCCTCCGTCATAGCGGCCTCCAACAGCCAGATTTTAATTGCCCTATTTAGCAGCACTCAGAACGATTCAAACGTCGGTTGATACCGAGAACGGCCGCCTTTAAGGTCGGCCGGAGCTCAGTAGGCGGGGGGACTTCGGGGTTTAGAATGAGCGCCGGCCGGTGGCGTCCGATAGGTCCGCCGGGTGGCAAACGTAGCGCCTGACGAATGGGCGTCAAGCGGCGTGATCGTGAGCTGCCGATGCTGCTCTTCACGGAACGCGAATTCGTCCCGCGCAACTCATGTCGGCTTGTCCACCAGCGGCTTTTTCCCCCGGCTGCACAGGGGAGTTATTTCCGCAGCCCTGGGAATAAAAGGATCGTTGCGCCATCTTGCGGATCCAGCGGCGCATGGCCGGGTTCTTCATGCCAGAACACCTGACGAAAATCTCGTTGATCAACCGGCTGACCGCATTCGGGACAATTGTAGAAATGATCCTGCTCCTTGGCGAGTTCAGGTCCATGCACCTTGCCAGGGATCGGCGGACCGAGGTCGGATAACTTCGTCAATTCCAAGAGGTCTACCCGCTCGTCGGGTCCGACCAAGCTGTACTCGTATACGGCAGCTTGATCTTCATCGACCACCCGGAACCAATGATCCTGTAGTGCCCGCGGCGAGACCCTTTGTCCCGCCGTCGCTTCGGCGCTTTCATGGGATCGTTCTCCACGACGGTGCCCGATGAAACCACCGTGTCGCCGTAAATCTCTTCCACCTGGTACTTCGTCATCGTCGCCTCATTCCGATGGTGTGGTGGGCAACGTGGCGCACCGTGGTTTGTTGCGCCGTAGTTTGAAGCTTCGGAACTATTCTAGCGAGTGCTAACTGAATCGCCGGCAGCCGGTGTTGACTGCCGCTGACCAAGTTCCCTCCAAAACTCGGTCGGCGCGCGCCCAAGGGTTGGGCAGGCGCGGGCCATCACTTTTCGGAGGCCTGGCAATGAGCACGCGCGGCATAAACTTCTTGGACCGGTGGATAGGCAACAACGTTCCCAAGACGGTCGGGCTGATTTATCTCGCAGAGTTGACCCAGAAGCTTTTAGTCTAGCCGGCGCCAAAGTGGTCGGAATCGGCAGTGACGAGATCGAGGAAGACACCGGCAGCGTCTATGAAGCGATCCTGGATGCGATCGTTCATCATGATACGGGCTTGGCGGATTGAGACAAGTCTAACGACCTGGACGACGTACCGGAAGGCACGTTCGGTAACTGTTGATTCAACCATTGCTGGTATTTAGAAGGTAGGGTGGCGGCTCCGACTTTGCGGCGGGTGTTATGCCGGAGCCGCCCGCGCAGTCCGGTTGGGTTTGACCGCGCTGTTCCAAATTAGGACAGCGCGGTCAACGAACCGTTAAATTTTTCCGGAACTAATTAAGGGCATGCTAATTGAATCGCGGCTCCGCGAGTCTCGTGCATGCGTTTGAAGTTTGTCGCTCCTCTGTTGCCGACCTTGGTTGAGAAGCCTCCCGAGGGAGCAGGCTGGATTCACGAGATCAAGTTCGATGGCTACCGCTCGCAGATCATCAAGGATGAGACCGGCGTGCGGATCTTCACGCGTCGCGGTCTCGACTGGACGGACAAATACCGAGATCTCGCCAAAGCCGCCGCTGGCCTCGATGTCGAGAGCGCCATCATAGACGGCGAGATCATCGTGTTAAACGACGCAGGCCTGTCGGACTTCGGTGCCCTGCGCAAGGCCATCACCAGCCGGCAGCATGACTTGTATTTCGTTGCGTTTGATCTCCTCCACGTCAACGGCCACGATCTGCGCGACATGCCGCTGGAAGACCGACGCGAGGTCCTTACCGAGATGATCCCCGAGGAACAGCGCATCCAATTCAGCCAGGCGCTACCCGGGGAGGCGAGCGCCATCTTCCACCTTGCCGAACAGGCTGGCCTGGAGGGCATGGTGTCAAAGCGCCGCGACAGCAAATACCGCAGCGGCCCGTCGACCAACTGGCTGAAGGCGAAGTGCTACACGGTCGAGGAATACGAACTGCTAGGCGTCGAGCGGGAGCCCGGGAAGCCGGCTTTTGCCCTTATGGCCGATCGGACGACGGGGCAGTATGTCGGCTCGGCCTTCATCAACTCGAGCCATGCCATCCGAGAACGGCTATGGAAGCGCGTCCAAGAGCACGCCGGTCCGGCGCCCAGGGGCATGAAACGGCCGGCGACGCTATGGGTGAAGCCCGGTATCATCGGGCGCGTGAAGCACTTGCGCGGCGACGAGGATTTGCGCCACGCCTCGCTGCAGGATTTCAGAGATGAGGAACCGCTGCCGTCGTCTGACTGAAAGGGTTACGCTGGCGCAGACAGCGACCTTGTGACCAGCGTTAGGCTAGCCTCATAGACGCAACGCCCGGTGTCGTCACGGACCCATACCGCAAAGTCATTGAGGTCGGCCGGCAGAGAATGCTCTATCACGAGTGAAGGCAGCAGGCGCTTCGCCTCCCGGCGCATGTCGGCCGGGCTCATGTCTACGCCCAGATCGTCGCGGGTGATCTGGCCATTCTCGATTGTATCGAAGAAGTAAAGCGGCATAGCCTAGACGAACCTGCGTTCTTGTCTTTTGTTCCCCACGATTCCAGCGGCTTGCAGCGCAAGCGGAACCTAATATTCGTTGGCAGATTGTTGATTGATGAGCGCACGCGGCATCAATTTTCTGGACCAATGGATTGCCAACAACGTTCCCGAAACAGCCAAGGCGGATGTCATCTCGGTTGATGAATTGACCGACAAGCTCATTGCCGATGCCAAGTCGCTCGGCAAAAAGCGGGTCGAGATCGATGAGGAGGTGGACAGCCTTTATCGCACCATCCTCGATGCGATTGGGCACTTCGATCCGGGTCTGCCGGAGTGAGAATGATTGCCTTGACTCGTTCCCATTGTGTTCCCATTTTGATCTTCCCCGACGTGACGAGGCCGGCTCCGAAATGTGCGGACGCGTTTTCGTAAAGACCACAATCCCTGACATGATGCGGAGGTTTGAGTTCGCCCATCCTGGCGAAGTCGAGCGCCTGGGCAACAGCTTTCCGCTCTGGAATGGCGCGCCGAGCCTGACTTATCCGATCGTTATCCGTGAAGAGCTGTCGACCAGCATGGCCGGCTTTGTCTCCGCCCGTTGGGGTCTCGTACCTGGTTGGGCGAGGGAGGGCGGCGGCCGGCCGCCTCCGGTCAATGCGCGATGCGAGACGATTGCCAGCAATGGCATGTTCAAGAAGGCCTATGCGGCGCGCCGTTGCCTTGTGCCTGTGGACGGTTATTTCGAATGGCAGAAGCTCGACGCCTCGGGGAAGAAGAAACAGCCCTATGCCGTCGCCATGAAATCCGGCGAGCCCTTTGCCATGGCCGGGATCTGGGAGGAATACTCCGACAAGGTGACGGGCGAATTGATCCGGACCTTTGCCATTGCCACCTGTGAGCCGAACGAACTGATGGCGACCATCCACGACCGCATGCCGGTCATCCTGGCGCCGGCCGACTACATGCGCTGGCTTGGACCGGAGCAGGATCCGCGCGACCTGATGAAGCCGTTCCCGTCCGACCTGATGAAGATGTGGCCGATCGACAGCAAGGTCGGTTCGCCACGAAACAACACGCCCGACATCATCGACGAGATCGGGCTGGGGCCTTCAGACTTGTTCGACGTCTGATCGGCTCAGTTCGATTGCGCGCGGTCGACAGGTTTTCTGTCTTGTTGGCGGCGACAAGGTCGAGAAACGTCTGCAGCGCAAGCATCATGGTGCGTGCGCCATGCTCGTTCAGTGTAAAGGATTTGGTGCCCTCTTCGGTCAACAGTCCTACCAGGCACGACCTCGGCATATCCTTGTCATCCACGTCGAGCGTGCATCCGCGCACCGGCGGCAGCATTTCATCATTCGCTTTCTCAGCCATCGTACCTCACAAATACCGCTCGCCATCGCCGCGATGCTCGAAACAGAACCAGTGCGGTTCCTGGCCCGGCCGGGCAAAACCGAAGCCTGCATACCTGATGCATCCCTTGCGCTCGCAGACGTGACCCAGCACTGTGGCGCGCTGGCGCGATACCGACGTCATGCCGTCGGCAAGCTTGGTAGGTTCGTCGCTCATGCTGGATAGATTCCACAAGACGTCTTGACGGGCAAGAAATTTGTTCCTTATTCGTTCTCATGGCGCACGATCCGATCGACACCCTGGGAAAGGCGACCCGGCACAACATGCTTGTGAAGGTGGAATGCAGTTGCGGGAATGTCCGCTACTGCAGATCGGCTGATCTGATGATGGTCTATGGAGGCGGCGTCGACCCGCTGAAGCTGAAATTCGACTGTAACCGGTGTAAGCCGCAAGTGAAGATCACGCTGCTGGAGTTTCATCCCGAGCACCTTCCCAAGAGCCTGATGATTCACAGGCCGATGAAGGTTGAGGTAAGATCACCTGGTATACGGAACGGTTCCGGGGAGAATGATCGGCTCGCGGCCCGCATGACACCGGATGAGCGTCTGGGCGTTGCCAGGATGATGTCCACGCGGTCCACCGGCAGGCCCGATCCGATATGCGTGAGCCGCGCGCCTCAACTATGCTGTGAACGTCCGGGGCCGGCCCTTTCGACGCCGGTCCACTCGAGGCAGCGGGGCGTGTGAAGATGATCATCCTCATCCGTCTTTATCTGAAGCAGGTGCAACGTACCGAACATGCGGTCTTGCAAGGTCATCCAACTTGGCCGCGAGGCATCGCCACTGCCTGTTTGTGAGGTTCGCTACCATCCGGCTTCGATCTCGAAACGCGGTCCTGCCATGGCGGGCACGCAAGGCGGTTCACGCGCCGTGCTGCTATTCGAGGTATTGCGGCGACATGACCTGGCGGGGCAAGCATGTTCCTGCGATCCGGCAGGGTTGAGTGGGCAGCCTGCGATGGCGGCCTGGGTTCTTGTCCATCTGCTGCATCCGGGGCCATTCCCGTTTCATGTCGCCTTTGTAGACGACCGCCTGCTTTGTGCGGTCAACCCCCGCTGGGGGTACACGCGGCGAAAATTCAGGAAAATTCGATTCCTGTTTTATCAGCGGGCAGGCGAAGGGCCTGCCCGCACTTTTTTCGGCAAATAGAATTTTCCGGAATTTTCGTCGCGATGACCGCAGCAGGACGGCCCTCTCCTTTGGCGCCATCGGGAATGGTCCCGATGCAACCGAAGGAGAACTACCATGGCCACCACGATCGCAAACCTCACCACCAAGGCGGACGGCTCGATGGAAGGCGTCTTCGCCACGCTCCGGGTCAACGCTCCGATCACCCTCATCCCCAACCCCAACAAGTCGCGCGAGGACGCCCCCGACTACCGGATCGTCAACAAGCGCACAGGCTTCGAGATCGGAGCCGGCTGGCACCGCGTCTCCCAGCGTTCGGGCGAGGAGTACCTCTCGGTCAAACTGGAAGCTCCCGAGATCGGCGTCATCTTCGGCAATCTCGCTCCCGCCCCGGGCGGCGAGGAGAACAAGAAGGTCATCCTCTGGAACAACCCGCAGTGACAGCCACGAGGGGCCGGCGTCGAAAGGGCCGGCCCCTTCACCTCACTTTCCGGAACAAGGAGGCTATGATGAGCCGCTATACCATCACCGTCACCGGACGCGGCCGCTCGGACCCCGAGGCCATCATCGGGTACGACCCGCCGCTGCAAACCTATTTCCTGCAGGCGTTCCCCCACGAAGAGACCGACGAACCGGCGCTGTGGCTCGGCACATACGAGCGGGACTTCGACACGATTGTCGCCCTGCACGCAGCAGCCTTTGCCAAAGGGTACGACTTCGCGCCGATTGCCGAGGAAGTCGCCGCGCAACTCGCGGCCGACAAGGCGAAACACGCCGGCCGGCCACGCCACGGCGGCTGTCTCGGCGAACCTCTGCGAAAGCCGCACTTCGAATAATCACTGGACAGGAGGGCAGGCGTTTTGCAGTCGCGCCGATGATGTCCCGATCGTCAGCCATTCCCTGACACATCACGATAGCCGCGTCGCCGCTTGACGTGCTCGATCACCAACCGAGCCGCGTGAGCCTCCTCTGCTTCCCCGTAGAGGTCGATACGGATACGGCCCGGCCGGCCGATCCTCCCCCACTCCCGTACAACACAGATGTCGCCAAATAGGCTCGGCGTTGTCGACAAGCTATAGTACCGTGCCATGTTGCACGCGGGATCGATGCGGTGGAGACGTGTCGTCGCGGCATCTGTCGGCATGACACGACATTCGCCACTTATATCCATCTCGTCCAACGAGTTCGATGAATCAGTCCGGCTTCATCGATTCACGATTCTGATGCGTGGTTAGCTTTGGGAAAGGCACCTTGGCGGTCGGGCTCAACTTACGGCGTGCCGCCGCTCCCGGAGCCGGCTTCGCCCTCTCGGCCGCCGGCGACGATCCCTCTCGCCGCGCCAGTCGGCGTCTTTGCCCGCTACCTCGATGGCTGCTCGGAGCTTCTGTCTTCCCCCACCAGACCTTCGATCATGCTGAGCAGGCTGGATGCCGTCGAGGCGGGCATGTCCAGAATGCGCAGCACGAGCTTCAGCTTGTCGTCGGCCTCCTTTCGGCTTTCGCCGAATAAATGCGGGGCGGCGGCGTGGATCATCTCCACCGGCGAACAGTCGAGGATTTCGCAAAGGTGGATCAGCCGCGTCGCATGCAGCTTCGAAAACGCCCGCTCATAGCGCGCGAAAATCGTCTCATGCAGTCCGACCATCATGCCGACCTGGGCGCGATTGAGCCGCTTTGTGTCGCGATGCTCGCGGATGAACTGGCTGAATATCTGCTCCATCTCGCGGAAGCTTCGAATGCCCTCGAAACCTGGCTTTCGATAGATCGGTTTCTCCGATTCTTCGTCGCTCGTTTCGACGAGCCCACATTCGTCGATATATTTCTGGACGTCCTTGATCGCCATGGCGAAGGCTTTGGCCCGCTCCTGTTGCCGTGAAAACACCTCGCTATGACGCGTGTCTTCTCCCCATTGGTCCTTCCACTGTGAAATCAGGACCAATTTGACATCAGCCTAGCAGCAAACAGGCCCTCCGATCAAATGTCCTTGGACAGCGAGCCGGGAGCCTGGAACCTGGAACCCGATCGGCCTATCAAGCGCCAATCTCGTCGAGATATTTGACGACCGCCGCCTCGATGATCGCCTGCATCGATGTCTCCGCATTGAACGATGCCAGCTTCAGCCGGCGCTTGGTCCGCCGATCAAGGCTCACATTGACGAAAAAGCTCTCCCCTTTCACGCGCTCCCGTTTCACCCGCCGCAGCGCCTTTCTCGCCTCCTGACGGACACTGATATCGGCATCCGCCTTGTTGGCCGGAGGCGCCGGCAGCCTCGCATCTGTCTCAGGCGCGTGCGCGTCCGGCACGTCGACAGCGACCTTCTTTTTGGGAGCGGTCACGAACTCATCGAGCGATAGATGCTCTTTTCCGCTCACCGACCGCCCCCCCTCTCTCCATCAGCGCCCAGAAGCTCGTCGATCTCCTTCACAACGCCTTGCGTCTCCCGACGTGCCTTCGCGATAGCTTCCGTCAGTTCCTGCATCTGCAAGGTCCCGATGCCGTTCTGGATATCCTTGTACACGTTGCGCTCCATCACCTCGGTCCGGAAGAGATAGGTTCCGACCTTGTCCTCCATGATCGGCCGGATCTTCCGATAAAGTTCGGTGTGGCGCACGGTCAACGAGACCCGCGTCCGCAGCACACCATGACGGCAGCCGCGGCCGAGCGCCTCGTTGACGCGCAGGACGGATTCAAAACAGTCGATCGCGCCGAGTACCTCCCGTTTCGATGCCTGGACCGGCGAGATGACAAGATCGGACCATCCAACCACCGGATCGACGATCGCCGTGTCCTCGCCCGGCGTGTCGATCAGAATGTAGTCGAAGCCGGCGCCTGCGCGATCCAGATAAGTGCCGACCGCCTTGGCCGTCTTGTGGCCAACGACATCGATGCGCTCAGCCTGGGCTTCCTTCTCCCGGCAGTCGCTCCACCACTTGGTCAGATTGCTTCGCGCATCCATGTCGATCATCGCCACGGCTCGACCTCGAAGGGCATACTCGCCGGCGATGTTCATGAGAGCGGTGGTTTTGCCTGCGCCTCCCTTGCCATTGATCGCGGAGATCACGGTCGGCATTCTGCCTCCTCCTATAAAAATGTGTTTCTATTCACACACGAGTCCGCGTTTGCACGAATGTGGATTCATGTGACTCAAGGCTCAGATGAATATAGAAATGTGAGGTCATATTGACCATAGAAAAATGACGATTTGCCAAAAAGTACGTAATTCTGATGTCTTTTTGGTTGGCAGGATACGGTAAAATGTGATACATTTTTCCTGACAATCGAGGGACAAGCCCTCGATCCGCGGCCTGCGGCCGCAAAGCCAAAAGGATCATCGATGACGCCGTCGAACGGATCGCCTCCCAGGAAGCCCGCCCGGCGGGAAAGGGTCGCCCACATCCGCTTTTCCGACGATGAAATGTCGGCTGTAGAAGGCGCGGCGGAACGGGCCGGACTTTCGGTTTCGAGCTTTATGCGATCACTCTCGTTGGAAGGCGCCGGTGTCCGACCGTTTATGAGCAAGCAAGACCGGGCGATCATCGAGTCCAGGACATGCGCGCCGTCGGCGGCAATCTCAACCAGATCGCCCGTGCCCTCAACGCAAGTCGGGCGGCGGAGGGTTCGGATCTCACGGGAGCGATCGACGACGCCCGTGCGATAGCCATCACCGTGGCCGCGGAACTCGCGTCCATGACGAAGCGCGCCGGTGCTGCCCGGCGTGGCGAGGCGGCCTGATGGAGTTTTTTCTCGGGGCCTTCGAACGGGATTGGGAGCGCCGGCGCGCTACACTGCTGCACGAGTTGCAAATGGGCGAGCATGAGGGGATCGACTGGGACAGACCGCGAAGGGGAGGGGCGGCGCATCTGCCGGCGGAGGGCGCTGGTCGGCGACAGCGCGGCGGCAGGAGGCCCGGCGGCGGAAGCGGTGCCGCCTTCCGGGGCGGAACTGCTCGGCCGATGTCTGTCCGATTCGCGGCGCTTGCGCGGGGAAGCCAGCCGGCTGTAGTCAAGCTTGCCTCCTATGGTGGCGGCGTTCGGGCGGCTGCAATGATGAGCTACGCCTCGCGCGGAGGGGAATTGCCGGTAGAGAATGAGAGGGGCGAACACATCACCGGAAAGGCGGCGCTCGCCGAACAGCGCGGCGATTGGGAGCATCTATTCGACAACCGGGCCGCCAGCCGCGATGTCGGCATCTTTGCGGTTACGATTGCCGACCCGCCCGTCGGCCGTGGCAGGCAGGAACTCGTTCACGAGATACTGAGCGCGGGCTTTGGAGACCGGCGTTTTGTTTATGCCGTCGAGAAGGGGAATGCCGGCGAGATCGAGGCACGTGGGGTAGTCGTGCTGCGTGACCGGAACGGCGAGCGCCTGACTGCTGACGCCAAGGCAGCAGGCATTGCCCAGGAGAGGTTTGAGAATTCCGAGGTCGGCTGTGAAGTGGAAGCCCGTTTCCGGTTCCGCGGTCATGGCAACGGCGTTGAGTTCGCGACGGCGCGGGTACGGGAGCTCGTTGAGCGCGCGCAAGGCGACGTCCAGGACGAGACGGGCCGGGCGATCCAGACGTTCGATCAGGCGGGCGATCTGGTTCAGAAGGAGTGGCGGCGCGAACTGCACAGCCGTAAGGGGAGGGACGTCATGCATCTCATCGTCTCGGCGCGCGCCGGAACGAATGCGACAGCATTCCAAGGCGCGGTGCGCGATTTTCTCGGCGAGCAGTTTGGTGGACATCGCTATATTTTTGCGCTCCACGATCCTGCCGATGACCCGAAGGGGACAGGGCAGGGCGGTCGGCGGCCGCACATCCACGCCCATGCCATCGTCACCATTCGCTCTGAGACAGGCGAGCGGATCCAGACCAGCCCGCAGGTGTTTCGGCAATGGCGTGCTTTGATGGCCGAGAAAGCGCGCGAGCATCGCATTGACATGGAGCTCACCGACCGGCGCGATCTTGCCAGCCCGCCGGCCTATGGCCGCAATCAGGCGCGGGCGGTGAGCTATGTCGGGCGAACCGAGCATGAAGGCACAAGCCGCGCCGCACAGGCCCGTTACGATGCCAAGCGCGCCAACCGGCACTCTGCGGCACGATCGGAGCGCAGCGTCGGGTATGCCGTCGAAGCGGCGCAGGCCTGGGGCGAGGTCGTGCGCTCGCATTCCGACAAGGCCGTTTCCGAGTTCGCTGCCGAGCAGATCGGCCGGCTACAGGCGGCACTACGAGAAAGTCAAATCGACATCAATAAATTTGATAAGTCGCTCATCCCTACAAATCTGAATGCCAATATGATAGAGCTTGATAAGGTGATCGGAGCCGGAGAGACTCCCATGCGCGCGATGACGCGACCAGAATTCGAGGCTTATGGAAAGCGTGTTGAAGCCGTGCTGGCAGCTGTCGAAGCTTCGATCGAGCCCGCCGAGCGCAAGGAATTCGACGAGGTCGCCGCGACCGCGCGCGAGGTGGTGAACATTCGCCGCGAATATCTCGAACTTTCAGAACGACAGGGTGGGATTAAGCCTGTCGAGGCTGATCGCGATGACAATGGCAAACAGACTTCCACCTGGGACGAGCAGCATCTTCAGGAGGTGGGTGGATTTCAGCCGACCGAGCGCGACGATGGCGAGAAACGGATCGAAGGAAGACCGAGCACCGATCGGGATCAGCAGCACAACGATGGGCAGCCAAGCACGTCTCGGGACAGCCCGTTCGATGATGCAGTCGCTCGCCATGGCGAGAGTGCGGTGCGTGAAGGAGACGAGATGCTGGCGGAGTACGATGCTGCTTTCCACTCGCTTGATCGCGCGACCGACAGATACTCGTCCGAGTATTTCCGCGCTGACATATCCGATGATGAACGTGCAGCCGTTCACGCTGAGTATTTTGCGGCGTCAAATCGATATGACACCTTGCTCCACCGATACGCCCGGGAAGCCCTTGACGGGAACACCTATCTCTACGAGCGATCAAAGGGAGAGCAAAACCTGCTTCAGGTAATGAACGACGAGGCTCAGGTCCAAGCTTCCCGTCGGGCGTTCGATATGTACGATCCCACACGGAACCTCCCCGCGAGGCAACATGACGCGCAGGCGGTTCGCGCCGGCGACGCGTTGTTCGCCCAGATCGACGCCGCAAAGAGAGATGTCCATCGTTATTATGAGCTTGAAGCGCGGGACATTCGTTCGACGGTGAGGTCTGGTCGTGTGGAAGGCGAAGCCGAGGGTGTCGCTCGGATTGCGGGGCTGAGGGAGGCCGAAATCAGACATGCGGATCTGCTGCGGGAAGCGGCCCGGGCCGCTCTCGACGGCAACGGCTATATCCGTAGCAGGGCAACGATCAGACACGACCTCAACAACGAAATCCACTTGGAAAGCCGGCGTCGCGCAGAAGCTGAACGAGGACCTCACGAGAATGTACGCGAGGCAACCCGACCGTCCGAGTCGGGCGATCGTACCGCGCGGATGACCCAGGACCACAGGGCGGATCCACCGCAGCAGCAAGTTCCGCGGCTACGCGAATTGGAGCGCGAAGTCGAAGAACGCCATCATCGCACGCTTGAAGACCGGGAACGCTAGGTCTTAAACAATGAAGCAGCATTGGCACGTCAACCCACTTCCACCGCCTGACGAGAGTTCGGATCGCCCAGACGGTTCTGTGGGACTCGCGCTATGGGCTCTGATCGTGATTGGTCCCATGATTTATTTCGGACATCAGCTGGGTGCTGTGGAGACTTGCCTGCTGCGCGCCTATGAAATGCTCGAAAGCTTGCTCCTGCCAATTCGAGACTGGCTCTTGGGCTAGTCGTCATCCCATTGGAACGCCTCGTGAAAGAGATCCTGAAACACGCGCCAGATATGGCCCACTATTCCAACCGCGAAGGTTGCGCAGCACAACCCAATAAGGCATCGTCGCTGATCGATGAGAGAGGCATTCCCTTCATTGGCGAACTTTCCTTAACCGGCGGCGATGACAGAAGCGTTAGAGCCGTCCTCTTTCTCTCGATCCGGATCGCAACACCCCGCAATGATGAAGACCAGCATCGATCATCTGCCTGAGCACAAGCAGGGCGAGCTCGGCCGGATTGTCGATATCCTGCACGAGGAGTTCGACGATGCGCTGGACAACGGCACGGCCGAGTTCAAGAAAAAGGGCCGTATCCTGAAGATCATCCTGTTCGGCTCCTATGCGCGCGGCGATTGGGTCGACGAGCCGCACACGATGAAAGGCTACCGATCGGACTACGACCTGCTGATCGTCGTCAACAACCGCAAGCTCGCGGACTTCGCGTACTGGTACAAGGCAAAGGACCGGCTCATACGCGACAGGGGCATCAAGACGCCGACCAGCTTCATCACACATTCACGGCGAGAGGTGAACACGGCGCTGCGCGAGGGACAGTATTTCTTCACCGACATTCGCCGCGACGGCATCGTGCTCTACGAGCTCGACGAAGAGCCGCTCGCCGAGCCGAAGGCGATTACGCCTGCGGCTGCCTATAAGTTTGCCGAAGAGCATTTTGATGATCGCATACCGGGCGCACGAGACTTTCTTGACGCCTTTAGGTTTGCGCTGGAGAAAGGACGGCTGAAGAACGCGTCTTTTCAGCTACATCAGGCAATTGAGAACACCTATGCAGCGCTTCTCTTAGTGTTCACAAATTACAGTCCGCCATCTCACAAACTCACATTCCTCCGGGCGCTTGCAGAGGAGCAAGACCGGCGGCTCGCCGAAGCATGGCCGCGCGACCAGCAGCGCTACCGCGCGTGGTTCAACACGCTCAACGAAGCCTATGTCAAAGCCCGCTACTCCAAGCATTACGCGATCAGTGAGGAAGCGCTTGTCTGGCTCGGGGGGCGCACTGACGAACTGCACAGGCTCGTGAAAGAGATCTGCCAAGCCCACCTGACACGGCTGAAGGAAGCCGCCGGCGGTTGACGCCCGGGATGCTTTTAATGGTCGCTCAGTGCTGTCGCCACCCTCACGGATTTGCCATATACAACGGACCTGATCTGAGGTTCGGAGATTTCGTGCTCGGGCCAGAATCTGGCCTTCTTGCGCTGCAGTAGCCTTGGGGTGTAGTAGCCAATTCCCGGCGTTGCGACGCTCAGCGGCGTGCCGATCTTGGCGAAATTCAGCTTGAAGTGATAGCCGGATTTCACGACGACGAAATCCTGGGCAGCGACATCGATGCCCTGGCTTACAAAGGCTGCCGGGTCGTGTGTGAGGCCCGGCTTGCTTGTCAGAAGGATGCTTAGCCGGTCATCGACAACGAGCACCGCGGTACGCCCGAGTGACGACTCTTCGCCGGCACCGAACGGGCCCGTTATCACGAAGCGGCCGTCACCTACGTCTGCGACAAAGCCGGAAACCGTGAGAGGCGCGAACCCCGGTGTCATGCGGCCGCCAATGTCGAGCGTGACATGCGCGCCGGGCCTGGCCGTTGTGGCGGTCTCGACACTCTCAGGATCAGTCAGAGGTATGGCACCGCGCAGGCGATCGCCCCGAGCCAGCGCGCGTTCAATGATAGCAATGCTGTCGCCAGGCGCTCCGGCCAGAACCCGATCGCCCATGTCGGCGAGAATGTATGGGCGCCGGCTGGCATCTCGCGCAACGAGATCAAGGGCACCATCGATCGTAAGAAGATCGTCCCGAAAGTGCTTGCGCCAGGACCAAAAGAGCTGGGCGAGTTCCGTCGCAACCGCATGCGCCAGCCTACTCGGACCATCCGTCAGCACGACCACTGCCTGGCCAATATCGGCGTCGTCGGCATGAGGATAGACATTGAACAGGGAGATGTCCCGGATCTGCGGATGCCCCTTGGCAAGGGCCCGCGCACGCGCATGAAGCTCGGCAAGCGGGCCGGCACCGGTTTCAGCAGCACCCGGCAGGATCATGGGTACCTTGGCCATGGTGAGAACCGGCTCAAGCTCACCATCGAGAACGGCTGCCACGCAGTCGACAACGCGCTCGCCACAGGAAACCACGTCGGAATGCGGGTTCTCCTTGCATGCAATGCAGATGTCGACCGACCGCAGCATGGAATGCGTGACGTGGGCGTGCAGATCGAGGCCGATACCAATCGGAACATGCGATCCAACCGCCTCGCGCAATCGCGTAAGAAGATCCCCTTCCGCGTCGGGAAGTTCGGCCGTTGCCATGGCGCCATGCAATTCAAGCGCGATGGCGTCGTATTTCTCCTGGCGTGCCAGAGCGATCAGCCTGTCGCGAATCTGAACATAAAAGTCGTGATCCACGAGACCGCCGGGTGGAGCAACGGCCGAAACCGTGGGGACCGCCTCGTAACCAAGTTCCTCGGTCCGATTGACGATGCCGCCAAGGGTGGTCCCGGACAGCCTTGCGTGTGCAATCAGCCCTTCGCCCTGCCTGATTTCGAAACGGTCGCTCGAAGTAATCTGCGGGCTAAAACTGTGCGATTCATGAAAGAAGCGCCCGACTAGGATACGTGGACGGGCGAATTGTTTCCTGGGGCGATGTTTCGGTTCGGGCATAGTTCTCGCTCCAATTTGTCTCACACTTCGGGCGCGACGGCGCAATTGACGCCCAGGTGCTTCAGCCGAGGCGGCCGTTCCCGCTGCGCTGTCGCGCGATCTCGATCGAGCTCATGAGGACGAGCGAGACCAGGGTGAGAACGGTCGAAACCGCCGCGATGACCGGCGTCAGATTGAAATCGATGTCTTCGAACATCTTGCGCGTGATGGTCTTGCCCTCGATCCCCGAAATGAAAAAGGCGACAGTTGCCTCATCGAAAGAGGCGAGGAAGGCGAAGACGGCACCCGCGGCGACGCCGGGCCGTATATTCGGCAGCACGACATGAAGGAACGCCTGCAGTCGCGTGGCGCCGCAATTGAGCGCCGCGAGCTCGAGGTTCTGGTCAAAGCGCTGGAGGGCAGCGCTGACCGTGATCACCACATAGGGCACCGCGAGCATCGAATGGGCAATGACGAACCCGTAGAAACTGCCGGTCAGACCAAGCGGGGCGAAGACTAGATAGAGCGCCACGGCTATGACGATGTGGGGAACGATCAGGGGAGCCAGGGTGAACGCCTGCAGGAACTCCTTGCCAGGCAGCCGGCCCCGAACCAAAGCGACGGCAGCAAGCGTTCCGATGACCGTGGCCGACATTGTTGTCGCAACCGCAATGCGAACGCTGAACCAGGTCGCCGCCATCCAGTCCGGATCGCTGAAATACGCCTCGTACCACTTGAAGGTGAGCCCCCGTGGCGGGAACTCAATGTAGGGTGAGGTGCCGATGGACATCGGGATGACGATGAGCGTCGGCAGCAGAAGGAAGAACAGGATCAGCCCGATCGCCAGCGCTGCCAGAAATGCAGCCGCACTGTTGACGATATGGCCTTTTCCTCGAACGGCACGTTCAGAAAGAACTAGGTCAGCGTTAGCCAAGTTTGAACCCCTTGTTGAATGCCAGCGTGCGTCGGAAGACAATGACCAGAAGGAGCGTGGCGAGCAGCAGAATGGCGGCCAGCGCTCCTGCGAACGGCCAGTCAAGGAGTTCCGTCGTCTGCTGGCCAATCAAAGTAGACATCATGAGCGTGCTTGGCCCGCCAACGAGCGCTGGCGTGATGTAGAACCCGAGCGACAAAATGAAGGTGATGAGCACTCCTGCCGTCACGCCGGGAAGGCTCAGTGGCAGCGTGACGCGAACGAAGGCCAGGAGGCTGCCGGCACCGAGATTGCGCGCCGCCCTTACAAGGTCGTCGGGAATGTTGCGGACCACTGAATAGATCGGCAAGATCATGAAGGGCAGCAGCACCTGCGTCATTGCCGCGATCACGGCGCCTTGTGTATAGAGAAGCCGCAACGGCGTGTCGGTCAGCCCTGTCTCGATCAGTGCATTGTTCACGACCCCATTGCGCTGGAGGAGCACAATCCATGCATAGGAGCGAACGAGAACGCTCGTCCATAACGGGATGAGAACGCAAGCGGCGATCAGTATTGCCGCGCGCCCTGGAACGCGCGCCATCGCCAGAGCCACGGGATAGCCGAGCAGCAAGGCGAGAGCGGTAACGACGAAGCCGATCTCGAACGTCCGCCGCAGGACAAGCAGGAACAGCGGCTCCTGCAGGATGCGCGCGTAATTCGCAAACGACGCTTCCGGAACGAAGATACTGCCCCAAAAGAGCTTTCCGACCGGATAAAGGAAACCCCCGACGAGAAGCAGGACAAGTGGACTGACGAGAAGCAGCGACAGCACCGGCCCATATTCCCTCGCCGAAGTTGGGCGGCTCCCAAGAGAACCCTCCGCGGACGGTTTGGCGTGCATCGTCACTGCCTCCGATCAGGAAAGACCTGCACTGCCTGGCTTGGTATGGTCAGGCCGACGCGCTCGCCTTCTTGCGGATACGCCATGCCATGATCCGTGCCGGCCTGGACATGGACGAGCTCGCCTCCGGCAAGCCGCACCAAAAACGTGCGGAATGAGCCGACAAATATTATGGCCTCAACGACGCCGTTGAGCGGCGGCCTATCGCTGTCTCCCAGACGCAAGATTCGTATCTGCTCCGGGCGCACGGCCAGACGTATTTTGTCGCCTGGCCGGGGCGGCGACGGCAGGGTGGGCGGGCATTCTTTCAGGTGAATGAAGCCGCTTTGGCCAAGGCCGAACTCCAGACCGGTTCCGTTGCAGCTGTGACAAACAGCTTCCAGGAAGTTCGTCTTACCGACGAAATCGGCCACAAATGGCGTGGCGGGGTTGTCATAGAGCGCGATCGGTGAACCGATCTGCTCCAGCGAGCCGTTGCGCATCACTGCGATACGGTCCGACATGGTGAGCGCCTCCTCCTGATCGTGAGTCACATAGATGACGGTCACACCCAATCGCCGCTGCAGGCGCTTTATCTCGATTTGCATCTGCTCACGCAGCTTCTTGTCGAGCGCGCCCAGTGGCTCATCCATGAGAAGTACGGGCGGCTCGAACACCAGAGCGCGCGCCACCGCAACGCGCTGTTGTTGGCCACCCGACAGCTCGCTCGGCAGACGTTTGCCAAAGTCTTGAAGTTGCACCAGCGCGAGGGCGTCGGCGACGCGACGCGCTATCTCGGCTTTCACAACTTTGCGCATGCGCAGCGGAAAGGCGACGTTGTCGGCTACCGTCATGTGGGGAAATAGCGCGTACCGCTGGAACACCATGCCGATATTGCGCCGGTTCGGCGCAACATAGGTCACGTCCCGATCGCCAATCCGGATCGCGCCCTCAGTTGGCATCTCGAAGCCGGCAATCATCATAAGGAGTGTCGTCTTGCCGGACCCTGATGGTCCCAGCAGCGAGAGGAACTCGCCGGAACGAACCTCGATGCCCAGCGCCTTCACGGCGCGAACCGCGCCGTACCGCTTGCCTAGCCCCTGAACCGAAACACTTGCTCCATCCACTGCTCGGCTACCTCCAAAAAGTCCCAAGTTCAGGGACAACATCTTAGGATTGCCAAGGCCAAGGGTTCCGGCAGTCCTGGCATTCAGAAAACAGTTCAGCTTGCGATCCATGTGCTCCAGAGCTGCAAGACCTTCTCGCGGTTTGCAGCAAGCCATCCGCGGTCGACACGAACGATGTTTGACCAGTTGGCTGGCTGCAGCACGCTTGAAAGCTTGGCGTCCGCTGGCAGGAAATCGAGGGCTCCGCGCTGGGCCGTCGAGCCGAAAGACTCCGCCGCGAATTCGGCATGCGCTTTCGGTCGCGTGTAGATGAAATCGAGCAGCGCAAGCGCGGCGTTTGGATGCAGAGCCGCTCTGGTCACGGCCCAAAACGCCGCGTCCAGAGGCGCACCGTTCCAGGTGATGCCGAGCGGAATTCCCTCGCTGCGCAGCCGGAAAGCGCGGCCCGAAAACAGCATAGCCATCGCCACTTCGCGCGTGCGAAAGATCTGCTGGCTCTGGTCGCCACTCTTCCACCATACAGTGACGTGCGGCTTGATCTCGTCCAGCTTGCGAAAGGCGCGATTGATGTCCAGCGGGAACAGCGCATCTCGGCTCACGCCATCCGCCTCAAGCGCCGCAATCAATGCCCACCACGGATTGCCGATGTTCGGCAGCGCCCTCGGTCCAGGGAAGACCTTCACATCCCAAAAATCCGCCCAGCTTGCCGGCTGTGCCTGGCCTTCGGGAAAGCTGCGTTTGTCGAAAGCAAGGACGCCGCCTCCGATATCAAACATCACGCCCTCGCGCAGACACGAACCGTCGACACCCTGGCTGACAACGTCCGGCAAGCCGGCGCAATCACCAAGGTCGCGAAGCAGGGTCGTGACGTCTGGGGCGAGCGAGTCGATCGAAAGGGTAATGACGTCCCATTCGACCTTTCCAACCGATGCCATCGCCTTTAGCTTGGCGAGCTTCTCGCCATAGCCGCCGCCGGTGGCGACCACCTCTATGCCCGTGGCTTCCGTGAACGGTAGATAGAAGTGTTTCTTGACAAGATCCCCATAGGCGCCGGTGCCGCCGGCCACCACCACTTGTCGCTCGCCAGCCTGGCGTGCGCGTTCGACGAGTTCATCCAAAGGGGCAGCCATGACAAGCTCGGGCCATGTCAGGCCAACGCTCGCGGCCGCCACCGCCTCAGCGGCTAGGCTAAGCATTTTGCGCCTGTCTATCGGCGCTCCCTCGATTTGCAATTTGCCCATTGTCCATCCTCCCGGTGCTGCGTGGCTGAATGTGTCGTCCTTTTTAAAATATGAAATTTGGTGTAACAAACCATTCATACTTTTGTCAAGCCGCCGAAACCCTCGTTGTCGCCCTCTGGCGCAGGGCACGCCCCAAGACTAGGGTTTAGCCGCAATTTCGCAGCGAATCGGGCGGGGGGCTCATAGCTTCTCGATCGCACGCATGACAGGATGGATGGTTCACCGATGTTTGCTGCGCCAAAAAAAGGGAAGGAAGCGCTTCTAGGCGATCTTGCTCCGATTGATCGGCACAGCAGCCTTGGCGAGAGCGCCTACGCGACCTTGAAAGACTCGCTTATTCGAGGAGCGATGCAGCCAGGCACCAAGCTTACGCTTCGTTCGGTCGCCCAAGTCCTCGAGGTCAGTACCACGCCGGCACGTGATGCCATCACACGGCTGATCGGGGAGGGAGGACTGATCAACGCCGGCCCCAAAACCGTCATCGTGCCTTATCTGAGCCTTCCAGACCTCGACGAGATCACGGCAATTCGCCTTTCCTTGGAGGGCCTGGCGGCCGAGCAGGCCACCAACCACGTGACCGAGGCGGAGATCCACGAATTGGAAAACCTACAGGAGCGCATCAATCGTGGCCTGGACGAAGGGCGATACACGGATGTGCTCGATGCCAACAAGGATTTTCACTTCCTGATCTATCGCCGCTCCGGCATGCGTCGGCTCGTTACCATCATTGAATCGTTGTGGCTTCGCATGGGACCGGCGTTTAATGGCCTCTATCCGGAGTTCGCGCAGTCGCGCACGGGCGTTTCCAACCATTTGTGGGCTTTGCGAGGATTGCATGACCGCGATCCCGCGGCGGTGCGAGGGGCAATCGAAAACGACATCCGCAGCGGCTACCGGCGCTTGTCCTCGCAACTCGCTGCTGTCGGGGAGCAGGGTGGAGAATCGCGTTCCTAATTTTTTTGTTGCATCAAATTTCAAAATCTGCTTTTCCTCACGCCGTATTCCTAAGGCCGCATCGCTCGATGCGGCGACCGATCATGGAGGCGAGGTGTGGTCCCTGTCCCGGCCAGTTCACGAAGGATACAAGCAGCCGCGTCCTCATGTGGACCGCTTTCACATGCGTTGTTTGAGCGCGCTCATGCCGTCTTCCCGGATGGCACGACACGCGTCACCATCGAACGGGATCCGGTTCCCCGCTACATTGCCCGCGCAGAGGGAGCCTATCTGATCGATGTCGACGGAAGACGCTTCCTCGACCTCAATCTGAACTTCACCACGCTCATTCACGGGCATGGTTTTGAACCGGTGCGCGCAGCTGTCGAAAGCCAGATGAGGAACGGCACCTGCTTTGCCAACCCTACGGAGGCGGAAGTCGAGCTCGCCTCCCTCTTATGCGCCCGCGTGCCTCGGCTCGAGCGCATCCGCTTCGTCAATACAGGCACGGAAGCCGTCATGTTCGCCATCAAGGCAGCCCGCGCGTTCACCGGACGATCCCGGATCGCCAAGATCGAAGGCGCCTATCACGGTGCCTATGATTGGGTGGAGGTCGCTCAGACAAGCGTGCCGGATAACTGGGGACCCCCGGATCGCCCGGCGGCGACGCCTTATTACCGCGGCATGCCGGCTTCGGTGCTCGACGAGGTGGTGGTGCTTCGGTTCAACGATCCAGCTGGAGCGCGTCAGTTGCTGTCGCGGCACGGCAGTGACATCGCCGCCGTGCTGATCGATCCGATGCCGAGCCGTGCCGGACTGATCGCTCCCGCACCGGAATTCGTTTCCGCACTCCAGGAAACGGCACGCGAGCACGGGATTCTCATTATCAGCGATGAGGTCCTCAATTTTCGTCAGGACTATCGCGGCGCCGCGGCGCGCTATGGCCTACGGCCGGACCTGTTCGCCTTGGGTAAGATTATCGGAGGCGGCTTCCCGATTGGAGCGGTCGGTGGTCTGGGTGACGTCATGAGCGTGTTCGACGGCAGCCGCGGCCGCCCGTTGCTTCCGCAAGGGGGGACATTTTCCGCGAACCCGATCTCGATGGTGGCTGGCCACGCCGCGATGAACGCCCTCGATCAAATTGCCTTCGCCCGGCTTGAACGGTTGGGTGACGGACTGCGCGGCCGTTTGGTGGACGCCATTGCACGGGCTAATGCGCCGCTTAGCATTACCGGGGCGGCTTCGCTCTTCCGCCTTCACCCGAAGCCGACGCCTCCGCGCGAATTCCGGGAAGCGCATTTGAGCCCTGCCGAAGCCAAGGTCCTGAAAGAGATGTCGCGATTTTTCGCGGCGCACGGCATCGTTCTGCCAGTTGGCGCGGCGGCCTGTCTTTCGACGTCCATGGGCGACGCGGAGGTCGATGCGATCGCCGCCGCCCTTGAAACATTTCTTGCCGAAAATTCCGCGCTCCTTGAGGAGATATCGTAATGTCCATGCCTTGTGCCGAAACCGTCGCCATGCGTATCGCCAAGGCCTTAAAACGCCACGGCGTTGAGCTCATTTTCGCGCAAAGTCTTCCGTCGGCGGTCATCCTGGCGGCCGAGGCGGTTGGTATTCGCCAGATCGCCTACCGCCAAGAGAATATGGGCGGCGCAATGGCCGATGGATATGCCCGACGATCCGGCCGCATTTCCGTGGTCGCAGCCCAGAACGGCCCGGCGGCTACGTTGCTGGTTCCGCCACTCGCCGAAGCGCTGAAGGCAAGCGTGCCAATCGTGGCGCTCGTCCAGGAGGTGGAGCGCCCCTATCTCGATCGCAACGCTTTTCAGGAACTCGATCACATAGCCCTGTTCCAGGCCTGCGCCAAATGGGTCAGGCGCATCATTACCGCGGACCGCGTGGATGACTATGTCGATGCCGCCTTCGCAGCGGCGGGCAGTGGTCGGCCTGGTCCAGCAGTGTTGTTGCTGCCCGCGGATTTGTTGCGGGAGATTGCGCCCGAAACTGGGCATCCGCGCCTGGCGGCGCTCGGCTCATGGCCAATCGACAGATCGCGCCCAGGCGATGCAGCCATTTCTGCGGCAGTGGAGCTGCTGGCAGAGGCGCGCCAGCCTGTCGTCATGGCCGGCGGCGGGGCCCTGACGACCGGTGCTCCGCAGGCGCTTGCTCGCCTGCAGGACTTGGCAAACTTGCCCGTGATGACGACCCCCATGGGCAAGGGGGCCGTGGATGAAACCCACCCACTTTCGCTGGGCGTGCTTGGCCCGCTCAACGGGCCAGGATCATTGGGGCGCCATTCGAGACGCTTTCTGGAAGAGGCGGATGTGATCCTGCTTGTCGGGACGCGCACCAATCAGAACGGAACTGACAGCTGGCGCTCGATTCCCCGCTCCGCCCGCATCATTCACCTCGATGTCGATCCAGTCGAGATCGGCCGTAACTACGAGGCGCTCCGTCTCGTCGGCGATGCGGCGGAGACGCTGGTAGCCCTGTCGGAGATGCTCAATTGCCGTGACCTTTCGCATCGCCTGGCGGGACGCGATCAACTGGAGGGAAAAATCGCGCAAGTGCGTGCTGCGTTTGAAGCAGATCGCGGCGCGATTTTGGCGCGCAACGCTGCGCTGCTTCGCCCTGAGCGCATCATGATGGAGCTCCAGAGCTGCCTTACGCCCCAGACGACGGTGGTGGCGGATGCCAGCTATTCTTCGATGTGGGTGGTCGGCCAACTCACCGCCTTGAAAGCGGGTCAGCGCTTCCTCACGCCGCGTGGCCTCGCCGGTCTTGGCTGGGGGCTGCCCATGGCCATTGGCGCAAAACTCGCTGACTTCGACGCGCCCGTTATCGCCTTGGTCGGCGATGGCGGATTTGCCCACTCCTGGGCGGAGCTTGAAACAATGGTACGCCTTGGCATCGACCTCACTGTCATCGTCCTTAACAACGGCGTCCTCGGCTATCAGAAGGATGCCGAAACCGTGAAATTTGGCCAATACACCAGCGCTTGCCACTTCGCACCGGTCGACCATGCCGCGATTGCCAGCGCATGTGGCTGCAACGCCATAAAAGTCGAACATCAGGAGGACATTCTCCCCGCGCTTCGACGCGCACTTTCTGAAGACGGACCCTGGTTGATCGACATCGTCACGGACCCCGATGCCCACCCGCCGTTGTCTCTCTTTGATGGAACACTCGACCGGTCTGAACCGTCTCGCGCTCTCATGGAGGAGGTCTGATGGTGGAGCTCGGCGACGAGATACCGGTTGCTGTCATCACCGGCGCCTCAAGCGGCATAGGCTTTGCAAGCGCCGATGCCCTCCTGCGGGCCGGCTACCGTGTGGCCTTCTTCAGTCAGCAGCCGGATCGGGTTGCGACATCCACCCGCGCCTTGGCCGGTTCTTATGGGAACGAGCGCGTACGATCCGCGGTTGTCGATCTACGCGATCCAGAGGCCGTGCGTGGATTCTTCACAGATCTCAAAGCGGATTGGCCGGGGCCGGCGGTCCTCGTCTGCAATGCCGGATACTCCCCGAAACGCAATGGCGGGCGCGTTCCCATCGAAGAAATCGACCTCGCCGAATGGCACGAAGTCTTGGCGATCAATTTAACAGGTGCGCTGGTTTGCTGCCAATGCGTGCTGCCTACCATGGCCGAGCGTCGATACGGGCGCATCGTCTTCATCGGTTCGCTCGCCGGTCGAACGATGCCGCGGATCGCTGGCGCCGCCTACACGGCATCCAAAAGCGGCCTTGTCGGCCTGGCGCGCTCTATCGTGAGCGAATACTCGCAATTTGGCATCACGGCCAACACGATTACGCCCGGTCGCATCGTCACCGATATGGCGGGTCCCACGGAGTCGCCCATCAACAAGGAATCGCTGGCGCGCATACCCATTGGCCGTCTAGGTCGGCCAGAGGACGTTGCTCGCGCCGTCGCGTTCCTAGTGGCGCCGGACGCCGACTTCGTGAATGGCGCGGTGCTCGACCTCAACGGCGGTGAATTCACGCCGCCGTAAGTCCTTTAGGTCGCCTTCGACACCGCTGATCTATCTCGGAACCGTATCATGCCCATCTCAACCACCACCTTCAAAGAACCGTCCGAGTCAGGGCAACCACAACGCTGTGATCTCATTGTCCACAATGCCACGATCCTCACGATCGATGCGCATAATCGCGTCGTTGTCGACGGCGCCTTTGCCGTGCGAGACGGGCGCATTGCCGCACTCGACGCCCAAGCGCGGATCTTCGGCCATTACACCTCGGATACGCTGTACGATGCGAACGGTGGGGTGGTCCATCCGGGCTTCATCGACCCCCATGTCCATATCTCCCAATACACGGCGCGCAGCGTCCTGCCCTTGATGGAAGGGACCTCCGTTACGATGGGGCACTGGAAAGGCGCGCTGACGCCCGAAGATGAGCATGCGAGCGCGCTTCTGGCCTCTCTCGACTACCTGAAATGTGGGTATACGGGGTTCGTCGATCCCGGCACCATTTTTTCGCCGGACGCGGTCGCGGCTGTCGCGGACGAAGCTGGCATTCGCATCTGGCTCACCGATCCCTATGTCGCTGACGGTGCCGAGGCGCTGGCCGAAAATCTGCCTGAACTGGTCAGCCCGAATTTTCTTGCGCGCTGGCCAAGAACTCAGGACGAAGCGCTGAAGAGACTGGGGTCGCAGCTTTTTCGAAACAGAGATCCGGATAGCCTGGTAAAGGCTTTTGTGGGTCTCTACGGCGAGGCGACCGACTCGCCAGAACTCTACAAAGCCGCATTCGACCTAGCCCAGGGTCATGGTGTGCGGCTGCAAGAGCATCTTGGATACCTTCCCGCCTTTCAGCGCAAGCGGGAGCTAATGCTGAGGCGGCCGCTGCTGAAATGGTTCGAGGAACGCGGCTTCCTGGCTCCGCATGTAACTTTTGTCCACATGAACCTGGTTCGCGAAGACGAGATTTCCCTTCTCTCCAAGCATGGGGTGCGCGTTGTCTGGTGCCCATGGGGCCAGTTGCAGATGCTCGGGCAACCCGATGCACAGGCGCGCATGGTTGAACTGCAGCGGTCGGGCGTGGCCGTCGGCATTGCAAGCGACATCCCCCGGGTCGCGGATTTCGACGCGCTCGGAACGCTGGCGATGTCCGCGGCCGCGGCTTCTGGACGGCCGGCAACGCCACGTGAAATCCTGCGGATGCGCACCCACGGTGCCGCTGCAACCGTCGGCGCCGAGGGAGATCTGGGCAGCCTTGAGCTCGGCAAGCGCGCCGATTTCGTCGTCCGGTGCCCCACCACGTCCGTCAATTTCGGCTTCGATCCAGCGCTTGAAATGGCTGTGATAGGCGGTCGCGACACGGTCGAAGCCGTGTTCGTCGGCGGCCGCCAAGTCGTTGACCGCGGGCAGGTCGCCAATCTGGACGCGGGCGCCATTGTCGCCGACGCGCATCGATCGGCACGATCGCTCGCTTCCCGAATTGGCGTTCGCGCCTGAGGCACTCGTTAGGCAAGGCCAATGCGGGCGGCAAGTCCGCGCACCGAATCCCGGGCGCGAGAAATCACGGCATGATCGTCGGCGCGCAGGACCTCGCCCTGGCTTACGACGCATTCGCCGTTGACGAAAACGAACTCGATACTGTTGGCATCGGCAATGACCGCGAATTCCAGGGCGTAATCGCGCCCTAGATTTTCGGAGACGTCTGGCCTGCGGACCACGAAATCGGCGCGCTTTCCGACTTCGAGGCTGCCGAGCTCCGAGGCGGCGCCTACCGTGGCCGCGGATCCACTCGTGCGCATGCGCAGGATTTCGCGGCCCGACGCAGCCAGGCCCGTTGCCGCGGCAGTGACCGCGGCCAATGATCCGAGGCCGCTGAAATGGACAGCGCGAGGAATGTCGCTGGCGATGCCGACCTTTACGCCTGCGCGGTGCAATTCCACCATCCGGCCTTCGGCGCCGCCTCGGCCGAGCATTTGAAGTTGCCCGTAAGGGCACCATACGATGCCGACCTCATGCGCCGCCAGGATCGGGACGTCGCCGCCGTGGACAGCGTTCATGTGCACAAAGGTGACATGGCCGTTGAGAAGGCCCTCTTCGGACATGTGCTGCATCATGCTTACCCCAAATGCGGATTCCCGCTGACGGTATGGGAGGGGCGAGTAGCCCAGATGCTCCTGCATCTGCACGCCGTGCTGGCGGGCGAGGTCGAAGGCGGCGCGAAACAGCCCTTCAGAATCCGTGCCTTCGCCATAAAGACCGATAAAGGCCCTCACGAGACTGTTCCGCTCTTTGTTCCGAAAAAGTTGAGAGCCCAGGCGGCGAAAGGCTTCCTCCTGATTTTTCGGCCAGCGGGCAAGAAACGAATCGCTGACAAGTTCCGGAAAGTGCTTCTTGAGCTCCACGCCGGCGTCAGCGACATAAGGGTCGGTCAGCCATATGCGAATACCGAATTCTTCCGCCACCGACGCGACTGCGTCCGGCGAGAAGATCGTCCCTGGGTCGACGAAACCGGTGTAACCGCTCTTGAGGTAGTCCATGGCTGCCAGGGCTGCGCTGGCGTGCTCATCTTCTGGCGTAAGCGCGCTCTTCCAGTCACCCATCGTCACGCCGGTTCCCTCCATGCAGGAGAGAACGCTGCGAGAAGTGTACTGGGAAATATGAACGTGAGCGTCGATGAATCCTGGATGGACAATACCGCCGCCGGCATCGAGGAACCGCCGGGGATTGTACCTGGCGAGGATGTCCTGAGCGGCGCCGACGGCAGCAATCGCGCCGTCACGAACCGCGATGGCGCCGTTCGCGATAACCCGGTCCGCTTCATCGACCGTCAGAAGCACTGCGTTGTGAACAACGAGATCGCAAACCTGCTTCTCACCGATGTCCGTGGTGACCATGTTCATGAGTTCTCTCCATGTTACAGGCGAACGGGCGCCCGAGTTCAGCTCGCATGCCTCCCGGATCCACTGGTCTTCAGGGCGACTCCGTACTGGCTTGGGCGCACGTCGTAGAAGCCCTTCACGCGGTCGCCATGTCGTCGATCTTCGACGTGGCTGAACCCAATCTTTTGCGCCGCGCGAACAGCACGCTCGTTCTCCGGCCGGATCAGCGCGACCACGCGCTCCAGACCGAGTTCCTCGAATGCGTGGCGCAGGATCGCCCGGCCGAGTTCTGGGCCGAGCCCGCGACCGACAATATGGCCAAACAGGCAAAGGCCGTATTCGACATCGCTCGTGTCCTCGAAGCGGCGCAAGCCTGCCCGGCCGGCGAACTCGCTTTGCTCCTGTAAATTTCCTCTCAGGAACACCGAGAAAAAGCCGAAGCCGTTCTGCTGCCAGTCACGCACATATAGCTCGACCTTTTCGCCCGTGCTCTCGCGCGATGGAGGCTCTCCGGAAAACAGCGATTGCACGACAAGAGGATCGGTATGAAGGCGATGAATGGCTTCGAAGTCCGACATAGCCACGGGGCGCATGGAAAGTCGTGGCGTCTCAAGCACAGGCATGATCGTTCTCCCTAAAAGTCGGGTCACAATTTTCGTGATATCAATCCGCGCGCAATGAAGACGCTCGCGATTACCGGCGTCATGAATGCGATCTGGTCTAGATCTAATCTTTCATCCAAAAATACCGCGCCAAGCGTGATGCTTGCAGCCGGAACAAGGTAGTGATGCATGCTGGCGAAGGCAGGCCCGCTCAGTCTTATCAGTCGATAGTAGGCGACGTAGACCACTGCCGTGGACATCACGCCAAGCAGCAGCAGGGCTGTGAGAGCGGGAGCCGTCGGGGCGATCGCCCAAGGACGCTCGAAGGCCAGGCTCAGCGGCAGCAGCATGGGAATGGCGCAGATCATCACTGCCGTTCCCGTCACGATGGCATTTGCGTCCTTCAGCCGGGCCACCGAGCTACTGGATAGAGCATAGCTTGCGGCTGCGGCAAAAAGGGCCAGACGCGGTGCCGCGCTCGCGTTCGAGTGCAAAATGGATCCCGCGGAATGGCCCAGGAATGCGGCTAGACCGAAAAAGCCAACCAATAGACCGAAGACGGTCGCGCTCGACGGCCACTCGCGCTGCGAAACATGGGCAAAGAACGCTGCGAAGAGAGGGGTAGTGGCAACCAGGATCGCCATTTCGCGGACCGGCACGGTCATCGATGCCCAAGCGATGAGATAAAGGGGAAGAGCGTGGCCGAACAGCGCAATCCGGGCATAACCGGCCCATGAACCGAGCTTCGAGGGAAGCGAGCCCGCACGGCTGAGCCTCAGCCAGACGAGCAACACGGAGGACGCGATCAGGAGCCTTGCCGTGGCAAGCGTCGCTGGCGGCACATCGACAACGGCAATCTTAATCAGAAGATAGGAGCCCGCCCACCAAATGGAGACGAGGGCAAGCAGGCAGTAGGCCAGGAGCGAAAAGCGGTCGCTCGCAGCGGCAAGGGCGCTCTTCATGTCCGTCATTCTCCAGCCTCATGCGACGGCGGGGGAAAGCGCTGTGTCTGCAAGCCTGGCCAAAGCCCGACCGAACCGGACGACCAGCGCTGCGATCTCGGCGTCAGCCATGGGAGTGGAGAGGGCGCCCAGACCGATGCGCGAAAGCAGAACCCCTTCGTCGCGACAGAACGAGATCAACTGGGAGAGGCGCTGCCTTTGCTGCCAGGCATGATAGGCGCTTGCGTAGTCCTTCACGTCCCTATCACCGATGAATATGCAAAACAGAGAACCGGCGCCGGTAACATGACCTCCTATGTCGGAGGCGGCGAGCGCTTGGTTAAGTTCAGACCGCGTTTGTGCTCCGAGAGCATTGAGCCGCTCGATCTCGACTTCGGTCAGGGCGCGCATGGCGGCAGCCCCCGCCACCATACTCAGTGGATTGGCGGTGAAGGTGCCGGCCTGTGAGACGGGCGGTTTGCCACGGCTGGGGTCAAATACCCGCATCGTCTCGGCTCGGCCGGCAACGGCGCCAATCGGCAGGCCGCCGCCAACGATCTTGCCGAAGGTGCATAGGTCCGGTTCAATCCCGTAGGTGGCGATCGCCCCGCGATAGCTCAGCCGGAAACTCAGAACTTCATCCGAAATGAGCAGAATTCCGTGGCGGTCCGTGAACTCGCGCAGAAAACGCAGATATGCGAGATCAGCGGGCACAAGCCCGACCCGCGATGGAAGCGGATCGATGATAACGCATGCCAGCGTCTGCTTGTGGCGCTCCAGGACCAGCTTCGTCGCAACAACGTCGTTGAACGGAATGACAATCACTTCGCCCAAGACGGACTCCGGGGTCCCTCGGTTGTATGCCTTTGCTTCTGCGGCTCTCGTTTGCCAGTCGGCAGGAGCGGGATCCAAACTCGTTTCCACAAAGTCGTGATTGCCGTGATAGGCGCCTTCACACTTGGCGATCTTCGGGCGCCCGGTGATGGCGCGTGCTGCCTTGATGGCCATCATCACCGCTTCCGATCCGGTGTTTGTAAAGCGCACCTGCTCGAAGAAGGGCACTCTTGCGCAAACGATCTCGGCGAGATCGATCTCGCACTCAGTCGGATTGGCGAAACTGAGCCCCTTGCCGATTTGCGCCGCGAGGGCCGCATTGACATCGCTGTGGCCATAACCGTGGATCAGCGCCGTGAAATTGTTCTGGAAATCCAGGTAGGAGTTCCCGTCGATGTCGGTCACATACGCTCCCTTTCCTGCTGCCAGATAAAGCGGAAAGGGCGTCTCATAGACGCTGCTGCGCGTGTTGCCTCCTGGCATGACCTTCTTGGCACGCTCATGCGCAAGGCGGGAGATCGCAAGTTTGTCATGGCTGGCCATGATTCGAACCTCCAGTAGTCAGTGTCGTCCGGATGAGACTTCGTTCGGAGAAGAGCTGCCTCGATGTGAGCCGAGTTGTCGGCTTCGATGATGTGGGTGGCTCAGGCCGCAGTCAGTGTTTGTTGTCCGTAGCTCAGGATCTTGGCGCAGAGCCGTTCTAAGTCCGTCAGGTCATGGCTTGCGGTCAGGCAGATCCGTATGCCGGCGTGGCCGTGGGCAACCGTCGGGAAGAATGTCACGGAGGTGTAGTAGCCCTCATCGAGCAGCCGCTCGGCGAAATCGATGGAGGCGAGTTCGTCGCCCACCTTGATCATACGAATGGGCAAGGGTGTGTTGCGCTGATCCGTATCGATGCGCTCGTCGAAGAAGGCAATGCGCTCTGCCAAACGGCCTTGGCGCGTCTGGAGCTCGGTGGTGCGGTGAATGTCGGCCGAGGCGAGGGCGGCGCCGATGGCTGCGACGTTCGGCGAAGCCGAGAACGCATGTGGCATCGAGTAGCGGCGAAACAGAGTTTCCTGACGCGCCGTTCCAAGCATGAGCATGCCACCCGACGCGCCGAAGCCCTTGCCGAGCGAGGCCGCGACGATGGTCCGCTCGCCGAGGTCACGCGGCAATAGCGAGCGCGCAAAGCCTTCACCATTGTCGCCAAACAGCGAAATTCCGTGCGCGTCATCGATGTAGAGAAAAAGCCCGTACTTCTCCTGCAATTGAAGAAGCCCTCCGATCGGCGCGAAGCCGCCCATCGAATAGACGCCGTCGCACACATAGGCGACGACCGGATGCTTACGGCAAATCTGCTCCAAGGCATCGAGATCGTTGTGAGAAATTGCCTCGACTTGCGTCTCCTCCGCCACCACTGGCTTGTGGAAGGCAAGCGAGGCATGGGCAAGGCGGTCGAAGACCATCACGGGTCTCTGCCCGCGCGTCAGATGGCCGGAGGCAATGATAGGCAGCGCGCCCATATTGGCGACCATGACCGTTGAATACGCAATGACGCGTGCCCGAAAAAGTTGGGAAAGCGTCTCCTCAAGATCGCCTATGAGTGCGAAGTTCAGCCGCGTACGCGCACACGACCAGTGGAGTGCTCCATACTGTTCTATTGCGCCAATTGCGCCGGCGACGATGGCTGGATGATTGTCCAGGCCGAGGTAGGAACAACGCACGTAGTCTGTGATGGTATTGCCTCTGCGCTCCCCTCCCGTCAGCGATATAGCCCTCCCCGGCACAGAGCGGCCATAAACGGCCATGAGCCCGCGGCGGTGAGCCTCTTCGAAATACAATCGCGTCCGATCGATCACCGAAGCGGTGTTGCGGAAACGACCGGTGCGCCCACCGCCTGAAGCCTCTGTTGTTTTCATCGAAAATTTCCTTTCACAAATTAGAAATTGTAGAAGGAGGCTAGTCAATCCAGTCGGTTTATTGAAAAATCTTTGTTAAAGCTGGTAATACGCTAAAATCTGTATTTTGTGCGTGAATTAATATTAAGAGTTTTTGCGTGATCGTTGAATAATTGTGGCGGCAGGCGTCACAATTGCGCTGGAAAAGGCTTGAGGGCGGGCCATCCATCAAAACAAACCATCACGATTTTGGCAGCAGACCACCATCCCATTCAGCCGTTTACGGCGAATGGCTATTTCGAGATCTTGGGGTGCGAACGCAGATGTGGCGCTATCTGTAGAAAAGGACCTTGCCAGTAGGGACGAGTTGTCGGCAGAAGTCGTAGTCGGCGATGTTCCGAGTCAACAGGACCAGCCCCGATTTCGATGCCTGCAGATAAAGAGTGCAGTCATGCAGGCAGCGCAGCTTCCGGTCGTTTTGGTAGCCTTGCAGGCGACAGAGCACCCCACTCATAATAGCAGCGCGGCCTAGGACGTCGGCATCGGGCGTAAGGATTCGGTGCCCGGGCATCGATCGGATGAGCTCGGACAGGGCCTTATGCACGGCTGCGGTGCGGGGATCGTCGGGCTTCAGGACACCAAGCGTATGGGCCAACTCCTGGATGCAGACAGATGAATGGTTATTGTGCCGAGCGTCCATGATCTGCTTAACCAACGCAGGGGCTCTGCCTTGGAGCCTGTCGATGTACACACAGGTGTCGAGCAAGAGGGTCTGCCCACCGAGCTCGCCCTCGTTCACGAAGGGCAGTTGATCATCAGGTCGGCGAGCAAGTGTTTTGGTTGGAAAGCCACGCAGCGAGCGAAGGGCTGCTTCAACATCGAATTCTGACACTCAAACCTCAATCAGAAGCCGAGCTTGATGTCTGGATCGATGGTTCCCGCGAGCTTGTTCATGGTTGCGGGAAAGTTGTCCTCGAGCGCAACATTCGCGAGAGCGAATTCAAGCAGCTCGGTGTCGCCCTCAATACCCGTCTGGCGCTTGGCCTGCTCGATGAGGGCATGGCTCAAACGCGCGGTGATCCGCTCGTCCTTAGAGCCGATCAGGCCTTTGCGAATGGCAGCACGAAGCGTCTGCCGAACGACAAACTTCTGCTCGCGCGGCATGTCGTTGTTGGCGAGACTCCGGGTGCGCTTCTTTTTCGCGACGAGGCGCTGCTGCGGAGCCGTCGATGACGACGGCCTTTTCAGCGTCTTGGTCATACCACTATCTCCCCGTTGTTAGCCATTTTCGTTATTTTGTCGAACATAACAGATGCGAGCAGCCGTGTCACTTGCGAACTCGTTTTGATCGCTGAAGCGCCAGCAGGCGCTTACCTCCGGTCGCCCCCAACGCGACAACGGTTCTGTCGCTCAGGGACCGTTCTTGTAATCAAGCATGTAGCCTGCGGACCGGACCGTCCGGATGACCCCACCAAGGCTAAGCCTCAGCAGCGATTTGCGCAGCCGGCTTACATGCACGTCTACCGTACGGGCGCTGACATGAATATTGTTTGGCCAGGCAACGGCGATCAGGTCCTCGCGACTGAAAGTTCCGCCTGGATTTTCGAGCAGGTGTCGCAACAAACGGAATTCGATCGCGCCGAGCTGGATTTCGCTTTCACCACGCCGGACACGAAAGCTTTCGGAGCGCATCTCCATGTCGCCGAAGATGAGAACGCGGTGGCCGACATTGCTGCGAGCCTCCGCCGTTCGCTTCGAGCGCAGGGAGGCAATCAGCTTTGCCGGTACCAAAGGCCGCACGAGGCTGTCGTCCACGCCTGCTTTCAAAAGCGCGATATGCTGGTCTTCCGCGCCCGGTGCGATTAGCGCGATAGTCAATACAGCGCGGGTCGCCGGGTCCTGCTTCAGTCGATCGCACAACGCGGCAACCGGAAGCCCGCCTCGGCGACAGTCTAAAATGATGGCTGCGGGCGACGTTTCCCTGGTCCGTTCCGCCGCCTCCTCGACATTGCCGGCGAGAACGGTTTTGTATCCGTCGAGACTTAGGATGTAATCGAGGATAATATAGAGTTCTGCGTCTTGTGAGCAGATAATCGCCACAGGTTCCATCGGCATGCCCGCTCCCAGTCGAAGGCGAGCGGGTCCTGACATGCGAGAGCGCACGGGCGTTCTCTTCTCGCCGGAACTCTGCCACCCTCTCTGGTTAACCAGCTAATAGATGACACAGTCAGCGCCCACGGTTAGCGCAATCGGCGGCAGCGGCATAGGTGGTAGAATTACCACCTTCTCGGAACGATTTTCCGGGTCCGGAACACTACCTGCGATTTGCCTTTGCAGCATCGATCTGAAATAGTCACTGACGCCAGTGGGGCTTAACGGCATCGATGCCGCGCCTCAATCGCAAGGCCAGGGACGGCACGAAACGTCCGGGCAAACGCCCGAGACTGTGGCTCATTTCCGTGGGTTTCAACGTCCGGCCTTAAGGCTCCCTCCGCCCGCGCCGGACGCAACCCGCGGGAGATTTTGGCATGGCACAGAACGATTACGAGGACATACTGGCAGGCGGCAATCCGTTGACATTGTGGCATTTCGGCAGTCCCTCTGAAGCTGTAGATGCGGCTGTTGGCCTTTACGGTTCGAAGGCATCGCTCGCAGCCGCGTCCGCGGCCTTTACCGCGCGCTATGCCGGTCGCGAGGACGATTTTCAATTTTGGTTCACTGTCTTTTCGCAACTAAGACAGCAGGAGAGAGATGAGCCTCCAATGCAGAAAGCTCGCCGGTCGGATGATGTTGGGCCGGCCGCTCCGTAACCACTGCGGCAAGGAAGACTAAAGACGCATCTCGCCCGATTATTGTTGCAGCATCGAGGCCTGTGCAACTTCAGCTTGCGTCATAGCTTCCATAGGCTAAAAATAATTCCAGCGGGCTTACATAACAAAGCTCCCGTAGTTTCCGTGGCGTTCATGCGAGGGAGCGAGGCAATGAATACCGCGCAAGTGCTTCACAACGCACTGCAGCTGGCTAACGCCACCAGCATGGAGGCACTAGTCGGCCTTTATCGCACGGCAATCGACCATTTCGGGTTCAGCCACTTCATAGTCACGGGCTTGCCGGGCCGCGGGCAGCGTTTCGAAAATCTGGTTCTAGAGCGCTTCTGGCCTGAAGACTGGATGTCGCACTATGTCTCGCGCGATTATATCAAGCGCGATCCGGTCGCGATTGCTTCCAATGTGCTCAGCACGCCCTTCACCTGGAACGAGGCTAGGCTACGCGCCAGTGCGTTAGGCCCCGCCAGCGACCGCATCATGATGGAAGCAGCCGATGCCGGCCTCAGGGACGGCGTATGTGTACCCATTCCTGTGCGCAACGCGCTCGCCGGCTGCATTTCGCTCGCAGGAGAAGTGCCGATCACCGAGACAAATGCCATCGGACCCCTGAACGTTCTTTCTCTTACCTTCGCAAGCAGGCTCCAGTTGCTGGTCGACCATAAGCGCCGGCCTAAAGGTTTGATGCTTTCGGAGCGAGAACGTGAAGTTCTGATGTGGGTGTCAGAGGGCAAGACGGCATGGGAGATTTCCCGGATCCTCGGGATATCCGACTCCACTGTCAACAAGCACATCGCCGGCGCCATGCGGAAAACGGGCTCTGTCACCCGCACACAGGCCGTCGCCAGGGCTTTAACCGCGATGGAGATAGCCGGCTGAACGGAGCCTGTGCGTCAATGGCTAAGGATGGCCATGGCGGCGCAGGTGCCTCACGGTGAATGTCGCTCCAACAGGAGTGGCAGCCATCATGATTCGCCTCATCACCGGGAGCGCCGACCCCCGCCATCAGGATCTCCTTGAAGAGCACTACAGGTTGCGTCACGAGATATTTGTTGGCGAACGCGGGTGGTCAGCGATCGCCCGACCCGACAGGCGCGAGATCGACGCTTATGATACGCCGCAGACCATTTACGTGCTCGCGCTCGACGACGGTGGCGTCGTCGGCGGATACAGATTATTGCCGACGACCGCCCCCCACCTTCTGCAGGATCGTTTTTCACATCTGGTCGACGGACCGGTGCCGCGTGGGCGCGAGATCCACGAATGGTCGCGGTTCTTCATAAGAGAGGGCTATCGCGGAGGAAGTCTCTTCCGGCAATTGATCGGCTCCGTCCCAGGGGCGTGCCAGCTCCTTGGCATAACCAGTCTCACCAGCGTCATTGAGCCTGAATGGCTGTCACGCTTCGACGCCGCCCGCTTTCGCTACCAACTGCTTGGGTCGTTTGTCGAAACCGCCGGCATGCAACTCGCCGCAGCGCAGATCGACATTCAGGAGGCTTCGGCGTCGGGCCGCGCAATCGGCTGGGACAGCTGACATTCATGCGAAACAGACCAGCGCGACCTGCCACGCAACCAATGATCTATGTTCGGTCGCGATCGATTGTCGCGAGATCGCCTATTCGTGAATGAACCAGCAATTCAAAATACAGACTTTGTTCAGACGTCTTGGCAGACTTGGTGGCATGGCTTGGTGTATCGAGCTGCATCGACGCTCGCTGCTAAGTGCAAGTTGGTTCTCCAGGCGAAGGGATAGGCTCGGCACCAGCGCCCTGCATAACATTGCGATCTTGACCGGGTTAAAGATTAGTCGGTTTCTCGAACGGACCGCGTGGCGACATCTGGCTCAGCGTCAGGCTCGCACCATGTTAGAGGCTGAGCAAAAATCCCTCTACGTGATCGCTGCGATATTCGCGCGACCAAAAACAATGCAGGACGGCGATGTCTCCGAAATCGTCGCTAGCGTGGCCAAGTTCAAAGGGCGACTCGGTGAATTGCTAGGAAAAGTTGGCCGATAGCACTGCGAACCGGCCGCCTCAACTTCGTAGTTGCGATCGAAGTGCGCTCGGATTGGGATCGATGGCTAGTGCCGTAGATTGAACCAATGTCTCGCTGCCGGCCCGCTATCGGCCGGAATGTCGAAATAATAGGGGTCGTCACGTACTGGCCTCACGATCGAGGCCGTCTCGCGGCATCCGTCGCGTCGACCGCAATCCCCGCTGTGTTTGACGCAGAGATTCGGCTCGCTGCGGCTTCCATGCCGGACTTCGCTGTGCCCCACGATCCAACCAGCCGGGCAATCGGCGTATTTTTCATAGCCCGGTTTGCCGGTTCCAGCCTCGGGACAGGTCGGCCACGAAAACCCCCAACTGGCCATGGCGGCAATAAGCCGTTCCATTGGCGGGTGGCAGGCGGGGACCCCGTGCCAGGAAGGACTCGTGGACGATGCACATAGCAAAACTTCGCATCCCCATTCGCTAGCCACTGAAGGTGAAATGACTGCCATCGCCGCGACCGTGGTGATGGATTTGATGAGCCGCATGATCCTGCCTCCTGAACATGCACAATTTACCGGTCGGTTTGCGTCGGTCGTTTCCGCGCGTCTATGAACGGCGGAGCGATCTCGCGCTTTCGTTCCGACAGCAGATTGAAGTCGGCGATCGGTTGCCTTTGCAGCGTTCGATCGACTGCCCCGGCGCGCCACTCATCCATGTCGAGGACGTAGGTGGCCCACATGCCATGGCGAGCGGCCATCGCGTAGTTTTGCCAACGGACGTACCCCGGAGAGGAGGAGGAGTTTACCCGTGCCCAGCCAACACGGAGCATTTCGACAGCGACGTCGTGTCCACGCGCGGAGCAAGTCCCATATAGCCGCCGTCTGAATCGAAAGCGTTCGCCGTGCACGTCACCCGGCTATCGCTCACCGTGCGTTTCAGCCAAGCTCTGGCGAGGGATCCGCACGGTACGGGCTTGAGGGTGCTCTTGCCGTATCGCGTAGGATCGAAGGTCCATTGCGGCAGTTCGCAGGCATCGATACCGGCGAGGCGGACTTTTTGCGCTGATCGCGGGAACCAGAGAGTGCGCCCATCGATCACCGCCACCCGACCGACGATCATTCTTGAAACAGACTCGTTGATCGCCTGCGGCGCCGTCTCCAGCCCAACGGCGTCGGCTGGCCAGCAAGGGGAGGGTAAGGCGACTGACGTCGCGAGCAGCCAAGCCAACCAGGTCGTTCGGGTTCTCATCGGTCTCTCGAATTTCCCGCTGCGGCACGGCCAAGCAAGATTGCGGGGTATTGCACATCCTTGAACTGCCAGAGACCGGCATGTTTTTCGCGGGCGACCTGCTCGGCAACGGCATAGGCGGGAGAATAGGGCAGGCCGTCTGGCTGCAGTGCCGCAAAAGCGTAGCCAGACGTAACCACCAGATTGCCGAGATCCAGCCGGTCGGCGCCGACCGAGGCGTAGCAGACAACGTGGGCGACGTTGCCGATGGTGGCCACGGGTGCGCAAACGGGCCTGGTATCGGCAATGAATGCCGCCAGGACGGCCAAAGAGGCTTCGCCGCAATCGGCGCGATGGCCGGATCGATCCGTATAAAACGTGCCGCGCAGGCAGGCTTGGACGCCGTAGAGATGGTATCTCACGCCGCCATCCGTCCAGCTGTCGCCACTTTCGAGTGCCACCCCGGGCCGCAGATCAAAATACCCTGCCGGCGCGGTGGCGGCAGGCCCCGAGAGGGAAACGGCGATGAGGACGGCAAGGACCCTCATTGGGCTTTGATCCTGGGATCGGCCCACATACCGTACCCGCCGCGGCCGATCTTTTCGGCTTGTTCGAGATCGGGCCGCGCGAGACTGCCGTCCGCCTTCTTTGCGATCCGATGCGTACCAAGCGAGACGAGCTGCTCCTCGAACATGTCGACCGTGTCGAGGCTGCCGGGGTAGTTGTAGTAGCCATAGCAGGTCGCATCCTGGACCGGGGCGTTGGCTTCGCTGACGAAGGCCCGGCAATAGATAACCTTCGGTGACTTCAACAGCGTCGAGAGCCCACGCTCGGCATAATCAGCGCAGCTGCCGGCGAAATTCTCACGGCGGTTCACCATGTTCCCGTCGCACGGGTCGATGCCGAAGAGATGAATTGTGATCTTGTCGTTGGCCGCGAAATCGGTGGGCGAGACCGCCTTGAACCCGCTTGCTGAAGCGAAGCCCGTGCGGTCGCCCACGCCGCCCGTGCCGTCATAGTACTCGATGACCAGCACCGTCTTTCCCGGTGCCGCAAGCGAGCGAATGTAGGCCTGATCGACAGGTCCGGCTGCGAGAGCCGGCATAGCCATCGCCAAGGAAAGACCAAGGCTGCAAAGGCATCGTTTCATACCAACCATCCTCCGCAATCGCGTAGTCGCTGATCGCAATCTGCTCTTTTCGCACGCTTGCTGCAAGAAAAAATCATGGGCAAATTGACATTCTTTTTGTTCTGTCATACCGATTCATTATTCGGCGCTGTTAGCTTTGGATGACCTGCATTGGCCCGCACCCGCATTCACTCCCAAGCATGGCGCCTCGCAGCGGCGCAGGTCCTGCTCACGGTCGCGAACTTGCATTTCGCCGTGCCTGCTTCTTCAGCCGCCGGACAACTCGATAAGGAAGCAGAATCTCCCAGCCATTCGAAACTGCTTGCGAATTCCGCCGCCTTTCCAGCCGCGGTCGACACCGTTTTTCGCAACCGTTGGGTCGATAGGGGCAGGCAATATATCGTCGGAAGCGATGGCAACGTCCAACTGTCCGACACTCCGCTAGCGGTTCGCCGTGCAGAAGGGGAAAACGTCGCCGTAAGCAGCGATGGCAGCGTTGACGAACATAGTCAATTTGACTTTTCATTGACCGGAACCGGATACTCTTGTGGCCCTTCACCGCTGACAACTTCACAGATCGCCCAGCTGGTTGTCGGGGTGGCGCGACGCCATGGGGTGGATCCCGACTTTGCGCTCGCGATCGCGACAACGGAGAGCCAGCTGGACCGCGATCGCAACTCGCCCAAGGGCGCGCGCGGACCAATGCAGCTTATGCCCTCGACGGCGGCGTTTCTCGGCGTGGCAGACATCTGCGATCCTGCCGAGAACATCGATGGTGGTGTGCGGTTCCTCAAATCGCTGTTCGAGACCTATCGCAATCCGCTGATCGTGGCTGCCGCCTATAACGCCGGTGAAGCCAACGTGCAGAAATATGGCGGCATCCCGCCGTTCCCGGAAACCGTCCGCTTCGTCGTCAAGGTGGTCAATCGCCAGCTCGGTCTGCAAACGCCGCGACCGAAGGACGGTGGCAGGAAAGTGTCCTCGTACCCGAAGACTGACGACAGTGCGGAGACCGGCGTGCTGGCCACCGGAGAAGACCGCCGGTGGGTTGGCGGCGTCATGCAATTCTAGAAGGAGGCCGACATGAAGAACCAGATCGTCCCGAATTTCGCGTCGCCAATGGCGCGGCCCGCATTTCTTCTGCTGATCGTTGCGGCACTGGCTGTCACGGCCGCTGAACCGGCCGTTGCCCAGACGTCAGGCGCTTTCGCACCACTCGAGACCGCCGTGCAGATGATCGTGGATTTCATCACCGGACCATTCGGGCGGCTGCTCGCGATAATCGCGGTCATCGGTCTCGGCTTCCTCGCCTTCGCCGGTCGCCTCTCCTGGTTTACCGCCGGCGCCGTCGTCATCGGCATCGGCCTGGTCTTTGGCGCGCCGGCGATCGTCGACCAGATGATCTCGGCGGTCGGGAAGTGAGCATGAACAACGAGACGTCTGACGACAAGCCTTATCTGACGCCGCTGGTAATTGGCTTGACGCGGCCGCCGATGATGTGGGGCATTCCGCTCACCGCCTTCTATCTCATCATTGGCGTAACCCTGATCGCATTCCTGGTGACGACCAGCTTCTGGGCCGCGGCCATCGCGCCGGTCGCCTATCTGGCGCTCTTTGCCCTCACCAGCCGCGACATCCGTATCCTAGACCTCGCCCAGGTCGCCGGCCGCCGCACACCCCGCACGCCGAACAAGCTGTTCTGGGGCACGAACTCCTACGGACCATGATCATGTTGAGCGTCGTTGCGAATGAGCTGGGCTTTGGACGCGAGCATCGGCGTGAACGGTCGATCGCGACGCACATTCCCTATATGCGGCATCTCTCCGACACCGTGATCGGTCTCGAAAGCGGCTCGGTGCTCTCCGTGATTAAGCTCGATGGTCTGTTCTTCCAGACCGAGGACCAGGCCGAGCTCAATATGCGGGCCAGCGTCCAGAACACCTTGATCAGGGCGCTCGGATCAAGCCGCTATTCCCTTTGGTCGACGGTCATCCGCAGCCAAGTCAAACCGGAGCTTGGTGGGTCATTCCCCGATCCCTTCTGCGATCTTCTCAATGGACGCTATATGGCGGCGCTTCGCGAGAAGCGCATGTTCACAAACGAGCTGTACCTCACAATCGTGCGGGCCGGCATGCGCGGGCCGCTTGGAAGCGCCGAGGCGATTTCACGGCTGTTCGATCGATCTGCCAGACCGGAAGTTCGTCAACAGCGCACGCATGAACGCATAAACGAACTGGAAGAGGTCATCGGCAACGTCACGCGCGAGTTGCAGAAATACGGTGCGCGTGGTCTTGGCATCACCTATCGCGACGGCGAGCCTTATTCAGAGCCATGCGCTTTCTTCAACGCCATACTGACCTGCGGCCTGTCGCGGCCGATGCGCCTGCCACGGATGGGGATCCGGAGCTACGTCGGAACATCGCGGCTGCACTTCTCCAGGCGGACCTTGCTAGCGCAAGGACCGACGGAGACCGACAATCGCTTCGGCGCCATGCTGTCGATCAAGGAATATCCGCCGTTTTCGGGTCCTGGCATGCTCGACGGGCTGCTGCAGGTCAACCACGAGTTCATCCTCACCCAGTCCTTCACGCTGGCCGACAAGCCGGTCGCACAGGAACGGATCTCGCGTCTGCAGCGGCAGATCCGCGCCTCCGATGAGGCGGGCAGCACGGTCGAGACCGACATCGACTTTGCCCTGAATAGCCTCCTCAACCAGGAGGCCGTCTTCGGCTACCACCATTTCAGCCTGCTTTGCCTGTCGGGCGATCTGACCGGGCTGGACAAAGCCGTGTCGGAACTCGGCGCCTGCCTCACCGACATGAACGTCAACTGGCTGCGCGAAGACCTCAACATGGAGGCCTCGTTCTGGGCGCAGCTTCCCGGCAATCACACCTACATAGCCCGCTCCTGCATGCTGTCGAGCACCAATTTCGCCGGCTTTTCTTCCCTCCACAATTTTGCGACAGGGAGGACGTCAGGCATGCATTGGGGTCGGCCGATCTCGATCCTGGAGACGACGTCGCAGACGCCCTACTGGTTTAACTTTCATCAGCGCGACGTCGGCCATTTCCTGGTCACCGGCCCGACGGGGTCTGGCAAGACCGTCGCGCTCACCTTCCTGCTCGCGCAGGCGTTTCGCGTCGCGCCCGAGCCGAGAGCCGTCTTCTTCGATAAGGACGAAGGCGCCTCGATCTTCATACGGGCCATCGGCGGCAACTACGAGGTCCTGCAGCCGGGGCAGGCGACCGGCTTCAATCCGCTTCAGCTGGAAAACACCGCCGCCAACCGCGAGTTCCTGCTCCGCCTTTTGAAGGCCATGCTGCAGCCCGCCGACGGCCGCGGCTTCGCTCAGGAAGAGGAAGACACACTCGAGCGGGCGATTGGCCGCATCTGCCAGGAGCCCCTTGAACAGCGGACCCTCGCCAATCTTTCCGGACTTCTCATGGGGCGGTCGCGCTCGGAGGCCAACGACCTGAAATCGCGGCTGAGGCCCTGGTTCGAAGGCGAGAAGGCTTGGCTGTTCAACGCGCCGCGCGATGCGCTGTCCTTTTCCGGCCGGCGCATCTTCGGCTTCGACACGACGCACGTCCTCGACAATGCCGACGTGCGCACGCCGGCGCTGATGTACCTCTTTCACCGCATCGACGAGTTGCTCACCGGCAATCCTGTCCTGATCTTCATGGACGAGGGCTGGAAGCTGCTGCAGGACCCAGCCTTCTCCAGTTACATCGTCGATAAGATGAAGACGATCCGCAAGCTGAACGGTATCGTCGGCTTTGGCACCCAATCCGCCGCCGACATTGCGAAGGCGCCTCAGTCACATACGCTGATCGAGCAATCCGCGACAAACCTGCACTTTCCGAATCCGCGCGCGGATGAGGAAAGCTACATCCGTCGCTTCGGGCTGACAGCCAAGGAATTCTCCTTTATCCGCAACACGCCGCCGGAGCGGCGGACCTTCCTCATCAAGCACGGCAACGATTCCGTCATCGCCCGGTTGGACCTCTCGGCGATGCCAGACATCGTCAAGGTCCTGTCCGGGCGCAAGGACACCATCGAGGCCTGCGCGGCGCTGAGGGCGCGTTTAGGCGAGGACCCGGGGGCATGGCTCTCCGAATTCTGCGGCTGGGGGAGAGCGACATGATTCGACGTCTCCCTCTCATGCTTATCCTTCTGAGCACACCTACTGCGGCCGACATACCGACTATCGACGGGACCGTGCTGGATGAACGCCGGGATCACAACGACAAGACCACCGAGATCGACAAGGTCGACCGTGACCGCTACACGAACAATGAGAGCGTTACCTGCGCGGTCTATCGACCCGGCCGCAAGGATGACCCGGTCGCGGCAGCCAACGCCAACCCCTCGATCGCCGGCCTGGTGCGGCGCGTGGCGCGGGAGGAGGGGATAGGCGAGAACCAGTTCCTGGCGCTGGTCTATCAGGAGAGCCGCTTCAACCCTTGCGCCAAATCCGGGGCCGGCGCGATCGGCCTAACCCAGCTTATGCCGGGCACAGCCGCGGATCTCGGCGTCAATCCCTACAACATAGAGCAAAACCTGCGCGGTGGCGCGCGCTACTTCAAGGAGCAGCTGCGACGCTTCGATAGCAACGTCTTCTTGGCGCTTGCCGCCTATAACTCCGGGTCGGGCAATGTCGAGAGCTATGGCGGCGTCCCGCCGTTTCGCGAAACGCAGGATTATGTCCGCAACATTACCCAGAAATGGCTGCCGGCCTTTGGCGGATCCGACAAGTCGGGCATTCCGCTGAACTATGGCGGTACGAGCACAGCCTATGACGGCATGCGCTCAAGCACCGTCAACGCCATGGGTCTATCGAGGGCCACAGGCGATGGGTCAGGTGATATCGCATCCTGGTTCGAGCAGTTCGGCGCAACCGCAACCGGCACGGTGCAGGACAGCTGGGGCCAGAACTCCGGCGCCCGCAACGCCAACATAGACATGCTGAACCGTCTGGTCGCGCTGGGGGCCATCTTCGCCGATCTCGTCAATTCCAGAAACGCGGTTACCCTGAGCGACATTTCGGGAGCCAGCCGCTCGGGCCGCTATCAGGACGGCGGCGGCGAAAGTTCGCAAGACGTTACAGGCTTCTGTGACGATCGCACTGGTCTCTTCTGGGATTCCAAGGCGAAGGCGTGCGTCAAGAAAACCGAAAAAAACGCCGAGCTGCTCCTCGTCCCCCAATGATCGGAGGCCCTCTATGAAATGCTTTCTCGCTCTCGTCGCCACGACCGCCATCGGTACGACGGTGGCGCATGCCGACATTCCGGTGATCGACAAGACAAATTACGCGGTCGCCAAGGACACTGCCGAGAAGACCGCCAAGATCCTCGACACCAACAGGGATATTCTGACGACGGTCGATAAGACGCTGCAGGCGGTTACCGGCGACCGCGGCAGCGATGCCGCGTCGCTGAAGGATATCGCGATCGGCAAGGGCTTCAGCGTCACCTCGATGCCGTCCTTCGATAGCCTCCTGCAGAGCGGCACGCCCAATTTCGGCTCGATGGGGCCTGAGATCGCCAAGGCGGCGACGCTCTTCGTGAACGGGCTTCAGCTGGTGAAGTCGCTTTCGGGCAAGGACGACAGCTCGTTCGCCAGCGACAAGTCCTATCAGGAGCTGGTGAAGACCGTCCTTGGCGTTTCGGCGCTGATCACGGGCTCGCAGCAGGCGGTCGAGACCCGGCGGTCGGCGCTCGAAAGTGCGGGGCAGGGGATCGGCAGCTCGAAGGACATCAAGGGTTCGATCGATCAGAATACGCAGCTCCAGGTGCAGACCGGTCTCACGCTTAACGAGATGATCGGGACCATGAACGGCGCCGTGCAGTCGCTGCAGGCCGACAATCAGCGCAAGCTCACCGACATCTCCAACACCAGAAAAGCGCTCACCTACAAATGAGCAAGGCGAGGATTTTGACGGGTATGATCGTTCTCGCAATCACAGTTGTCTCAGGAGGCTGCGGCACGCCCAAGGAGAAGGCCGCGCCGTGCAAGCGGCCGGCCAATCTCACCGGCTATGCCGAGGATACCCGTACCGAGTGTGGTTCCATGCGACTGGTCAACCCGGATGGCACCGCTGCGCTTGCGGCGATCGATAGTCGCGCAAATCAACCGGAGTAGGGCAGGGCGGTGGAGGATTTTATTGGAGAGCTGCTGCAGCGCATCGATGCATCCGGCGAGAATTTTTCGCATCGCGCATACGAGGCGTTAGCCAAGGACATCGAGCCGCTGTTGAGGCTGCTCTTCGTTCTAGTCGTTCTGTTCTATGGAACGCAACTTTTTCTAGGAACCTCCCGGCTGAGCGTCGTCGAGATTATCAGCCGTCTAGCCCGCGTCATCATCATATTCATCCTTGTCGGCACCTGGTCCAATTTCGATGCACTCATCTATGACTGGCTGACGAAGGTGCCGGAGGCTGCCGGCCGCGCGGTGCTGGCCGCCTCGGGTACCGGCGTCACGGAGCCGACCAACGGGCTTTCGCAGATTTGGAAGACGGCCAATGTTGCGGCCTCAACCTTTTCCGAACAGGCCGGCTATTTTTCGGTGCTCCCGGCGCTGATCGGCATGGGGATCATGGTCTTCGCCGGGCTCTTCGTGGCTATCGCGCTCGGCGTCCTGGTCCTTGCCAAGGTGATCCTGTGGGTGTTGCTTGGCACCGCACCGATCTTCATCTCCTGCATGTTCTTCAATCCGACACGCAACTACGCGATCGGTTGGCTGAATCAGTCACTGCTTTATGCGCTGATCCCGCTCTTCGTCTATGTCATCGCCGCCTTCCTGATCGCGGCGATGGCGCCCGAACTCACGAAGATCAACGCGATTTCCGGCAATCGGGAACTGAAGCTCAGCGATTTCGCCGCCTTTATCATGCTTTGTCTCGCAGGCTCCTTCGTTCTCATCCAGATCCAGTCGCTCGCCCAAGGCATAGTCGGCGGTCTGGCCCCACCAATCGGCCATCGATCACGCGCCATCACCGACCGCGGCATCATGCTCGGGCGCATGACGATCGGTACGTCCTCGCGTCAGATGCAGGCCGCCGTCCACAGGGTGCAGGCGCAACTTCATCCGCCGCGCACGCTTGCGCGCGACGCGATGCAGCGGGCGATCATGGCCACCGGAACGCCCGGATAGACTATCGAACGATACCGATGATCGCCGAACCAACCTCGACGGAAAGCATGGCAGACAGCACCGACGACAGACTACGATCGTACTTCCAGGAAGGAGAGATCTGGGAGGCCGAGATCATCAAACGGGCAAATCGCTCCAGCCGCGTTGCCTGGTTCTTCGCCCTGGTTTTTGCGGGTATCGCGGCGTTCAGCCTCGTCGCCGTCGTGCTGATGCTGCCGCTGAAGAGCTTCGAGCCTTACTTGGTAGAGGTCGACAAGAACACCGGCTTCATCGAGGTGAAGTCGGGCCTGACGCGGCCCGCCAACCTCACCGAGCAGGAGGCGGTAACTCAGGCCAATGTCGTGCGCTATATCCGCAACCGCGAAGCCTACGACCCATATGCGATAGACGAAAACTTCGGGATCGCCGCCCTTCTTTCGACTGGCGATGCCGCGCGCGAGCTGCAAGCGCTCTACAGCGCCGCCAGTCCGCACAACCCTGCCAAGGTTTATGGCAGGCTGAAGCGGGTGCTGGTCGACATCAAATCGGTCAGCTTCCCCAACAGATCGACGGCGATCGTGCGCTTCTCCACCACCGAGAAGAGCGAGACCGAGACAATCGACCGGCATTGGATCTCCGTCGTCCGCTTCCGCTACACCGACACGCCGATCAAGAACGAGTGGCGCTTCGAGAACCCGCTCGGCTTCCAGGTCACCAGCTACCGGCGCGACCAGGAGACCGTGACGCCGGGGAGCGAGTGATGGGGACGCAGATAATCCTCGCCACGGCGTTGTGTCTTTCAGTACTCGGCTCGGTGGCAAATGCGGCGCAGATGCCGAAGGGCGGGGCCCTTGATCGGCGTATCACCAGCGTCGTCTATCAGGAGAACAACGTCGTCCAGGTCCTTGCCACCTATGGCATCTCCACCATGCTCATTTTCGACGAGGACGAGAAGTTCCAGACGATCTCGCTTGGCGACACCGACAGCTGGCAGGTCGTCCCCGCGGAGAAGGGCAACATCCTTTTCGTCAAGCCGATCGCAAAGAACGCCACCACCAACATGAACGTGGTCACAACCAAGCGCATCTACTATCTCGAGCTGCGCGACAACGCGCCGGAAGCGGCTAGGGAGGTCTTCGGCATCCGCTTCATCTATGCTGAGAAGAACCTCAACGTTTCCTTGCGCAAGGAAGCCGAGCAGCGCGCGGCCTGGCCGAACATTGCCGGCATCGACAAGGCCAACGTCAATATCGACTATTCCTTCTCGGGCGATGGACGGCTCAAGCCACTGATGGTCTTCGACGACGGCGCAAAGACTTTCTTCAAGTTCGACCGTCGCGTGCCGGCGATCTTTGCCGTCAACTCGGACTTCTCCGAGACACTCGAGAATTTCCGCAAGGAGGGCGACTACATCGTCGTCGACGGGACCGCTACGCAGTTCACGCTGCGCGACGGCGACCAATGGGTCTGCATCTTCAATCTCAGAAAACCCGATTTTGGCGCCCCTGATCCTGACGTTCTTGGACCGGAAGAGGATCCCCACGCGATCAAGCGCAGCAGGAGTGGCAATTGATCCAGCGCAGCCCCGAGCTTGTGGCCTTGGCTAGCAGTGATGAGCCGACAATCTCCGACAGAACCGTTCGGCGCAAGCAGTTGATCGGCGGTGGTACTCTCATCCTGGCCGGCATGATTGCAGGCTACTTCGTCGTCGCCGGCGGGCGGCCGCAGCAGCGCGACATTCTCGCCGGTGACGAGGAGTTCTCCACCACAACGTTTCGGCCGCCATCGTTTGTTCGCGATGGTGAGCCGCAGCCAAAGCCAATTGAGCCCCAGATCATTCAGCTGCCCCCGCCACCTCCGCCACCGGCGAAGGAGGAAAAGCATTCCGATACCACGGAGTTCAACGTTCCGCCTCCGCCCGCGGCCACACGCACCCCCGAAACGGCAGCGGTCCCGCCGGATGATCAATTCCCGAAGCGCTACCGCTCGAACATGGTCGTCTTCGACAACAATGGTTCGAGCCGCGACCAGCTCGGATCGGCAGCCACGGAAGGGCAGGGCGCCACCGTCGCCGGTGAGGATCGCAACAGCAAATTCCTGGCGGCAGCGATCAGCCTCGGCGACCGCGCGGCAAAGGCCCGGAAGATCGATCGCATCGACGCCCTGGTGCCGGAAGGAACGCTGATCCCCGGCATCCTGGAGACTGCGATCGTCAGCGACCTGCCCGGCCAGATCCGCGCCATCGTCTCGCAGGACATCTATTCCTTCGATGGTAGGCGCGTCCTCATTCCGACCGGCACGCGCCTCATCGGCGAATATCAGTCGGACATCGTGCGCGGCCAGAAGCGGATCTTCGTGATCTGGACGCGCATGCTTCGCGATGACGGCGTCAGCGTTCGCCTCGATTCCATCGGTGCCGACAGCCTCGGCCGTTCCGGCCTGACCGGACGGATCGACAACAAGTTCCGGGAGCGCTTCGGCGCCGCCATCCTGCTTTCGATCGTCGGTGGCGGCGCGAGCTATCTGACCGGCTTCGGCAGTCAATTCGCGACCGATAAAAGCGACGACGGTCAGCGTGCCGAGGACATCGCCCGCACCACGCTCGCCCAGACCCTTTCCGACATGGCCGATCAGGCGCTTAGCGACAGTCTCAAGATTCCGCCGACCATCAGCGTCGCTCAAGGCGAACGCATATTCGTATTCGCGCGCCAAGACCTCGACTTCTCGGCGCTCTACGATGACCCCTTATCCGAAGCGCTCAAGGAGATTCGTCATGAACGTGGTCTCAACTGAGTTCGGCCGCAACGATCGCCATTATTTTCTCTACCGCGCGCTGGAGCCGCTGAAGCCGTTCCTCAATGACCCTCGTGTCGTGGAGGTCTCGATCAACCGTCCGGGCCATGTCTATGTCGAGCGGCTAGGCGACAAGCATATGGCGTTCTTTTCCGTTCCCGAGCTGACGACGGCAGAGATCGTCAACATCGGCGAGCGCGTGGCGGCCTCGACAAACCAGTTTATCAGTCCCACCAACCCGATCTTGAGCGCTGCTTTGCCGACGGGCGAGCGCATCCAGGTCGTGCTGCCGCCGGCGGCACCCGACGGCGGCGCCGTCTCGCTGCGCAAGCAAGTCGTCAGCGATTTCAGCCTGGACGACTATCGCGATAACGGTGCGTTCGAGCGGGTTTCCGTTGCCATCGGTGGTGTGAGTGATATCGACCGCGAACTGATCCGGCTCCTCCGCGCAGAGGATGTCCACGGCTTCGTCCGGTCAGCGATCGCCAATCGCGTCTCGATCCTCATCAGCGGCGGCACCTCGAGCGGTAAGACGACCTTCCTCAATGCCTGCCTCAAGTCAGTCGACAGCCGCGAACGCATCGTTACGCTGGAAGACACGCGGGAGTTGTTTCCTCCCCAAGCCAACTCGGTACATCTTTTGGCATCGAAGGGCGACCAGGGCACCGCCAGTGTGACAATCCAGAGCCTGCTCGAGGCCTCGCTTCGCATGCGCCCGGATCGCTTGTTCGTCGGCGAGGTGAGGGGATCGGAAGCCTTCTCTTTCCTTCGAGCAATCAACACCGGACATCCAGGCTCGATGACGACGGTGCATGCCGATACCCCGCTCGGCGCTTACGAGCAGCTTGCCATGATGGTCATGCAGTCGGGCCTTTCCGCCGCCTATCCAAAAGCTGACCTGATCTCCTATATCCGAAGCGTCATCCCGATCGTCATTCAGCTTCGCCGCGACGGCGGCCGCCGCGGCGTGTCAGAGATCTTCTTCGCGCGCATGGAATGACCATGACCGGCACCCTGCGCCTCGTCTATCTCGGGTTTTGTCTGGCGATCGCATTCGCCATCTGGCTGCTTGGCTATGGCCTGGCGTTGAAGCTTCTCTACGGCGACGCTCGCGTCATCGAGGCCACGATCACCAGGAACCCGTGGGCACCTGTTCAGCAGCTCGCGCTCTATGCCGACAATCCGGTGCTCCAGCGGGTCGGTCTCGGAGCCGCCGTCCCCGCGCTTTTCATCGCTTTCATTGTTGCCTATGTCGGTCTTCGGCCAGTATCCAACCCCCTTGGCGATGCGCATTTTCAGAACTTAGCATCGCTTTGCCGCGGCAAATGGTTTCGCCGCAGAGGGCACATTCTCGGGCGTTTCAGCCGCCAGATCCTGCGCGTCGATGACGAGCGGCATCACCTGGTCATCGGACCGACCCGCTCAGGGAAGGGTGCTTGCTACGTCATTCCGAACGCGCTCACCCATGAAGGATCAATGATCGTCACCGACCTCAAGGGGGAGATTTTCCGGTCGACGGCCGGCTACCGAAAATCGAAAGGCAACCAGGTCTTCCTCTTCGCGCCTGGTTCGGATCGCACGCACCGCTACAATCCGCTCGATTTCATCCGCCCCGACCGCGGTGACCGCACGACCGATATCCAAAACATCGCCAACATTCTGATTCCCGAAAGCGTCGACTCCGAAAATTCGATCTGGCAGGCGACCGCCCAGCAGGTAATGGCCGGCGCAATCAGCTACATCAACGAAAGCGTCTTCTACAGCGGCCGGCGCAATCTTGGCGAGGTAACGGCTTTCTTCAACAGCGGAACGAACCTGCAGGCTCTCATGGCCCTCATCAAGGAAAAGGAGCCGAACCTCTCTCGCTTCACCGTCGAGAGCTTCAACGCCTATGTTGCGCTTTCCGAGCGAACCGCAGCGTCCGCTTTGCTTGATATCCAGAAGGCCCTGCGGCCCTTCCGCAACGAGCGCGTGATCGCGGCGACGTCAGTGACAGATATGGATTTGCGTGCCCTGAAGTACAGGCCTATCTCGATCTATCTGGCGCCGAACATCACCGACGTCACATTGCTGAAGCCCTTGCTTGCGCTCTTCGTCCAGCAGACGCTCGACACACTGCTGCTCGAGCAGGATCGGCGACCGCTGCAGGTCTATTTCCTCCTCGATGAGTTCCGCCAACTGAAGAAGCTCAGCGAGATCACCAGCAAGCTGCCCTATGTTGCCGGCTACAACATCAAGATGGCCTTCATCGTCCAGGATCTGAAAAACCTGGACGAGATCTACGGCGAGACCGCGCGGCATTCCCTGATGGGAAACTGCGGCTATCAGCTTGTCCTTGGTGCGAACGATCAAGCGACTGCCGAGGCCGTCTCAAAAAGCCTTGGTCGGCGCACAGTTCGCTACAAGACCGAGTCGCGAACGATCGAGTTGATGGGTCTTCATCGCCGCACCAAGGTGGAGCAGCTAAGAGAGCGGGACTTGCTAATGCCGCAGGAAGTCCGTCAGCTCCCCTCCGATAAGATGCTCGTGCTTGTCGAGGGACAGAACCCGATCCTTGCTGACAAGCTGCGCTTCTTCGCGACGAAGCCTTTCCGCGAGATAGAGGCTTTCTCACGCAGCCACGTTCCTTCCGTGCCGGCAATGGAATTCCTTCCGCGAAGGGCCGTTCCTGCGACGACCGAGACATATGAGAATTCGGGTGAGACCGGCGAAGTTTCATCCAGCCAACGATATTCGACCGTGCCTGCTGACGCATCAAAAGGAAATGGCAACTCTGAGGGATTGGTGCGCGGAGTGCAGACAGTGCAGGCAATCGAAGCTCGCTTCGATTCGGCTGCGCGGAGATTGAAGACTCTTGCTATCAGGTCGAGAGCTCTCAAATTCCGGAGAGGAGGGAGGGACTGGTCGGCAATATTCGACGAGACGGTACCAGATGCCGGACCGGAACTCGGGCTGGAGACGGGATAATCCCCTTCCGGCCTCGGTGATGGAGCATGTACTATGGCATGCACGGCAGGGTCTATGGTGCACGCCTCATTGCGCTAGGGTGTCGTGCAAGCGGTCTAGTTGGTTCCGATACGGGAGCGCCCCGGTAGCCGTCGGGTTTGGTGGCGTGCCACTTGGCCTAACCGGCGGGGGCTCGGAAACGAAACACGGCACCGGCTGACGACAAATATACGCCCCTGCCGGAATGATCGGCAGGCATCCATAAGGACGAAGCTGGGTTGCACAAAGGCAGGGTGTGTCGGAAGTACCAGAGCCGCTAATTGCCGCGGGGTCTGGCTCTCGACCCCGGAGCGCTATCACGCGGATTCGCGCCGAATCTGGCGGTACGCGGATCTCGTAGCCACAAAGATTTCCTTTCCAGTATCTCATCGCGGCCGAGTTCAACGGCCGATCGGCCTTTCGTCGCGGCGATCAAATAGTCGGCTCTGTTCGTTCGAAAGTCGCCTTTTTGGACAGACATCGTTTTCCTCCCGGGTTCGCTGCTTTCCCGCCCTTAGCCTGGACGGAGACACTAGCTGCCGATGCATCGCGGGAGTCTACAAATTGACGATTGTGTTAAAATGATACACTTCCACACCCGAGTCTCAACATCACGTTTCGGCGGATTGACAATGCTTGCTGGACACAGCCGTCAATCCCTATCCTGATCAGGTGTGGCGGGACGCCGATTCCAGCTTCTAACCGCGTTTAATTGGTCGATGCAGACAGGGCCGGATGCACCACCGTGGTCGCATTCACCACTACTCGCGCCTCGACTGTCACGTATGGCCTTACATCGGAGCTCGTGCAAAATGGGCAGGGATGCGCAGTCACCGGGTCGAGCGCTTTTTCCCTGTGCTCTTCGCCGGCTTAGCCGCAGGCTTCCGCCCGAGCCCGCTGGACTTCGGATGTACTCGTACGGCAAGCGAAGCCCGGTGCCGCACGGAAGGCGCCCAGGCCTGTCCCAAAGCGCGCGAAGCCCGAAAACGGCGGATCATTGAAATCGGATAACGGAGGCGAATTAGGCGTTTGCTGCGCTGGTATCCCGGGTCTTGAGGTCCTTGGCACGCGCGCACAATGATCTAAACTCCTCGACCTCGGCTTCCGTAAGATGCTCAATTCCGATAAAGTCATTTTTTCCGGCACCCGAACGGATCAGTTCATCAAGCTTGGCCTGAATGGCCGCGCCGTCCCGGTTTTGCGTGTTCTGGATGAGGAACACCATCAGGAAGGTGACAATCGTGGTACCGGTGTTGATCACCAACTGCCAGGTCTCGGAATAATGGTAGATCGGGCCAGTGCCCGCCCAGACGATGACCGAGGCGAGGCACAGCGCGAACGCCCATGGGCGGCCGGTGGCATGAGCAACCGCGCTGGCCAGGTGATTGAACGTTTTCTCCATGGGCATCCTCATCAAGCGTTTGCAGTCTCAGCGCAATCTGCGGCAGCGCCTTTGGTTCCTGCAGTGTCTCGAAAGAGACTTCTGCCCAAAGAACCTATGCTAGCTGATATTGCGGCTGATCCGGTCGATAAGGTTCGGTAAAGTTTTGAACGTGTAAGGCGCGTGCGTCCGCTCGAGCAATGGTAGTCGCGGCCCTAGGGCCCAACGTTGATGGTCGGCAGGCCGAGCGCTGACGTGCCGGGGGGATTACAACACTGGTGCCCCGCGCCCTAGGAAGCTCATATCGGCGATCGCCCGTGAGAATGTCTTTGCCAATGCCTTCACCGCCTGAATTGGGTGCGGCCCGTCGCCTTGGCAGCGACGGGCCTACAACACTTTGCTCAGTTATAGACCTTTATGATTTTCCGGGTGCCCGGGTCCACGAGAACTGTCCGGTTGTGGACCACGACGTAGCGGTACTTGACGTTGGGAACTTCGCGAAGCTCGACGGTGTCGGGAAGGGCAGTGCCGACGTTGAGTTCAACGCCGGGAACTTCCACAGAAGCGAGGGGCTGCTTGTGCACGTACTCCTGAATGACCGTGTCCTGCTCAGGGGCGACAACGACGTCCTGGGCCGCCGCCGCGCCGACAGAGGCAAGGAGCAGAAACGATGCAGCGATTAAATGCATTCTCATATGAAAACCTTCCTGAGAGCTCGGGCACAATTGCCCGGGACCCAACGTGTCCAAATCCGAGATGTTCCGAGGCTGGGACTTAGGCCTTACCAAACTCGGACTTCGGACCCAGGCACCAACCTGCAAAGGTCTTGCTTTGGTGAAGGCGAGGAACCGTCCGACGACTGGCGCCGTTAATCGTCGCAATTTAGGAGGAAGCTCACGGAAAACATTGGCCAGCACGCTGGTTGCTCGCACCGGAATACGCGGTGGCGACTACTTCCTGTCGGCTTGGTTCTTGTTTGACGAGAGCTGCCAACGATATCTGCGCAGCTATGTCCCTTCCTGCGCCGATAGGGCTCTCCCGCTGCTCGCAAGGTGGCGAGAGAGCCCTCTAACCAACCCTCGGTGAGGCGACCAATGTTAAGTGGCAGCGCACAAGCAGGAGCGACATTCCTACTTTGCCAAACCCGGACATTTTAACTTAGCTCCTACAAGACGATGTTGCGTAATCTATCTTATGGAACTTCCGTAAGTCGTTGAAATAACAAGAGACTATCGCCTCCCACAACAAGGCGACGATCTAGGCCGCTGTGGCGGGCGTCCTGCCCCGCGTCGCGTGATGAGGAACCAATTTAAGCTCCGCCCGTCAGCTGGGCCAATCCGTCGATAGAGTTGGACCGAGGTCAAGTGGCAGGGCTCATCCTGGTTGTAGAAGATAGAAGACGCAAGCGTCGTCCTCCTTGACGTCGAAACCTCGCTTGTCGAAGTCGGTTTTGAGGTGATTGGTGTCTCCAGAGGGGTTGATGCCCTTGCGGCCCTTGATCGTGGCCCCCAACGGATTACGGCCGTCGTAACAGACACAAGACTTGGAGATGGCCCTACCGGCTGGGAAGTCGCTCGTCACATGCGAAGCGTCAGTCCCATTTTGCCGGTGATCCACCTGACCGGCGATAGTGCCACCGATTGGTCAGCCCTGGGAGTGCCGTGCCTCAGATCATCACAGGGCTGCCTGAATGGGGTAGGAAGCGAGCGGTCAGGACGGCAAAGCCATCCGTGCGCGAGAAGAAGTCTTGGTCCGCGCCGCGAACCTACGATCGGCAAAGCAGGGTTACGCACCGGCAAAGGCCATCCTGTATGGCTGACATTAAATGGGTGGCTGCCGCAAGGCTTCTACCAGATAATCTACGAAACGACGGACGCGAACCGGGGTATGCGATCCGCCGACAAACACCGCATTGATCTCCTCGACGTCACCGGGATTGAACTCTTCCAACAGTGGCACGAGCGCGCCTGATCGAATTTGATCCTGAACTGTCTCGGTCCCAACCCGGGTGATGCCAACACCCTCTGACGCGAGTTGACCGAGCGTTTCCCCATTGTTCGACTCGACACTCCCCTTGATCGTCAGTGAATAGTCGCGGCCGTTTTTGCGGAAGGGCCAAGTGGGTGCAGCGCGTCTAAAATTGAATCCCAGACAATCATGCTCAAGCAGATCTTCCGGAACTTTGGGCGTTCCGCGCCGCGAGAGGTAATTAGGCGAGGCGACGATTACCTTATGGGTCTCACCGAGTTTCCGCGTCGTCAGGGCTCCATCGGAAAGCGGACCGAATCGAACGCCCACGTCCGCTTGCCCTCCGGCAATGTCGACGACTGTATCGGTCAGGCTAACGTCCAGCAAGATGTCGGGATATCGCCGAATGAAGTCGCCGAGAACCGGCACCAGGAACATTCGGCCGTAGAGAATAGAGGTGCTCACGCGCAGCCGCCCGCGCGGTGAACTTTGATTGGACACCAACTCCTCGGTTTCGCGGAAGTCAGCGAGAATCCTTCGCGCGCCTGATAGATACGTCGCCCCCTCCGGCGTGACAGTGAGAGAACGTGTGGTCCTGAGTAGCAGCCGAACCCCAAGCCGAGTCTCTATCCGATCGATTGCTCGCGAAACCGACGAGGGCACAAGGTTGAGGCGCCGAGCCGCGGCGGAGAAACTCCCGGCATCGACCACGAGTGTGAACAGCTCCAGATCACTGCCCCAATCCGGGGAAAAGCTCATTTGTGCGCTCTATGCAAAGGTCTTCTGCGGAAGCCGGCCCTACACTTTCGCATTCTATACCCCATCTTTGCAGCGGAAGGATCAATCAGTGCAAGTTCTTCCGTATGGAAAGCCATTTCCTCGGGCCTTGGCACCGAACACCTGCGATCGGGAGAACGCCATGGTTGCCCCCTACGCCATCAACATACCCGAGGAGAGGCTGGCTGCCATCGCGACCAAGATTGCGGGCTACGATTGGAATCAGCTTCCAGACGCGGGTGGATGGTCGGCAGGTGTAGGCGTCGAAGACCTGAGGCGGCTCGTCGTCTACTGGCAGAACGATTTCGACTGGCGTGATGTCGAGCGCCGCCTGAACCGCTTGCCGAACTTTACGACCGAAATCCAGGGCGAGCGCATTCACTACCTGCATAAGCGCGGTGACGGCTCGAAGCCGCCCGTTCTACTTCTCCACGGGTGGCCCGGCTCTTACTTGGAGTTCGAGCCACTGCTGGATCCTCTTTCGTCGGACGGACACGATGTAATCGTCCCGTCGCTCCCCGGCTTTGCATTCTCGACCCCGATTACCGAGGTAATTGGCCCGCGTCGGGCCGCTGAGCTCATGCACCAGCTAATGGTTCAGTTGTTCAGGCGAACCCGCTATGTTGTCCAAGGCGGTGACTGGGGCGCGCATATCGCGAGCTGGATCGCCAACGAGCGACCTGACGCGCTGCTCGGCTTCCACATTAATATGGTCAGCATCTTTCCCAAGGACGCGGCGACATCGGCCGAGGAAAGGGATTTTATGGCCCGTCGCGCCGCAATCCTTGATTGGGAAACCGGCTACAATCATGAGCAGGAGACACGTCCGCAAACGCTGGGCGTGGCGATGGCCGACAGTCCCGTGGGCGCGGCCGGGTGGATACTCGAGAAATTCGGTAAATGGGCGGACCTGCCCAAGCTTGCCGACGGCAGCCCGGACATCTGGAGCAAATTTTCCGAAGAGCAACTGCTCACAAACATAATGCTCTATGTCGCACCGCCCTCGGTCGTTACCTCAACTTGGATTTATCACGGCAAGCGGCTCGAAGGATCGGAATGGCTTCCGTCCGGCACGCATGTGCGAGCACCGATGGGTGTCGCGGCATTTCCTGACCCCGTGTTTCTGCCCACGCCTCGCTCGTTCGTAGAGAAGACCTACAACGTCGTTCATTGGACCGATATGCCGAGAGGCGGCCACTTCGCTGCTCTGGAAGAACCTGCGCTGATGTTGGCAGATCTTCGAGCCTTCATTGCCAAGGTGATGCGAGGGCGGTCCTGAGTTCGGAACTGCACGCCGACTGCGCAGGTAACGGCTGATGCAATCGCACCGGTCCGGCGCAAATTCGAAGCTCCTCGTGGTTTGAAATTGTTGAACCTCGCCGCGCCCCGGTTGCTGTGATCGACCCCGCCTTGAGACACCAAACCTCGGGCCGACGCTGAGGTGACCGGCGCCCCCGCACTTCGAAAGGACAGTTCAATGACTGAGCAACCGGCAAGAATCGCCCAGACGGAAACTCTGCGGATCGCCTACTTCGAGCAGGGCCCGGCCAATGGTTGGCCGGTGATCCTGTCGCACGGCTTCCCATATGACGTGCATGCCTTCGAGCAAGTGGCGCCGATCCTAGCCGGTGCCGGCGCGAGGGTTATTGTCCCCTACGCGCGAGGATTCGGATCGACGAGCTTCATTTCCGCCAATACCATGCGCAATGGGCAACAGGCTGCGCGCGGTCTCGACGTCATTCAGCTTGCCGAGGTGCTCGAACTGAACCGTCCGATCCTCGCCGGCTTTGATTGGGGCGGCAACGCCTCCTGCGTAGCGGCGGCGCTTTGGCCGGAACGCGTCGGCGGGCTCGTCTGCTATGCGGGCTACGACATCATTGACGTGGACGCACAACGCAATCCGGTCTCCGCATCGCTTGAGCGCGTCTTCTGGTATCAACATCTCTTTCAGAGCGAACGCGGGCGCAAGTGCCTGACCGCGCATCGGCGCGAATTGTGCAGGCTGCTTTGGTACGAATGGTCACCTGGCTGGCATTTCGCTGAGGCGACATTCGACCGATCGGCGGTGTCCTTCGACAATCCCGACTTCGTTGACGTCGTGATCCATGCCTACCGGTGGATCTTTGGCCTGGAGAAAGGCGACTCGGCGCTGCAGACTCTCGAAGCCCGTCTGGCGCAGAAGCCCCCGATAACTGTAGCGGCGGTGACGATCGACGGTTCTGCCGACCCGCTCAAACCCGGCGGGACCGCGGACCATGCGGGACTGTTCGCCGGAATGCATGAGCACCGCATCGTGGCCGCAGGACATAACGTGCCGCAGCAAGAGCCTGAGCAATTTGCCGATGCGATCATCAAGCTCCGCAGCTGGCTGTAAAGTCCTTGGTTCCAACACCGGGGATTTGCAACGGGCATGCCGAACGGGTGGCGGCGCTGCACATGATCGAAGCCTATGCCGACAGGCCGCAGGCAATCACGCTCGGCGCCGACAAGGTCTATGACATTGAGGACTTCATCAACGAGTTGCGCGCGATGAAGGTGACGCCACACGTGGCGCAGAACACCAACGGCCGTCGTTCGGCGATCGACGGGGCACGACGCGGCACGGCGGCTATGCCGTCAGCCAGCGCATCCGCAAACGCATTGAGGAGGTGTTCGGATGGATCATGGTCGCCGGGCAGGTGGCCGGCCTGGCCGAGCCTGGCGGCTCGGCTCGGTGACGCTATCGCCGGCGCAACTTGCGATGCTCATCGAAGGCATCGACCGACGTGCGCCGGAGCGCTTCTGGCGACCGCTTCTGGCCGGCTGAAAAGTGCAACAAATCTACATTGAATCGGGCCAAGCCGCTTCTTCGAATCAGCCGATTCGAGTAGAATTGGATATGCGGCTCGACCTCCACAAACTGCCCAGCGAACCGGCTCTTCTGCAGCATCTCGTGCGCGACGGCACTCGTTGAGCACCGCGATGGCAAAATCGGTCAAATGAAATTCATCATCAAGCAGCTGCAGCGTCAGTTCGGCCGCCGCTCCAAGCAGCTCGATCCCGACCAGGCGCTCGCATTGGAAGAGCTTGACGCCGATATCGCTCGCGAGGAGGAGCGCGGTCCGCGTGTAGGGAGACAGCAGCACAACCTGCCGTCTGACCACAAACCCCTGCCCGATCATCTGCCGCGTGAGAATGTTCGGCTCGATATCGATGACACAACCTGTAAGGGCTGCGGCCGAGTGCTGCATCTCATTGGCGCCATGCGCCCAGCGATCGTATGATGACTCAAACCAATGTAACGGATGCTCGCGTGCTCAGGTACAGGATTGATATCAATGGCGATGCAGGGCTTCTTCGCCGGGGACAGGTGGCTTCGACTGATGGTGGTATTGCTGATGGGAGTGTCAGCTACAGTCGCCTGCGCTTCCTTCAAACGCGAGGTGCTGTGGGAGGCGGTGCGCATCTGCGCCCTCACAAGTGTGCATTATGGCGCGGCCTTTCCTTGCGAGGAGGTCATCCTTCCCCAGGACGGGGAGTTTGGATGGACCCTCATCAAATCACCTCTGCAGCGAACCGAGTTTCTCCTGACCCCGATTTCTGCGGTCACGGGCTTAGAGAGCCCACTTGCCCGTTCTACTGCCGGCGCCCAACTTTGGAGCGAGGCATGGGAAGCGCGATGGAAAGTTGAAGCGAAACTCGGACATAGCCTGCCACGATCAGCCATTGGCCTGGCGGTGAATTCCCGAACCGAGCGGTCCCAGGACCAAATGCACATTCATGTCGATTGCTTGTCGAAGTCCGTGGAAAGGACGCTTGCCCTGGGCGGGCCGAAGACAGCCGCGCCTTGGCAACCATCTCCTATCATGTTGAAAGGGCGACCTTATTGGATAATGGCAGTCGACAAGCCGGATCTGCGAACTACCAATGTGGTCGGCCTCGTTGTGAGCGGATTGCCTCACGCGCTACGCGCCATAGAGGACTTGAACGTCATAGTCGTCGGTGCAACGCTTGCTGACGCGAAGCCCGGCTTCTACATTCTGGCGAACTTAGGACAGGCAGGCGAGCGCCTCCTCGATCACAAATGCACTTCGCGCTGATGTTTGACATCGGCACGAGATCGACCATGGGTATTCCCGGGCTGAGCTGAATCCCTTGCGGCAACGTAGGTCTGGGGGACGGTGCAGCTGACAAGACGACATTGGCCTACTCATCCCGAAAGATTGCATCGTCGCGCCGATGAATGATTCGTCTAGCCGTTCGCCGACGGTGTGCGATCGCATCCTCTCGAATTGCCGAACGCTACTTCAGCAAAAGTTCCAATTATTTTGGACCGGAGATCATGGAATTGGGACCTCGTGGCATTCACCGCCTACCTAACCGAGCATGGACAAGCTGAAACTCACACTCTGCGTAATGTTGGTGCTGATCGCGCCGGATTATATCTGCGGTTGCTCCGCACGTGATTGATCCGGCATCACGAATTTGACCACGTGCATTGGACAAAATTGATTGGCCGGCTAAAAGTAATCGGGGTATTGTCGATGCTTGCAATGTCCATGACTCGCGCCGTCATCTTCCCCTTTGCTGTCATGGCGGCCACGGCGCTGGCTGCTGTCTGGCTGCGTGGCCCGGCATGAGCGGCTCGGTCGTCCTTCTGCATCTGGCCGGCGCGGTCGCGCTGATGCTGTTTGCCACCCGCATGGTCAAGACCGGCGTCGAGCGCGCTTATGGCGACGTGCTGCGCCACAGGCTCCGCGCCACCATGCGCAATCCGGTCATGGCGGTGCTGGCTGGAACGGGCCTCGCGATCGCGCTGCAAAGCTCGACCG
>NZ_ML703253.1:337408-397658 GCF_008520305.1 Mesorhizobium sp. SARCC-RB16n | reverse complement strand
CGACGCTGGTCGTCAACAAGCTGCGTGGCGGCCTCAAGGTCGCGGCCGTCAAGGCGCCGGGCTTCGGCGATCGCCGCAAAGCCATGCTGGAGGATATCGCCATCCTCACCGGCGGCACGGCGATTTCGGAAGACCTCGGCATCAAGCTCGAGAATGTGACGCTGGAGATGCTAGGCCGCGCCAAGAAGGTGGCGATCGAAAAGGAAAACACCACCATCGTCGACGGCGTCGGGCGCAAGGAAGAGATCCAGGGCCGCGTCGCGCAGATCAAGGCCCAGATCGAGGAAACAACCTCCGACTATGACCGCGAGAAGCTGCAGGAGCGGCTGGCCAAGCTCGCCGGTGGCGTCGCGGTGATCCGCGTCGGCGGCTCGACCGAGGTCGAGGTCAAGGAGCGCAAGGACCGCGTCGACGATGCCCTGCACGCGACACGCGCGGCTGTCGAGGAAGGCGTGCTGCCCGGCGGCGGCGTCGCGCTGCTTCGGGCCGCCAAGGCGCTCGACGCCGTCCAGACGGACAATGCCGACCAGAAGACCGGGGTCGAGATCGTCCGCCGCGCCGTCGAGACGCCGGTTCGCCAGATCGCCGAGAACGCCGGCGCGGAAGGCTCGATCATCGTCGGCAAGCTGCGCGAGAAGAGCGAATTCGGCTGGGGCTGGAACGCCCAGACCAACGAGTTCGGCGATCTCTATGGCCAGGGCGTGATCGACCCGGCCAAGGTGGTGCGCACGGCGCTGCAGGATGCCGCGTCGGTCGCTGGCCTGCTGGTGACCACGGAGGCGATGGTTGCCGAGAAGCCGAAGAAAGAAGGCGCCGCCCCGGCGATGCCGGCCGGCGCCGGCATGGACTTTTGAGGTCCCGGTCAGTGTCCGCCCGCTCCCCCGGACAGGGAGCGGGCATCAGTTGAAGGGAGAGAGACATGGATGCAATGGCGGATCTTGGGCCCGTACCCGCGCCGACACATCAGGCAAAGGAGTTCCTGGCCTATGAAACCGAATGTCGCGGCGTGCTGAAGCCGCTGCTGGCGGGACTGCTCGACATGGCCGAAGCCGCCGGCTGGAAGCGGCGGACCGCAGCCTCGGCGCTGATGTTCCTGGCCGCGCAACAGGTGTCGGACGCGTCCGAGGCACGGCCGGCGACTGAACGCTGAAAAGAGGTCCAATCACATTGATCCTATCCGCGGCGACCGCGCTTTCCGGTGTCCGGTCCGGCGCGGGCCCTGCACAATCGAGAGGAGGCAAAGCCATGAATCGCGGGCAGTTCGAAGAACCGATCACCCTTCTGGTCGGAATGGGATTTCCAAGGAAGATCGAAAGCGTGATGGACGCCTACGTGCTGTTGCAGGACTGGCCCGCCGCCAGCCGCAACGGCGCCCATGCCGTCGCCCTCAATGCCTGCAAGGCGGGCATCGCCGGTGAGATCGACCCGGATACGGTGCGAGCGACGCTGGTCACCTTCGGGCGCCGCAACGACATATTGCTGCCGGACATGGTTTCGCCGGCCGCGGCGATGGGCAATGAGATGCATGCGGGGACGGCCACGCAGGTTGAATCAGCGTCGGGTCCCTGAGGCGAGGCGGCGTCATGAGCATTTTGCAAAGCATCAAGAAAGCAGCCGAACAGGTGACCGGTGCCGCCAGACCGAACAGACAACAGGCGGTCGATCTTGTCAGGTCACGAAAAGCGAACGAGTTCAGGTTTGGGGATGATGGGCTGGTACCCAATCATCCGTCCTGGCCGCTGGTGGTCTACCGCGGTGCCGTCACGCTGCCGGAGGACTTCGATCCCGCGGCCGTCATGGAGGAGCTTTTCTCGGCCAATGGCTGGGGGGACAGCTGGCGCAACGGCATCTACGACTATGTCCACTACCATTCGCGCATCCAGGAAGTGCTCGGCGTGGCGCGCGGCACCGCGAAAGTCCGGTTCGGCGGCAAGAAGGGTCGAACGCTGGCGCTGAAGGCCGGCGATGTCGCGGTTCTTCCGGCCGGCACGGGGCACCAGCGCATCTCCGCCTCCGACGACTTTCTCGTGGTTGGCGCCTATCCGCCGTCCGGCACCTATGACGAATGCACGACCACCGCCGATCACGCCAAGGCGCTGGTGACGATCCCCAAGGTCGGCCGACCGGGCAAGGACCCCGTCTATGGAAGCAAAGGCCCGCTGCTCGCGGCGTGGAAGAAAGACTGAGTTTCGCCAAGGGCAGGAGGGCAAAGCTTACCGGCGCAAGCCCTGCCTCGGCACGAATGCCCGGGGACGCAACAGTCGTCATGTCGGTGGAACGCTCTCGGCCCTTGGAGGTTGGTAGCCGTCGATTGCTTCATTGAACTGGTAAACGGAGAGCGCCCGCCTTCGGTTAACGCCGGGGCGGGTTCTTTTTTTTCGGTTTGGGCTTCTCCGGATTGACCATGCGTGCGATCGCCAGGGCGATCCTGTTCCCGCCCAGGTCGCGCGGGCAACGCGAGGCGTCATGCCTTGCCGCGGGTCAGGCGCTCCAGCGCGTCGACGATCAGGTCGCAGAACTTCGGATGGTCGAGCTTCATCGCGACGGTGTGGCGGAAGTCGACCTGCCCGCTCGCCGTGCCACCGAAATGGTGCATGCCGCCCATCTTCTCGAAATTGCAGACCGTCATGCCCTTGGTCCACCGGCCGGCAATCTCGACGCGGATATCGGCCTTCTCGGTGGTGAAGACGGTTGGGTCGATCATGGCCGCGACGCAGCAGGCGTCATGGATGGCGGGATACTCGATCTGCAGGAGGCCTCCATGCGTGGTCGCTATGAACTCCCAGATATCGAGGATGAACTTGGCGATCGGGCCACCAACGGCGCGCACCCTGTTTTGCAGGTCCGGAGTGGCCAGCGCCTGGTGCGTGAGGTCGAGGCCGACCATGGTGACGTCCCAATCGGCACGGAACACGACGTCGGCGGCCTCCGGGTCTCCATAGACGTTGAACTCAGCCGCGGGCGTGATGTTGCCGCGCGTGTAGGCTCCGCCCATCGCCACGACCCTCTTCACCCGCCCGATGATGCGTGGATCCTTGCGGATGGCGATCGCGATGTTGGTATAGGGACCGACCGGCACGAGCGTGATGGTTTTCGGCTCATGCGCCATGACCATGTCGATGATGAAATCGACGGCATGCCGCTTGTCGAGCTCGAACGACGCCGGCGGCAGTTCCGGCCCGTCGAGCCCGGTATCGCCGTGGATCTCGACGGCCAGTACCTGTTCGCTGATCAGCGGGCCGGGGGAGCCCTTCGCCACCGGCACCTTGATGCCGTAGGCGGTGCATACGGCCAGCGCATTGCGCGTGGTGTTCTCGACATTGTGGTTTCCCGAGACCGTGGTGATGCCGAGAAGGTCGATATTCGGGTTCCCCGCAGCGAGCAGGATGGCGATGGCGTCGTCGTGCCCGGGATCGCAGTCCAGGATGATCTTTTCCATGATGTCATCTCCCTTGTCGCCTGCGGCGCTTATTGTCGAGCGGCCCGGATGTGCCGCTACCGCTCCTCGACGATCCGCAAATAAGCGGCCGTCACGAACAGCACGATGAGCCCGAACAAGATCCTTCTCGCGCCTTCCGGCATCTGCAAAATCGTCAGCAGCGTTGTCAGCACCGTCAGGATCAGCGCGCCGATGATGGTTCCGGTGTAGCCGCCGCGGCCGCCGAAGATGGAGGTGCCGCCGATGACCGCTGCCGCCACCGAGGGCAGCACCAGCGGTTCGGCGAGCGACAGCGAAGGCGCCTTGATCAAGCCGATATAGAGCAAGCCGGTGATACCGGCGAGTACGCTCGAGGTGATGTAGAGCGCGGTGATGACCTGCCAGTATTGTACGCCCGAGAGACGCGTCGCGCGCTCATTGTCGCCGACGGCGTAGAGGAGCCGGCCGAAGCCAGTACGGGCGAGCGTGAAGATTATGAGTGCCGCCAAGGGCACGAACAGCAGCAACGCGTTGGGGAAGCCATAAGTGACACCAGTACCCAGCCAGGCGAGGAAGTCGGGGATTTTGGCGCCCGACGCGATCACCGTGCGCTGGTAGACCTGCAGGCAGCCGGTGCCGATCAGGCTAGTGCCCAGCGTCATGATCAGCGGATGGACGCGGAAGACGCCGACGCCGATGCCGTTGACGAGGCCGATCAGCACCGCCGGCATCATCGCCAGCAGGAACGCCACCGCCGGGTCCTGGTTCACCACTTGCGTGGCCATGATGAAGGCGCTCATCGTCGCCACCGTGCCGACCGAGAGGTCGATGCCGCCGGTCAGCATGGTCATGGTCTGGCAGCCGGCGAGGATCGCCAGCGGTATGGCGAATTTGATGGTGTTGGCGATCCAGCGCTCGTTGACGATGCCGGGGCGCAGGATCTGCAGGATCACCACCAGGATAACGAGCAGGATGACCAGCGGGATGAGCGGCCGGTCGGCCATGAAGCGTTTTAGGCGGCGGCCGAGGGGGACAGGCGCAGGCGTGATCGCGGTGCTGCTCATGGGGCGGCTCCTGCTCGCGATGGGATGGGCTTGGTGTTCTGGAAGGATGGCGCTCTACGACGCCCCCCTCTGGCCTGCCGGCCATCTCCCCCACAGGTGGGGAGATTGGCTGTCTTCGCGGCTTTCGCCAATCTCCACCGTTGCAGAAGAGGGAGAGGCGCCAAGGCTGCCAATCTCCCCCCTCGTGGGGGAGATGTCCGGCAGGACAGAGGGGGGCGCCGCAGAGCGGTGTGCGTGAATTTCATCACTGCCGCCCCCGCATGGTGATGAAGGCGCCGAACATCACCACGGCGACCATGATCAGGCCTTCGATGATGGCGGTGACGTTGGGGTCGATGGCGAGCAGGGTGAGGTCGGTGCGCACAAGGCGCAGCACGAAGACGGCGACGATGGGGCCGAGCAGGCCGCCCTTGCCGCCACCGAGCGCCACACCGCCCAGTACGACCGCGGCGACGCTGGCTAAGAGATAGGGGCCGGGGATGGGCGCGCCGATGCCGGTGCTCATGGTCAGCGCCAGCCCGCCCATGGCGGCGAAGAGCCCCGACAGCGCGTAGGCGATGATCCTCGTGCGGGCGACAGGCACGCCGCTGCGGAACGCCGCCAGTTCGCTCGAGCCGATGGCGTAGATGGAGAGGCCGAGGCGCGAGCGCCGAAGCGGGATCCAGACGATGCAGAGGCAGACGACCAGCACCAGCAGCGCCTTGGGCAGCCAGGCGTCGATAGTATCAGGCAGGCCCGGTATCGGCACGGTGCCCGAGATCATCGCCTTCAGCCATTCGGCGGCGCCGCCGCCAGGCGCGCCGAGCACCAGCAGGGCAGCGCCCTGCAGCACGAACAGCATGGCGAGCGTAACGACAATGTCCGGCACGCGGGTGACGACGATGAGCAGACCGTTGAGCGCGCCGAGGACAAAACCCATGGCGAGCACGAAGGGCACCACGAACAGCGCGTATTCCTCGCTGGCACCCGCCATCATCGAAGCGGCGGTGACGCTGGTCAGCGCCATCATGGCGGCGACCGAGAGGTCGATGCCACCGGCGATGACGACGACGGTCTGCGCGGCGACGGCAAAGGCGTAAGGCAGCACCGCCCGCGCCAGAGAGCCGAAATCGCCGCTGCCATAGCCGGGCTGGATCAGTTTTGTCGCAATGAACAGAACGATCAGCAGGGCGAACAGGCCTGTTACCCAGCCCTGGCGGCGCAGGAAATGGCTCATGGTATCGTCCCCGAAGACGGGGACTGGGGATCGGCCAGGATGCCGACATCGGCCTTGGCGCCGCGCGGCAGGCCGTAGGCGGCGCGCATCAGCGCCGGTTCGTCCGCTTCCTCGACTGGGAAGATATCGACGAGGCGGCCGCCGAAGATGACGATGACGCGGTCGCAGACGCGCTGCACCTCCTCCAGTTCCGAGGTGTAGAACAGCACCGACTTGCCGTGGCCGGCAAGTTCGCGCAGCAGCTTGTAGATTTCCTGCTTGGTGCCGACGTCGATGCCGCGCGTCGGGTCGAAGCACAGGATGGTGCGGGCGTCCGCCGCGATCCAGCGCGCGATCGTCACCTTCTGCTGGTTGCCGCCGGACAGGCGCTGCACCTCGCCCTGGGCGCGGGTGTCGATCTGCAGGCGCTGGATGGCGCTCGCCACCGTGGCGCGCTCCTTGCGCATGGCAATCGGGCCCCAGTTGCGCAGCGCGGCGCTGAAGGGAAGCGCAATGTTCTCGCGCACCGAGCGCTGCATGGCGAGTGCCTCGGACCGGTCGCCCGGCACATAGGCGATGCCGGCGCGGATGGCATCGATGGGATGTGCGAATTTCACTGGGCTGCCGTCGACTTCGATGGTGCCGCCCGATGGCTTGATCGAGCCGGCAAGGGCTGCGAACAGTTCGTCCTGGCCCTGGCCTTCCAGCGCCACCACGCCGGCGACCTCGCCATCCCAGAGGTCGAAGGAGATGTCGCTGAGCTTGGTGCCGACGCGCAGGCTGTGCACGGTGATGCGCGGGCGGGCAGGGGTGACCGCTGCCTTCTCGCTGGCGCTGCGGGCGACCTGGGTCTTGACGATGCGGGTGCCGAGCATCAGCTCGACGATCTTTTCCTCGATCCCCGGCACGATGTCGACGACGCCGACGGTCTCTCCGTCGCGCAGCACGGTGGCGCGGTCGCATAGCGCCGCGATTTCGACGAAGCGGTGCGAGATGAAGATCACGGCGCGGCCGGCGTCACCCTGGCGGCGCACCACCTCCAGCACTTTTTCGGCAAGGTTGGCTGGCAGTGCCGCCGTCATCTCGTCGAGCAGCAGCACGTCGGGCTCGACGGCGAGCGCACGGGCGAGGTCCAGCACGCGCAGCACGGCCAGCGGAATGTCGCGCGCGGTGTCGCGCAGGTCGAGGTCGGGAATCCCGAGTTCGCGCACCCAGGCGCGGAACGGCTCGACCGGCGTGCCGGTCAGCCGCAGATTGGACAGAACGTCGAGATCGGGGATCAGCGACGGCTCCTGGTAGACGGGCAAAAGCCCGGCTCGGCGCGCGGCCGCGGGCGAGCGTATGTCACGGGCCTCGCCACGGATAAGGATGCGGCCGGCATTGGCCTGGATGGCCCCGGTCAGGATCTTCACCAGTGTCGACTTGCCGGCACCATTGGCGCCCATCAGCGCGTGAACCTCACCCGGCAGCACGGAGAGCGACGCGTTTCGAAGGGCGGCAACCGCTCCGTAGTTCTTGGCGACGCCTGACGCGTCGAGGAGGGGGCTGGTGGTCAAATCGTGTGGTTCTCGGGGTTGTGTGTTCAAATAAACTGCGAATGTCGGCGCCGCCCCTCACCTGCCTGCCGGCATCCTCTCCCCGTATAGTGACGGGGAGAGGGGGCTTGTCGCCGGCGTTGCGGCCAGCTTCTCTCTCCCCGTTCACGGGGAGAGATGTCCGGCAGGACAGTGAGGGGCAGCGCCGACGCTAGTCAGCGAAGCCTCTGCTTATTCCCCCGGTCCCTTGCACGCCACGATCTGGTCCTTGGTGTAGGTCGTCCAGCCCGGGATCATGATCGAGACCGGCCATTCGGGGCTGAGCGACGGGTCGGCGGCGGCCTTCAGCTTGGCCTTGCCTTCCTCGGTGGCGTTGTCCCATAGCTGCGGGTCGACCAGCACAGTCTGCTGTGCCGGCTTCTTGCCGTCGAGGATCTGCAGGGCGAGCGTCACACCCGCACCGCCGATCGAGCCGGGGTTGGTGACCGCGGCACCGACGAGACCCTTGACCGAGCTCAGCTGGCCGACGAAGCCGGCATTGTCGGCGCCGACGACGGGCACCAGCGGCGCCTGCGATTCGACCAGCGCGTCGACGATGACGTTGTCGATGCCGGAGGTCCACACGCCGTTGAACGGCGTGCCGGTGGCCAGGAACGACAGCATCTGCTGCTTGGCCTGGTCCTGCTGCCAGCCGGTGAAGACTTCCTGTGCGACCTTCACGTCGGGGAATTCGGCCAGCGCCTTCTTGAAGCCTTTGTCGCGATCGCTATCGGCCGAGGCGCCGGCCGCTCCGCGCATGTAAAACACCTCGCCCTTGCCGCCCATCTGCTGGAACAGCCATTTGGCGCCGAGATAGGCATATTGTTCCTGGTTGTTGGAGATGATGTAGGCCGACGGTTCGGTGACCGCCTGGTCGACGGCGACCACGACGATGCCGGCCTTGGTGGCTTCCTCGAGGCCCGCCTTGATGCCGGCCGGATCGGCTGGGTTGACGACGATGGCGTCGACCTTGGCGCTGATCAGGTTGCGGATGTCCTCGAGCTGCCCGGCGGCATCGGTGTTGCGATGGGCGATGTTGAGCTTGGTCACTTCGCCCGAGGCCAGCGCCTGCGCCTTCATGGCGCACACCATCTCCTCGCGCCAGCCATTGCCCTGCACGGTGTTGGAGATGCCGATCGTGTATTTGCCGGCTGCGGACGAGACGCCCACCGAGGCCAGCAGCGCCGCGCTGGCAAGCAGCGGAACCATGGTCAGATATGTCTTCATTTCAGTACTTCCTCCACATTGTTTTTCAGTTTCAATTCCAACCCGTTAAAGCACGCCGCTGACAAGGTCAGTCATGCGGCACGCTCCGATTCACTTGACGAAGGGACGCAGCACGTCGCGGGCGAGCAAAAAACCCCGCTTCACCTGATCGTCGCTGCCTTCAAATCGCCTGTCCTCATGTTCGATGATGATGGAGCCGTCATAACCGGCGCGGTAGAGGCCGGAGAAGAAGCCGCTCCAGTCGACATCGCCCAGCCCCGGCATGCGCGGCACCTGCCAGCCTATCCCGGCCGAAAGAATTCCGCGCTCATACAAACCATCATGATCAATCATCAGGTCCTTGGCGTGGACATGCAGCATGTAGGGGCCGAATTCCCTGATGAAGCGGGCCTGGTCGATCATCTGCCAGACCAGATGCGAGGGGTCGAAATTCATGCCGACCTCGCCGCCCCAGGTTTCGAGGATGCGGCGCCACACCTGCGGCGAATAGGCGATGTTGTGCCCGCCCGGCCACTCGTCATAGCTGAAGATCATCGGGCAGTTCTCGAAAGCGAGTTTTACCCCGTGGCCGCGCGCGAAAGCGACGATCTCGGGCCAGATTTTCAGCGCGTCCTGCCAGTTGACGTCGACGGTCTTCGAAGCATCGCCGCCGCAGAAGGTGTTGACCACGGGAACGCCCATATTGGCGGCCAGCACGATGACCTTCTTCAGGTGGCCGATGACCGCCTCGCGGTGGGCGGGATCAGGATGCAGCGGGTTGGGGTAGTAGCCGAGGCCGGAGATGGAAATGTTCTTTTCCGCCAGCGCGGCGGCAATCTCTTTTGCCTGCGAGGCCGATGTGCCGTCAGCGTCGATATGGCTGGTGCCGGCATAGCGTCGGGTCGCGCCGGAGGTTTTCGGCCAGCAGGCGATTTCCAGCGCCTCGAAGCCGACAGAGCTTGCCCAGCCGGCGACCTCGCCAAGCGGCGTCTCCGCGAACGGTGCGGTGAGCAGTCCAAGTTTCATTGTGCCTCCCCTGACCGCGAACCCGCGATCGATACCTATAATGCCGATTGTTTGGATCGCTTCAACCTCGCGACCTGATCTTGTTCGAGACTGTGACGGACGGCCGCCATCGGATCGTCCGAGAGCAACTCGCCCAGCGCTGATGTGACGGCCGCGCGGAATATCTCGTTCGCGGCAAGGCCGGGGTCGAAAATCGTGTCGATGGCAAGGATGGCGGAAGCCAGTGCTTGCGCATCGCGTCCGGTTTCGTCGGCAATCGCGGCGATCCTGCCGGCATAGGGATCCGATACCGGCCAGCGTTTGCCGAAGCGGGCCGAGGCCAGGATCAGATAGGCCATCCAGCCGGCGACCGGCACCGACAGCAGGCCGATGCTTGTGCCGCGCTCCAAGCAGTCGCGAATCGGGTTGAGCAAGCGCTGGACGATCTTCTGCGAGCCGTCGGTGGCGATCTGGTGGTTGCGGTGGCGAATCGCGGTGTTCTTCAACCGGCCAAGGCTCTGCTCGACATAAGCCAGTGGCTCAATGCCGGGCACCGGCATCAGCGTCGGCAGCGTTTCCTCGACCAGCATGCGCCTGACGAAAACCGAAAGCAGCGGGTCGGCGACGGCATCGAATGTGTGTTCCAGACCGGCCTGCACGCCGAGCGTGGCGAGCGTCGTTTGCGCGCCGTTCAGCACCCGCATCTTGAGATGCTCGAAGGGCGTGACGTCGTCAACGAAAGTCGCGCCGGCCAGGTCCCAGCTTGGTATGCGGCCGGCGAATTTCTGCTCGATCACCCATTGCCGGAACGGTTCGCCCACGGCGACGGCTGTATCGCGGTAGCCGAACCATCGCTCGACGCTGTCGAGATCATCCTGTGTCACCGCCGGGGCGATGCGGTCGACCATGGCGGAGGGGAAGGCGGCGTTTGCCGCGATCCAGTCGGCCAGCCCGTCGCCGCGCCGTTCGGCAAACGCCCGCACGACATTTTCCAGGATGACGCCGTTGGTCGGAATGTTGTCGCAGGAGAGCAGCGTCAGCTTCCGTCCATGAGTGACCCTACGCTGCTCCAGAGCCCGTGTGAGGATGCCTGGCACGCTACGCGGTGCGTCCGGATTGGCGAGGTCATGGATGATGTCGGGATGGCCGAGGTCGAGCGCGCCGGTCGACGGGATATGGCAATAGCCTTTTTCCGTCACCGTCATCGTCACCAGTTCGATGTCGGGCGAGGCGAGCACGGCGAGCGCCGGATCGGGGCTGTCCTGGCTGTCGACCACCTTCACGATGCTGCCGATGACGCGTGCCTCGACATGGTCGTTCTCGCGGGTCAGCCTGGTGTAGAGGCCGCCCTGCCTGCCGAGCGTGTCGGCGAGGGTGGGCGGGCGGATGTTGATGCCGACGATCCCCCAGCGGTCGAACTGCAGAGCAAGCAGATCATCCGTGTATTCGGCCTGATGGCAGCGGTGGAAGGCCCCGACGCCAAGATGGGCCATGCCCGGAGCCAGTGACGCACGGTCATAGGACGGCCTTTGCACGGCGGCGGGGAGCCTCTCCAGCAGCCTGGGCCCGAGCGTTTCGATGGTGTTCACCGGTTCGCCCCGATCACCGCCTGCTCCTGGTCGATCACCGCGCCGGTCATCGGCCCGGCCGCGTCGGAAAGCAGGAAGACGGCGAGGTTCGCGATATCGTCCGGCTTAAGCAGCCGGCCGAAGGGCTGCGCGGCATTGGCGGCGTCGAGCCAGCCCGGGCCGTTGCCCAGCGTCTCGGCCTGCATCACCCGCTCGGCCGGCGTGTCGGTCCAGCCGACATTGATGCCGTTGACGCGGATGCGGTCGAAGCGGTGGGCGTTGGCGGCGTTCTTGGTCAGCGTCGCCAGCGCGCCCTTGGTGGCGGAATAGACGGCGAGTTCCGGCGAGCCGCAATGGGCGTTGATGGAAAGGATGTTGACGATCGCACCGCCCTGGCCGCGTTTCTTCATGTCGGCGATCGCCGCTTGCATCAGGAAGAACGGTGCGCGCGCGTTGACCGCGAACAGCGCCGCCCAGTCGTCCGGCGTCGCGTCGAGGAAGGAAGCGCGGTCGGTCATGCCGGCGGCGTTGACGAGGCCGTCGATGCGGCCGAAGCGCTCGATACAGGCCTGCGCCAAAAGGGCGGGGGCTGCCGGATCTCCGAGGTCGGCGGCGACAAAGAGTGTCGGCGGACCTAATTGCGAAAGCTCCGCCGCCACCGCCTCGCCGCGCTTGCTATCGCGCCCGGTGACCAGCAAGCCAGCAGCGCCGGAACGCGCCAGCGTCTCGGCAATGGCGCGGCCGATGCCTTGCGTCGACCCGGTGACCAATATCACCTTGCCGTCGAGCTTGATCTCCATTCCTCCTCCCGGAACAAAGTTTCTATTTTTGGAAATATGGAATGTAAATTCCCGATAGTCAATTGTGCCAGCGGCGCCTCATGTGCCGCGGCGCGCGGCGACGCCTTGGACCAGCGCCATGCCGACGGCCAACGATGCCGCCAGCGAGCGGAAGCCGGCGAAGTCCGATTCCACCACTTCCAGCCAGCTGTCCGACAGCCGGATCAGCGGGGAGAAGGTGCTGTCGGTGATGGTGACGATGCGGGCCTTGCGCTCATGCGCCACCGCCACCAGATCCGGCGTGATCGAATTGTAGGGGCTGAAGGACACCGCCAGCACCGCGTCGCGGGCGCCGATGCAGCCGACCTGGTCGAGCGCGGTCGAGCCGACATTGTCGACCAGCACATTGCGCACGCCTTGCTGCGAGAGCGTCAGCGACAGATAGGTGGTAACGGGGAAGGCGCGCTTGGAGCCGATGACGTAGATCAGATCCGCTTCGGCCAGCAGCGTCACCATCTTCTCGAAACTGTCGACATCGAAGCCGCTTTCGATACGACCGAGCGAGGCCTGCGAGGCGCCGACCATGCCGTGCAGGAAATGCAGGGCGGCGTTGGATTCGGCCTCGGCGCGCTGCTCGCCGCGGCCTTCCGGCCAGGATCCCTTGATGTGGTCCTTGAACAGGCCCTGGAAATCGGAAAAGCCGGAATAGCCGAAGATCTGGGCAAAGCGCACCAGCGTCGAAGGCTGCACGCCGGCCTGTGCCGCCACCTGAGCGATGGTGCCGAGCGCCACCTCGCTCGGATGCTGCCACAGGAAGATCGCCACCTGGCGCAGGCGCTTGGGAAAATGCACCGTGCCGGACGACAGCACGGCGCGCAGCTCCTCATAGTTCCGCGGCTGTATATAGCCAAGTGCCGCCAGCGAACGTCCGCGCTTGCGCGTCGCCGCCTCGTCGGCACTGGATCGTCCGGATGGTTTTCTCGCCCCGCTCATGAATTCAGGCTAGCGCGATACGATCGTTTCGCAATATGGAAATTGGAAATGGTGTTCGCTTGGATGCCTTAGAGAGGGATGCAAACCGTTCAAAGATGGCACTCTACGGGGGGCGCCGTAGAACTCGGCATCGGGATCAGCCCCTTAAAACAGTCAGCCCCGAGGAGAAAACATGGTCTACGCAACATCGGATGGATCGACGCACCAGCGTCTGCGCGTCGGCATGGTCGGTGGCGGCCGCAATGCCTTCATCGGCGCCGTGCATCGGCTGGCCATGCGCCTCGACGACCAGATCGCGCTGGTCGCCGGCGCGCTGTCGTCCGATCCGGACAATGCCGCCGCCTCGGCCGCCGAGATCGGCATTGCACCGGAGCGCAGCTATGCCGACTACCGCGCCATGGCAAAGGCCGAAGCCGCGCGGCCGGACGGCATCGAGGCGGTGGTCATCGTCACGCCAAACCATCTGCACGCGCCGATCGCCACCGCCTTCCTCGAAGCCGGCATCGACGTGATCTGCGACAAGCCGCTGTCGACGACGCTGGGTGATGCCGAAGCGCTGGTGGCGCTGGCGCGCGCGAAAAAGCGCCGCTTCGTCGTCACGCTCAACAACACCGGCTACGCCATGGTGCGGCAGGCGCGCGAGATGGTGATGGCGGGCGAGCTTGGCCGGATCGTGTCGGTGCATGGCGCCTATATCCAGGACTGGCTGACCAAACCGATCGACGCCGACGGCCAGAAGCAGGCCGAGTGGCGCACCGATCCGGCGAGGGCAGGGCAGTCGGCGGTGCTGGCCGATATCGGCGTGCATGCCTTCAACCTGGCAAGCTTCATTTCCGGCCGCGAGGCCGAGGCTGTGTCGGCCGACCTGTTCACCGCGGTGCCCGGACGCCGGCTCGACGACAATGCGCATGTGCTGGTGCGCTGGAGCGACGGCGCGCGCGGCACGATCCTGGCCAGCCAGACATCGCCCGGCCATTACAACGACCTGTCCGTGCGCATCTATGGCGACAGAGCTGGGCTCGAATGGTCGGGCGGGCGGCCGGAGGAACTGCGCTTTTCCGTCCATGGCGAGGAAACCCGCACGCTGGTACGCGGCGGTCACGGCTCGACGGCGGAAGCGCGCCGCGTGTCGCGCATGCCGGCGGCGCATCCGGAGGGCTATATCGAGGCCTTCGCCAATTTCTACCGCGACGCCGCCGACATCATCCGCGCCCACCGTTCCGGCGGCGCGGTCGATCCAGCCCGCGCGGCGCAGGTGCCCGACGTGGTCGACGGCGCGCGCGGCGTGAAGTTCGTCGCCGCGGCGGTGGAGTCGAATGCGTCCGGCGGCGCGTGGACGGCTGCCCTGTTCAGGTGAGGTCACGCCAAGCCTACAGCATGTCGCGGCGAATAGGATTCGCCCGACTGCTGTAAGCTTCTGATTTCATGCATGTCGTTATCCCGGAACCGAGGACACTTCCGGGCGACATGCATTAGGAATTCGAACGGAATTAGAGGAATTCGAACGGAATTAGCCGGCGACGGACAACCGACGAGATCGAACGAATCTTTCCAGCCCGTCGGAATCCAAGGGCTGCCCGAAGGCGTAGCCTTGCAGAATGTCGCAGCCAAGCGCTTTAAGCAGACGGGCATGCTCCATCGTCTCGACACCTTCAGCTACGATCTCGATGCCGAGGGATTTGCCGATTTCGATGATCGAAGACACGACTTGCCTCTGCTGGGGCGAATTCACGATCGGATCGACCAACTGGCGGTCTATCTTCAGGCGGCGAGGCTGCAATTTGAGCAAACTGACGATCGAGGCGTAGCCGGTGCCGAAATCGTCGATTTCGATGTCGATGCCGAGTTGCTTGATCTGCTCGACGTTCCATGTGGCCAGGTCATCGTTGTCGTCGAGGAAGATGGATTCGACGAGCTCAAACGAGAACGTTCCCTTCCTGATGTTCAGATCTCGCAAACTCGCTATGAGTTGCTCATCGTGAAGGCGCCGTGCCGAAACGTTGACTGACACGCGCGGAACGCCAATCTTCCGCGCGGACCATGCTTCGAAGTCCAAAAGCGATTGCTGGAGGATTTTCTGGTCTATTATCGAGACGACGTTCAATTCTTCGGCGGTCTTCAGGAAAACGTCGGGTGTCAGAATGCCCTTCTCAGGGTGGTTCCATCGCGCCAGCGCTTCAACTCCCACGATCTCCCGCGTCCTGGCGCTAAATTGAGGCTGGTAGAATGCGATGAATTGATTTCGTTCGAGGCCGGCGAGAATTTCGTCGGCAATTCTCTTCGTGTTGACGATTTCGCTTTGCAACTCGCCGCTGAAGAATTCGTGCCGGTTGCGGCCACGTCTCTTTGCCCGGTAGAGGGCGATATCGCCATTTACCAGCAACTGCCTGGTATCGGCGCTCGTACCATCGTCGATTGCAATCCCGACGCTGACGCCAAAACGGCACTGGTGACCGTTGTAATAAACGGGCCTGCGCATCTCTTCGATAATGCGGTCCGCGAGCGCGGCCGCCTGGGCATCGCCATCGTCCATCGTGCAGAGCACGACGAATTCGTCTCCTCCGACCCGAGCGACGAAACCTCGATCGCCGGCGTTGGACTTGAGAACGGATGCCGCATGCACCAGCATCGCGTCGCCCGCCGCGTGGCCGAGCGTATCGTTGATGTGCTTGAAGCGGTCCAAATCGACGTGAAGCAGCGCGGCACGGCCGCCGTTCAGCCTGGCCTTTGCCGCGTAATCATCCAGTACCTGATCCAGGTAGCGCCGATTGGGCAAATCCGTCAGCGAATCGTGCATGGCGACGTGTTCCGTGCGCGCCTTGGCAGCTTCGAGTTCCGCATTTTTCGACTCGGCCAGCTGTTTTGCGCGAACCAGATCGGTGTTCAGCATTACATCGGATGTGACGTCCCATTCGGCCCCCACCATTCGCGGCGAATTGTTCGCGGTCTCGTAAATGATCGCCCTGGACCGGACATGGCGAATTTCGCCGTCTGGACGAACGATCCGGTATTCGGATGAATAGGTGCCCCGTCGGGCCACGGCTTCGTCGAAATCCGCAAGCGCACGGGGCAGATCGGCCGGATGAATGGCACCGGCCCAATCCGGATATCCGCGTGGCCCTCCGGGCTCCTTACCGTATATTTCGTTGACGCGATTGTCCCACGCGAGAGAGTTGGTTTCGAGGTTGTGCTCCCACACTCCGATGGCGGATGCTTCCAGAGCAAGTTCCAGTCGTTGCGAAAGCCGATGCAGTTCCCAGTAATTCCGCTGCCTTTCGTCAACGAGACGGCCTGCCAGCAGAAAAGGGGACAAGATCAGCGCGGCCGCCGCCGTCATGATAGCTCGCAGCAGCCAGGCGTTGGCGGGGGTGCTCGGCCAACCGCCCTTGGGGATCGCCGCGATCCGCCAGGAGCCTGACGGGACAAGAACGTCGACCGTCACCGGATCGCCGTTGACGACACGTTCGTCACCGAAGAACCGGACTCCCTTTGCTCCGGGGGCGTCATCGCCGATGAGCGCGACCTCAATTCCGAGATTCTTGTCGAGCAGTCCGCTCGCCTGGTAGAGGCGTTGCACGTCGACGACCGCGGAAACGATTCCCCAGAACCGGTCGGTATTTCCCGCACTCTTTACGAATACCGGAAACCGGCCGATGAAGCCCTGTCCTCCCTGCTGCAGATCGACCGGGCCCGCGAGAACAAGCTTGCGCTCGTCGCGCGCACGCAAGGCAGCCGCACGCTGCTGGTCGTTGTTGCGGTAATCGAGACCAATGGCTTTCTCGTTGCCGGCCATCGGGTACATCAAGGAAATGACTAGGTCGGGCGCGCCGGCAATATTGCGAAGTTGAGACTCTTCGTTGAACAATCTGCTGGCAAGCTCAGCGAAACGTTGCTGTCCCATATAGGGTTCGGTCGTGACTGCCGCGACCAGTCCTCGCGCCAGTTGGAGGTTGCCGTTGATGTTTCCTTCGAGCCTGGCGCGAACGACATTGACTTCGGCGAGGACATCCGCCCGGGCAGCCTGGTCCGAAACGACTTTGTTTTGATGGTCAGCGAACGCCGCGCAAACGGCAATGACCACAACCGCGATCGCCACCGGAATCCTCGCCGGCGAAGAGACAGCCGCCTTCAAGCGGCCGAACATGTCGGCGAAAACAGCCAATAAGCGAGATTCCCTGTGCTAGTCAGGCTCTCTGGGAAGCCTCATCAAGGGAATATTAGTTCGCTATAACTTAATTTTAGCCTTCACAGTCCTTAAAATTTTTTCGCCTGCGGACACTGCGCGCGGACCGCACCAGAATTCGCCACATGGCGAAACTAGTGGCTATCGACCTTCTTCTGGACGATCCGATATGTTCCGACGCCGCGCTTGGTTGCCCCGATTGAATAGGCCATTGGAATCTTGGGAGCGTTTTCCGGCAGGCCGTACATATCCTTGCCGGCCCTTACCGCAAATGAAAAATGCTTCCAGGAAACGGTGTCGTGCTCGTTGAGAAAATCGAGGGTCAGCCCCGCCGCGATCAAGGCGTTCACGACGTCGCTGATCGGATGGATCCACTCATAGTAGCGAGGATGCTTCAAGGTGCGCTCGTCGCCGGTATAGGTCAGCTCCTCGTTCCAGACGAGCGGTCGCGCTACCGGCGTTCGCCAATCGTCCTTCAATTCGAGCGCAGCAGCCTTGCGATTGCACTGGAACATCAAGGGATGGCCCTCGGCCATATAGAGCCGGCCGCCGGGCCGCAGAAGATCGGCGACCACCCGAGCCCAACGGAAGACATCGTCAAGCCAGTTCACCGACCCCCAGGTAACGTAGACGATATCAAAGCTCCGGCCGACCGCCTCGACCGCCTCGTATAGTGGCGCTTCCACGAAGCGAACGTCGCTGCCCGCCTTGGAGGCGAAACCTCGCGCCGCGGCGATCGCCCTTGGTGAAAAGTCCAGGCCGGTCACACTGCCCGCGCCGAGATTCCTGAGGCTGATCGTGTCGAGCCCGATGTGGCACTGCAGATGGACGATGTCCTTGCCGAATAAGTCACCGATCTCGCGCGTTTCCAACTCGTAGAGATTGGATCCACCAGCCAGCACGTTCTCGATACGATAGCTGCCGGTCCTGTCGGTCGCGTGCAGTTCGGCCCGATCGTCCCAATTCAGGAGGTTCGCGTCTATGAACGGTTCCAAACTGTCCCCCCATCTCAGCCGCGGCATGGTAAACAGCTGGTTAACATAGATTGCAGTGAGTGGGCGTGCACGTCAATCCCAGGGTCTTGCGACGTGTCACAACTGGCAGGGGTAACTGGCGCGGTCATCGCAGATTCGGTGCCCGGCGCCACTTACGCCGGTAGGTATCCCGCATGCCGATGGCGCACTGGGATGGGGCGTGGACGACGACGAAGTTTGAGGAACGTCAGCCAATTGCCCCGCTCCCAGGGGTGGTTGGCAGCTTTATCGCGACCGCATCAAGCCGCCCCCAGCCGTTCCGCCAAATCCGCCACCATCGGGCGTTGCCCCGCAAGCATCTTGACCTCGGCCTCCGGCAAGGTGAACCAGCCGGCCCTGTCGACCTCCGGGAATTCCTTCATCGATCCGGACCTCGGCGGCCATTCCATGGTGAAGGTGTTGCTCCTGATGGCGGCGACATCGATGTCGGCCTCGACGGACCAGGCCGTGACGATCTTGCCGCCCGGTTGCCGGTAGTCGCCAAGGCGAGCGAAGGGGCCTTCGACCTTCATGCCGAGCTCTTCCTCGGTCTCGCGTCGTGCCGCCGCCAGTTCGTCCTCACCCTCCTCGACAAGGCCCTTTGGGATCGACCAGGCGCCATCGTCCTTTTTCGCCCAGAACGGTCCCCCGGGATGCACCAGAAGCACCTGGATGTCACCACCGCTGGGGTGATAGATCAGCAGGCCCGCGCTGCGTTTTGCCATGTTTGCATGTCCGTTTGCGACACTGGTGCGAAGTCGGCCGATCCTGCGTCGATCACCGCCGACCTTGCACCGGGAAATTGCGACGCTATGTCAGGCACGTCCGCATTGCACCTCCCGCGCTAGTCCGGCAATCTGAGAGAATCGTTTGGGGCGGCGTCGAAAGTCAGGTGAGGCGTCCGAATGCAGCTGAGTCTGATCGGCTATTACAGCGACTTCGTGGTCTATCCCCTGGTGATCGCCTTACTGGGCGTGGCCGGGCTGATCGAGGCCGGAGAGGAGGGGGCACCGGACTGGATCGGCACGGTGCTGATCTGCCTCGGCCTTTGGACGCTGCTCGAATACGTCCTGCACCGGTTCGTGCTGCATCACGTTCCCTGGATCCGGGATCTGCATGACCGTCACCATGTCGAGGAGCGCAGTCCGGTGGGCACGCCCACCTGGCTCAGCCTGGGCGTGCATGCGCTGGTGGCGTTCCTGCCTGTCTGGATGATCTCCGGTTTCGCGACCGCCAGCGCGGTGAGCTGCGGGCTTATGCTGGGCTATCTCTGGTACGTCAGCATCCATCACGCGATCCATCACTGGCATCCGGCCCATCCGAGCTATCTCTATACGCTCAAGCGCCGCCACGCTGTACACCACCATATCGACGACAATGCCAATTTCGGCGTGACGTCGATATTCTGGGATCGGGTGTTCGGCACCGCGCGGCTCTAAGAGGCGTTATTCTGCATTTTGTTGACAAGCCGTGCTTGCCGGCAGACGTTTTGGTGTGGGGGAATTGCCGTGAAGAAGATTTATCAAAAGCCGGTGCTGGTGAAGCGCGAGCTGCTGTCCACCGTGACCGCCGCGCCTGTTGGTTCCGGGCGTTGATCCGGAAGGTGTGACGGCGAGAGGCTGAGGCACCTCCGCTCATAGGTCCTTTTCCGCCAATTCCCTGAATTCGTCGGGCACCGAACGCGCCGCCTCCAGCGCCACCGTGCCGTAGCCGACCGCCTGTTTGCCGAAGCGTTCGCGGATCTTGTCGATGGCACGGTCGGCGCCGAAGCGCGCCAGGCCTTTTTGGCTGCCCGGGCGGCGCTTCTCGTCGGCGAGGCCGAGCGGCAGGTCGAGCTGCAGCTCGACGCTCTCTTCCAGGTGCGAGACCGAGATCGCCAGCAGCGAGATCGTCTTCTCCCGTGGATGATCGGCGAGCACGCCCCGCACCAAATCCCCTGCGATCTCGGCCAGCATGATGGTCGCCGAGATCGGCTGCTCCAGCGTGATCGAGCGCGTGACGGCGCTGAGATCGCCAAAGCGCACGCGCACCGTCACCGTGCGGCCGGGGCGGTTCTTGGCGCGCAGCCGGCTGGCGACGCGGTCGGCCAGATGCAGCAGTGTCGGCACAATCACCCGCGCCACGGCCGGTTTTTGCCCGAGCGCCGATTGCGCGCCGGCCGAGTGCGCCCGGCGCTTCGTCTCCAGCTTGCGCGGGTCGCGGTTCCATGACAGGGCCGCGAGCTTTTCGCCGGCGGCGGGGCCGAGCAGCCGCGTCAGCGCGCCGCTGTGCGTCCGGGCCAGCTCGCCGATGGTCTCGACGCCGATCTCGGCCAGCCGCGCCCTGGTTGCCGGCCCGACGCCCCACATCAGCGAGACCGGCAAATCGTGCAGGAAGGCAAGCTCGGTGCCGGGGTCGACCACCACCAGCCCGTCGGGCTTGGCGACCTGCGAGGCGATCTTGGCCAGATGCTTGGTGCGCGCCACGCCGATCGAGATCGGCAGGCCGAGCTCTGCCCGCACACGGCGGCGGATCGCTGTGGCGATCTCCCGGGGGGAGCCGAACAGATGCGTGCAGCCGGCGACATCGGCGAAGGCCTCGTCGATGGAGATGCGCTCGACCACCGGTGTGAAATCGTCGAGCACCTTGATCGCCGCGTCGCCCAGCCGCTGGTAGTGGCTGAAATTGCCGCCGACGAAGATCAATTGCGGGCAAAGCTCACGCGCCCTGCGCCCCGGCATACCGCCGCGCACGCCGAAGGCGCGCGCCTCATAGGAGGCAGCGAGCACCACGCCGCCGCCAACCGCGATCGGCTTGCCGTGCAGCGTGGGGTCGAGCAACTGCTCGACCGAGGCATAGAAGGCGTCGAGATCGGCATGCAGGATGGTGGCCGTCGTTTCCATCCTGTTCCGCTCATCCGCGATTGCTGATAGACTGGAACATATAGAGAACAAATGAGGATCATTGTCAAATGGGAGGCGGGTTGTGGAGGCATCTCGTTGGGGGTGTGACCTAGTTCAAATGCTTCGACTGGCTACCGAGGCGGCAGTGCTGCCCCTCATTGCCCTGCCGGGCATTTCTCCCCGTATAGTGACGGGGAGAAAGGGCGGCGGCTCCGCCGGCGCCCCTCTCTGCCACGCTGACGATTGGCGAAATCGTTGGTGCGAGTTGTCCCTCTCCCCGTCACTATACGGGGAGAGGATGCCGGCAGGCAGGTGAGGGGCGGCGCCGACTTTCAACGAAGCTGCTTCGCCCTTAGAACAGCGCACCCGCCTAAACAACATGCTCCGCCCGCAGCGCCATCTTCATCCGCTCCAGCGCCGGCTCGCCGCCGGCCGCCAGCTCGTCGGCGGTGCGGGCAAGTTCGCCGTCGGCCTTGCGGTGCCTGCTGCCCCAGGCGCCGAGCGTGGCCAGCACCGGCAAGAGGTCGATGCCGGGTTCGGTCAGCCGGTAGATCGCCTTCAGCCCGTGGCTCGGGTCGTCGCTGCGGGTGAGAATGCCTTCATCCTGCAGCGTCTGCAGCCGCTCGGCCAATGTGCGCGAGGAGATGCCTTCATCGGATTGCAGGAACTCGCGAAAATGCTTTTTGCCGGCGAAGATCAGGTCACGGATGATGAGCAGCGTCCAGCGGTCGCCGAGCAGTTCCAGCGACAGGTTGATCGGGCAACCGGATTTTTCGCGCGTCGACATTCTCTATGGTTCCATTTTTAAATCACTTTACTATTGACACCATTTTTTTCAGCAGGTCAAATGGTTGCGAAAGTAAATCGTTTCCGGCTAAACCTGACGAGGACAACCCGATGAAAAAGCTCATCCTTCAGATGCAAATGTCGGTCGACGGTTTCGTCGGCGGCGATGCGGATCATTCTTGGCAGCTCTGGGAATGGGGCGACGACAATGGCTGGGATGCCGAGCTGAGACAGGATTTCAACGCCGTGTTCGCCGGCATCGACACCATCCTCTTGAGCCGCAAGATGGCCGAGGAGGGCTATCTCACCCATTGGGGCAATGCGGCGAGGAAATATCCGGCCGATCCGTTCTATGCCTTCGCGCAGCGCATCGTCGACGCGCGCAAGGTGGTGCCGAGCGACAGGCTCGAGGCCTCGCGTTGGGAGCGCACGGCGGGGGTGAGCGGCGACCTGCCGCGCGAAGTCAACGCGCTGAAGGCAGGCGAGGGCGGCGACATAGCCGTCTTCGGCGGCGCCGGCTTCGCCTCGGCGCTGATCGCGGCCGGGCTGGTCGACGAGTTTCAGCTGTTCGTCAATCCTGCCGTGCTGGGTGCCGGACGCCGTATCTTCGACCAAGGCGGGTTCCGAGACCTGCGGCTGCTCGGCTCGAAGGCCTATGTGTGCGGGATGGTGGTCGGCCGCTATGCGCCGGCAGGCTGATCGCCGGCGTGTAGGCCGATAAAAACCTTTGGCCGGAATCCTTTGTCCTCTTCTCTTCGTCTTCAAGGTGCGTTCGTCGGAATGGCGATCGCATCAATGCTGAATGGAGAGATAGACCATGATCCTGGTGACAGGCGCCACCGGCCTGAACGGCAAGGCGATCGTGCGCGAGTTCGCGCGGCAGAAGCATCAAATGAGGGCGCTGGTTCGCGATCTGGGCCGGGCATCCGCGGCAGGGCTCGGTGGACTTGCCGGCGTCGAACTGATCGAAGGCGATATGCGCCGGGCCGAGACGCTTGGTGCAGCCCTCGATGGCATCGATCGCGTGCTGATGATTTCGACCGCCGCGCAAGACATGGTCGAGACGCAATGTCGTTTCATCGACGCCTGCAAGCAAGCCGGCGTCGCGCATGTGGTGAAGTTTTCCGGTGCCGAATCCAATATCGGCTATGACGCGACGAGGTTCCGCTTCACGCGTATGCATGAGGAGGTCGAGCGCTATCTGGAGGGAGCCGGAATGGCGTGGACCCACCTTCGCCCCAGCCAGTTCATGCAGGTCTATCTGCGCGACGCGCCGACCATCGCCACGGAAGGCGCTTTTTATCTCGCGCTCGGCGATACCGAACTGTCGCCGGTCGATGTCGAGGACATCGCCAAAGTCGCCGTCCGGCTGCTGCGCGATGGCGGCCACGAAGGCGAGAGCCTGGACATGACCGGACCCGAGGCGCTGACCATGAGCGACATCGCGGCGCGGATTTCGCAAGGGATCGCCAAGCCGGTCCGCTATGTCGATATCAGCCCGCGGGAGCGCCGGCGCAATCTGCTGGCCGCCGGCGTCCCTGCCGACTTCGCCGACGCGCTGGACGAGCAATTGGCGGAGCGGCGGCGGCGGCCGAAATCGCGGGTGCATCTGGCCACGCATGAGATGTTCGGTGTGCGGCCGACGCCGTTCGTCGAATTCGCGCGGCGGCATGCCGCGATGTTTGGCGGCTGAGCGTGTCCGCAAAAAAAGCGCCCGCCGCCGCGTATCCTTTTTGCCTGCCCGTACGTCTCTGCCTTCGAAGGTCGCGCCTTCCGCGATCCGCAACCCCAGGAGAATATCATGGCGAGCATCGAGAGCGAGGCAAACAGGAACCATTACGCTGTTATGGCGGCCAATGCGGGCAAGTTGACCAGCCCGCAGGCGATCATCGACCACAACGATATCCACTGGACGGCGCTGACCGGCGAGCCGCGCGGTGTCGACTATATCGAGGCCAATGCCGGCGGCGTGCCGCGATGTGGGTCGTGCCCAAAGGTGCCGACGAGCAGCGGGTGCTGTTTTATGCACATGGCGGCGGCTTCATCGGCGGCTCGATCTACACCCACCGCAAGCTGGTCGGCCACCTCGCCAAGGCCGTCGGCTGCCGGGCGCTGCTCTACGATTATCCGCTGGCGCATCAGGCCAAGCATCCGGCCCAACTCGAGGCGGCGATGGCAGCCTGGAACTGGCTTGTCGACCAGGGCTTCGACCCCGGGCGGATCGTGATCGCCGGCGACTCCTGCGGCGCGGTGCTGACCTATGGCGTCCTGCAGCGGCTGCGCGCGCAGCGGCGGCCGCTGCCCGTCGCCACGCTGATCATCTCCGGCTGGTTCGACATGGCGATGACCGCTGCCAGCTACGAGACCAACCGCGAAAAAGATCCGGCCTTCGCCAAGGCCGGCGTCGACTGGCTGGCGGCCAATTTCATCGGCGATGCGGATCGGCGCGATCCCGAGGTCAGCCCGCTCTACGCCGACCTCTCCGGCTTTCCACCCGTCTTCCTGCAGGCCGGCGCGGACGAGACGCTGGTCGACGAAAGCCGCGTGTTCGCCGAACGGGCAAGGCAGGCCGGTGTGGAGACACGGCTCGACGTCTTCGACGGCATGCTGCATTCCTTCCAGATGATGGCGGGGCGGGCGCCGGAGGCCGACGATGCCATTGTCCGCTTCGCCGCCTGGGTACGGCCGAGACTGGGGCTGCCGGCAGCCGGTGAGAAAACCAGCGAGAAGGCGGCGTAAGCATGCGGCGGCTGATCGTGTCGAGTTTCGTCTCGCTGGATGGCGTCATCGAGGGGCCGATGACATGGGCCTCGCCATTCTTCGTCGAGGAGAATGTGGACCATGCCTTGCAGGCGCTTTCGAACGTCGAATTCTTCCTGCTTGGCCGCGTCACCTACGAGATGTTCTTCGCGCGCTGGCCCGGGATCAGGGACAACCCCTACATGGACCGCATCAACGGCCTGAAGAAGCTGGTCGCCTCGACGACGCTGGAGACGGTGTCGTGGAATGCCGCGCTGATCGAAGGCGACGTCGCCGAGGCGCTCGCGGCGCTGAAACGCCAGCCGGGCGGCGACATCCTGAAATATGGGGTGTCGCAGCTCGACCGCACCTTGCTTTCCGCTGGGCTGGTGGACGAGTATCATCTGTCGATCGTGCCGACATGGGTCGGGCACGGCAAGCGCGCCTTCGACGACGTCGGACCGGTCGATCTCGAGCTGGTCGACATCAATCGTTTCGCCAATGGCGTGGTGACCTTGACCTATGTGCCGCGATGAACCAGCAGATCCGCAAATCCCACGACACGGCGCAAGGCATGCGGGCCTGGCTTGAGCCCGACCGCGTGTTCGACCTGCGCTATGCCGCGTTCCTCGAGACGGTTTCGCATCTGCGCGCCAGGCTGCATCGCTATTGTGCTCGCATGACCGGCTCGGCGCTGGATGGCGAGGACATCATGCAGGAGGCGCTGTTCGAGGCCTATCGCAAGATCGAGCTGCTCGACGATGCGCAGGCGCTGCGGCCGTGGCTTTTCCGCATCGCGCATAACAGGTGCATCGATTTCATCCGCAACCAACGCACGCGGCACGCGGCCGAAGCTTTCTATGCCGACGACGACATCGTGCTGCCGGTCGAACCGGCCGGTCCGGGCGCCGGCCGCGCCATCGAGCGGCTGGTCGTGCATCTGCCGCCGAAGGAGCGCGCCTGCGTGCTGCTCAAGGATGTCTTCGACCATTCGCTGGAAGAGATCGCCGACCTGGTCGGCTCGACCCCAGGCGGCGTCAAGTCGGCGCTCAATCGCGGCCGTGCCAAGCTCGCCGCACTGCCAGCGCAACCGGTCGCGGCGCCGCCACACGATCCTGAACTGGAGCAATTGCTTGGCCGCTATGTCGCGCTCTTCAACGTCAGGGACTGGGACGGCGTGCGCGCGCTGACCAGTGCCGATGCACGCCTGAAGGTGTCGGACTGCTACAGCGGCCTGCTCTCGGCTTCGCCCTACTTCGTCGAATATGAGCGCAGCGAGCTGCCCTGGCGCATACGGCCAGGCGCGTTCGAAGGGGAGATCGTGCTGGTCGTCGACCGGGAATATGGCGAAGTCTGGCGGCCGGCCTATCTGGTGCGGGTCCGTGCCGATGGCGGGGTCATCAAAAGCATTGCCGATTATTACGCGTGTCCCTGGATCCTGGAGATGGTGTCCGCTGATGCAGGCTCCCGACGGCCTCAATACCTCACTTCGCATCGTGAAAAATAATGCCGACGGTGTGGCGCATGCCTGAGCGCAGGCGGCTGACGCCGTGGCGCAGATTGACGCGGTAATTGCCCTTCGTTCCCTGTACCGGCCGGTTGTGGACGGCGAAGGCCACCGCATCGCCCTGGCGCAAGGGCACCACCTCGACCCGGCTCTGCATGCGCGGCCGCTGTTCGGTCAGCGCGAATTCGCCGCCGGTGAAATCCTGGCCGGGCTCGGAAAGCAGGGTCGCTACCTGCAGGGGAAAGGCCAGGTCGCCATAGAGGTCCTGGTGCAGGCAGTTGAAGTCGCCAGGCACATATTGCAGCAATAGCGGTGTCGGCCTGACCTGGCCGGCGGCATGGCACTGGTCTAGAAACTCCGCATGCGTGCTGGGGTAGCGCATGGCAATCCCCATGCGCTCGTTCCACCGGTTGGCGACCTCGGCCAGCCTGGGATAGAGCGCGCTGCGCAGGCCGCCGATGAGATCGGGCAAGGGATAGCGGAAATAGCGGTATTCGCCCTTGCCGAAGCCATGCCTGGCCATGTGGATGTGGCTGCGGAAATGCTGCTCCTCAGAATAGAGGCCGGCGATCTGCCGGCACTCCTGCGGCGACAGCAGCTTTTCCATCACCGCGCAGCCGAAGCCGTCGAGCTCGGCGGTGAGCGCCGACCAGTCGTAGGCGTCGACGCGTGTCTCGGCAGCTTCGATCAATGATGGGGCAACCCTGGCGTTGGCGTTCATATCGCGGCCTCCCCGTCCAGCAAGGCGCGCTTGCGTTCGATCCCCCAGCGATAGCCGGACAGCGAGCCGTCAGCGCGCAGCACGCGGTGGCAGGGAATGCCGAGCGCGATGGCGTTGGCGGCACAGGCCGTCGCCACGGCGCGGGCGCCGTCCGGCATGCCGAGGCGCCGGGCAAGGGCCGTGTAGGTGATGGTGGCGCCGCACGGGATAGTCCGCAGCACCTCCCACACCCGCTGCTGGAAGGGCGTGCCGTGGCGCATGTCGAGCGGCAGGTCGAGACCGGCGCCCGGCATTTCAATGAAGCGCGCTATCGCCGCGAGATCGTCGCGCAAGCCGGTCTCGTCTTCGCGTAGCACCCTGTCGGGGAAGCGGTTGGCGAAGTCTTGTTCAAGCGCCTTGGCGTCGGAGCCGATCAGGATGGCGCAGACGCCGATGGGGCTGCGCGCCACGAGGATGTTCCCAAGCGCGGACCGGCCGATGGCATAGGCGATGGTGTCGAGGGCGACGCCGGCGGCTGTCGCCGGCATATGGGTCTGCATGAGGTTCATTGCCTTCACTCCTTCTGTGTGCCTGAACTCTAGCCACGTGCCGGCTGTTCCTCACTCCGGTGCTTGCTTTCAAATTCAAATTGCCAACTTGTGGATGGCCGAGTTCTGTGGCGCCCCCCTCTGTCCTGCCGGACATCTCCCCCACAAGGAGGGAGATTTTCGGCGCCGGCCCTCGTCCGGCAACGTTGGAGATTGGCGAAGGCCGTGATGACAGCTAATCTCCCCACAAGTGGGGGAGATGTCCGGCAGGACAGAGGGGGGCGCCGTAGAGTGCTAAGGTGTACTTAGGCGACACGCGTGACACAGACCTCGCCGAGCAAGAACACCTCGCCTGATAACAGCCGCAGTTCGATCTCGCCGGTCGCGGTTCGGCTCCACTCGGCCTTGCCATCCTCGACAAGCGTGCCAATGGCAGCCATCACCAGCGTCTTCGCGTCCTCTCGGTTGACGGCGGCGCCGTTGGCGATCTGGCTGTTCGCACCGGTGATGGAGGACCTGGCCATCGCACGCATTGCCGGGTCCTCGTCAGGCCTGAGAGAGCCCGTTGTCGGGTGACTTCACCGGCGCGCCGGCCTCGCGGTCGAGCAGCGCGCGTTTGCGCTCCGCGCCCCAGGCATAGCCGGACAGGGCGCCGTCCTTCCTGATCACGCGGTGGCATGGAATGGCCACCGCAAGGGCGTTGGCGGCGCAGGCGGCGGCGATGGCGCGGGTCGCCTTCGGCGCGCCAATACGCTGGGCGATCTCGGCGTAGGAGACGGTGCGGCCGGCCGGGATGTCCCGCAAGGTCTGCCAGACGCGCTGCTGGAACGCAGTGCCGCGCACGTCGAGCGGCAGGTCGAGACCGAGCGCCGGCGCCTCGACGAAGCCGACGACCTGCGCGACCAGCGCCTCGTAGTCGCTGTCGCCGCCGACCAGCCGTGCCTTGGGGAAACGGTCCTGCAGGTCGCGCACCAGCGCGTCGGGATCCTGGCCGAGCAGGATCGAGGCGACGCCCTTCCGGCTCGAGGCGACCAGGATGGTGCCGAGCGAAGTTTCGCCGACCGCGAAGCGGATCTCCTCATTGGCGCCGCCGGCGCGATAGCGCGTCGGCGTCATGCCGAGCATGCCGGTCGATTTTTCGTAGAAGCGCCCGCTCGAATTGAAGCCCGCATCGTAGATCGCCGATGTCACGCTGACGCCGTCTTCCAGGCCCTGGCGGACCCGGGCGGCACGCCGGGCCGCTGCATAATCCTTCGGCGTCAGCCCGGTGGTCGCCTTGAAGACGCGGTGGAAATAGCCGGGGCTGCGGCCGGCGGCACCGGCCAGTTCGGCGAGCGAGGGTTCCTCCTCGCTTTCCTCGATCCTGCGGCAGGCATTGGCGACCATCGCGGCGTTGGCGGCCTCGAGCGAAGGGCCGTCCGGATTGCAGCGCCGGCATGGGCGAAAGCCTGTCGCCTTCGCCTGTTGTAAAGTGTCGTGCAACTGGACATTGGCGGGGTTGGCGCGCCGCGACGGGCAGGAGGGCCGGCAATAGACGCCGGTCGTCGCCACCGAATACCAGAATTTCCCGTCGGCCGACTTGTCACGCGCCACGATGCGCGCCCAGCGCGGGTCGTCGGCCACCGGCAGCGGCGCGGGTTGCAGACGTTTGGCCAGGGTGATGAACATAAGCGCATTGAAGCCGCCAAAAGCCGATCCCGCCACCCGTTTCCTGCCAACTGTCAGGAGGTGCAAGCGTGGTTGAGGTCAAGATGCTGCATCTAATGCAATCCTTCCCAATTTGGGAATTTCGCTTGTTCCCGGTTTGGGAATTCGCTATATAAGGTGATGCAAATCATCGCCAAGAAAGCGCTGAAGGACTTTTGGGCCAAGCACCATCAGGCGGAAGCGCCTCTGACGGCTTGGTATGTTGCTGTCGGCAGTGCCGATTGGAAGACTCCGGCCGACATCAAGGATGCATTCGGAACGACCGTCGATTTCGTGGGCGACAACCGCGTCATTTTCGATATTGGCGGCAACAAGTACCGCCTGATCGTCCACGTCGCCTACAAATTTCACCGGGTCCTGATCAAATTCGTCGGGACACATAAAGAATATGACAAGATTGATCCGGAGAAGGTATGATGGAAGACATTCGACCCATTAAGACCGAAGCCGATTACGATTGGGCGATCGCCGAAATCACCAAATACTTCGAGAATGAGCCGGAGATAGGCTCTCCCGACGGCGATCGCTTTGACGTTCTCGCAACCCTGATCGAGGCTTATGAGGATAAGCACTATCCGATTGAAGCACCCGATCCCGTTGAAGCCATTCATTCGCACATGAAATTGTTCAACCTGTCGCGAAAGGCTTTGGCCGAAGTGATCGGATCGTCGCCTCGGGCAACCGAGGTCCTGAACAGAAAGCGCGCCCTTACCCTCGACATGATCTTCAAACTGAACAAGGAATGGAACATTCCCGCCGAAATCCTCGTGCGACCCTATCACCTCGCAAATGAAAGGGGCGGCAAGCGCGCCTAAGCTTCACCACGGGCTTGCCGACGGCACCTGCTCCTACGCCGCGCGTTTGGGTTCCACCGCGAACGGGCTGAGGCCAAGCCAGGCCTGCATCTTCCTGCCGATGGACTGGTCGCCGGTCAGGGTGACCTTCGCGCCGGCCTTCTCGACGGTCAGCAATCCCATCCAGATCGCCGTCATCGTGTGCAGGTCGGTCGAGACATAGAGGTCGACGTCGAAGCCCGGATCGTACCAGCACAGGTCGACCTCGCCGTGCTTTTCGACGATCAGCCACCACGAGCGTTTGGAGGCGGGGAGTTCCTGGTACAGAAATTGTATCACCGTGCGCCCTTCGGGCAGCGGCGAGGGATTCAGGTTGCGCCGCATGTCCCACATCAGCAGCGACGGATCGAGGTTCTTGAGGGACAACCGGGATTCGACCCATTTCTGGCCCCAGAAGCCCATCGCCTCGACGACCGGGCGCAGATCGCGGCCGGCCTCGGTCAGCCGGTAGTCGAAAATCCCTCTTTCTCCCTGGACCTCCTTGCGCTCGACGATCCCCGCCAGCTCAAGCTCCTTCAGCCGTTGCGACAGAAGGGTCGGCGACATTTTGGGCACGCCGCGGCGCAGGTCATTGAAGCGGGTCGACCCCGCCACCAGCTCGCGCATCAGCACCATCGTCCAGCGGGTGCACAGCACCTCGGCGGCCATCGATAGCGGGCAGAACTGTTTGTATCCGTGCTGCGTCATGACTGTGCCTCTCCCTCGAACCTTGCGAGAACATTAGCCCTTCATGATTGAGGCGGCGAGTACAGAAACTGTACCGGCCCGGTACAGATCGCGGACTGGCTGGCGTAGGCCTTGCCATGCGAGCCCTTTGGCCGGTGCACGGGATACCCCTGTGCGCCGCAACTAGGAGACCACAATGACTGCTTACGTTATCGCGGACATCAAGATGAAGGACCCGAAATGGGTCCCGGCCTATGCCGCGTCGGTGCATGACCTCGTCCACAAGCATGGCGGCAAATATCTGTCGCGCAGCGGCAATGTGAAGACGCTGGAAGGCAAGCCGCTCGACACGACGCTGATCGCCCTGATGGCTTTCCCGTCGGAAGCCGCGGCGCGCGCCTTCACCAATGATCCGGCCTACGCGCCTTTCGTTTCGGCCCGCCAGGGCGGCAGCGACAGCCGTTTCCAGCTGATCGACGACACCGATCTGGCCGGAACGATCCCGTATCTGCCGAAGGGATGACCGGCATTCGCCGCGTCGTTTTCGGTACCTCCAAACAGCAACAGCCACGGCGCTTGCCTGTCGTGCCGCCGTATTGTCGGCGGCCGGCCAGCCATGCGTTTTCAACAGGAATGGAATGGATATGAAATCAAACTCTCGCAACAGGCTTCTCATGGCGGGGGCAATGCTGGTCGTCTGCACGACCTTTGCTGAGGCGCATCAGGAGGCGGCAGCGGGCGCGCCGGATGCCAGTCCGCTGGCTGAAAAGGTGCGGGCCGCCAACAGCCGGTTTCTCGACGTCAACGCCGCGACAGCAGAAGGCTATGCGCCCATTCCCTGCGCCAGCGGCATCACCGGCGGCGCCATGGGCATCCACTATGTCAATGGCGGGTATCTGAAGGACGACAAGATCGACATCGCCCGTCCCGAAGCGGTGATGTACGAGCCGATGGCCGACGGCACGCTGAAGCTGGTGGCGGTCGAATACATCACCTCGAAGGGGCCGGCCTCGCTCGAAGGGCAGTTGTTCAACTTCAACAGCGCGCCCAACCGCTATGGCCTGGGTGAGTTCTACGAACTGCACGTCTGGGCCTGGAAAGGCAACCCGACCGGCACGTTCGCCGACATGAACCCCAAAGTGTCGTGCGAGCACGCGATGGCGCCGAGCCAGTAACCGGCACGGCCAGGCGGCGCCGACGCCGCCTGGCCATTGTCCCGAAGTTCCCGTCGACCCCATGGAATCAGCGATGCGGGCGTAGCAGACGGCTCTTGCTGCCTCCGACGAAGCCAGGCAGGCTGATCATTGCGATGCCGGTTCGGGCAGCGGCAGTTCCATCCCGGCGGCGTCGCGGCTGGCCCGCGGCAGAACGAAACGTCCGGTCAGGTACCAGAGCACAGACACGACGAGGACGGAAAGGTAGCCGTCCACCGCATAGTGCCAGCCGGTGTAGACCGAACCGAACAGGATAAATGCCGCGAAGGACCAGGCGGCAAACGCCCACCGGCGACCGAAACCGCTCAGAAAGAACGCGTTGAGCGTGGCGAAGGCGACATGCATGCTTGGCATGGCGGAAATGCCGCCGCCAAGTTCCGGCCGCTTGCTTTCGAAAGCGGCAAGCAGATAATTGGCATAGGTATGAACCGGCGCGGCATAGCCGTTCTGCGCCAGAGCGTCCCGCAGTGCGCCAAATCGGTCGCCGCCATAGAACTGGTCGTGGAATATCGGACCCGTGGACGACAACAACGTGGCCAGAACCGTGCCGCACAGAATCGTGGTCAGCGCCAGCGCCCAGAGATAGCGCAGACGCCCTGCCGGGTTGTTCCAGAAGGCGACGAACAGCAAAGTGCCGAACCATTGCACGTGCCAGCCATATCCGTAGCCGAAGAAAACGACCGCCGAGACGGATTCGGGAACGACGCTGTGCGCCCATGTCCAGGGGTCGGCGCCATGCAATCCAAGATCAAGCTCCGCCAGCATGCCGTCGGCATAGAATGGCACGAAGTCGGACATGGAGATCTTGAAGGTGGTGAAGGCTGTGATGCCGAGAAAGAACAGGAGGATCACCGGTGCGGCGCCCAGCCAACGCTGCCTGATCGTGTCGAGCATGAACCTGGTCGGGTTTTGCCTGGAGAATGTCAGCGCCACCAGGCCCAGACCGGCCGCAAGCAGCGCGGGCAGGAAGAAGGCGAACGGCTGGGCGTAGGACTGGGCCAGGTGCAGGTACCGGTACGGCGCGATGCAGAGCGCGGCCAGGGCGTAAGCCAGGCACATGGCCGTCAGCAGCCAGCCGCTTCTGGTCGTCGCGATGTCCAGGTCAAGAACGGCAAACGAGCGGCGATCGCCAGCCCGGCGCCCGGTGTACGCACTCATCGAAAGACGTCCCGCCAACTGCCCCAAGATTTCCGAATCTTGTCTATGACGGGAAGTATTACTGCCAGGTTACACTTTTGGAGAAAGGATATTTCAAACATCGCGCGGATATGATTCTTCCCTTTTCCTCAAGGAGTTTTTAACGAAGACGTCGATGAAATGCGGCAGTATCGATGATTGCCGGTTCCCCGGAAACGCTGCCGCGCCTCCGCCGCGATCGAAGAGGGCATCGCTGTCCAGGCGATCGCCCCCTTCGCTCAAGTGGGCTCGCTCAGGCGGCCTTGATCAGGCCGAGCTGGGTGAGGGCGGCGACGCCGTCGTCGAGGCCGATTTCCTCGACGATCCTGCCGTCGATCACCTTCAGCACCGTTGTGCCGGTGAAGCGTATGGTGCGGCCGGTGGCGGCGGGCAGCGAGCCGGCGAGGAAATCACCGAAGGCCGGACCGGTATGCGTCCCGCCACCTTCCCATTGGCCGACGACATAGTCATCCTCGGCGATGAGGTCGGCGGTGGCCCAGAAGTTGAGATCCGGGAAAGCGGTGCGGAAATCGGTCATGAAGGCCTTGATGTCGTCGCGGCCCCGGCGCGGCTCATGCAAGGAATATTTGAGCAGCATGTCGGGCGCGGCAAGGTCGTCGACGACGGACAGGTCGCAGGTTTCACCCCAGAAGTCGGTGAACCATCTGACGACGACGGCCTTGTTGTCTTCTTGCTTGGTCATAGGGAGCGTCCTCTTCTTGTCTGGCTTGGGGATCACCCATGTCGATGATCCGGGGCATCCCTAGGACGATCGGACCATCACAAAACTCCGGTTCTTGCCGGCCAATCGAAAGGCTGAAGTCACGATTGTCGCCGGGAGAGCAGACATTGCGCCCCTTCCGCTGCCCGGTAACTGTTTCTTCTCTGGTTTTGTCGCAGATTGCCCGCGGGGTGGGGCAGAAGAAACGGACAATGGCGCGTCAGGGTAAGAAAAGTCGCAACGGAGGGTTCTGGGCCAAGGCCCTGGAGAGTGCCCATCTTGGCGTCTGGGACTGGAATCTCAGCACCGGCGACTGCTTCTATTCGGCGACCTGGGCCCGGATGCTGGGCTATGAGGAGAACGAGCTTGCCGCCACCAGCGACCTGTGGCTGCAACTGACCCATCCCGATGACCGCGAGCGGGCGCTGGCCAGCGGCGACCGCCATATTGCCGGGCTGACCGACGCCATCGAGACCGAACTCAGGCTCAAGCACAAGAAGGGCCATTGGATATGGGTGCTCGACCGCGGCGGCATCGTCGAGCGCGACGCCGACGGCAAGCCCCTCCGGCTAATGGGCGTACAGACCGACATCTCGAAGCAGAAGGCGGCCGAGGCCGCGCTCGAACAGGTCAATGTGCGCTTCCGCTTGGCGCTCGCCGCCAGCGGCACCGGCATCTGGCATTATGACCTGGCCACCAACAAGAGCTATTGGGACGCCCGCACCCGGGACATATTCGGCCTGGTTGCCGACACCGACGAAGTGTCGGGCGACCTCTGGCATACCTACCTGCATCCCGACGACAAGGACGCCACCGAGCAGGCGCATTTGCCGACACCCGGCTCGGACAGGGTTACCGCCTCGCAATACCGCATCATCAGGCGCGACGGCGCCATCCGCCATGTCGAGTCGCTGGTGCGCTTCGTCGCCGCGGCGGGCGCGGCCGGCCTGGTTCTCGGCACCCTGCGCGACATCACCGAGGACAAGCTGCGCGAACAGGAGCTTGCCTTCGCCGCCCGTCATGACGCGCTGACCGGCCTGTGGAACCGCGCCGCCTTCGACAGGCTGCTCGCCCACCATATCGCCACGGGCGTGCCGCTTGCGGTGTTCTACATCGACCTCGATTACTTCAAGGCGCTCAACGATTTCGCCGGCCATGCCGCGGGCGATCTGGCGCTGAAGAGCGTCGCGGCGGGGATTGGCCGCTGCCTGCCGCCATCGGCGCATGCCGCGCGGCTCGGCGGCGACGAGTTCGCGCTGATGGTGCCCGATTGCGACGCCGTGCAAGCCGAGCGGCTGGCCGGCGCCATCCTGGCGGCCGTGCGCGACGCCGATCTTGGCCTTGCCGCGACGTCGCGCCGGCTGGCGGCCAGCATCGGCATCGCCATCGTCCGCGACCATGTCACCACGGTTGCCGACGCGCTGGCCTGCGCAGACGATGCCTGCTACGCCGCCAAGGCCGCCGGGCGTGATCGCTTCGCGCTGTTTTCGACCGATGCCATCTCGGGTTCGGGCGGCCTCAACGCGGCACGGCTCGCCGCCGACACGGTGGACGCCATGGATGACGGCAGGCTGAAACTGTTCGGCCAAGAGATCCACCGGCTGGGCAGGCCCTGGGAAGAGAACCGCCATGTCGAGGTGCTGGCGCGGCTTGCCGGAAAGGGCGGCCGGCTGATCCCGCCCGGCGAGTTCATACCGGCGGCGGAGCGCTTCGGCATTGCCGCCCGGCTCGATCGTTGGATCATCCGCACCGCGCTGTCGCAGCACAGCGCGGCGATGAAATCCGGCGTGATCACGCTCGGCTTCAACCTGTCGGCGCAGACGCTGAGCGATCCCGGGCTGTGGGACTTCGTCGACAGCATCATCGAGGAAACCGGGGCGCCGCATTCCGGCATCGGCTTCGAGATCACCGAAACCGCCGCCGTCACCAATTTCGATGCCGCCGAAACCTTCGTGCGCAAGGCGCGCGAGCGGCGCTGCAGGGTCAGCCTAGACGATTTCGGCGCCGGCATGAGTTCGTTCGAATATCTCAGGCGCTTTCCGGTCGATGCCATCAAGATCGACGGCTCCTTCATCGAGCATATCACGGAAAGCCGCTTCGACCGCGAGATCGTGCTGGCCATCACGAGCATCGCCCGCAGCCTCGGCTGCGCGGTCGTGGCCGAGAAGATCGAGCGGCAGGACACGGTGGCCATGCTGGGCGACATCGGCGTCGAGTTCGGCCAAGGCTTCCTGCTGCACCGGCCCGAACCGCTGGAGCGGATCGTGGCGCGCGCGGCACCAATGGCCGACGACGCATCGAGACGCAGGGCGTCCTGACAGGACAAAATGCATGTCGCTCCAAAAGCGACATGCATAGCGACATGCGTGAAGACGAAGACTTGATGCGCGCAGCCTGAATCCGTTGAACGCGGCGCGTTTTGTTCAACCGTGCCGGCGCGCTGCCGCGCGCGGAAATTCCAGCACCCCGGGTTCCGGCTTCCTGTGCTGTGCTTCCGCCACCATCTCGATCAACAGGTCGAGGGCCTCGCATGTCGAACGGCTCGTCTCGTCATTGCCGCGCAGATAGTGGTAGGCGCGTTCGAGATGGAGACGGGCGGCTGAAAAATCGCTGGTCAATGGTCCCTCCATGATCCCGCCCTAATGTATCTTGGCCGGCCTGCCGCAACGCGGGGTAAATATCCACAGGCGCCTTTTATTCAAATGCCGCCGGATGCCATGAAGAGGCGTGGCGCCGTCGTGTCAGGAGTGGCGGGCCGCGGCCTTGCGCGGCGTGGCGGCGCGGCTAGAGTGCGCGCTTTTGTCCGAGGTGAAATCGATGATCGTCCAGGCCTGCATCAACGGCGCGCGTTCGCGCGATTTCCATCCCGGGCTGCCGCTGACGGCACAAGCGATGGCCGGCGATGCCGCGGCCTGCGTCGCCGCGGGTGCCGCCGAACTGCACATCCATCCGCGTGGCGCCGACGGGCGCGAGAGCCTGGCCGCGGTGGATGCGACGGTCCTTGCCGTGCGCCGGGCCTGTCCGGGCACATTGATCGGCGTGTCGACCGGCGCCTGGATCGAGAACGATGTGGCGCGGACCCGCGCGGCGATCGCCGCCTGGCGCGAGCTGCCCGACTATGCCTCGGTCAATCTCTCGGAGGCCGACGCACCCGATGTGATGGAGCTGTTGCGCAAGCAGGGCGTCGGCATCGAGGCGGGGCTTGCCACGACGGCTGATGCCGAGCGCTTCGTGGCGCTTGCCGATCACGGCCGCGTGCTGCGCATCCTGATCGAGATCGACATACCGGACCTGCCCCCAGCCCTCGACGAGGCGCACGGGATCGCCGCCGTTCTCGAACGCGCAGGCGTGCGGCGGCCAATCCTGCTGCATGGCGTCGACGGCACAGTCTGGCCGTTCGTGGACCTTGCGCGGCAAAAGCGCTGGTCGACACGGGTCGGGCTGGAGGACGGCAAGACGCTCGCCGATGGAACGGTGGCCAGGGACAATGCGGAGATCGTGGCCGCTGCCGCCGCGATATTCCAGTCCATGGGTATACGCTAAACCGCGGCCATCTCAGGCTTGCCCGCCCTCCGGTGCCGTCCACCCGCGCAAAATGTGTTTCTGGATCTTGCCGGACGCGGTGCGCGGCAGTGCCTCGGTGAGCAAAAACTCTTTCGGCACCTTGTAACGGGCGATGCGGGCGCCGCAGTGACCTGCGAGAGCGGCCGGATCCAGGATCCGGCCGGATTTGACGACGATGAAGGCGCGGCCGACTTCGCCCCAGCGCTCGTCGGCGATGCCGATCACGGCCGCTTCGGCGATGTCGGGATGGTCGAGCAGCACCATCTCGATTTCGACGGGATAGACGTTCTCGCCACCGGAGATGAACATGTCCTTGCGACGATCGACGAGGGTGACGAAGCCTTCGTCATCGCGTCGCGCGATGTCGCCGGTGCGGAACCAGCCATCGTCGGTGAAGGCACGGGCAGTCTCTTCCGGCCGGTTCCAGTAGCCCGGCGTGATCGAGGGGCCGGACAGCCATATCTCGCCCGGTCGGCCGGCGGCGACGTCTTGGCCGTCGTCGTCGACGATACGCAGGCCGATCGTCGGCGCCGGCAGGCCGGCCGAGCCGGCCTTGCGGGCGATCCGCTCGGCCTCGACCGGCATGCCAAGCACGGTGCCGGCTTCCGTCATACCGAAGCCGTCGACCATGCGGATGCCTTGTGCCAGCCACCATTCGATATCGGGGGCCGGATTCGGCGCGCCGCCGGTGAAGATGGCGGTGAGGGAGGTCCAGCGCGCCGGCGCGAAGTCGGGATGTTCGCGCAGCATCCTGGCCATCTGCGGCACGCAGAAATAATGGGTGACGCCCAGTGTGGGGTCGGCCAGGCGGCGGTTGGTGGCACCGGCATCGAAACCGGGCGAGATCAGCACCGTGCCGCCTTGCAGCAGCGGTGGACGCAGGTTGGTGATGAGACCGATGACATGGAACATCGGTGCATCGCAGAGGAAGACGCTGGCATTGCCGACGCGCCCCAGCACGCCGAAATTGACCGCGGTCGCCAAGGCATTGCGCTCGGTGACGACGACGCCTTTCGGCCGGCCCGACGTGCCCGATGTGTAGAGGATGATCGACGGCGTATCGCTCTCCGGCAAGGGACGGCGCGGCGCCGGTGCCTGGGCCTCGACCGCCTTGGCGAAGGCCGCGACGTCTACTGACATGCAGCCGTCGGGCAGCACCATTTCGAGTGCTGCGTCATGCAGCAGCAACACCGGGCTGCAATCGGCCAGGATCGCCTGCCGTTCGGCGCCGGCGAGCCGCCAGTTGAGCGGCACGAAAATGGCGCCGAGCCGCATGGCGGCCTGCTGCAGGACAAGCAGGTCGGCGCTGTTGCGGGCAAGCGTGGCGATCCGTTGCCCCCGTTCGATGCCATAGGCGGTTTCGAGGACGCCGACGGCGCGCTGGATGGCCCGGTCGAGCGCGGCATAAGTCCAGCGCCGGCCAGATGCCAGGTCGACGCAGGCAAGACGATCCGGCTGCGTCCCGGTGTGCAAGGCCACGGGATCCGATGTCGTCCAGGCCGGCATTCGCATCTCCTCCCAGATTGCGTCGATGGTTTATGGCGTCATCTGGCCTTGTCGTAGGCGCCAAGACCCGGCTTGTAGCTCTTCTCGTCGATGAACTGGCGGATGCCTTCCTTGCGGCCCTCATTGTCATGGGAGTTGGCCGCTTCCTGCGCCCGCACGAGATAGTCCTCGGCATTGTCATAGGTCATCTCGGCGACGCGGCGGATCGCGTCCTTGGTCGCCTTCAGGGCGATCGGGTTCTTCTTCAAAAGGATGTTCGCGACCGCGGCGACACGCGTCTTCAGCTCGGCCAGCGGCAGGCTTTCATTGACCAACTTCCAGGCGGCGGCCTTCCTGCCGTCGATGAGTTCGCCGGTCAGCGCGTGGTACATGGCGTCGCGCATCGAGAGCAGATCGACCACCACCTTGGTGGCGCCGCCGCCGGGCAGTATGCCCCAGTTGATCTCGGACAAAGCGAACTGTGCCTCATCGGCGGCGAAAGCGAGATCGCAAGCGAAGAGCGGGCCATAACCGCCGCCGAAACACCAGCCATTGACCATGGCAATGGTCGGCTTGCCATACCAGCGCAGGCGCCGCCACCAGCCATAGGCTTCGGACTGCGCCTTGCGGACGGCGCCGAGGCCCTTGGCCTCGGTCTCGCGGAAATACTCCTTGAGGTCCATGCCCGCCGACCAGGCGCTGCCTTCGCCCGACAGCACTAGCACGCCGACATCGTCGCGGAATTCGAGTTCGTCCAGAACCTCCATCATGCGCCGGTTGAGCGCCGGGTTCATGCAATTGCGCTTGTCCGGCCGGTTGAAGCGCACCCAGGCGATGCCGTTCTCGACATCGAAGGCAACGGGCTCGTCGGTCATGGTCTGTGTCCTCCCTCGGCTTGATATCTGCGAAAATTGCTATGCGATATAGCTATCTACTTTGCTATGTCGCATAGTATTTTTCTCTTGACAAGGGCTTTGATCGCGGCGATCGGTTCAAGCATGGATGAGACCGAAATTGACGCCGATCCCAGTGCGCAGCCCGATCCCAGTGCATCAGGGGCGATGGCCGAAGACGCGCTCGACGCGCAGATCGGCTACAATCTCAGGCGTGCCTCGACTTTGGCCTTGAGCGATTTCGCCGTCGAGCTCGCCGACGCGGCGCTGCGCCCGGTCACCTACGGCATGCTGGCGCTGATCGACGAACAACCCGGCATCCGTGCCGCCGAACTCTGCCGCCAGCTTGGCATGAAGAGCGCCAACATGGCGCCGCTGCTTGCCGAGCTCGAAGGGCGGGGGCTGGTCGAGCGCGACGACCATGCGGACGACAAGCGCGTGCAGGTGCTGACCCTGACACCGGCCGCGAGGAAAGCCATGCCCGGATGGCGGCGCCAGGTTCGCCGGCATGAAGACCGGTTCCTGCATCGGCTGACAGCCAAGGAGCGGGCAACGCTGCTTCGCCTGCTGCGTCTGGTCTGGACGGAGCAAGGCTAGGAGTTAGTTCCCGTCAGGCAGCGCCGCCAGCGAACACAGCAATGCCCGCCGCTCAGCAAACCCATGTGACTTGAGGACCAGCTGAAATAAGGCCACATTCGAGGGCGAGGGGAGATGTCCTGCCGTTTTGGAGCTCTCGCATGTCATTGTCCGGTACCACAACCCGCTATGGGCGCGTTGCCCAGGCTCTCCATTGGCTGACGGCGTTGCTGGTGCTCGCCGCTTTCCTCGTATCCGCCGGCGGTCCGCCCGAACGCGTCTACTCGACGGCCAGGGCATCGACATTGCTGCTGCACGAATCGCTTGGCTTCTCGGTTTTCTGTCTGCTGGTCATTCGCCTGGTCTGGCGCCTTTTCGATCGCATTCCCGACGCGCCGGCCATGCCCACCTGGATGGAGGTTGCTTCGAAGGCAACGCACTGGGCGCTCTACGCCCTGCTGTTCGCCGTCCCGGCGACCGCCATGCTCGGCGCATGGTTTGGCGGGCATCCGGTCACGGTGTACGGCCTTGGCGCCATCGGTCCGTTCTCGGGCACCTGGGGCGCTCCACTGGCTGACATCCATGGTAAGCTTGGCGATGTCATCATGTGGCTCGCCGGCCTGCACGCGGCCGCAGCCATCTTCCATCACGTCTTCCTTCGCGACCGCGTGCTGAGCCAGATGCTGCCGGGCCTGCCCGATCCATCGTCCGGACAGGGCGGCTGAACGCGGTCAATCGAGAATGATCCGGATCGCCTGATCGACCACCGGGTGCAGGCCGCTGGCCTGGAAGGAGAGGCGATTGCCAGAGCCGACATTGCTGGTCATGGCGATGGTCAGGTCCGCCTCCGGGTCGTGCAGCATGACGGCGACGTAGCCCGGAATGCTGCCCTGGTGCCCATAGAAGGCGCGGTCGGCATAGGCGCTCTGGAACATGCCCGCGCCGGTTTCCCGCATGCGGGTGCCTGGAAAACTCGCCGGCACACGGTGTTCGAACATCTCGGCGAAGAACGGCGATGACAATAGCTTCCCAGAAAACAGGCCGCGCATGAAACCCAGCATGTCGGATGGCGTCGACACCATGTCGCCGCAGCCATAGGCGGCGCCGAACGGGAAGGAGTCCGAGGAGTCCTGCAGCTCATCGGAATAGGACAGCACGCCGTCCATGCGCCACATCTCGCCGCCCGAGGCGATGTCGGTGGGGGCGTTCGGCGCCGGCGGCGGCCGGTGGTAATAGCCGCGCACCATCGATTTTTCCGGAAAGACTTCGGTGGCAGGCGACCAGGTATTCTTCAGCCCGAGCGGCTCAAGGACCGCGCTTCTGACATAGGCGCCCAGCGACTGGCCAGTGACGGCCTCGATCACCATGCCGGCCAGGACATAGCCGGTGTTGTTGTAGACGGCGGGTCCGCCCGGCACCTTCTGCTTGTCGGAAGCGAAGGCAATGTCGACCAGCTGCTGGGGCGTCCATTGCCGGCCCGGGTCCATCGAGATGTAATATTCGAATTCCGGCAGCCCACTGCGATGATTGATGAGCTGGCGCACCGAAATATCCCTGGCGCCCGGCAGGTCCGGGAACCAGGAGGAGATCGGCGCGCCGAGATCGAGCTTGCCGGTTTCGGCGAGCTTCACCAGCGCGGCGGCGACGAAGGTCTTGGTGCAGCTGCCGATCTTGAACAACTGGTCCGACGTGACTGATGTGCCATGCGCGCGGTCGGCGAGGCCCGCGGTGAGGGCGGTTGGTGTGGCGCCTGTCGAGTAGGCGAGCGAAGCACCAACCGCGCCATCGGCGAGGTAGGTGTCGAGGAGAGTTTTCAGGTCTTTTGGCATGGTGGTCTCGCTTTGTCGCTTCGTTCTTCCCTTCTCCGACAAGGGGAGAAGGGAAGGGCGGCGCTCCGCTCTACTCCGCCAGGTCGACGGCGGCGAAATTCTGCCGGCCGAAGGGATCGAGTACGTAGTTGAGCACGCTCTTGCGGATCGGGATCGCCACCATCGAATGGGCGATCGGCGCCACCGGCACCTCTGCCTTCAGGATCGCCTGTGCCTTGCCGTAGATCGCGGCGCGCTCCTTCGGGTCGGCGGCGACGCGGCCCTCGTCCAGCAGTTTCTCGAAATCCCTGTCGCACCAGCGCGAACGGTTGGAGCCGCCCTTCACGCCGTCGCATGACAGGAGGTAGCTCAGCATGTTGTCGGGATCACCATTGTCGCTGCTGCCGCCGAGCAGGAAGGTGTCCTGCTCGCCCGCCGCGGTGCGCTTGAGATATTCGCCCCATTCGAAGCTGACGATTTCTGAGTGCACGCCGACCTTCGCCCAGTCGGCCTGGATCATCTCGGCCATCCGCTTGGCGTTGGGGTTGTAGGGACGCGACACCGGCATCGCCCACAGGCTGACCTTGAGGTCGCTTTCGTGGCCGGCTTCCTTCAGCAGTTTCTTCGCGCCATCGGGGTCATAGTCGATGCCGGCATCGGTCACGGCACCGAGTTGCGCCGGCGGCACGACGCTACCGGCCACCGTGCCGGCGCCGGCATAGACCGCATCGACGATCGCCTTGCGATCGATGGCCTTGGCCAGTGCCGTGCGCACGCGCACGTCGCCCAGCGGCTGGTGTTCGACATTGAAGCCGAGGATGCCGATGTTCTGGCCCTTGAGATCCAGCACTGTGATGTCGGGATCGCTGCGCAGGTCGGCGACAGCACTCGGCGGCGGCGGCGCGGCGACCTGGCATTCATTGGCCTTGATGCGCTCGACGCGGGTGGTCGGCTCGGGCGTGACGGCGAAGACCAGCGTGTCGATCTTCGGCGCGCCGCGCCAGTAATCCTTGTTGGCGGCGTAGCGGACCTGGCTGTCGGGCACATAGGCCTGAAGCACGAACGGACCGGTGCCGACCGGCATGCTGTCGATCAGCTCCGGCGTGCCGGCCGCGACCATCTTTTCGGTCTGCTCCAGCGACAGGATCGAGAGATAGTCGAGCGCCAGCCCGGCGAGGAAGGTGACGTTGGGCGCCGTCAGCGTGAAGCGTACGGTGTAGTCGTCGACCTTCTCAATTCTGTCGATCAGCGTGCCCATGCCGAGCGCGTTGAAGTACTCGTAAGCGCCGCCGCCGAGCTTGTGATAGGGATTGTTGGCGTCGCGCTGGCGGTTGAAGGTGTAGAGCACGTCGTCGGCATCGAAGTCGCGCGAGGGCGTGAAATGCTCGTTCGACTGGAATTTCACGCCATGCCTGAGATGGAAGGTGTAGGTCTTGCCATCCGAAGAGACATCCCAGCTTTCGGCCAGCGCCGGCCCGACCTCGGTGGTGCCCGGCTTGAACTCGACCAGCCGGTTGAAGATCGTCTTGGCGGCGGCGTCCATGGTGGAATCGGCGATGCCGATCGCCGGGTTGAAGGTCTCGGGATTGGCCTCCGAGCAATAGACCAGCGTCTTGGCAAAGGCCTGCCCGCCGAGAAGGGTGGATGAGGCCAGAAGGGATGTGGCAAGCACTGTGCGCAGAACGGTGGATTTCATCGCAAACGCTCCTGATGACACTTTACGGGTTTGAGGAAAGGGCCGGAAATTCATGGGGCGGCCGCCGGGGCCAGGAAGCGGTCCGGCGCCAGCGCCGCCGCGGTGACGCCGAGTGCCGCGACATCCCCGGGGATGGACTGGCCGCGCATCAGGGCCGCGCTTAGCCTGGCCAGCGTCAGCGAGACCTGGAAGCCATAGCCGCCCTGGCCGCCGAGCCAGAAGAAGCCGGGCAGGCGCGGGTCGAAGCCGGCGACCGGCGTGCGGTCGGGCGCGAAGGTGCGCAGGCCCGCCCATGGCGTCGACGGGCGGCCGATGCGCATCGAAGTCGCCTGTTCGATGCGGTCGACGGCGATGGCGACGTCGATGTCTTCCGGCCAGGCGTCGCAAGGCTCGGAATCCGTCTCGTCGGCGAGCGAGCCGATCAGCCTGCCGGCATCGGGCTTGAAGTAGAATTGTTCGTGCAAGTCGACCACCAGCGGCCAATTGGCGATGTCCATGCCGGCGGGCGGATCGAACAGGAAGGCGGTGCGCCGTTTCGGCTGGAAGCCGAGCCCCGGAAGCCCCGCCATGCCGGCGACGACATCGACCCAGGCGCCGGCGGCGTTGACGACGATGTCGGCGGGATAGACGCCAGCGCTCGTTTCAACCCGAAAAGCGCTGCCGTCGCGTGAGATGGCGCGGACCGCCTCGCCGGTGCGGATGATGCCGCCGCCGGCTTTGAGCGCCGAGGCGCTGGACCCCAGCATCTTGCCCGTGTCGACATCCACCGCGTCCGGCTCATAGACGCCGCCGCAGGTGTTTTCGCTGGCAATGACCGGAACGAGTGCATGGAGTTCGGCCGCCGACAGGCGGCGCACACTTGGCACCAGCGCCTGCAATTCGCCGGCCAGCCGGTCGATGGCGTCGTCGTCCCCAGTCCATCCGACATGCAGCGCGCCACGCCGATGGGCGACGAAGCCGCCCTCGACGATCGCCTGCCGGCTGGCCAGCGTCAGTCCGCGCACCAGCCGGTTGCCATAGGTCTCGGTGAACAGAGCCGCCGAGCGGCCGCTGGCGTGATAGCCGAGATGGGGCTCGCGCTCGATAAGGATGACATTGGCCCAGTCCGCTGCCTCGGCGGCAAGCGAGAGGCCGGCGATGCCGCCGCCGATGACGACGATCTTCGTGGGAGAGTTCGACTGCATCCATCAGTCGTAAAAATAATTTCGTATCCAGTCAATATTTAGCGTATAAGAAAATTGTTGGTGTTGTTGATGACGGCGGGGAGTTCGAATACCTAGAGTGGAGAAGCGGCCCGACCGCCGCGCCATGGAGCTGACAATGTCGGAGCAGCCGAACCTCGGTGATTGTCTGCGTGCCTTGAGAAAAACCCATGGCTGGACCTTGCAGGAGGTCAGCACGCTCACCGGCGTCGCGGTGTCGACGCTGTCCAAAGTCGAGAATGACCAGATGTCGCTGAGCTACGACAAGCTCCTGCAGATCTGCGAAGGGCTCGGCATCCATGTGACGGAACTGCTCAGCGGCGACCGCAAGCAGCCGGCGGCGCGCACCCGCCGCTCGGTGACTTCGCAATCCAACACGCTGCGCCAACTCACCCGCAACTACGACTACCGATATCTCGCCACCGACCTGGTGCGCAAACGCATGGTGCCGATTCATGCTTATGCGCGCGCCCGCACGCCGGAAGAATTCGGCCCGCTGACCCGGCATGCCGGCGAGGAATTCCTGATCGTGCTTAAGGGCGAGATCGAACTGCACACCGACCAGTACGCCCCGGTGCGGCTGAAGGAGGGCGAGAGCGTCTACATCGATTCCACCATGGGCCACGCCTATCTCTCGGTCGGCGAGGGCGACGCCGAGATGCTGTGCGTCTGCTCCGGCGACGAGCCCGACATGGAAGGCACGCTGCTCAGTGTGCTGGAGACGGTCGAGGGGTAGGGGCGATTGCCGCCGTCGCACGCCGGGCGCTAATTTGCGTGGCTATCAATGCCTTCCGGAGGCGATCCCGCCATCGATCTCGGATGCCTCATTGCCGATCCTGCGTCTCCTCTTTTTTCGTCGTAACGAGGTTTGCATCGCGCGCAAGCCGCCATTGGCCGTCCTTCTCCTTGCGCAGGAGCGTCAGCGTATATCCCGACCGATGGATGCTGCCATCCGGCGAGGTGGCGCTCATTTCAATGCGGTTGCGGATAAAGGCCCAGTCTCCAAGCAGTTGCAGTTCGAGGATTTCGCTCGTTCCGTCGATCTTTGCGTCAGCCATGCCTTGCGACGCTTTGGCAAAGGCCGCCTTGCCGAACGGCTCCTGGCCGGGAACCGTGAAGATCACGTCGTCGGTCATGAGCGAAAGCACGGTCGCCAGATCGCCGCTTTTGCTGGCAGTCATCCAGGTGTCGACCACTTGCCTGATGGCTTTTTCGTCGTCGTTCATCACGCAGTCCTCCGGGTGAGTTCGGAAATCGGCGAGAGCAGAGATAGTGCGATCCGCTGTATCAGCAACAACGGTTGCGGCGGCCATTGCGGGCTGACCGGGCGCCGGCGGCTCGCATTGAGTTTTTCTGCAACCTGGATTCAGCCTTTCCGGTTCGAACTGGCTGAGGAAACCGGCTATACGGTGCCTCAGCGTCGGCCATGCCGGTTGCAGTTTTGCCGAACCCAAAAAGGAAAACCCAATGAATTCAGAAAAGACAGCCGTCATCGTCGCTGGTGGCAGCGGCATGGGGGCGGCGGCGGCGAAGCGCCTGGCGGTGGATGGGTTCAAGGTCGCGATCCTGTCGTCGTCCGGCAAGGGGGAGGCGCTGGCCAAGGAGCTTGGCGGGCTCGGTGTCACCGGCTCCAATCAGTCGAACGACGATTTGCAGCGTCTCGCCGACTTGACGCTGGAGCGCTATGGCCGCATCGACGTGCTGGTCAACAGCGGTGGCCATGGGCCGCGCGCGCCGATCCTGGACATCACGGACGAGCAGTGGCACACCGGCATGGATGTCTACCTGATGAACGTCATCCGGCCGGTGCGTATCGTGGCGCCGCTGATGGTCAAGCAGAAGGGTGGCGCCATCATCAACATCTCGACGGCCTGGGTGGCCGAGCCGAACGCGATGTTCCCGACCTCGGCCGTGTTCCGCGCCGGCCTTGCCGCCTACACCAAGATTTTCGCCAACACCTACGCGGCCGACAATGTGCGCATGAACAATGTGCTGCCCGGCTGGATCGACAGCCTGCCCGCCACGGATGAGCGTCGCGACAACGTGCCGATGCAGCGCTACGGGACGAGCGAGGAGATTGCCGCCACCATCGCCTTCCTGGCTTCGGAAGGCGCGGGTTACATCACCGGGCAGAACATCCGCGTGGATGGTGGGGTTATCAGGGCGCTGTGAGGCTTCGACCGGGAGAGGGAGCCGGCACTGGCTCCTTCGGCGCGATCAAGGGCATCGACAGACCAGAAGCGCGCCGCATCGCCTACGCGCTCAAGGCATTTTGCCTTTCGAAAAGTCTATGAACCTCGGAGCACGGCATTGGGCGGCCGAAGAACCAGCCTTGGACATCCGTGCAACCATTTTCCTTGACCAGCCTGTACTGGTCCTCGGTCTCGACGCCTTCCGCGGTCGTGGTCATGCCGAGCGTCGTGCCGAGTTCGGCAACGGCCTTGACGATCGCTCGGCTTTCGCTGCTCTCGCACATCAGGCTGACGAAGCTACGGTCGATCTTGATGCGGTTGAACGGGAACGACCTGAGATAGCTCAGCGAGGAATAGCCGGTGCCGAAATCGTCCATGGCTATGCTTATGCCCAGGTCCCGCAGGCTGTGGAGCGTCTTTATCGTGTTTTCATTGTGCGCAAGCAGCACCGACTCGGTGATTTCCAGCTCGAGCCGTGACGACAGCAGGCCCGAGGCCGCGAGCGCCGAGGCAACCTGAAGAGGCAGCGCCTGCTGTTTGAACTGGGCCGGCGAGAGATTGACCGCGACCTTGATGGTCGCGGGCCACTTCGCGGCATCGGTGCAGGCGCGCCTCAAGATCCACTCGCCAAGCGCCTCGATGACGCCCGTTTCCTCGGCCATCTGGATAAACTCCAATGGTTGGAGCAGGCCGAGGCGCGGATGCTCCCATCGCACCAGCGCTTCGAAGCCCGTCAGTTCCGAGGTCTGTGCGTCATGTAGCGGTTGATAGTGCAAGACGAACTGCTCGTTCGCAACACCGAGAGCGAGCTCGGACTCGAGCTGGCGCCGTTCCTGCAGTCTTGCGTCCATTCCTGCCTCGAATGACCTGCAGGTCCCGCGGCCTTCCATCTTGGCCTTGTACAAGGCAAGGTCGGCATTGCGGATGAGGATTTCCGAACTTTGCCCATCGTCCGGGAAGACGGCGATGCCGATGCTGCTGCCAATGTTGATCTTGTGGCCCTGAATCAAGAATTCGCCGGCCAGGGCGTGAATTACGCGGCTCGCCAGCACGCCGGCCTCGTCGTTGTCATCGAGCAAGAGCTGGAGAATGACGAATTCGTCGCCGCCGATTCTGGCCACCATGGCGGTCTCACCGGCCTGCTGCTGCAGGCGCCTCGCCACTTCACTGAGGAGCCGGTCGCCGATCGGATGGCCGAGCGTGTCATTGACCGGTTTGAAACGGTCGAGATCGACGCAATGGACGGCCAGTTTCTCGCCCTCCCTGAGGCTTTTCAGCGCCTCGTCCATCGTGCCGGCCAACAGACCCCGGTTGGGCAGGCCGGTGAGGATGTCGTGCGTGGCTAGGTGCTGGATCTCGATGGTGCGTTCCTCGACTCGCCGCTCCAGGGTCTCGGCGGCATCGGCCTGCATCGTCATCGTGCGCCCGATCGCATACCAGCAGGCCAGCGCCAGCAGCGTGACGACCGCGACCGCCGCGTAGCTGGCCAATTCGAATTCCCGCACGGCGAGGGCGTCCATGTTGTCGTCGAATCTGCCGTTGGGAAAACCGGCCCAGAGGCGCCAGGCACTTCTAGGATCGTTGAGCGAGAGCGGGAGGACTTCGGAATAGATCAGATTGGGGTCCGCCGCCGTGAAGGCGTGGGAATCAGCCGCCAGGGCCGTCGACATCTTGTGCTGGTCGGATTCGAACCCGTAACCTGAATTGACGATGACATAGTCGCTGCTCGGCAACAATTTCCTCAACGCCGAGGTGAGCATGATCGCCGAGACGGAGCCGCGCAGTCTGCCATCCTGGCCGAAGACCGGGACCGAAAGAATGAAGCCGGAGCGATCCGCGTCATTGCCGGTATGGATGAAATCGGTGTTGTCGCAGGTGATGAGTTCCTTCGTGCCGATGACCGGCACATCCAGCCCGTCGATGTTGCTGGAATTGGGATAGTTCGCCTTCAGCCAGGCAAGCTGTTTGACCAGCTCATGGTATTCATAGGTTTCAACTTCTTCGGGCGGACGGGTCAGGGAATTGTCATCCAGCTTGACGGGCTTCGTGTCCGCGGCGGCGTCTGACCTTGCCCTGGCATTCACGATCAACTGGTCGAACTGGAGGATCGGCTCCTCGAGCTTGCCGGTCACGGCGTCGAAGCGGTCCGGGTCGAAATCCAGCGGCAGGAAGTAGACCTCGGAAATGGAGACGTTGTTAGCGAGGTTATTGTAGATCTGCTGGATGGTCGCACGGCCTTCGTCGCCCAGATTGGTGCCGTGCCGGTCGAGGTTCCTGACGCTTGGCAGATAGGTTAGGGTCCGGACATTTTCATAGACGGATCGCAAGGCGTCTTCGACGGTCTTGGCGGTCGCGCGCGATGCCGCCCGGGAGTTTTCCAGATAGCGTTCCCTGGCAAGCGCGTAATCCCGCTGGGCATCGATGTGCAAAGCCACCAGCATTGCTGCGCCGGTGACAAGGATCACAACAAATCCGACTGCTCGCCCGAATGCGTTCATCGGCGTCCTACCATCGATTGGCAAGGATACCCCAGAGCGGTTTAGGAAGCCCTAATGACGATGTCCTTCTTTCGCCGTTTTTCCGGGCGCGGTTGCTTCGGATGGCGCGGGTTACATCACCGGGCAGAACATTCGCGTTGACGGGGGCGTGATCCGCGCGTTGTGAGGTGGAGGAAGGGAAGGCCTCGGTTCATTTCCTCAGCGCCGCCCATTCGAGCAGCATGTCGAGCGCCGGGCATAGCGCCTGGCCCCACTGCGTCAGGCTGTATTCCACTTTCGGAGGCACTTCGGGATAGATCGTCCGCGAGACGATGCCGTCGCGCTCGAGCTCGCGCAGCTGCTGGATCAGCATTTTCTGCGAGACGGCCGGAATGGCGCGTTCCAGTTCCGAAAAACGCAAGGTGCCGCGATCGAAGAGATGGAAGATGATGACCATCTTCCATCGGCCTTCCAGCATGCGCAACGCCGCCTCGACGCCGGTCGCCGCCATGTCTGGGGTCACATCCTCCAGCTTACCTGTAGGTGAGTACCCTACTTTTTTGTCGGTTCTTGCCATATCGACAGGCTACCATCAAATACCGGAGCAGGAAACATCCTCAGACGGGAGAGTCCGATGACGCCTGCTTTGCCAGCCACGCTCAGCCGATACTTCACCGCGCAAAACGCGCATGACATCGACGCCATGGTCGCCTGTTTCGCCCCCGACGCCAGAGTTCACGACGAGAATGAGGACATCGTCGGGAGAGCGGCGATCCGCGCCTGGAAGGAGAAAACGGTCGCCAAATACAAGGTCGCCGTCGAACCGCTCGACATGCGCCGGGAGCACGACCGTACGGTGGTCTCGGCCAAGGTTTCCGGCACGTTTCCAGGCAGCCCTGTCGTCCTGACCTACCGCTTCGGCCTGGATGGGCAGGGACGGATCAGCGCGCTTGAAATCGGCTGACGGAGAGCGAGCGATGCGGCACGAGATGGAATTCGCCGGCAAGAGAGTGCTTGTCACCGGCGGCACAAGGGGCATAGGCGCGGCCGTCACGCATCGGTTGCGCGGAGCCGGTGCGACGGTCCTGGTGACGGCACGCGCCCGCCCCGACGAACCGATCACGCCGGCCCTGTTCGTGGCTGCCGACATCGGCACGGCGCAAGGCTGCGCGACGGTCGTCCAGGCCACGCTCGACCGGCTCGGCGGCGTCGACATCATCGTCCACGTGGTCGGTGGTTCGTCGGCGCCGGCGGGCGGCTTTGCGGTTCTCGATGACGGCATCTGGCAGCGGGCGCTCGACATCAACCTGCTGGCGGCGGTGCGGATCGATCGCGGCCTGCTGCCATCGATGATCGGGCAAGGCTCCGGCGCCATCGTCCACATCACCTCCATCCAGAGGCAATTGCCGCTCCCCGAAGCCACCATTGCCTACGCGGCGGCAAAGGCCGCGCTGTCGAACTACAGCAAGGCCCTGTCCAAGGAGGTCGGGCCGAAGGGCGTGCGCGTGGTCAGGGTGGCGCCCGGCTGGGTCCAGACCGAAGGCGCGGTCGGTCTGATCGAGGCGCTGGCGGCCAGGAGCGGCACCGATTTCGAGGGCGCCCGCCAGACGCTTATGGCCAGTCTCGGCGGCGTCCCGATCGGCCGCCCCGCCTTGCCGGAGGAGGTCGCCGAACTCGTCGCCTTTCTTGCGTCCCCGCGCGCCGCCTCGATCCACGGCACGGAATACGTCATCGACGGCGGGACCGTGCCCACCGCGTAGCGACCGAAGGGCGCCGCGGCAACGGTCCCGATGCAGCGCTACGGGACGAGCGAGGAGATCGCCGCGACATCGCCTTCCTGGCATCCGAGGGCGCTGGCTATATCACTGGTCAGAACATCCGAGTGGATGGAGGCGTCATCCGGGCGCTGTGACGGCAGGGGCTCAAGCCGAATATCGCGACACAAAATTTTTGTAGACGCCGCCGGGACAGCGGGGCCGCCAAGGAACGAGACTCGTTATCGAGCCTGAACCGTCTCGCGGCTGTTGCATGCTATTGGTTGAACGCTCATCCTTGGGCCCGAGAGGGAGAGAGCAATGTCTGACAACTACCTGCGACTGGTGCCCTATGATCCACGCTGGTATCCGGCTCAACACGCGGCGACTGCGGCTGTGAATGCTGCGCACGGGCTGTTCCCGGTGGCAGGACATATTGCTGTCGAATACGAGCAAGGGGTGACTTTCTTCGACGCCGGAGCCAATACGGAAAGCGTCCATTGTCCGTTTTGCGGCAGCGATATCGAGGAATGGTGGGGCGACGCGATGAACCAGGCGGCTGAGTCGCGCTTCGAGGACCTTTCGGTCACCACGCCATGCTGCCACAGACCGACCTCGCTGAACGATCTGCGCTACGTCTGGCCGGCGGCGTTTGGCGTTTGTGCGCTTACGGTCATCAGTCCGGGCGTGAACTCCGTAAGCAGTGAACAGTTGCGGACGATTGAACAAGCCATGGGTTCACCGCTGAAGGTGATCTGGCAGCACCTCTGACGCCCGGGATGGATTATGGAAGAGCAGGAACTCAAGGAAATTGCAGAGCGATGCTTACGTGCCACACCAGGGCCATGGAAGTCCTGGATCGAGGGTCGCGATCACACTTCGGGGTCGAATATGATCGGAACCGGAGGCGATGCCGACATAGAATTGTTGGGAGCCACCAACGCCGATCAAGACTTCATTGCCGCGGCACGGCAGGATATTCCGGCATTGCTCGCGGAAGTGGCCCGGCTGCGTTCGGAATTGGCTATTAAGAACTAGCTCTGCGTTATCCGTGCCACGCATTCACTGCGACGGCTTCGCTACCTGATCCGCATCGGTGAGCGTCTGCAGAAACGCGACGATGTCGTTGATTTCGGCGTCGGTCAGCGCCGGCTTGTCGCCGGGTTTCTTGCCGTCGAAGGGCGGTTCCTGGTTGAGATTTCTCCAGTAAGCCTTTGGCAGATCGTCATATTGCCTGATCGTGCCGTCGGCGTTCCTGGGATACCAGCGGCCGGGGTCGGTGTCGCGGCTGGCGTAGAAGGCGACGGCGTCGCGCAGCGTGTGAAAATATCCGTTGTGGAAGAAGCTCTTGCGCAGCGCGACATTGCGCAGCGTCGGCGTCTTGAACAGGCCACAATAGTCGCTCCGGCCATGGAAATCGGTGCGTAGCGGGCCGCACAGGCCGAGATCGGCATAGGCGGGGTCGGCATTGGCGGGGATGGCCGGGTTGCGCGGCACCGCGATGGCGATCAGGCCGAAATCGGTGAATTGCGGCGGTTCGCCGTCATTGGCCGGTTCGCTGAGGTGGCACGACGCGCAATTGCCTTTCGCCTCGTCCTCGAAGAGTTCGCGGCCATGCAGTTCCTGCGCCGACAGCGTCGCCTTGCCGGCGAGGAAGGCGTCGTAGCGGCTGGAATAGGGGTAGAAATCGGTGGCACTCTGCTCGAATGTGCCAAGCGCCTCGGCGGCGGCGTCGAAGGCGTCGCCCGGGCGGTCGAAGACATCCTGCCCGAACACGGCCTTGAAGTCATCGGCATAGGCGGTCTTGCGCAGGGAGGCGGAGACGGCTGCTTCATCCTTGTTTGCCATCTCGAAGGGCGAGAGCAGAGGGATTTTCGCCTGGTCGTTGCCGTGGTCGGCACGGCCGTCCCAGGTCAGGCCGCCGGTTGGTCCGTTGTCGACGCTCTCGTCGCCCTCGTCCTCGGAATCATGGAAATGCTCGGTGAAGGCGGGAGCGGCCTGGAGATAGCGCAGCGACGGCACCGCGCGCACGCCGGGCAGGTCGAGATGCGGCCCGCCCATCTCGACCGGCGAGGCCGAGGCCGGGCTGAAGGCATGGCGCGGATCATGGCAGGACGAGCAGGCCTGCTTGCCAGAGGCCGACAGCGCCGGGTCGTAGAACATTTTTCGCCCCAAAGCGGTCAGCGCCTCGGCGCGCGCAAACGCCTGCGCGCGCGATAGCGGCCCGGGATGGACGCCGTCCGCTGTATTCGCGGGCGCGGCAAAGCCAAAGGTCGAGATCGCGGCAATCGCGATCGCCCTGCTTTTCCATCGTCTTCTGGTCATGGGGCATGGTCCGCTTTGGCCGGGAAATAAGAATGGAGTGCAACGGATTGATGACCGGTTCGGGCGCTCACGAAACCGTGTTCGCCGCGGCGGCAGATGTCACAAAGGTGACAAGGCATCCACGTTAGCTGCACCACAGCCCCTCTAGCCACAGTCAAGCCACGAGGTCTTCCCATGACGAGGCTCAAGCTCCTCACTTCCTTCTGTCTGGCCGGTTCGGCCTTGATTCCCGTTGCGGCCAATGCCGCCCCTCCGGGTTTCGACAAGATCGACACCGTCGTCGTCATCTATGCCGAAAACCGCAGCTTCGATAATCTCTATGGCGGCTTCCCCGGCGCCAATGGGCTCGCCAATGTCTCGGCCGACCAGGCGCGCCAGCTCGACCGCGACGCCAAGCCGCTCACCGAGCTGCCGCCAGCCTGGGGCGGGCTGACCGGAAAAGGCGTCACGCCCGCGGTGACCGAGGCGCAGACCGCGCATCTCGCCAACGCCCCCTTCGCCATCGACGACCCCAAGGGCTTCAACGAAGGCACCAACGTCATCACCCACGATCTGTGGCACCGCTTCTACCAGGAGCAGATGCAGATCGACGGCGGCAAGAACGACAAATTCGTCGCCTGGGCCGATTCCGGCGGCTTGGTCATGGGTCACTATGACGGCTCGATCCTGCCGATGTGGCAGGTAGCGAAGAAGTATGTGCTGGCCGACAATTTCTTCCAGGGCGCCTTCGGCGGCTCCTTCCTCAACCATTTCCAGCTCGCCTGTGCCTGTACGCCTGTCTATCCGCATGCCGATACCAGTCCGATCAAGGGCCAGATCGCCGTGGTCGAGGCAGACGGCACGACGTTGAAGGTTGCCGACAATTCGCCGGGCTCCGCACTTGGCGGCGTGCCGAAATTCGTCAATGACGGCGCCATCACGCCCGACTTCCATGCCGTCAACACCATGCAGCCGCCCTATCAGCCGAGCGCCAACAAACCGGTCGAGGGTGGCGACAAGACGCTCGCCGACCCGGCCGCGCCGACCACGCTGCCGCCGCAGCACGACATCACCATCGGCGATCTCCTGTCGCTGAAGGGGGTCGACTGGGCCTGGTACGCCGGCGCCTGGCAGACGGCGCTCGACGGCAAGAACGCGACGCCGGTGCCGAATTTCCAGTTCCACCACCAACCGTTCAACTATTTCGCGGCTTACGCTCCGGGCACCGCCGCGCGCACCGAGCATCTCAGGGACGGTGGCCTGGACGGCGCCGCATTCATCAAGGCGATCGACGATGGCAAGCTGCCGGCCGTCACCTTCTACAAGCCGCAAGGCAATCTCAACGAGCATGGCGGCTATGCCGACGTGGCCAGCGGCGACCAGCATCTGGCCGACGTCGTCTCGCATCTGGAGAAAAGCCCGCAATGGAGCCACATGCTGGTGGTCCTCACCTATGACGAGAATGGCGGCTTCTGGGATCACGTTGCGCCGCCCAAGGCCGATCGCTGGGGCCCGGGCAACCGCATCCCGGCCTTCATAGTCTCGCCTTATGCGAAGATGGGCACGGTCGACCACACGCAATACGACACCACCTCGATCCTGCGCTTCATTACCGCGCGCTACGATCTTCCGGTGCTGACCGGCATCGTCGCCCGCGACAAGGCGCTGGCCGCCAATGGCGAGCCGCCGATGGGGGATCTGAGCGCGGCGCTGGACCTCAGCCGGTAGGCCGGAGCGGACCGCGGACATGCCGCCGCGCCGCAGGGCGCGGTGGCCTTCTCAGCCGCCATTCACAAGCGCAAGAATGAGCTTCTGCAGATTGCCGCCCTGGCCGAGTTCGACGCGGTCGAAATCGCGGCTTGCCTGCACCCGCGCCTTCGAGATGGCGTCGAGCCGACGGATTACCTCGGCCCTGGTCTTGCTGCATTTGGGATCGTCGGCAACGGTCAGGCCGTCTGTCGCGGCCTCGATGTCATGGACCATTTGTATCATACTGGCGCCATGGACCTTTTCATGGGCACTGACGCCGGCGATGAACACCTCCCAGCTTTTCTGGACGGCCGGCGGCAGCGGCGCGGAGGGGCTTGGCAAGGTGTAGGTGATGATCAGTTTCGGCTTCGCCGCCGTCAGCACGCAGCCCTTGCCGCTGGGCTTGTAGTCCCTGACCCCCCAGGTCAGCTTGAAATTGGTGAACGCAATGGCGTGGGCAATGCCGACATTCGGTCCGTTCTGGCCGATCGATCGGTAGAGCTCGAGCCCGGACTGGCCTGAAATGGCGTAGGTCTCGACCTTCTCGACCGGCTTCCACTCGGCGTGCGCCGCGAGCGGCAAGGCCACCAGCGCGGTTGTCAGAAGACACAGGCGAACTCTCAACACCGCTCTCTCCGAGGCACCGCCTTGCCGCACATGCAATGCCATTCCACGGCTTTTCCTATATGCTGGCGGCGAGTGCTGCAAATGCCCGGAGGGAAGTCATGAGAAGATATGTCGTTGCCGCGGGTGCCTTGGCGGCTTTGCTCGGCGCGCAGCCGGTTTTTGCCGCGTCCTGCGGCTGGAGCGCGAAGATGGAAGAAGACGAGGGCGGCAGGGTGCTGACGGCTTCCGTCTGCGGCGGGCCGAAAGGCGACGCGCAACTGATGCTGACCTGTTTCGACAATCCGGTGCTGAGCTACGACCTGGGTGCCAGCGGCCCGCAGCTGGAACCGGGCATCAGCGGTTCGTTCGATTTCAAGGCCGACGGCAAGACGGTGACGAAAACGCTGCAGCTGGAGGCGATGTACAATTATTTCGTGGTCGATCTGGGCAAGGCAGACCCGCTGCTCGATCTCCTGCGCTCGAAGGGGGAGGTCTCGGTCAGCGCGGCCAAATATGGCGATGTCAGTTTTCCGCTGAAGGGCTCGAGCGGCGCCATCGGCAAGGTGCTGGCGCAATGCGGCAAGGCTAAGCCGGCGGCTGATGCTGATTGAGTCTCGATCGTTGCGCCGCCCCTCATTGTCCTGCCGGACATTTCTCCCCGTATAGTGACGGGAAGAAAGATACCGTAATCACCCATTTCGCCAATGTCGGCTTCGCGGAATAGGCGCCGAGGTTGCGACAGCTGTCCAGCCGATAGGTGGGTAACAGAATGGACCGGATACATAGGTAACAGTTCTCCCCCTATGCGTCAGCCGCGACGCCAAGCGGCTTGGCGGCGACTGGCGCATAGCGGAAGCCTTTCAGGCACTATTCAAATCGCCCGGCAAAGCGGATATAGGTCAGCTAGATTGACCTATTGTAAAAACGTCTGGGGAGGCGTGTCTTGAGCCTTTTGAACCTCCTGGCCTCGCGCTCGTCGCGCATGAAGGCCTCTGAAATCCGCGAGCTGTTGAAGCTGCTCGACCAGCCCGACATCATCTCGTTTGCCGGTGGCATCCCGGACCCGGCGCTGTTTCCGGCGGATGCCATCCGCGATGCCTATGCCGATGTGCTCGGTGGCGCGGAAGCCGGGGCGGCGCTGCAATACCAGGTCTCGGAAGGCTATCTGCCGCTGCGCCGCTGGCTTGCCGGACAGATGGGCAAGCTCGGCATTGCCTGCGACGAGGCCAACATCTTCATCACCTCCGGCTCGCAGCAGGCGCTGGATTATCTGGGCAAGCTGTTCCTGTCGCCGGGCGATACCGCGCTGGTGACATGGCCGACCTATCTCGGCGCGCTGCAGGCCTTCAACGCCTACGAACCGCGCTACGACCGGCTGCGGCCCGAAGGCGGCAACATGACGCCCGACGCCTATCGCGCCGCTGCCGCCACCCCCAGCACTTTTTCGAAAGAGAGCGGCAGGGTGAAATTCGCCTATCTGGTGCCCGATTTCGCCAATCCGACCGGCAACACGCTGGACCGAAAGCAGCGCGAGGCCGTGCTCGACCTTGCCGGCGAGCTCGACATCGCCGTCATCGAGGACGCCGCCTACCGCGCGCTACGCTATGACGGCGAAGGCGTGCCGCCGATCCTGGCGCTCGACTGCATCAGGTCCGGCGGCATCGACAAGGCGCGCACGCTCTATTGCGGTTCGTTCTCGAAAATCCTGTCGCCGGGCATGCGCGTCGGCTGGGTCTGCGCGCCGCGCCACGTGATCGAAAAGCTGGTGCTGATGAAGCAGGCTTCGGACCTGCACAGCCCGTCGGTCAACCAGATGGTGATGCACCGCGTCGCCGAATCCGTGTTCGACGGCCAGGTGGAAAAGCTCATCGGCGCCTATCGCGAGCGCCGCGACGGCCTGCTTGGCGCGCTTGAGGCCAACATGCCGAAGGGCGTGACCTGGAGCCACCCGGAAGGCGGCATGTTCGTCTGGATGACGCTACCTGAAGGGGCTGATGCCACGGAACTCCTGGCACGGTCGGTGAAGGAGGCGCGCGTCGCTTTCGTGCCTGGCAATGCCTTCTACGCCGACGGCACCGGCCGCAACACGCTGCGGCTCTCCTTCACGCTGGCCGACCGCCGCGCGGTGAGCGAGGGCATCCCGCGGCTGGCGGCGCTGCTCAAGGGCTAGGCTCGCAGCCTAAGCCGGCACCTTCACCAACTGCTTGAGCTTCGCAAGCCTGGCGCGGGCAAGCTTGCGGACTGGTTTTTGGAAACCTTCTTCGCCGGCCTCGATGACGAAGACCAACGTCTTGAAGTCCAGCATGAACTCGTCGATGGTCCGCGCCGTCTTTTCGGACCTGTCCTTGAACCGGAGCAGCAATGCGTTCGCTTCTTCAATGCAGCCTGCATCGGCGCTGTCGACGAGCGCTTCAAGCCTCTGAAAACAATCCAATCGCAATTCCCTCCCGCCGCGCCACCAAACTTGCCGTCAGCCGAAAAGTTCCATCGGGTCCCGAAAAATTGTCGCTGGTTGTCAGCAGATGCACGCCCCCGCGTTGACGCCCTGCCGCCCGGGCCTAAATTCGAGGCCTTGCGAGGAGGAGCCTTCATGGAAACCCAGGAATTGCATCGCGGCCGGCTCATCGACCACCTCCAGCTCGTGGTCAGGGACCTTCCCGCCAGCCGGCGTTTCTACGAGGCGCTCTTCCAGGTGCTTGGTGTCCCGATCGGGGGCATCGGCGAGGATTATTTCTGGGCCGACGAATTGTTCATCTCCAGCGCCGACAGCCGGGCCGCACTGGGAAAGCTGACCGGCCGTCATCATCTGGCCTTTCAGGCCAGGGATCACGCCATGGTCGATGCCTTCTACGAAGCCGGGCTGGCGGCCGGCGGCACGGACAACGGCGCGCCGGGCGAGCGGCCCTATCATCCCGGCTATTATGCCGCCTTCCTGCTCGACCCGGACGGCAACAACATCGAGGCCGTCCACCACGGCCCGGCCAACCGCAGCGCGGCTTCCGTGAAGATCACGTTCTAGGGTGTATTGATCTTCAGGTGAGGTCGGCCTGCAAATGCCGGCTTCCTGCGCTTCCGGTGCTCACATACCCAAACGTACGCTCCGCTCCGGTTCTCGGAATCCGCCTAGTTTGGTCGCTTCGCGCCCGTCTTCGACTCCGGCTCGGCCTGACCTGAACCTCAACACACACTGGGCCGTGACGGCGGTTGCCGCGCCAGGCGAGGCCGGGTGATTCCCATCCCGCACTCCGGGTATTTTGGAAATTCACACGCCGGGGCGGCGTATCCGATCGGATTCTTGACCTGGGCGGCACTGAAATTGTCCTGCAAGGCATGAATGGCGCCGGCTCTGGACAAGAGGCAAATCGGTCCAATACGGTGCGGCTTCAGGGAGGCCGGTTGCTCGTTGAAAAAGAACGTCTTCTCATCGGTCGACCTGCCGCCGCATCTCGACGACCGCGCGCGCTTCGCGCTCTGGCAAGACATCCATGTGGCGGAGATATGGTCGGTCGAATACGCCATCTCCGGCAACGTGCGGTTCCAGGCGGATATCGAAGCCACAGCCATCGGGCCGCTGGTGCTCGGGCGGATGGCCGGGACGATCAGGCATGCCAGCCGCAAGACACGCAACATCGCCGATGACGGCCGCGACGGCTATCTGCTGCTGGTCAACGACGGCGAAACCAGGCTGAGCGGCGTGCAGACCGGCCGCGACTACAGCATCGGCAGGGGCGAAGGCGCGCTGGTCTCGGCTTCGGAAGCGCTGGAAATGACCGGCGGCGACCGCAATGTCTGGACCAATGTCGTGGTGCCCCGCGAAATCCTGGAAAATGCCTTCGCCCGTGTCGAGGATCGCCTGGCGCTGACCATCGGCGCCGACAATGAAGCGCTCGACATGCTCAAGCGCTATTGCGGCTTCCTGGAAGCGGGACCGGCATTGCTCTCGCCCGATCTTGTCGCCCACGCCACCGAGACGATCGTCGACCTTATCGGGCTGGCGACGGGCGCCAAGGGCGAGATCGCCGAGCTGGCCGGCGTGCGCGGCCTGCGCGCGGCAAGGCTGCAAGCAATCTTGCAGAAGATGCGGGACAATTTCGCCGATCCCGGCATCTCGGCCCAGCACATCGCCCAGCATTTGCGGCTTTCCGCGCGCTACGTCCATGATCTCTTGCAGGAAACGGGCTCCAGTTTCGCCGAGCATATTCTCGAACTGCGCTTGCAGAGAGCCCATCGCATGCTGCGCGACCGGCGCAACGACCGCATGCGGGTCAGCGAGATCGCGCTCTTGAGCGGCTTTTCCGACGTCTCCTATTTCAACCGCTGTTTCCGCCGCCGCTTCGGCTCGACGCCGAGCGGCGCCAGGTAGAGCGATTCATCGTTCATTGAATCGCTGACGCTCTACAGCATGTCGTGGCGAATAGGATTCGCCCGACCTGCTGTAAGCTTCTG
>NZ_ML703253.1:328656-337034 GCF_008520305.1 Mesorhizobium sp. SARCC-RB16n | reverse complement strand
GAACCGAGGACACTTCCGGGCGACATGCATTAACTCCTTGTTTTAACGCAATTCCGGACGGAAGCGCGACACTCAAGACAAGAACTCGAAGCGCGTCGGATAAGTCGTCTTCGAACCGATCGACTGATGCCGAACAGTCACACTGATCGCCCGAGTGCCGCAGCGCTCTCCACGACAATTCCAATGCAGCTCAGCCCAAGACGCCGCCCGCGAACAATGCAAAACCTCGACTATACCCGGGACGCCGCGGAGCATTTCCACGGCCGGGGGAAGCAACATCATTGGGGTAGCAAACAGTGAAAACGATTCTTCTCGCCACCATCTTCGTGCTCGCGCCGGTCGGCATGGCGTCCGCGGCGGACATCAATGAAACCTTGCCGGTTGTTGCCGGCTATGACTGGTCCGGCCTCTATGCCGGCGCCGACGTCGGTTATGTGGCCGGAAAGTCCAATCTTTTCATCGCCGGCGGCGGCATCGGTGGAGCCACCGACCTTAACAGCTCCCTCGATCCGGATGGATTTATCGGCGGCATCCATATCGGTTTCAATCAGCAAATGGCGAACCGGTTCGTGCTCGGCGCCGAGGCCGACATTGCGTACAACAATGTCGATGGACTGACGAACTTCGGCGGAAGCGCGTTGATCAAGAGCGAAATCAAGTGGTCGGGTTCGGCGCGGCTGCGGGCAGGCTATGCTTTCGATCGGACGTTGCCTTTCATCACGGCAGGCGTGGCCGCGGCCAAATATGAAGCGACCATAATCACCGCCACCCCCAGCGGTGACATATTGGTCCACGACGAGACCCATACTGGCTGGACGATTGGAGCGGGCATCGAGCACGCCTTACCGACAGGTGGATCGCGCGGGCCGAATATCGCTACTCCAGTTTCGGCAGCAAAGAGCTCTCGCTAGCAGAGGGGCTTGGCACAGCGACGAGCGTCGATCTGCAGACGCACGATGTCCGAGTCGGGCTCAGCTACAAGTTCTGATCGGCCGGTTCGACAAAACCCGTGCGCTCCATTGTGCGCGGGCGGTGCGATCGAGTTGACGACGCATGATCTGCGGATCGGCGTCGCCTACAAATTCTGACCTCCATGGCCGGACGCTGGTCCGGAAAACGCCTATTCGCATTCGAGGGTTCCAAATGCATCGCTTTTCAATCTTCGCCGCGTTTTCGCTGTTCGCCGCGACATCCGCTCACGCGGCGGATGCCCTGCAGCCGCTTGCTTCCGAGACGGTGGCGGCGCCGCATGTTTCCGGCTACGGCGAACTCTATCTCGGCGGGCTTCGCTTCGTCGGCGACGACTACACGACCCGGGCCGGTGGCGGTGCCGTCCACGTCAACATTCCGTTCGGCCAGGGCTGGAACTTGCAGGGAGACCTGGCCTACGACCGCATATGGGGCCACTACGACCCCCTGGACGACACGCGCGGTGCGGTCCACGGTTACTATCGCGATCCCAACAGTTTTGCCGCCGGCGTTTTCGCAGCTTACACGTCAGTCGGCGAAAGCGGCGTGACGGTAAACAACTATGCTGTTGGCCCGGAAGCACAACTCTATTTCGGCAAGCTGACCCTCTATGGCCAGGCGAGTGTCGGCCAACTCACCATCAACGACTTTCATGGCAACCAATGGGGTGTGCGCGCCGTGGCGCGTTATTTCGTCCGGAAGAACCTTCGCCTCGATGCAGAGCTCGACTTCAACCGAACCGACTATGACGGCGCCAACGAGGACGTGGTCGGTGCCGCCATCCAGGCAATGTACCGGTTCGACGAAACGCCGTGGGCGGTGTTCGGACGCTATGAATTCGAACGGAGAAAGTTCGAAACGTGGACCGAGGACACCAGGGCCAACAAGGTCGTCATCGGCCTGCGCGCCAGCTTCGGCAGCGATACGCTGTTCGACGAGGACCGCAACGGGGCGACCATGGACACCTACTGGCCGGCTTCGGTGATCAACACGAAATAAGTCGGCGGGTAGTGTCTCAGTTTGAAATTTGAGCGTGCGCTGTCGCGATCTGGCCCGAACTCCTATATGCATAGTGGGAAGCATGGGAGGTTTGATGCCATATGCCGTCAAGACATGCCCAGACGACGTTGATCGGCTAAAGACCCTTCTCCACAGCTTAGGCGAAGAGGGTAGCCGCATCATCAACGTGATCTGGCAGCCAACACGGGATGTCCCAACACATATCGGTCCAATAACGCAGCCGTCTGGCTACGTCATCGTTGTGGAGTACCCCGGCTAATGTCGATCGGACTCAAAGGCCAAAAGCGTGCCGCCGATGTGGCCGGTAATGCCGCCGAGTAAGCTTAGCAGGGGGTACAATGCGGCATCAGTTGACTGGCAACGCCGGTCTGTACCACGTAGCGCGGGAACTATCGCGGCGTGGTTGGCATGTCATGCCCACCGTTCGCAACGCGCGGGGCGCAGACCTCTATGCCGCAAATGATGATGAGAGCCGCGTCCTGCCGGTTCAGTCAAAAGCTCTCTCGAAGAGAGCCCCCGTGCCACTGGGTGGTTCGCTGGATACCCTTCGCTCAGATTGGTGGGTTGTAACGATCAATGCGAACACCGCCGCACCAACCTGCTATGTCCTCACAAAAGACGAAGTGAAAGCCGCAGCGCATCGGGGAATGAGTGAAACTGGCACGGTATCGTATTGGCTACCGCCAAAGTCCTATGCACTTCCTCAGTATGAAGAAGCCTGGCACAGGCTAGGCAGTCCGGCTGCTGCCGAAAACCTGCAAATTCAAACCGAGACACTATCAGCTGGCGGCACGACTGGGTAAATCTCGACAGGCCGAGCGGCTTTTCACCCATCTTGAATTCTCGTGTACAAGATGGACTGCCCGAGGAGTCCGCATGAGTCCATTGCCTGAAGCCGTGCCGTTTTTCAGTCAGTGGGAGACGCCTGACATGACGTTGGCGGTGCTCGCCGATGGTGCCGAAGCCGCGTTGCGGCGGGATCCGCTGTGGCAGGGATCAGGTGCTGCCACGCTCGACGAATACGCGGTCTGGGCCGCCAATGTCTGCGGCATGGCGTGTCTCAAGATGATCCTGGCGACGCGTGGCCAGATCGTGCCGACGATCGAGCTGGCAAGACGGTGCACCGGATATGGCGGCTATGTCGTCAATGAAGGCTCGATCAAGGGCCTGATCTACGCGCCCTTCGTTCCTTTCGTGAAGCAGGAATTCGGCCTCGAGGCCGAGGTGATGACCGATGTCGCGACAGTGGACATTCCGGCGATCCTCGCCCGGTCGCGCTTCTTCATCGCTTCGGTCAGCAGTTCGATCCGCTGGCCGGAGCGCGAGCCGCCGTCGAAGGGCGGCCATCTGGTGCTGGTCACGGCGGCGTCTGACGACGTTTTTCGCTTCCACAACCCATCCGGCCATACCAGCGCCACACGGGAGAACGCAGTGTTGGCGCCAGCCGATTTCGATCGTTTCTTCGCCAATCGCGGCATTGCCGTCGCCATTTGATTTTCGACAGTTGAGGGATTTCGATGACCGGAAAGATCAGGGTTGCCATCCTCTACGGCGGGCGCTCGGCCGAGCACGAGGTGTCGCGGTTGTCGGCCGCCAATGTGCTGAAGGCGATCGACCGGACGCGCTACGAGGTGGTGCCGATCGCGATTTCCAGGGACGGCAGATGGCTGCTTCAGCCCACGTCCGAGGCCATCGGCGAAGGAGCAGGGGCGCCAGTCTCGGAGGATGGCGTGGAGGTCGCACTGCTGCCCGGCGGCAAGGGACGGCTGATCTCAGCGTCGCACAAGGGAATGCCGGCTGACTTGCCGCCGGTCGATGTAGTCTTTCCCGTGCTGCACGGCCCGTTCGGCGAGGACGGCTCGGTGCAGGGTTATGCGGAGGTCGCCGATGTCGCCTATGTCGGCTGCGGCATCCTCGCTTCGGCCACCGCCATGGACAAGGATGTCGCCAAGCGGCTGCTGCGCGAGGCCGGCCTTGCCGTCGCCCGCTCGGTCACCGTCCACCGCAACGATGTCGGTTCTTTCCAGGAGATCGCCGGGGCGCTTGGGCTGCCCTTCTTCGCCAAGCCGGCGCGCCAGGGCTCGTCCTTCGGAGTGAGCAAGGTGAATGACAGGGATGGCTTCGAAGGGGCCGTCGAAACGGCTTTCCGCTATGACGGCAAGGTGCTAATCGAGGAGTTCGTTGAAGGCCGCGAGATCGAGTGCTCCGTGTTGCAACGGGCCGACGGCTCGCTCACGGTGTCGCTGCCCGGCGAGATCATTCCCGCCGGCAAGCATGGCTTCTACACCTACGAGGCCAAATATCTCGATGCCGATGGCGCGGTGGTCAAAGTGCCCGCCGATGTCCCCGCCGCGGTCGCCGGCAGAGCGAGGGAGATGGCAGGGCAAGCCTTCAAGGCGCTTGGCTGCGAAGCGATGGCGCGCGTCGACTTCTTCCTGCGCGCCGACGGCTCCCTGCTGGTCAACGAGGTCAACACGCTGCCCGGTTTCACCGACATCTCGATGTACGCCAAGGCGCTGGCGGCGATCGGCATCGGCTACGCAGAGGTGATAGACGCGCTGATCGAGCACGCGCTGGCGAGGCATGCGAGGCGCACAGTCTGAAGTCTTCGCCGATCGAGATGCAAGCCAGGATGATCCCAGTGTTCGGATGTTTGCGCTCCGAGCGCCTACCGATCGACCATCGCCATGCCGCGCTCGGTGTAGCGCGGGCCGGAGATTTTTCCCGGCGCCAGGGCATCGTCGAGTGCGGCCATTTCGGCAGCGTCGAGTTTCAATGATGCGGCGGCGACGTTTTCCTCCAAATACCTGATCCGCTTGGTGCCGGGGATGGGCACGATGTCGACGCCAAAGCCAAAGCTGTTGCCCTTCTCCAGCAGCCAGGCCAGCGCGACCTGGCCGGGCTTGACGCCGCGGGCTATGGCGATGTCGCGCACCTTGGCCGCCGCCTCGACATTGGCGTCGTAGTTTTCGCCCTGGTAGCGCGGGTCGTTGCGGCGGTAATCGCCCTCGGCGTAGTCCTCCGCGCGCTTGACCTCGCCGGTGAGAAAACCGCGGCCGAGTGGCGAGAACGGCACCAGGCCAATGCCGAGTTGCCCGAGCAGCGGGATGATCTCCGGCTCCAGATTGCGCTCCCAGAGCGAATATTCGCTCTGCAACGCCGACACCGGATGGACGGCATGTGCCCGACGGATGTTGGCGGCACCTGCCTCCGAGAGGCCGAAGAACCGCACCTTGCCTTGTGCGACCAACTCGCCGACAGCGCCCGCGACGTCCTCCAGCGGCACCGCTGGGTCGACGCGGTGCTGGTAGAGAAGGTCGATATGATCGGTGGCGAGACGGCCGAGGGAGGCTTCCACGACCTCGCGGATATGTCTGGGCCGGCTATCGACTCCCACTTGTTTACCGTTTTCGATGCGGAAGCCGAACTTGGTGGCGATGGTCACCTTGTCGCGCTTGCCCTTCAACGCCCGGCCGAGCAGGGCTTCGTTGGTGTACGGGCCATAGACCTCGGCGGTGTCGAGGAACGTGCAGCCGAGTTCGATCGCGCGGTGCAGCGTGGCGACGGATTCGGCCTCGTCAGCCGGACCGTAGGACTGGCTCATGCCCATGCAGCCGAGACCAATGGCCGAGACTTGCAGCCCCTGGCTGCCGAGCTTGCGTGTGTCGAGGGTCATGGGTGGGGAGCTCCGGGAGGGAAGGAGGTGACCAGGATTATATAAGGCGCTCGCTCGATTCCCACAGGGTGTTCGGCGCTGTCTCGACGGATAGCATTGAGCATGGCGCTGTACGCGCCGGCTTGGCCATCAGCTCATCGGCGGCGTCGCGGTCACGCCGGGGAACTGCTCAGCCCAAGTCTGACTGTAAGCGCACTGTGCTCACATATTTGAAGCGACGTCGCGGGAGGAGGGCGGCTTTGGCTTGTGTGCCGGCGGCAAGCAGAACCCGCTGCCGGCCCGGCATTGGCTACTGCATCGAGTCTGATCGATGAAGATGGAAGGGCCTCAACGCACTCTCGCCGTTCTCGACCAATCCGTTTCCAGGCGGAGCCAATCCGTTACTCAAAGCGTCGAATTCGATTGCAGCGCCAAGCAGTTGGGCGGCCTGCAGGACCAGATGTTCAATGTCTTCGAGGGCGACATTCTCGGCCAGGTTCCTGACCCTGATCCTCTCCGCCACCACCGACACGTTGATGATGCCCACTGTCTTGAATGCTGTGCGGACGGTCGCATAGACGTCTTCACGCAGCCTTGTGGAATAGTCGTATCGCATCGAAACCTCCCAAACGAGTTGGTTTCCTCAAGTGGGCAGGATGCGTCCGATACCGTCGCATCGCAAGTTAAAACTGAAAAATATGTAAATTAAATCAGCCAGTTAGAAAAGTTACACGAATGCTCAGCCGGTGTATGATGATCATCATCGGCACAGTGCTGCCTTCACCCCTTCGCCGCGCTTGACGCAAGATGGGGGACCCCCTAACTGTAAGTAGAATGAGACGGTTACTAACTTGCCGGATCTTGCGCGGGGAGGCGCACATGGCTGAGCTGGAACGCCCGGAACGACTGCAGATCATGTTGACCCAGGATGAGTTGGCCGCGCTGGAAAACTGGCGTTTCGACAAGCGCATGCCAAGCCGTTCGGCGGCAGTCCGCGAACTGCTGCGGCGTGGCCTTGCCTCCGACGGCTTCCTGATGGCGGAGCTAGGCGCCAAGTCGCAGGAGTTCGGCGTGCTCATGCCCAATGGCGATGGCAAGACGCCGCCGGAACAGGCGGAGTGAAACGGGATAAAGCATTCTCGCGCTGGCGATTGCCTTGACTCGTTTGCGCCTTATCTGGTTGGGAGAACATGCAATTGCGGGTGGCGATGAACGACATCGAGGGCAGCGACAGACAGGGGGTGACCGCTGACGTCCGGCTCGCCGCAATTGTCGATTCCTCCTTCGACGCCATCATCAGCAAGGACCTGAACAGCATCATTCAAAGCTGGAACCATGCGGCGGAACGCATGTTCGGCTACACAGCCGAGGAGGCGATCGGCCAATCCATCCTCATGCTCATTCCCGATCACCTCAAGAGCGAGGAGACGGAGATCATCGGCAAGATTCGCAGCGGCGACCGCGTGGCGAGCTATGAGACGACGCGCAGGCGCAAGGATGGCGTGCTGATTTCCGTCTCGCTGACGATTTCGCCGATCAAGAACAGCAATGGCGAGATCATCGGCGCCTCGAAGATCGCCCGCGATATCTCTGCCGCCAAAGAGAGCGAGCGCCGCATCAGGCTACTGATGCGGGAGGTCAACCATCGCGTCAAGAACCAGTTCGCGGTCATCCTGTCGATGGTCAGGGAGACCAGCAAGCGCTCGAACGATCCAGGCGAATTCGAGGACATGATTCGCGCCCGCATCATGGCGCTATCGCGCTCGCATGATCTGCTCGTCACTTCGGAATGGGCGGGGGCGAGCCTGTTCGACCTGATCCAGGAACATCTCAAACCCTTTGGCCGCGAGGAGCAGATCCTGCTCTCCGGCCCGGTCCTGACGCTGCAGTCGAATGCGGTGCAGAACCTCGGCATGGCCTTCCACGAACTGGGCACGAACTCGTCCAAATACGGCGCGCTGGGCAGCGAAGGCGGCCAGGTGGAGATCACCTGGACAATCGACTCCGGGGCGCAGAATCCAGGCTCTGTGGGGGAGCGTGAATTCCAGTTGACCTGGGAGGAGACGTCGACGCCGCATCCCGGCGACAGGCGTGACGAGACGACGCGCAAGGGGTTCGGTACCGTCGTGCTGCAGCGTGTGGCGCCGCAGTCGCTGGGCGGCTCCGCCATTCTGGAGCGGTCGCCCGGCCACTTCAAATGGCGGCTGAGCGCGCCCTTGGCATCGATCATAGTGCCGCACGCCGGCAGCGAGGCCGACGACGTTTCGACGGGTTTCGGCATCTAGGACGAGTCTGCCCGTCTGGAACGCCGCCAAAATTCGCAGCCCAAAATCAGGTTCGACCTACTCGACCAGGATATGCGCCTCGCGCGCGGCCTCGACAAAAGCCTCCCTGGCGATGTTGGGGGGCACGTCGCCGGTCGCTGCCCGACGGCAAGCGCGCAGCGCGGACTGATGTTTCAGGCTGCCGGCATCGCGCCAATGGGTGGTCAGCAACTCGATGGCTTGTTGTGTGTTGGACAGGTTGCGGGTGGCGCCGCTAACGCCGACCGAAACCACGACGGGCTTGGAGAACCATGCGGTTTGCATTGGACCCTCGACTATGTTGCAGGCATGGAACGCGTTTGGCCGCGCGAGGTTTCATCACCACGGATCACCGTAGCGTGAGGCGCCTGGGGCATCCTGGCGAACAATGTCTACAGCATGTCGCGGCGAATAGGATTCGCCCGACCTGC
>NZ_ML703253.1:301987-328310 GCF_008520305.1 Mesorhizobium sp. SARCC-RB16n | reverse complement strand
CAGCATGTCGCGGCGAATAGGATTCGCCCGACCTGCCGTAAGCTTCGGATTTTATGCATGTCGTTATCCCGGAACCGAGGACACTTCCGGGCGACATGCATTAGAGAATGTTGGTCGTCACCTCGACGATGATCGCGGCGCCTTCCAGTCCGCCGTTGGGAACATGCACGACACGCGAGACCCGCAGATCCTGTGGACTGCCGTCGACAGACAGGGAAACGCTCTCTCCAATGCGCGGCACGGCCTGGAAAATAGCGTTGGTGGCGTCAGGCCGGTTGTCGATGGATATGCGGCAGTTGACGGTCATGGGAATGTCTCCTTTGTCTGGCCATGCCGGTCGTTAACGCCGGGTCCCTGAAATGGTTTCAGGAGGGCCGGGTCAAACCGGGCGCCTGCCGACGTCTCCCTGGTTCGCCACTGGCGACCCTATTCAGTGGTCCGGCGGCTTCGGCTTCCGGGCTTCTGGTCGTTGGCTTTCGGAACGAAATAGCTGGTGGTGACCGCATCGCCGCCAATTCCGCGCGTGACTTGAACCGAGGCATATCCTTCCGCTGGAGTAGAGCCAGTCGCCGTCCGGTCGACCTGCTTGCATCGCCCGACCACTTCGCCGTTCGGCCACGGTGCCAATCTGACTTCAAGTGCGGCTTGGCATTCTTCCATCGACGAATAGACGACCGGGCGCGACTCCATGGCCTGACAGAGCGATGCGCTGCATGAAAGCATAACCATCACCGTCGCGGTTGCCGGATCCATGGAATTCTCCTGTTGCCCGACAGTGAACGTGCAATAGGCCGCAAGGTTTCATGCTGATCAGGACCGAGCGCCGTCTCCGCGATATCACACCGATCGCATGTTCGCGGGCATCGAGACTGCTTGGTTCCCGCTCATGGGCTCGAACCACGATTCACGCCTTCAAAGGGCGCTGTCCTACCATTAGACGAAGCGGGAGAAGCAGGACGTTATGACGCCCACGCGGCTTGCGGTCAAATCGGGCCTGTCAATACGGCCTTCAATCCGGGAAATCGAGACCCGGGTCTTGGCAACGATAGACCGGGCAATCACCATCACGGGACGGGATATAGGCCGACATCGGCACTTCAGGCCAGTCGCACTCGTTGCCGAACTGCCTGACATAGCGGTCATAAGTGTTGCGGCCGGTGGTCAGCACCACGGCGCGATGGCTCTGGATCATGGCCCGGATCTCGGCGCAGCCCATGGAGCGGCTGTCGGGCCGGGCATCGGCCAGACTGGTCGCCGCAAGGACGATGCCCATGGCTGTCAACAGAGTCAGAACGCGAGCGGACATGGCGGTTCTCTTAGGTTTGACACGATTGCGTAGGCGGCCGGTCCGGATTCTCCCCGGAATGGCCGCATGCATTTGTCGCACACAACCCCCATCGTGTCTGTTGGTTCCCTAACTGGGTGTGCGTCACGCGCGTTTGGAGGGCGGCCGCGCAACCAAATCGGGCCTCGCGCATTGCTGGGCATGGACGGCAGGAAGCCTTACGAAACACCGCAATGGCGGCCTGGAAACGAGGGCCGCGAGGCGATGTGCTGTTCCTTCTGCGGCGGCCGAGACCATGGTTTCGAGGAGTGTCCGCGATTGCCCGATCCTTTCCGGCCTGGTGAACCCGAAGGCGAGTCTACATCGGAGAAATCGCCCCGCTGATCCGAGATGCCCGTGGCGGTGGCTAACCGGAACCAGCCTTGACCTCGCCGAAGAAATCGATCAGCGCGCCAGCTGTTTGCCCGGGCGCTTCCTCGGGGAAGAAATGTCCGCCTGATATCGCGCGGCCACGCACATCGTCAGCCCAGTTCCGCCATAGCGCCAACGGTCCGCCTTCGCAGCCATACCATTCGGCGAGCGCGCCTTGCGCGCTCCACAATGCCAGCACGGGGCAGCCCATGCGACGGCCTGCGGCTTTGTCCGCCAGGTCGTGTTCGCGGTCGAGCGTTGCCGCCGCCCGGTATTCCTCGCAGATCGCGTGGATATGGACGGGGTCGCGCAAGGCATCGACATAGGCCTGGCGGATGCCGGCGGGAAAGACATCGGGCGACGAACCCCAGCCGCCCAGCGCATTGTCGACGATGGCGTCGGCGGCGCCCGCCAGCATCTTTTCCGGCAAAGGTTCGGGCTGCGCCAGCAAGGACCACGGCCAGTAGCCGAGGGCCAGCCGGGCATCGGCCCGGTCCCAGGCGTCGGCGGTGGGCACAATGTCGAGCACGGCAAGTTTCTCGATACGGTCGGGATGGTCGAGCGCCAGGCGGTAGGCGACACGCCCGCCGCGATCATGGCCCGCGACCATGAAGCTGGCAAAGCCGAGTTCGGTCATCATCGCCACCATGTCCGATGCCATGGCCCGCTTGGAATAGGGAGCATGATCGGCGCTCGATGCCGGGCAGGCGCTGCGGCCATAACCGCGCAGGTCGGCGCATATGACGGTGAAACGATCGGCAAGCTCCGGCGCAACATCGCGCCACATCAGATGGGTTTGCGGAAAGCCGTGCAGCAAAAGCAGCGCCGGTCCGCCACCGGCGTAGCGCGCGAAGATGCTGGTGTCCCCGATGTCGACGTCGATAGGCTGGAAATGCTCGAACATGGCTGGCCTCCGGCACAGGCAACGGATGGAGAACGGGTTGGTTGCAGCACCTTTTGCGCAGGCGTCGACCCCAAGGGGCCGGTCCCGCGAATAGGCCTCTTCGCCAACCCTTTGGGCCAAACCTTTTAGGCCGACGGGCGTTGTCACCATGAAGGGAAGGCCGCCGCGGGCGGCTGTTCAACGAAGGAGGCCGAGATGAAACCTCTCGCCATTGCGTCATGCGCCGCGATGCTGGCCCTGGCGGTGCCGGCAGCGGCACAGACAGTCCAGCAGGTGCCGGACCAGCAGGCCGACAAATGCCGGGCACAAACGGATCAGAGCGGCAAGCAGCAGTCCGGCGGCGGCGACCTGAGCGAAAAGCTCAACGATTGCGGCGGCGTGTTGAAGCCGCCGGCCACCGGCGACCAAGGCATGGCCGCGCCGGCGCCCGACGAAGGCAAGACGCCGATAATCAAGCCGGGTGAAGTACCGGCCCAGCCGCCGAAGCAGTAGGCTTGGTTAGACGACATTGCCGTCACTGCAGCGGAACTTAGCAGAGCAGGAGACGTTTCTGTGACGAAATATATCTGAAAGGATGAGTCCGTGAGAGATATTGCCAGAACCGCAACGTTGCTTGCCTCTATTGCTATCGTGATCGTGCTGATGCTGACGGCGCCGAAGAGCGTGGGCTTCGAGGCCTCGCAACCGATCGTGAGTGGCGATCTGCCCACACAATGATCGAAAAGCGGTTGCGCAACAAAAAGCAGGCGAGTTTGCCTGCTTTTTGTTTGGGCATTGCTTGACCTATCGGACAAGAAGGCCGGTGTGATCGAACAGCGCGGTGAAGGCCTCCTGCGCCAGCGCGGCGCCTTCCTTGTTTTCCAGTGCCGACTCGATCTTTTCGCGCGCGGCCTGGTAAAAAGGGCCGCGCTTGGTCTGCGGCCAGTCGATCAGGATTTCACTGGCGTCCTGAAGCGTGGCCACCTCGCGGATCGTGTCCGAGCCATGCGGCTTGACCCGCAGCGGTGTCGACAGCATCAAATCGGCCATTTCATCTCCCGCTATTGGAGGATGCGCGCTTCGCGCGCGGCGTCGATCATCGCCCGCATCGCCTTTTCCGGCGGCGCCCAGCCATCCAGCGCATCGCGGCAGCTGCGCAGTGCCGCCCGGTAGCGCCGGCCTTGGCCGGCCGGCCAGTCACCAAGGCATTCCAGCCCCTCCCAGGCGCTGCGCACCACGCGTTCCCGCTCGGGGGCGAATTTCAGGCGGATCGGTCGGGGAAACATCTTGTCGTTCAACGGTCGTCTCCATGAATCGTGCATGTCAAACGGACAGAAGCCGACATGCACCGAGGAAGCGCCGGATAACGTGGCCCACAGGGGAGGGTTCCAAGTCCAACGATCAATTTTCAATCCTGCTTTCAGTCGCGCGCGAGGGCGTCCGACAACGGCCTTGGCGCGGGCAGATCGGCGCTCTGCGCCCTTGGCCGGTCATGCTCGAACTGTTCGGCGTCGGGCAAGGCATGCAGCCAGGTTTCGCGCCGGCCGATCCACAATTCATATTGCGGTGCCAGATCCGTCGGTGCGACGTCGAGGCTGCCGAGCATCACCTCGGCCTCGTTGTCGTCGACCCAGGCAACGCGGCTGCCGCAGGTCGGGCAAAAGCTGCGTGTGCCGTAGCTGGCCACTTCGCCCGATGTCTCGAAGGCATCGCGTGGCCAGATGGCAAAGGCGGAATAGACCGAACCACCCGCCTTGCGGCAGTCCTTGCAATGGCAAAGACCAACCCGCGAGGGCTGGCCGGTGACGACGAAATGCACGCCGCCGCACAGGCAACTGCCGGTCCTGCGTGTTATCTCGGACATGGTTGCGACCCTCCGTTTTCCCAGCCTGGCTTTATCAGCCGCAGGACTGCGCAGCCCTGGCTTCGTCAGTTTGGCATGCCGCGGACCGGGCGGGACAGATGCTCGTCTGCCATTTCGTTGGCCAGGATGAGAAACCGGGAAAAAGACATCCTGTTCACCTACCGCCGGGCCCGGTTGACGCGGCCCGCAGCATCCGTCAACGCGACCCCGGCGAAATGGTTGCCGCCTCGCGCCCGTCTTCAGCTATCCGCGCGCGGCCATGTGGTTGTCGAGCTTCTTGCGCGAAGGGCCATAGCGCTTGATGATGGTCTGGGCCTCGCTCTGCGGAATTCCATATTTGCGCGCGAAGGCGGCGACCTCGTAAGTCTCCTCGCTCGAGACCAGCTTGCGGTCCTGTTTGGTCTTGGATTTGTCGTCGGGCATGTCGGGCCTCACTTTCAGCAAGCCGCGTGGTCGCGCGGACGTCTATGTCGCGGTCAGACATAACACGAATCCGCCATGCGGGTTCCATGGCGCGTGGCGGCGACCGCCGGACGTTTGCCGCCGGCCCCGGTCAGGCCGATGGAGGGGCCGCGTCGGCGGGCGGGCCGCACTCGGCGCAAGGCATGCTGGCACCAGGACAGCCGCGGTAATGCGTGCCGGCGGGACAGCAAAGGCCGTTGGTACTCGTCCAGCGCGGGCACCGGAAAACCTGTCCGGTGCCGCCGCACCCATCGCACTCCAGAACCGGTGACCGGACCAGATAGGACTTCGTCCCCAACCTGACGCTCGCGCCCAAAACTCAACCCACCCAAAATTATTGCACCGGACACGCCTGTGCATTAGCCCCGGCTAAGGATATCACTTTGCTGGTTACGGACAAGTTTCAGCATCGTTAATTGTTAGTGAACGCAATTGTTAGTGAACGCCTGGCGCATGTCCCCTTCGAAGGGAGGCCGGTAGAGACCGTCAGCCGCAAAACCCGAGAGCGGAAAGAAAAAATCGCCGGCCGATGTCGGATCCGCGCGCGGCGGCGCGTCCTTGGGGCTGATGAAGCTGGAGGAATACAACCATGTCGTCGCAAATCACACAATCGCCGTGGCAGACCGTGAGGCGACGGCGGGCTATATCGCGGCCGCCGGTTTCCCGTTCCCGCTCGTCCTCGCCTGGTGCGCGGCGATCCTGGAGGTGGCGCTGGTGCTGTGTTTCCTGAGCGGCGCCTTCTTTTCGCAGGCGGCCCTGGTCGCCGCCGCCTATGTGCTGTTCCTGGCCTTTGCTTTCCACGGGCCTAGCCACTGGGCCGGTAACCAGGCCGAATTCGGCTTCTTCGTCGACCATTTCTCGTTCCTGGCCGGACTGCTGTTCGCCGCGGTCCACGGACCGGGAAGGATTCTGGCGCTGAACCTGGGATGGCCGGGCAGGGCATGAGAGCCCGCCCGGGGCAGGGCATGAGAGCCCGCCCGGGGCAGGGCATGAGAGCCCGCCCGGGGCAGGGCGTGAGCAGCCCCGGCCTCACATCTGGTCGTTGTAGGGCTCCTTCATCTGGCCGACCATGCGGGCCAGCTTCGAAAAGGAGGGCATGTCCGCCTCCGGCTGGCATTGATTGGCGAGTTCCAGCAGCCGTATCGGAAAGTTGATGGCGTCACGGCTCGACGCCGACATGCCGTCGGATCGCTCCTGCCCGGTTTCGATGGCCTCGGCCTTGCGCAAGGCGATGTCGATCTCCTCCGATGTCAGCACCCCCTTTTTGACCAGGACGTGGTTGATCGATGCGACGGCCATCAGCAGGCCTTCGAGTTGCAGGTTGGCGACGTTCATGGCGATTGCTCCCGTGGCTAACGCTTCAAACGCACGAGCGGCATTTCCGATCCGGACGGCAGCGGGGAAACCCCTGAGCGGCTTGCAGCCCCCTTGCCCTATGGGTCGCGAGTGTGGCCGCGATGCCTTGCGTGCGAAAAGAGACTATACTGGCCCGGGCGGGATACGAAGCAGGAGGTCGTTTTGCGACTTGCACTAGCCTTTGGTTTTGCCATGGCGATGACGACGGCCGCGTCAGCCGCCATGACGATAAACTTCGAATGGGGGCCGACGGCCAAGTGTTTTGATCCGAAATCGCCGCCGATCACACTCTCGGGCGTTCCCGCCGGGACGAAGACCCTGGCGTTCAAGATGATCGATCTCGACGCCCCCGACTTCAGGCATGGCGGCGGCACGGTGGTCTTCGGCGGCCAGAAAACCTTGCCCTATGGAGCCTTCAGCTATCGCGGGCCATGCCCGCCCAAACCGCACACCTACGAGATTTCGGTGAGGGCGCTCGATGGCAGCGGCAAAACGCTCGCCACGGCAAAGGCGAAAAGACGTTTTCCGTGACGGCGTCGGGCATGGCGCGGGTGAAAGCCGGGTTCGAGCTTTCGGCGTCCGGCTCTCCCCGGCCTGACGCAATTCCGGACAGAAAACCGCCCTCTTTACTTGGAATTGCTCAGTCTTTGCTCCAGCGCTCGCCATATTCGCGCCACAGCGCCCTGACTTCCAGGCTGCCGAGGCGCGGGATCGAAGGATCGCCGCAGTCTATGGCAACAGTGCTGATGTCGTAATTGGGGTAAGCGCTGGCGACAAAACGGATCGCTTCGCCAAGCGAGTGCACCCGGATGAGCGGATCGGCCTGGCCCTGGCCGGTGCTGCGCACACCGGAAACCGTGGCCGGAGCATGCCGCATCCTGAAGACGGATGCCATGGCTGGTCTGTCCATCGTCCTCTCCATAAGGCCGTGCGACGGGAATCATTCCATGAGCTGGCGCCGATGATTTCACAGGAGCCGGCTGATGAAAAGCCGGATGCAGTGTCAGCGCCGGCTTCATGCCCGTTCGGCAGAATGTGAATTTTTTCCTAGAAAATCGTTGACCGGGTGAGGGCAGCCATGCTACATATTTGTCCATGGTGCTGATTTGCGCCGATGACCCGCCGCCAAGGCGGGTTTTTTGTTTTTGGCGATGCCAGCGATTAGACGTTGGCGGGACAGCGCCCCCCTCTGTCCTGCCGGACATCTCCCCCACGAGGGGGGAGATTAAGCATTCGCCCGCTTTCGCCAATTTCCAACGTCTGATGGAGCGGCGGAGCGCCAAAGCTGCCGATCTCCCCCCTCGTGGGGGAGATGTCCGGCAGGACAGAGGGGGGCGCCGTAGAGCGCTACCTCCGCGAGATGCGAGACAATCCCATGCCCCGCTACGCCACCATCATCACCAGCGATGACGGCCTTGAGGTCGTCAGCGCCATCGGCGAATTCGAGGGCGCGGGACCGCAGGCGCGGCTCGGCCGTGTCGAAGAGGTTGCGACGGGCGTGCTGATCGGCATGGTGCGAGAGGCGGCAGGCGGTTTCTGTTTTCCGCAGCCAGGCATCGACAACCGCGCTGTCGGTCTCGCCATGGCGAAGCTCAAGGCGCGGGCCAATGCTGCAAAACCATCAAGCGCTGCAAAACCTGCCGGAAGGCCGAAGCGTGCCAAGCGGGCCGGGAAGAAGTCCGCTCGCTCGAAGAAGGCGGTCCGGCAGACCAGATCGGCGTCGCCGAAGGCGGCGGCCGGCGATGCCCGGGGGTAGGCCGATGGCCGACGAAACCGATGCCGGACCGTCGCGCGCCAAGGCAAGGCCGGCGAGGCGCAAGCCCGTCAGCCCGTCAGCCGCGAAGAGACCTCGCCCGAAGCGGACGAAGAAGACGCTGGGCGACGATTTTCTTGCCGCCGTGCGCGCCGATTTTCGCGCCCACGGCGCCGGCGTCCTCGCCGAGGTGCGGGCCGACAAGCCGGACCAGTATCTCAAGATCGTGCTTTCGGTGCTGCCCAAGGACATCGATGCCGCCATCAACCAACTGGACACGCTCTCGGATATATTGTTCGAAGTGATCGTGCGGAAGTTCAGGCCAGCTTCGGAGGAATGATCCTAGGCCTTGCCCGGTGCCTATCTGACGGCTCGGTTGAGCCAAAGCCCGCCTTGGCTCGCGCCGGGGCGGGCTTTTTTGCATTTGTGGCCCAAAGCGCAGGTTTGAACGGGTTGAGGCGCCGCGCCGGGATTTTCGTTTTCATGCGTGCGGTTCCCGCAAGCCGGGGCCGGCTTTGGGCGGCAAGTTCTAAGCCAGAATGTTGACGGCGCGGGCCGCGACCAGCGCGATCGTCAGCAGCGAGATCATCGCCTCCGCCATCATCAAAAGCTTGGCGCGCTGAGAAAGCGGCAAGGTGTCGGTCGGTGAAAACGCCGTCGCATTGGTGAAGGCGAGGAAGAAGTAATCAACGAAGCCAGGCAGCCAGTCCCGGATCTCGCGATCATTCAAGGTCATTTGCGGAAACAGGAAATCAGCGTGGGCGCGTTTGACCAGACCGCAGGTCGGTGGTCCGCCGCGGTCGGTGCTCCAGAACCACAAGGCAAAGACGATGACGTTGGTGACCCAGATATTGAGTGCGTCGACCAGCAGTGTCTGGCCGCTGGAGCCGGCATGGCCAGCCAGCAAGGCACGCACCAGGAAGACCAGCGCGCCGCAATTCATGATGCTGACGACGCCGGTCATCACCAGGGCCGTCCTGCGGATCATCACGCGAAACCGGCCAACCAGATACCAGTGCTCCTCCTCGACCGCTTTCTGGGTGGCGACCTGCGTCCAGGCGGTGGCGACGGACAAAGGCACGAGCAAGGCGGCCTCCAGCGCCGGCGCCAGCCAGCGGGGACCGAACGAAAGATCGTTGATGACCAGAAGCTGCAGGCAGATGATGACGAGGACCGCCGCGCGCGCCAGCCAGAAGTCGAGCGCGCGGTGGTGGATGACGGCATGCTGGTGACGCATCGAGTATCCGGGATGTTCAAGTGGATTGGGTGTGCGGGCGGTTCTGCCCGGGAGGATAATGAGGCGCCGAAGTTCCCGCTCAATCTTGGTCTTGCAATGGCACGCAAATATACTTTTTGGTAAACTTTGATGTTGGGGGCTGTTCGGCAAACCGGGCGATGTGGTTTAAGCGCCGCATGGCGGGAATTGACGACTCCATCGATCGTTGGGTGCCGGTGGGGCTGCCTGCCGTGGCGCTGGATTCGTCGTCGGTTTGGCCCGGCCTGCTTCGTCATCCCTGGTATCTGCTGGCGCTTTTGTGCCTGATGCAGATCCTGTGCTGGACGGTGGTGCCTGCCCTGGTCGATCCCGCACCGCCCGGCGATGTCGTGGAAGGTTTCATGTGGGGCCGCGAATGGGTGCTTTTGACCTACAAGCACCCGCAGCTTCCCGGCTGGCTGCTCGAGAGCAGCCATCTTTTGACCGGATCGTTCCGCTGGCCGCAATATCTACTCGCTCAGCTGACGATCTCGGCCACCTTCGTCCTGGTCTATCTACTGGCCCGCGACATGCTCGGACAACGCCGCGCTCTGGCTGCCGTGCTTTTGATGCCATCGATCTATTTCTTCGGCTGGCCGACCCCCCAATTCAATCATGACTATGCGCAGATGCCATTCTGGGCCGCCATCTGCTGGCTGCTTTGGCGCGCCAGCCGTGGCGGCGGGCCAGGCTGGTGGCTGGCGCTCGGACTGGTGTCGGGCGTCGGGCTCTATGCCAAGTTCTCGACTGGCCTGCTGCTTACCTTCGGCGCTCTCTGGCTGCTGTCCGACGCGCGCGTGCGCAGCCGGCTGGCGACACCTTGGCCATGGGTCGGCCTTGCCTTATTTCTCGCCGTCGCCGCGCCGCTGGCCATTGCGCTCTACCGCATCGATTTCCTGCCGCTGACCTATTTCGCCGACCGCGATGCGTGGGTGACCGAGCACCGTGCGCGCCTCTACTATATCGGTGTCCAGCTGGCCGGGCTCTCCGGCTTGCTCCTGGTGCTGGTGATATCGGGGCTGCTGCGGCGCACGCCGGCTCCCCAGGAGCCCGTCGAGCGCGGTAAGCTGACCTATCTCACGTGGATGGGGCTCGGGCCGGCGACGCTGATCATGGTCGCCTCATTGTTCACCGGCACCGGCGAGTCCTGGGGGGCGCCGATGTATAATCTCGTTGGCGTGGTGGTGCTCGCTTTCCTCGGCCATCGGCTTGGCGCCGTCGAGATGCGAAGGCTGGCGATCTCAGCGTTCCTCTGCATCGTCATCATGTCAGGCGCCTATGCGGCAATCCGCTGGACGGACTGCAATGTGCGAGGGCGCATGGACGCCGTCTGCTGGCCGGCGCAGCCGATCTCGGACGAGGCCGAGGCAATCTGGCACGCAGCGGCGCCTGGCCGGCTCGACATCGTCGGCGGCGACACCAATCTGGCCATGCTGGCTGGCCTCAACGCCTACGACAAGCCGTCGATCTTCACGGACCTCGATATGCGGTTCGCACCCTGGATCACGGGGCGGCGATTGCGCGACCATGGCATGCTGATGGTTTGGCGGGGTCCTGGGGTGCCGTCACAGCTGCGAGCATGGTTGGACAACATCCCGGTCAAGACCGTTCTTTTCAACTGGTCGCGCGCGGCGCCGCCGGTGGCGATCAGTTTTGCCGCCATTCCGCCTGGTACGCGATATTTGCCGGTTGCCGCCAGCAGCCGGACCCGGCATCCACGCGGCTAAGCGGTGTCTTGCGCCTCCATTCCCTCTGAGGCGTCTTCCATGGGGACAACCGAATGGCCGCTCGTCTGACTGGACGAAGCAGACGACAATGCCCATTTATGGGAGTATCCAAATTTGTTGTCGCGCAATTCCCGACGGAAACTCGCTACACTTTCCTCGGAATTGCCTTTTGAGGAGACGTTACATGGCGACTTCGAGCGAACGTGCAGTGCTTGCCGGCGGTTGCTTTTGGGGCATGCAGGATCTGATCCGGCGCATTCCGGGCGTCGTCGCCACGCGTGTCGGCTACAGCGGCGGCGACGTGCCGAACGCTACCTATCGCAATCATGGCACGCATGCCGAGGCCATCGAGATCACCTTCGATCCGGCGAGGATCAGCTTCCGCCAACTTCTGGAATTCTTCTTCCAGATCCACGATCCGACGACGCGCAACCGCCAGGGCAACGATGTCGGCATGAGCTATCGCTCGGCAATCTACTACACCAGTGAGGAGCAGAAGCGAGTGGCGGAGGATACCATCGCCGATGTCGATGCCTCCGGCCTGTGGCCCGGCAAGGTAGTCACCGAGTTCGCGCCGGCCGGTGCGTTCTGGGAGGCCGAGCCCGAGCACCAGGATTATCTGGAGAAATATCCCAACGGCTACACCTGCCATTTCGTCAGGCCAGGCTGGAAACTGCCGGTTCGTGAAAAGGCAGTTTCATAAGGTTCACAGGTCGTTCTGGCAGAAGGCAGGTACAACGCTCGTCGATTGCCAAAGAGCATATCAATAGCGGCTGTTAACCACCGTCCGGCGGTTGACAGTTCGCGGCGCTGCTGACCAACTGCGCAGGTGAATTGATTTCATGGGGGTGAGCATGAGGAAGCTCTACGAAAAGCCTGTGTTGGTGAAGCGGGAAAGGCTCTCAAGTGTCACTGCTGCAGGACCGCTTTCCCCCAAGGCTGCCTGACCGCCCGGCTGGCCTTTTTGGTCCTGCCCGGACGGATCCGTGAGGGTGCTCGGATTGCTGGCGCGGCGGCAGGGGACGTCTTGCCCCGCCAGACCTGAGAAGGTGATTTCTTCCGAGCCTGCGGTCGGTGCCCGGCAGCTCAATGCAGTTTTCATACTGGATATTTCTGATTATACCGGGCCGCTGCTTTCCGGCTGGATCGAGGCGGGCAACCGTATTGGCGCGATCATCGTGCCTGGCTTTCAGCGCCCATCCAGAGGCTTCAGCATTGGCAATTTTCGGCGCAGGCTGAAGCGCCGGCTTCTGCTCAGGCGATATCTAGGCAACACGCCGGTGAAGCTGATCGAATTCGGCCTGCCTTACGACTGGAACGAGCTTGGCAGGCAATTGCCTGCCATCGCCGCGGATGTACTGATCTGCTACGCTTTCCCGACCTTGATCCCACAACAACTGCTCGGCCTGTTTCCCAAGGGCGGGCTTAATTTTCATCCGGCGCTGCTGCCGAACTACCGGGGTCCGCATCCTCTCCATCGCCTGGTCGCGGATGGCCAGCATGCCGTTCATGGCGGTGTGACACTGCATAAGATGTCCGCCAATTTCGATGACGGCGACATCCTCGGACAAGTGCCGTTTTCCGAAGCAGACTGGGCATCGCGGCGAGACATGGTTGACAGCGTGGCGACCGCGATGCGCAGGTTGGTACGCGAGGTGGCGCCAGCCTATTGCAAGGATTTGGTGTCCGGGATGCGGCAGCCAACCGGTGATTTCGTCTGGGCGCGACTTGAGCGGGACCATACGGCGATTTCATCTGACATGTCGGTCGAGCACGTTGCCCGGTTGTGGCACGTACTGGGCACCAATCCCGGTATCTATCTGGACGTTGCCGGCCGCAAGGTCAGGTTGGCCTTCCAGATCAGGCGATTGGATTCGCCAACCGGAAAGGGTCCGGTTAGGCGATGGGGGAGCGTGGATTTCGATCTTGCCGATGGCCGGGTTCGATACCTCACCTATGGCCGCCTGCTCAAACGGCTGATGAAAATGCACGCCGCATTCGCACGGCCCAAAGCCGGAAAGTTGTGCCCTGAAATAAGGGTGTTTGGCAAATTGGATAGCGAATCGGCACGTATCGCCGGCCGGTCGTGGCGGTAGGTAAAACCAATGCGCATGGAAAGAGCGGAACCTGCGTCCGCGCTTTCCATGCTGCGAAAACTACTTACCGCAGTTCTTGTCGTTCAAGGTTGGCGCAGTCGCGTTGCCATTGGCATCCGTCTGCGCGCCCTGCGGATTGGTCGGGCAATTCTGGTCCGCGTTGGAATTCATGTCGCCCGGCGTGATGGTCGTGCTGTTGGTTGCGCCCTGATCGATTGTATTGGGCGAAGCCGGCGTACTTGGCTCTACAGTGACCGACTTGCCGCTGCCACCCGACCCGTCCGCGCCGGCTGCGCTATTGCTTTGCGCCATGGCGGATGTTGCAACGGCAATGGTGAAGGCCGAAGCCGCAAGGATTTTCATGAGCATGGTTTGTCTCCATTTCTGTGAATTCGTCGCCGGAGCGGTCACGAGCTTCACGGAAGCACCTGACGGCTCTATCTCTTTGTTTTGACGCAATTCCGGCCGGAAAACCGCTTCACTTTTTTCCTGCAATTGCGTCTGGCGACTAGTGGACAACCTCTCGGCTTCGCGAAGGTTCCAGACAAATTTCCGAGCCGGCAGTACACGATTGCCTCTGGGCTGGCACATGCTTTTGGCGCAGCTCGCTGAAAAAACAGCTTCCCCAACCGACCGAATGGTGCTTTAACGCCGCCATCCACAGGGGTGCTCCGTACGGTCGGGGCTGAGACGGGGGCGGCAAGCCCACAGACCCTAGAAGCTGATCTGGGTAATACCAGCGGAGCGAGGCGGGCGATGTTTTCAGGCGCACAGGTTTCCCTATATCCCATGGCCGACGATTTTGTCGGCGTCATCCTAGGCGCGCTCGGCGCGCTCGATCCGTATCGCGACAAGCTCAGGATCGAGACCGACGACATCTCGACCCTGCTGGTCGGGCCTCCCGAGGTGCTGTTCCCAGCGCTGCGCGACCTTTTCGTTGCTGCGTCCGGCAGCGGCAAGCATTGCGTGCTGTCGGCCACCATTTCGCGCGGCTGCCCAGGTGAGCCGGACGATCCGATCTGCCGCTCCGACACGTTCGGTGGACCTGCCGGGCCACTCGGCCCGCGCAAGGAAGCCGCCATCACCGCCGTGCGTGGCGCGCCCGCCACTGGCCAGCCAGCGACGGCGCAGTTCTCGCTCTATGTGATGGGCACGGACGACCATATGGACGAGATCTATGGCTGCATCGATTTCCTGAAGCAGTCCGGCGTCTACGATCGCTCCAAGAATTTCTGCACCAAGCTGCGCGGCGATGCCGGCGCGATCTTCTCGGCGCTCGATGAGGCCTTCTGCCGCTTCGGGCCGGGCGCCGGCCACGTAACCCTAGATGTCACGGTTTCGGCCAACAGTCCCACTGCCGTCTGAACCGCTCGCGCCGACGCGCGAGCGCCGTCAAGGTCATCCTCTCGTGGTTTCATCGTCATTCAACCCGCGTCAGCTCGCGGGCTTCTTCGCCCAGGCGGCGCCGGCCGTGATATCGATCGGTCTGGCGCTCGTGGCGTGGGAGCTCTACGCAAACTATTCCGGCATCAAGCCGACGGTTCTGCCGGCGCCCTCTCGCGTCCTCGAACAGGCGCTGGTCAATCGGGACGCGCTGCTCGACAACGCCATTCCCACCATCCGCGCCACGCTGATCGGTTTTGCCTGTTCGCTCAGCGCCGCCTTCGCGCTGTCGATGCTGGTCGACTTCTTCCAGCCTTTGCGGCGCGCGCTGTTTCCCGTCTTCATAGTCAGCCAGACCTTGCCGCTGGTCGCCATCGCGCCATTGGTGGTGCTGTGGTTCGGCTTCGGGCTGACGCCCAAAATCATGCTGGTGGCTCTGGTCACCTTCTTCCCGATGCTGGTGGCCCTGGTGCAGGGCTATGAGGCTACCGAGGTCGAGATCGGCCAGATGCTGCGCGCCATGGGAGCAGGGCGCTGGCGGGTCTTCATCCTGGCACGGTTGCCTTCGGCGCTGCCTTATTTCTTCGCTGGCCTCAGGATCTCCATCACCTATGCCGTCGTCGGCGCCATCTTCGCCGAATATGCGGGCGCGGCCAAAGGGCTGGGCATCTACATGCTCAACGCCAAGAACAATTTCCGCCCCGACCTGGTGCTCGCCGCCGTCGGCGTCAGCGCCGCGCTCACCCTGGTCCTGTTCGGGCTGACGGTGCTGCTGCAGCGACTTGCCATGCCCTGGGAACGCGCCGCCGGCAGGCAAGCCGCCGGAAAAGGCCCGCAAGCATGAGCCGGCTCGAATTGCGGCATATGCGCAAGGCCTTTGGCGGGCTCGAAGTGCTCGCCGACATTTCGCTACGCGTGGATGCCGGCGAATTCGTCTCGATCCTGGGGCCTTCGGGCGCCGGCAAGTCGACGCTGTTCCAGCTTCTGACCGGCGCCGAGCATGGCGAGGGTGAGATGTTCTTCGACGGCGCGCCGCTCGACGATCATGGCAGGCATTTTGCCTTCATGCCGCAGCGCGACGCGCTGATGCCGTGGCGGCGGATCCTCGACAACACGACGCTCGGGCTCGAGGTGCAAGGCGTCCGCCGCAAGGCGGCGCGGACGCGGGTCGCCCCCTTGTTTGCCGAGTTCGGGCTTACCGGCTTCGAGCGGCATTTTCCGGCGCAGCTTTCAGGCGGCATGCGCCAGCGTGCGGCGCTGCTGCGCACGGTCGTGCAGGAACGCGACATGTTGCTGCTCGACGAGCCGTTCGGCGCGCTCGATGCACTGACCCGCGCGGCCATGCAGCGCTGGCTCGAACAGATGTGGCGGCATCATCGCTGGACGGCGTTGCTGATCACCCATGATGTGCGCGAAGCCGTGTTCCTGTCCGACCGCATCTATGTGCTGTCGGCGCGACCGGCTCGTGTCGTGCGCGAGATCAAGGTGCCACTGCCGCGCCCGCGCCATCCGAGCGGCGCCGAGGCGCGGCAGGCCAGCCTGCTCGAGGCCGAGATCCTCGACATTTTGCTCAACCTCCAGCCATCCAAAGGACATGACCATGACTGACCTGACGCGCAGGCAAGCCTTGCTGTTCACCCTTGCCGGCAGCGTTCCGCTGATCGCCGGATCGAACCGCTCCTTCGCGGCGACGCGAAAAGTCACCGTCGCGCTCGACTGGACCGTCAACACCAACCACATCGGGCTGTTCGTGGCGCGCGACAAGGGGTTTTATCGCGAGGCCCGTCTGGAGGTCGATATTGTGCCTTACAGCGACACCGGGGCCGGCACGCTGGTCGCCAACCGCGTCGCCGATTTCGGCATCAACGGCACCATTAGCCTGTTTACCCAGAAGACCGCTGGCGCCGACTTGAAGGCCGTCTATGCCGTCGTGCAGTCCGAAACAGGCCGACTGGTGTTCAATGCCGCGCGCAGCGAGATCAAAAGTCCGAAGGATCTGGATGGCCTGACCTATGGCGGTTTCGGCAGTGCCTGGGAGAACGCGCTGATTTCGACCATCATCCGCCACGATGGCGGCAAGGGCGATTTCGAGACGGTGACGCTAGGCACTTCCGCCTACGAGGCGCTGGCCAACGGTTCGGTCGACTTCACGCTCGAGGTATCGACCTGGGAGGGCGTCGAAGCCGAACTCAAAGGCGTCAAGCAGCGCAGCTTCGTCTATGCCGACTATGGCGTCCCCGACGAGCACACGACGCTCATCTCTTCGAGCGAAGCCTATCTCCAGGCAAACCCCGAGCTGGCGTCGTCCTTCATTCAGGCAACGCGGCGCGGCTATCAGTTCGCGGTGGATCATCCAGAGGAAGCCGCCACGCTGCTGATTGGCGCCAACAAGGATGCCCTGACCAATCCGGCGTTGATCCATGCCTCGCTGAAGGCACTGATCGAGGGGCACTATCTGCGCGGGCAAGACGGGACCATCGGCATTATGGATCCGTCCAAGATGGACGCGATCGGCTCCTATCTCTTCGCCACCGGCATCCTGCACGATGCCGATGGCAAGATTGTCGCGCAACATCCGGATTTTGCAGGATATTTCAGCAATGAGTACCTGAGATAGACACCAACGCGGAAACCGCGAAAGGGTCGTGTCGTCCGATGCTGGACGCCACGATGTCGCCGCAGTCCGACAAACCGCGGATAGGGCTCTTCCCTTTCGTCACCTTCGCTCCGGTTTGATGCCGATCTGATCTTCTCGGTTAACGGCCCGGCAATGGTTGCGTGCGAAGGTCGCGCCGAGGGATCATCGGGATGCTTGCCTTGCTCATGTCAAAAAGTGACACACTTTCGCGTGCAGCCGATAACCGGTTTTTTTCCGCGGCGCGCAAGCGCGAGATTCTGATCGACCTGCGCGAAGGTTTCTTTCGCGTCTGCGCCCTGTTGTGCGCGGGGCTGTTCGTCTATCGCGGCGTTTATCAACTTCTCGAGGATCCGACCCGGCTCAATACCGCGCTGGTGGCGATTTCCGAGATACTCACCTTCACCTGGCTGCTCCTGTCGCGGCGTCCGGTCACGCGTGACTGGAATCTGCTTACCGTCATCGTTTCGGTGACAGCCAGTTTTGGTGTTGCGTTGATCAGCCTCAAGCCAGGCATTGCGCTCATCCCTCTCTACGTCGCCGCGCCGTTACAGATCATCGCATTGTTGTTCGTTATCTGGGGCAAGATCTCGCTGGGGCGCTCTTTTGCGATCCTGCCCGCCAATCGCGGTGTGATGACGGGCGGTGCCTATCGACTGGTGCGGCATCCGATCTATGCAGGCTACCTCGCCGGCCATGTGCTCTACCTCCTGTCGGCCTTTTCCTTCCACAATCTCGCGGTCTATGCGGTCATCACCTACATGCAGCTGTATCGAATCCTGCGCGAGGAGGCCTTGCTGGCCACCGAACCGGAGTATCGCGCTTACATGGAACGTGTGCACTACCGGCTGTTCTACCGGCTATTCTGAAGGCAGACTGTCAGGGTTGGCCAGCAGGAGCTATCCGGTAGCAGCAGCCCAGCGGCTCGCTCAAAAGTGGGTTTTTCTCCCTGTATTCTTTAGAATATAGATATCACCTGCGTCCGCTAAAAAAAATCTTTTACATATATATTACATTTTTATTAATTTTGTTTTTCTCTTGTTTCGGCAACGACTACCATAGCGCCAGCTAATTTAGGTTGATCTGAAACCCAAATTTACCTCCGACGTAGTTGTCATCGCAGTCGGCTGTATGCCGACTGCCTTAGCGCAACGACAACAGGAGAGTGTTATGGCTTTTACCATCAAGACAGTCGCCAGTTTGTTGGCGGGTAGTGCAGTGGTTTTCGTTCTTTCCATGCCGGCAAGTGCAGCGGGCCTTGGCGCCGGTGCCTCGGTTGGCGGTAGCGGCGGCGTCAATGGCGGTGTCGGCGCATCGGTCGGCGGCGGTGGCGGCGTCAACGCCGGCGCCGGCGCTTCGATCGGCGGCAGCAATGCCGGCGCCGGCGTCAATCTCGGTGGCTCGAGTGGCGCCAGCGCCGGGCTCGGCGCTTCGGTCGACGGCAGCAACGGCGCCAATGTCGGAGCCGGCGCCAATATCGGAGATTCGGGCGGCATCAACGCCGGGCTCGGTGCCAATGTTGGTGGAACAGGCGGTATCAACGCGGGGCTTGGCGCCAATGTTGGCGGTACTAGTGGTGTTGGTGTTGGCGTGGGCATTGACAACGTAACCAATCCTAGCAACCCGTCGAACCTGGGCATATCGCCCAACCCTAGCCAACTCAACGTTCCGGGTGCCGTTGCCCAGATGTCGAGCTCCCAGCTGACGCGCATGAAGAAGCGCTGCGTCGACGTCCTCGGCAGCGAGGGGACTTATGACCGCGACCTGCGCCAACTCTGCCTGCTGATCTCGCGCCGCTGAGGTTGAAGGAGGCTGCGGAACCAGCCCTGAGGCTTTGACCGCACTCTCCTGGCCTCCGGCCGGTCGGAAAGCCCGCCGTCCAGGCGGGCTTTCTGCTTTGCGGGCTAAGTGCTCCGTAGCCGCGATGGCCCGGCGGAACGCCAGCCCTCCTAAAACGTTCATACCTTTGCAACATCCGAAATAGCGCGATGTCAAAACAGCGCGAAAGCGCGCATTCAGGAGCAGGGAAGGCCATGGGTCTCGGAACGATACTTGTCATTATTCTAATCCTCGCGCTGCTCGGCGGGTTCAGCGGTCTCGGCGGTGGCCCGTTCTACGGAACCGGTTATTATGGTGGTGGCGGTCTCGGACTTGTGTTGCTCATCGTCATCATCCTTGTGGTTCTGGGACGCATTTAGCAGTTCGATCACGGTCGCAATCGCAATCGCGTGACCACGCTCGCGTCGCCGGCCACCGGATTGTGATTCGGCATTCCGCGGGACTTACGTATGGTGATTGCGGTCCACACCCCCCGTGGAAACAAGAGGAGAGGGTCCCACCCCTTTATCCTCCTCCAAGGCCCGCCCCGGCGTCCCCGGAGCGGGCTTTCTTTTTCATCAGCGACTGCCTCGAAGTGCTGGCTCGCCTTGCGGTGCGTCCGTCCGCGCTGATCGTTGACAGAGTTCGCATACCAAGATATTGAACAGGACTATACAAGTTCACTGAACAGGTCTGCATATGAAGCGGCGCGCGGTTCAACTGTCTCCCGGCACGGGCAAGCCCGAGCAGATCGCGACCGTTCTCGAGCATGAGATCCGCTCCGGCGTTCTTGGCTTCGGTGACAGGCTGCAAAGCGAGAACGAGCTCGTCCAGCGCTTCTCCGTCAGCCGCAATACGGTCCGCAAAGGCCTTGAGGAACTGTCCAGTCGCGGGCTGATCACCACCAAGGTCGGCATCGGCTCCTTCGTGACCTTTGACGGCATGCCGGTCGATGACAGCATCGGCTGGTCGAGGGCGCTCGCCAATGCCGGCGCCAATGCGGAGACGCGGACGCTGCGGCTCGAAGTGATCGAAGACGCCGACCTTGCCGTGTTGCTCGGTATCGAAAGCCCGTTCTTCATTGCCGTCGACCGGGTGCGCACCAATGCCAGCGACGGTCACGCCATCTCCATCGAACGCAGCCGCCTGCCGCTGTCGCCCGAGCTGGAAGACGTGCCGCTGCGCGGCCTGCGCGAGGGCTCGCTGCACCAGACGCTGCGCGGCGCCGGGCTCATTGCCGACCACGGCGAGGAATGGGTCGATATCGAGATGCTGAACGCCGAGGACGCCGCCATCCTCGGCTGCTCGCAAGGCACGCCCTTCCTGCGCGGCCGCCGGCTGACGCGCGCGGCCGACGAGCGGCCGATCGAATATGTCACCAGCCTGCTCAATCCCGCGCATTTCGCGCTGCATATGAGGTTCTGAGCGATGCCGGATAACGAGTTCAAGATGGATCGCGCCATGGGCGCGCTTGTCGGCGGAGCGCTGGGCGACGCGCTCGGCATGCCGACGCAGCTTTTATCGCCCGTCCGCATTGCCGAACTCTACGGCCATGTCGAAAATTTCGTCGCGCCCTTCGCCGACCATCCGGTGTCGAAGGGGCTGCCGGCCGGCACCATTACCGACGACACCGAACAGGCGCTGCTGCTTGGCCGCATCCTGATTGAGTCCGGCGACAGCTTCGACCATGCGCGCTGGGTGAACGCGCTGCTCGACTGGGAGCGTGAGGTCAAAGCGCGCGGCAGCTACGATCTCCTGGGGCCATCGACCAAGCGCGCGATCGACGCCATCAACAATGGCGTGCCGGCGGAAGAGGCGGGGCGTAGCGGCGACACCAATGGCGCGGCCATGCGCATCGCGCCGGTCGGCATCATGATGCCACTGGAGCCGCTCGATGCATTCGTCGCCAAGGTCGCCGAGACCTGCCGGGCGACGCACAACACCTCGATCGCCATAGCGTCGGCCGCCGCCGTCGCGGCCGCAGTCAGCCGCGGCGTCTCCGGTGGCGACTGGCGCGCGGCCTCCGACAGCGCCGTGGTGGCGGCAAGGCGAGGGGCGACGCTAGGCCATTGGGTGACCGGCGGCGACATCGCCGCCCGCATCGTCTGGGCGCAGGATCTGGTGCGCGGCAAGGCAATGGGAGATGCAATCCGCCTGATCACCGATCTCGTCGGCACCGGCGTCGCCAGCCAGGAATCGGTACCGGCTGCCTTCGCGGTTCTGGAAGTCGCCGGCGGCGATCCTTGGCAGGCTGCGGTCATCGGCGCCAATCTCGGCGGTGACACCGACACGATCGGCGCCATCGCGGCCGGCATGGCCGGCGCCTGCACCGGCCTTTCGCGTCTGCCGCAGGATCGCATCGCTGGTCTCAAGGGCATCGACATGGCGCAAGTTCGGGGGTTGGCCGCCGATCTTGTCGCGGCGCGGACGTCTAACGGTCGCGTCGGCAAGGCCGGTTCCGGCAAGGATGCGGCATGAGCGGGCGTCTCGTCCATATCGGCAGCGCGGTGGTCGACTATGTCTACCGCATCGACGCCTTGCCGGCGCCCGGCACCGAGAAGACGGCATCGAGCTATGCGCAGGTCGCCGGAGGCGGCTTCAACATGATGGTCGCTGCTACCCGCACCGGCATGAAAGTGGTGTTCGGCGGCCAGCTCGGCAGCGGCCCGAATGGCGACTTCCTGCGTGCCGCCTTCGCCGCCGAGGGCATCGAGACGCTGACGCCGCCATCACCTCTGATGGACAGCGGCAATTGCGTCGCCATGATATCGAGCGATGCCGAACGCACCTTCGTCTCATGGCCCGGCGCGGAGAGTGTGCTCAGCTTCGATATGATGGCGCCCGTGGTGATCGCGCCGGATGATTGGGTGTTTACGTCAGGCTACACGCTGAGCTATCCCGGGAGCCGCGATGCGCTGACCGGTTGGATCGAGGCGCTGCCTGCGCAAACGTCTTTCGTCTTTGATCCAGCGCCGATCATTTCAGACATTCCGCGTCCGATCCTGTCGCGCGTGCTGGCCCGCACGACATGGCTGAGTTGCAACACGACGGAAGCCGCTGAGATCGCTGGTCCAGGCGACATCGAGTCGCTCGCGGCACGACTGCTTGCGGATCATTGCCCGACTGCCGATGGCGTCGTCATCCGCAGCGCGGCCAAAGGCTGCCATGTGCGGTTGGCGGATAGTTCCGCCCAGACCATTTCCGGGTTCAAGGTCGCGGCAGTGGACACCAATGGTGCCGGCGATACGCATATCGGCGCCTTCGTCAGCGCACTGTCGCGCGGTGCGCTGCCGTTCGAAGCGGCGCGCTACGCCAACGCGGCGGCCGCCATTTCGGTCACCCGTCATGGCGGTTCATCGGCGCCAACCGACGCGGAAATCCAGACTTTCCTGAGCCAAGCCGCCGCGATCGGCGGGCCAGGCCGGACACAGAAGGCCCATCAGACAGCCTGACAAGCCCGGGAAGCGGGCAAACACAGAGAGGAACGAACCATGCGCATGCCTGACTTGACTGCACTCTTGACGGCGACCGCCGTCTTCACCTCCGCACTAGCCTTCGCCGCCAAGGCCGACGAGGTGCATGTGCTCAACTGGAAGGGCTACGGCGCCGACGAGCCGTGGGCCATCGCCGCTTTCGAGAAGGCGACCGGCAACAAGGTCGTCAACGACTTCTTCAATTCCGAACAGGAGATGCTGACCAAGATCCGCACCAATCCCGGTCTCTATGACGTCGTCATGATCAATGCCGCCTTCAACGACCAGGCGATGGCTGAAAAGCTGATCCAGCCGATCGATGTATCGAAACTGCCGAACTATGCCGATATCAGCAAGGACAAGGCCGGATCGCCGATGCTCGACCATGACGGCAAGGTCTATGGGGTGCCATGGGTGTGGGGCCTGACGGCGCTCGCCATCAACGAAAAATCCTTCGACAAGCCGCCGACCTCGATCGCCGAGATGTGGAATCCCGCGCACAAGGGTCGCGTCGTCATCCGCGACGACGCCGTCGAGGCGGTGCAGTTCGGCGCTATCGCCACGGGCCAGAACATCAACGACATCAAGGATATGGCTGCGGTCAAGGCGAAGCTCACCTCGCTAATGCCGCAGATCAAGACCTTCTGGAGTTCGGAGAACGACTGGAACCAGATGGTGGCCTCCAACCAGATCGACATCGGCACCTATTGGAGCGGCTCGGCCGACCGCGCCAAGACGCATTTCAAGCTACCGGTCTCGCTGGTCATTCCGCAGGAGGGCGCCGTTGCCTGGCTCGACGCCTTTTCCATTCCCGTCGGCTCCAAGAACGTTGCCGGCGCAGAGGCCTTCATCAACTACATGATCGACCCGAAATTCTACGTCGAATGGGTCACCAAGGTCGGCGCGCCGGTGTCAGCCAACACCAAAGCGGTGGCGGCGCTGCCTGAGGATGCCTTCAATCGAAAGGTCATGGGCGACCCTGCGGTGGCCAAGCGCATCCAGTTCCAGGCGCCGATCACCGACGCGCAGCGCGAGGCCTATCTGGCGCTCTGGCAGCAGCTCAAGGTCGACGTGAAGTAAAATCATGTCCCGGCCAGCCGGCGGTTCGCGCCGGCTGGTTCTTCAGTCCCTGGGGAGGTAGGTATCATGGCAGGTGCGGCCGCGTCGCGTAGCGGGCTGAGATCGGCGCTGCCGCTGCTGGCGCCGGCCTATCTTTGGCTGACGGTGGCGATCTTCCTGCCGCTCTCGGCCATGGTCTTTTTCTCCTTCATGACCGACCTGCCGCTGACGGGAAAGCCGTGGGCCTTCACGCTGGGCAATTATGCCGCGTTCTTCTCGCAGGGCCTCTATCTGACGCTGCTGCTGGCTTCGCTCCGCCTCGGCCTCGAGGTGACGCTGTGGTGCGTCGTCATCGGCTACCCGGCAGCCTATGTGCTGGCCAAGGTGCTGAAGGGCCGCAGCCGCGAGGCGATCTTCCTGCTGGTCATCCTGCCGTTCTGGTCGAACGGCCTGGTACGCATCTTTTCCTGGGCGATGGTGCTGCGTGAAGGCGGCATCCTCGACACCGCGCTCAACGCGGTGCTGCCGTTCAAGATCAACATCGATCTCATGTATTCATATCCAGCTGTCATCATCGGGCTGGTGCACTCCTACGTGCCCTACATGGTGCTGACCTGCTATCTCACGCTGCAGGCCATCGACGACTCGCTGATCGAGGCTGGGCGCTCGCTCGGTGCCTCGCGGCTGCAGGTGCTGAAGCGGGTGATCATTCCGCTGTCGCTGCCGGGACTGGTGGCGGGCGCGGCGCTCATCTTCGTACCGGTGGTCGGCTCCTTCATGGAGCCGCGCATTCTCGGCGGCCGCACCGGCACCTTCTACGGCACGGTCATCGAGGACCAGTTCGTCGCCGTATTCAACTGGCCGCTCGGCGCGGCATTATCCTTCATCCTGCTCGCCGTCGTGCTGATCATCCTGGCGGTCGCTTCTCCGGTGCTGCGAAGGGCCGCCTGATGATGACGACGCGCATCCTCGAATGGCTGGGCCGCCTCTATGTCGGGCTTCTGCTCGCCTTCCTCTATTTGCCTATTATCATCATGGCGCTGATGTCGTTCAACGTCTCGCCCTTCTACCAATTGCCCTTCGAATGGACGACGGAATGGTACGCCTCGCTGTGGCAGAACGAGCAGCTGATCGCGGCGACCTGGAACAGCATCGAGATCGCTGTCATCACCACTGTTATTTCGACCGTGCTCGGCTCGGCGGCATCGCTGGCGCTCTTTCGTTACGAGTTTCGCGGCAAGAAGTTTTTGCAGGCGCTGCTGTTTCCGCCGATCGCCATTCCGTGGCTGATCACCGGCACGGCGATGCTGATTTTCTTCTTCGGCGTCGGCATCGGGCGCGGGCTGTTCGCCATCCTGCTCGGCCATGTGGCGCTGGCACTGCCCTATGTCATCGTCGTCGTCTCGGCCAGGTTGCAGACTTTCGCACCTGAACTGGAGGAAGCGGCGCGTTCGCTCGGCGCCAACCGGTGGCAAGTGACGGCGCGCGTGACGCTGCCCTGGATCATGCCGGGCGTCATCGCCGGCGGGCTGTTTGCCTTCGCCGTGTCGTTCGACCAGTTCGTTGTCTCCTATTTCCTGGCGACGCCGGGCCAGACGACGCTGCCGGTCGAAATCTACGCCGCGATCCGCAAGGGTTTTACACCCGAGATCAATGCGGTCTCGACCATCATCATCGTCGTGTCGATGGCGTTGATGCTGCTCACTGCGCGCTTTTTCAAATTCGGCGGAGAGAAATAATGGCCGGTGTTGAGGTAGCGAACGTCTCGCGCAGCTTTGGCGCGCACAAGGCGCTGGACGATGTCTCCATCGACTTCGCCGATGGCGGGTTTTATGCGCTGCTCGGGCCATCGGGCAGCGGCAAGACCACGCTGCTCAGACAGATCGCCGGCTTCGATTTTCCCGATTCGGGCCGCATTGCCATCGGCGGCGAGAGCGTCGAGCGGGTGCCGGTCGAAAAGCGGCGCATCGGCATGGTGTTCCAGAACTACGCGCTGTTTCCCAATATGAGCGTTGCCGACAATATCGCCTTCGGCCTGTCGGTGCGCGGCGAGGCCAAGGCGGTGATTGCGACGGAGGTGCAGCGCGCGCTCGACCTCGTGCAGCTCGGCAAGCTCGGCGCGCGCCGACCGCATCAGCTCTCCGGCGGCCAGCGCCAGCGTGTGGCGCTGGCGCGGGCGATCGTCACCAAGCCGCGCGTGCTTTTGCTGGATGAGCCGCTCGGCGCGCTCGACAAGGCGCTGCGCGTCGACATGCAGATCGAGTTGAAGCGCATCCAGCGCGAGATCGGCATCACCACCATCTTCGTCACCCACGACCAGGAAGAAGCGCTGACGATGAGCGATCGCATCGGTATATTGCGCGACGGCAGGCTGGTGCAGGAAGGGCCGCCGGAAGAGATCTACGACCGGCCGAAGAGCGAATTCGCCGCCACCTTCCTCGGTGACGCCAACATCTTTCGCGGTGAATCGACCGGCAACGGCATCCGCCTGCCGGACGGCACGGCGATTGCCGCAGGCTTGGGCGACAGGCTTGCCGCCGGCGCCAAGGCGAGCTGCGCCGTGCGGCCCGAACGCATCCGCATTGCCAACGATGCCGGGGCCATGGATGCCGCCAATGTTAACGAATTGCGGGGTCAAGTGTCCAAGCGCATCTTTGCTGGCAACAACAGCACCTATTTCGTCGAGCGCGCCGGACAGACGTTGAAGGTCATCGTCCAGAACACCGGCGATGACAGGCTGGCAGAGGGGGAGGATGTGGTGCTGCGATGGTCGCCGGAGAGCACGGTGTTGATCGCGGCGGGGTAGTCTGGGCGTTTATAGCTGCGACGGTTGGCGTTCCTTCGCGCCCCCCTCTGTCCTGCC
>NZ_ML703253.1:0-301500 GCF_008520305.1 Mesorhizobium sp. SARCC-RB16n | reverse complement strand
GCCATAAGATCGAGTAGAGTCCGGAGCACATCGATGACTTTGGAACTGAGTGCGCTGGACAAATCCGTGCTCGGCGGTGAGCAAGGTCCTTCGGTTGCCGCCGCAATGAAAATCCTCCTCGCCTTTTCCAAAGCCATCGGTGCGGGCAGTCTGCTCGATATCACCGGCGCCCATATTGATGGCTGCCTCTATCACGGCAAGGCAGGGCTCGATTTCGTCGAGCGGCTGGTCGAGGGCGGTGGCCGTGTGCGTGTGCCGACGACGCTCAATGTCGGCTCGTTCGACCTCATCCATCCCGGCATGGTGAAGATGCCCGTCGCGGAAGAAGTGCCGGCGCGGCGGCTGATGAAGGCGCATCTGGAGCTTGGCTGCCAGGCCACATTCACCTGTGCCCCCTACCAGACGCGGTTCCGACCTGAATTCGGCCAGCAGATCGCATGGGGCGAATCCAACGCCATCGTTTTCGCCAATTCGGTGATCGGTGCGCGCACCAACCGCTATGGCGATTTTATCGATCTGTGCTGCGCCATGACTGGGCGCGCGCCGGCCTGGGGCTTGCATCTCAGCGAGAACCGGCGCGGCCGCATCCTGTTCGAAATGGACATCGCCGACCCGGAACCAAGCGACAGCCTGTTCGTCGGCGTCGGGCTGATCATCGGGCAAGCGAGCGGCGATCGCATTCCGGTCATATCAGGCCTGCCGCAACCACGCGACGAGGACCAGCTGAAGGCGCTGGGCGCGGCGGCGGCAACGACCGGCGCGGTGGCATTGTTCCATGTGGTTGGCATCACGCCCGAGGCGGGGACGCTCGAAGAGGCGTTCCACGGTCACGCCCCGGAAGAGATGTTTCGCATCAGTCGCGCCGACATTGATCATGCGCTTTCCAGGCTGTCTGGAGTGCCCGATGGCGCGCCGCTTTCGGCCGTCTCACTGGGCACGCCGCATTTCTCGCATGAAGAATGGATGCGCCTTTTACCGCTGCTGCGCACCGTCGCGCCGGGCAGGGGCATCCCGATCTATGTCAACACGGGCCGAGCGACGCTGATGCGGCTGCAGGAGGAGGGCGCGCTCGACGGGATGGAGGCGTTCGGCCTGATTCCGGTCGCCGACACCTGTACCTACGTCACTTCGATCCTCGAACGCCTCGACGGTGTGGTGATGACCAATTCCGGCAAATGGGCGCATTATGCGCCGGGCAATATCGGCGTGACCGTCGCCTTCGCCGAGATGAGGGACTGCATCCAGTCCGCCGCGGCCGGGCATGTCGTGCGGAGTGCATTATGACGCGGCCGGTGGAACTGGAAGTTACTGAGCGATCCGGTACATTCCAGCTGGCCGGCATCGCGGAAGGGCAGGCCTTGGTGATTTCGCAGCCGCTCAGCTTCTGGGGCGGCATCGACGTGGAGACCGGCGATATCATCGACCATTCCCATCCCGATCTTGGCCAGAATGTCGCCGGCAAGATCCTGGTCATGCCGGGCGGGCGTGGATCGTCTTCTTCTTCCTCAGTGCTGGCCGAGGCAATCCGCAGGGGCACGGCACCGGCCGGCGTCCTTCTCGAGCGGCCGGACCCGATCCTGGCGGTCGGAGCCATCGTGGCGGAGTTCCTTTATGCGATCAGCATGCCGCTGGTGGTCTGTGACATTGCGGGCCTGCCTTCCGGCGGGCGTATTGCGGTCGGTGTCGGTGCGGATGGCGAGGCGATAGTTAGCCTTGTCGATGCGGCGACCGCCGGGGGAGCTGCGGTCTGACGCAGCTTTTCTTGCTTTGGATTCCGCAGCTGTCACCTGCACCGTCCTGATGGGAAATGATGGTGCAGGCCTTGGCCGACGCCGGGTCCTTGACGTTATATCCTGTTCTCTAGGAGGACTGGATGGCGAGCACGGATTTCAAACCGGACGTCGAGGTGCGCGTCAGGGAATACCGGATCGGCTGCGTCGGCGCCGGCATGATCATGGCCGAGTGCCACCTGGCTGCCTATGCGCAGGCCGAATTTCCAGTGGTGGCGATCGCGTCGCGCACGAAGGCCAGCGCGGAGAAGGTGGCGAGGCGCTGGGCAATTCCCGCCGTGCACGACACGCCGGAGCAGCTGATCGAAGATGGCAATGTCGAGATCGTGGACCTTGCCTTTCCTCCCGACCAGCAGCCGGCGTTGATCCGCCATGCGCTGAAGCAGAAGCACATCAAGGCGATCCTGGCGCAGAAGCCTTTGGCGCTGTCGGTCGAGGAAGCCGTCAAGCTGCGCGACGAGGCGGCGAAGGCCGGCAAGATCCTCTCGGTCAACCAGAACATGCGCTACGACCAGTCGATGCGCGTGTTGAAGCAGATCATCGACAGCGGCGCGTTGGGCGACATCGTCTTCGCGCAGATCGACATGCATGCCATCCCGCACTGGCAGACCTTCCTTCAGGGCTACGACCGGCTGACGCTCGCCAATATGAGCGTGCATCACCTCGACGTGCTGCGCTTCCTGTTCGGCGATCCCGACGAGATCACCACGCTGGCGCGCAAGGATCCGCGCACGACGTTCGACCATTCGGACGGCATCACCGTCTCGACCTTGCGTTTCCCCACCGGCGTGCTTGCCGTGTCGCTCGAGGATGTCTGGTCCGGTCCGCGCCAGGAGGGCTACAAGGACGACCAGCACATCAACTGGCGTGTCGACGGCACCAAGGGCGTCGCCAAGGGCACGATCGGCTGGCCGACGGGCGTTGCATCGACCTTGACCTATGCCTCCACCGAAACGACCGGTGGAGAATGGGTCAGACCAAGCTGGGAGACGATGTGGTTCCCACATGCTTTCATCGGCGTCATGGAGCAGCTTCAGTATGCGGTGAAGACGGGCACGCCGCCGGCTTTGTCGATTGCCGACAACGTCAAGACCATGGCGCTGGTCGAAGCCGGCTACCGCTCGATGGGTGAAGGTCGCACGGTCAGGCTTTCCGAGATCGCTACCAACTGAATGTCTGTCGCCTAACAGCATGGCGTCTAAATCGCTTACCGGGAGGACTTCACCCATGATGCAGGCAGGAATTTTCACCGGCTATTTCCCCTATGAATTGGAGGAAGCCGCCAGGCGCATCCGCGCGCTCGGTTTCAACACGGTGCAACTCGACCTGCATTTCAGGGATATTGACCTGTCGGCCGGGCAGATCACCAAGGACAAGGCCAGGAAGGTGCGCGACGTCTTCCGCGACCACAATCTGCCGGTCTGCTGCGTGTCGGGCTACACCAACATCATCCATCCTGACAAAACCGAGCGCGACAGGCGCGTCGGCTATCTCAAGGAGATCATCCGCAACGCGCGCGATTTCGGCTCGCCCTATGTGATCTCCGAAACCGGCACCTACAATACCGAATCCGACTGGGTGCATCATCCCAGGAACAAGACCGAAGAGGGGTTCGAGGAATGCCGCAAGGTCATCTCCGACCTTGCCCAGACGGCCTATGACCACGGCGCGGTCTTCCTGCTCGAAACCTATGTCAATAACGTCGTCGGCTCGGTCGAAGAGACGGTGAAAATGTTCGCGCAGGTCGATCACCCCGGGCTCGGCCTCTTGATGGATCCGACCAATTATTTCGAGGCGCACAACATCGATCGCATGGACCAGGTGCTGAACCAGGTGTTCGACACGCTGACCGACAAGATCAGGATCGCGCACGCCAAGGACGTCAAGCGTTCGGGTGGCGACAAGTCGGAAAAACATGCCGACATCGGCGACGAGAACGCGCATGAGGGGCTGACATTCCGTGGCGTCGGCGAGATCGAACTGCCCGCACCTGGTCTCGGCTCGCTGAACTATGATCTCTATCTCAAGCGGCTCAGCGAGAAGCACCCGAACATCCCGGTCATCATTGAGCACTTGACCGAGGACGACGTGCCGCGCGCCAAAACATTTCTGGATGGGAAATTCCGCGCCAACGGCCTTTGAGGCCAGCGGGAGAAGACGATGGCGAAAAAGCGCGACTACAGCCTAGTCGGCGAAAGCACCAGGACGGCGATCGAGACCGGGCTTGCCTCGGCTGAGTGGTACCACACGGACGTGCCACGCAAGGCGATGAAGGAACTGATGCAGCGTTCCGACGGCCCGGCGATCCGCGACACCATCATCTGGATTGTCGCGATACTGGGTTCGGCCGCCGGCATCGTCTGGTTCTGGGGTTCGTGGTGGGTGGTGCCGTTCCTGTTCGTCTACGGCGTGCTCTACGGCTCGTCGAGCGACTCGCGCTGGCACGAGTGCGGCCATGGCACGGCCTTTCGCACGCGCTGGATGAACGATGTCGTCTACCACATCGCCTCCTTCATGCTGATGCGCAATCCCGTGCAATGGCGCTGGAGCCATGCCCGCCATCACACCGACACCATCATCGTCGGCCGCGATGCCGAGATCGCCGTCATGCGCCCGCCGGACCTGTTGAAGGCGGCGCTTGCCCTCACCGGCATTCTCGATTTCCGCTATTCGCTGCCGACGCTGGTGCGCCAGGCATCAGGCACACTGTCCGACGAAGAGAAGAGCTATATCCCCGAGATGGAGCAGCATAAGGCCGTGGTCGCGGCTCGCTGGCACGTTGCGATCTATGTCGCGACGATCGCCCTCGCGATCGCGCTGAGGTCGTGGATACCGCTGGTGCTGATCGGCCTGCCGCGCCTCTACGGCACCTGGCACATGGTGACGACCGGCTTGCTGCAGCATATCGGCTTGGCCGACAATGTCGTCGACCACCGGCTGAACACGCGCACCGTCCACATGAACCCGATCAGCCGGTTCATCTACTGGAACATGAATTACCACGTGGAGCACCACATGTTCCCGATGGTGCCGTATCACGCGCTGCCCAGGCTGCACGAACTGATCAAGCATGATCTGCCGGAGCCCAATCCGTCGATGTGGCATGCCTACCGCGAGGTTTGGCCGGTCCTGCTCAGGCAGCTGAAATACGAGGACTATTACCTCAAGCGCGAATTGCCGCCGACGGCCAGGCCGTATCGCGGCGAGTTCCACGAGGTCGATATGTCGGCGGCGGCCGAATAGCGGTCGCGAGTGGTTGCAGGAGATTGAAATGGCGGATTGGGTTGAAGCGTGCGCGGTGGACGACATCGAGGAAGAGGATGTCATCCGCTTCGACCATGGCGGCCGCACCTTCGCGATCTACCGCTCGCCGGACGACGAATTCTTCGCCACAGATGGTTTTTGCACACATGAAAAGGCGCATCTGGCCGACGGGCTTGTCATGGACGACATCATCGAATGCCCCAAGCACAATGGCCGCTTCAACTACAAGACCGGCCAGGCCAAGGGCGCACCGGTCTGCGTCAACCTCAAGACCTACCCAGTCCGGATTGAAGCTGGCAAGGTGATGATCGAGATCGGCTGAAGAGCCGGCACCAGCAAATCAAGGAAAGAGTTCCATGAGCCGAAAGAGACCGACCGTCGCCGACCTGCGCGCCATGAAAGGCAAGCGTCAGCTGACCATGCTGCGCGTGCTGACCCTGGACGAGGCGGAAGCCGCCGAGCGGGCAGGGGTCGACATCGTCTCGGTGCCGCCCGAGCTGGTGCTCAATCCGCAATACCGCGATGCGGCACCCAGCCTGTTCACCATGCCGGGGGACAATTTCTACGAAATCGGCACATCGGACGATTTTCTGCGTTGGGCCTTCCGGCTCTACAAGGCAGGCGCCGACGCGGTCTATTGCAGCGCCGGCTACGCAACCATCAAGCGGATGGCGGACGATGCTATCCCCGTCATCGGCCATGTCGGCCTCATTCCCTCCCGCGCGACCTGGACCGGCGGTTTCAAGGCGGTCGGCAAGTCCGCCGATACGGCCATGCAGGTGTTCGAGGCGGTGAAGCAATTGGAGGCGGCCGGCGCCATCGGCGCCGAGATCGAGGTCGTGCCGGTCGAGGTCGCCAAGGCGATCTCGGAGCGCACCTCGCTGATCATGCTGTCGATGGGGGCGGGCACAGGCTGCGACGCGCAATATCTGTTCGCTGACGACATCCTCGGCCAGAACCGGGGCCACATGCCGCGCCACTCCAAGGTCTATCGCAACTTCGCCGCCGAGTATGACCGGCTGCAGGCGGAGCGAGTGGCGGCGTTCTCGGAGTATGTCGCCGACGTCAACAGCGGCACCTATCCCGAGGACAGGCACATCGTGCACATGGACCCGGCCGAGCTAAAGCTGTTCCTCGACAAGGTCGGCCAGTCTTAAGGTCGGTTGCTGGTTTCCGGTGCATGGGCCAAACGACTTTTCGGGAGCAATGCGTCAATGAAAAATGTTCAGTTGATCGATGGAGCCATCAACACCGCCTACAATATCTATGCAGTGTCGGATGAGGATTTTGAATTGATTTTTCCGAATGGTCAGGACATAGAGTTCATTGAAGATTTCATCAAGCGTGTTGGGCGTAAGAGGGCCGGACAGGTTGTGTATTCTTTAAATAAAGGCTTGCAAAAGAAATCTGAAGTAAACGGAATACACGGTACGCTTTTCTATGAGCTGAGGCGGCAGAAGAAGCGTCTCTATCCGAATAAAAGATTTTCTGATGACCCTACGTCGGCATATTGATGGCACGTCATAAACGGCATAGGGCCTGCCATGTGCCGCCTGTGAGCGCGGCGCAGAGTGCTTCGGCATCGATGCCGAGCGGCCTGTCTTCCTTCAGGATTGGGACGAGCCCGCGCACGGCTGTCTGAACGTGCGTGGTTTGCGGTGCCAGCGTCAGCCCATCGCGCAGGTCGACGGCCTGGGCGGCGGCCATCAGTTCGAAGGCGATCAGCCGCCGCCACAGCGCGATCATCCCGGCGCATTTCGAAACGGCGAGGGGTGACTGGGTGGCGTGATCCTCGACACCTTCCGAAACCGGGAGAAAATCGAGCATTACCGGATTGGCCTTGTGGCGGATGGCGGCCAGGATCGATGTCGCCGTCTTCTGCAACGGCACGAAACCGGCCGAGGCGCCACCGATCGGCGACAGATATTTCGGCAAGCCGTTGCGGCCCGAGCCGGTGAGCTGGATGAAGCGGGCTACACTGGCGGCGGCACATTGAGCGATTGCCAGGCTGAGCGTCTCGAAGGCGAGCGCCAACGCCGCCGTGTGGAAGTTGCCGGTCGACAGCACAAGCTCATCGTCGCCCAGAACCAGCGGGTTGTCGGCGGCGGCATTCAGTTCGATCTCGACGGCTCGTCTTGCCTGGTTGATCGCCTCGATCAGCGCGCCGTGGATCGAGGGCATGCAGCGGATCGACAGCGGGTCCTGTATGGCGGTGGGCGCCGGCGCTTCGTCGCGGGCGAGAAGATCGTGCAGCGCCTTGGCGGCTTCCTGCTGGCCGGCGGCCGGCCGTGCCATGTGCAGGCGCGGATCGAGGATGGTGCGGTTGGCGCCAAAACCTTCCATGGTCAGCGCGCCGGCCTGCTGCTGCTGGGCAAGGGCCGACAGCGCATCCGTGACCACAAGCGCGCCGCTGCCGGCGGATACGGCGGATGCGTTGATCAGCGACAACCCGTCCTTGGGCGCCAGCCCAATCGGGCCGAGGCGGGCCATCATCAGCGCCTTGACTGCCGGCATGCGCCTTCCCTGATAATCGGCTTCGCCTTCGCCGATCAGCAGGCGGGCGAGCGCGGTCATCAGCACAAGGTCGCCGGCGCCGATCGAGCCCAGCGACGGCATAACCGGATGGACGCCGGCATTGAGGACATCGACCAAAGCGACAAAGACCGGCGGCGAAAGGCCGGACCCGCCGGCCGACAGCATTGTCAGGCGGGCAAGCATGGTGGCACGCACGGCCTCGATCGGCAGGGCCTCGCCGACCGCACCGCTGCGGCCTTCCAGCAACTGGCGCTGGAAGGCGCTCGCATCACCCTCGACCGATGTGCCGAGATTGGCGCCGAGGCCGGTGTTCAGGCCGTAAATCTGTTGGCCGGCGGCGGCGGCCTGGTCGAGCATTTTTCGCGCCTTCTCCAGCCTGCCGATGACATCGGTTCCGATCTCCACCTTGCGTGCCTCGCGGGCGACGGCGGCGACATCGCCGACACTGACGCCAGCCCCGGTGAGGACGAGCGCGCTCATGCGAAACGCAACCTCTGGCCGATGCCTTGCGCCTGCGCCTTGGCCAGCATCGCCTTGCCCAACGCGATGTCGGACAATGACAGGCCGCGATGCCAGAACAGGATTGTTTCGTCGTCGCGTTCACGACCAACCTTGAGGCCGGCGGCGATCTGGCCGAGCTCGGCATGCAGCGTCTTTTCGCTCAGCCGCCCTGTCTCGACATGCTCGCGCAGCGAGCCGAACTTGCCGCCCTTGCACTGGCCCCAGTCGTCGACGACCATCTTCTGCATGATGTCGGTCAGCGACAGCTCCACGGCACTCATCGTGCCATAGGGCACCACCAGCGCGCCCGGCTTGATCCATTCGGTCTTGAGCAGCGGCTGCGGCTCGGGCAGGCGCGAGGCCTCGACGACGATGTCGGCACCCTTGACGCAGCTTTCCCAGTCGGCCATCGCTCTGACGGGCTTGCCAAGGTCGGCGGAGAGTTTTGCGGCAAAGCCGTCGCGGCTTTCCGGCCGGCGCGAATGGACGCGGATTTCGTCGAAATCGAAGAGATGGTCGAGCAGGCGCACGTTCCAATAGGCGGTGCCACGCGCGCCGATATGGGCCAGCACTTTCGAACTCTTGCGCGCCAGGTGTTTGGCACCGATGGCTGTGACGGCTCCGGTGCGCATGTCGGTGATGACCGTGGCGTCGAGAATGGCGCGCGGCGCGCCGGTGCGTGGATCGAACAAATTGAGGATGCCGAATTCCGAGGGCAGGCCGTGCAGGTAATTGTCGACATAGTCGCCGACGATCTTCACTCCGGCCGTATCGAGCGGCGCAACATAGCCGCGCAAGACATTGAAATGGCCGTGAAAGGATGGGTCGGGTTCGAGATGGACACGCGGCTCGATCACTGTCTGGCCCTTGCCTTGCGCAACGAGCCCGGCCTCGACCGCGCCGATGATTTCTGCATCGGTCATGGCAAGGGCTTCGATGTCGAGGGCGTTGAGGTAGTCGATGTAGATGGGCTTCATGCGTCTGCGTTCCTCAGCAACCCCGCTCATCCATAACAGGCCGCGACGCCACACGAAAGTTTGTTGGCTCTTGTCTGGACGGAGTCGGCCAAATGCTGTTCAAAGCGGTCCGTCATGACTGCCATTTCCGAGACCGAAGCTTCAGCCGACCCAACCGGGAATTCGCGGCGTGTGGCGCTGATCGTCGCCATCGCCTTCTTCATGCAACTGCTGGATTCGACGATCATCTCGACCTCGCTGCCGCAGATGGGCGCCTCTTTCGGTGTGCCGGCGGTGGCGATGAGCACCGGCATCACCGTCTACATGCTGACCATGGCGGTGTTCGTGCCACTGTCGGGCTGGCTCGCCGACCGCTTTGGCGCACGCAACATTTTTCTCGCGGCCATCGCTCTGTTCACTCTGGCTTCGCTCGCCTGCGGTCTCTCGCAGAACCTGACTGAATTCGTCGTTGCCCGCGCCGTGCAGGGTCTGGGCAGCGCACTGATGACGCCGGTCGGCCGTATCCTGGTGCTGCGCAACGCATCCAAATCCGAATTGCTCAACGCCACGGCGCTGATCACCTGGCCGGCGCTGTTCGCGCCCGTGGTCGGGCCGGTGCTTGGTGGCTTCATCACCACCTATCTGTCCTGGCACTGGAATTTCTTCATCAACATTCCGCTCGGCATGATCGGGCTGGCGCTGGTCGCCCGCTTCATCCCGGGCGACCGTGAAGCCGATCCCAAGCCGCTCGACTGGCCGGGTTTCTTCCTGACGTCGCTGGGGCTCGCCTGCCTGCTCTACGGGCTCGAGCGCATCGCGCATCCGGAGGATGGCGCCTGGCCGACTATAGGGCTGATCGCGGCGGGGATTGTCATCGGCTGGCTGGCGGTGCGCCATCTCCGTCGCGCGCCGCATCCGCTGCTCGACCTGTCGTCCTTCAAGGTGCTGACCTTCGCCATCTCGACGCTCGCCGCCGGCACCATCTTCCGCGTCGCGATCAACGCCACGCCGTTCCTTTTGCCGCTGTTGTTCCAGGTCGGCTTCGGTCTCTCGCCCGTCGATGCCGGCATGATGATCCTGGCCTATTTCCTCGGTAATCTCGGCATGAAGACGGTGACGACGCCGACGCTGCGCCGCTTCGGCTTCCGCTCGGTGATGGTCGTCAACGGCATCATCGCGTCCGCATCGATCATGGCTTGCGCCGCGATCTCACCGCAGACGCCACAAGCGCTGGTGGTGGCGCTGATGCTGATCGCTGGCCTGTCGCGCTCGATGCAGTTCACCGCGCTCAACACGCTGGCCTTTGCCGATATCGCCGCCGGGCAGCGCAGCTCCGCGGCGACGTTGTCCTCAATGCTCCAGCAGATCTCAATGTTGTTCGGCGTCGCCGTGGCGGCGGCGATCCTCAATCTGTCGCAGATCGCCAGGGACCGGACGGCGCTCGATCTCGTCGATTTTCGAGCAGCCTTCCTGGTGATCGGCGTCATCGGGCTGGTGGCGTCGTTCCGTTTCCTGGTGTTGCCGAGGACCGCCGGCGCCGAGGTTTCCGGCCACATGGCCGGGAACTGAAATCGAATTTCCCCGCCGATCGCAGGGTTAAATTCCGTCTTCGCCTTTCGCCTTGGTGCTGTGCTTTCGCCAAGCGCCGCGATGGCGCAACCAATTACCAAAAACGTTGAAGTTTCCATGCATTGCGCCAGATTCGGCAATCAATGCGTCCACTTTGCGAATCCCGTCGCGGGCCCGCGTTTTGAACGCGGATTCATTTGACGAAACGGCGCTGAGCCGATTAGCTTTCTCCCCCAGGGGTGGCAGCGCTGCCACCGGGGTGAAAGCAGACAATGAACATGGCCGGCTGGCTGAACTTCAGGAGCCTGAATCAGGAAGGCATTGTCTTCGCCATAGCGGTGGTGCTGTTCGTTGCCGCGGCTATAGCCCTGCCTGGCTTCATCGATCCCAACAATCTCGTCGCCATCGTCCGCTCGGTCTCGGTGCTGGGTATTCTGGCGCTGGGCATGGCGGTCGTCATCATCGGCCGCGGCATCGACCTGTCGGCGGTGGCGATCATGGCGATGTCGGTCGCCTGGTATCTGCAACTGCTCAACACCGGAACGCCGGATGGGCTGGCCTTCGCCTACGTGCTGGCCGGCGTGCTCGCCATCGGCCTGCTCAACGGCTTTCTCGTCGCCTACGCCGATGTGCCGGCGATCTTCGTGACGCTGGCGACCGGCTCCTTCGTCTTCGGCTATGTCCGCTCGCAACTGATCACGCAAGACGCGGTGCCGGTGCCGCAGGGCCATTGGGTGGAACTGCTCGGCGGTCTGCGCTTCCTCGACGTTCCGATCGAGGTGTTCGTCTTCGCGGGGCTCGCCTTCCTGTTCTTCCTGTTCCTGCGCTACACCAAATGGGGCCGCTACATCTATTTCGCCGGTGACAATCCGGTTGCGGCGCGCAACATCGGCATTCCGGTGCGGCCAATGCTGGTGCTGCGCTATGTGCTGTCCGCTTGCGTGGCACTGATCGCCGGCCTGCTGACGGCGGCCAGCCTGCATTCGATCAACACCCGGGTCGTCAATTCGACGCTGCTCTACGACATCGTGCTGGTGGCAGTGATCGGCGGCATCGGCCTGTCGGGCGGACGAGGCGGGGTGCGCAACGTGCTGGTCGGGGCAGCTCTGATCGGCATCCTGCTCAACGCCATGACCATCATCGACATTCCGCTGCTCTACCAGAACCTGATCAAGGCGGCGATCCTGCTCGGCGCCATCATCGTCGACGGCATCATCAATCCGCGCGACGAACAGACCGCGCAGCAGGGTGACATTTAGAGCAGATGGGCTAGCCCATCTTGCTCGGGGTACCCGGTGGGATCGGGACGATCTTCCGGCAGTGAAAACCGAACCAGAGGATGAGACATGAAACTGATCAGAACACTCATGGCGGCGGCCACGGCCCTTGCCGTCACCGCCTTCGTGGCGCCGACTTTCGCCGCTGACGATCCGGGGCCTGCTGCCTATGCACAAGCGCTGAAAGGCAAGCGCGTCATGCTGGTGCCGCTGGCGATGGGTTTCGACCTGGCGCAAGGCTGGGCGCACTACCTGAAGAAGGAGGTCGAGGCCTGGGGCGGCACGTTCGAGACGCGCGATCCGAACTGGGTGGTCGATGCCGGCGCGCAGGCGATCACCGATGCGATCTCGTCGGACACCAGGCCTGATGTGCTGATCATCCATGCGCCGGACCTCAACTCCTACTCCAAGCTGATGAAGAAGGCGCAGGCCGCCGGCACCTATGTGATCCTCGTGGACAACCCGGCGAATTTCCCCGCCGACGCCTTCGTCGGCAGCGACTGGGACCGGCTCGGCCAGCTCGAAGCCGAAGCCGCGATCAAGGGCTGCGGCGAGAATTCGTCCAAGAAGATCGGGCTGGTGCAGGGCGACCAGGCCAACTCGTCCAGCCTTTATCAATATGCCGGCATTATGAAAGTGCTCGACAAGCACCCCGAGTTCAAGGTCGTGGCCAAGCCCGACTCCAACTGGGATGCGACGACGTCGCGCAACGTGACGACGACCATGCTGCAACAGAACCCGGACATCTGCTCGATCATCGATTTCTGGGATGGTGACGCCACTGGCGCATCCGCCGCGATCCGCGACGCCAAGCTCGACGGCAAGGTGTTTTTGGTCACCACCGGCGGCGGCGAAAAGGCGGCCGATTGCGACAAGCTGCAGGACGGTACTTACGGTGCTGTCGTCATGACAGAACTTGCCCGGCAGTCGGGCGACATGAACGCCATCATCAAATACCTGCTGCAGAGCGGCCAGCCGGCCGGCACCTCGCACACCTACATCTACACGCTGGAGAAGGCGACGACCAAGGCCGACCTCAAGCCCGACAGCTGCTGGGACCTGAAGGCGCTGCAGGCCGAAGCGGCGGCGAAGTAGGGCCGGCTTTCCTGAGTTGGGCGCTGCCCCTCATCCGCCTGCCGGCACCTTCTCCCCGTATAGTGACGGGGAGAAGGGACTAGACGCAACGTTGACGACCCCCTCTCCCCGTCCTTCGCGGGGAGAGGGTAAGGGTGAGGGGCAGCGCAAACCTTGACCGATTGCCCCTCGGATGCCGACCACATCTTTCTCCATCTCTTGCAGCAGTGACCTGATGAGCTTTCGCGAACGCCTCCAGTCCTGGCGCTACAATCTCGTGCCCGACCATCTGGTCGGCGAGATCCTGACCAAGCGCTGGACCGACAACGCCATTCCGTTCCTGGCGCTGGTGGTGACATTGGCGACCTTCGGCTCGATCATTCCGGGCTTCTTCAAGCTGACTTCGCTGCAGGAATCGACCCGCCAGCTCGGTGAATTCTCGATGGTGGTCACCGGCATGACCGTGGTGATGCTGGGCGGCGGCATCGATCTCTCGGTCGGCTCGATCTTCGCGCTGTCCTGCTTCTCCGCCGTCTATGTCTTCTTCATCCTCGAACAGTCGATCTGGCTGGCGCTGGCAGCCTCGCTGGCCACCGGCCTGGTGTTCGGGGCGATCAATGGCTACCTTGTCGGCTATCTCAGGCTGCGCGCCTTCCTCACCACGCTGGTCACCTTCATCTTCGGCCGGGCGCTGTTCGACATCCTGGTCACCAGCTATGCAGCCGACGTGCAACTTTCCACCGCGACGTCGAAGGTGCTGGATTTCATCGGCGACAGCACCTTCTGGGGCCTCTCCGTCTCGGTGTGGCTGGCGATCATTCTGGCCATCGTCACCCATATCGCGTTGACACGATCGCGGCCCGGTTGGCACGTGCTGGCGGTGGGCGGTTCCAGGCGCTCGGCGCATAATGCCGGCATCCGCGTGCGCCGCACCGTGTTCATGACCTATGTCTTTTCCGGCTTCTGCGCCTCGATCGGCGGCTTTCTCATCGCCTGCCGGCTGAGCGGGGCAGGGCCGGGTACGGGCCTGAACCTGGAGATCATGGCGCTGACCGCGGCGGTGGTCGGCGGCGTCAGCCTCGGCGGTGGGCGCGGCTCGGTGATCAAGGGCCTGATGGGCGCCATCATCGTGCTGACCATGACCAACGGGCTGATCCGGCTGGGCTACGGCACCGGCACCAACCAGATGGTGCTCGGCATCATGCTGGCGGTGGCGGTGACCATCGACATCCGCTGGCTGAAGAACCGCCACAAGGTGCTGAACGAAGTCTATGTCGCGCCGGTCTATCTCAAGATGGGCGAAACACAGTCCGCGGTGCCGGGCTCCGGCACGCCTTACGCGCTCGACAACCGGCTGTCTGCGGCGGACCATATCGGGCTCGGCGAACTGGAAGGGCCGGAGGACGTCATCCTCGACCGCGACGACCATCTCTATTGCGGCACGCGCCATGGCGAGATCGTCCGCTTCTTCGCGCCGGATTATGTCAGGTCGGAAGTATTCGCCCATATTGGCGGTTTTCCACTGGGCTTGGCCTTCGACAGATCGGGCAATCTGATCAGCTGCGTCGGCGCCATGGGACTATATTCGGTTTCGCCGGACCGCGAGGTGAAACGCCTGTCGGCGGAGACATCACGCTCCTGGACCTCGATCGTCGACGATGCTCGGCTGCGCGACCCCAATGATTGCGACATCGCGCCCGACGGCCGCATCTATTTCACGGATTCGACGAAGCGATACGACGCCCATGACTGGGCGCTGGACTCGATCGAGAACCGTGCCACCGGCCGGCTGCTGGTCTACGATCCCAGGGATGGCTCGACGAAGACGCTGCTCGACGGCTACCGCTACACCAATGGTGTCTGCATTGCGCATGACGGCAAGTCGCTGTTCTTCGCCGAAAGCTGGGCCTGCCGCGTGCATCGCTATTGGCTGGAAGGGCCGAAGGCCGGCACCGCCGAATGCGTCATCCGCGACATGCCGGGTTATCCCGACAACATCAACCGCGCCTCGGACGGCAATTACTGGATGGCGTGGCTGGGCATGCGCACGCCGAGCTTCGACCTCTCGCTGCGCCACCCCGACATGCGCAAGCGCATGACGCGCCGGCTGCCGCAGGACGAGTGGCTGTTCCCCAACATCAACACCGGCGGCGTGGTGAAATTCAACGAGAAGGGCGGCATCGTCGAGGCGATGGGCGACTTGACGGGCGGCGCGCATCCGATGGTCACCTCGATGCGCGAACACAAGGGTTTCCTGTTCGTTGGCGGCATCCTCAACAACCGCATCGGCCGCTACAAGATTTCGGGCGCCGACCCGAACTGGACCAGCCCCGCTTCCTATTGGGGAGCAAAACCATGATCCTCGACCCGATCCTGGATATGTTTCGCGGCAAGGCGGTGACCATCCCGCCGCTCGACGGCGCCTTCCGTCCCAACACGCGGCTCGATGACGCGCCGGCTTTCGCCGAATTGACCGAGCCGGACAATCTGCTGGTTGCCGATGGCCGGGTGCTGGCCTCCAGCGGCAACGCCATCTACGCGATTGCTGTTGGCGTGGAACCTGTCGTGGTCGAGGCCTTTCCGTCTCCCGTCACGGCGCTGGCGCTGTCGCCTTCAGGCGAACTGACGGTGGGGCTGGAGAGCGGCAAGCTGTTGATCGCGGGCAGGGAGGTGTTTTTGGCGGCGGGGATCCACTGCATCACCGCGCTTGCCTATGCAGAAGACGGCACGCTGTGGCTGGCCAATGGTTCGGCCGAATTCGCGCCGTCGCAATGGGCTGCCGATCTGATGAAAAAAGGCGCGTCCGGTTCGCTTTGGAAACGGGACGCGGCGGGTGGCGAGTTCCGCAAGGTGGCCGGCGACATCGCCTTTCCCTACGGGCTTCACATCCTTGGCAGGGATGTGCTGGTCAGCGAAAGCTGGCGCCATCAGCTTGTCCGTTTCGATGCCGCGACCGGCAGCCGCTCAACCGCGCTGACGCATCTGCCAGGCTATCCCGCGCGGCTGTCGCCCGCCGGCGATGGCGGGGCGTGGCTGACCCTGTTCGCCCCGCGCAACCGGCTGATCGAATTTGTGCTGCAGGAGACGCACTACCGCCAGGACATGATCGACCAGGTGCCGCCGGCCTATTGGATCGCGCCGGCGCTGGCCTCCAACCGCAGCTTCCTCGAACCACTGCAATGCGGCGGCATCCGCACGATGGGCATCCATAAGCCGTGGTCGCCCAGCCGCTCCTACGGGCTGGTGGTCAGGCTCGATCAGAACATGCAGCCGCAATTCAGCCTGCACAGCCGCGCCAACGGTACGCGCCATGGCATCTGCAGCGTGGCGGAGAAGGGCGGCGAACTGTACATCGCTTCCAGGGGTGGCGATTGCGTGCTGGCCGTCGACCTCGCCTCGGGAGGTTTCTGATGGAACCGATCGTTCGCCTCGAGAATGTCACCAAGACTTACCGTGGCGTGCCCGCGGTGAAGAACGTCAGCTTCGAACTGCGCAAGGGGGAAATCCATGCGCTGCTCGGCGAGAATGGTGCCGGCAAGTCGACACTGACCAAGATCATCGCCGGCGTGGTCGATGCCACATCAGGCAAGATGTTCCACAAAGGCCGGGAGATCGCCTACGCCTCGCCGCATGCCGCGCTCGAGGCGGGTATCGCCATGGTGTTCCAGGAGACCAGCCTGGTGCCGTCGATGACGGTGGCGCAGAACCTTTATCTCGGTACTGAAAAATTCCTCAACAGGCTGCGCGGCACGTATATTTCAGCACAGCAGTTCCTGCAGTCGCTGAATTTTCCCGTCGACCCGAACGCCATGGTGGCAACACTGGGTGCCGCCAAGCGGCAGATGGTCGAGATCGCGCGCGCCGTCCACCACAATGCCGAGATCATCATCTTCGACGAGCCGACAGCGACGCTGACGCCGGAGGAGAAGCGGCATTTCTTCGCGCTGATCCGGCGGCTGAAGGCGAACGGTGTGTCGATCGTCTTCATCAGCCACGCGCTGGAAGAAGCATTGATGATTGCCGACCGCATCACAATACTGCGCGACGGCGAGCTGGTCGTCACCGACGACACCTCGGCCTTCGACCGCGACAAGATCGTTGCCGCGATGGTCGGGCGCACGCTGTCGGGACAGATCTACCGCCAGCGCGATGAGGCCAAGCTGCGCAAGGCCGGCAAGAAGGTGCTCTCGGTGCAGGACATTTCGATGGGCAATGTCGTGCGCAACAATTCCTTCTCGATCTTCGAAGGCCAGATCACCGGCGTGTTCGGGCTGATCGGTTCAGGCCGCACCGAGACCTTCAAGATCGTGTCGGGCATCTACAAGCGTGATTTCCTGCGCGGCGGCACGATCGAACTCGACGACAGACCGGTGCGCTATCTCGTGCCGAGCGAAGCGGTGGCGGACGGCATCGTCTATGTCACCGAGGACCGCAAGAGCGAAGGCATCTTCGAGACGATGGGCATTGCCGAGAACCTCTTTGGCGGGCTGCTGGCGGCGGGCCGCGAACAGGCCTGGGTGATCAACCAGCAGGAGATGCGCCAGCTTTCGGCGGAATGGACCAAGACGCTGAACATCAAGGCGATCAACGACAATGCTCGCGTGGTAGAACTGTCCGGCGGCAACCAGCAGAAGGTGGTGATCGGCAAGGGTCTGGTGCAGCAGCCGCGCATCGTCATCTTCGACGAACCGACACGCGGCGTCGATGTCGGTGCGATTGCCGAAATCCACCAGATCATCAACCGGCTGGCCGATGAGGGGCTCGCGGTGGTGGTGATCTCGTCTTACCTGCCGGAGATCATGAACCTGTCCGATCGCATTCTCGTGTGCCGGCAAGGGCGCATCGTCGAGGAGTTTTCGCCGGCCGAGGCGACGGAGGAGAGGATCATGTACGCGGCGGTTCATTAGGGTGTCTCGGTATTCAGGTGAGGCCGGCCTGCAAACGGCGGCTTCCTGCGCTTCCGGTGCTCACGTACGAAAAGTACGCTCCGCTCCGGTTCTCGGAACCCGTCGTTTTCGACTCGGCCTGACCTGAATCTCGACACACCCTAGCCCCGTCCGTCGAACTACGGCGGAAGGCGAAAATGTAAGTCAAGTGAATGGATTGGCGGTGATTATTCGTCACCCGATTCAAGCAACAAACGAAGGACCAGACCATGGCCACCATAAGACTTCTCAGCGATGCCGAAATGGAGAAGATCCCGGCGGTGAAAGCGGTGTTCGACGATATCCGTGCGACACGCAAATCAGATTTCGTCAACAATTTCTGGCGCGGGCTCGCCAATGATCCGGCGGCGCTGAAGCGGATATGGGAGCAGTTGAAGGTGGTGATGGTCGCCGACAGCGCCATCGACCCCTTGACCAAGGAAATGATCTATATCGCGGTATCTACGGCCAATGGCTGTTCCTACTGCGTCCACTCGCACACGGCGGCCGCGCGCGCCAAAGGCATGACCGATGCGCAGCACGGCGAACTGGTGTCGATCATCGGGCTCGCCGGCCAGACCAATCATCTGGTCACGGCCATGCAGATCCCGGTCGATCCGCAATTCGAGGTGAAAAGCTAGCGGCCAGCCAGCTCATCGGCGTGGCAGGGAACATTTGTCCCCTGCCTGTTAAGGAAGTGACATGTAACGGCACTAAGGAGACCCACGCGAAGTCGCGCCGGTGGTTCTCCGGCAGCCGGCTCTCGCAGTGGAGCCGGCATGAAAATAATCCAGATCACCGACACGCATTTCAGCCCGACCAAGCCGCATTTCAACGGCAATTGGGAGCCGCTGGCCGCCTGGATCGAGCAGAGCGGCGCCGATCTCGTCATCCATACCGGCGATCTCAGCGTCGACGGTGCCGACAAGGATGCCGACATCAGCTTCTGCATGGAGCTGATGCGGGAAATCTCGGCCCCGATGCTGCTTGTACCCGGCAATCACGATGTCGGCCATCTGCCCGGCTCCCTGCAGCCGGTCAATGCCGGGCGGCTGGAACGCTGGCGCCGGTTGGTTGGCCCTGATTATTGGACGGAGGACGCCGGAAATTGGCGATTTATCGGCCTCGACAGCCTGCTGATGGGCTTTGATGATGCCGAGGAAGAGAGCCAGTTCGAATGGCTGCGTACGGCCCTGGAAAGCCGTGGCGGTCGGCGCGTCGCGGTCTTCGCCCACAAGCCGCTGTTCATCGATGAACCTGACGAGGGCGATACCGGTTACTGGAGCATCCGCCCGACACAGCGGCAGCGTCTCTACGATCTTATCGGTGCCCATGATGTGGCGCTGTTCGCCAGCGGTCACCTGCACCGGGCATGGCAAGGCAAATACGAAAACACCGCGCTGGTATGGGGTCCGTCGGCCGCCTTCGTCGTCGGCGACATGGAGCGCGACATGCCGGGCGAGCGGCTGCTTGGCGCGGTCGTGCATGAATTCGGTGACGCAGTCACCAGTGAAATCGCCGCGATCCCCGGCATGACCGTCCATGTCCTCGACGACGTGGTCGAGGAGGTTTATCCGCACGAAGCGCACAAGGTTCGAAAGAGGGTCGCCTCATGAGTGCTCTCTCGCTTCGCGGTCTGAACAAGTCCTTTGGCGGCAATGCCGTCCTGAACGGCGTCAGCCTTGATGTCGAAGCAGGCGAGTTCATCGCTTTGGTCGGTCCCTCGGGTTGCGGCAAGAGCACCTTGCTGCGCATTCTTGCCGGGCTTGATCATGCCGACAGCGGCGAGATATTCGTCGGCGGCAGGGACATGTCGGCGGTTGCCGCGGCCGACCGCAATATCGCGATGGTGTTCCAGTCCTACGCGCTCTACCCGCATCTGACGGCCGGCCAGAACATCGCGGTTCCGCTCGCAATGAAGCGGTTGAGCCGGACGCAGCGGCTGCCGTTGGTCGGCTCCATCCTGCCCGGCCAGAAAGAGATCCGCACCGGCATTTTGCGCGATGTCCGCGAGATGGCGACTGTGCTGAAGATCGATCATCTGCTCGACCGGAAGCCTGGTCAGATGTCGGGCGGGCAGCGGCAGCGCGTGGCCCTTGCGCGTGCCATGGTGCGCCATCCCAGCATTTTCCTGATGGACGAACCTCTATCCAACCTCGACGCCAATCTGCGCGTCCATGCCCGTGGCGAAATCGTCGAACTGCACCGCCGCGCCGGCGTGCCGACGCTCTATGTGACGCATGACCAGGCCGAGGCGCTATCGATGGCCGACCGCGTGGCGGTGATGATCGGCGGCAATCTGCTGCAGCTCGCCCCGCCCGAAGCGATCTACAACGATCCGGCTCATATCGAGGTCGCCCGTTTCGTCGGTCAGCCGAGGATCAACATCATACCGGCGCTCGCCGAAGACGGTCGGGTGAGTTTCGAGGGCATCCGGCTGGCCCTGCTGGAGAAGGTGGCCAATGGCCAGGTCAGCCTCGGCATCCGGCCCGAATTCGTCAAACTTTCGCCCAGCGGGCGGAGCGGCCTTGGCGGGCGGATCGATCGTCTCGAATTTCTCGGGTCGGAGGTCGTCGCCCATTGCCGGCTAGACGCGACCGGCGACATCGTCATCGCCAAGCTGGCGCCGCACGAAGCAAGGGATCTGATTGCTGGAATGCCGGTGGGTGTCCTTCTTCTGCCCGAACGGGCCATGGTCTTCGGGCCGGAGGGAAGGCGGTTGCGCACGGCGAGTGCCGCGCCCGCACGCCAGGAGCCGGCCTATGTCTAGCGTCGCGGTGGCGGGCAATGTCCGGAGCGCCGCCGCCCTTCATCGGCGCAGCGAGGACCGCATCGCCTGGCTGCTGGCGGCCCCGGCGATCGTGCTACTGCTGCTGTTCGTGCTGCTGCCCGTGGTTGCCGTCATCTTTCTCGGCTTCACCGATTTCGAGCTCGGCTATGGCAAATTCCGCCTGGTCGGCTTCGAGAACTACGCGCATCTCCTGACCGACCGCACCTTCCGCAGATCGCTGTGGAACACGTCGGTCTACACGGCGATCGTCGCTCCGGTCTCGATCGTGCTTGGCCTCGGCGTCGCCTTGCTGATCGAAGGCGAACCGCGCGCACGTGGTTTCTTCCGTACCGTTTATTTCTTGCCGGTGGCATCGCTGATCGTCGCCATGGCGACCGTCTGGCAATATCTCTTCCATCCGACGATCGGGCCACTCAACGCGCTGCTTGCGCTGGTTGGCATTCCTGGCCCGAACTGGCTCGGCGCCTCGAACACCGTGCTCTACAGCCTGTCGATCATCGGCATCTGGCAGTCGGTGGGGTTCAACATGGTGCTGTTCCTGGCGGGCCTGACGGCTATCCCGCGTGAACTCTACGCCGCTGCTCACGTCGACGGCGCGAAATCGGCGCTCGACCGGTTCTTCCTGGTCACCTGGCCGATGCTCGGGCCGACGACGCTGTTCGTCGTCACCATCAGCATCACCAATGCGGTGAAGGTTTTCGAGACGGTGAAGATGCTGACCGATGGCGGGCCTAACAAGGCCTCTGAAGTGCTGCTATTCACCATCTACCAGGAAGGGTTCGTCTACCTGCGCGTCGGCTATGCCTCGGCGATGACGGTGGTCTTCTTGGCGATCCTCGTCGTCCTGATGCTTCTCCAATACCGCGTGCTGGACCGGCGGGTGCACTACACATGACCAGCATCCCGGCCGGCCGCATCATCCGCTTCGCGCTGCTTTCGCTCGGCGCGCTGATGATCCTTGCGCCCTACATTTTCATGATCTCGACCGCTGGCAAGACGCAGAGCGACATCTTCACCTCGTCACTGTCGCTCATCCCCGAGCATTTCTACTTCGCCGAGAATTTCGCCAAGGCGCTAAGCAAGGTGCCGATGGCAACACTGCTGTGGAACGGCGTCCTTGTGTGCGGCATGATCTTCTTCTTCCAGGTGCTGGTTGCCATTCCTTGCGCCTACGCCATGGCCAAGCTGAAGTTCCGCGCCGCCCGGCTGATGATGGTGCTGGTCATGCTCGGCCTGCTGGTGCCGATCCACGCGACGGCGCTGCCGCTCTATGTCGCCTTCGACAGGATGTCGCTGTTGAACAGCTATACCTCGCTGGTGGCGCCTTTCACCATTTCGGTGTTCGCGATCTTCATGTTCCTGCAGTTCTTCCGCGCCATGCCCGACGATCTCATCCACGCGGCGCGGCTCGATGGCATGTCCGAGCTCGGCATCGTGGCCCGCGTCATCGTTCCCAACGCCTGGCCGGCGGTAACCGCCTTCGCGATCTTCTCAGTGGTCGCCCACTGGAACGATCTCTATTGGCCGCTGATCGTCGTCAGCAAGCAGGCCTACGCCACGCCGCCGCTCGGCCTGATGTATTTCCGCGCCGCCGAGGCGGGCGACGACTACGGCGCGCTCATGGCCGCCACGCTGATCATCACCCTTCCACTCGTCGTCGCCTTCCTGTTCGCACAGAAGCGCTTCGTCGAAGGCATCACCATGACCGGTCTGAAAGGCTGACCGGGTCGAACCAGGAGCACGAGCAAATGAAGCAACTTCCCAGGATTCTTGCAGCGGCGGCGGTCTCGCTGACCTTCGCCCTTCCGGCCTATGCCGACACGACGCTGACGGTCCATTATCCGATGCCCGGCTTCTTCAAGAACGTGATGGACACGATCTCGAAGAAGTTCATGGAAGAAAATCCCGATATCAAGATACAGTTCGCCAGCCCGTCCGCCACCTACGAGGAAGGCATCCAGACCATCCTTCGCCAAGCCGGCACCGACGAAATGCCCGACATCACCTTCATCGGTCTCAACCGTCTGCGCATGCTCAACGAGCGCGACGTTGCCGTCGATCTTGGCCCGCTGGTCAAGAAGGAAGGCAACATGGCGGAGCTCGGCTTCTCCGACACAATCCTGAAGCTGGCGCAGGTCAACGGCAAGCAGGTTGGGCTGGCCTTCGCCACCTCGAACCCGATCATGTATTATAATGCCGACCTGGTGAAGGCCGCCGGCGGCGACCCGGACAATCCGCCCAAGACCTGGGACGAGGTCATCGCGCTCGGCGGCAAGATCAAGGCGCTCGGCAACGGCGTCGACGGCATCGACTTCCGCTGGCAGGGCGACGACTGGATGTTCTCGGCGCTTCTGTTCGGCGCCGGCGGCAAGATGCTGAACGAGGACGAAAGCAAGGTCGCGTTCAACGGGCCAGAAGGCGAGAAGGCGGTCGAGATCCTGCAGCGGATGGTGAAGGAGGGCGGCATGCCGGTCTTCACCAAGCCGGCTGGCGAGCAGGCTTTCGCGGCCGGCAAGGTCGGCTTCGAATTCCAGACCACCGGCGCCTTGGTCAACACGATCAAGAATGTCGGCGACAAGTTCACTTTGCGCACGGCCAAGATCCCGCTGATCGATCCGATCAACGGCCATCTGCCGACCGGCGGCAATGCCGTGGTCATCCTGACCAAGGATGCCGCCAAGCAGGACGCCGCCTGGAAGTTCGCGAAATTCGCGGCTGGCCCTTATGGCGCGTCGGTCGTAGTGCCCGGCACGGGCTATGTCCCCAACAATGAGCTCGCGGCGAAATCGCCGGAATATCTTGGCGATTTCTACAAGAAGAATCCGCTGTTCCAGGCCGGCCTCAGCCAGATGCCGCGGATGATTCCGTGGTATGCCTTCCCCGGCACCAACGGTGTGAAGGTGACGCAGACCATCGTCGACAATCTGTCGCGGATCGTCGACCAGTCGGCACAGCCGAAGGAAGCGCTCGCTGATGCGGCAAACGACGTCGAAGGCATGCTGCCGACGCAGTAAGGGCCTGCCGGAGCATCGCCGCGCCAGTGGCGCGGCGACGCCGGGCGGTCAAGCTGGTCGATAGATCTTCTCCGCCGAATTCCAGAAGATATCCGCCTCGGCAACTGGACCGTGCTTCGCCACCGCATCCCGGTGCGCCCTGATCAGTTCGGCGTGGCTGGTCCACAACTTCTCGATCGGGAAGTTTGAGCCGAACATCAGGCGATCCGCGCCCAATATTTCGATCGCGTTGTCGACGATATAGACGATCAGTGCCGGGTCGTTGCGATGGACGAAGGTGCCGAGGCCGGACAGCTTGGCGTAGAAATTCGGCGCTGCCGACAGCGTGCGCAGGCCAGCCTTCCAGGCTTCGGTGGTTTCCTGATCCATGCCGGTCAGCATGCCGGCATGGGTGAGAATGAAATTGATTTCGGGATTTTCCCCGACCAGCGTCAATCCGTCCTTCATCTGGGCAGGGAAGAGCTGCAGGTCGAAGGACAGGCCATAGTCCTTCAGCCGCGCCACATTGGCGCGTACTTTCGGGTCGATGACCTGATCGGGGCCAGTGGCGAACCGGAAGGCCGGCGTCTCGTGCCAATGCAGTTGCATGCGCACGCCGCGCAGCAGCGGATATTTTTTCAAGCGGTCGATCTGGGGTCTGGCATCGTCCACCGTCATGTCGGTGTAGCCGACGATGGCGTGCGGCCAGCCGGTCTCGTCAGCCGTTTTCTGCAGGAAGGCGACTTCCTTTTCGAAATCCTCTTTCGCCCAGTTGGTCTGGACGTAGACAGCCTTCTCGACGCCCGAACCTTGCTGGTCGGCGAGAAACTCCTCGATCGGATAGTCGCGGCGGATCGGCTCGTAAGGGCCGAAGATGCGCGGCACCATTGGGCCGACCAGCCAGGGCTGGTCCTGCTGGCGCCAGATGTGGAAATGCGCGTCGATGGCTTTCTGCATCACGATACCCTTTTCCAGATTGTCACCGCTCGCGGGGCAGGGTGGGCGAGCGACAGGATGAAATCGGTGAGGCTGTTCACCGACGAGCCGTCGACCAGATCGTCAAGCACTGGCAGGATGGCGCGCAGTGCCGTCGTTGCCGGCTGGAAGCGCGGGTCGCCGGCCAAAGGGGTTGCCAGCGACAGCCTAAAGGCGCGGGCGCTCAGCCGGCGGATAGCCGTCTCCATCTCGGCATGGTCGCCGCGCTCCAGCGCGTCGGAGAGGATGATCACTGCCGCGCCACGCGCAAAAGATGAGAAGCGCGGCACGGAGAGGAAGGCAAGCAGCGTCGGTCCCATGCGGGTGCCGCCGTCCCAGTCATCGACTTGGGCGGCCGCGCGCGCCAGCGCCTGCTCGCGGCCGCGGACGTGCAACGCCGTGGTGATCCGGGTCAGACGCGTGCCGAAGGTGAATATCTCTGCCCGGTCCGCGCCTTGCACGACTGCATGCGCCAGCTTGAGGTAGTCAGCCGTGTGGAGTTTCATCGACCCCGATACGTCGATCAGGATCAGCAGCTTGCGCGGCACGGTCTGGCGGCGGCGCAGCAGCGGCGAGGGGACATCGCCGTCGGCACTGACGATTTCCCTGAGCGAGCGGCGCAGGTCGAGCTTGCCGCGCGAAGGGGTGCGCACCGTGCGGAAGGAGCGGCGGGCCGGCAAGGCGCTCGACAATCGGCGGCGAAAGGCGGTCAGCCTGTCGTCGTCGCGCTGGAAGTCGCGGCTGCTCAACTGCTCCAGCGCCGAGGAAAGCTCACCGCCTTCCTGTCGCTGCTCGGCCTCGATCCGCTCGTCGTCGGCGCCGCCATCATCGTTGATACGAGTTTCTTCGCCGGCGTCGCCTTCGACCACGGCTGACGTGTTGCCGTAGAAATGGCTCTGGAAATGCACCTCGAATTCGTCGCGGCGATCCGGCGGCGGCGCCAGCGTGGCGAGCGCTGCTTCGCGGATATCGGCCATCGAGCGGGGCCCAAGCAAGGTTGCCGCCTGCATGAAGCTGGAGACTTGTTCGGGGGCGATGGCAAAGCCGTAGCGGCGCAGCAGCCGGCCGAAGCCGAGAAGGGGTGCGGCGGCATGGGGCAAGCTATTCTCTCTCCGTTGGCGCCGCCCCTCATCCGCCCCTTCGGGGCACCTTCTCCCCGTGAACGGGGAGAAGGGATTGTCGAGGTCGCGGCTCACGCCAGCGCCTCCTCGACGATGCGGCCGAGTTCCGGCGCGATGTAGGAGAGGTCTTCCTCGTCCTTGATCAGCACCCCGATGGCGCGGCGGAAGGCTTCCGGCCACGGGCTGCCGCCTTTTTCCAGAATGGTTGCCGCATTGGCCCATTCGACGGCTTCGGCGATGCCGGGCGGCTTGGCCAGTGGCCGGGCACGAATGCTCTGCACGGCCGCCGCCACGGCGCGTGCGGTGGCCTGCGCGACGTCGCCTGCGCGCAGCATGATGATAGCGGCTTCTCGTTCGGCGTCGGGATAGCCGATCCAGTGATAGACGCAGCGGCGGCGCAGCGCCTCGGCAAGTTCGCGGGTGCGGTTGGAGGTCAGAATGACGATTGGCTGTGCCTCGGCACGGATGGTGCCGCGCTCGGGAATGCTGATCTGGAAGTCGGAGAGGAATTCCAGCAGCAGCGCTTCGAATTCATGGTCCGAGCGGTCGATCTCATCGACCAACAGCACGCGTTGCTGCGGCGCCTTCAGCACCTGCAGCAGCGGCCGGGCGATCAGGAAACGGTCGTCATAGATATCGATCTCGTGCTCGCCGGCATGGCGGATGGCGAGCAGTTGGCGCTGATAGTTCCATTCGTAGAGCGCATGCGCGGCGTCGATGCCTTCGTAGCATTGCAACCTCACCAGATCGCGGCCGAGCAGCTCTGCGACCGCCTTGGCCGCCTCGGTCTTGCCGACGCCTGGCGCGCCTTCGAGCAGCAGCGGCTTGCCGAGCCGGATGGCAAGAAAGATGGCGGTGGCCAGGCTGTCATCGGCGAGATAGCGCGAGGCGGCGAGATGCTGTGCCACCGCCTCCGGCGAGGTCGCGACAGTCTCGGTGTTCACCTCGGGCATTTCGGCACTCAGTTCGCTTGCGCTTTCAGCGCGCGCAGAATGCGCTCGGGCGTGATCGGTAGCGTGTCGATGCGCACGCCGACGGCGTCGAAGACGGCATTGGCGACCGCTGGTATTTGCGGGTTGGCGCACATTTCGCCCGGCCCCTTGGCGCCATACGGTCCGTCGGCCGACGGCCGCTCCAGCACGATGATTTCGGTCTCGGCGAGGTCGCCTGGGCCGGGCATCAGATACTGGTTGAAGTCGGTGCCGCCATGGTCACGGTTGGGATAATAGGGCTCGGTCGTCTCGTAGAGCGCATGGCTGATGCCCATCCACGAGCCGCCGACCAGTTGCTGCTCGACCATTTTCGGGTTCAGCGCGCGGCCGATCTCGAAGACGTTCTTCACAGTCAGCACGGTCACCTCGCCGGTCTCGTCGTCGACCTCGACTTCCGCGACCGTGCAGGCATGCGCGTAGCAGGTCGACGGCTTCATCGCGCCGGTTTCCTTCTCCGGGTGGGAGCGGGGGATCAAAAACATGCCGCGGCCGGAGATCGAGCGGCCGCGCTTGAAATGCGCCGACAGCGCGACATCGAAGATCGAGATCGACTTTTGCGGCGCGCCCTTGACCAATATGTTGCCCTGGCCATCGGTTTCGAGGTCCGAGGCATTCACCTCGAGCTCTTCGGCGGCCACTTCCAGCATCACCTGGCGGGCTTCCTTGGCGGCCTGGATGACGGCGTTGCCGGCGCGGTGGGTGCCGCGCGAGGCGAAGGTGCCCATGCAGTGCGGGCCGGTGTCGGTGTCGGCGGTGTCGACGACGACGCGATCGGTCGGCACGCCAATCGTCTCGGCGCAGATCTGCGCCATGATCTGCTTCATGCCCTGGCCGAGATCGACCGATGACAGCGTGACCATGAAATTGCCGGTCGGGGTCGAATGCACCAGCGCCTGTGTCGGATCGCCGCCGAGGTTCATGCCCGTGGGATAGTTGATCGCGGCGACGCCGCGTCCGCGCCTGATCGCCATCTCAAGCTCCGTTCTTGTAGGAGGACATCGCCATGTATTTTTCCGCCACCGGCCAGTTGGCGACGCGCGAGGCTTCCTGCATGCATTCGATCAGTGCCGCACCCTCTGTCGGCTGGCGATGCGCCTTCATGTCGCCGTCGCGATAGGCGTTGATGAAGCGGAATTCGAGCGGGTCCATGCCGATCAGCCGAGCCAGCTTGTCCATCTGCACCTCCAGCGCGAAGTCGCCGATGGTGACGCCGAAGCCACGCATGGCCGACGACGGCGTGCGATTGGTGTAGACACAGTAGGTGTCGATCCAGACATTGGGGATGGTGTAGGGGCCGGGATAATGCCCGGCGCCCTTCTGCGCGCCATAGGGCGAATGGCGGGAGTAGGCGCCGGCGTCGGTGTAGCCGGTGACTTTCCGAGCGATGATGCGGCCGTCCTTCATGACGCCGTCCTTGATGATGACTTTTTCGGCCGCGCGAGGCGAGGAGATCTGCATCTCCTCCTCGCGGCTGTAGATAAAACAGACCGGTCGCCCGGTTAATTTTGCGCCGAGGATGGCGATCGGCTCGACGATGACATCGACCTTGCCGCCAAAACCGCCGCCGACGGTGCCGCCGACGAAATGCAGCTTCGAGCCCGGCATCTGCAGGATGATCGATGTGTTGTCGAGGGTGAAGAACATCGCCTGTGTGTTGGTATAGCAGGTGAAGCGGTCATTGCCTTCGGGCACCACCACGCAGCCTGTGGTCTCGGTCGGCGCGTGCTCGATGGGCGAGGACTGGTAGCTTTGCTCCAGCACGTGATCGGCCTCGGCAAAGCCCGCCTCGACATCGCCGAAGCGCACCTTGCGGCATTCTCCGCTGTCATAGAGGTAATAGTTCTGCCCGTGATATTCGTTGACCAAGGGCGCGCCGGGCTTCAGTGCTTCCTCCATGTCGAAGACGGCGGGCAGCACCTCATAGTCGACCTTGACCTTGGCGGCGGCTTCCTGGGCGGCGCGTTCGGTCTCGGCCAGCACCGCCACCACGGCCTCGCCTTTCCAGCGCACCTTGCCGTCGGCGAGCACCGTCTCGTCCTCCGGTCCGACCTGGATCAGGATCAGGATGGTGTAGACATTGTGCGGCACGTCCTTGGCCGTCAGCACCTTGACCACGCCCGGATGCTTCTCAGCCTCGGAGGTGTCGATCGAGCGGATGCGGGCATGGTGGTGCGGGCTGCGCACCATCTTGAGGTGCAGCATCCCGGGGAAATTTCGGTCGGCGAAATAGGCTGTCTTGCCGGTGACGTGGCCGGGCGAATCCGAGCGTGGCCGGGGCTGGCCGATCTCGTGCAGGTCGTCCTTGCGCACATCGGCGAAGTAGTTCTTGCGCAGTTCCATTCTTTTGGTCCCTCAGGCCGCGTTCTGCGAGTTGGCGCGGGCGGCGCTGAGCACCGCCTGGATGATCGGCTCGTAACCGGTGCAGCGGCAGATGTTGCCGGACAGCGCCTCGACGACGTCCTCGCGGCTGGGATTAGGCGTATGGTCGAGCAGCACCTTGGCGGCCATGATCATGCCCGGCGTGCAGAAGCCGCATTGCGTGGCGAATGTGTCGAGAAAGGCGCGTTGCAGCGGGTGCAGCACGCCGCCTTCGGCAAGGCCCGATGTGGTGGTGATCGTTGCGCCGTTGCAGGTCTCGGCCAGCGTCAGGCAGGAGAGCCTCAACTCGCCGTCGATGATGACCGAGCAGGCGCCGCATGTGCCCTGGTGGCAGCCGCCCTTCGGCGAAGTGTCGCCGATCTTGTCGCGCAAGGCATTGAGCAGCGTCGTGCCGCTGTCGATGAATTCGGCCTTTTCAGACCCATTGAGCGTGAATTGAACCGGGACCTTTGTCATTCTTCCTCCTTGCGCGCCTGCCCCGCAGGGCAAGCGCGCGCCCCCCGACCTGTTCATTTTTGTGCTTGTCGTTCTCCCAAAACCGCTTCACACTTTTGGGCGACAAGCATTAGCCGAGCAGCAGCCGGCCGAGATGGACCGGCAGGACTTCGGCGCGATACCAGGCGCTGGCGATTGGATCGGTGATCGGCGCAGTGCCTTCGCTCGCGGCGGCCAGCGCCGGTGCGATGCCGTCCGGGTCAAGCGTTCTGCCGAGCAGCGCCTTTTCGGCCGCCTTGGCGCGCATCGGTCGATCTGCCATGCAGCCGAGCGCGATCCTCGCCGAGGACACGGTCCCGTCTCCAGCCTGTTCCAGAACGACGGCGATGCTCAGCACAGAGACACCCTTGGGCTTGACCCGCGACACTTTGAGGAAGCGGAAGTTGTCGGGCTTCGTGAAACTGACCGATGTGACGATGGCGCGGCTGTCGTCCCGCCCGACCAGGAAGGTCTCGATGGGCATCTCGCCGTTATCGGTGCCGACCGCTGCGTCGAGCGCCAGCAGGGCGACGGCAAAATCGCCATAGGGCGCTGGCGCGAACAGATTGCCGCCGACGGTCGCCATGTTGCGGATCGCCGGACCGCCGACGGCGCGGGCGGCCTTGGCAAGGGGGCCGAGTTCCGGATGGCGGGCGATTTCCGCCATGGTCACGGAGGCGCCGATGCGAACCTTGCCGCCGCCGACCTCGATGGCCGACAGGGCCGGGTCGGTCGACCTGACAGGGCTTGACACCGAGACGTCGCCTTCATTGGCGGCACGGACAACAAGTGTACCCCCGCCGAGATAGCGGGTGCCGGCGGACTTCAGCGCGGCATTCGCGTCCTTTACCGTTGCAAAAGTCTGCAGCGCCAGCGCCATGGTCCGCTCCTTCAGCTCTGGCCGGCGAAATGGCTCTTGAGGGCATTGAAGCCGCCCTGGAAGACATTGGCGCCCATGCCTTCGGCCAGCTTATCGGCTTCCTCGGGGGCGGCGTCGAAGCTGGCGGTCCATTCGGCATAGGTGCGGTCACCGTCGGTGACGCGCCTGAGCTGCAGCGTCGCCTTGTGGTTGGTGAGCGGCTGCGGCGTTTCCAGGATGGAATAGCTGACCAGGAAATCGTCATCGGAGAAGTCGACCAGTTTTTCGCGCAGACGTGCGCCGCTGGCCAATTGGAAGTTGCGGACGCAGCCGATCGTGGTCGCGTCCTTGCCGTCCTCGATATGGCTTTCGACCATGCGCGGATGCCACCCCGGCAGGCCGTTGAAGTCACGGATGCGCGCCCAGACCTTTTCGACCGGCGCGTCGATGACGCTGGAGATGGTGACTTTGGGCATATGACGTTCCCTTGCGAATTTTCGTTGCGGCAAGGGTAGGACGCTAGATCGGGCGGCACTTATCAATGCGTCTTGAGCGCGTATCAACCAGTCTGAAAAAACAGATGGCTGCGGCTCAGGCGGTTGCCCGTGCGGCCTCGCGGTAGAGCGTCGGCGGCACGCCGACATGGTCGCGGAAGAAGCGCGAGAAATTGCCTTGCGTGGTGAAGCCGAGATTGCAGGCGACCGAGATCAGCGGCTCTTGCGACCACTGCAACTGCCGCACCGCTTCCTCCATGCGCAGCGTATTCCAGTAGACGTTGGGCGTCAGATTGGTCTGTTCCTTGAACAAGGCGAAGAAGTGCGGCCTGGACAGGCCAACGGCACGGGCGACGTCGTCGAAGGAGATGCGCTCGCAGACATTGGCCTTCATCAACTGGATCGCCTTGCGGACGCGGAAGTCCTGCATGGTGTTTATGCGGCCGCGCGGCTCCTGCGGCGCCGAGGCGTCGGCGGCATCGAGCACTGAATCGATGAAGCGCTCGATCTCGTAATTGGCGATATCATCGACGCTTTCATTGTCGGTGAGATGGTCAAGCAGGCTGGCGGCGGCCTGGTGCAGCCACGGCTCGAGCGCGATTGCCGCCTGTGAGAACAGCGGCGCGCTGGATGGCAGGTCACGACGACGGTGCGCCCAGTCCGGATCGATGTAGAAGGCCAGGAACAGGCCCGGCCTGCCGTCATGCGACAGGACGTGGCTATGCGGCTGCAGCGAGTTGATGCCGGCGGCGGTGCCTGGGCCGAGGCGGACCGTCTCACGGCCGATGGTCATCTCGCCGGCGGTGCCTTCGAGCCAGATGATCAGATGTGCCTCGACATGGGCATGGGTGACGAAGTCGCTCGCGACATTCAAGACAGAAACATGTCCGAACCGGCCCCAGTAGAGCCTGATCGCTTCCGTCATGGGTATATCCTCCCGCAAGCGACTGGCCTCCCTTCGCCTGCCGGGGGATTGTGCGGCCGGTTTTCGGTATCCGTCAAGGTAGCGGCTGTTGGTGGGTACCAATGCAGGTCGGCCTCAGCCGATTTTCAGACTGAGCGATAGGAACCCGAACGAATAACGCTTCGACGACGAAGTGCTCTCAGTCGCTGCGCCTGAAATTGCGAATGCGGTCGAACAGAACCGCCAGCAGGATGGCGCCGCCGATAAAGGTGCCTTGCCAGAAGGCGTTGATGCCAAGCAGGCCGAGGCTGTTTCGGATGACCTCGATCAACGCCGCACCGACGATGGCGCCAAAGGCGGTGCCGACCCCGCCGGCGAGGTTGGCGCCGCCGATGACGGTGGCGGCGATCACTTGCAACTCCATGCCGTTGCCGAGATTGGTGGTGACTGCGCCGAGCCAGCCGGTTTCGATGATGCCGGCAATACCGGCCGACAGCGCCGAGATCATGTAGACGGCGACCTTGATCTGGCGCACTGGCACGCCGGTCAGGGTCGCGGCGTGCTCGTTGCCGCCGATGGCGAAGATATGCCGGCCGAACTTGGTCCAGCGCAGGATGAAGCCGGTGATCAGCGCCAGGATGATCATGTAGAGCACCGGATTGGCAATGCCGAACAGCCAGGCGCCGCCGCCGAGCGCCAGCAGCTTGTTGTGGTCCGGGCCGAACTGGAAGACGACGGTGTTGTTGGAAGCGACCATGGCGAGGCTGCGCGCGATCGACAGCATGCCCAGCGTCACCACGAAGGGCGGGAAACCGAGATAGGCGATCAGGATGCCGTTGAAGGCGCCGATGACGAGCGCGGTGGCGATCGTGGCCAGAATGCCGATCTCGATCGAATAGCCGGCATGCATGGTCACGGCCAGCACCATCGAGCACAGGCACAGCACCGAGCCGACCGACAGGTCGATGCCGCCGGTGATGATGACGAAGGTCATGCCGAGCGCGACGATGGCGACGAAGGTGATGTTGCGGGTGATGTTGTAGAGGTTCTTCGACGTGGCGAAGGCGTCGGTGGCGAAGGACAGGAAAATACAGGCCAGGATGACGGCGATCACCACCCAGAAAGTCTGGCTGGAGAACAGGCGCGACAGGAAGGTGTGCTGCTTCTGCGCGATCGTCTGGTCAAGGGTGACTGCCATTATCGACCTTTCCTGCGCTGCCGATGCGCGGTGAAATCCGGCTTCGCCATTCTCATGCCACCTGCTCGATTGCGCCGGTGATCAGCCCGGTGACTTCCTCGGGCGAACTGGACGCGATCGCCTTGTCGGCGACCTTCCTGCCGCGCCGCATGACGATGACGCGGTCGGCGACGTCGAAGACGTCGGGCATACGGTGGCTGATCAGCACGACCGCGATGCCCTGGTCACGCAGATGGCGGATTAGGTTCAGCACTTCGGCGACCTGCCTGACCGAGATCGCCGCCGTCGGCTCGTCCATCAGCACGATCTTGGCCTGGGACAGCATGGTGCGGGCGATTGCCACCGCCTGGCGCTGGCCGCCCGACATCTGCTTGACGAGGTCGCGCGGGCGGGTCTCGGATTTCAGCTCGGCGAAGATCTGGCCGGCGCGCTTGTACATGGCCGCATAGTCCAGGATGCGGAACGGGCCGACGCCACGGCGCAGTTCGCGGCCGAGATAGACATTGGCCGCCGCCGTCAGGTTGTTGCAGAGCGCCAGGTCTTGGTGAACGATCTCGATGCCGTGCTGGCGCGCCTCGACCGGCTTGTGCAGGATCAGTTCCTTGTCGTCCATCCGCATCGTGCCGTGGCTCGGACGGAAATTGCCGGCGATCATCTTGACCAGCGTCGACTTGCCGGCGCCATTGTCGCCCATCAGGCCGACCACCTGACCTGGCTCGATCGACAGCGACACGTCGTTGACAGCCTGGATGGCGCCGAAATGCTTCGAGATGTTGGTGAGTTCGAGAACCGCCACCAGCCTTTGCCTCCCATGCCTGGCCGCACCCGCCAGGGCACAGCTCTTGCATCGCGGTCCCGGCTCCTCCCGGAAAACAACGATGACGGGGCATTTACGCAAATGCCCCCACGGGCGTCAATTGTCGGATGAACGGGAACGAGGTATTTGTCCGACGAATAGTTGGACGCGGCTCCGAAAAATCCGTTTTGTAGGACAAATAGCAATTGACGTTGGCGGCTCGTCGTTATTAGCTGATCGTCGGAGGAAGATTTGCCGGTCCCCAAGCCGTTATCGATGGCCGGACCAGCGAGAGATCATCGATCGTCCCGGCGCGTGCCGGTGCGGTCGCATCTGAAAATGCTTATCGGCCTTGCCTGACGGCTCAAGCGTTCGCCTTGCCATCTCGCATCCAGGCTGGTTTGTGTGGCGGACACGCCGTGTCCGTCTGTTTCCAAGGGAGGACTGACATGAGGAAAACAGTTTTGCTCGCCGCCGTCGCCGCCATGGCATTGGGCGCCGGGCCGGCTTTGGCCAAGAAGCAGCTCGTCATCGTGGTGAAAGGTCTGGACAATCCGTTCTTCGAAGCCATCCACCAGGGTTGCGAAAAGTGGAACAAGGAAAACGCCAGCTCGGAATATCAATGCTTCTACACCGGCCCGGCATCGACTTCCGACGAGGCCGGCGAGGCGCAGATCGTGCAGGACATGCTGAGCAAGGCCGACACGGTGGCGATGGCGATCTCGCCGTCCAACGCACCGCTGATCGCGCAGACGATCAAGAGCGCCAATCCGTCTATCCCGATCATGACCGTCGACGCAGACCTTGCCAAGGAAGACGCGGCACTGCGCAAGACCTATCTCGGCACCGACAACTATCTAATGGGCAAGAAGATCGGCGAGTATATCAAGAAGGCCAAGCCGAATGGTGGCACGATCTGCACCATCGAGGGCAATCCCGCGGCGGACAACATCCTGCGCCGCGCGCAAGGCATGCGCGACGCGCTGACTGGCAAGGAAGGCCTCAAGGCCCTTGCCGGCGAAGGCGGCTGGACCGAAGTCGCCGGCTGCCCGGTGTTCACCAATGACGACGGCGCCAAGGGCGTCCAGGCGATGACCGACATCCTCGCCGCCAATCCCAAGCTCGATGCGTTCGGCATCATGGGCGGCTGGCCGCTGTTCGGCGCGCCGCAGCCCTATCGCGACCTGATCGGACCGTTGAAGGACCGGCTGGCCAAGAACGACTTCGTCATTGGCGCCGCCGATACGATCGGCGACGAGGTGGCGATCGCCAAGGATGGTCTTGTCACCGCGCTGGTCGGCCAGCGGCCCTTCGAAATGGGCTACAAGGCGCCATCGGTGATGATCGATCTCGTCAAGGGCAAGAAGGTCGACGATCCGGTGTTCACCGGTCTCGACGAATGCACCAAGGACACGGTCGACACCTGCATCCAGAAGTAGGATTTTCGATCCGGGGCGCCCGCCAGCGGGCGCCCTCCACCTCGGCGGATGATTGGGCAGACATTTCAGGGGCCGACGGCTCCGGCATTGTCGCGCCCATGGTTCGGATTTTTCTACAACGGATTTGGCGGACCCGACAGTTGCGGAATGTGCCCGGGACAAGATACGGCCGACGTATTGGAACGTGGATGCCGGACGAGACGTCAAACAGCCGAGCCAAGCGGGCCAAGCCACAGGCCGGCCGCCGGGAGGCCGTGGTGCGCCGGGCCGACGCGGCGCACTTTCCCGGCGCCAGTGTCCACGCCTCGCTGGCCGGCGAAATCGGTCTGCGGATCGTGCGCGGCGACTATCCGCCCGGCAGCATCCTGCCCAATGAGGCCAAATGGGCCGAAACCTTCAATGTCAGCCGTTCGGCGGTGCGCGAGGCGATCAAGATGCTGATGGCCAAGAGCCTTCTGGCATCGCGCCCCAAGATCGGCAGTTGGGTCGAGCCGAAGGAGCGCTGGAACCTGCTCGACCGCGACGTGCTTGCCTGGTACGCGACCGCACCGGATCGCGAGGCGTTCCTGCGCACCGTGCAGGAGTTCCGCCACATCATCGAACCGGAGGCGTCCGCCTTCGCCGCGATACGGCGAAGCGACGAGCAGATGGCCGAGATCAGCCTGGCCTGCCGCGAGATGGGCGAGGCGGCCAACCTGGCCGAGCGCATCCGTGCCGATACGCGCTTCCATCTCGCCATCCTGCGGGCGTCGGGCAATGATCTTCTGGTGCCGCTCGGCGTGCTGATCGAGTCGGCGCTCGACCATCTCTTCGCCTTCACCACGCGCCAGGTCGGCGATCAGCGGCGGGCGCAGAAACTGCACGAGGCGATCGAGAAGAGCATCCGCCTGCAGCGGCCGGCCGCGGCGCGCAACGCCGTGCACAAGCTGCTCGCCGACACCGATGAGGGAATCGGAAGGGACCGGCGGTAAGGCCAGCCGTCCGGATCCTCAGATCGTCTGCTTCTTTCCATCCTTCATCGGCATCAGGTCGATACCATTCACTTTGGCGATATGGGTCACCAGCATCGGCACGAACTGCTCGGCTGGGCCGGTTGCGTGAGCGCCGGCGAAGGAGTTCTTGGTGGCGTTGCCGAGCGGGTTGGCGATGCCGGCCGCACCCGCCATCGATTCCAGATAGGTCAGATCCTTGAAGGCGTTGGCGATGGTGAATTTGTGAGCGTCGCGGTCGCCTTCCAGCGTCCAGCGCATGAAGGTCTGGTAGAAACCGCAATCCATGCGGCCATTGCGGATGACGCTGTCGAAACGCGGCGGCGAGATGCCGACCTTCTCGGCCAGGGCCAATGCCTCGGAATAGATCGCGGCATAACCCAGCGAGATGAAATTGTTGAGCAGCTTCATGCGGTGGCCGTCGCCGGTGTCGCCGATATGGACGATGCGGCCAGCCCAGGTGTCGATCACCGGCTTGACCCTGGCGAAGACGGCGTCGGGCGCGCCGACCATGGCGTCGAGCGTGCCTTCCCAGGCTTCCTTAGGCGTACGGCTGAGCGGCGCGTCGACATAGTCGACGCCGAGGGCCTTGAGTTCGGCCGCGAGCGCCACCGTCGAGACCGGATCGGAGGTCGAGCAGTCGACGACGACCGAACCCTTCTTCAAGCCCTCCTTGAGGCCGCCGGGACCGCGAATGATGACCTCCACCTCGCGCGAGCCGGTGACGCAGATGAAGACGATATCGGACGCCGCCGCCACGTCGCGGGAGGTCGATGCCTCATGAGCGCCTCGGCCGAGAAGATCCTCCGCCGGTTTGCGGTTCTTGCGGCCGAGAAAGGTCAGGGAATATCCCTTGTCGACGATGTTCTTGGCGATGCCGTGACCCATCAGGCCAAGGCCGACAAAGCCGATCTTCTCGCTGGCGGTCGTGTTCATGCTGTCTGTCCTGTTCTGGATTATCGATAATGTCGACGCTGTTTTAGCCACAGACGGTTGCGGAAAGCAATATTGTCTGACAATACAGGTAAATCCCAGGACTTTCGTGGAGACCACAATGACGAAGCGGATCATGTTCACCGGCGGCAGCGGCAAGGCTGGGCGCCACGTCGTGCAGTATCTGGTGGAGCAGGGCTGCCAGGTGCTCAACATCGACACCAGGCCGCTCGACAATCCCAAGGTGCGCACGCTGATCACCGACATCACCGACAGCGGCCAGGTGTTCAACGCGCTGTCGAGCTATATGGGACTGCACGAATTCGACCCCTCGCTGCGCCCGCAACCGGTCGATGCCGTGGTGCATTTCGCCGCCATTCCACGCATCATGATCACGCCCGACAACGAGGTGTTCCGCATCAATGCGATGGGCACCTACAACGTCATCGAGGCGGCGGTGAAGCTCGGTATCCGCAAGGTGATCATCGCCTCCAGCGAGACGACCTATGGCCTGGTGTTCGCCAACGAGCCGCGCGACCCCACGCATTTCCCGCTCGACGAGGACTATGACGTCGATCCGATGGACAGCTATGCGCTGTCCAAGGTCGTCAATGAGAAGACAGCGCGTGCCTTCGCGCAGCGCAATGGCACGGACATCTATGCCTTGCGCATCGGCAACGTCATCGAGCCGCATGAGTATTCGCTGTTTCCGAAATGGTTTGCCGATCCGGGCTTTCGCAAACGTATCGCCTGGAGCTACATCGACGCGCGCGACCTTGGCCAGATCACGCTGCGCGCCGTCGAGAAGGACGGGCTGGGCTACCAGGTGTTCAACGCCGCCAACGACGATACCTCGTCCGATCTGCCGACCGCCGAACTCCTGAAGCGCTTCTATCCCGGCGTGCCGGTCAAGGGCGAACTCGGCGAATACGAGACGCTGCTGTCGAACCGCAAGGCGCGCGACATGCTCGGCTTCCGGCCGGAGCATAGCTGGCGCAAATACGTCAAGACCGCCTGAGTATGGTCGCGCCGCGGCTTGGTTGTGCATAGAAGCCGGCTTTGCGGCCCAACGGCCGCACCGCGCTTGACAGCTTCCCTAAACCGGCCTTTCTGGAATTCATGCGGGACGCGAAGCCGAGCAAGGAAAAATCGCCCAAAAAGGCTGTAGCCGCCGAGCGCCCGGCCGGTGTTCGCCGGCCCGACGCGGCGCGCATTCCGGGCTCCAGCGTGCATACGTCGCTGGCCAGCGAAATCGGGCTCAGGATCGTGCGCGGCGACTATCCGCCCGGCACCATCCTGCCCAATGAAGCCAAATGGTCGGAGACCTTCAGCGTCAGCCGGTCGGCGGTGCGCGAGGCGATCAAGATGCTGATGGCCAAGAGCCTGCTGGCATCGCGCCCCAAGATCGGCAGTTGGGTCGAACCGAAGGAACGCTGGAACCTGCTCGACCGCGATGTGCTTGCCTGGTACGCGACGTCGCCCGACCGTGAGGTGTTCCTGCGGACGGTGCAGGAATTCCGCCACATCATCGAGCCGGAAGCGACCGCGTTTGCCGCCATGCGGCGCACCGACGAGCAGATGGCCGAGATCAGCCAGGCCTGCCGGGAGATGGGCGAGGCGAAGAGCTTGCAGGAACGGACCCGCGCCGACACCCGCTTCCACCTCGCAATCCTGCGTGCCTCGGGCAATGATCTGCTGGTCCCGCTCGGCGTGCTGATCGAATCCGCCTTCGATCACCTGTTTGCCTACACGACCCGCGAACTCGACGATTTGCAGCTCGCCCAGAAGATGCACGAGGCAATCGAGAGGAATATCCGCCTGCAGCGGCCGGATGCGGCGCGCAATGCCGTGCGCAAGCTGCTGGCCAATACCGACAACGTCATCCGTTCGCGATAGATTTCCGCGACACGGCCATTCGGCGCAGGTGTGCTTCCGCCTTGCGGGCTCTCGGAAAAATTCAGGCCGGCGCCGCCAAAAAATTCGAGAGCCTGTGTCGGATCGGCTGTGTGGTATCCGTCCTTGGAGTATCGAACAGGAGCCGAAAGGAAATCGACATGCCCAGCACCGTCCGTCTGCACCGCGTCCTGACCGCCAGCCCGGAGAAGGTCTACCGCGCGTTCCTCGAGGCCGATGCGCTTGCCAAATGGCTTCCGCCGAATGGCTTCACCTGCACGGTCCATCACTTCGAGGGCAAGGTCGGCGGCACGTTCAAGATGTCGTTCCGCAACTTCACCACCGGCGACAGCCATTCGTTTGGCGGTGAATATGTCGAACTCGTTGCGGGCGAACTCCTGCGCTACACCGACAGGTTCGACGATCCCAACCTGCCCGGCCAGATCGAGGTGACCGTGACGTTGAAGAAAGTGTCCATGGGCACCGAACTGAACATCACCCAGGCCGGCATCCCGGACGTCATTCCCGCCGAAGCCTGCTATCTCGGCTGGCAGGAATCGCTGCGGAACCTGGCCAAGCTCGTCGAACCCGAGATCAAGCAATAGCGCGCCGACCGGCTGGGCAGCCGGTACGAAATGGGTTCCTCACCTCGTTTTGATGGGTGAGGAACAAGCTTGAGGAACCATTGGCGGTCGAGGGCTAATCCTCCTTTGGACGCCCGAATGCTTCGCGCAGTTCGTCCTTGGCGTCCTCGAGGATTTTCTTGCGCGCCGCAGGCAGGTTTTTTCCCGCCCTGTTGATGTAGAAATTCAGCATCGACATGGCGGACTGGAAGGGTTCGGCCTTGCGGCGGTGGCTGTGTTCGGCCGAACGCTTGAGCGAGGCGGCGATCTTCTTGGCATCGTCGGATTCGAAGACGTGGTCCTCGAGATCCATCGCGTCGCTGTGCTCGGTCACCTCGGCCGACCATTTGTGCTTGGTGGCGGTCATCGCTGGACTCCTTTGCGGGGTTGCTGATCGGAAACTCCAAATATCGGCGTCGGTTCCCGCATGCGTATCGGCCTGGAGCCACGGATTTGCCCGCTGTGGTGCTGCTGTGCGCCGGGAATGCGTCGATAGTGGTCAAAACAGCAGCGGTTGAGACCGCCGACAGGAAACGCCTTTGACGCGAACCGACTTCAGCCGGCCCAGTCCCGGTATCGACAGTTCCTACGCCTGGATGCGCCTGGCCATCTCGATGCTGCTGGCCACGATCGGTGCGGTCGGCATGTGGGCCGTCGTCGTGGTGCTGCCGGCGGTACAGGCCGAGTTCGGCGTCGATCGTGCCGCGGCATCCATGCCTTACACCGCGACCATGGTGGGCTTCGCCGCCGGCAATGTGCTGGTCGGCCGCGCCATCGACCGGATGGGCTACTGGATCCCGGCACTGTTCTCCTCGATCGCGCTCTCCGCCGGTCTCCTGCTCGCGGCGCTGTCGACCTCGATCCTGCAATTCACCCTTGCCCAGGGCGTGCTGATCGGTGTCGGCACGTCGGTGATCTTTGGGCCGTTGATCGCCGATATCTCGCACTGGTTCAACCGCCGCCGCGGCGTCGCCGTCACGGCGGCCGCCGCCGGCAACTACCTTGCCGGAGCGATCTGGCCCACCATCATGCCGACGCTGATCAAGGCGGAAGGCTGGCGCTTCACCTATGCCGCCATCGGTGTGTTCTGCCTGGTTACCATGGTGCCGCTAGTGCTGATGCTGCGGCGCGGCGCTCCGGAAGCGGCAGCCGCCGGCTCGCCCGGAAGCCGGCCTGTGCAGCCGATGCCAATGTCGCCGGCGGCAATGCAGGTCCTACTGGTCGTCGCGGGACTGGGCTGCTGCGTGGCGATGTCGATGCCGCAAGTGCATATCGTCGCCTATTGCATGGATCTAGGCTACGGCATGGCGCACGGCGCCGACATGCTGTCCATCATGATGGCCGCGGGCGTCGTCAGCCGGCTTGCCTCGGGCTTTGTCGCCGACCGCATCGGCGGCGTCAAAACCTTGCTTATCGGCTCGGTGCTGCAATGCCTGTCATTGCTGTTCTATATCCCGTTCGACGGGCTCGCCTCGCTCTATGTCGTGTCGCTGGTGTTCGGCCTGTCGCAGGGCGGTATCGTGCCTTGCTATGCGATCATCGTGCGCGAATACCTGCCGGCCAAGGAGGCCGGCCAGCGTATCGGCATCGTCATGATGGCGACGATCTTCGGCATGGCGATCGGCGGCTGGATGTCCGGCTGGATCTACGACCTGACCGGTTCCTACGCCGCCGCATTCCTCAACGGCATCGCCTGGAATTTGCTGAATATTCTGGCGATCGGACTGTTCATCTGGAAGGCGAGGCACAGAGCTGCCGTAGCCGCCTGAGGAAGGGCCAGGCATACCCACTCAGGGGCTCGGCTTGACAACAGGCAGGCACTGCGCGACGCCAGGGGCCGGTGGATGCGGCAACAGGCCGGTGAGATGGCGACAGCTGGAAAGATCGCATTGGGCGCGCGCTTGGATGGCCGTGCGCATGGGGCAAGGCCTTGACCAAGCCGCGCTCGCGCCGGGGCGGTGGCCGCCCGACCATAGCGGATGTGGCCCGCAAGGCCGGCGTCGGTGCTATCACCGTTTCGCGCGCGCTGCGCGAGCCGGAACGCGTTTCCGAGGAACTGCGCCGCCAGATCCTGGCCGCCGTCGACGAGCTTGGCTATGTGCCGGATCCCAATGCGCGCGCGTTGGCCTCGGCGCGGGCGGAGGTGTTTGGCGTGCTGGTGCCTTCGCTGACCAACAACGTCTTCGCGGAGGTGGTGCGCGGCATCTATGACAGCCTGTCGGACGGCCCGTTCCGCGTCCAGCTCGGCAACACGCACTATTCCGGACTGGAGGAGGAGCGGCTGCTGCAGGTGTTTGGCTCCCAGCGGCCGGCAGCGCTGATCGTTGCCGGCATTGACCAGACACCCACCTCGCGAAAGCTGTTGGAGAATGCCGGTTGCCCGGTGGTTCAGGTGATGGAGACCGGACCCGATCCCGTGGACATGATGGTCGGCTTCTCGCATCTCGACGGCGGCAGGACGGCGACCGAGCATCTCATCGAGATGGGCTACCGCCGGATCGGCTTCATCGGTGCACGCATGGACCCGCGCTCGCAGCGGCGTCTCGCTGGTTACCGGGTGGCGATGGAAAAGGCCGGCCTGCTGGACCCGCGCCTGATCACCACCACGCCGGTGCTTTCCAGCGTGTCGCTTGGCCGCGAACTATTCCGCGATGCCCTTGCCAAGATGCCGACGCTCGACGGCGTGTTCTGCAACAACGACGACATCGCGCTCGGCGTGCTGTTCGAATGCCATCGCGCTTCGATCGACGTGCCGAAGACTATCGGCATTGTCGGCTTCAACGATCTCGACATGATGCAGGTGGCCTTTCCCTCGATCACCAGCATCCGCACCCATCGCTACGAAATCGGCAGGCGCGCGGTGGCCATGGCGCTGGCGGCAATTGGCGGCAACAGGCCGGAGCAGCGGGTCGTAGACCTCGGTTTCGAACTGAAGCAGCGCGAGAGCACGGGACGCTGGAGTATTTAGAGGATGCTAAAGTGAGACTTTACAGCCGCCATTGGTAGCGCTACCATTCGCCATCAGCGTGAAGTCTCTGCGCTGTTTATTATACATAAGCGACAGAATTTTCCTTGTTTATTATTGATAATATGATACTTTCGCTGCCGCTTAAGGAAGCAACAAGGAGGATCAGATCGGCGCTGTCCACCTGACATGCATGGCGGGCTAGGGCTGGAGGTGCCTGGGCGGACGTCATTGTACTGCAGCTAAACAAACAAGTCAGAACTGCAACTGGGAGGAATATCGATGATCAAGTCACTCGTTGGTGGCATCGTTGCCGCCACTGCATTTGTCATGTTGAGCTCAGCGGCGATGGCCGCAGGCCCGGAAATCGTCAAGGGACCGGCAGCCGAGCCGGACTGCTTTGCCCCATGGGCAGCCGATACGCAATTCTTCAAGTTCCCCAAGAAGGCCGGCCCATACCGTATTGCGCTCGCCAACGGCTATATCGCCAACACCTGGCGTATCCAGATGGTGCAGACCGCCAAGGCATATGCCGCACAGCCGGATGTCGCCAAGAAGTTGAAGGAATTCAAGGTTGTGTCGACCGGTGAGGACGTTCCGGCGCAGATCTCCGCGATCAACAATTTCATCGACTCCGGCTTTGACGCGATCGTCGTCAATGCGCAGAATCCGACCGCTTTCGGGCCGGTTATCAAGCGCGCCAAGGAAGCGGGGGTCGTGTTGGTCGCCTTCGACAACATCCTCGACACCAAAGATGCCATCAACGTCAATGTCGACCAGAAGGGCCTTGGCCAGTTGTGGGGCAAGTGGCTGGTTTCGCATGTTCCGAACGGCGGAAAGGTGCTCGAAGTGCGTGGCGTCGCCGGCACCTCCGTGGATACGGACCGTCATGCCGGCATCCACGAGGTGCTCGACGGCTCGGGCAAGAAATGGGCCGTCACCGAGGTTGTTGGCAAATGGGACGATGGCGTGGCTCAGAAGGCGACAGCCGACGCGATTGCCACCAACGGCCCGTTCGACGGCATCACCGGCCAGGGGGGCGACACCGGCATCGTCCAGGCGATGATGGATGCCAAGCATCCATTCGTGCCTTTTGGCGGCGAGACGGAGAATGGCTTCCGCAAGTTCTGTGCGGCGCATGCGGCGGATGGGCTAAAATGCTCGTCAGCCGGAACCGGACCAGCCCAGGTGGCGGTTGCCATCAAGACGGCCATAGCAGCCCTCGAAGGCAATGTCGTGCCGCAATCGGTCAAGCTGCCGTTGGCGATCGTAGAGGATCCTAACTTCAAGCCAGGCCAGGATTTCTTCCCCGACCAATCCGACAATTTCTTCGTCGGCAATTCCTTCCCGACCTGCGGCATCAATTTCACAGCCCAGGAGATTATGGGCCAAACCAAGGAAAACAAATAGTCTGACCGGCCGGTGGCGCGGGGAGAACCCCGCGCCGTCGGCCCGCTTCTGCCAGCGGCAAATGGCTTGGGGAGGGCTGATGGACGGCGCGGTTCCGCTCTTGCGCGTGGAAGGCATATCCAAGCGCTATGGAGGCGTACGGGCGCTGGAGAAGGCTGATCTGTCGGTTTCCACCGGCAGTATCCATGCCATCCTTGGTGAAAACGGCGCCGGCAAGTCGACATTGATCAAGGTCATGGCCGGTGTCGTGGCGCCCGACGAAGGCCGCATGACGCTGGATGGGCGCGAGGTGACCTTCGCCTCGCCGGGTGCGGCGAACAAGGCGGGCATCGTATGCATCTTCCAGGAACTGTCGCTGATCCCCGAACTCAGTGTCGCCGACAATATTGTCATTTCCGATCCACCCAAACGCTTCGGCATGATCGACCGCAAGGCGCAGCGGCGCATCGCCGAGGACGCGCTGGCGCGGGCGGGTGCCGGTGACATCCATCCGCTGGCGCTGGTCAAGGACCTGCCGCTGTCGCGGCGCCAGATGGTGGAGATCGCCAAGGCCTTGGCTCGCAAGCCACGTATCCTCATCCTCGACGAAGCGACCTCGGCGCTGACGGCAGCGGACGTCTCGAAGATTTTCAGCGTCTTGAAGCGGCTGCGCTCGGAAGGGTTGGCGCTGCTCTACATCTCGCATCGCATGAACGAGATCGCCGAACTCGCCGACCAGTGCACGGTGTTCCGCAACGGCCGCAACGTCGCAAGCTACAAGGCCGGCTCGAAGAGCGACAATGAGGTGGTCGAGCTGATGATCGGCCGCGAATACAGCCATATCTTCCCGCCCAAACCGGCAGTGGCAGCTGCAAGCGCCGCCCCTAGGCTTGAGGCGCGCAAGCTGTCCTGGGTCGACCGGCTGGATAATATCTCGTTGACGGTCAGGGCAGGCGAGGTGGTCGGCCTCGGTGGACTCGACGGCCAGGGCCAGCGTGAACTGCTGCTTGCTTTCTTCGGTGTGCTGCGCGGCCTCTCGGGCGAGGTGCTGATCGACGGCAAGCCGGTGACGATCACCAGCCCGGCGGCGGCCCGCGAGGATGGCATCGGCATGGCGCTCATCCCGGAAGACCGTAAGACCGAAGGACTGATGCTGCCGATGACAGTGCGCGAAAACCTGTCCTTTGCCGCGCTCGACCGGCTGTCGAAAGGCGGCATCATCGATCGCGCCGCCGAACAGCGGCTGATCGACGACATGGTCGGCCTGCTGGCGATCAAGACGGCGGGTCTCGACATCCCGGTCGGCGCGCTATCGGGTGGCAACCAGCAGAAGGTGGTGATCGCCAAATGGCTGATGCGCCAGCCGCGCATCATCCTGCTCAACGATCCGACGCGCGGCATCGATGTCGGCACCAAGCAGGAAATCTATCAGCTGATGCGCAAGCTGGCGGACGCCGGCGCGGCGATCCTGTTCTATTCGACCGACTATGACGAGCTGATCGGCTGCTGCGACCGGGTGCTGGTGCTCTATGACGGGGCAGTCAAGCGCGAACTGGTCGGCTCCGAGATCACCGAGCGGGCGCTGATATCGAGCGCGCTCAACATCCATGGCGAGGAGAGCCCGGTGGGCCTGGGAGCGGAAGCGTGAAGGATTGGCGCTACTGGCTGGCCGAGCAGCGCGGAACGCTGCTGGCGCTCGGCATCTTCATCGTCATGTTCGTCATCTACACCTCGAACCATCCGGCTGGCTTCACCGCCAATGTCGTGCAGACGGCGGCGAACAAGGGCGTGCTGCTCGCCTTCGTCGCCATGGCGCAGACGCTGGTCGTGATCACCTCCGGCATCGACCTGTCCGTCGGCATGATCTTCCTGCTCACCAATTGCCTGGCCTCCTGGTTGGTCGTGGGCACCCCCATCCAGACGACGCTCGGCGTGATCGCCGTGCTGGCGGCGGGCCTTCTGTGCGGCGCCATCAACGGCGCCATCGTGATCTATGGGCGGCTGCAGCCGATCGTCGCGACCATTGCCACCGGCGCGGTCTACTACGGTATCGGCCTTTTGCTGCGGCCGTTCCCGGGTGGCTCGGTCAACGAGGATCTGGCCGATGCCCTGACAGGTCGTTTGTTCGATCTGGTGCCGGCAAGCCTGGTCGTGCTGCTGGCGGTCGTGCTGCTGATCTGGGTGCCGTTCAGCCGTTCCGTGCTCGGCCGCGCGGCCTACGCGGCCGGCTCTTCGGAAACGGCGGCCTATATGTCCGGCGTGCCGATCCGGCGCGGCAAGTTCGCCGCCTACACGCTGGCTGGGCTGCTGGCGGCGATTGGCGGGCTGTTCCTTACTTTCTTCACCTATACGGGCGAGGCGGCCTATGCGAGCGGCAATGCCTATACGCTGTTCTCGATCGCCGCCGTGGTGCTGGGTGGCGTCTCCTTGTTCGGCGGCAAGGGCAGCGCCATCGGCGCCATCTTCGGCGCACTCGCATTTCGCACCATCGGCGACCTGTTGTTCGTCTTCGATTTCGATCCGCTCTGGCAGCCGCTGTTCCAGGGCGTTATCCTGCTGGTCGCCGTCAGCCTCGGCGCCTTCGCCCTGTTTCGGGTCCGCAACCGGCTGGAGTGGTTCCTGTGAGCGAGACGACCTTGGGCGGCATTGCCGGCCGTATGCCGAAATTCATCCGCCGCGCCGATCCGGCGGTGCTGACGGCCTTTGCCTGCATCGTGGTGCTGCTGTTGGTCGGCAGCGTCTATTCACGCAGCTTCCTGTCGCCTGAATATCTCTTGCAGCAGCTCAAGGTGGCCTCGTTCCTCGGCGTTATCGCCACCGGCATGATGCTGGTCATCCTGCTCGGCCAGATCGACCTGTCGGTGCCGTGGTCGGTGGCGGCGGGCGCGATGATGGCCTGCGCGGCGGCCGCCTACGGTCCGGCCGGCGTGGCGCTAGCGATCACGTTCGGCATCTTCTGCGGCGTGCTGATCGGCATCGTCAATGGCATCGGCGTCGCCTATATGCGCATCCCCTCGATGATCATCACGCTGGCCACCAACGCCGTCTCGCAAGGGCTGATGGTGGTCTACACCGGCGGTTTCTCGCCGCAGGATTCGGCGACCGGCGCCATGCGCTACCTGGCCACCGGCTTCACCATTCCGGGCGTCCCCAACGCGGTCATCATCTGGGCGCTGATCGGGGCCGTGATGGTGTTCGTGCTGACCCGCACCGGCTTTGGCCGCGCGGTCTACGGCATCGGCAACCGCGAGCGCGCCGCCTATCTCTCCGGCGTCGACACAAGACGTGTGGTGATGATCGCCTTCGCCGTCTCCGGAGGGCTCTCGGCTTTCGGCGGCGTGCTGCTGGCCGGCTACGCCTCCAAGGCGGCGCAGTCGATGGGGGACGCCTATCTGCTGCCGTCGATCGCGGCGGTGGTGCTCGGCGGCACCTCGATCCTCGGCGGGCGCGGCTCCTATCTGGGCACGGTCGCGGGCGTGATCCTGATCACGCTGCTGCAATCCATCCTGTCGGTCATGCAGATGCCGGAGGCGGGGCGGCAGATCATCTATGGCGTCGTCATCGTCGCCATGCTCCTGCTCTATGGCCGCGCGCCGGCGAGCCGCTGACAGTGGACGAAAACGCAGCGCAGGCGCCGACGGGCGCCCTCGGCTCGGTGCCTCCAGCCATTGTGGTGATGGGCGTCGCCGGCTGCGGCAAGTCAGCCGTCGGGATCGCGCTGGCCGCCGCGCTGGGTGCCGTCTTCATCGAGGGCGACAGGCTGCATCCGCCCGAAAACGTTGCCCGTATGGCACGTGGCGAACCGCTCACCGACCAGATGCGCGAAGGCTGGCTCGACGCGATCGGCGAGCACATCGAGGCGTCGATCGGCAAGGAGCAAGGTGTGGTCGCCGCCTGCTCGGCGCTGAAGCGCGGCTATCGCGAGCGCCTGCGCGGCTTCTGCTCTGACATCGTCTTCCTCTATCTGGAGATCGATCCCGCTACCGCGCGGCGGCGCGTTGGCAATCGCAAGGGCCATTTCATGCCGGCAAGCCTGGTCGACAGCCAGTTCGCAATCCTGGAGCCGCCAAATGCCGATGAGCGGGCATTGACGCTCGACGCGACGCGACCGATCGACGAACTCATCGCCCAGGCAATGCGCTCGATGCGCCGGTCATGAACCTTCTTCAGCGCCGATGCCGACGCCGTCCTGGGCTTCCGTCAACCGCTCATGGCGCGACCAGGATATCATCTGCTCGGGGCACTGCTTCAGCGCCTGCAGCAGGCAGTCGCGTTTCAGAAGGATGTAGTGTGCCTGCAGGGCCATGTTCTTGGCTCCGGCCCTGGTTGTGTCCACTGCCAGGAGCGCCGGTGCCGCCGGCACCAGTTCGGGGCTCAAGACGGCGCGGTATTCCCTGAAGGGTACCACCTCGAAAGTCGACATGGCAAACAGGGCCGTCTTGCCTCGGGCGGCGAAATTCGCCGGTGCCGAGGCAAGGTGCGTCCAGCCGCTTTCGCCCAAAGTGGTTTCGGTGAAGGTCGAGCCGGCGTGGATGGTGTTGGTCATCAGCACGACGCCGTTCTGCTTCAGCATCTTCTGAATGCGGATGGTGACCTGATAGGCGTCGTCACGGCCGAAGACGATCCGGCTTTTCAGGAACCGGTTTTCGACATGAACCATTGTCGGGTTGAGGAAGCGCTGGCCGAATGCCGTCTCGGAAACGCCATGCGTGTTGACGCTGACCTGATGCGCTTCGATGCCGGCCTCGTATATAGCGCGCTTGCCGATCATCGTCTGGGCGGTGAACTGATCGCACCAGAGGATCGCGCCGTGGCCGCGTTGCAAGGCGGCCTGCAAGCCCTGGAGCCCCTCCAGCCGGATCGTCGGCGTCCAGCGACGGGCGACCAGATGCGCGGCAAGTTGCATGCGGCGGCGGTGGCGCGCCGCGAGCAATGCCTCGAACAGCTTTTGCGCATCGATACCGTCGCCGAGCACCGCGCGCGTTGCGGCGGCGTAGCCGCGGAAATCTTTGCGCATATGGCGCTTCAGGCGCAACCTGGACGCCCAATCGCAGATCGGCGACCACCAGCGCACCGGCAGCGCTGTCGCGACCGCGAGGTAGAAGAGGATAACCAGGCTTTCGCGAAGATCCCTGGTGGAGAAGCGGCGGAGCCTGCCGGGATCAGCTACCTTGCGGCTGAAAAAGCGCACGTCCTCGGCATATTCGGGGACAAGGACGTCGGCGATGATCTCGGTGCGAAAGCTCGCTGCCGATGGCTGCTTGCGGGCGGCTTTTCGGGATTTCGTAAACCTCGACAGCCTCATCCACCCGGCTCTAGATCTGGGATGTCAACTCGACTGGAAAATCGTCGTTGTCGGCATCGCGCATGGCGGCGAGGCTACGGTTGTCCAGCACCTCGGCGATCGCCTGCCGCACTTCGAGCATCATGTGCCGGACCTGGCAGGTCGCCTCGTCGCAATCCTCGCAGCGCTGATACTGCGTGCGGCTGGCGCAAGGTATCGGCGCCAGCGGCCCGTCGAGCACGCGCACGACATGGCCGATCTTGATCTCCGAAGCAGGGCGGGCGAGACGATAGCCGCCTTCCTTGCCCTTGCGGCTTTGGACGAAGCCTGCGTTGCGCAATTCGCCCAGGATGGCATCAAGGAATTTCTTCGGGATGTTGTTGGCGACGGCGATGTCGTTGACGAAGGCCAGTTGACCAACCGGAAGATTGGAAAGATGCACGAGGGCCTTGAGGCCGTATTTGCCTTTTTTCGTCAGCATGCCCTGATAACCCGTTGAAGCCCCAACCACCCCGCATCTGGCGGTTGTTTGTGTGCAAATGATGACAACATTGCTTCCGCACGCTGCCGTCTCGCGAAAACAAAGCCATGGGAGGGCATGTTAGGGCCAAACGCGTTGATTCTTTGTAACGTTTTGCGCGAAGCGCGCCGAATTTACCCGATCGGCTGCATAAGCAAGGAAAGCCGACCCCGGGGCCGGCTTTCCTGATTTTCGATCGGGCCGCGGAGACTTACCGGCTGCCATAAGCCTGGTCGAGCAGACCACCGGCGGCGAAATGTTCTTTTTGGACCTTGTCCCAACCGCCGAAGACGTCTTCCACCGTCAGCAGGCGAACGTCCGGAAAATCGGCCTTGTATCTGGCCGCGACAGCCGCGTCGCGTGCGCGCAAGCCATTGTCGGCGGCGATGCCCTGGCCCTCGGGCGTATACAGGAAGTCGAGATAGCTCTTGGCCAGATCACGCGTGCCGTGCTCGTCGGCGACCTTGTCGACAATCGCCACCGGGAATTCCGCCAGCAGGCTGACCGAGGGCGTGACCTGCTCGAATTTGTCGTCGCCATATTCCTTGCGGATGCCGCGTGTCTCGGATTCGAAAGTGATCAGCACGTCGCCGATCTCTCGCTGCACAAAGGTGGTGGTCGCGGCGCGCCCGCCAGTGTCGAAGATCGGCACGTTGTTGAACAGCTTGGTGATGAATTCCTTCACCTTGGCGTCGTCGCCCTTGAAGGCTTCCTTGGCGTAAGCCGTGGCGGCCAGATAGGTGTAGCGCGCATTGCCCGACGTTTTCGGGTTGGGGAAGATCACTTGCACGTCGTCGCGCACGAGATCGTTCCAGTCCTTGATGTGCTTAGGGTTGCCCGCGCGGACAAGAAACGACGGCAGCGAATAGAAGGGCGAGGCGTTGTCAGGGAAATCCTTCTGCCAATCGGCGGAAACGAGGCCCTTCTTGACCAGGAAGTCGACGTCGGTGACCTGGTTGAAGGTGACGACATCGGCACCGAGACCTTCGGCGATGGCGCGCGCCTGAGCCGAGGTGCCGGCATGCGACTGGTCGATGCTCACTCCCGGGTTCTTGGCGATGAAGGCCTTGTTGAGCTGGACGAACAGTTCGCGGCCGACATCATAGGAAGCGTTGAGCAGCTTGTCGGCCGACCAGGCTTGGGAGGATGCGAGGAGGAGGCCGGCGGCGACGGCAACGCCGATGAAAAATCGCTTCATGAAAAGGCTCCGGATGTCATGCTCTATTACCGGACCATAGCCGGGGCGCGGAGGAGCGGCGAGGTACGCGCAACAGTTGTGCCTTGTCGTCGTGAGAAAAGACGTCGTCACAAATGCCTGTCATTAGAATTCTGTTCCAGCCAGCGCCTTGTTGCCTCCGGATTGTTCCTCAACTTGCAATGTTGCATCTCTGGGCATATACATGTGGCATATACATAGAAGGTGACTATGCCCCAGCGCCAATCAACAACGTCGCCGAAGGAGGCGAAGCTCTTCCGCAACAACCGCAGCCAGGCGGTGCGCATTCCCGTCGAGTTCAAACTTTCGGGTGACAGGGTCCTGATCAGCCGTGAAGGCGACCGCCTGATCATCGAGCCGGTCCGAAAACCCGGCCTCGCCGCACTGCTGGCCCAGTGGGCGAAAGAGCCGCAGCTTGGCCCCGAAGACGGTTTCCCCGAGATCAACGATGCCCCTGTCGAATCCGAGGACATTTTTTGATGCGGTTCATGCTGGACACGAACATAATCAGCGACATGATCCGAAATCCGGCCGGCAAAGCTGCCAGTGCCGTGGCGCGCGAAGGTGACGCCGCTGTGTGCACCAGCATCGTCGTCGCTGGGGAATTGCGATATGGCTGCGCCAAGAAGGGATCAGCCAAGCTGCTCAAGAAGGTCGAGGAACTGCTGGCAGAGATTCCTGTCTTGCCGCTCGATGTGCCCGCGGATGCCAAGTACGGCGAACTTCGCGCCGAGTTGGAAGGCGCGGGCCAGACGATTGGCCACAATGACCTTTTCATTGCAGCCCACGCTTGCGCACTGGGAACGACTCTGGTGACCGCCAATAGAGGAGAGTTCACCTGGATACGGAACCTTAAGGTCGAGAACTGGCTGGAGTAGCGCGCTCGAGCCTGGAATCAAGCGGGCGGAAACAGCTTCCAGCGCCCTGGCCGGAACGCCACGCGGCTCTTTTGCGCCGCCGGATGATCGACCGGCAACTCTATCTCGACCCGCTGGCGTTCGCCGCCGATCTCAAGCTCGACGCGCCGTGTGCCGGCGACCCGGCGGCTGGCGACCACGGTGCCGGCGATGCAGCCGCTGCAGCCGTCCAGAAGTTCGACATCGTGCGGGCGGAAGTAGAGCGTCGCATCGCCCTCGGACGCGTGCGGCGCCTGCAATCCGATCGGACGGTCGGCGAGCCAGATCTCGCCATTCTCGACCTTGACCGGAAGGGAGCTCGATTCGCCGATGAAGCCGTAGACGAAGGGGGAGTTCGGCGTGTCGTAGATGTCGTCGGCGGTGCCAACCTGCTCGATGCGGCCCTGGCTCATCACCACGACACGGTCGGCCAGTTCCAGCGCCTCTTCCTGGTCGTGGGTGACGAAGACGGTGGTGTGGCCGGTGCGGTCATGGATTTCGCGAAGCCAGCGGCGCAATTCCCTGCGCACCTGCGCGTCGAGCGCGCCGAACGGCTCGTCGAGCAGCAGCACCTTGGGTTCGATGGCCATAGCACGCGCCAGCGCCACGCGCTGGCGCTGGCCGCCCGAAAGCTGCGCCGGATAGCGCTTCTCCAGCCCTGAAAGCTGGACGAGATCGATAAGCTCGGACGCACGGCGGCGGATTTCCGCTGCCGGCGGCCGCGTCGGCCCGTGCCGCACCTTGAGGCCGAAGCCGATATTGTCGGCCACCGTCATGTGGCGGAACAGGGCGTAGTGCTGGAAGACGAAGCCGACATTGCGCTCCTGGATCGATTTCTGCGAAGCGTCCTCGTCACCGAAGAAGATCTTTCCGCGTGTCGGCCGCTCCAGCCCGGCGATCAGCCTGAGCAAGGTCGTCTTGCCGGAGCCGGACGGCCCCAGCAACGCAATCAGTTCGCCCGACTTGATGTCGAGCGACACGTCGTGAAGCGCCGGAAACCGCTCGAACTCCTTGCGCACATTGGCAACGCGAACTTCCATACTGTTCCCTCTTCAGTGCCCGCGCGTTGCGGCGAGCTCGGCGCCGTAGCGCATCTCGAGCAACGTTTTCAAGACCAGCGTGACGAGCGCCAGCCCGGCAAGCAACGAGGCGACGGCGAAGGCGCCGACGGCATTGTATTCGTTGTAGAGGATTTCGACATGCAGCGGCATGGTATTGGTCAGGCCGCGTATGTGGCCCGACACCACCGAAACCGCGCCGAACTCGCCCATGGCGCGCGCATTGCACAAAAGAACGCCGTAGAGCAGGCCCCATTTGACGTTGGGCAAGGTCACGTACCAGAAGGTCTGCCAGCCATTGGCGCCAAGCGAAAGGGCGGCCTCCTCGTCGCCATTACCCTGTTCCTGCATCAGCGGGATAAGCTCGCGCGCGACGAAGGGGAAGGTGACGAAGACGGTGGCGAGCACAATGCCCGGCACGGCGAACAGGATGACGATGCCGTGTGTCTTCAGCCATGCGCCGAGCAACCCCTGGGCACCGAACAGAAGCACGTAGACCAGACCCGAAATGACTGGAGAGACCGAGAAGGGCAGGTCGATCAGCGTGGTCAGGAAGGCCTTGCCCTTGAACTCGAACTTCGCGATCGCCCAGGCTGCCGAGATGCCGAAGATGATGTTGAGCGGCACCGAGATCGCCGCCACCAGCAAGGTCAGGCGGATCGCCGAACGGGTGTCCGCATCGCTCAGCGATTCCAGATAGGTGCCAACGCCCTTGGCGAGGGCTTCCTTGAAAACGATGATCAGCGGCAGCAACAGGAAGACGACGAGAAAGACGAAGACGATGGCCATCAGCACGGCCCGTGCCGGCCGGCTTTCGGTCACCGCCGCCGAGTGGCTTTCATGGAACGGTTCGTAGGATTTGATCTCGGGGTCAGCCATAGCGCTTGCGGCTCCATGTCTGCACCAGATTGACGATCAACAGCATGAGGAAGGACAACGCCAGCATGATTGCCGCGATCGCGGTCGCCGCCGGGTAGTTGTATTCCTCGAGCCGGATGACGATCAAAAGCGGCGCGATCTCGGATTTGTAGGGCAGATTGCCGGCGATAAAGATGACCGAGCCGTATTCACCGACGCCGCGCGCGAAGGCGAGCGAGAAGCCGGTGATGATGGCCGGCGCCAAGCCCGGAAACAGCACGCGGGTGATGATCTGGAAGCGGCTGGCGCCGAGCGTGGCGGCGGCTTCCTCCACTTCCTTGTCGATCTCTTCCATGATCGGCTGCACCGTGCGCACGACGAAGGGCAGGCCGATGAAGATCAGCGCGATGACGATGCCAAGCGGCGTGTAGGCGACCTTGATGCCGAGCGGCATCAGCAGCTTGCCGATCCAGCCATTCGGCGCATAGAGCGTGGTCAGCGCGATACCGGCCACAGCCGTCGGCAGCGCGAAGGGCAGGTCGACCATGGCATCGACGATGCGGCGGCCGGGAAAGCGGTAGCGCACCAGCACCCAGGCGACGAGCGTGCCGAAAACGACATTGACGGCAGCCGCGACGAACGCCGTGCCGAAGCTGATTTGCAGTGCGTTGACTGTGCGGCGATCGGTGGCGATGGCCCAGAAATCGGTCCAACCGAGGGCGGCCGAGCGCCAGATCAGCCCGGATAGCGGAATGAGGATGATAAGGGTGAGGTAGGCAAGCGAGAAGCCGAGCGTCAATCCGAAACCCGGAATGACGCTCGGCTGCCTGAACCGCCACCCCGCCTGCGCGGGTGCTGTGGTCATGTCGTCCCGATCTGGATTAGCTCACTGGGCCGGCTTGTATATCTGGTCGAATATACCACCGTCGCCAAAATGATAAGGCTGTGCCTTCTTCCAGCCACCGAAAAGCGGGTCGTCGATGGTGATCAACTTGATCGGCGGCAGCTTGGCGAGATCCTCCGGCGGAACCAGTTCGGGCTTGGACGGCCGGTAGTGGTTCTTGGCGATGATGGTCTGGCCTTCCTTGGAATAGAGGTAGCCCAGATAGGCCTCGGCCACCTTGCGCGTGCCCCTGGCGTCGACATTGGCATCGACCACGGCCACTGGCGGCTCGGCCAGGATCGAGGTCGGCGGATGGACGACGTCGAAATTGTCGGCGCCAAACTCGTCGAGCGCCAGATAGGCGTCGTTTTCCCAGGCGATCAGCACGTCGCCGAGGCCTTTTTGCGCGAAGGTCACCGTCGAGCCGCGCGCGCCGGTGTCGAGCACGGGCGCATTGGCGTAGAGCTTGCCGATGAATTCCTTGGTCTTGGCTTCGTCGCCGCCATCATTGGCGTTGGCATAGGCCCAGGCCGCAAGATAGTTCCAGCGCGCACCGCCCGAGGTCTTGGGGTTGGGCGTGATCACCTGGACGCCGTCCTTGACGAGGTCGTTCCAGTCACGGATGCCTTTGGGATTGCCCTTGCGAACAAGGAAGATGATCGTCGAAGTGTAAGGCGCTGAATTGTTTTCGAATTTCGTGCGCCAGTCGGGATTGATCTTTTTCGATTTGGAGACGATGGCGTTGATGTCGCCTTCGAGCGCCAGCGTCACCACATCGGCGTCGAGGCCGTCGATCACGGCGCGGGCCTGGGCGCCCGATCCGCCATGTGACTGCTGGATGGTGACCGTCTCGCCGGTCTGTGCCTTCCAATGCGCGGCGAAGGCCTCGTCATAAGCCTTGTAGAGCTCACGCGTCGGATCGTAGGACACGTTGAGAATGGTGGTGTCGGCAAACGCGAAACCGAGCGTTCCGAACTGGACAGATGTGGCGACCAGTGCGCCGAGCAGTTTCCGGAAATGAGGTTTGGTCATTTCTGCCTCCGTTGAACCCGCGCCCAATCTACCAAATTGATAGAATTAAGATGCATTGAATCTTGCCTTTTTTGTCCTCCTGAAGAAAATCCTCTGGCGATCTGTCGCGGCAATGGGAAATATTTTCCGTGCAGCCGCTCCGCGCCGCCAATCGGCCAATCTAGGGTTGCGTGGTTGCCGGGCAAGGCTGCGTTGGCAGGTTACTCGGCGGTGACCGTGAAATCGAAGCGCTACCCGGGGAGGATCGGCGCAGGCAACGAAAGGGCAGAGGGGGTGCTTCGGAACAGGCATGGGGAGAGTATCCCGATTGTCCGCTGACCTTCTCGAAAGCTAGTTCTATGAATCGCTTGGTTCAGTCTACTCAACGAACACTTTCACGCTCGCCGCCCGTCCAGCCGCGTCGATGACGGTCAGCGTTGAGTAACCCGCGCCGTCGGGCTGCCAGGTGGCGGTGCGGCGGCGGTCGAGGCCGATGAGGGGCTTGCCATTGGCCAGCCAGCGGAACGGCGCGCGGCCGCCTTGCAGCTTCAGCACCAGTGGCGAGGCGTCGGCCGAATTGGTGGCCAGATCGACGCGGGCGCCATCCGGCGGGAAGATGATGGTCGGCGCCGGTTCGGTCGGCGTCGCCTGCACCAGGCCATCCGCGCCGGCGCCGAAGCGGGCGAGCGTCACTGGTAGGTCCTGCCGCTTGGGGGTGAAGGCGCCTGGCGGCTTGCCCGGCAGCGGTACGGTCACCAGCCCCGAGCGGACAAAGCCCTCGAACAGGATCGGGGCGGCCGAGACATAGCCGGAAAGACCTGGCACCGCGCCGGCGTCGGGCCGGCCAACCCAGACACCCAGCACATAGCGGCCGTCGAAGCCGACCGACCAGGCGTCACGGTAGCCGTAAGAAGTGCCGGTCTTGTAGGCAATGCCGCGTTGCAAGGCGCCTTCGGGTGGCTTCACACCTGACAAAATGTCGATGATCTGCCAGTTGGCCTGATCGTTGAGGATGGTGGTGGTCGAACTCACCGTGTTGGCCGGCTCGGTGCCATCATGCAGCGAGTGCGTCTTGCCGCCATTGGCGAGCCCTGTGTAGAGCTGGACCAGGTCGCGCAGCGTGACGCCGACGCCGCCGAGGCCGATGGCCAGGCCCGGCGCTTCGTTGACCGGCAGGATCGGGTTGACGCCGGCCTGACGGAACCGCGCGGTCAGTCGCGCCGGGCCGACCGCGCCGAGTACGCGTATCGCCGGCACGTTGAGCGACAGTTGCAGCGCCTGGCGGATGCTGACGTCGCCCTGATAGCCCATGTCGAAGTTCTTCGGCCTATAGCCACCGAAATCGACCGGACTGTCCTCGATCAGCATCTCCTGCGCCACCAGTCCCTGCTCGAAGGCGAGGCCGTAGATGAACGGCTTCAGCGTCGAGCCGGGCGAGCGCACGACCTTGGTCATGTCGATCCAGCCAGAACGGCTGGAATCGAAGAAATTGGCCGAGCCGACTTCGCCCAGAATGTTGCCGGTGCGGGCGTCGGCCAGCACCATGGCGACGGACAGTCGCGGCCCGAGCTTTGTCGCGGCATTGCGCGCCACCTGTTCCAGTCCCTGCTGGACGCTTTTGCGGATCGTCAGCTTGAGCGGCTGGCCGGGAACGGCCTTGGGAAGCATCGCATAGGAGGCATGCGCGGCCAGCGCCGGCAAGGTGCGGCGCAGCCCCGACACATCGTCGAGTGCTGCGCGTGCCGCCTCTCGTTGGCCGATCAGGCCTGACGAGACCATGCGATTGAGCACACGGTCGCGGGCGGCATGGGCAATCTGCAGGTTGCGGTCAGGGCGGCGTTTCTCCGGCAGCTGCGGCAAGGCCACCAGAAGCGCGGCCTCGGAAACGGTGAGCCGCCTCGGCTCCTTGCCGAAATAGGCGAGCGAGGCGGCGCGCACGCCTTCCAGATTGCCGCCATAGGGCGCCAGCGTCAGGTAGCGTTCGAGGATCTCGCGCTTCGACAGTCGCCGCTCGATCTGGATGGCGCGCAGCATCTGCTTGATCTTGGAGCCGAGGCTGCGGCTTTCGCGCGGCTCGATCAGGCGGGCGAGCTGCATAGACAGGGTCGAGCCGCCCGAAACGATATGGCCGCTGGCGGCGAACTGGCCGGCGGCGCGGCCGAGCGCCAACACGTCGACGCCCTCATGATCCCAGAAGCGCTTGTCTTCATAGGTGACCAGCATGTCGACGAACTGCTTGTCGACCTGGTCGAGCCGGGTTTCGAGCCGCCAGTAGCCGTCGGGCGTGGCGAAGGCGCGCAACAGCTGGCCGTCGCGGTCCTGGACTTCGGTGGAGACGGTGAGCTTTTCAGGAAGCGGGGGCGGGAAGGCGCGGTCGAGTTCCCAGAGGGAGGCGACGGCGATTGCCGTGAGGCCAGCGATAGAAGCTATCGCGATGGCAGTGTGACGACGAAATTTCTTGGAGAGCACGGCGCTGCCCCTCATTGCCCTGCCGGGCATTTCTCCCCGTATAGAGACGGGGAGAAAGAGGCCTGCGCAGAGGCTTTCGCCAATTTCCTAGGTTGCAGAACTGGTGCCGGCGATCGCGATGCTTCCCTTCTCCCCGTCTCTATACGGGGAGAAGGTGCCGGCAGGCGGATGAGGGGCAGCACCATCGCCATTTTCATTTTGACCATCAACACTTACGGCGCCTTGATCTCCATCATGCCGGTGGCGGTGCGGGCCGAATATTGCGGCCGGTACATGTCCTCAACCGTTGCCGCCGGATGGGCGTACGTGCCCGGCGTCACCGCGCGCACGACATAGGCAAGCGTCAGATTGTGGTCGTGGTCGCCGTCGGCCGGATTGAATGCCGCGACGAACCGGTCGTCGCGGAATTCGAGATGGGCTGCGTCGGTCTGGGCCAACCAGGAGAAATTCGACAGCTGGGCGCTGGAGACCAGGCCTGGATTGTCGATCTCGAAGCCGGCCGGCAACAGGTCGGTGACCAGCAGGCGTGAAGGCCAACTGTTCTGCTCGGTGACCTTCAGCACGACGACATAGCGTTCGTTCTGGGTTGCCTCCGTCACATTGGCTTCGGTGCCGTCGAGCTTGTAGTAGGTGCGAGCGATGGTGAAGCCGTCACCGCCGGCCGGCAAGGGCTGGATTGGCGAAGCCACGGTGGTGACGACGGTTTGCAGCGGGGCCTTGCCGGTGTTGGCGATTTCGAGCGGGCTGTCGACCAGTTCACGGCCGTTGACCTGGTTGGAATAGCCGCCGGAATGCGGCGCGCCATTGACGGTCAGCGCGATCGAATCATTGCCCTCCTTCAGCGCGCGGGCCGCCAGCAGCATCCAGGAATCGTCCTGGGTGCTGGTCCAGCGGGCCTCGGCGCGTTCCCTGGTCACCAGTTTGATCAGCTCGGGCACGATCGTCGATACCGGCTTCGATTCCGCCGCCAGCGACAGCATCGCCGCGCCGTCACGCAACGCCGAGCCGTAGTCGGAGCGGTACCAGTCGTAGTCGGTGCTCGATTTGGCGAGCTGCAGCGCGGTCTTGAACGTCGCCTCCGACCGCTGTGCATCGCCATAGAGCGCCAGGCTCGCGGCCAGCTGGGCAACGGCCATCGGGCTCGAGAAGGCTTCGAGCTGGGTGTCGGCGTAGTAGCGCAGATCGCCGATCGAGGCCTTCTTGTTGCGGGCCAGCACGTACAGGGCGTAGGCGATCTCGCTGCCGCGGTCCTGTACGCTCTGATCGTAGCCGAGCGAGTTCTGAAGGTTGTTCAGGGCCTGGTTCATCGCGAGAGCCGGCACGTCGTATTTCTGCTCCCGCGCCCTGGTCAGGAACTCGCTGACATAGGCGTCGAGCCACAGATCGCCGGAGCCCGGACCCCACAGACCGAAGCTGCCGCTCGAGGACTGGTAGCTCAGGACCTTGTAGATCGCATCCTGGATGCGGCCGTGCAGGTCAGGGTCGCTTTCCATGCCGATGCCGGATGCCATCTCGTTGACGTAGAGAAGCGGCATGGCACGGCTGGTGGTCTGCTCGGCGCAGCCATAGGGGTAGCGGTCAAGCGTCATCAGCAGCGAAGGCACGTCGAAGGCAGCCGCCTGCGAAACGCCGACGCTGACCGAAGCGCCTTCAAGCAGGCTGGCGGCCAGCAGTTCCTTGTCGACGCGCAGCGCGCCGCCATTGCCCTTGAGGTCGACTACAAGACGCGTGGTGACCGGCAATTGCGCCGGGCGCACCGGTACATAGAGCGTCTGCTCGACCTTGGTGCCGTCGGCATGCGCCAGCTTGATGGTGAGCGAGGCGTTGCCCGCCGTCTTTGCGATCAGCGGCACGGTCAAGGTCTGGCGCTTGCCCTGGGCGAGCGTCAGCTTCTGGGGCAGGGGCTTTTCGCCCGTCGACAGATCCCCCGTCGTGTCGATCGACAGCGCATAGTCGCCGGCAGGGCCGTCGGTATCGGCGACATCAAGGCGCATGACGGCGTTGTCGCCGGGCGCCAGGAAGCGCGGTAGACCCGCGGTGATAACGACGGGATCGCGCACGATGACGTCGGTCTGTGCATGGCCGACAGCCTCCTTGGTCCAGGCGACAGCCATGACGCGCACGGTGCCGTTGAACTGCGGGATGTCGAAGTCGATCCGCGCCTTGCCGTCGGCATCGAGCTGAACCGGGCCGGAGAAGAAGGCGACCAGCTTTTCGATGGGCGGGCTGCCTTGCGCCTGCATGTTGGCGCCGTCACCGCCGGTCCTGAGCTTGCCGGTGGTTCCCAGCGAGCCATCGATCAGGCGGCCGTAAATGTCGCGGATCTCCATGCCCAGCATGCGCTGGCCGAAGAACCAGTTCTCCGGGTCCGGCGCCTTGTAGTTGGTCAGGTTGAGGATGCCGACATCGACGGCTGCTACCATGACATAGGCGTTGATGCCTGGCTGCACGCCGGCCACGGAAACCGGGATCGACAGCTGCTGGCGCGGCATTGTCTTGTCCGGCGGCGTCAGGGTGACGGCGAGTTTCTTGGCGCCCGGATCGACCGTCAGCCATTTCACGCCGATGGCACGGGCGGGCATGCGTGTTTCCTGCGCATCGCCCGGCCGGAACAGGGTGGCCGTCACATAGGCGCCGGCGCCCCAATCGTCGCCGACCGGGATATCGACGGTGCTGCCGCCGGCCGGAACGGTCGCCGTGATGGTCTTCAGCAGCTTGTCGGAGCCGATGTTGATGAGAAGTTCGCCGGCAAAATGCGGCGAGATTTTCAGCTTGGCCACTTCGCCCGCGGCATAATTGTCCTTGTCGAGGGCAATCTCCAGACCGTCAGGCGTTTCGGTGGTGGTCGAAGCGACATACCAGCCGGCGTCGAACTCGTAACTGGTCGCCGGCCCCTCGGGGTCCGATGTCTCGACCTCGAGCCTGTACTGGCCCCAATCGACCGGTACGGAGACGGTCGCATCGCCGTCGGCGCCGAGGTCGACCTGACCGTTGGCGATCGATTTGGTGAAACTGACCGGCTCGTAGTTCCAGGAGTTGTTGGAGCGGTACCACTGGTAATTGCGTTCGACCTTGACCAGCGTCCACTGCGCGCCTTTCAGCGCCTCGCGCTTGCCGTCGGGATCGACGGCGATCAGGCTGAACTTGGCGGTGCCCCCCTGCGGCACTTCACCGTCGGCGAAATCCGGACGGATGCCGATCATATGGCCTTGCGGGCGGATGCCGATGTTGAGCGAGCGCTCGATGGCGCGGCCACCGGTTTCGCGCATGCGCACCGTCACCTTGCCGTTGACCAGCTTGGTGGTCGATGGCAACTGGTCGACGCTAACAGGGAAGGTCGCCTTGCCGTTATCGCCAACCACAGGCAGATCGGTGAGCGGCGTGACCGTGGGCTGCGCCGACTGCTCGTCGGCGAGGCCGAAGGAAAAGTTGGGGAAGCGGTCCCAGTCGCGCGACGTCGACAGCGTCAGTTCACCCTCCAGCGCCAGGCCCGCCGCCGGCGCGCCATAGAGGAAGCGGCCGTCAATGTCGATGTTGGCGGTTTCGCCCCGAGCAATCCCCTGCTTGTCGGCCTTCATGTCGAATTCGATGCGATCCGGCACGAAGTCCTCGACCAGGAACATCTGGCTAGCAACCGCCGGCTGCTTGGGGTCGGTGTGGATCGACACCGACCACGTGCCGCGCATGGCATTGGGTTCGAGCGGCAGGTCGACGGCGTGGCCGCCGGCGGATGCACCGTCGCTGACGATGCGGCGGTCCTCGACGCCATCTGGACGCGAGAAGATGAAGGTCAGCGGCAGGTTCTCGACCGCCTTGGCCGCACCGTCGCGGGCAAGGGCTGCGACATGGACGTCCTCGCCGGCGCGGTAGATGCCGCGCTCGGTCCAGGCATAGACGTCGAGCGCGCCCGGTGCGGCGCGTCCGGTGACGCCACGGTCGGACAGGTCGAAGCCGGCCTTGGCCATGTCGAGGAAGACGAAATCATTGTCGCCCTGCTTGGCCATCAAAACGGCCGGCACCATGCCGCCGTCACCGCGCGTCAGGCCGGGGTTGAAGACGGCATGGCCGTTCGCATCCGACGTCGCGGTTCCGAGGACCTCGTTGTTACGGGCAACCAGTGTCAGCTCCGCACCGGCAATCGGCTTGGCGCTGCCCAGCGAACGGGCAAAGACATTGAGCCCGTCCTGGCCGGTATAGGTCGACAGGCCGATGTCGGAGACGACGAACCACTGGGTGGCCAGCGAACCGTAGTCGTCGCTCTTGTCGTTGACGGCCTTGGCGGTCAGCACATAGACGCCGGGCTTGCGCTGCGGCAGCGCTTCGTCGACCGGGAAAGAGGTGGTGACTTCCTTGTTGAGGTCGTTGACGATGTCGAGTTGGCCGTGCCAGACCGGCGCGCCCATCTGCTCGGAAATGTTGGAAATGTCATAGCCGTCGAGCTGGTGCAGGAACTGGTAGCCCGACAGAAGCTGCGCCAGCGAACGGTCGCCGATGCGGTAGAGCTTCATTTCGGCGGCATTCATGTTGACGGTGACGACCGGTATGCCGCGGCGCGCGCCTGCGGGCAGCACGAAGCTGTCGCCGGTGAAGCGGGCGGACGGCGCGCGGTCCTGCACGTAGATCGAAAGCACCACGGGGCCCGCGGTCACTTCGCCGATCGCGGCCGGCAGGCCGGCGCGGAAGGTGACGTCATAATGCTGGCCGTGTTCGAGCCCCTCGACGCAGATCTGCTTGTCCTTGGCCTCGACGCCCTTGGGCGGCGCGTTGTCGACAGTGACGAACTGCGCGTAGTCGACGCCGGTCTTGACCAGATCCTCGGAGAATTGGGCGCAGATGCGCGGCGCGCTGGTGTCGGCATCGACAGAGTGATCGATGACACGGAAACCCTTGCGGGCCTTCAGATCGGCATAGTCGGCTTGCACCGCGGGCGAGCTTTCCAGCGCAAGGCTGGCCTCATAGGCCTGGAGCGCCGGCCGGTAGAGATCGCGCTTGTCGAGACCATTGCCGAGGAGCGCCAGCACTTCGGCGCGCGTCTTGGTGGTGCGAAGCAGCTTGTAGGCGTTAAAGGCGGCCGAGGTGCCGTTTGCCGGCAAAGTCGAGGCTTCGGAGGTGTTCGCGGCAGGCTGCACGGCCAGCGTTTCGCGCGCCAGCTTGAGCCAGAGCTGGCCGTCATCCGGCATGACCGAGACCGCGGCTTCATATTTCTGCATGGCGGAGCGATGGTCGCCAGTCTGTACCGCTTGTTCGGCCGAGTTGATCAGCGCCGCGATGCCCTCGGTCGGCTTGTCAAAGGCCGGGCCGAGCAGCTTGTTGCGGTATTGCTGGGCTTGGTCGGCCATCCAGTTGGGGAAGAAGGCGAGTTCCGGCGGCGCACCGATATCGGGATCGCCGTCGATATTGACGACCTTGCCGGCGATCGCGCCGTTGAAGGATTTCAACTGGTTATAGTCGGATTTGAGAAAGCACCATTTGGCCTTGGTGTTGTAGGTGAAGGCGCGGCAGGCCGGATCGCCGAGACATGTCGTCTTGCACTGGTCGAGCGTGACGTTCTGGTCCGACCTGAGGTCGAAACCGAAATAGTCGGAATTGTCGGTCGTTGCGATTCGCCGGGCCTCGGCCGCTAGCGCGACCCCGTTCCAGGCTAAGGCGTTGGCCCAGGCGAAGAAGAGAAGGATGAGGATCGACAGACCACGAGCCGCGCGCATTGCCATAACACCCCTCCAGACAATTGCAGACGTCCGGGCATGATCAAGCTTCAGTCAGGCTTGTCAACGCGCGAACGCGGCAGGTGCCGCCTGCCAACGGTTTATTTTCCGGCCAAGGACCGGTATGCGGACAGTAACCTCCATAGGACAGGAGATCACGCTTTCTTGCGGACACGCAGAAGGTGTGAATTCCAAGCCCGTCCTATTTCAGACAATTGGATTGTGGCCCCTTTACGAGCGCTTCAGAACTTCATTCCAATTTTAGGTTTACGAACTAGGTTGTCTTAATGCCGGCGCATGAAAAGCAGATGTCAGGAGGGACCGCGCCAGGGCGCGTGCTTCCGCACGCCCTGCTTGTGGCCATAATATGCTCGATGGCGCTGCTCGCCGAGGCGCGGCATGCCGGCGCCTTCGAGATTTTCGGCATCAAGCTGTGGGGATCGTCTAAAGACGAGGACGCTGACATTGTCGATCCCCTGCGCTACGCGGTGACCATCTCCGCACCCGATGCCGACAAGGATCTCGTCAAGAAGCTCGAAAATGCCTCGACACTGAAAGGCGACGAGGACCGGCCGGTTTCGGGCTCGCTTGGGCTGATGACCAAGGCGCGCAGCGACCGCGAACAGCTGGTCGCGGCGCTTTATGCCGATGCCCGCTATGAAGGCGTCGTCACCATCACCATCGACGGCAAGCCACTCGACGAACTGCCGCCGGACGCAGAGTTCAAGGGGCCGCAGCCCATTCCAGTGGCGATCACCATCTCGGCCGGCCCCAAATTCACCCTTGGCAATATCAGGCTGAAGGGCGATGCGGCGGAGCTGATGAGCGCCGATTACGGCCTGATATCAGGTGGCGACGCCGGATCGGGCGCGGTGCTCAAGGCCGAGGCGCTGATCGTGCGGACGCTGAAGGAGCAGGGCAGGCCGCTGGCCAAGGTGACCGACCGGCAGATCGTCGCCGACCATGCCACCTCGACGCTCGACGTGACGCTGACGGTCGCTGCCGGGCCGGTAGCCGGCTATGGCGCGACCACCGTGGAAGGTACCGAAAAGGTCGACCGCGACTTCACCGAATACATGACCGGGCTGAAGCGCGGCCGCCAATATTCGCCGCAGGAGATGAGCGACGCGCGTGACAGGTTGCTGGCGCTCGAGGTCTTCAACAGCGTGACCTTCAAGGAAGCCGACAAGCTCGACGCCGACGGCAACATCCCGATCGGCGTCCAGGTCAGCGAGCGCAAGCCGCGCTATTACGGTCTCGGCGGCACCTTTTCCAACACCGAGGGGCTTGGTCTGGAAGGCTACTGGGGCCATCGCAACCTGTTTGGTCACGCGGAAAAGCTGCGCATCGACGGCGCCATCAGCGGCATCGGCAGCAATAACCTGTCCGAGCTGAACTACAATGCGGGCATCATGTTCGAGAAACCCGGCGTCATCGGACCGGCGTCGAAGTTCTTCGCCAGCGTGAAGACCGTGCTCGAGCATCCGGACGCCTATGACCATTTCTCGGTCAAGGGCAGCACCGGCCTGTCCTATGAACTCGACAAGAAGCAGACCGTATCGGCCGAGGTGGCGCTCGATTATTCGCGCATCCACGACGCCTTCGGCAAGCACACCTACCTGATCGCCAGCATTCCGCTGCAATATGTCTATGACAACAGGGACAGCAGGTTGAACCCGACCAGGGGCTTCAGGGTGCTCGCCTATGCCGAGCCAAGCTACGACATATTGAGTGGTGCCGCCTTCCTCAAACTGAAGGGCGAGGGATCGGCCTATCAGTCGCTGGACACCGCCTCGAAGTTCGTACTGGCCGAGCGTGTCTCTATCGGCTCGATCGTTGGTACCGGGCTGCAGAACGTTCCGGCCGACCGGCGCTTCTATTCCGGCGGCGGCGGTTCGGTGCGCGGCTATGCCTATCAGGGCATTGGGCCCAAGGATTTCACCGGCCAGCCGATCGGCGGCCTGTCCTTCTTCGAAACTTCGGTGGAGATGCGCATCGCCGTCACCGACACGATCGGCATCGTGCCGTTCGTCGATGCCGGCACGGTGTCGACCAGGTCGGTTCCCAACTTCTCCGACGTCAAGGTCGGCGCCGGCGTCGGCCTGCGCTATGTCACGCCATTCGGCCCGCTGCGCATCGACGCGGCCGTGCCGCTCAACCGTGATCCCGGCGACCCGCATTTCGGCATCTATGCCGGCATTGGCCAGGCGTTCTGACGATGAAGACGGTCCGGCGCATCCTTCGCATTGTCCTCTACACGCTGCTGATCGTGGTCGCGGGCGCGATCGGCGCGATCGTCGTCCTGACCAAGACCGAGCGCGGACGCGACAACCTCGCCGGCATCATTTCCCGGCTGGCCTCTACTGACGACCGCAAGGTCACGGTCAGCGGCATCGACGGCATCTGGTCGGGCGCGCTCAGCGTCGACCATGTCGTGCTCGAGGATCGCGAGGGCGCCTGGCTGGTGGCGCGCAAGGTGGCAGTCGACTGGTCACCGACGGCGCTTCTGTCGAAAAGCTTCAGCGCCGACCACATCGCGGCGGAGCGCATCGAACTGGCACGCCTGCCGGTGGCCGGCACGCAGCCGCCGGCGCAGAGCGGCACGACGACGCTGCCGGTCTCCATCGACATCAAGCAGATCGACCTGCCGGAAATCGCGCTTGGCGAGCAACTGGCCGGCAGCGGCATCGCCGAGCTTGCGGCCAAGGGAATGCTCAAGGCCGATGCCGCGCCACTGGCGGTCCAGACAGTGCTCAACGTCACCCGCCACGACGGCAAGCAGGGCAATGTCGATGCCAAGATCCATTTCGCACCCGCCGACGACAAGCTGGACCTCGGCCTGAAGGCGTCGGAGCCGGCCGGCGGCATCATCGCCAATCTGCTCACGCTGCCGGATGCGCCACCGGTCGATATCGTGGTTTCGGGCAGCGGCCCCCTTGCCAACTGGAGTGGTGTCGGCACCTTCCTCGTCGACCATCGGATCGTCACCCAACTCACCGGCCGCCACCAACTCACCGACAAGGGCAATCATATCGAGGCAAAGGGCGACGGCGATTTTGCGCGCTTCCTGCCGGAAAACCTGAAGCCGCTGTTCGCCGGCAAGACCAGCTTCGATGTCGCGGGCACCGCCACATCGGCTGGCGGCATCAGCATCGACCGGGCCAGCATCGAGAGCGATGCAGTGCACGGCACCGCCTCCGGCATTGCCGACCCTGCCGGTGCCAGCGACCTGTCGGTCGAACTCGCCGCCAAGGGCCCGCCCGTGGTGATCAGCGTCGGCAGCAAGGCGCAGCCGATCACGCTCGCGATCAAGAACGCCACCGCGCGCGCCTTCGGCGACGGTAAGTCGCCGATCGTCGACATCGGCGCCTCCTTCGTTTCGATCGTCGCCGGCGGCACGCGGCTGGACGATCTGGCGGCGCAAATCCATTCCGATGGTTTCGATATCCAGAATCGCGCCGGCCCGGTTGCCGTCAAGCTGGCGGCCGGTGGCCTGAAAACCGACGTCGCGACCTTGGCGCCGTTGGTCACCGGCAAGGTCGACGTCGATCTGGCCGGTTCAATCAGCAAGGACGCCATTATTGCCATCGATCAAGGTACGTTGCGCTCCGATGCGCTCAATGCGTCGCTGACGGCGACGGTGGCGCTCGCCGACATGTCGATGCAGCTCAAAATGAATGCCGATGCCGTGGCGACCGCGTTCCCGCAGCAGATCGCTTCGGTGCTCGGCGGGCGGGTGAAATTCTCGGCCACGGCATCCCGCGACCCGCAAGGCTCCTTCGCCGCGAACTCCATCGAACTCACGTCGGGATCGCTCAGCGCCAGCGGCACGGCCAGCATGCAAGGCACGGACATTCAAGCCGACATCAAGGGCAAATTGGGCGACGTTTCGGTGTTGTCGCCGACGGTCGGCGTGCCGGTTGCCGGCGGGGTCGATTTCGCGCTCTCGGCAACCGGCGCGATCACCGCGCCGGATTTCACTGTTAGCGCCGACAGCGACAGCCTGACCGCTTCGGGCCGCACGGTGAAGGCCATCAAGCTGACCGCGAGCGGCAAGGCCGACATAACAAGCCCTTCCGCAAACGTTTCGCTGACCGGCGCCGTCAACGACCAGCCGCTCGACATCAAGGCGGCCCTGGTGACCAGCGAGGGCAAGCGTTCGATCAACGGCTTCCTGGTGTCGCTGGGCGACAACAAGGTCTCGGGCGACCTGGCGCTCGACGACAAGTTCATGCCCCTGGGGACGCTGACGCTCGCCGCGCCGGCAATCGACCAGTTGGCCGCGCTCGCCGGCCAGGCGGTGACCGGCGACATCAACGGCACCATCCTATTCGCCAAGGACGGCGACGCGCCGTCCATTGCCATCGATGCGAAGAGCACGTCGGTCGCGCGTGGAGAGGTGACGGCCAAAGCGATCGCCATCAATGCGCTGATCGCCAATTATCTCAAGGCGCCGGCGATCTCCGGCACCATCAAGGCCGATGCGGTCACCTCGGGAAGCACCGAGATCGGCGGTATCGGCGTCGACCTCAAGCGCGACGGCGACTGGACCAGTTTCACTGGCGGCGCCACAATCGCGGGCATTCCGGCAACCGCTGCCGGCCGGGTGAAGATCGCCGAGGGCACCACCAGTGTCGAGATTGCCTCGGGCGACGCCACCGTTCGCGGCATCAAGGCGGCGATTGCCGAACCGTCGGCTCTGACCATAGCCAACGGCACGGCCAATATCGAGAAGCTGGCGCTCGATATTGGCGGCGGCAAGGTGGCGCTGTCGGGCAGCGCCGGCGAGACGCTCGATCTTGCGGTGCAGGTCTCGGCCTTGCCTGCCGCCCTTGCCAACGCGTTTTCGCCTGGCCTCGATGCAGCGGGAACGCTTGACGGTATCGCCGAAGGGAGCGGAGCGCCGGCGGCTCCCGACATCCGGTTCAACGCGAAACTGGCCGGCGCCGAGACGAGCCAGACCCGACAGGCAGGGCTCGGGCCAGTCGCGGTCGACGCGGCCGGCAGCTACACGATTGCCGGCGGCGTTGCCGTTGACCACGCTACCCTCTCCGGCGACAAGGTCTCCGGCCAGGCCGCCGGCACCATCAACCCGAACGGGGCCAGCGATTTCGCGATCGACCTGACCTCGTCCGGCCCCAGCCTGCCGCTGACGGTCGGAAGCGCCCAGAGCCCGGTCAAGATCGATGTCCGATCAGTGTCGGCCAAGATTGCGGGCGAAAGCACGCATGCCCGGCTGGACCTTTCCGCGATCCTGCCCTCGGTCGTCACCGGCCCGGCGAAGGTGGACGGACTTACCCTGACGCTGCATTCGGATTCGTTCGATCTCAGGAACCGCGCCGGGCCGGTTTCCGGAACGGTGTCGGTGGACAAGGTTGGGCTCGACAATCCGACGATCGCGCCGCTCATCGCGGGCAAGGTAACGGCCGCGCTCAACGCCCGGCTAAGCGCCGACGCCGTCGCCATCGACAGCGGCTCGCTGAAAAGCGATGCGCTCAGCAGCCAGGTCGCCGGCCAGGTATCGCTGCGTGACGGCGCCATCGATCTCAACCTCAAGGCGGATGCGCCATCGTCGGCCTTGCCGGCGGCGGCACGCGGCATGCTTGGCGACCGCGCTCAAATAAGCGCCACGCTGAAGCGCGAGCCCAACGGCAATCTCAACATAGGCGGATTGAAGCTGACGTCAGGCGCGCTGAGCGCCGATGGACAGGCAAGCCTCGCCGACAACAAGGTGACCGCCGACATCAGGGGGGCGCTGAGCGACATCTCGCCATTGTCGAAGGATGCCACGGGCGCCATCGCCTTCGCGCTGAGCGCGCAAGGGCCGGCCATGGCGCCCGACCTGTCGCTTACCGTCAACAGCGACAAGCTCTCTGTGGCATCGCGCGAGATCACCGGATTGAAGCTCACCGCCACCGGCAAGGCCGATGCCACCAATCCGGCGGCCAATGTCCAGTTGACCGGCAATGTCGCCGGCCAGGCGTTGCAGGGGAGTGCCGTGCTGGCAACGGCCGACGGCAAGAGCGCCATCAACGGCCTGCTCCTGTCGCTGGGCAAGAACAGGATCTCCGGCGATCTGGCGCTGGACGACAAGTTCGTGCCCGAAGGCACCATCTCGCTCGACCTGCCCGATATCGGGCCGCTCGCCGCGCTGGCGCTGGAAAAGGCGGAAGGCGACGTGCGCGGCACGATCGCCTTCGCCAGGAATGGCGCAGCACCCCAGGTCGCCATCAAGGCGACTACCGCCTCGATCACGCGTGGCGACCTCCAGGCAAAGGCCGTTTCCGTCGATGCGCTGATCGCCAATTATCTCGCCGCGCCAGTCATCTCCGGCAAGATCCGCGCCGACACCGTCACATCGGGCGGCACCGTGATCAGCGGCATCGACGTCGACCTCAAGCGCGACGGCGACTGGACCGGCTTCTCCGGCGGCGCCACGGTCAAGGGCATTCCGGCCAAGGCGGCCGGCCGCGTGAAGGTGGCCGGCGGCACCACCACCATCGAGCTCGCTTCGGGAGAGGCGACCGTTCAGGGCGTCAAGGCGGCCATCGCCCAGGCCTCGACCGTCAGCATCGCCAATGGCAAGACGACGCTGGACAGGCTGGTGCTCAACCTTGGCGGCGGCACCGCGACGGTAACCGGCAAGGTCGGGCAGGCGCTCGAGATCAATGCGGCACTGGCGCGCGTGCCGATGTCACTCGCCAACAGTTTCTCGCCCGGGCTCGACGCCGCGGGTTCCATCTCCGGCACGGTAAAGGTGACGGGCGCACCGGCGAGCCCCGCCGTTGCCTTCAAGATAGACGCGGCCGGAGTGCAGACGTCGCAGACCCGTGGCGCGGGCGTCGGCGCGGTCGCTGTTTCCTCGGCGGGTACCTTTGCCGGCAACAAGCTGACCTTCGACGCCAATATCAGCGATGGAGCTGGACTTGGCCTCAAGGGCGGCGGCACGGTGATGACGGCGGGCACGCCGGCGCTGGCACTCGATTTCAACGGTGCCGTGCCATTCGGCCTGCTTAGCGAGAAGCTTGCCGCGCAGGGCCTGTCGTTGACCGGCAACGCCAACGTCAATGTGCAGGTGCGCGGTCCGGCGACATCGCCCGTGATCGGCGGCAGCGTCAAAACCTCGGGCGCGCGGCTGGTCGATGCACGCTCGGGCCTTGCCGCCAACGATATCGCGGCCGATGTCTCGATAGGCAACGGCGTCGCCAGGATCAACCGGTTGACGGGAACGCTGTCGACGCGCGGCAGCCTGTCGGCCAGCGGTACGGTCGGCATCAATCCGGCGCAGGGGTTCCCGGCCGACCTGTCGATCAAGCTCACCGATGGCCGCTACACGGATGGACGCGTGGTGACCGCCAACCTTGGCGGCGACCTGACGATCAAGGGGCCGCTGACTTCGTCACCGGCGATTGCCGGCACCGTCAACCTAGCCAAGACCGTCATCACGGTTCCGGACAAATTGCCGGGCTCGCTCTCGGCACTCGACGTCAAGCACAAGAATGCGCCGGGCCCGGTCAAGGCGCAGGACAAGGCGCTGCGCCCGGCGACGACCAGCGGCAAGAGCGGCGGCAGCGGCCTTGCGCTCGACGTCACGGTCAATGCGCCGAACCAGATTTTCATCCAGGGCAGGGGTGTCGACGCCGAATTCGGCGGTTCGCTCAAACTGACGGGCCCGGCCTCGTCGCCGCAAGCCGTCGGCACCTTCACCTTGCAGCGTGGCCGCCTGTCGATCCTTGGCAAGCGGCTCACCTTCACCGAAGGCACGGTCGGCTTCTCGGGCTCGCTGGTGCCTTACCTCAATCTGACGGCGACGACGACCACGACCGGCGCCACGGTCACCATCGTGGTGTCGGGCGAGGCGACCAATCCGAAATTCACCTTCAGTTCGGTGCCGGCACTGCCCGAGGACGAGGTGCTGGCGCAACTGATCTTCGGGCGATCGATGTCGAACCTGTCGCCGCTGCAGATTGCGCAACTGGCCGAAGCGGCCGGGCAACTGGCTGGTGTCGGTGGCTCGACGTCGCTGCTGGAGAATCTGCGCAGCGCCATTGGTGTCGACGATCTCGATGTCACCACCGATGACAAGGGCGGCACGGCGGTCTCTGCCGGGAAGTATCTCAACGACCGCACCTATGTGACCATCCAGAAGGGCGACAAGCCGGGTTCCGGCAAGGCGACCGTCGACCTCAATGTCGGGCGCGGCGCCAAACTTCGCGGTGAGGCTACGGACGCCGGCGAAGCCAAGGGCGGCATATTCTACGAGAAGGAATATTGAGGGTCTGGCCCTTGTCCTGGCCGCAACTGGCGCTGTCGTAACCGGTGCGAATGTCCCAGTTTAATCGCCCAAAGAGATTTTGGCGAAATCTGGGCGCACTAGCAATTTTGCGCCAAGACTGTCGCTATCGCGCGAACCGCTCCCCTCCCAAAGTTGCACATTCGCTAACATGTTCCCAATCCACGCCGTCTTTGACATCATGGCCCGGATGCGGAATGTTAATCGGCGGAAAGCCAACAATGGGAGTTAGTCATGACAATCTACAAGAGCAATGGCGACAGCGTTCCGGATCACATCCTGGCGATGGCCGAAGAAGCCAAGTCGGGTAAGGTCGATCGTCGCGAATTCCTGGCGCTGGCCAGCATCTTCGGCGCTTCGACGGCGATGGCTTATGGCCTGCTCGGCCTTGCCGCTCCGACCCCGGCCAAGGCCGAGGACGTGAAGGGCAAGAAGGGCGGCGTGCTGAAGGTGGCGATGTCGATCAAGGATCCCAAGGATCCGCGCACGGCGGACTGGTCCGAAATTGCCAATGCCGAGCGCCAGGCGCTCGAGCCGCTGGTGAAGTACACCAAAGAGTACACGTTCGCGCCCTATCTCCTGGCAAGCTGGGACATCAACGACGACGCCACCGAATACACACTGCATGTGCGGCCGGGCGTCGAATGGAACAATGGCGACAAGTTCACCGCCGATGACGTGATCTACAATTTCACCCGCTGGGCCGACAAGAACGCAGCAGGCAATTCCATGCCGGGCCGCCTCGGCAGCCTCGTCGACGAAAAGACCAAGAAGCTGAGCGAAGGCTCGATCGTCAAGGTCGACGACATGACGGTCAAGCTGAAGCTCACCAAGCCCGACATCGCGCTCATCGCCAACCTGTGCGACTATCCCGGCCTCGTCGTCCACAAGAGCTTCGACGAGAAGGGCGCCAACTTCAAGAACTGCCCGATCGGCACCGGTCCGTTCGAGCTCGTCTCCTACGATGTCGGCCAGAAGGTGGTCTACAAGCGCCGCACGACCGGCAAGTGGTGGCAGGGCGAGGCATTCCTCGACGGCGTCGAGTTCATCGACTACGGCACCGATCCGGCAGCAACCGTTTCGGCCTTCGAATCGGGCGAGGTGCAGACCAATCACGAGACGACGGCCGACTACGTCAAGATTATCGAAGGTGTCGGCGCTCCGGTTTCGGAAGTGGTGACGGCGGCAACCGTGGTGTCGCGCTTCAATGTCAACGCCAAGCCTTATGGCGACCAGAAGGTGCGTCAGGCAATGTGCCTGGCGGTCGACAATTCGGTGGTGCTGCAGCTCGGCTACGGCAATGCCGGCACACCGGCGGAAAACCACCATGTCGCGCCGATCCATCCGGAATATGTCGCGCTTCCGAAGATCCCCCGCGATATGGCTAAGGCCAAGCAGATGCTGACCGAAGCCGGCGTGATCGATTTCGAGCACGAGCTGATCAGCAATGACGAGGACTATCACAAGAACACCACGGACGCGATCGCGGCCCAGCTGCGCGAAGCCGGCATCAAGGTGAAGCGCACCGTGCTGCCGAGCTCGACCTTCTGGAATGATTGGACAAAGTATCCGTTCTCGGAAACCAACTGGAACATGCGTCCGCTGGGCATCCAGGTCATCGCCATCGCCTACCGCTCCGGCGAAGCCTGGAACGAGACGGCCTATGCCAATCCGGACTTCGACAAGAAGGTCAACGAGGCCCTCGGCATAGCCGATGCGGAGAAGCGCAAGGTGGTGATGAAGGATGTCGAGCAGATGCTGCAGGATTCCGGCATCATCATCCAGCCCTACTGGCGCAAGCTCTACATCAACATCAAGCCCGAGGTGAAGAACCACTCGATGCACCCCACCTACGAGCACGACTTCGGCAAGGTCTGGCTCGATCAGGCGTGACATATCGCTCGATAGAAGCGAAGGGTTGCCCTTCGCTTCTTCGGCATCTCCGTCGCTGCATGCCTTGCAGCGACGGTGTGACGTCACAAGGTTTTCGAAACAGGGTTGACCATATCTGACCCCAACCCGGCCGGCAGGGGGGCACAATGTTCTCATTCATCATCAGACGCATCGGCACGATCCTGCTCACGATGCTGTGCCTGACGCTGGTCGTGTTCTTCCTCGTCAATCTCGAACCCAATCTGAAGAAGCTGGCGATCAGCCAGACAGAAATGCACACATCGGCCGAGCAGCTCGAAAGCTGGCTGGTCAATCACGGCTATCGCCAGAACTTCTTCGTCCGCTATGGCCAATGGCTCGGCGTCGTGCCCAAGCAGCCGATCACGGACCCGGCGACCGGCAAGACGACACAGCGCTTCTCGTTCTGCAATGACCCGGTCGTGCCGACTTTCTCCGGCGTGATCGAAGGTGATTTCGGCTGCTCGACCAAGTTCAAGACCACGGTCGGAGCCAAGCTGTTTCCAGCGCTCGGCGCCACCGGCATTCTGATGCTCTGCGTGCTGGGGGTCATGGTGCCGGTCTCGCTGCTGGTCGGCATCCTTGCCGGCATGCGGGAGGGGTCGCGCACCGATCGCGTGCTGTCGGTCGCCTCGATCGCCTCGACGGCGACGCCCGAATATGTGTCCGGCGTCATCTTCACCGTCATCTTCGCCTCCTGGCTCGGCTGGCTGAACGGCTCGGCGGCATCAGCGAGCCAGGGCATCACCTTCTATAACTTCACGCTCCCGGTGATCACTCTGGCGATCTACGGCATCGGCTACATCGCGCGCATGACACGCGCCTCGATGGTCGAGGTGATGACGCAGCAATATATCCGCACCGCCCGATTGAAGGGCCTTTCGTTTGGCAACGTGGTGGTCAAGCATGCGCTGCGCAATGCTCTGATCGCGCCCTTCACTGTCATCATGCTGCAGTTTCCGTGGCTGCTCACCGGCGTCGTCATCGTCGAGGTGATGTTCCGCTACCAGGGCTTCGGCTACACGCTGGTCGAGGCCGCGGGCAACAACGACATCGATCTTCTGCTCGGCTGTTCGCTGGTCTCGGTGTTCATCGTCCTGATCACGCAGCTCATTTCCGACGTCGGCTACGCGTTCCTCAATCCGCGCATCCGCGTTCAGTAGGGAGAAGGCGCATGCAAGCCCAATATATCAGCGCCTCCGCCATCATCCTCGAAGTGCTCTGGCGCTTCTGGCCGGTCTGGCTCGCGCTCGCCATCGTCATGGGCGCGAGCTTCATCTACAAGAAGAAGCTCGCGCTCTACGGCCAGCTGTTCGACAGCGGCGTCGGCATTGCCGGCGTCTTCATCTGCCTGTTCTGGCTGTTCACGGCCATCTTCGCCTCAACCATCTCGCCTTTCGATCCGCTCGGCCAGATCCCGATCATGAAGGACACGCTGCCGGGCGCCATCGAACCGCAATCGGGGCTCGTCTATCTGTTCGGCGGCGACAAGCTCGCACGCGACGTCTTTTCGCGCATGGTCTATGGTAGCCAGATCGTGCTGATCATCGCGCCCGCCGCGACCGGTTTCGCACTGATGGTCGGCATCACGCTCGGCCTGCCGGCCGGTTATTACGGCGGCAAGATCGATTCCATCCTGTCGTTCCTGGCCAACCTCGTGCTGGCCTTCCCGGTGATCCTGCTGTTCTACCTCCTGGTGACGCCGGGCATCATGGACACGCCGATCCCTTATGCGCTGGCCGGCGTCTTCTTCCTGTTTCCGATCATCTTCTTCTGCGTGCTGTTCTGGACACGCTACAAGAACCGGCCGGACCGGATCTACATCCTGCTCGGCCTGACGCTTATCGTCGGCGGCTGGATCTATCTCGGCCTTGTCTTCGACAGGGATCCGCTGAAGATCGTGCATATCGATCCGAACCAGCTCAACATCTTCGTGGCGGTGGTGTTCGCCTCCAGCCCCGGCGTGTTCCGCATCGTGCGCGGGCTGACCATGGACATCAAGACGCGCGACTATGTGGCGGCAGCGCAGACGCGCGGTGAATCGCCCTGGTACATCATGCTGTGGGAGATCCTGCCCAATGCACGCGGACCCCTGATCGTCGATGCCTGCCTGCGCATCGGCTACACCACCATCCTGCTCGGCACGCTGGGTTATTTCGGCCTCGGCCTTGCGCCCGAGAGCCCGGACTGGGGCACCGCGATCAAGGACGCCAGCCGATTGCTGCGCTCCTTCATCCACCCGGCACTGCCGCCGACGATCGCGCTGATGTCGTTCGTGCTGGGGCTCAACCTGTTGGCCGATTCGCTGCGCGAGCAATCGATGAAAGACTGATTGACGGGCCTTGACCCGTATCTGGTACAATTTGGATTGGAGCGACCCATGAACGAGGCAGTTCGAAATCCCGCCAACCCGACCAATGGGCCGATCATCGAGATCGAGAACCTGTCGATCTCCTTCTTCACCCGCAAGGGCGAGATACCGGCCGTCATGGATTTTTCCTGCACGGTCATGCCGGGCGAGGCGATGGGCATCGTCGGTGAATCCGGCTGCGGCAAGTCGACCGTGTCGCTCGGCATCATGCGCGACCTGTCCAACATCGGAAAGATCGTCGGCGGCAAGATCAAGTTCCAGGGCAAGGACATGGGCGAGCTCTCCGAGGAGGAGCTGCGCGCCATCCGCGGCAACAAGATCGCCATGATCTACCAGGAGCCGATGGCCAGCCTCAATCCGGCGATGAAGATCGGCCAGCAGCTGATGGAAGTGCCGCTGATCCACGACAAGGTGTCGAAGGAAGAGGCTTATAAACGCGCGCTCGAAATGGTGCGCTCGGTCAAGCTTCCCGACCCGGAGCGCATGATGCGCTCCTATCCGCACCAGCTGTCCGGCGGCCAGCAGCAGCGCATCGTCATCGCCATGGCGCTGCTGTCGAAGCCGGCGCTGCTTCTGCTCGACGAACCGACCACGGCGCTCGACGTGACGGTGGAGGCGGGCATCGTCGAACTGGTCAAGGGGCTGGGCGAAAAATTCGGCACCTCGATGATCTTCGTCTCGCACAATCTCGGCCTCATTCTTGAGACCTGCGACCGCATCACGGTGATGTATTCGGGCGAGGCGGTGGAGACCGGCAAGATCAAGGACGTTTTCGACCGGATGCGTCATCCCTATACCCAGGGGCTGTTCCGCTCGATCCCGCTGCCGGGCGCCGACAAGAACTCGCGGCCACTGATCTCTATCCCCGGCCAATTGCCACTGCCGCACGAGCGGCCGAAGGGCTGCAATTTCGGTCCGCGCTGCCATCATTTCGTCGAGGGCGTCTGCAACGCCGCCGAGATCCCGATGGTCGAAGTCGCGGGACACGAAGGCCACTTCTCGCGTTGCGTACGCTTCAACGAGATCGACTGGGAAGCGCTGCCGCCCGGCGCCAAGAAGGTCAATGAGCGCGTCGTGCCCGGCGCGCCGGTGCTCAAGATCGAGGACCTCCGGAAATACTACAAGGTCGGCGGCAGCGAGGTGTTCGGCTCGAGCGAGGGCCGTGTCGTCAAGGCCAACGAGACGATATCGTTCATGGCGCGCGAATCCGAGACGGTCGCCATCGTCGGCGAATCCGGCTGCGGTAAGTCGACCCTGGCCAAGGTGCTGCTCGGACTGGAGACGGCCAGTTCCGGCAGCGTGACGCTGGGCAACAAGGAAATCCAGTCGACCGGCATCGAGAGCCGCAGCGTCGACACCGTGTCGTCGATCCAGATGGTGTTCCAGAATCCGTTCGACACGCTCAACCCCAGCCATTCGGTCGGATCGCAGATCATCCGCACGCTCGAAAAATTCAATGTCGGCAAGACGGTCGCCGACCGGCGCAAGCGCATGCTGGAGCTGCTCGACCTGGTGAAGTTGCCGCGTGCCTTCGAGACCCGCAAGCCGCGCCAGCTTTCCGGCGGCCAGAAGCAGCGCATCGGCGTGGCCCGCGCCTTTGCCGGCGATGCCAAGGTGGTGGTGGCCGACGAGCCGGTTTCGGCGCTCGACGTCTCGGTGCAGGCGGCTGTGACCGAATTGCTGATGGACATCCAGCGCAAGAACAAGACGACGATGCTGTTCATCAGCCACGATCTCTCCGTCGTGCGCTACATCGCTGACCGCGTCGTCGTGATGTATCTCGGCTATATCGTCGAGCAGGGCACGACGGACCAGATCTTCGCGCCGCCCTACCACCCCTATACCGAGGCGCTGCTGTCGGCGATCCCGATTGCCGACACCAGCGTGGTCAAGAAACACATCGTGCTGGAAGGCGACATCCCCTCGGCGATGAACCCGCCGTCCGGCTGCCCGTTCCAGACGCGCTGCGGCTACAAGAAGCTGGTGCCGGACAATCTGTGCGAGACCAAGGTGCCGCCGGTCAAGAACCTCGGCGATGGCCATATGAGCCTGTGCTGGCTTTCCGACGACGTGCTCAAGACCATGGAGCCGGTGATCAAGTTCGACAAGGAACACGCCGCCCATGAGGGCGTGCCGGATGATGCGGCGCATGGCGAAGGTCCAGGCTTTGCCGGTTCGCCGCCGGCGCGCCCGAGCGGCAAAAATGCCAATGCGGAAGCCGATGCGACCGGAAAGGCTGCCGAGGACGCGGACGCCGTCTTGCGGGCCCGTCGTCACGAAGTCCGCGACGAGGTTTCCGAAACCGGTGTTTCAAAGCCGAAAGATACGACAAGGCGGCACTAACCTGGGGTTGAGTGTCAGCTTCCGCACTGCCGCAGCTGCGCTTCATAGTCGCGGGCCATTTTGTCGGTAGCCCGTGCATAGCCCTGGACGCCGGCATCGCCCCGATTGCCTCGGCCATAGGCGGTCCAGCCGAGGTAATAGGCGAGGTAAAGGTTGTAGGTGTCGTTGCGCGCGACGCCGTATGCGTCTGATGTCTTGGAATGATACCAGCCGACGAAGTCGACGGCGTCGGCGAATTTCGTGCGCCGCGCCGCCCAGTTGCCGGTTTCGCTCTGATATTGCGACCAGGTGCCGTCCAGCGCCTGCGAGAAGCCTGTGGCCGAGGAGACGTGCTTCCACGGAATGAAGCCGAGCAGCTTGGTGCGCGGCGGCCGGGCATTGCTCTTGAAGCCGGATTCCTTGCGCACTGTGGCCATCAGCACCGGCACCGGCACGCCGTATTTCTGGGAGGCGCGCTCGGCCGCCGACTGCCAATTGTCGAACCAGCCGTCATTCTGGTCGAAGACGGCGCAGACATTGTTGATGTGACTGGGTGCAGTCGCGCAGGCCGAAAGTGCAAGCAGCACGCCAACCGCTACAATTTTACTAAAACTCGACCTGTGCATTGGATGAGCAATAGGCCGAAATCATAAAGGGAATCTTGCTGCCGCCGTTAACGCTTCGTCGGCAGGCGAGAAAATGCCATATCGGTATTCCGACGCCGATTGTCGCTTTTTCTAAACAGACGTTGCAGATATGCCGCCTTGGCTAAAATCACGCCGGCAAACGGCGTATTTCTGACAGACCGGCAACGCTGCCGAAGCTTTGATGCCGGCATGACCGAACCAAGACGCAAGCGCGGCGCCGAGCGCACCAGCAACAGGGGGCCAGCGCCCATCGCGCAGCTGCCGCCCAGACGGGTGATCAATCCCTATCCGCCGATGGCGTTGCTGTCATCAGACCAGATCGAGGCGATCCACCAGGCGTCGATGCACATATTGGAGAATTTCGGCATCGAGGTGATGAGCCCTCGTGCGCTGGCGCTGTTCGAGAAGGCCGGCGCCAGGGTCGATCACGCCTCGGCCAATGTGCGCATCGATCGCGGCATGGTCGACGAGGCGCTGAAGACGACGCGGTCCGACTATACGCTGACACCACGCAACCCGGCCAATGCCGTCCACCTCGGTGGCAACACCATCAATTTCACGCTTGTGGCCGGTCCTCCCAATGTGCACGACATGGAGCGCGGCCGCCGCGCCGGCAATCTGCACGACTATGCTGATCTCACCAGGCTGGCGCAGCATTTCAACTGCGTCCACATGCTCGGCAACCAGGTCTGCGCACCGGTCGAGCTGCCGGCCAATTCACGCCACCTCGATACGTACTTCACCAATCTGACGCTGACCGACAAGAGTTTTCATGTTTCGGCGATCGGCCGGGGCAGGGCTCTGGACGGCATCGAGATGATGGCGATTTCGCGCGGGCTCACCCTCGATCAGATGCGGGACGATCCCGGCATCGCCACCATCATCTCGGTCAACTCGCCGCGCCGCTTCGACGAGATGATGGCCGAAGGGCTGATGACCATGGCCGAATATGGCCAGTCGGTGGCGGTGACACCTTTCACGCTGATGGGAGCGATGAGCCCGGTGACGCTGGCCGGCGCCCTGGCGCAGCAGAATGCCGAGGCGCTGTTCGGCGTGGTGCTGACGCAACTGGTGCGGCCGGGCGCGCCGGTGATGTATGGCGCCTTCACGTCCAATGTCGACATGAAGTCGGGTGCGCCGGCCTTCGGCACGCCTGAAAATACCAAGGCCAACATCGCCTCCGGACAATTGGCGCGGTGCTACGGCCTGCCATACCGGACGACGCCCGGCTCGGCTTCCAACGCCGCCGATGCGCAAGGCGCCTATGAGACGCTGATGGCGCTGTGGGGCGCGGTGCTCGGCCACGGCAATCTCGTCTACCACGCCGCCGGCTGGCAGGAGGGCGGGCTGACGGCATCGTTCGAGAAATTCATCATCGACGTCGAGATGATCCAGCACATGATGGAGTTTTTGCGCCCGATCGTGGTCGACGAGGCGGAGCTTGCCGTCGAGGCGCTGGGCGCGGTACCGACCGGCGGCCATTTCTTCGGCGAGCCGCACACGCTTGAGCGCTACGCCACCGCTTTCTACCAGCCAATGCTTTCCAACTGGCAGAATTTCGAGGCCTGGCAGGAGGCCGGCGGCCTCGACGCGACCGCGCGCGCGACGCGGCTGTGGAAAAAGGCGCTGGAAGACTATGTCGAACCGGCGATGGACATAGCCGTGCGCGAAGAGCTCGAGGCTTACATGGCCAAGCGGCGCGAGGCGATCGGGCAGGGCGAGCCGTGACGCCTCTCATCCTGAATCCACTCACCCATTCAACTTATTGATATCAGAGAAAAATCCATGAAATCGCATGCAAAGGTCGTGGTCATTGGCGGCGGTGTCGTCGGGTGTTCCGTGCTGTTCCACCTCGCCCGCCATGGCTGGACCGACATCGTGCTGCTGGAGCGCGACGAGCTGACCTCCGGCTCGACCTGGCACGCGGCCGGCGGCATGCACACGATCAATGGCGATCCCAACGTAGCCAAGCTGCAGAAATACACCATCAATCTCTACAAGGAGATAGAGGAGCTTTCCGGCCAGGCGACCGGCGTGCACCTGACCGGCGGCGTGCTTCTGGCTGCCACCGAGGCGCGGCTTGACTGGCTGCGCGGCGTCGTCGCCAAGGGCCGTTATCTCGGCATCGAACTGGAGGAAATCTCGCCGAAAGAGGCGGCCGAGCTGATGCCGCTGCTCGATCCCAAGCAGTTCGTCGGCGCCGTCCGCAACAAGGAGGACGGCCACCTCGATCCGTCGGGCGTCACGCACGCCTATGCCAAGGCGGCGCGAAAGCTCGGCGCCGAGATCGAACGCTTCACCAAGGTGGAGGACATCGTGCGCCGTCCCGACGGGATGTGGCGCGTCATCACCAACAAGGGCGAGGTAGTGGCCGAGCACGTCGTCAATGCCGGCGGCCTGTGGGCGCGCGAGGTCGGCCGGATGGTCGGGCTCGAACTGCCGGTGCTCGCCATGGAGCATATGTACCTGATCACCGAGGACATGCCGGAGGTCGCCGCCTGGAACCAGAAAACCGGCACCGAGGTCATCCACGCGGTCGATTTCGACGGCGAGCTCTATCTGCGCCAGGAGCGCGGCGGCATGCTGATGGGCACCTACGAGAAGGCCAACAAACCGTGGTCCGAATACCAGACGCCCTGGAATTTCGGCCATGAACTGCTGGCGCCGGATATCGACCGCATCGCGCCGTCGCTCGAGGTCGGCTTCCGGCATTTCCCGGCTTTCCAGAACACCGGCATCAAGCAGATCATCAACGGGCCCTTCACTTTCGCGCCAGACGGCAACCCGCTGGTCGGGCCGGTGCGCGGCCTGCCGGGCTTCTGGGTCGCCTGCGGCGTGATGGCCGGCTTCAGCCAGGGCGGCGGCGTCGGCCTGGCCCTGTCCAACTGGATGATCGAGGGCGATCCAGGCGCCGATATCTGGGCGATGGACGTGGCGCGCTATGGCGACTGGGCGACGATGGCCTACACCAACGCCAAGGTGCGCGAGAATTATTCCAGGCGCTTTTCGATCCGCTTCCCCAACGAGGAACTGCCCGCCGGGCGGCCGCTGAAGACGACGCCGGTCTACGACCTGTTGTCGGCGAGCGGCGCGCAGTGGGGGGTCGCCTATGGGCTAGAGGTGCCGCTCTGGTACGCGCCTGAGGGCATCAAGGACGAGTTCTCATGGCGGCGCTCGAGCGACTTCACCCATGTCGCCGCCGAAGTCGCGGCGGTGCGCTCGGGCGTCGGCCTGTCGGAGATATCGAGCTTCGCCAAATACAAGGTGACGGGCGAGCGGGCCGCGGCCTGGCTCGACCGGATGCTCGCCTGCAAGCTGCCGAAGCCCGATCGCATGACCCTGGCGCCGATGCTGAAGGAAGACGGCAGGCTGATCGGCGATTTCACGCTGGCCAATCTGGGGCCCCAAGATCGGGAAGAAGGGGGCTGGTTCCTGGCCGGCTCCGGCATCGCCGAGCAATATCATATGCGCTGGTTCGAGCAGCATTTGCCTGATGACGGCTCGGTTCACATCGAAGCGCTGGGGCAAAAGCTGACCGGCCTGTCGATCGCCGGTCCCAAGGCGAGGGACGTGCTGGCGAAAGCCACGCGCTCCGACATATCGAATGCGGCGTTTCCGTTCATGGCCATTGGCAAGATGGATATCGGCATGGCGCCATGCCTGGTCGGCCGCGTCAGCTACACCGGTGATCTCGGCTACGAGATATGGGTGGCGCCGGAATACCAGCGTGCGGCGTTCAACGCCCTGATGGCGGCGGGCGAAGAGTTCGGCATCGGCCTGTTCGGCTCGCGCGCGCTCAACGCGCTGCGGCTGGAGAAGAACTATGGCTCATGGGGGCGCGAATACCGGCCGATCTACGGGCCGCTGGAAGCCGGCCTCGATCGCTTCGTCGCCTATGGCAAGGACGCGGATTTCATCGGCAAGGCAGCGGCACTGGCCGAGCGCGAGCATGGCGGCAAGCTGCGGCTGCGCGCCTTTATCGTCGACGCCGACGATGCCGATGTCATCGGCGACGAGCCGATCTGGTTCGGCGGCGCGGTGCGTGGCTGGGTGACGTCGGGCGGTTATGCCCACCATTCGAAGAAGTCCGTCGCCGTCGGCTATGTGCCGAAGGAGATCGCCGACGAGAGCGACGGCTTCGAGATCGAGTTGCTGGGCAAGCGGCATGCGGCGCGCATGCAGGCGGCGCCGCTGTTCGATGCGAATTTCGAACGGATGCGGGGATGAGAGCGCACCCCTGCATGGAGCATCATGCGTTGCGTCGGTTGTCGAGCGCGAAGGCGCCGGCGCCGGCAAAGACCAGATAGAGGAAGATGAAGCAGAACGAGATCGCCGCGTCGCCGCTGTTGTTGACGGGGAAGAAGTCGCGCGGCATGTGCGTCGAGAAATAGGCGATCGCCATTTCACCGGCCAGGAGGAACGCGACCGGGCGGGTGAAAAGGCCGAGTGCCAGCAGGATGCCACCGGCGAATTCGAGGATGCCGGCGGTCGTGGTCAGCCCGGTAAGGGCGTGGGGTTGGGCGCTTACCGGGAAGTTGAACAATTTCTGGCTGCCGTGTTCGATGAACTGCAGCGCGGTCATGATGCGCAACACGCCAAGCGCTTGCGGCCGGTACCTGGCAAGGCCTTCAAAAAGTTTCATCTGAACTCCTTTTCACCCTCCCGGCCCGGCGATAGATTATCGCCCAGCGATGGACCATTCACTTCCCTTGGCATGTCATCAACAATCGGTGATTGAAGATGTTCCCCGGCATGCCCTCCCATATTATTCTCGCCTGGGTTGCATTCTTGTCTCTATGGTTGTATTGACATGGGCATTCTGAACGTGTGGATTTCCGTGCCATGAAAAAAGTCATCATCAGCCTATTCGCACTCCTTGCAGGCACCAGTTTAGCCATGGCGGAGGACGCCGGCTGCGAGGCCTTCAAATGGCCGGTGACGCGAGAGCAGGCGCTGTTTGCCGCGGCGCCGGCAACGCCATCAGGGGCAACGCTGACGGTCGGTTCGGCCGCGGATCTGGTTTTGGTGCCGGCCGAGAAGGCCGGCTTCGCGGTGCCGCCCGAACACACCCCGGCAGCGGGCACGTTTGGCGCCGTCGCCAGCGTGGCGGTGCCGCCGGAGGGAGCCATCCAGATCAGCGTGTCGGGCGAGGCCTGGATCGATGTCATCCAGGACGGCCATCCGGTGAAATCGGTAGGTTATAGCGGCGTCAAGACTTGCCCCGGCATCCGCAAGAGCGTGCGCTTCAAGCTTGCGGCAGGCACGGCCACCGTCCAGTTCAGCGGTGCCAAGAAAGAGACCCTCAAGGTCGCGGTGCTGGCGCCGGAGTGAGCCGACGCCAGCAAGCGTGATATCAGCGGTTGGCGTGGGCGCTATCGCACCGGCGCCATCAAAGCGAAATGCGCGCCTTGCGGATCCTGGCACTGTACGATCCAGCTGCCTCCGGGCACCTCCATGGGTCCCATCAGGATCTTGCCGCCACCGTCGGTGACGCGTTTTGCTGCGGCGTCGATGCCGGTGACGTTGAAATAGAACTGCCAGACCGGCACCGGAATCTGCTCGGGCTTGTTCATGATGCCGCCGCCGGATTCGGGACCGGCCGTGAAGGTCTGGTAGATACCCATCGGCCCCATGTCGAATTCGCCGGCATTGGCCCAGCCGAACTGGCTGGAATAGAAATCGAACGCGGCCTTCCAGTCGCTCGTGTAGAGTTCGTGCCAGCCGATATGGCCAGGCGTGCTGGCCGGCACGACGGGCTGGTCCGGACCGTTAGGCTGCAGGAACATGAAGGTCGCGCCCTGCGGATCGGCGACGACGGCGAAGCGGCCGACGCCTGGAATGTCGTCGGGCTGGCGGTGAACGGCACCACCTGCCTTTTCCACCGACGCCGTCGCGGCATCGGCATCCTTGGTGTGGATGTAGCCGAGCCAAGCTGGAGGCATGCCCATATTGGCCGCATCCTCGGGCATCGTCATCAAGCCGCCGACGCCACGCTCGCCGACATTCATGACGATATAGCGCGGCATGCCTGGGGCCTTGTCGAAGGGTTGGGCCCTCCAGCCGACCACTTTTGTGTAGAAAGCCTCTGCGGCGTCGAGGTCCGACGTCATCAGTTCGTACCAGAAGAAGGGCATCGGGGATTTTGGCATGGTCGGTCTCCTCACCGTTGTGCGCCGATCGTCGTTCGATCCATCCTAGGACGATCTTGACGACAGAAATCCGACATCTGGGCTGAAAATCCGGAACGGCAAGGCGCAGCCTCCCCGCATCTTGCATGCCTTGCGATTTTCGCCTTTGCTCGGCTCGAGAAGGGGACCCGATCCATGCGGCAGATGTCACTTACGGCCGAGCTTGTCGCGCTGTGCCATCGCGAGGAGGCCGATCCTGGGCCCAGCGGTAGCTGGACACAACTGAGCGACGAGGATTTCCAGGCTCTCTCCGCGCGGCTGACCGATGAAGCAGACGCGGGGCCGCTGTGGGTGTTCGCCTATGGCTCGCTGATCTGGAAACCGGTTTTCGAGTCCGTCGAACGCCAGCGCGCCACCGCCTATGGCTGGCACCGCTCCTTCTGCATCGACATGGTGCGCTGGCGCGGCAGCGTCGCGCAGCCAGGACTGATGATGGCGCTCGAACGCGGCGGAAGATGCGATGGTGTAATCTATCGGTTGCCGGAACGGGAGAAGGCCGCGCAGATCGAAAGGTTGTTGCGGCGCGAGATCGACGATCATGAGAGCGTCGCTTCTGTCAGGTGGGTTCCGGTGCGTACGGCGCAAGGGCCGTTGCGGGCGTTGGGTTTCTGGGTCGGGGTGACGGGCAGAGGCACTTCACTCGGGCAGCCTCTGGAGACGGTGGCACGGGTGCTGGCGCGCGCTTGCGGCCATGTCGGTTCCGGCGTGGAATATCTTTACAACACGGTCAGCCACCTCGAGGAATTCGGCATCCGCGACCGCAATCTTTGGACGTTGCAGCAATTGGTCGCCGAAGAGATCAGGTCGATCCACGGCATCGGCATAGGCGGCGGCTCTATGCTTGCGTCACCGTCACCTTAACTTGAATACAAGTGTCATCTTTTAATTCAGCCTTTTCAGCAGTTTGCGTCAAAAATTGACCAATTGATAAAAAAATAAAACGTGCTAGCCTTCCTCAAAACAAAACATGGGGAACTGACGATGCCAGAAGGCCAGTTCAAAGAGGGTATTGCCGGCGGCCGGCTGTCGCCCGACCAATATGCCGAGAATTTTTCCGACCTGCATCCGCCGCTCGATCATCACGAGGCGCTGGTCGAATCCGACCGCTGTTATTTCTGCTACGACGCGCCGTGCATGAATGCATGCCCGACCTCGATCGACATTCCGCTTTTCATCCGCCAGATCTCGACCGGCAACCCGATCGGTTCCGCCAAGACCATCTTCGACCAGAACATCCTGGGCGGCATGTGCGCCCGCGTCTGCCCGACCGAGACGCTATGCGAAGAAGTTTGCGTGCGCGAGGTGGCGGAAGGCAAGCCGGTGCAGATCGGCCGTTTGCAGCGCTACGCCACCGATGTCGCGATGAGCGAGAACAAGCAGTTTTATCCGCGTGCCGAGCCAACAGGGAAGACCGTAGCCGTGGTCGGCGCCGGGCCGGCCGGTCTTGCCGCGGCGCATCGGCTCGCCCGTCATGGCCATGACGTGACCATCCTGGAGGCGCGCCCGAAGGCCGGAGGCCTCAACGAATATGGCATCGCCGCCTACAAGAGCGTCGACAATTTCGCCCAGGCCGAGGTCGACTATGTCACCGCGATCGGCGGCATCGACATCCAGAACGGCAAGGCGCTCGGCCGCGACTACCAACTCTCCGATCTGACCCGCAACTATGACGCCGTATTCCTCAGCATGGGGCTTGGCGGCGTCAACGCACTGCGCGCCGATGGCGAGGACGCGGCCGGCGTCACCAACGCAGTCGAATTCATTGCCGAACTGCGCCAGGCCAGCGACCTCTCAGGGCTGCCGGTCGGCCGCCGCGTCGTCGTCATCGGCGGCGGCATGACGGCGATCGATGCCGCCGTGCAGTCGAAGCTGCTTGGCGCCGAGGAGGTGACGATCTGCTACCGGCGCGGCCAGGAGCATATGAACGCCTCCGAATTCGAGCAGGACCTGGCCGCCGCGAATGGCGTCACCATCCGCCATTGGCTGCAGCCGAAGCGCGTCATCGCTGACGGTGGCAAGGTGTCGGCCATCGAACTTGAATACACCGCGCTCAACGGCGACAAACTCACCGGCACCGGCGAGACCCTGACGCTGGTTGCCGACCAGGTGTTCAAGGCTATCGGCCAGAGTTTTGTTCCTTCCGCCCTCAATGGCAGTGGCGCGTCGATCGACCTCGAAGCCGGCCGCATCAAGGTCGATGCGGAAGGGCGCACCTCGCTAGCCAAGGTCTGGGCCGGCGGCGACTGCATCTTCGGTGGTGATGATTTGACGGTTTCAGCGGTAGCGCAGGGGCGCGATGCGGCCGAGAGTATCAACCGGGCACTCACCCTTAACGGGAGGGCATGAGCATGGCAGACATCCGCAATAATTTCGTCGGCATCAAATCGCCCAACCCGTTCTGGCTGGCCTCGGCGCCGCCGACCGACAAGGCCTACAATGTCATCCGCGCCTTCAAGGCGGGTTGGGGCGGTGTCGTCTGGAAGACGCTCGGCGAGGAAGGGCCGCCGGTGGTCAACGTCAACGGCCCGCGCTACGGCGCGATCTGGGGCGCCGACCGGCGCCTGCTCGGCCTCAACAACATCGAGCTGATCACCGACCGCGATTTGCAAACCAATCTGCGCGAGATGAAGCAGGTCAAGATGGACTGGCCCGGCCGCGCGCTGATCGCATCGATCATGGTGCCTTGCGTCGAGGAAAGCTGGAAATCCATCCTGCCGCTGGTCGAGGAGACGGGTGCGGACGGCATCGAGCTCAATTTCGGCTGCCCGCACGGCATGTCGGAGCGGGGCATGGGCGCGGCCGTCGGCCAGGTGCCGGAATATATCGAGATGGTGGTGCGCTGGTGCAAGCAGTATACGCGCATGCCCGTCATCACCAAGCTGACGCCCAACATCACCGACATCCGCAAGCCGGCGCGGGCAGCACATGCCGGTGGCACCGACGCGGTGTCGCTGATCAATACCATCAACTCGATCACCGGCGTCAATCTCGACAGCTTCGCGCCGGAGCCGACTATCGACGGCAAGGGTTCGCATGGCGGCTATTGCGGCCCGGCGGTGAAACCGATCGCCATGAACATGGTGGCCGAGATCGCCCGCGACCCCGAAACCCGCGGCCTGCCGATCTCCGGCATCGGCGGCATCACCACATGGCGGGACGCCGCCGAGTTCCTGGCGCTGGGCGCCGGCAATGTGCAGGTCTGCACGGCGGCGATGACCTACGGCTTCAAGATCGTGCAGGAGATGATCGCCGGCCTCGAAAACTGGATGGACGAGAAGGGACACCGCTCACTCGACGACATCATCGGCCGCGCCACGCCAAACGTCACCGACTGGCAATATCTCAACCTCAACTATGTCGCCAAGGCGCATATCGACCAGGACGCCTGTATCAAATGCGGCCGCTGCCACATCGCCTGCGAGGATACCTCGCACCAGGCGATCACCAATGTCGTCAACGGCGTCAGGCATTTCGAGGTGATCGAGGCCGAATGCGTCGGCTGCAACCTTTGCGTCAATGTCTGCCCGGTCGAGAACTGCATCACCATGGAGCCGCTGGCGGCCGGTGTGATGGACCAGCGCACCGGCAAGCCCGTGTCTCCGGTCTACGCCAACTGGACCACACACCCGAACAACCCGATGGCCAAGGTGGCGGCGGAGTAGGGAACAGACATTCGACGAAAAAAGCGGTGCCTTCGGGCGCCGTTTTTTCATTTCCCTATTGCAGATAAGAATTATCCACGATAAAAGATATCCAGGAATTGGAGATTGGCATCATGAAGCTGGGCGAGGGGGTTGAGGCGGCTATTCACTGCGCGGCCACGCTGGCCAGTGTGGATGGCAACAGCACCATGCCGGGCGCGGCCCTGGCGGAATCCTTTGGCCTGTCGCCGAGCTACCTCCTGAAACATCTCAATATGTTGAGCGCGGCGCGCATCCTGGAATCGGTGCCGGGTCCGGCAGGCGGCTATCGGCTGGCACGGGCGGCGGAACGCATCACACTGCTCGACATCGTGCTGGCCGTCGAAGGGCGCGAGCCGGCGTTTCGCTGCGGCGAGATCCGCCGCAATGGTCCGGTCAAGATCGATGCCTCGGCCTATGTCAAACCCTGCGGCATCAATGCCGCGATGCTGAAAGCCGAGCGCGCCTACCGGGCAGCGCTCGCCGAGGTGAAGCTGTCCGACATCGTGGCGGATTATGCCGCGGAAGGCGACCCCAGATCGTTTGCCGCGAGTTGCGCCTTTGTCGAGCGTCACCAGCGGCCGCAGAAATCCGGTTCAACCAAGCAAATCTAAAACCCTGAAAGGAAAGACGATGAAACAGAGGATGCAGTTCTTCGCCAAGGCGCCCGAGATCATGAAGGCGGTGTCGGCGCTCAACAAGGCGGTCGACGAATGCGGACTGGAGGTGAGCCTGCTGCACCTGATCAAACTCAGGGCTTCGCAGATCAATGGCTGTTCCTTCTGCGTCGAGATGCACAGCCGCGAGGCGCGCCGCGACGGCGAGACCGAGCAGCGGCTCTATCTGGTGTCGGCCTGGAAGGAATCGCCGTTGTTTTCCGAGCGTGAACGTGCCGCCTTCGCCTGGACCGAGGCCGTGACCCTGATCGCCAACAATGGCGTGTCGGACGCTCTCTATGCCAGCACGCTCGAGCATTTCTCGGAAGACGAACTGGTCAAGCTGTCGGTCGCGCTGGGCATGATCAACACCTGGAACCGGCTCTGCATCCCGTTCCACGCCATTCATCCGATGCCGGCGGCCAAGGCTGCCTGATCGTTCTCCCGTCGTGCGGGTCTGTTAAAGGCCCGCACGTCCTTGATCTCCGTCGGCGGATTCGGCGCAATTGTTGGATCGGCGTTAATCGCTCTGTCGCGATTGTCCTCTATTAGACGTGCAGGTTCGCCCGTCGGAGCGTTCATGGAGCAGAGCTGGACTGCATTCTGGGCACGCGTTTCGGAGGCCTTCCACCAGGCGCTTTTTCCGTTCCGCGCAATCGCGGAAGCCTTCGGCCAGCATCCCGGCGATATGCAGATATGGTGCTTCCTGTGCGGCGTCTTCTTCCTCGCGCTCGTCAGTGCGCAGACCTATGGCGACATTGTCCTCCGGCGGCGCGGTGCCCTTGCCGCCGGCAAGGTCGTTGGCATCGATAAGTCGAGCGATGGCCCGGATACGCCGATTATCGAATTCGCCGATCGGGTGGGTAAGACTTGGCGTTTCGAATCGCATTTGCCGATCAATAGGACCACGGGATCGGTCGGCGCTTCAGTCGAGGTGATGTACGATCCTCTACGCCCCAAGCGAGCGCGCGAAGCGGGCCGGTCGTTCACGAAGGCGGCCCATCTGGCGGTTTGGTTTGCAATCGTTGCCGGGCTGATGACGCTCGCGTTCTGGCCCGGCCTGATTTCCAATTGATCCCTTCGCCGTTCAGGCGGCGAACCGCAGACCGCCATCGCAGGTCAGCACCTGGCCGGTCATGAAGCTGTTGGAGACGAGGAAGGCGATTGCCGAGGCGACGTCCTCGGCGCGGCCGATGCGGCCGACCGGAGTTTTCCCTGCATAGTCGGCAAAGACCGCCTGTCGCTGCTCAGCGGGCAGAAAGTCCCACCACGGCGTGTCGATGACGCCGGGCGCCACGACATTGACGCGTAGCGGTTTCAGTTCGACCGCCAGGATTGGCGCTACGGTCAGCAACATGCCGTTGATCGCGCCGATGCCGGCGATGCCTGGCATCGCGACCTGAGCCGACACGGCCGAGATGAAGGTCACCGATCCGCTCTTGTTGAGCGTCGGCAGTGCGGCCTGGAGGCAGGACAGTTGCGGCCGCACCTTTTCTTCGACTCCGCTGCCGATGTCGGCAAGGTCGAGGGTTTCGAATGGGCCGAGGCCCTTGCCACCGCTCGCCGCCAGGACGAGGTGATCGAACGGGCCGAGCCGCGCGAAGAACTGGCGCACCTCATCCGGCTTCGAAGCGTCGAAGGCGGCCTTGTCGGCGGCGCCGCCAAGGCTTTTCCAGGCGCTTACGAGCTTGTCCTGGTTGCGCCCGGTGATCGTCACCTTCATGCCCGGGCCAAGCAGTTTGCGCGCGGTCGCCAGGCCGATGCCGGATGAGCCGCCGATGATGACTGTGTGTTCGGTTCTGCCGGTCATGGTTGTTCTTCCTTCGATTTTGGCGAAGCCAGCCCGACGAGGTCGAGGCTCAGGCTTCGCAATTGCTGTCTTGCCTTGGCGTCGTAAGCCTGGGCATCGGCGCGGGATTCACGCAGGCCGTCGAAATAGAGGCCGCTGCGGCCTTCGAACGCTGACGAGGTGGCAAGGTTGACGATGGCTTCGGCGCCGGTTTCGACCGAGCTCCATGGCGTCACGCCCGCCTGTCGGACCATGGTCGTGTTCATGTAGCTCGCCGGATGCAGCGCGTTGACGGTGACGCCGGTGCCTTTCAACTGCTCGGCCAGATCGATGGTGAACAGGATCTGCGCCAATTTGCTCTGGCAGTAGGCGCGCACGCCGCTATAGCCGTGGGTCAGCATGACGTCGTCGAAATCGATCGCCTGCTGGCCGGCGGACGCGACATTGATGATGCGCGCCGGCGCGCTTGCCTTCAGCAGCGGCAGCAGCTCCGAGGTCAGCAGGAAGCCGGCGAGATAGTTGATGGCAAAGCGCAGTTCATGGCCGTCGGCGCTTGTCTGTCGCTTGTCGCCAGCCGTGCCGACGCCGGCATTGTTGATGAGGATGTCGAGGCGGTTCGTTCTGGCACGCACGGCCTCGGCGAGGCGTCGTACCTCCGCCAGCGAAGCGAGATCGGCCGCGAAAAACTCGGCCTTGCCGCCGGCGGCTTCGATCTCGGCGACAACGGCCTTGCCGCGTGTGGCATCGCGGCCATGCACCAGCACCCGTGCGCCGGCGGCACCCAGCCTTTGTGCCACGACCCGGCCGACGCCGTCGGTCGACCCGGTGATGAGGACGGTCTTGTCTTTAAATTCCATGTTCAGAGCCTCCTGTTGCTGCCCTGAACGCAAGATGGGGCGCTTCGCCCATGGCAAACAGTTCAAACTTTATCCTGGTATCAATACTGCTATAATAGCCGACATGAACGCTACCGCTGTCTCCACCCAATCAGCCGACGAGAGCCGCCGGCGCGAACTCGGCGCTTTCCTGCGTTCGCGCAGGGAAAGGTTGACGCCATCGGCCACCGGCATCGCAACCGGCCCGCGACGGCGCACGCCGGGTCTGCGGCGCGAGGAAGTGGCGATGATCGCCGGCGTCGGCACCACCTGGTATACCTGGCTCGAACAGGGCAGGGATGTGCGGCCCTCGGTGGAAGTGCTGGCGGCGCTGTGCGAGGCGCTGCGCCTCGACGCCGTCGAGAAGCGGCATCTGTTCATCCTCGCCGGCCGCCAGCAGCCCGAACGGCGCGGGGCGACGCCCGAGAAGGTGGACGCCACGCTGTTGCACATGCTGCAAAGCCTCGTCCTGCAGCCGGCCCAAGTGGTCGGCCGGCGCTGGGATGTGCTCGCCTGGAACCCGGCCGCGGCAGCTGTGTTCGGCGACTATGGCCTGCTGGAGGGCGATAGCAGAAACATCGTCCACCTGGTCTTCACCAATCCGCACCATCGCCGCCTGCTGGTCGACTGGGAAGAACGCGCCCGCATGGTGCTCGCTTCGTTTCGTGCCGAAAGCGCTAAATATGTCGGCGATCCGGATTTCGAACGGCTGATCGCGCTGATGATGAACTCAAGTCCCGAGTTCCGTGACTGGTGGCCCCGGCGCGACGTGGCGCGAAGGCTGACCGGCGTGAAGCACGTTCGGCATCCCGAGGCAGGCTTGATGGCTTTCGAGCATATGAGCCTGTCGATCGACGACGGCTCGGACATGCGGCTGATCGTCTACACACCGCTCGCCGAGCAGAACTCGATCGCCAAGTTGCAACAACTGCTGGACGCGATGCCGGCCCAACGGCGCAGCGCCTGAGACCATTTTAACGCGTCAGCCCTTCGGCTTCAGCCCGTCGAGGAACAATTGCTCGAGGAAGCGGGCAGCATCCTCGAAGCGGCCTTCGCCGCCGCGGTTTGGTCCTAGCACGGCGCGGACCTGGACGTCGAAATCGGCATAATGCTGCGTTGTCGCCCAGATCGCGAAGATCAGGTGCCAGGGATCTGTCCGGGCGATCTTGCCGGCGCGCATCCAGCCCTTGATGACGGCGGCCTTCTCGTCGACCAGCGTCTTCAGTTCGCCCGTCAGCAGCGGCATGATGCGCGGCGCTCCCTGAAGGATTTCATTGGCGAACAGCCGGCTCTCGCGCGGAAAGTCGCGGGCCATTTCCAGCTTGCGCCTGATATAGCTCCTGAGTTCGGTCATCGGGTCGCCGATATCGTCCAGTTCCCTGAGCGGCGCCAGCCAGGTTTCGAGCAGCCGCTCCATCAATGTCTCGTGAATGTCCTCCTTGCGGCGGAAATAGTAGAGGAGGTTCGGCTTCGACATGCCGGCGGCTTCGGCGATCTGGTCGATGGTCGAGCCACGGAAGCCGTTGGTGGAGAACACTTCGAGCGCGGCCTCCAGGATCAGCTCGCGCTTTTCCTGCTGGATGCGGGTGCGGCGAGGGGCTTCCGTACTGTCGGTCACTGTTGCGGGCCCTCGCATTCAAGGTCATCTGGACCAATTCTCTGGACCAGTTTTTCCCCAGCCTGTGGAACGCACTTCAGGAGCCGCATTTCCGCTAGTAATCCCTTGACCGCCGACAGGGCGGTGCTAACGTTTGTCCAATCGGTCAAAAATTTGCGTAGCATGAAAGCGCGGCAAAGACCAAGCGTTGGACGCACCGAAACAGGTTACAAGGGGAAGTCTTGGTCATGTCCAACCGGCTGAAAGTCACGCCGAACGATCTCAGCGCATTCTGGATGCCGTTCACGGCAAACCGGCAGTTCAAGCAGGCGCCACGCATGTTCGTGTCCGCCAAGGACATGCATTACACGACCAGCGATGGCCGCAAGGTGCTGGACGGCACCGCCGGCCTCTGGTGCGTCAATGCCGGCCATTGCCGACCGAAGATCACCGAGGCGATCCAGCACCAGGCCGCCGAGCTGGATTATGCGCCCGCCTTCCAGATGGGCCATCCGATCGTGTTCGAACTGGCGAACCGCCTTGTCGACCTGGCGCCCAAGGGCATGGACCATGTGTTCTTCACCAATTCCGGTTCGGAGTCGGTCGAGACGGCGTTGAAGATGGCGATCGCCTATCACCGCGTGAGGGGCGAGGGATCGCGCACCCGTCTGATCGGCCGCGAGCGCGGCTATCACGGCGTCAATTTCGGCGGCATCTCGGTTGGCGGCATCGTCTCTAACCGCAAGATGTTCGGCACGCTCCTGGGGGGCGTCGATCATATGCCGCACACGCATCTGCCGGAGAAGAACGCCTTTTCGAAAGGCGTGCCGGAGCATGGTGCGGAGCTCGCCAACGAGCTGGAGCGCATCGTCGCCCTGCATGATGCCTCGACCATCGCGGCTGTCATCGTCGAGCCGGTCGCCGGTTCCACCGGCGTCATCCTGCCGCCGAAGGGCTATCTCGAGAAGCTGCGTGAAATTTGCACCAAGCACGGCATCCTGTTGATCTTCGACGAGGTCATCACTGGTTTCGGCCGTCTCGGCGCGCCGTTCGCCGCCGACTATTTCGGCGTCACGCCTGATATCATGACCACCGCCAAGGGCGTCTCCAACGGCGTCATCCCGATGGGCGCGGTGTTCGTGAAGAAGGAAATCCACGACGCCTTCATGACCGGCCCCGAGCACATGATCGAGTTCTTCCATGGCTACACCTATTCGGGTAATCCGATCGCTTGTGCCGCCGCACTCGGCACCCTCGATACCTACAAGGAAGAGGGCTTGCTCACCCGCGGCGAGGAGCTGGCGCCTTACTGGGAAGACGCACTGCATTCGCTGAAGGGCGAGCCGCATGTCATCGACATCAGGAACATCGGCCTGATCGGCGCGATCGAGCTGGCGCCGATCGCCGGCAGCCCGACCAAGCGGGCGTTCTCCGCTTTCGTCAAGGCGTTCGAGCGCGGCGCGCTGATCCGCACCACCGGCGACATCATCGCGCTGTCGCCGCCGCTGATCATCACCAAGGGCCAGATCAACGAATTGGTCGATCATGTGCGTGAACTGCTGCGGTCGATCGACTAGACTTGCCTTACCTGGGCGGGTGGCGATGGGAACCGCCACCCGCCCAGAACATGAAATGGAAGGACTTTGAATGGCCGCACCCGGCGAGAATCTGCGAATCAATTCAGACCGCTTGTGGGATTCCATCATGGAGATGGCGAAGATCGGCCCCGGCATTGCCGGTGGCAACAATCGCCAGACCGTGACCGACGAGGACGGCGAGGGCCGGCACCTGTTCAAGCGCTGGTGCGATGCGGCCGGGCTCGAAATGGGCGTCGACGAGATGGGCACCATGTTCGCCCGCCGCGAAGGTACCGACCCCAGCCTGCCGCCGGTCTATGTCGGCAGCCATCTCGATACGCAGCCGACCGGCGGCAAATATGACGGCGTGCTCGGCGTGCTCGGTGGCCTGGAGGTCGTGCGCTCGCTCAACGACCTCGGCATCAAGACCAAACACCCGATCGTCGTCACTAACTGGACCAACGAGGAAGGCGCGCGCTTCGCCCCGGCGATGATGGCCTCCGGCGTGTTCGCCGGCGTGCTCGACCAGGCGGACGTGTACGAGCATACCGACAAGCAGGGCAAAAAGTTCGGCGAGGAACTGGAGCGCATCGGCTGGAAGGGCACCGAGAAGGTCGGCGACCGCAAGATCCACGCCTTCTTCGAACTGCATATCGAACAGGGCCCGATCCTCGAGGACGAAGGCATCGACATCGGCGTCGTCACCCATGGCCAGGGCCTGAAATGGCTGCAGGTGACGCTGACCGGCAAGGAGGCGCATACCGGCTCGACGCCGATGCCCAAGCGCCGCAATGCCGGGCTCGGCATGGCCCGGGTGATCGAACTGGTGCACGAGATCGCCATGGACTACCAGCCCGACGCGGTCGGCGCGGTCGGGCACATGGAAGTGTTCCCCAACTCGCGCAACATCATCGCCGGGCGCACCGTCTTCACCATCGACATCCGCTCGCCGGAGAAGGAAGTGCTCGATGCCATGGATGGCCGCATCCGCGAAGGCATCGACACGATCTGCGATGCGCTCGACATCAAATACAAGATCGAGCAGGTCGGCCATTTCGATCCGGTGACCTTCGACAAGGACTGCGTCAAGGCGATCCGCGATGCCGCCGAGCGGCTTGGCTATACGCACCGCAACATCGTTTCGGGTGCGGGCCACGATGCCTGCTGGATCAATCGCGTCGCGCCGACCGCCATGGTGATGTGCCCCTGTGTCGATGGGTTGTCACACAACGAGGCTGAAGAGATCACCAAGGAATGGGCTTCGGCGGGTGCCGACGTTCTGTTCCACGCGGTGGTGGAGACGGCGGGGATCGTGGAGTGAAGCCGAGAGGCAACCTTGACGAGGATCGAAAGCTGAGGGTCCTTATCGGTTGGCCTCACGCCAAATCGTCTTATCCTTCGTCGCTGGTAGAAAGATGCGAGGCGGCGCTCGACACACCTTTAGGGCAACTTTCGACCGAACAGTTGCGGCTCCTCATCGGCCAGGAGATCGGACTCGAGTTTCTAGCCGAGAAAGCAATTGACCTGATTGAAATGGATCCGTTGGCGCATGGTGATTTCTATGACGGCGATTTGATTTCGATGTGTCAAAAAATTCCTGCCGCGTTCTGGGCGACGCATCCCGATCTTTGGTTTCGCTTGAACGAGGTTTTGGAAGGCTTCGATCGGACGGTCGAAGCGGTGAATGAACATAGAGCCCAGTTCATGGCTGCAAATCCTTATGGAGCCCGATGACGCTGCAAAAGCCTGGCTATAAGGTGTAAGAACAAGGGAACAAGAAAATGACCAAAGTCATCCGGAACGGCACCATCGTCACCGCCGACCGCACGTGGAAGGCCGATGTGCTGATGCAGCACGGCAAGATCGTCGCCATCGGTTCCAACCTGCATGGCGACCATGAGTTCGACGCCACGGGCTGCTACATCATGCCGGGCGGCATCGATCCGCACACCCATCTCGAAATGCCGTTCATGGGCACCTATTCGGCCGACGATTTCGAATCCGGCACGCGCGCGGCCCTTGCCGGCGGCACGACGATGGTGGTCGACTTCTGCCTGCCGGCGCCGCAGCAATCGCTACTCGAAGCCTTGCAGATGTGGGACAACAAGACCTCAAAGGCGGCGTGCGACTATTCGTTCCACATGGCGATCACCTGGTGGGGCAAGCAGGTGTTCGACGAGATGGCCACCGTGGTGGACAAGGGCATCACTTCGTTCAAGCATTTCATGGCCTACAAGGGCGCGCTGATGGTCGACGACGACGAGATGTACGCGTCGTTCCAGCGCTGTGCCGATCTCGGTGCGCTGCCGCTGGTGCATGCCGAAAACGGCGATGTGGTCGCGGCCCTGTCGCAGAAGCTGCTCGCCGCCGGCAACAATGGCCCGGAAGGCCATGCCTATTCGCGCCCACCGGAAGTGGAAGGCGAGGCAACCAACCGCGCCATCATGATCGCCGATATGGCCGGCGTGCCGCTCTATGTCGTGCATGTCTCCTGCGAGCAGAGCCATGAGGCGATCCGCCGGGCGCGCCAGAAGGGCATGCGCGTGTTCGGCGAGCCGCTGATCCAGCACCTGACGCTGGACGAGAGCGAATATTTCGACAAGGACTGGGACCATGCGGCGCGCCGCGTGATGAGCCCGCCCTTCCGCAACAAGCTGCACCAGGATTCGCTGTGGGCCGGCCTGCAGGCCGGATCGCTGCAGGTGGTGGCGACCGACCATTGCGCCTTCACCACCGACCAGAAGCGTTTCGGCGTCGGCAATTTCACCAAGATCCCCAACGGCACAGGCGGTCTCGAGGACCGGCTGCCGGTGCTATGGACCCGGGGCGTCAACACTGGGCGGCTGACGATGAACGAGTTCGTCGCCGTGACCTCGACCAACATCGCCAAGATCCTCAACATGTATCCGAAAAAGGGCGCCATCGTCGAAGGTGCGGATGCCGACATCATCGTCTGGGATCCGAAGCGCAAGAAGACAATCTCGGCCAAGAAGCAGCAGTCGGTCATCGACTACAACGTGTTCGAAGGCGTCGAGGTGACCGGCCTGCCGCGCTTCGTGTTCTCGCGCGGCGCGCTGTCGATCGAGGAGGCCGAGGTCAAGGCGAAGCCCGGCCACGGTGAGTTCGTTGGCCGTGAGCCGAACGCGGCCGTGAACAGGGCGCTGTCGACCTGGAAAGAGATCACCGCGCCGCGCAAGGTGGAACGCACCGGCATTCCGGCGACCGGGGTTTGAGGATGCGGGCTCTTGCTCCCGCCATGGCGGCAACCGCGATACTGATCGCCAGGCAGGTCTTGGACGGCAATGCCCATGGGAAATTGTCTCGGTGCCAATGATTGCCGAGGGGCGGCGTCGGTCTGAGGCAATTGTCCTGCCTGCGTTCCTCAGCAGGACTGGCCACCCGCCAACACCGGTCTCAGGCGACCAACGCATCCAGTTCCGGCAGCAGGACGACGCTTTCCTGTTCGTTGGGATCGGTGCGGGCAATGACGGCCGAAGACGGAGCGTTGCTCAGATTGGCCGGCAAATGCGGCACGCCGGCAGGAATGTAGAAGAGGTCGCCGGCCTTGACGACGATGTGGTGCTCCAGCCGGTCGCCATACCAGGTATGGACCTCGCCGGAGAGCACGTAGATCGCCGTTTCATGGTTCTCATGCAGATGCGCCTTGGCGCGGGCGCCGGGGGGCATGGTGAGCACGTGCATACAGATGCCGGAGGAGCCGACGGACTCCGTGGCGATGCCGGCGAAATAGGTCAGACCCTGCTTGCCTTCATAAGTGCTTTCAGGGCGGATAAGATGACAAGTGGGTTTAGGCGACATCGGGAAACTCCGGGCGTCGGTTGAGTGGAACAAAGTCAGCAGGACTGAAGGCCAATGGGACGGGTCGAATGGAAAACAATATCGCGATAAAAGCAATCGGAATCGGGACGGCGCCGCGGGAACAGGCAGGCCGCAACCGATGAGGGGACCTTCGCCAGCCGTCGTTTCGGCAAGCAAACTTGGCCTCACCTTCCAGACCAATGACGGCCCGGTGCAGGCGCTGTCCAATGTCGACCTGACCATCGGCAAGGGTGAGTTCGTCTCCTTCATCGGGCCGTCGGGCTGCGGCAAGACCACTTTGCTGCGCGTCATCGCCGACTTGGAAAGGCCGACTTCGGGGGCGATTTCAGTCAACGGCATGACAGCTGAACAGGCGCGCGAGAAACGCGCCTATGGCTATGTCTTCCAGGCCGCCGCCCTGTTTCCCTGGCGCACCATCGAACGCAATGTCGCGCTGCCGCTGGAAATCATGGGTCTGTCCAGGACCGAGCAAGCGGAGCGCATCAAGCGCACGCTCGACCTCGTCAATCTCAGTGGCTTCGAGAAGAAATATCCCTGGCAGCTTTCCGGCGGCATGCAGCAGCGCGCCTCGATCGCCCGTGCGCTGGCCTTCGACGCCGACCTCCTGTTGATGGATGAGCCATTCGGCGCGCTGGACGAGATCGTGCGCGACCACCTCAACGAGCAATTGCTGCAACTGTGGGGCCGGACCAACAAGACCATCTGCTTCGTCACCCACTCCATTCCCGAGGCGGTCTATCTGTCGACGCGCATCGTCGTCATGTCACCGCGTCCTGGCCGGGTCAGCGACATCATCGAATCGACGCTGCCGAAGGAGCGGCCGCTCGACATCCGCGAGACGCCGGAATTCCTGGCGATCGCCGCGCGGGTGCGGGATGGGTTGAGGGCAGGGCACAGTTATGATGATTGAGCGCCTTCACGAAGGAGCGGCCAACAACGCCTTCGTCATCCTAGGGCGAAGCAGGCGCGAAGTCGCCTGCGCAGACCCTAGGATCCATGCCGTGACATTGGCCGAGGGGCGCAAACGGTTCAGGATATCCACCGGGCAGAGCGAGGCGAAGGGAGCCATATTCCGCACCGTCGCGGAGCGCAGAGGTAACGGCATGGATCCTAGGGTCTGCGCCGCGTCGCTTCGCTCCTTGCTTCGCCCTAGGATGACGAAGGCGTGTGGCCCGCGAGGGCAACGCCATGGATAGCTTCCGTGACAAGATCATCCCGGTGACCTCGATCCTGGCTGGCGTGGTCGTGCTCTGGTATGTTTTCGCCGTCATCCTCAACGCGCCGTTCCAGCGCGATCTCGACACCCGCGCAAACGAAACGCCAGGCACTGTCGAGTTCATCGGCAAGACGCTATCGCAGCCGAAGCCGACGCTCCCGGCGCCGCATCAGGTGGCGGTGAATTTCTTCGAGAACACTTTCCTGCGGCCCATCAACTCGAACCGCAGTCTCGTCTACAACGCCTGGATAACGCTGTCCTCGACACTGCTCGGCTTTGCCTTCGGCACCGCGCTCGGCATCGTCATTGCCGTCGGCATCGTCCATGTGGCGACGCTCGACCGCAGCCTGATGCCGTGGATCATCGCTTCGCAGACCATTCCGATCCTTGCGGTGGCGCCGATGATCATCGTCGTGCTAGCGGCGATCGGCATTACCGGGCTGATCCCGAAGGCAATGATCTCGACTTATCTGTCGTTCTTTCCGGTGACAGTCGGCATGGTGAAGGGACTGCGCTCGCCCGAACTCATGCACCTCGACCTGATGCACACCTACAATGCCAGCCGCGCGCAGACCTTCTGGAAGCTGCGTGTTCCAGCGTCGGTGCCGTTCCTGTTCACCTCGATGAAGGTGGCTGTGGCGGCAAGCCTGGTCGGCGCCATCGTCGGCGAGCTGCCGACCGGCGCGGTCGCCGGCATCGGCGCCAAGCTGCTGGCCGGCGCCTATTACAGCCAGTCCATCGTCATCTGGTCGGCGCTGGTGGCAGGTTCGATCGTTGCGGCACTTCTCGTCATGGTGGTCGGCATTGCCGGGCGCCTCGTCGATCGCGCCATGGGCGGGAGGACGGCATGAATCGGCTGAAACCTTCGTGGCAGGCGGTTCTGGCGATCTTGCTTTGCCTGATCGCGGTTGCGCTCGGAGCGATCGCAGCGCCAAAAATTGATTCGCTGGCGCAGCCCGTGGGGACGTTGATCTATCCCTATGGAGCGGCGACTTGGCTCATCTTCGGCGCGCTGCTTCTCGCCGCTTTGATCTCCATGGCCAAATTACCGCCCATGATCGAAGCTGTCGTGCTTTTTATCGGGGCGCATCTGGCAGCCTGGTTGCTCATCAGGGGCATTGCCGGCTTCGAAGGTCTGGCGCGGGCGCCATATTTCCTGCTGCTCGCGTCCGCCTGGCTGCTTGGCTGGCGTTGTGTCGCGGTCTTGTCTGGACTGCGCCCGACGGCAAGCTGGGCACGGACCGCGCTGCGCCTGATCATTCCGGCCATCTTCGGCGCCTGGATCCTGATCATCTGGGAAGCGGTGACGCGGGGCGCCGGCATTCCTTTCATCCTGCTGCCGCCGCCAAGCGCCATTGGCGTGCGCATAGCCAATTCGCTGCCGGTGCTCGGAGCCGACGTTCGGCAGACGATCTTCAAGGCGGTGCTCTTCGGCTATGTGGTGGGCAGCGGCGCCGGCTTCATCACCGCCATCCTCGCCGATCGCGTTCCGTTCCTGCGGCGCGGGCTCTTGCCGATCGGCAACATGGTCTCGGCGCTGCCGATCATCGGCGTGGCGCCGATCATGGTGATGTGGTTCGGTTTCGACTGGCAGTCCAAGGCGGCTGTCGTCATCATCATGACCTTCTTCCCGATGCTGGTGAACACGGTCGCCGGGCTCGCCGCGTCCGGCCATATGGAGCGCGACCTGATGCGCACCTATGCGTCCGGCTATTGGCCGACGCTCATCAAGCTGCGGCTGCCGGCGGCGGCGCCTTTCATCTTCAACGCGCTGAAGATCAACTCGACGCTGGCGCTGATCGGCGCCATCGTCGCCGAGTTCTTCGGCACGCCCGTCGTCGGCATGGGATTCCGCATTTCGACCGAGGTCGGGCGGATGAACATCGACATGGTCTGGGCCGAAATCGCAGTTGCAGCACTTGCGGGTTCGGTCTTTTATGGCGTGGTCGCCCTTGTCGAAAGGGCCGTCACGTTTTGGCATCCCTCTGTCCGTGGTGGATAGGGGCGGTGGGTTTAGGGCACTAACTTCAGAGGGTAAAAAAATGAAAAGACTTATTATTCCAGTTCTGGCCGGCGCGATGTCGCTGGCCGCGTTCCAGGCGATGGCCGCCGACAAGGTGACCTTGCAGCTGAAATGGGTCACGCAGGCTCAGTTTGCCGGCTACTATGTCGCCAAGGCCAAGGGTTTCTATGACGCCGAGGGTCTCGACGTCGACATCAAGCCGGGCGGTCCCGACATCGCGCCCGAGCAGGTGATCGCCGGCGGCGGCGCCGACGTCATCGTCGACTGGATGGGCGGCGCCCTGGCCGCACGCGAAAAGGGCGTGCCGCTGGTCAACATCGCCCAGCCGTTCAAGAAGGCCGGCATGGAGCTGGTCTGCCCGAAGGACGGCCCGATCAAGAGCGAAGCCGACTTCAAGGGTCATACGCTGGGCGTCTGGTTCTTCGGCAATGAATATCCGTTCTATGCCTGGATGAACAAGCTTGGCCTCAAGACCGATGGCGGCCCCGATGGCGTCACCGTGCTGAAGCAGAGTTTCGACGTGCAGCCGCTGATCCAGAAGCAGGCGGATTGCATCTCGGTCATGACCTATAACGAGTACTGGCAGCTGATCGACGCCGGCTACAAGCCCGAACAGCTGACCGTGTTCAACTACTCGGCGATGGGCAACGACCTGCTCGAGGACGGCCTCTATGCGTCGGAAGACAAGCTCAAGGACCCGGCCTTCGAGGACAAGATGGTGCGTTTCGTGCGCGCTTCGATGAAGGGCTGGAAATACGCGGTCGACCACAATGACGAGGCGGCAGGCATCGTCATGGACGGCGGTGGCCAGGACGAGAACCACCAGAAGCGGATGATGAGCGAAGTCGCCAAGCTGATCGACAATGCCGACGGCAAGCTCGACCCGGCGACCTACGAACGCACCGCCAAGGCGCTGCTCGACCAGAAGATCATCACCAAGGAACCGAAAGGCGCCTATACCACCGCCATCACCGACAAGGCGGTCAAGTAAGCCTCGCAGACGCAATCAACAGCGCCTGCGACCGGCGGCTGACATCAAAAAGGGGCGGGCGACTGCCCCTTTTTCATGCGCTCCGATCACAAAACCGTGTCCGGGGATACATTGCGCCGCCCAGCCGTTGCACTGAAGCATCCGCGCGTCGGGGAGCCGCGACGGATGCTGCATTCAATCGGAGGTTCTTCATGCGCGCTCACTCCTTCCTGCCGGCCCTATCGGCGCTCGCCATTTCCACCGCTTTCCTGTTCGCGTCACCGGCCATGGCCGAGATGGTAAAATACAAGGCGACCCTCGATGGCGGCCAGCAGAGCCCGGCCGTCACAACCAAAGGCAAGGGGACGGCCACGTTCACCTTCGACACCACCAAGAAGAAGCTCAGCTGGAACGTGAAGTATTCCGGCCTTAGCGGTCCGGCGACGGCCGCGCACATCCACGGCCCGGCGGCAATGGGTGAAAACGCCGACCCCGTGATCCCGTTCAAAGGCAAGCTCAAGAGCCCGATCAAGGGATCGGCCACGCTGACGGATGCGCAGGCCGCTGACTTGGAGGCCGGCAAATATTACGTCAACGTGCACACGGCTGCCAACAAGGACGGCGAGATCCGCGGGCAGATCGAAAAGGCGATGTAGAAGCCGAGGCCGGCGGCATATAGAGGGGCGCCAGGAACTCGGCCTGGCGACCCTTAAGCCTTGTCGCGTATCTGTGTCATCGTCCGGGTCGGCGTGATCGCTTCAGGATCGAGCCTGATCTCGACGATCGCCGGCTTGCCGCTGGAGAGCGCACGCTCAAACGCCATTGCGAATTCCGCCGTCTTCTCCACCGTCTCGCCATGGCCGCCATAGGCGCGGGCAAGCGCGGCAAAATCGGGGTTCTTCAGATCGGTGCCGACGACACGGCCGGGATATTCGCGCTCCTGGTGCATGCGGATGGTGCCGTAAATGCCGTTGTTGACGACGATGACGACGATCGGCAGGTCGTACTGCACGGCGGTGGCGAATTCCTGCCCATTCATCAGGAAGCAGCCGTCGCCGGCAAATGCAACCACGGTGCGATCCGGATAAAGCGCCTTGGCGGCGACCGCCGCCGGCGTGCCATAGCCCATCGAGCCCGAGGTCGGTGCGCCCTGCGTGGCGAAACGGCGGAAGCGGTGGAAACGATGTACCCAGGTGGCGTAGTTGCCGGCGCCATTGGTCAGGATGGCGTCTTCGGGCAACATTTTTTCCAGATAGTCCATGATCGGACCCATCTGCACGGCGCCAGGGCCTGTCTGTGGTGGCGTCGACCATTCGAGATAGGCCGCGTGGTGCTTTGGCGTCTCGGCCGCCCATGCCGGCGTTTCGGCCGGCTTGCGCTTGGCGAAAGCCTCGACGAAAGCCGCCGGCGAGGCGTTAATGGCCAGCGTCGGGCGGTAGACCCGGCCGAGTTCGCCGGCGTCGGCATGGACGTGCACCAATGCCTGGTCGGGATAGGGGCTCTTCAGCAGCGTGTAGTCCGAAGACGGCATCTCGCCCATGCGGCCGCCGATCAAGAGAACGACGTCGGCCTGCTTGATCGCCGCCGCCAGCTTCGGATTGATGCCGATGCCGACATCGCCGGCATAGTTTTGATGAAGATTGTCGAACAACATCTGGCGGCGGAAGGAACAGCCGACAGGAAGCGACCAGGCCTCGGCGATCTCATGCATTCGCGCCACGGCGTCCGCGTTCCAGCGCGTGCCGCCAAGGATGACGAAGGGACGTTTCGCGCCGGCAAGCAGCATTTCCAGTGCGTCGAGTTCGGCCTCGCCGGGATAGGTCTCGACCGGCGTGTGCGCAAGTGCTTCCGGCGCATCGACCATGCTGGTCAGCATGTCCTCCGGCAGCGAGATGACGACCGGGCCGGGACGGCCCGACGTCGCCACGGCGAAGGCGCGGGTGACGAATTCGGGGATGCGCGAAGCGTCGTCGATCTCGACCACCCATTTGGCGATGTCGCCGAAGAACCTGACGTAATCAACCTCCTGAAAAGCCTCTCGCTCCTTGGCGTGGCTGGCGACCTGGCCGATGAACAGGATGAGCGGAACCGAATCCTGCATGGCGATGTGCACGCCGGCCGAAGCGTTGGTGGCGCCGGGGCCGCGGGTCACGAAGCAGATGCCGGGCTTGCCGGTCAGCCGGCCCTGGCAGTCGGCCATCATGGCAGCGCCGCCTTCCTGGCGGCAGACGATGGTGCGGATCGAGGAGTCATGCAGCGCGTCGAGCACCGCAAGATAGGATTCGCCCGGCACACAGAAGATACGGTCGGTGCCGTTGGCTTCGAGGGCGTCGACGATCAGTTGTCCACCGGTCTTCATTTCCCAGGCTTCTCCAGTTCGGCAAGGATTTCGTCAGTATGCTCGCCAAGGCGAGGCGAGGGGCGTTCATAGGTGAGCGGCGTGCCCGACATCACCATCGGCGCGCGCACCGATGGCAGGCGGTTGCCATGGCCGTCGTCGAGGTCGAGCCGCATGCCGCGCGCGATGGTCTGCGGATCGGCGAACATCTGGCCGATCGTATTGATCGGGCTCGCCGGCACGCTGGCCGCTTCGAGCTTGGCCAGCAGCGGATCGCGATCCCAGGTCTTCAGCGCCTCGACGATGCGTGCGCGCAGCGTGACCCGATTGGCGACACGCGCGGGATTGGTGGTGAAATCGGGATTGGCCGGCAAATCGTCCAGCCCGACCGCGGCGCAGAATTTGGCGAACTGGCCGTCATTGCCGACAGCCAGGATGATGTGGCCGTCCCTGACCGGAAGCACTTCGTACGGGGCAATGTTCATATGCGCATTGCCCATTTGCACCGGCGACTTGCCGGAGACGAGATAGTTCAGGTTCTGGTTGCCGAGCGCCGAGATCTGGGTGTCGAACAGCGCCATGTCGACGTGCTGGCCCTCGCCGGCCTGTTCGGCATGGCGAAGTGCCGCCTGGATGGCGACGACCGAATAAAGGCCGGTGAAGATATCCGAGATGGCGACGCCGGCCTTCTGCGGCTCGCGGCCGGCCTCGCCGGTGATCGACATCATGCCGGCCATGGCCTGGATGATGAAGTCGTAGCCGGCGCGCGGCGCATAGGGCCCGTCCTGACCGAAGCCGGTGATGGAGCAGTAGACCAGGCGAGGGTTGATCTCCTTCAGGCTGTCGTAGTCGAGCCCGTATTTCTTCAGCCCGCCGAGCTTGAAGTTCTCGATCAGCACATCCGCCGTCGCGACCAGCCGGCGCACCGTCTCGGCGCCTTCCGGCGTCGAGAAGTCGATGGCGATGGAACGCTTGCCGCGGTTGCAGGAATGGTAATAGGCGGCCGACAGGTTCTCGCCGTCGTGGCTCATGACGAAGGGCGGACCCCATTTGCGGGTGTCGTCGCCGCCATCGGGGCTCTCGACCTTGATGACATCGGCGCCGAGATCGGCGAGCAACTGCCCGGCCCAAGGCCCGGCAAGAATGCGGGCGAGTTCGACGACGCGGACGCCTTTCAGCGGGGGTTCGGCCATAAATCACCGTGGTTGCTGCAATCGTCCTGATTGCTGCGAAAGCAGAGCCTCTATCAAGCCCGGCAGCGGCTGTCACGGTCCTTGCAATGGGCCAACCCGTCACGCTTTCAAGACGGTGTCCGCCCAACTGGCGAAATCCGCCATGATGGTGTCACGGTTCACCTCGTTCAGGCTTTCGTGGCGGGTGTCGGCGTAAACCTTTGAAACCAGATTCGAAAAGCCCATCTTGCGCATGCGATTGGCGAGATGGGTGATGCCCTTGCCATAGTCCGAGGCAGGGTCTTTTTCGCCGCCGACGACGGCGACAGGGATGGCGCGACGGACGTCGGCAAAGCCTGCATCCTTGCCGCCGTTCAGCGCCATGGCGACGACATCGCGCCACATCGAAATGGAGGCATCCCAGCCGCAGAGTGGATCGGCGATGTATTTCGCCACCTCCGCCTCGTCGCGCGACAGCCAGTCGAACAGCGTGCGATGGTTGGGCACGGCCTTGCCCCAGGCCTGGAAGGTGAGTTTCGGCAGCAGGCGCGACGGAACATCGGAGCCCAGCCGCATCCGTTCCCAGGCGAGGATACCGAGCGCCACCTGGCCGAGCAGGCCTTGCGAAAAGTTACCGTTCCAGATCGCGGCGGCATGGATGCGGTTCGAATGGCGCAGCATGAAATTCAGCGCCACGGATGCGCCCATCGAGTGGCCGAAGAGGATCACCGGCAGGTCAGGCTGCTCGCGGGCAATGACATCGTGGACGGCGGCGACGTCGGCGATCACCTTGGCAGGACCGTCTTCCCGCGCAAACCGGCCGAGCGGTGCGTCGGGCGCCTTGGTCGCGCCGTGGCCGCGGTGGTCGTGGGCATAGACATGGAAGCCCCGGGCGGCCAGAAAACCGGCGAAGCGATCGTAGCGGGCGGCATGTTCGGCCAGGCCATGATTGATCTGGACCACCGCGCGCGGACGGCTGTCGGCCTGCCGGACATACAGATTGAGGTCGGCGCCGGTCGGCGAGCGAACCACGCGCTGCTGGCTGAATGTCATGCCGGCTGGTCTCCCCCTGGTTCCGCCCTTGTGATGTCTAAACTGTGTGCGCCGGTGCCAGATTTGCGTCAATCCGGCCTGCCTGCTTTTCCGCGACGATCTTTCTTGCTACGAGCCTGCAAAATATCGCAATTCTGACATGGAGACAGCTTCAGTCTGTCGCCCACTTTCCAGCAGGGGATTCTCCATGCGCATTGCTGTTGTTTTCGGATTGGCCTTGCTGGCGGGATCGCTGGCAGGCGCGGCGCATGCCGACGTCAAGATGAGCGGCACGTTCGTGGCCGACGCGGCCTGTCCGGCGACGCAGGCGATCAAGAACGGAAAGAACCCCGGCAATGTCTCGACCGATGCCGGACAGAGCTATCAACTGCTTGCCAGCAACAAGGACACACCGACCCACTACCTCATCCTGGTGCCGGGCGCCGATCCCGAGCGCCGCTGGGTGAAGGTGAGCTGCGGTCACCTCTCGGGCAGCAGCGCCGCGACCGTGCCGGCGGCCCCGGATGGGCAAGGCAAGCCCGCCGCCTCGGGAAAACCCGAATATGTCTTCGCGCTGAGCTGGCAGCCGGCCTTCTGCGAGACCAAGTCGAACAAGACCGAATGCAAGGCGCAAAGTCCTGGCGAATTCGATGCGACCAATTTCACGCTGCACGGTCTGTGGCCGCAGCCGAACGGCAACTTCTATTGTCAGGCTTCGGCCAGCGACAAGGCCAATGACAATCCGGCCCACTGGCAGAACCTGCCACCGGTCAACCTCGATGCCGATACCCGCGCGGAGCTCGACAAGGTGATGCCGGGCACCGCCTCGAAGCTGGAACGGCATGAATGGATCAAGCACGGCACCTGCTATGGCAAAAGCCAGCAGGAGTATTTTTCCGATGCCCTTCATTTGATGCGCGAGGTCAACAGCTCGCCCGTGCGCGACCTCTTCGCCAAAAATATCGGTGGCAAGCTGACCGCGGATCAGATCCGCAGTGCCTTCGATCAGGCCTTCGGCGCGGGGGCAGGGGACCGGGTGCGTGTGTCCTGCCTTATCGATCCGTCGAGTGGCCGGCGGCTGATCGGCGAACTGACGCTCGGTCTGGCCGGCCCGATCGGCCCCAACAGCTCGCTCAAGGACCTGCTGCTGGCCTCGGTGCCGACCAACAAGGCCGGTTGCCCGACGGGCACGGTCGATCCGATCGGTTTCCAGTAAGCCGGCGCGGCGTTTCCACCGTCGGCGAAACGACGCAGTGCCTGGCCGACCTGTTCGCGCTCGCCGACCAGCGCCTTTACAAGGCGAAATCGACCGGACGCGACCGCGTCGTCGGCGAACCGGGTGGGCAAGAGGCCGGCGCCGCCATTGCCTGGACCAGGTCCGCTCAGATTTAGCTCTCTCCGCGGCGTGTGGTTGGCTCGACGTGGCAAAAGCGATTGCCGTTCGCCGCCGCATCGCCTACATAGCGGCCAACCTCCATTCAATTCGGCAAATCCAGTCAGTTTTTCAGGGAAAGCGCGCGTGGCACGCCAGTTCATCTATCACATGTCCGGCCTGTCGAAGGCCTACGGCACCAAGAAGGTGCTCGATAACGTTCATTTGTCCTTCTATCCGGACGCCAAGATCGGCATCCTCGGCCCCAACGGCTCGGGCAAGTCCACGATCCTGCGCATCATGGCCGGGCTCGACAAAGAGTTTCAGGGCGAGGCCTGGCTGGCAGAGGGCGCGACCGTCGGCTACCTCGCGCAGGAGCCGCAGCTCGACAACAGCAAGACCGTGATGGAAAACGTCATGGACGGCGTTGCCAGGAAGACTGCCATCATCGAGCGCTACAACGAGCTGATGATGAACTATTCCGACGAGACGGCTGACGAGTCGGCCAAGCTCCAGGACGAGATGGACCGGCTCAATTTGTGGGATCTTGAGCAGCAGGTCGAGATGGCGATGGACGCGCTGCAGTGTCCGCCGCCCGATTCCGAGGTGACCAACCTGTCCGGCGGCGAGCGTCGCCGCGTCGCGCTGTGCCGGCTGCTTCTGCAACAGCCCCATCTGCTTCTGCTGGACGAACCGACCAACCATCTCGACGCCGAGACCACGGCGTGGCTGGAAAAGCATCTGCGCGACTATCCGGGCTCGGTGCTGATCATCACCCACGACCGCTACTTCCTCGACAACGTCACCGGCTGGATTCTCGAACTCGATCGTGGCCGTGGCATCCCGTACGAGGGCAACTACACCAGATATCTCGACGCCAAGGCCAAGCGCCTGATCCAGGAAGGCCGCGAGGACGACGCCCGCCAGAAGTCGATCTGGCGCGAGCGCGAGTGGATCCAATCCTCGCCTAAGGCCCGCCAGACCAAGTCCAAGGCGCGCATCAAGGCCTATGAGGAACTGGTCGAGCAGTCACAGAACCGCAAGCCGACCGACACGCAGATCGTCATTCCGTCGAGCGAGCGTCTCGGCAATGTCGTCATCGAGGTCGAAGGCCTCAACAAGGGCTTCGGCGACGAGCTTTTGATCGAGAACCTGTCGTTCAGGTTGCCACCGGGCGGCATTGTCGGCGTCATCGGCCCGAACGGCGCCGGCAAGACGACGCTGTTCAAGACGTTCACCGGCCAGGAGAAGCCGGATGCGGGCACCGTCCGCATCGGCGAGACGGTCAAGCTCGGCTATGTCGACCAGAGCCGCGACGCACTCGATGCCAACAAGACGGTGTGGGAAGAGATCTCCGGCGGTGCCGAGGTCATCAAGCTCGGCAAGCATGAAATCAACAGCCGCGCCTACTGCTCCTCCTTCAACTTCCGTGGCGGCGACCAGCAGCAGAAGGTCGGCAATCTCTCGGGCGGTCAGCGCAACCGCGTGCACCTCGCCAAGATGCTGAAGGGCGGCGGCAATGTGCTGCTGCTCGACGAGCCGACCAACGACCTCGACACCGAAACGCTGGGCGCGCTGGAAGACGCGCTGGAAGCCTATGCAGGCTGCGCGGTCATCATCAGCCACGACCGCATGTTCCTCGACCGCATGGCCACCCACATGCTCGCCTTCGAGGGCGACGCGCATGTCGAATGGTTCGAAGGCAATTTCGAGGAATACGAGAAGGACAAGCTGCGCCGCATGGGCGCGGAAGCGGCGGCTCCGCACCGTATGACGCACAAGCGGCTGACGCGGTAAGGACTTCATCGGGCGGCGAATTTCTCAGGGATACGAGGAGAGCTCAAATGGCTGATTGGTCCGCCGCCCAATATCTGAAATTCGAGGACGAGCGCACGCGGCCGGCGCGTGATCTCGCAGCTCAAGTGCCGGTCGACTTTCCACGCCGCGTCGTCGACATCGGTTGCGGGCCCGGCAATTCGACCGAACTTCTGGTCGAGCGTTGGCCGGATGCGCAAGTGAGTGGCTTCGACACCTCTCCCGACATGATCGAGAAGGCTAGGGCGCGCCTGCCCAATGTCAGCTTCGACCTTGCCGATGCGTCGACATGGCAGCCGGCCGAGCCTGTCAACGTCATCTTCGCCAACGCCGTGTTCCAGTGGCTGCCCACGCATCCGGCGGTGTTCCAGCGGCTGATGGGTTTTCTGGCGCCTGGCGGCGCGCTGGCCATTCAGATGCCTGACAATATGGCCGAGGATTCGCATCGCCTGATGCGGGAGACCGCGGCGGAAGTGCCTTTCGCGGCAAAGATGGAGGGCGCGGCGCGTGCGCCGCTGCCGCCAGTGTCGTTCTATTACGACCTGTTGTCGCCGCTCTCCGCTCGGCTCGATATCTGGCACACCACCTACAACCATCCGCTGGCCGATGCCGAGGCGATCGTCGAATGGGTCAAGGCCACGGGGCTGAAGCCGTTCCTCGATCCGCTGGAAGCTGACGAGCGCAAGCTGTTCCTCGACAGCTATACGGCCAAGATCGCCAAGGCCTACCCCAAGACGGCTGACGGCAAGGTGCTGCTGCGTTTCCCCCGCATTTTCATTGTCGCCAAGCAGGCCGGCTAGGCTTGCGTAAACCTTGGTTTAAGCCGGCGTAAACCGGCCCAGTGAGAAAAGTATTGCGCCGAAGCGTTTCGGCGCCCACATGAAGCCGCATCGCCTGCGGATGGGACGGACTGAAACATGCATCGCGTCATCATCAGCGGCATCGGCGCTGAAATCCCCAAGCCTGTCATCACGAATGAGGAACTGGTCGCCAGTTTCAACGCCTGGGTCGACACGGAGAACGCGCGACGCCAGGCTGCCGGCGAGACGCTGCTGCAGAAATCGGATGCCGACTTCATCGTCCATGCCTCGGGCGTGCGCGCCCGCCACGTGATCGAACGGGAAGGCATTCTCGACCCGACCCGCATGACGCCGCTCATTCCCGCGCGCCCCGACGATGCGCTCTCGCTGCAGGCGGAATTCGGCGTCGCTTCGGCTGGGAAGGCGATCGAGCACGCCGGCATCGAGGCGTCGGACATCGATCTGGTGATCTGCTCGTCCTCGCATCAGCAGAGGCCGTATCCAGCGATCGCCATCGAAATGCAGGAGGCGCTGGGTACGAAGGGCGCGGGCTTCGACATGGGGCTTGGCTGTTCGTCCGCGGCGGCGGCGCTGCACATGGCAGTCAATTTGGTGCGCTCGGGCGCACACAAGCGCATCCTGGTGGCCACGCCCGAGATCATCACCGGCCATCTCAATTTCCGCGACAGGCAGACGCATTTCATCTTCGGGGACGCTTCGGTGTCGATGGTGGTGGAGGGGCTCGCCCAGGGCGAGAAGCGCCCGAGCCGCTTCGAGGTGCTGGACACGCGCATCTGGACGCAGATGTCGAACAACATCCGCACCAATCTCGGCTATCACACCCGCACCGCCCAGGATGATCCCTACATGATCGACCTGGAGGGCAATCTCATCAAGCAGGTCGGCAACAAGGTGTTCAAGGAAGTTACCGTCGCTGGCCACAAATTCATCGTCGAATTCCTGGCCGAACACGGGCTGACGCCGGAGGCGATCAGACGCTTCTGGCTGCATCAGGCCAATGCGCGCATGAATGCGATGATCCTGAAGCTGGCATTCGGCCACGATGTCGGCCATGACCGCGCGCCCATGGTGCTGGAGCGGCTCGGCAACACGGCGGGCGCCGGCGCCATCATCGCGCTGTCGGAGAACCATGCCGACATGAAACCTGGCGATTTCGGCCTGATCTGTGCTTTCGGCGCGGGGTATTCGATCGGCGGCGCGCTCTTGCGCATGCTCTGATTGGAGAACGCTGCGCCCCGTCAGGCCGGCGTGAAGGGAACCAGCATCGGCACCCGCTTGGCGTAGTCGTCATAAGCGGGGCCGAGTTCGCCGCGCAGGAAACGCTCCTCCAGCCTCGCCTTCACGACGACGCCGATGATGAGCAGAGCCGTGCCTGCAATGCCCCAGATCGTTCCCTTTGCCGCCATGGTGGCGAGCACCGACAGCAGCCCGGTATAGATCGGATGCCGGACCAGACGATAGGGACCGGTGTCGACCACGCGGTGATCCGCCTTGGCGGTGACCGTGGCGGACCACAACCGCCCGAGATGCAGGCGCGCCCACCAGGCGAAGGCGATACCAACCGCGATCAGGGCAACGCAGGCCCAGGCTTCGGCAAGGGTCGGCGTCCACAATCTCAGCCTGCCTTCATAGCCATGCGCTGGAACGAACAGCAGGACGGTGCCGGCCAGCCAGAAGACGCGATAGCGGGCCTCCGCCCCGATGGTGGCGCGTTTCTGCGCCGGATCGGCCCAGGATGCGGCGAGGATCCAGGATACCACCCAGAACAGCCAGAGCGCTGCGATGGCGTGTCCAACCTGCATTCCGAACCTCCTCCCGATTTGGCGCCACCGTATATATCGGTGGCGCGGCGGCAATGCGACGCCGCGCTGGTTTTCGGTAAGAAGGTTGTGATCGAACGGTCAACGGCTGACGTCTATTCATTGGAGCAACTGAACATCCACTGTACGCCGAAGGCGTCGACCAGCATGCCGAAGCTGGTCCCCCAATATTGCCGGGCAAACGGCACGGTGATCCGCCCGTCCGTGGCCATGCGGGCGAAAAGGTGCTGGCGGGCGAAAACCTCTGGCGCTGCGGCGGGCCCATCGAATTCCAGCATCATCGCGGAGCCCTTCATCGGCTCCGCGTCGTCATTGTCCGAGGCGTGGAACAGGACACCCGGGCCTTCGAAACGGGCATGCAGGACCTTTCCGCGCATGGCTTCGGTGCGCACCGGCATGTTGTTATCACCCCAGCGCCGCAGGATCGTTCCCCGGCCAAGGCCGCATTGTTCGTAGAAGGCCAGCGCAGGCTCGCAGTTGGTGGTGAAGAACAGCGAAGGGGAGAGCCGCATCATTCTGTTCATCACTGCGCGGCGGCGGTAGCGGCCGCGATCAGCGCGTCGCCTGTATATTGCCGATCACCGATGCCCCAGCCGCCATCGGGCGCGTTGACGATGTTGACCCAGGTGTTTTCAGCTTGGTGTTCCGGGACGCAGAGTTCGGCAACAATTCTTGCGGCGGCGTTGATAAAGGTCTTGCGGGCTTCGACCGAGTCAAGGCCGATATTGGGCAGCTTCAACTCGACCATGACGACGGGCCGGTTGGCGCCGCCCGCATAGATGTGGTGCGACGGCAGGATGTGAACCGTGCCGCCGACGATCGCGGTCAAGAATGAATTGCCGGTGGCGCCGGAGGCCTCGATGAGGGCGGCGCTCAGGCGCGGCAGGATTTCGTGTTCTCCGCCAGAGGTCAGTACGCCTTCCGGCGCGGTCACGGTGATCGGCATTGCTTTTCTCCTCGGGTTGCACGGCCCTCGCCGGGAAGTCATCTTCCGGTTTGCCTAGTTTCGTATCAATTGATATGATATGCGGGAAGGGCGAGTCAACAGGTTTCGTATCGATCACTATGGAAAATTCAAACAAGGCACGCGGCGGCAGGCCGCGCGCATTCGACCTCGAGCAGGCGCTCGATGCCGCCATGCATCTTTTCTGGGAGCATGGCTATGAAGCGACGTCGCTGGCGATGCTGCGCGAGGCGATGGGGCTGACGCCGCCACAGATTTACAACGCCTTCACCGACAAGGAGACTTTGTTCCGCAAGGCGTTGATGCGCTACCACGAGACCGAGATCGGCTTCGCGCTCGAAGCGCTGAGCGCGCCGGTGTCGACGGGGGAGGCGATACGATGCTTGCTGATCGGCGCTGCGGAGGCCTATTCCAGGCCCGGCAAGCCGGGCGGATGCCTTTTCGTCAGCGGCGCGCTGGCAGCTTCACCACAGGCGCAAGCCATCGCGGATGAACTCAGGACCTATCGCAAGGCAAGCGAGGCGGCGATCGCGGCGCGGCTGGCCAAAGGCAAGGCAGAAGGCGACTTGCCGGATAACCTCTCCGTCGAAGACTTGGCTAGATATGTTGCAGGCGTCATGAACGGCATGTCGATCCAGGCACGGGATGGCGCGTCGGTCGAAGACTTGCGCGTTTTGGCCCAAACCGCTCTTGCGGCCTTGCCGGCCGAAGGGCAAAACCGGGGCGCATCATCCAAGGAACGAAGCCATGCTGGAACTCTTCCCCGAGGCTGAAAAGCCGGTCGAAATCATCCCGGGAAAGAAGCTTTCCGCCCGTGCGACGGGGCTGTATGTCGCGCCAGCGGACCATTTCCAGACGCGTCCGGTGGACGAATTGCGGCTCGGCTTCGACGGCATATCAGGCGATTTCCATGCCGGGTCGACGCGGCGCTCGGGCGGACGCGAGCCATGGTACCCACGCGGCACCGAGATGCGCAACGAAAGGCAGCTATCCATCGTGGCTGCGGACGAACTGGCCATCGTCGCCGAGCGGATGGGGCTGGCCGAAATCAAGCCCGAGTGGATCGGTGCCAATCTGGTGATCGAAGACGTGCCGCATCTGTCGATGCTGCCGGCCGGCACGCTGCTGTTCTTCAAAGGCGGCGTGACCCTCAAGGTCGATGCCCAGAACGGACCGTGCCGCATCGCAGGGCGATCGATCGCCGAGAACGCCGGAATGCCCGACGTCGAAGCCGGTGCGCTATTGTTTCCCAAGGCTGCGAAGCGGTTGCGCGGCGTGGTCGCCTGGGTTGAAAAGCCCGGCATCGTCAGGGCCGGCGAAGAGATTTCGGTGCGCGTGCCGGAGCAATGGATCTACAAGGCATAGCTACGCCGCTCCGGGGGCGGCGCAGCAAAACACCAGATGTCAGCCCTTGCGGTTCTTGTTGGCGCCTTGCGCCATGACGGAAACGTGGTCCCACTTGTCCCAGGTGGCGAGGCGGTTGGCGTATTCCTTGCGTATCATTGGCAAGCCGCCATCGCCGAAGAAGACCCGCAGCGGCGGCTCGTCGGCATCGACGATGGCCAGCATGGCCGGACCGGTCGCCTCGGGATCGCCGGCGACCGAGTTGGCGCGGCGCTCGGCCATCTTGGCGCGGGCAGGCGCATAGGCCTCGATCGGCTTGGAGACCTTGGCCGATGCTCCCGACCAGTCGGTGGAGAAACCGCCCGGCTCAACAAGCGTGACATGAATGCCGAATTCCGCCACCTCGATGCTGAGCGACTGGCTGAAGGCTTCTAGCGCCCATTTCGAGGCATGGTAGAGGCCGAGCGAGGCAAAGGCGTTGACGCCGCCGATCGACGAGATCTGGATGATGTGGCCGGACCGCTGCGCCCGCATGATCGGCAGGGCGGCCTGGGTGACCCACAGCGCGCCAAACACATTGGTCTCGATCTGGTCGCGGGCTTCCTGCTCGCTGACTTCCTCGATGGCGCCGAAATGGCCGTAGCCGGCATTGTTGATTACGACGTCGAGCCGGCCAAAGCGCTTATGCGCCTCGGCGACCGCGGCATCGACGGCTTTCTTGTCGGTGACATCGAGCTTTATTGCGGCGATGTTGTCGCCGTATTTTGCGACCAGATCGGCGAGCGTGCCGACGTCACGGGCGGTCGCGGCGACGCGGTCGCCGCGCGCCAATGCGGCCTCGGCCCAGACGCGGCCAAAACCCTTGGACGATCCGGTGATGAACCAAACCTTTGATGTCATGATGTGGAATCCCTGCCCCTGCGGGCGCAATTTCTGGATGAAAGCGGAGGCTTCTCCGCTTTCGGGCATATACGGCCTATCCCGTGATTTTCCAGAGGCGAGGGGAAATCTTTTTGAACCTGGCGCTTTCCCGTAGAACAAGAAATCGTGTGGATCAGGGGTAGTTCACCAAACTCGACCAGGCCGGGTCGTCGTGCTTTTGCCAATAGAGCGCCATCAGCCGGCTGGTGATCGGCCCGACCTTGCCGTCCGCGACGTCGGCACCGTCGATCTCCGTCACCGGCATGATGCCGCCGGCAGTCGAGGTGATGAAGACTTCGTCGGCGGCCTTGAGCGCGGCTACGCTGACATCGGCGGCCTTAGCGGTGAGCCCTTCCTCGCCACAGAGGTCAAAGACGGTGCGGCGGGTGATGCCTGGCAGCACGCCAATGGCCGGTGTCGACAGCCTGCCGTCCTTGACGCAGAAGACGTTGAAGCCTGGGCCTTCGGCGACATTGCCGTTGAAGTCGAGAATAAGGGCCGTCTCGGCGCCGCGATCATAGGCATCGTAAAGACCGCGCACGAGGTCGAGCCAATGATAGTTCTTGATCGCCGGATCGATCGAGGCCGGCGGAATGCGCATCTTGTCGCTGATGGCGACACGCAGGCCGCGCTGCAACTGCTCGGCATTGGCGACCGAGCCGAAAGGCACGGCGAACGCCATGAAGCGGTTGATCGCCTGGCGCGGGTCGCGGCTGAAGGTCGGCGAAGCACCGCGCGTGCACAGCATTTCGACATAGGCGGCGCGGTGACCCGACAGTGCGACGCAATTGTGCAGGATCTGGGCCACGCCGTCGCGATCGAACGGGATCGTCATGCGCAGCTTTTGCAAACCGCCGAAAAAGCGGTCGAGATGGAGATCGAGACGGAAGAAGCGACCGTTCCAGACATGCACCGTATCGTAGGTGGCGTCGGAATGCAGAAAACCCCAATCCAGCACCGAGACCTTGGCCTGCGACATCGGCAGGTACTGGCCGTCGAGGAAGGCAATGCCGTCGGGATAGGAATACGGGTCGACATGGCGGTCGCTCACCATAGGCAGCGGCGGTATATCCTGTGCGATTTGGCTCATCGGCAGCTCCTAGCCTTGGCGTCACAAGCTATCGGCAGCAGGCCGAACGCATAGAGCCAGCACTCCGACTTCAGTCGTCCTCGAGATAAAGATCGGCCAGCGTCGCGAGGTGAGGGCGATCCCACCCGCAATGGCGTTATTCCTCCTCGTCATCGGCGTCGAGCAGACGTGTCGCGCGCCAGCGCGTGAGCACGATGTTGGTCCGCTCGATGACGAAGAAGCGCGCCGAGTCGCGGTCATAGCCCTCGGCCAGAAGCTTTTCATAGTCGGTGTGCATGTGACGGATATGGGCGATCGTTGCCAGCCAGACCGCGATCGCCGGCGGCAAGGTCTTCATATGCACCGAGCCGGCGTCGGCGCGGATCTTCTCCATGTCGGCATAGGGCGCCAGCGGCAGAAGTGCAGTCAGCGCCTTGGCGATGGCGCGGCGGCGGCCGGTCGGCGCGGTCATCGCTCCTCGCGCCCCTCAACGGTCGCCTCCGATATTGCATCGGTCGAGGCGAAATAAGGTTTGATGTCGATGACCGGCGTGCCGTCGAGCACGTCGATGGCGTCGAGGTCGATGCGCCCGGTGGCAATGTCCAAGCCGACGAGCTTGGCTACATGCAGGCCGATTGGGTTCGGCCGGGCAGGGGAGCGCAGGCCGAATACGCCTTTTGCCTCAGTCGCATGGCGGGGTTTCTGCACAAGCAGATTCCGTGGCGCGTGATGCAGCCAGGATAGGATGACGACGTGGCTGGCGCGTTCCAGCCCGCGCAGGCCTGCACGATAAGGCGCATCGATGGTCAGCACCGCGGGCTGTCCGGCCTCGCGTGCGGCGCGCATATTCTTCGGGCAGCTTTCCCGGGTGGTCCATGGCGAGGCGATGCGGCCGATGAAGACGATGCCGCCGTCCGGCGCCATCGTTGCCGGATCCTGGGCCAGCCTCTGCTCGCCTTCGCGTGCCTCGAACATCTCACGCGGCCCTGTCATTGCCTGTCCCTGTCCTGGTGCATGCCATCGTCTCGAATCGCCAGACGTTTCGGGGTGACTTGGACCGGGAAATCACGCATGCGGCATTTTCTGGTCCGGAAGCGACATAGCGCTTGCAAGGCTGACAAAACCGACATAAACATATGTTTATATCTTTTTCAAAGAGAATACGCAGATGCATGTCTCGCTCGACACCATGGTTGATACGCTGAAGGCGGCGGCCGAATCCAGCCGCCTGCGCATACTGGCACTGTTGTCGCGCGGCGACCTTACCGTTTCCGACCTTACCGAAATTCTCGGCCAGTCGCAGCCGCGTGTCTCGCGGCACCTGAAGCTGCTGCTCGAGGCCGGGCTGATCGGCCGCTACCAGGAAGGATCGTGGGCCTTCTTCCGCCTGTCGGACGCCGATTCCGCGCGCGACTTCGTGATGGGGCTGGTTTCCGGCATTCGGGGGGCCGACCCGCAGGTCGAGCGCGATCTGGAGCGGCTGACCTCGGTCAAGCGCAAGCGGCAGGACCGCGCCACCGAGTATTTTTCGCAGAACGCAGCAAGCTGGGATCATATCCGCTCGCTGCACGTGCCCGACCGCGCCGTAGAGGCCGCGATGCTGAAGCTGGTCGGCAAGCGGCCGTTCCAGTCCATGCTCGACCTTGGCACCGGCACCGGGCGGCTGCTCGAAATCTTCTCGCCGCTCTACCGACGCGGTATCGGCATCGACATGTCGCGCGAGATGCTGACCGTGGCGCGCGCCAATCTCGACAAGGCCGGCGTTTCGAATGCGCAGGTGCGGCAGGGTGATATCTTTTCGCCGCCTGTCGAGCGCGATGCCTTCGATCTCGTCACCATTCACCAGGTGCTGCACTATCTCGACGATCCCGCCCGCGCCATCCGCGAGGCGGCGCGGCTTCTGCGCCCGGCAGGCCGCCTGGTCATCGTCGATTTCGCGCCGCATGCGCTGGAGTTCCTGCGCGACGAACACGCGCATATGCGCCTCGGCTTTTCCGACCGGCAGATCGGGGAGTGGTTCTCCGAAGCCGGCCTCGATCTCGAGGATGCCCAAGAATTCGAACCGCGCGGCGGCAACGAGGCCAGGCTCACCGTCAAGCTTTGGCTTGGCCGCGACCGGCGCCTGCTGATCGCCGATCCTGCCAATGCCAGCCAGCAGACCAGAGTGGGCTCGATAGGGGAAATCGCCTGATGAACCAGTTTCGTTTTTCCCGCCGTCCCGATATCGGCGACAAGGTCAGGGTTTCGTTCGAGTTCTTCCCGCCGAAGAACGACGAGATGGAGGCGAGGCTGTGGGATACGGTCACTAGGCTGGAGCCGCTGCAGCCCAAATTCGTCTCGGTGACCTATGGCGCCGGCGGTTCGACGCGCGAGCGCACGGCGCGCACCATCGGCCGCATCCTGAAGGAGACCAGCTTGACGCCGGCCGCGCATATGACCTGCGTCGACGCCGCTCGCCACCAGGTCGACGCCGTGATCCAGGAATTCACCGACATGGGCGTGAAGCGCTTCGTCGCCTTGCGCGGCGATCCGGCAGCCGGCGTCGGCACCGCCTACCGGCCGCATCCGGACGGCTACGCCAATGGGGCCGAACTGGTCGGGGCGCTGAAGGACGCCGGCGATTTCGATATCTCGGTTTCGGCCTATCCGGAAAAGCACCCGGAAAGCCCTGACTTCGCCACCGACATCGATATGCTGAAGCGCAAGGTCGACAATGGCGCGACGCGGGCGATCACCCAGTTCTTTTTCGACAATGATCTCTACGAGCGTTACGTCGAACGGGCGCGCCGCGCCGGCATCTACATCCCGATCGTGCCCGGCATCCTGCCGGTGCACAATTTCACGCAGGTCGCCAATTTCTCGGCGCGCTGCGGTGCGCTGGTGCCGGCATGGCTGGCCGAGCGCTTCGACGGGCTACAGAACGACCCGCAGACGCATGCGCTGGTGGCATCCGCCGTGGCGGCCGAACAGGTGCTGGACCTTGTCGAGCGTGGCGTTGGCGATTTTCACTTCTACACGATGAACCGGGCCGACCTTGTCTTTGCCGTCTGTCACATGATCGGCATCCGCTCGCATGAGGCGGAGGTGGCCGGATCGGCCGCGGCATAAGGCATGGCTGAACAGCAAAAGGCCGGGTAAAAACCCGGCCTTTCGAATTGTTTGAATTATCTGGTGCTGGTCTTCCCCGTCTTGGCGGGTTCAGGGAAGGACGCCCATAATGAGGGCGCCGATGAAAGCAAACGCAGCACAAATCATCAATGCGTTGATTGGCCTCGTAAGTCCCATGACATAGCCTCCTCTTAAAGAGCTATGCCCTGGAGTCTAGGTTCATTTGTGCCACAGGCAAGCGGAAAATATGCTGCATTGCGACGTAAATGCCAGATTTGCGACACCAGTTTTGCCGTTAGGCTTTGAAACTCCTCTGCAAAACCCGGCTCCGGACCTGTGAATAAAATATGGCGGCTTCGTGTCTTTGCCGTGTCATGATGGCGCTCCCGACGCGAAAGTTGGCTTCGAATTTCGCGTCGATGGGTCCCTTGCCGGTTCTAACGCCTTCCGAACAATCGCCCGTCAATAGTAACCAGGCCAAGGCCGATCAGCACCATGCCGCCGATCTCGAACAGTTCGAGCCGCTCGCCAAGAAACAGGAAACCGAGCAGGACCGCGCTGACCGGCACGATCAGCGTGACCAGCGAGGCGTTTGTCGCTCCGGCGGAAGCGACGAGGTTGAAATAGAGGATATAGGCGAAGGCGGTGGACAGCAGCGCCAGCGCCAGCACCGCCGCCCACACCGGGGGCGAGGCCGAGAACAGACCGGCCGGGCCATGCGCCAGCAGCGCGATGGGGATCATGATGATGGTTGAGGCGGTCAACTGTCCAGTGGCGAGTACCGGCGAGGGGATGCCCTTGAAGCGACGGGCGACCATCAGGGCTACGCCATAGGATAGCGAGGCGCCGATCAGCGCGGACTTCGCCCAGACCGGGCCGCCAAGGCCTGCAAGCAGGCCGGGGCCGATCATCACAGCCGTGCCGGCGACGCCAAGCGCGATGCCGGCCAGCTTGTTCCACGACAGCTTCTCATCCGATGTCAGCGCGTTGGCCAGGATCAGCGTCCAGAACGGCGTCGTGGCGTTCAGCACCGAGGCAACGCCGGCGCCAAGCTCTGTCTGCCCGGCGAAGATCAGCGAGAAGGGAACGACATTGTTGGTGAGCGCCAGCAGGAAGAACAGGCCGGCGTGGGGAAGGGCGAGGCGGAAGGACGGGCCGCGCAAGCCGAGATAAAGCTGCAGCGCCAGTGCGGCGATGGCGACGCGAAACAGCACCAGCACCAGCGGATGAAGCTCCGCAACCGCGATGCGGGCGAAGAAGAACGACCCGCCCCAGATGGCGCCAAGCAGAAGCAACTGCCCCCAATCCTTGAGGGCCATCGGTCCGCGTGGTGACGTTGCTGCCATCGCCATGTGATTCGTCCTCCCCCAAGACGACTCGAATGCCAGCCATCAGGCAGAAGCAATATCGGGTTCGCCGGCAAGAGCCACCCGAAACCTGTGGATGGACTGCCGGCAGGGACTAATGCCGGCCCGCAAGGGGCGCGAGACACAGAATTGTTTTCATTAGCCGCTAGCTTGGATTAATTGTGCGCATCGGAAGCCGAGGATTCGTCCATGCAGCGATTCGAGAATGCAAGCGAGGCGGCACTGGCGCTTCGCCCGGACGATCCGGTCTATTGTTTCCGCCCGCAGGTGCTGAAGGCCGACGCCTTGCAGTTCATGGGCATGTTCCCCGGCAAGACCGCCTACGCGGTCAAGACCAATGGCGAGCAGATCGTGCTGAAGACCTTGGTCGAGGCTGGGGTTACCGCCTTCGACGTCGCTTCGCCCGGTGAGTTCGCCGCCGTGCGCGCCGTCTCGCCCGATGCGGAGATGCTCTACATGCACCCGGTCAAGGCGCAGTCGGATATCAAGCTGGCGCTGGAAAAATACGGCATCAGGGTCATTTCGCTGGATCATGAGGACGAGATCACCAAGCTGACCCGGGTGGTACGGGCGCTGGATATCGACCCAGGCGCGATCAGCGTGTTCGTGCGCGTGCAGACCAAGGGTCACGCCGCCTACGAGCTGTCGAAGAAATTCGGTGCCGGGCCGGCCTATGCGGTCGAACTCGCCGAGCGGCTGAACCGCACCGGCTACAAGGTCGGCTTGTGCTTCCATGTCGGCAGCCAGATCGAGGATCCCGACACCTATGAGCGGGCACTGGCCTCGGCCGACTGGGTGCGCAACCGGCTAACCTTCGACATTGCCGGGCTTGATGTCGGCGGCGGCTTTCCCGCCGAATACGGACATGATCCCAACCGCAAGCAGATCGAGATGCCGTCGCTCGGCCAGATCATGTCGCGGCTCTCCGGCGACCTGAAGGAGTACCAGTTCGACGAAATGCCGCTTGTGGCGGAGCCGGGCAGGGTGATCGTGGCGCGTTGCCTGTCGCTGATCGTGCGCGTGCTCCTGCGCAAGGGCAAGCGGCTCTACATCAATGACGGCATCTGGGCGTCGCTGTCGGATTCATGGACCGGCAAGATCACGCTGCCGGCCCGCTTCATTCCCGATCCCGCGATCCGCACGCGCAATGGCGACGAGAAGAACATCGTGCCGTTCAAGGTGTGCGGCGCGACCTGCGATTCCGTCGATATCCTGTCCCGGCCGTTCTGGCTGCCGGAAACCGTCGATACCGGCGACTGGATCGAGATCGGCCATATCGGCGCCTACTCGCTGTCACTCAGGACCCGCTTCAACGGCTTTTATCCCGACACTTTCGTCGAGGTGACGACGCCCTTCGACGAGGGTGACGCGCCGCAGGGGTTTGCGAGCTTGGAGACGATGGCGGATTAGGAAAAAGAAGTGAGTAGTCAGTAGTCAGCAGGGAATTTCCTATATTCCACTACTCACTACTCACTACTCACTACTCACTACTCACTACTCACTACTCACTACTCACTCTCTTCACAGCTTCGCCAATAGCTCCGGCGTCGGCCAGCCGTCCACCGGCAGGCCTAGCCGTGTCTGCTCCTTGCGGATGGCATCGCGGGTGTTGGTGCCCAGGATGCCGTCGACCGTGCCGACATCGTAACCCCTGGCCTCGAGCTTGGTCTGCAGCGCCTTCATCTGGTCGTTGTTGAGGCCCGGCTCGGGATTGCGCGGGTCAAGCGGCGGCGCGCCGGCGAGCCGCGCGGCAAGGTTGGCCGCGGTCAGCGCGTAAGTGAAGGACTGGTTCCATTCGAGATAGACGTCGAAATTCTCGTAGGTGAGGAAGGCCGGACCCTTGCGGCCCATGGGCAGCGCCAGACCGGCCTTCAGACCCTTGTCGACCAGCGGCGAGCCGTCGGGATTGGTGACGCCCCATTGCGCCCACTGTGTCAGCGGCAATTTATTGGTGCGCCCGGTCTGGTCCCACGGCATCTCGTCGGGCACGCGCACCTCCTGGATCCAGGGCTCGTCGCGCTTCCAGCCGCGCGACAGCACCTTGTTGCCCGTGGTCATGATCACGTCGGGAACGCTGTTTCTAAGATCGATCTTGCCGTCGCCGTCGCCATCGACGCCGCGCGCAAGATAGTCGGACGGCAGGATCTGCGTCTGGCCAATCTCGCCGGCCCAGGCGCCCGTGACATCGGCCGGCAGCACGCCGCGATCGATCAGTTCCAGCAGCGGCACCAACTGTTGCCGGAACAGCTGCGGACGGCGGCAATCATGCGAGAGCGTCACCAGCGCGCTCAGCGTGTGGAAATCGCCCTGCACGGCACCGAAATCCGTCTCGAGCGCCCAGAAGGCGGTGATGACAGGCGCCTGGACGCCGAATTGCTGGTCGGCGCGGGCGAAGATGTCGGCGTATTTCTTCATGTTCGCCGCACCTTGTTTCAGCCGGTAGGCCGAGATCATGCGGTTGGAAAATTGGATGAAGGTTTGGGTAAACACACCCTGCGCGCGGTCGCGCGCTAGGGCCCTCGGGTCAAACGCGGCGTCCTCCAGCGCATCGAGGCCGACGGCGCCGACGCCGGCAGCCTTGGCTTCCGTCGCCACACCTTTTTTCCAGGTTTCGAAATCGCCGCCGCATTCCTGCGCCATCGCCGGCAAGGCCGTGGCGCACAGGAACAGCGCCGCGAGGGCTTGGGAACGCAGTCGCATCAGCTTCCTTTCGAAACGAAAAGGGCATGTGCTTGGCCGGAAGCCCAACGCCCTAGATTACCAGCGGTTGCACTCTTTACCGCTGGCTGTGTCGAAAAGCAGGCGGCAGGCCCGGTGTCAACGGGTGTTCTGCCGCAGCCCTTTGATCAAGGCGGTGCTGCCGTTGAACCTGACATCAACGGGTGTTCTGCCGCAGCCACTTGTTCCAGGCGGCCTCACTGCCGTTAAAAACGTTGATGTCGGACTTGCCGGTCATGCCGGGAACGATGCCGGTTCCGGTGTACTGCCAGAAGGTGAAGGGATGGCTGCCGTATTTTTCACGCGGGTGGCCGGCGACGGAACGCAGCCAGTAGGGGTAGCCGCGGAAGGTCGACAATTCATTGTCGTCGAAGAAATCGACCGAGGTGTAGATGATCGGCTTCTTGCCGTAGTGCCGCTCGACGATTTCGAGGAAGGTGGTCATCTCCGCGCGCACCGTGGCGGCGTCCGGGCGCAGCCTGCAGGTCGGCGATTTCGGATTCCATTCCATGTCGAGCACCGGCGGCATCGCCGAGCGGTCGACAGGCACGTTCTGGATGAACCAGCGCGCCTGCTGGGCCGCCGGAGTGCAGAAATAGAAGAAATGATAGGCCGCGCGGGGAACACCGGCGGCTCGGGTGCGCGCCCAATGCTCGCTGAAATATTCATCGAAACGATCGCCGCCTTCGGTCGCCTTGATGAAGGCGAAGGAGATACCGCTCGCCTTGGCCGTCGGCCAGTCGACCGAGGTCTGGTATTTGGAGACGTCGGTGCCGTGGACGGCATAGTTCCACGGCGCGCTGCTGTCCCACTCATGCGGCTTGGAATCGGCAAAGCGCGGTGCGCGCACGGCCACCGTCGGGCTGCTCGAAGCGGACGGCGACAGCGGCGAGAGATCGTCCACGGTCGAGCAGGCGCCGAGCAGCGCCAGCATGAAAAGGACCGCAAGACGGCGCATCGCAACTTCCAAGCCGGAATCAGCCGGTCGCTGATGGGTCTGTGCACTGATGGCCGAAGTTGATCTGGCCCCTCCAGGCGATCGCCCCACGCATCGCCCAGCCTATTCGTTTTTCGTGCATGTCGTTGTCGCAAAACCGCTGCGCACTTTTGGGCGACATGCATCCCTGTGATCGCCGATCATGGTTGATATCTGGTTTATGGCGCTCGACAAGAAGCCCGATTTTGCGGAAGCAATGGAGGCAATTCGATGACATAAACGTCAGGCGAGTGCCTGGGAGGCAATGGATGCGGATCATCGTCAAGATCGTCAAATGGCTGCTTGGCCTGATCGTGCTGGCGGTTGCCGCCCTGTTTGCCTGGCTTTACATCGCGCCGCCCGAACTGATCCGCGTCGGCTCGGGCTATTCGGCCAAGATCGTCTGCTCCAACGTCTTCATCGCCGGGCGCGACGCCAAAGAGGTGCTGGCCGTCGACGTGCAGGCGCCCGGCCACCCGCTGCTGCGGCTGATGCGGGTCTCGGTCGACAAGAACCGGGGTACGGTTTCCGCCGGCCTGCTCGGTTTCCTCGGCAAGAGCGAGGCGGTTGCCCGCGACGGGCTGGGCTGCGCCTCGGTTCCGGACGGCGACGTCGGCAAGGCCCGGCGTACGGCGGTCCATGTCGACCCCGCGGCGACAAGTCAGGATGCGCTATGGCCGGAGGGCGAACGGGTCGATGCGTCGCAGAACCCCGAGGTTGCGAAGATCGTCGCGGACGACGCCATGGCCGGCACCGGCATGCGCGCGATCGTCGTGGTCAAGAACGGGCGGGTCGTCACTGAGCGCTATGGCGACGGCTTTTCGGCCAAGACGCCGCTGCTCGGTTGGTCGATGACCAAGACGGTCAACGCCGCCATCATCGGCACGTTGGTCAAGGACGGCAAGATGGCGGTCGACAACAAGGGCCTGTTCGCGCCGTGGAAGGCCGACGGGCGCGCCGCGATCAGCCTCGCCGACATGATGGCCATGTCGAGCGGGCTGAAATTCAACGAAGACTATGGCGACGTCGCCGATGTCACGCGCATGCTCTATCTCGAACCCGACATGGCGGGCTTTGCCGAGTCCAAGCCGCTGACCGGTGAGGTCGGCAAGGTTTTTTCCTATTCCAGCGGCACGGCGGTGATGCTGTCGCGGCTCTGGCAGGACACGATCGGCGACAAGGTCAAGGCGTTGACCTGGCCGCGCACGGCACTGTTCGAGCCGCTCGGCATGCACAGCGCGGTGTTAGAGACCGACGAGCAGGGCACTTTCGTCGGCTCGTCCTACCTCTATGCCACCGCGCATGACTGGGCCCGCTTCGGCCAGTTCCTGCTGCAGGGCGGGGTATGGAACGGCGACCAGGTCCTGCCGGCCGGCTTCGTCGACTGGATGCGCGAGCCGGCATCCGCCTCCAAAGTCTACGGCAAGGGCCAGTTGTGGATCGAGGCGCCGGGCGACGAGGAAAATCCCGGCGCCGGCGTTGCCGCCGGCCTGCCCAAGGACACTTACTGGATGGAGGGCCATGACGGACAGACGGTTGCGATTATTCCGTCCGAGCAGTTGGTGATCGTGCGGCTCGGCCTAACGCCGGCCAAGCTCAATTATCGGCCGCAAGCGATGGTGGGGGCACTGGTGAAGGCACTGCATTAAGCGGCAGTCGATTGCTGCAAGTTTCTTCTATGCCGCAGTCGCCAAAGGCTTGGCGCGATCGACACGCGCGCGCTCGTCGGGCGAGTTCATGACCGACCAGAGATCGCTACGGCGCTGCACGTTCAGCCAGAAATCCGGGCTGTTGCCGAAGACTCGCGCCAGAATAAGCGCGGTCGCAGCCGTCACGTTGCGGCGATCGTTGCACAATTCGTTCACATGCTTGCGCTGGACCCCCATCGCTTCGGCCAAAGCCGCCTGTGTCAGGCCAAGCGGCTGCATGAATTCTTCCGTGAGGATTTCGCCAACTGTTGCAGGCTTGCGTGTGGTCATCAACATGTGTCACCTCATCTGTAACTATGGTCGTCGAGATAAATACCCGACGCTTCACCGCGTCCGCCGTCCCACTGGAAGATCAGCCGCCATTGGCTGTTGACGCGGATGGAATGGAAGCCATCGAGATTGCCGCGCAACTTCTCGAAATGGTTGCTGGGTGGCACACGCAAATCCAGATCGGTGATCGCGTCATCGATCATCTGGAGCTTGCGAAATAACCGGCTTTCAAGGTCGGACGGAATGTTGCGGGAGTGAATGTCTTCGACGAAGAAGGCCCGTAGCCATCCGTCCCGAAACCCGACGATCACTTTCGACCTCCAGCGTGGAGGTAATGTACCACCCCTTGGGCCATTCGGCAACAGCGATAGGCTAATCCGTCGATCCATCCGCCAGATCGTCCGTGGGACCTGAAACGTTGGTCGCCGATCATGTCTGCGATGTCAGATGCCGAGCTTGATCACAGCCAGCCAGGCATAGCCGCGATAAAGCGTGCGAAAACGAAAGGTTGCGCCGGTTCGCCGAGATTCCGATTCCAGGACTCCACGCAGGGATTCACGCGGCATGACGTGGAATTTTTTCAGCCAGCCGCGCAGCAGGGTGCGGAACCAGCCCGGCAAGCCTTCCTGCTGGCCGAAATCGACTATGTGCAGCGAGCCTGTCGGGGCGAGCGCGGCAAGTGCTGCCGAGATCGTCTTCTCCCAGCCCGGGATCATCGACAGCGAGTAGGATACGAAGATGCGGTCGAACCGTTCGATGCCATAAAGCGCGCCCGTGTTGAAATCGGTGGCGTCGCCCCTTGCCAGCATGACGCGATCGGGCAGGCCCTCGCGGTTGATCGCCTTGCCGGCCGTCTCCAGCATTTCGGCCGAAATATCGAGGCCGAAGAAGTGAGCATCGGGATAGGCACGGGCGGCGAGGATGATGTTGCGGCCGGTGCCGCAGCCGAGCTCCAGCACGGTGCCGCCTGGCGGCACGTCCAGCCCCGCGATCATCCGGTCGCGGCCGAGCAGATAGTATTTGCGGGTCAGGTCATAGATGTGGCGCTGCCAGCGGTAGACGCCGTCCATCAGCTCGGCGTGGCTGGCCGGCAGCTCCGTCGTGCTCATGCCGCGCGCTTCACATAGAGGTGGAAGCCGCCATAGATGGCGGAGCGGTCGCGGGCCGAGAATTCGCGCGATGCTTCGTTCTGATAGTCCCACTGATCGAGCAGCGAGGTCGAGACGCGCCCCGGCAGCAGGCTGGGCTCGGCGGCGGTGCGGAAGATGACGCGGGCCCCGGCGGAGGCGGTGCGGGTGATCTCCGACCACAGCGCGTTGAGCTGGTCGTCAGTCATCCAGTCCTGCGCGTCGAGCAGGATGAAGCGGTCGACGGCGCCGGCATCCTTGCCGGCGAGGAATTCGATCAGGTTGGCGTGGTGGATGGCGACGCGGTCGATATTGCCGCGGATGGTTTCATAGTTCTGCTTTTCCAGATAGGCGGGCAGGGCGGCCTCGCCTGGCTCGGGATAGCGGCGGGCAAAGGCTTGCCAGGCGAAGTAGTTGTTCTCCAGCGGGAAATCGCAAGCGAGCTTCTCCAGCCGGGCCTTCAGCACGCTGGCCATGGTGCCGTCGCCGGAGGTGATGAGCGAATCATACTGCGCCGGCGGGATGCCGAGGCCGAACAGCGAAGCTTTGCGTGAGGTGGCCCATTTCAGAAGCTTCTTGTCGAAGACGGGCGCCAGCTCCTCGTTGAAGAAGCGGCGCTGTTCGCCGATGTTCCTGGCTTCCATCATGCGGGCCGGGTTGACGCCGAAGAATTTCGCCGTGCGGTGGCCCATGGCGATGAACAGGCCGAGCAGGCCGGTCCGGTAGAAATTACGGTCGAAAACGCCGATGCGCCTGCGGCCACGCCAGTTGCGGCGCTCCCAGTAATGGCGGCTGACGGGGTCGAGATGCGGGGCGATGAAGCGGTCGTAGGCTTCGGAATTGTGGCTCGTGTCGGCCGCGCCGAAGAAACGGAACAGGTCGCCCTGCGAAGGCAGATGGCGAACCGCCTCCAGCTTCATGCGGTTCAGCGCGATGTGGGCGGCGTTGAGGTCGACGGCGTCGATTTGTGCCGGCGAGCGGGTGAGATAGGCCAGGATGTTGCAGCCGCCCGAGGCGATGGTGACGACGCGGTGGCCCTGGCCAAGCTGCATCGCGTCCATGTCGACATCGGGGTCTTCCCAGATCTGCGGATAGACGAGGCCGGAAAACAGGAAGGCGAACAGCCGTTCGGAGATGCCGGCTTTCGAAAGCGGGCGGTTCTGGTAGACGGCTTTTCCAACTTCCTTGCCGCGGCGAAAGACCAGATCTGCGGAGACATCCGTCATGGCAAAGTGATTCCCCATTTGCTTTGGCGCAAGCGGGTAACCCAGGGTCATGACAGGCCGGTGACAGCCTGTTGACGCTTTCCTTACAGCCTACCGAACCCGCCTGGCGTTGGCGTCGTCAAGATGACGGCCTCGCCGGCGTCGAGCACGGTCTGGTCGCAAGCTTTCAGCACGTCGACCGTGCCGTCGTTGCGGCGCACCTTGGTCGAGCCGACTTCGCCGTCGCCGCCGCCATCCAGCCCTTGCGGCGGGCGATTGCGGTGCGAGGACAGGATCGCGCATTCCATCTTCTCGAGGAAGCGGACGGTGCGTTTGGTGCCGTCGCCGGCGTTCCATTTGCCCTTGCCGCCGGATCCCTGGCGGATGTGGAAATCCTCCAGCACCACGGGGAAGCGCAGCTCCAGCACCTCCGGGTCGGTGAGGCGCGAATTGGTCATGTGGGTGTGCACTCCGGAGGTGCCGGCAAAGCCGCGGCCGGAGTTCATATGACCGGCCGGCGAGCCGGAGCAAATGGTCTCGTAGTACTGGTATTGCTTGTTGCCAAAAGTCAGGTTGTTCATCGTTCCCTGCGCGTTGGCCATCGCGCCCATGGCGCCGAACAGCGCGTTGGTGACGTGCTGCGAGGTCTCGACATTGCCGGCGACGACAGCGGCAGGGTAGGCGGGCTTGAGCATGCAGCCGTCGGGAATGACGATATTGATTGGCCGCAGGCACCCGGCATTCATCGGGATCATGTCCTCGACCATGACGCGGAAGGCATAGAGCACGGCGGCGCGGGCGACCGGCTCAGGCGCGTTGAAATTGTTCTTCATGACAGGCGACGTGCCGGTGAAGTCGACGGTCGCCTCGCGCTTTTGGCGGTCGACTGATATCTTGACCTTGATGACCTGGCCGGTGTCGGTGGGATATTCATAGTCCGACGTGTCCGGCAGCCGCTCCAGCACGCGGCGCACGCTCTCGGCCGCATTGTCCTGCACATGGCCCATATAGGCCTCGACGACGTCGAGGCCGAAATGCGCGACCATCTTGCGCAGCTCCGCCACACCCTTCTCGTTAGCGGCGATCTGCGCCTTGAGGTCGGCGATGTTCTGATGCGGGTTGCGGGCCGGATAAGGATGATCGGTGAGCAGCGTATGCAGCTCGTTCTCGCGGAATTTTCCGCGGTCGACGACGCGGAAATTGTCGAATAGCACGCCTTCCTCGTCGACCGTGGTGGCGAGCGGCGTCATCGAGCCGGGGGCGGTACCGCCAATGTCGGCATGGTGACCGCGCGAGGCCGCCCAGAAGAGGATGTTTTTCTGGGCATCGTCGAAGACCGGCGTCACCACCGTGATGTCGGGCAGATGCGTGCCGCCATTATAGGGGGCGTTCAAGGCAAAGACGTCGCCGGGGTGGATGTCGCCGGAGTTCAGCCGGATGATGGTTTCGACCGAACGATCCATCGAGCCGAGATGCACCGGCATGTGCGGCGCATTGGCGACCAGCGCCCCGGTGTGGTCGAAGACGGCGCAGGAAAAATCCAGTCTTTCCTTGATGTTGACGGAATAGGCGGTGTTCTGCAGCGTCACGCCCATTTGCTCGGCGATCGACATGAAGAGATTGTTGAAGACTTCGAGCATCACCGGATCGGCTTGCGTGCCAAGGGCAGCGGCGCGCGCTTTCCTTTCCGTGCGGCGTATGACGACGTGATTGAGGTTGGTGATTTCGGCTTGCCAGCCCGGCTCGACGACGATGGTCTGGTTCGGCTCGATGATCAGGGCGGGGCCGGCGACCAGATCGGACGGCTTGAGGTTCTGGCGACGGTAGACGCCGGCTTCATGCCACCGGCCTTCCGTATAGATACGCCGGGTCTCGGAAGTAGCTGACTTGACCCTTCCCGGTCCGGCGGGCGCATAGGCTTCGGCGGCCGTCTGGCCGGTTTCGGTGCCCTCGACGCCGACGGTCTCGACGATCATCGGCTTGTCGTCGTAGACGAAGCCGAATTGTGCCTTGTGGGCGATTTCGAAATCGCGCCTAGCCTGGAAGATCGAGTCCGCCTCGAAATTCACCGGCAATGCCGTGTCGGTGCCGTCATAGCGGATGTGCAGCACCGGCCTGGTGGCAACCGAGTTCTCGGCGATGCCCTGCGCCGTGAGCTCCGCGATCACGGCCTTTTTCAAGGCGGCGATGAGGCCGCCGATTTCCGTTCTGGATTCCTCGGCAAGCGGCATCAGCAGCGCCTGCTGGCGCGAGGCAAAGACCGAGGCCAGGCCGATGCCATAGGCCGAAAGCAGGCCGGAGAAAGGATGGATCAGCACTGCCTCTATGCCGAGTGCGTCCGCGACCAGGCAGGCGTGCTGTCCGCCGGCGCCGCCGAAACAGTTCAGGAGATATTCGGTGACGTCGTAGCCGCGCTGCACGGAAATCTTCTTGATCGCATTGGCCATGTTCTCGACCGCGATTGTGACGAAGCCTTCGGCGACCGATTCGGGCGACCGGCCATCACCGATTTCGGCGGCAAGAGCCCCGAATTTCGCGCGCACGGTTTGCGCGTCGAGCGGTTCGTCCTGGCCGGGGCCGAAGATCGACGGGAAGAAATCGGGCTGCAGCTTGCCGAGCATGACGTTGGCATCGGTGACGGCCAGCGGACCGCCGCGCCGGTAGGCGGCCGGGCCGGGGTTGGCGCCCGCGGAGTCCGGTCCGACGCGGAAACGGCCGGCCTCGTAATGCAGGATCGAGCCGCCGCCGGCGGCAACGGTGTGGATGCGCATCATCGGTGCGCGAACGCGCACGCCGGCGACTTCGGTGTCGAAGGCACGTTCATACGCGCCGTCATAGTGGGCGACGTCCGTGGACGTGCCGCCCATGTCGAAGCCGATGACTTTGTCGAAACCGGCGAGCTTCGCCGTCTCGACCATGCCGACGACACCGCCGGCCGGGCCAGACAGCAGCGCGTCCTTGCCCTGGAACATGTCGGCGGCGGTGAGCCCGCCAGAGGACATCATGAACATCAGGCGGGGGGAATCGTCGTTCCCTCCTGCCAGTTCTTGCGCCACCCTTTGCACATAGCGCGACAGGATCGGCGACAGATAGGCGTCGACCACGGCGGTGTCGCCGCGGCCGACCAGCTTGATCAGCGGCGAGACCTCATGGCTGACCGAGACCTGGCCGAAGCCAAGCTTGCGGCAGACCCTGGCCACCGCCTTCTCGTGATCGGGGTATTTCCAGGCATGCATGAAGACGATTGCAATGGCGTCGATGCCATCGGCTTTCGCTTGTTCTATGGCCGGCCGGCAAGCTGAAATGTCGAGCAGCCGTTCGACGCAGCCGTCGGCGAGCACGCGCTCGTCGATCTCGATGACGCGCTCGTAGAGTTGCTCGGGAAGAATGATCTCCTTGGCGAAGATGTCGGGACGCGCCTGATAGGCGATCCTGAGCGCATCGCGAAATCCCTTGGTGATGAGCAAGAGCACGCGGTCGCCCTTGCGCTCCAGAAGCGCGTTCGTGGCCACCGTGGTTCCCATCTTGATGTCGCCGATCAGGCCGGACGGGATCATGGCGCCCGCTTCGAGGCCGAGCAGGTCTCGGATGCCTTGGATGGCTGCATCGGTGTAAGCTTCCGGGTTTTCCGACAAAAGCTTGCGCGGATGCAGTGCACCTTGCGGGTCACGGCCGATGACATCGGTGAAAGTGCCGCCGCGGTCGATCCAGAAATCCCATTTCGCGGCCATGGCGGCGGTCTCCGGCATTTTTTCGTTTCCAGGTTTCGTTGTTAATGCGCCAAGGCGCCGGCAGCAACGCTGCCAACATGCCGTTGGTGTTACATGCGGAAACGCAACGTTACGAAACTCATCGCCTTGTGACGCATTTCTCTCTCGACCGTTCACCGCAAGGTGAGCGTGTGTTGAAGGAGAGATGTCATGAAAAAGCTCATTCTTGCGTCGGTATCGGCGCTCGCGCTGTTTGGCGTCGCGGCCTGCAGCGACAGCGGCACCGACAAGACCACGACCCAGAGCACTAATCCGCCGCCTGCCGAGCAGCCGATGAAGCCTGCGGCTCCGACCAACAATTCGACCAAGCCTGCCGAGCCGGCTCCGGCAACGCCAGCTCCTGCGCCCGCGCAGTAGTTTGTAAAGCAGTGGTAAAAGTAGTGTCTTGGGAGGAAGGGCCGGCGTCTTGCCGGTCCTTCTTTGTTGGGGGTATCGGACCAGGCGGCTCGCCGTTCACAAGCCGGTCATGGGCTGTTATTGACTTGATAGCGGGGATCGGTTGGCTCTATGAAGCGGGCCATGTCGATTTGGGACCGCCTCGGCGACTTCATCACGCGGGTATCGTCTTCAGCCACGTCGGGTGTCGGGGACGTCGTTGAGGCCGTGCGCACGGTTTTCTCCGGCGATGCTGACCTGCGCCGTCGCGTCGCCTTCTCGGTGGCGATGATCGCGCTGTCTGCCAAGATGGCCAAGGCCGATGGCATCGTCACCCAGGATGAGGTGCGCGCCTTCCAGGAAATATTCGAAGTGCCGCCGAAAGAGACGCGCAACGTTGCGCGGCTGTTCGATCTCGCCCAGCAGGATGTGGCCGGTTTCGAAACCTATGCCGAGCGCATGGCTCAGCTGTGCGGCTCCGGGCATTCCAACTGCATCATGCTGGAAGACATACTCGACGGGCTGTTCCATATCGCCAAGGCCGATGGGCTGGTGCATGAGCGCGAAGGCATCTTCCTGCACCGTATCGCGGAGATCTTCCGCATCGACGAGGCGCATTACGAATCGATCATGGCGCGGCATGTCGATCTTGGCGCCGGCGACCCCTATGTCGTACTCGGCATCGAGCGCGGCAAGCCGTTCGAGGAAGTCAGGAGGCGGTATCGCAAGCTGGTTTCCGACAACCATCCGGATCGGCTGATCGCGCGCGGCCTGCCGCAGGAGTTTATCAAGATCGCGACGACCAGGGTCGCGGCGATCAACGCCGCCTACGAGATGATCGAGCGGGGCCTGCGGCACGCATGAGCGGCTTCCTGCCCGACGAGCCGAGCGCCGAGGTCAGGGTATCGCCGAATTTCGGGCCAAGGCGTGACACGCTGACGCCCGACATGATCGTGCTGCACTATACTGGCATGGCGACCGGTCCCGGGGCCGAAGCCTGGCTCTGCGATCCGGCGAGTGAAGTCTCGTCACATTATCTCGTCCATGAGAATGGCCACATCGTGCAGATGGTCCGGGAAAGCGACCGCGCCTGGCACGCCGGCCAGAGTTCCTGGTTCGGACGCACCGACATCAATTCCTGCTCGGTCGGCATTGAAATCGTCAATCCGGGCCATTCACTGGGCTATCCCGGCTTTCCGCGGCGCCAGATCAATGCGGTGATCGGGCTGTGCAAGGGCATTGCTGCGCGCCATGCGATCGCCGCCGAGCGGGTGCTGGCGCACTCAGACGTAGCGCCCGGGCGCAAGATCGATCCAGGCGAGAAGTTTCCATGGGCCGCGCTATTCAAGGCCGGTGTCGGCCATCTCGTGCCAGCCGCTCCCGTCAGGCGCGGAGCCGCGTTGAAGCCCGGCGACCGCGGTGCCGATGTCGAGACACTGCAGTCGATGCTGTCGCTCTATGGCTATGGTGTCGAGATATCAGGCATTTTCGACGATCGGACACGGGTCGTCGTAGAAGCCTTCCAGCGGCATTTCCGGCCGCGCCGGATCGACGGAGTTGCCGACGGCTCGACGATGCGCACGCTGCAGAAGCTGCTTGCTTCCATCAGGAATTGACGCAGGGTCAATTCCTGATCCAAGTAATCCTCCCTAGTCCTAAAGTTACAAACTGTCACTTAAAGTGACTTGCCCCGCCTTCATTGGCGCCAAATCGGGCTTCAAAGGGCTTTTCGTACAGTTTGTCGGACGTCCAGCCCCCGGGTGTCCCGATATTGATCAAGCGATGCCACGCGAAAATCTTCGCGCGGTCCCAACAGAACAGGATCACATGCAGAAATTGACCGTTTTAACGGCAGCTCTTGCTGCCGGCGTAATGAGCTTTGCCTTCAGCGCGGCCGACGCCGCGCCGTTAAGCCCACGGGCCGACCAGGGCCTCGTCGCGGCGTCCACCAAGGGCAAGGCCATTTCGACCAAAAGCAGCAAGAGTGCGAAGGCGACGACGAAGCAGGCTCCCGCGAAAGTGGAGAAGGCAAGCTGGGCCAAGGCAAGGAAATCCTCTGCCGAGAGGCAGACGAAGCGCGACCGCAAAACCGTGGACATGACGACGACGGCATCGATCGGTCTCAGCAACGTCGCTGCGGCGACCGCGGCAGTGACGAGCGGCGGCCAGTATTCCGCGATTGTCGCCCGCTACGCGGCGAGCTACGGCGTTCCGGCGTCGCTGGCCCATGCCGTGATCAAGATCGAGAGCAACTATCGGCCGAACATGGTCGGCGGCGCCGGTGAAATCGGCCTGATGCAGATCAAGCCGGCAACCGCGAGGATGATGGGCTACAGCGGCTCGGCCAAGGGCCTGTTCGATCCCGACACCAACATCAAATACGGCATGAAGTACCTCGCCATGGCACGCGACCTCGGCGGCGGCACGACCTGCGGCACGATCCTGAAATACAATGCCGGCCATGGCGCCACCCGCATGAACCCGGTTTCGGCGGCTTACTGCAGCAAGGTCAAGGTTCAGTTGGCGGCTGTCGGCGCGCCGGCTTGACAAGAACCGGGCATGACCGGCTTTTTCGGTTGCGTTTTGTGGTGTTAGCCCCTTTATACGCCCTGCCAGCTGGCCGGGCGGCCGCACCCGCAAACGCCGAAAGGCCGCGGGTGAGGAAAGTCCGGGCTCCATGGAGACACGGTGCCGGTTAATGGCCGGCGGGGGCGACCCCAGGGAAAGTGCCACAGAAAGCAAACCGCCACGACTTTGTCGGGGTAAGGGTGAAAGGGTGGGGTAAGAGCCCACCGCGCGACTGGCAACAGGAGCGGCACGGTAAACCCCACCGGGAGCAAGACCGAATAGGGGCGGTGCGAGGGGAAACCCTCGAGGGCTGTTTCCGGCTCACCGTCCGGGTAGGTTGCGTGAGGCGCATGGCAACATGCGCCCAAGATGAATGGCCGCCACGTTCTCGCCTCGCAAGGGGCGAGGGCCATACAAAACCCGGCTTACAGGCCGGCTGGCAGTTTTCTCCACGATATTTGGATTAAGTCTCTCGATATCAGGAGGTTGCGCCGTCGGGCGCAGCTTCTGATTCAGCGCGCGCCGACTTTCTTGAAACTGGTGCGATTAAATCGTACCATCATGTCTCATTCATCGGGAGCCTGTCATGGGTCAGGTCGACAAACGCAGCATCACGCTTTCGCCGGAACTGGCGCAGGCGGTCGACGATGTGGTCGCGGCGGGAGAATACGCCTCGGCGAGCGAAGTGATCCACGACGCGCTGAGGCAGTGGAAAGACCGCCGCGACCTGATGGGCTACACGGTCGAGGAATTGCGCAGGCTGGTGCAGGAGGGGATCGACAGCGGGCCGGGTCGATATGCCTCTATGGATGAAATCAAGGCAGAGGCCCGCAGGCGTTTGCGATCTGACGATGCAGCATGAAGTTGTTGCCTATCGACCGCAACGCTCGTGCAGAAGAGGATTTGGTTGCGATCTGGCTTCATATTGCGCGCAACAACGAGGCAGCAGCCGATCGGCTGCTTGATCGTTTCGCGGCAAGGTGGCAGCAATTGTCGACTTATCCCTTCTCAGGTGCGTCGCGCGACGACATAGCGCCCGGTATCCGCCACCTGATTGTCGGCGAATATCTCACCTTGTACCGGGTCGGCGGTGATGCGATCGAAATCCTTCGCGTGCTGCATGGCCGTCGCAACATCGAAGCCGATGACCTCTGCTCGTAGTCGATTTGTCAGCCGCTGATCCTGTCCAGCGACGCCTCGATCGCCTTCCAGAGTTCTTCCACCGGCTCACAGCCGACCGACAAGCGTACGAAGCCAGCCGGAACCGCGTCGCCTCGCTTCAGGCGTCGCTCGGCGGAGGTGTGGACGCCGCCAAAGGATGTGGCGGCCTGTATCAGGCTGCAATTGTTGATGAAATCCTCGGCCTCCTGCTCCGAGGCGAGCTCGAAGGAGATGAGAAAGCCGAAGCGTTCCATCTGGGCGCGGGCAAGATTGTGCGAGGGGTCGCCATTCAGGCCAGGAAAACGCAGGCCGCGCACCGCGCGATGGTCCCTGAGCCGTTGTGCGATCGTTTCGGCCGATGAGCACATCCGGTCGAAACGCACCTCCAGTGTTTCGAGGCCGCGATGCACCAGCCAGGCTTCGAACGGCCCGGGAATGCCGCCGACCATTCCGCGCCAATCCGTCACCTTGGCGATGATGTCGGCGTTGCGGCTGGCGACGTGACCGAACAGCACATCCGAGTGGCCGTTGACCGCCTTGGTGTCGGCGGAGACGACGACATCGGCGCCGAAATCGAGTGGGCGTTGGCCGAATGGCGTCATTGTCGTGTTGTCGACGACAAGGATCGCGCCCTGTTCGTGAACAGCCTCGGCGACGGCCGAAATGTCGCAGATGTCCAGCCGCGGATTGGAGGGGGTCTCGACGAAGACCAGCCGGTAGCCTTCGAAGCCGCCGTCAAGGAAAGTCGGCGTCGGCCTGGTGTCGCAATCTATGCCGAGCGGCTTCAGGAAGCGTTCGGCCATCGCACGCGTGGCATGGTAGCCGTCCGCGGGCAGGAGCACGCGATCGCCCGATTTCAGGAGTGCGAAAAACACAGACGAAATCGCGCCCATTCCGGAGGGAAAGGTTACGCATTGCGCATCTTCCAGATGGCCGAGCGCATGTTCCACGGCACGCCAGGTTGGGTTGTCGTAGCGGCCATATTGATCGAATCCGGTCTCGGCGCCCGGGGTGTGAAAGATCGAAGCCATGGTCAGCGGCAAAGGGATCGGATCGCCGTTGACGAAATCGCGGCTACGCAAATGGGAAAGTTCGGCGGCGCGTGACCTTGCCGTCTCGGGCATGAGTTCGATCCTTGTTGGTGCGCGAAAAACGTTGGTCGACGCTATGCGCGGGGATGATCCGCGGCAAGCCACGTCTTTTGGGCCAGGCAGGCTCTAAACGCTTCGTTATGCGGGAACCCAGGGATCGCAAGGGATCGTTCTGTAACAGATGTAACGATTTCGCGGCATCTGTAACGCGATCTGTCACGCACGTTTGCCGCCAACAACCGTGAGCTTCGGGGCACTCTGGCCTTCCAGCGCAGCAAGGTTGTCGAGCAGATGCGTGGGCGCGAGGTTGGCGTAGATCAGGGTCGTCTTGTAGCTGTCGTGCCCCATCCACATCATGACGCGGCGAAGGTCGATGCCGGCGATGACTTGCCAGGACGCACAGGTGTGCCGCGCCGTGTACAGGACGGTGTCGCTGAGCTGCGGAAGGTGCTGCCTGACCTTGTCCCACACGTAGACCATGCGGGACTTGGTGATGTCCGAGAACGGACCCTTGAGACCGCGCACACGCTGCCGTTCGACAGCCTCGATAGCGCGGCGCGTCAGGGGCACCGTCCGGCTCTTGCCAGTCTTGGTTCGACGCACAGCCTCGCCTCGGCCACGGGCAGCCTTCTGCAGGGTCACCTTGCCATCCCAGTAGGCGTCCCACCTGAAGGCTGTGGCCTCCGAGAACGGGCGCATTCCGGTGTCGACGAGGAACATGAAGAAGTCCCGCTCGACAGGCATTGACCACAGGGTCAGCGTCTGGATCACAAGGGCTACTTCCTCCTCGCTGAAGAACCTCGGCTGTCCTGCCTCGGGGCGATCCCACTTCAGGTCAACCTTTGGCACCTTGGCGTACTTGATCAGGACGCTGATGTTGGCCTTGTAGAGGTTGATGGCCGACGTGCCGATCCTGCGCTCGTCATGGAGGTAGTTGATGTATTTGCGGATGTTCTCTTCGGACAGCGCCTCGTGGGGTGCCGTCTCGGAGCCAGCCCACTTGACGAACAGTCGCGCTTGGTCACCGCCAGTCTTGGCATTGAGGCGACCCCAATGCTCCTTCTCGGCTGACCTGAGGACTTGCCCGAGGGTGCCTGTGTCACCACCGCCAACCGAACGGGCAGGGCCAGCAGGAAGGGGACGACCGAGCTTGATCGCCTGCTTCGTGTCAAACTCCCACCGCTCGGCATCGGCTTCGGATGAGAACTGCTCGATGTACCGCTTTCCCTTGACCGTGAAGTTGGCCTGGAAGCCGTTGCCGCGTGAATAGACCGCCATGGTGGTTAACTCCCTAATAGGTTCATGAGCGTGTTGAAGACCTTGCTGCCCTTCGGGGTCGCCCGAACCCGCTTGATGCGGCGATCCATGGCGTCCTCATAGGTGGTGACGAGGTCATGCCCCGGCTGGCCCTTGCGGTGGACCTTGGACAGCGCGGAGACGTTCCGGCTGACCGAGGACGAGCTGAGCCCAGTCGCCTGTTCCAGTTCGCGCATCGTGAGGTCAGGCGTCCCCATGACGTGGAGAAAGACCGCGATCTGTTGGATTTGCATTTCTGCGTCGAGCTTACCGAACTCCTCAATGAATGAGAGCAGTCGCCGCGCTGTCTTGTTCTCGGGCTTGCGCCCGGCAAAGGTGTTCATAGTCCGTCCCTCACATGATGGTTACGTGTAGGCAGATACTCCTGAGCCGCATCCTTTGCAAGAAGGGGACGATCACACAATCGCGATCATCCCCCTTGTGGTCCCTGTTAGACCCCCCTTGCGGTGGCTTGGTGATTAGTCCCCCAGGCGCTTCCGCAGTAGCTCGATTGGATAGGCGTTGACCGTATCGATACCGACTGCCTTAAGCGGGGCCGGTGCCTCAACCGTTACGATCTGGATGTCTTTGCGACTGGCCTGATGCGTGAGCCAGTAGCCGTCTCTTTGGGTATCTGCAATTGGATCGCCCATTAGATCGAGCGCTTCCGGGTTGACCTCGGCAAGGTAGCCAAGGACCGTGTTGTAGCCAGCCGGTAAGTCGGCGCTGGCGTAGGGGTTGGTGGGAACTGCTGCGCTGACCCCCGGCGCAGACCCCCGACCGCTCTCCAAGGCGTCGGCAATTCGTTTCAGTTGAAGAAGGATGTCCCCGAACGGTATGGCGTTCATGCAATTTATTCCCTGAGTTGGCCTCTATCCCGCGAGTGGGACAGAACGTGGCGTGGCATTTATTGGTTGTTCTCGGTTTAGTCTATAGTTTTGGTGTCCAAAATGGACAGGTCGCGGGAAGCCTCCCGAACGATCCTCTCAACGCGCTGATAGAAAGGCTTGGTGAACTTCGTCTCAGCCTTGCCGTTGAGCGTCACCACAGTGCGCCGGCTACCGCGCTTGATCGCAATCCTATCATTTGCCTCCAGCAACCTGATGTGTCGCAGCACGGTCGTTCGCGGTAGGCTCGTAGCGCCGGCCAAGGACGTGATGTCCAGTGGCTTTCCTTGGTAATGGCCGAGGCGCACCGCCATAAGCACGAGGCTGACCTCCCCATCAAATTCCAGCTTTGCAATGGCCTCCTGAATGCCGAGCATCATCTCGATCAGGATACAACGTTTGGCCCTCTCCTTGGGTGAGTTAAGCATTCCAACAGTCCTCCCGTTCCCGGGCATCCCTTCCGTGTGGTCAACGGCGGATTACCCGGGCTGGTTGCTCTGTACGGTTTGGAACTAAAGTTTAGGCGACTTCCAAATGATACCGGGCGTACTTCTGGCCGGTTGGGTCAACCTTCAACTCGGTGACGATCTTGTGGCCGAGGCGCTTCAGTTCGAGGACGCGGGCCGGCAACTGACGGCAGCGCAGGACGCCCTGGGCTTCGAGTGACGTGATGGCACCCTTGCGCCGCAGCAGATCGAGGACCGACTTGGTCATGGGCGCGGTGGGCTCCCTGGCTGGTGCTGAGACAACGGTTAGGGCCGTCTTGGGGTAGTACCAGAGGTCTGTGCGGCCCTTCGGGTCGTAGCCGTCGAGCAGCAGCAGGCCGTTGTAGTTGAACCCGTCGTGGCCCCTTGTGAGGCCCTCGACCTCAACCAGATACAGGCTGGAGTAGACACCGACGATGCGACCCTGGGCGCGGCCAGAGCTGACGACGGAGGAACCGAGGGCGATGCTGGACTTCTTGATCATGATGGTCTCCTTGACTTGGTTGATCAGTTGATAGCGAAGCGCGAGCCGACGACTTCCCAATACTGGCCGCAGCGCGAGCGCCGCTTGGTCAGCCGGGTGCCGTAGGTCGAAGGGCGGTAGGTGTCCGAGTAGTCACGCATCCATGCGACGGCGCGGCCCTCGGTGTGGAATTGCTCGTTGATGATGTGCATAGGAATATCTTCCTCGGTTCTGGGTGTCAACACAGGATTTGAGTTTTGCTTGCAAAAGCGAGTTGGACTTAAGTGGCCTTGACCAGCCACCAAGCGGTGAACAGGCAGACGAAGGCGTAGCCGCCGACGACGAGCTGGACGAACTCCCACAGCGTCATGCTGCCACCCCGACGAGCTGGTCGACGGTGTATTCCTTGGTGCCGCCGTAGACCCAGGGATCGCGCTCCATCGCGGCAATCGAGCGGACAGGGTATCCACCCTTGTGTGGGGTGCAGACCGTGACGACCACGCTGATTGCCTTCGAGCGCACGAATGGTGTCGCCCGATGGAGCGCCTTGTGGGCCGCGTCGAGTGACCCATAGGCCTCGTAGGGTGGATCGAGCAGATCGCCCGAGGATCGCAGCGACCCGGTGGCGTTGCGATACCAGATCATGGACTTGAACATCATCACGCGACCCTCCAAGCGGTGATCCGCTCGCGCTTCTCGCGCACCTCGATCTTGCCCTGCCGGCCAGCCAGGACGCGGGCGACGGTGATGCAGACCTTGCGGGTCTTGTGGAAGCCGAGGAGCGTCCTGGCGCCCGTGGTGTGGGCAACGCTCAGTTCCCACTTGTTGCCGCGTTCGGTGTAGTCGGTGAGCTTCTGGCAGACGTAGGTGGTCATTTGCTCTTTCCCTTGGGCTTGAGCTTGCGTTGGGCGCGGCGTTTGCGTTGCTGGAGCAGGGTCCAGTAGGCGGCGAGACCTCCTCCGGTCATCGGTTGCCTCCCATTTCGTAGTCGTCGCGCCAGTCCTGCGCGGGCGGCTCGTAGGTGTTGGCTGGGCCAATCCAGTAGCCGACGTCGAGGATGTCGATTGAGGTTGGCTCTTGGTCGCCGTAGGTCTTGCGCCACTCGTCGAGATCGACGCGGGTGATGAGCGTGTAGCCGCGCTCGCTGGCGTCCTCGGGATCGGGCAGGGTGCCCCTGTGGTCGTAGGTCAGCACGTTGCCGGTCTCAGCGTCGACCGTGAGTTCGCCCCACGATCCGCCGATGGTTGTCATCCTTGTCATGGCTTTGCCTCGTCGTTCAGGGACCGCACAGCCGCGTCGATGTCGGCCTGCTTGTCGGTAGTGGTGATGATTTTGAGTTCCTTGGCCTTCCAGCCCTTGTCGCGGTACTCGTCGCGCTCGGCCTTCACGGTGTCCAAGTCGTAGTCCCCGAAGGCGATGCCCCAAGGGTTGTCCGCTATGTGGTCGCCCTCATGCGCCACGAGGGTGTAATAGGGGCGCGGCTGTTTGGTCCTCATTTCGGTGCCCTCAGGGTTGCGATGAAGTAGGCAGCGCAGCCTGTGATCAGCCCGCACCACAGGAAGGTTGCCCAGATGGTTTCGACTTCAGGCGGCATGGTTCAGCACTCCCCGGCTGGTTTGAAGGTGGCGAGATTGAGGGTCGCGACAGGCCTTGCGGCGTCACGCTTGAAGGCGACTTGCCGGTTGCCCTTGGCGACATGCTCAGGGGCGACCTCGTAGACGCGCAGGGTGGCTGTGCCGGCTTCCTGCATTGCCTGCCGGCCAGCCTTCGACGAGAACCAGAGGACAAGCTGGGTCTTGGACCTGAAGCCGAAGACGTAGCTTTCCCGGGCCGAGCGATCCTGTCTGAAGATGTGGGATAGCGCCGTGCCGGCTTCACCCGAGCAGCGTGGCCCTGGGTGATCGTAGGCACTGCAGGCATCTTCGCGGCGGTTGGCGTCGTAGCGATAGACCGCGCCCGTTTGCCAAGGGCCTTCATCGGGGTGGTTAGGGTGTTCGATGCGATAGACGTGCATGTGATCTCCTGCCCGAGCGACACCGGCCAGCGCTGGAGGACGCCAGACCGATGCGCTCAGGGAACCTTTGCGACAGTGGAGGGGTTAGTCGATAACGAAGCCAGAAGTGTCCTTCTTGGCTGGCCCCTTTGCGTAGAGCCCGACGATGACGCCTTGCGGGTCCGTGAAGCGCATATCGGTTTCGTCACCGTCGATGACTGGACGAATGACGCGGGTGGTTGACACCACACCATTGGAGGCATCACCGAAGGCATCACCGCTTGACAGCATGTTGTCGCGGATGGCCTTGGACCGATAGACCACAGCCATGTTGATGCCGGTTTCGCAAGCGGTCTTGATGACGGCGGCAGCATAGGCCGGCGAGGCCTCGCTATAGGACAGGGTCAGCGAATAGTTGGCAGGCAGCTTGCGGTAGGCCCGCTTGTAGACCTTGGTGTAATCGTAGAATTGCACCTCGGGGAAAGCTTCGAAGATGGACGCGTGGAGGTACGCCACAGGGTACGAGAAGTGACCCTTAGGGGCGTCCCGTTGGCATGGGTGCGCCACCTCCCATTGAATGTCTGACGTGCCGTTCAGCCGAACCGCTGGCTTGACACCCTTGCGGTTGCAGTAGCGCACAAAGGCCTCAATGTCCTTGACCAAGTCGGCCATGAACGCGGCGCGGTTGCTGAAATACCGTTGCGTCTTGGCGATCCGTGCCTCGACAATGGACGAGAACATGCCGGCGCGGCCAGCCTTTGACAGGCAGCCCATTTCACAGCCAGCGGTTTCAGCCATCGGGCAGACATTGCCCATGAGAGCCTGTTTGGCCGGCGCAAGGTACATGATCGCCGTCTCATATTCCCCGAACTTGTCGCCTTTGATGGTCTTGGCGTTGCCACCCGAGCGGATGGTCTTGGACTTGAAGAGCTTAGCCATGGTGAGAACCTCACGTTTGTGGTTGTGCATACCGCTACACTGCCGAGACGTTCCCGACAGTGCAGAAGAATGGACAAGGCTATGGCATGAGAACGGGCAGGCGATCCGCCTTCCAACCAGCGGTTATCCCCTCGACTGTGAAGCGATCCGACGCGGCGGCAAGCAGATAGGTGTACCAGCCGCGCCACTTAGGGCCATGCGGCTCATAGGCCGACAGGGTGGCTTTACCGCCAAGCTTGTGTGCCCATTGGTCGGCCCAATGTGCGACTTCATGGGTGATGATTGTGTCGGTCCAGCCCCATTTGGCGAAGTAGACGCCAGCGGAGCAACCATCACACACCGCGCGGCTTTCCTTGGTCATTGCGACCTTGAAGGAAGCCCGCACCACCTCTTGCGTCACCTTGTCGTAATCAGCGATGACGCCGGTTGCGATCATGTGGCGAATGGCGATCTTGGCGCACAGCCGGGCAAAACCCTTAGCCGCTTGCCTATCGTCGAACTTGCCAGCCCTTGGATGAAGCCTTGCCGCCTCGCTGTTGTAGCAGCGTTGCCGGTTGCCATCGCGGACTGTCCATTGAATGGAAGCATGACGCACCGCAGCGCGGCGATCATTCCAGAATGCAGTGTGAATGGTTGTCATGCCAGCACCGCAGCGACTAGAGCCCGCAGCATCTGGCCAGCGGCACCGCCATCGAAGGCAGCGACCGAACCGAACATGACAACCAGCGCAACCAGTGGCCATGTGTGGGAGAGGATTGATTTGATCATTGTCAGACCCTTTCAAGACATGCCGAAAGGCCGTTTGAGCGACCCTTTGGAATGCCTTGGCGGCACCCTTGGGCACCGCTAGGCAGATTGTAGGGAAGGCCTAAGCCTTACCTCTTTGGCACCGTCTTAAGGCTAGGAACCGGGCACCGCAGACTGTCACTTGCCCGTGTCACTTCCGGTTGCCGCCAAGGCTTCACCGTCATGCGACCGATAGGGTTCGATCTAGTCCCGCTTGATCCGTTCCGTTGCCGCAACTTTCGCGCCAGTGGATTGGTAGAGACGTTATTCAGTGGCTAGGGCGGCTTTGCCCGTGTTTGCGCCTGTCAAAGAACAGAGAGCCGATGGTCTGGCAGTCTTTAGTCTGGCACCCCTTGGTGTGCCGAAATCCGTACCGAACTGGACTGGTCTAGTGGAACCCGAGAACCTCGCCGCCCCGAACCGTTTCGTTCGATGGCCACTTGTCCCATAAGCGAGACCGTTGCGCAAGTGGGATGATTGAGAAAAACGACAGATAGAGCCCACTTTTCAGCTAAGCCCTTGAAATCACAGCGAAAGAAAGTTTGAAGAAATCGCTCCTACTGCGCGAAAGCCGCCTCATGTGGGAACAAAAGCAGCAATCCCGAACCGGCCATGACTAGGCTAACCCACATGCCGACACTGTCCGCGTGTCGATAGCGCCAGATCGCGCTAATCACCATGAGGGTGACCCATGCGCCAACGTATAGTCCGGTTATCGTATCGCCCATGTGCTGCCCTTCCATGCGCCCAAGAGGAAACCATGTGGGCACCTATACGCGCGGAGCTAGAGACCGGGCAAGGCGTGACCTAGCGTGAGACCTGAAGGCGGGCTTAGGTGTTGCTGGGCAAATACACCGATTGGCAGACAGGGGAATGAACATTCCGTGACTGGAATGCCCGTTCCATGCCCCTCGTCGCACTCCTCATGTGCCTCATTGGTCGACCCTGAAGGCCTATCATCAAATGCTGCATTAGGTTGGAAGCCTTGGATTGCATGGGCATTGCCCGGATGCGTTACGAAAGGTGTGACAGAAGGCGCGATGTGCGCTCGCGTACCTCAAGCCGCGCTCGGGATCACGCGCTCGTGCCTTTACCGCGCGCGCGAAGGGGGTACGGGGGGTCGGCGCGCGTGCCTGTTATCCGATGGGTCGCGGGGAAATTTGCACCAAATATTCCCACCCCCTATATCGGCCTCATGGCGCAGCAGAGGTACGACCTAAGGAAAGACCCAGACGGGACCTGGACGGTGTTCGATGTGTTCACCGGGCAGCCGGCCATGGTTGAGGGTCGCCCTGCTGTTGGCCTCAACATGGAGTGGGCCGACGATCTGGTCGACCTTCTCAATGCTGACGACCTGAAGCGTAGGATAGCACGAGGTGACATCTCTTGAGCTTGAATTGGTTCACCCCAAAGGTCCCCGTCAGGGAACGCCCAGGTCTCCGACACAACGTCTCCTCGGTCGAGGCAGCCGGCGAGTTGCTCCTGACATTCACCAAGAGGGGCGCTAACTGGCGACGTGCGGTCGAGGCTTGCGTGGCCTTCGGGGAACACCGGGCGACAGCTCAGGAGGTCCGTAGGCTGTTCCGTCTGGCTGCTAAGGACGAGGGGGTCCTCCTACCAGATCAGGACTAGGGGTGTCTCCTGACTACGGCAGTCCCCCTAAGCACCCCTCGGCTAACCTCCAGGGAGAACTCTGGGGCTGCTGAGGGATGCTATCAGGTGCCACCTAAGGGGCTACCTTAGGGGTCCAATCAGGTCCCACTTAAGGTAACACTCTAAGGGGAACCATCAGGGTAGTGCTAGTGGAGGGGGTATTCGATTTAGGTGGTCGTGAAGGTGGACTATAGGGCGAACCGAGGGGGCGACCGTAGGGAGCCACCGAGGGCCGTCTCCATGAACTTGGCCAGTTCAGCATCGAGCAGCTCCTGCTTCCGTTGTTCGACAGCCACCGTCGTGTTCCTGGCCATCCATTCAAGCCAGTAGGCCACACAGCCGGCCACAGCATCCAGTCTGTCGTCATGAGCCAGGGCACCACGGTTCTTGGTGATCCGGGTCATTTGGTAGAACAGGCGGTACTTGTTGACCTCGTCAGTCGGCAGGGCAGCCGTGCTGTCGTAGTCCCACTCGATCACCTTCGGGTCGACCACCAGTCTGTGCTGGTTCATGATCGGCTCCAGGGTGTCGATGATGCGAGCTTCCTTCTGGGCCTTCGACCACTCTGCGTCCTCAATCGTGACGGGGTAGCGGAGCTGGGCTCGGGCGCGGAGGAGCTGGGCGAACATGCCATCGCCGTAGTTTGGCTCGACCTGAATGATGTTGACCTCATGCTCCTTGGCGCAGGCCAGGATTTCATCCAACACCTTGTCCTCGTAGCCGTGGCCACGGACCCCGCCAACAGCAGTTAGGTAGAGGATGCCGTTCAGGGCCTTGACCACAGCCCATGCGGTCTCGTCCTTGCCTCGGCCCGAGGGGTCGATGAACATGCACGAGCCGTCATACTCGACGTAGTCCTTGTCGGTGAAGATCGGGCGATACAGCCGGTCGCCGGGGAGGCCAACCATAGGCAGCTTCTCATAGACCTGATCAGGGCCAGAGCCCCACACGACCTCTCTCGGAGCCCTCTTGCGGTCCAAGCCCATGATGATCAGGTCGGACAGCTTCAGCGGGAAGCGATCCTCGTCCGATAGGCTGGTGTCGAGGTAGAACTGAAGGGCGAAGCCTGAACGCCCATAGGACATCTCACGCTCGTTCAGGTCCACGTCGGTGAACCGCTGGGGATCGGTAGGGCCACCCACGAGGTCGGGCTTGTCGTCCAGCAGCCGGCCAACGAACGGGGCCAGCTTGGAGCCATACTTGGCGCGGCGCTCCTCGTCGGGGAAGCGAGCCGGCCAGATGCGGCAGACGTAGCCACGGTCAGGCAGGAGGTTGTATATCGATTGCTCGGTCTGCGGGGTGCCGAGGTAGATGATGCGGCCACCCGGTGACAGCACGGCGTCGAACTCTTTGATTTGTTCGGACAGCTTCTCGCGCTTCAGGTGGGTGTCGGAATTGTTCGGGACCTCGATATCGTCCGCGATGATCACGTTGGCGCGTGAACCGGCGATCTGTGAGGTGATGCCCAGGGACTTGACCGAGGGGCTGTGCGAGGCGCGCGCGGGGCCGACGTCGAAGGCGACCTTGGACTGGCGCTGATCGGGGCCGGGCCTCAGGTGGGCCAGCAGCTCCATCTCGAAGATGAGGCGCATGGTGAAGGTCGAGAAGTCATCGGAGCGCTGCTTCGAGGCCGAGATGACGAGAACCTTGGTTTGGGGATCGCAGTAGAGCAGCCAGCAGACGAAGGCCGAGGTGACCCAGGACTTGCCGACACCACGGAAGGCTTCGATGATGAGGCGCTTCGGGCCGTGCTGTAGGAATGATGCGATGTCATACTGAACCCGCGTGGGGTCCGGCAGATTGAGATGTTTCCACACGACGTAGAGGAAGTTTCTGAAGTCGAGTAGAGGGTCCTTCTGCGACGACAGCGAGGTCGAGGCAGATAGCGTCTGCTTGGTCATTTGCTCCTAGTTGTTCGGGGGCAGGGAGGTGGTCAGGAGAGGCTCTATGAGCTTGGGGCATCAGTGGACCGGGATGGACCTGAAGCCTCTCCTGAGGGCTCTCTGTTAGGGGGCCGTCATGGCCATGAGATCGGCGTCTGAAGGCGCATAGTTCGGGCTGAACGCGGCGCGCTCGACGAGGCCGTTGATAGCTGCACCGCCCGACCCATTGGATGAGAAGACGAAGTGCGTACCGTTCGGCGTGAGTAGCGTGCTGGTGCTGGTCGGAGGGTTGCCGTTGATCGAGAACTTGGCGATCCCGGCACCGTTGGTCCAGCCGGCGACCTTGTTGAGGTTGCTCATGCCAGCCTTCCACTGGCCGGTTGGCGAGGACTTGCCGCCATACTGGATGGTTCCGTCAGCTACGATGTTGACCTGAAAGGCCCCGTCACTGACGAACAGGCCACCACCCAGGCGGTCGGCGCGGCCCTGCCAGTACCAAGCGAAGGGCTGGGTGATACAGGTGAACAGCGGGCTGTTATCGGTGTTGAGCGCCCATGGGGTTGAGCGGCTGAATGAGCCGACTGCGGTTCCCGTGCTGCGGACCAGATATCCGTAGGGCAGGAGCTGGCCGTTCATCGCCCCGCTGACCATGCTGAAGTCGACCGCGAAGCTGTCGCCAGAGTTGGCGATCCTGAACGCGATGCTGGGGTTGGTGACGCCGAGCTGAACGATGAAGGGTCGGGTGTAGGCGTTGGTGACAGGCACCACGGTCCACGTCGCCTCGTTGTCAAGCGAGAACTCCAGGGTTCCAGTGCCAGACAGACGCTTGACGTATGCCGACATCACGCGGTCAGCCACAGCCGAGGTGATGACTTGCTTGACCACGCCGTTGGCAGTCGTGGCCGTTATGCTCGATGCTGTGTTGGCTACGCCATCCGCACCGACTTGGTTCTTGACAGCGTTGATGCCCGTCTTCGTCCAGGCGGCGTTGGAGAGGTCAGCGCCCCATAGGCCCAGAATGGACACCGAAGGGTACAGCCAGATACCAGCATCAGTGCGCCGGATGCCTGCGCTGCCCACTGAAACCAGCAGGCCCGCCTTGTTCGGGAGGTAGCAGGCTTGGTAGTTGCCGCTGTCGCGTAGGAAGCGACCGTCGAGGGTGTTGTTGCCAAGCGGCTGAGTGCCACCCTTGTAGGTGTTGGTGAGGAAGTTGAGGTCGTACTGGAACACCGCGAGCGGGTCGGTCGGACCGGACGTACCTGAGTGCAGCACGTTACGGAGGACGCCTCTTACAGCGACCCCCGCAACAGCCTTGATGTGGGCCATTAGTCGAAGAGGTTGGCGACCACAGTGCCAGAGGTGTAACCCCCGGTCTTCACCCCGAGGCGGAAGTACCAGGCCGAACCGGCAGAGCCAGTCTTCTCGACGGGCGCGGTGTTCGCCTCGACGTCCAGCCAGGTAACCTGATCCTTCGACCGCTGCAGAACCACGGTCGCCACGAAGGTGCCGCTGATCGAGATGTCGAAGGAGTTCCCCGCCTGCACGAGGATGGGATCAGTGAATGTGTTCTGTGCGGTGATGTTCATCAGTTGTATCGCTCTTGATGCTCGGAGCCGTCGAACGGCAGATTAGAGACGATGTCGTTGACCACCTTGTGGGTGCCCGGGGCGACGGTCGTGCCGGTGTGCTTGAGGAAGTTGAGGATCACGTTCAGGGACGCCGCGTCAGGGGTTACCTGAACTGGGTCTCCGGTCTCCTTGTCGACGACCGTGCGGCCCTCGGTGAGGATGGTCTTGAGCTGATCCGCGAAGGTGTCGAAGAGTGCCCCGAGGGCAGCGCTATCGGTCTTCACTTGTGGTCCTTTCGGGTCATGTCCCGCACCTTCCCGACGATCTGAACGATGAGCCAGACGGTGCCGAGAAGGGGTGCGATGAGTGCAGCGCCGTCAGAAGCTGCGTGGAGCCAGGGGAGCCAAACAGGGCTCGCTACTGCGGAGACGGCGACCGCAGCGGTAGTGCTGTCCACGGTGGATGTTCCTGAGATGAGATTGAGGATCACAGCGCAGCCGCCCATTCCCATAGGCTGTCGATCTGCTCTGCGGTGATGCTGAAGAGGGCACCGAGGCCGTCGACCAGCGGGTGCGTCCGCTTGAAGTAGGTGGCGTATTTCCACTCCACCATGCCGGTCGGATCGCTGACCAGCTTCATGTCGACGTCAGCTTCGTGAATGCCGAGGGACAGCAGGGTGAGCCTAAGCTGCCTCGGGGTGATCTGCGGCATGGCCTCACGGAGCGCCTCGGTCGAGGGTGGCGAATAGGTCCAGATGTCGCCGGACCATTCGTAGTCTGCGCCGGGCTTGAGGGGGACCACGACGGTCCCCTCCGGGTATTGTGCAAGCAGCTTCGAAGGGTCGCCGCCATTGGTCTGCCAGTACCCCCGAACGGGGTGGTAGAAGCCAGTTTCAGTCATGTGTGTTTCCTTTACCGAAGCTCGTACCAGTTGCCCTGGGCGACCCTGGAGGTGAGCTTGTAATACCAACCAGCTGGGATGATGCCACTGGCGGTGGGCTGACCGCTGTCGCCAGTCGATTTGAAGACGTCAGCAAGGTAGGTCACGTTGTCCGCAGAGAGGGAAACGTTGGCGCGGTCGCCGGCATAGCTGATCATGATCGCCCTGCCAGTAGTGTTCTGGTAGGCGGTGTTGAAGGCCCGCGTGACGAGTTGCCAAGTCTGGCCGCTGCCGATGCCTGCGGCTGGGAGGGAGGCATACGTGGCGTAACGAGCATCCTGTTCAGCTTGGCTGAGCTGGAGCTTGTACCAAGCCTCCCAGGTTCCGCTGTTCTTGCTACGGCGGTAGGAGGCCGTGTTGCCCGCGCTATCAGCGGTGAATGCGTGAATGGTCTGCGTACACCAGTTGACATCATGGCTGATAACCTCACCCAACCACCAGCCGCTGTCAGGTGCATTGGCAGCGGCAGAACCCCGATACCAGCCGTTGTCAGTCACGGCGTTCCAGTCCGAGATCAACTGCGCGCCAATTCCCAGACGTGCCGCTGTCGGACCCTCGACGCCTTGCGGACCAACCGGACCAACAACGCCCTGAACGCCCTGAACGCCCTGGTCACCCTTGATGGCAACCGGAGCCCAATAGGTGGTGTTCGTCGGGACGACGCCAGTGCTGGCTAGGATGTTGATGTAGGAGCTGCCGTTGTAGGACACGACGTCCTTCACTGCATAGGCAGTGCTGGCGACGTAGGTGCCCTTCCAGACCATCCCGGGGCTGCCGGTGGGACCAATAGAGCCAGCGGGACCTTGCGGACCCTGAGAGCCCTGCGGGCCTTGCATACCCTGAGGACCAGCGCCGCCAACCGGACCAGCGGGACCAATCGGGCCAACTTCGCCGGTCAGGCCTTGTGGACCCTGGACGCCCTGCGGGCCGTCGTCACCCTTCTGACCCTGAGGGCCTTGGACGCCCTGTGGGCCTGCCGGACCTTGGAGGCCCTGAGGACCACGCCCGAACGGCACACCGTCAGACCAAGCGCCAACAGCGTTGGACAGCTTCCAGTAGACGATGCCGGCCTGCGTATCGAGGAAGGAGAAGTTTGCTGGCTCGGCGTTGTAGGCAGAGCGGTCTGCGGTCAAACCGGAGGCGTCGGGATCGAAAGCCTTGCCGATAGGACCCTCAGGTCCCTGCAAACCCTGCGGACCCTGGATGCCGGGGAGACCCTGAGGGCCAGCCACACCGGAGATACCCTGTGGACCCTGAGGTCCGGCGATGCCCTGCGGACCCTGAGTACCCTGAGGGCCACGCTCGCCAGTCGGCCCAATCGGACCCTGGGGGCCTGCGTTGCCTTGCGGACCAAGCGGACCAATGGGGCCTTGATTACCGACAGGTCCCTTGTCGCCGGTCTCGCCCTTGGGCATGTCGGCAGAAGTGAACGGGCGGAACTGACCGTCGCTATCGAAGCCGAGGACGTTGCCCCTGCGGGCCTCAATCGAAGGGAACTGCAGGGTGACACGACCGGCATCCGTGGTCGGAGCGGACAACGTGCCAGAGCGCATGAGGGTGGCGATGTCGGCGCTTTCCTGGCCCACGTACATGGACTGGAGTGCCTGACGGTTGAGGTCTTCAGCGCGGAGCGAAGATCCATTTGCGATGGTCACAACCGGCTTGGCTGCGGGCGTCTCGCGGGCGATCCTGATCTTCTTGCCGGTGGGCGGTGCCACAGCGAAGCGGAGAGCGAACGGGCCGGTCCAGGTGAAGGAACCAGTGCCGACGTCGTTGAGGTAGACTTTGATGTGATCCCGGTCGAGGTAACCGAAGTCGAACGTGAAGTCGCGCGTCGACCCGTCCCCGTCGTAGACGACGAAGGATAGAATTGGTGAGGTCATTTCGTTCCTTGAGTGGAAATGCAAAAGGCCCCCAGGGTTGATCCTGAGGGCCTCGTTGAGGGGTGCGTTAGGTTGTTAGCGGGGTGCCCGTTCGGGTTGACCGCTGATCAGGCCGTTGAGGCCCATGACGAGAGGAAGAGCGTTCCCAAACATGAGGACGCGGGAGACCTTGCGGGCCTCGTCCTGCGACCACTCGCGGTCCTTGAAGAGACCGGCGACCGACTGGCCAGCTTGGTAGATGTCGTCCAAGCCACCCGTGGTCGGATTGCCTAGCCACATGTTGCTCGCCTGTCCGGTCGTTCGGGTGTAGGAGAACAGCGTGTCCTGGCCGGCGATGCCTAGGCCGGTGTCGATGAGCATTGGCAGGATCGAGGATGCGCCAGCGCGGGCGAACGCAGCAGCAGAGAGGTTCTTGGGGTTGAGGCGCTCTTCGAGGAACTTGTCCCCGTCCGAGCGTAGCATCGCCTGAGCCTTCATCTGCATGATATAGCCGGCAGCCGCGAAGGCCGTCGTCAGGATCATCTGGTGGGCAGCCATGACGTCCTTGAAATGCAGCGACTTGAGGGTCTGCTTACCATAGGACCCGACCATGAACGTGCGGAACTGCATCAGGGCCTTGGCCAGCGGATGAGACATCCACATGGTCATGTTCCCGATGTCGTTCTTCTGGATCACCTGACGGCTCAGCCTGTGGGCTGCCGAGATGAAAGCCTCGCGGGCCTCCTTATCTGCCCACTTGTCGAAGTGCGCTCGGGTGACCTTGCGGCCCGTGATGAAGCCTGTCTCGTGTTCGAAGTTGCCCTCGGTCGTGAACATCTTCATAACGCGGTCGGTCATGTCCTTGCTCAGGCCCAGGTCGGCAAACCTAGCCGCCGAGAACTGCCTGCCACCATGAGCCATGTCCGAGAACCGCTGCACGATGGCCTTGGCTGTCCAGCGTTCGAGCATCACGTTGGCCTGGGTCAGCCCCGAGACTTCGGAGGTAATCTGGTTGGCCTTGTTCAGCTTGCGCTCGATGAACTCCTTCCAGCTCGACGTTGGCTCACCATGGAAGCCATTGGAGAACTCGTCGATTCGGTAGTCCGAGGTGTGCAGCAGCCTGTCGGCGCCAACACCTATGATCGCCTCCACGTCGTTGCCTAGACCAGACTTCAGGAGCGATGCCCCATCATCCGTCACGACGCGCCTGAGGGCCGGTGCCTGCGAGAGTGCAGCCTTCCAGCCGAGTGACGCGATAGGCGAGCCGATCTCGGAAATCTGGGCGAAGCCGACTTGGTTCATGATGCGCGAGAAGTTGTACTTGCGGACCATCCTAAGGAACCAGCCCGCGCTCGTGGCCTCCATGTCGCTTGTTGGGCGACCAAGGATCGACGCATAGGCGTACTCCAGGCGCTTCACACCGGCAGCCGCTTGGGCCTTGGTGATCTTGCCTTGGCCCATCAGGTCAGCGTTCTTCTGCTTGACCTTGGTCATGTAGGCGGCGAACTCCCTGTCGCTGGTGAAGCCGTTGATCAGCATCTCGCCGGTCTGCGGGTCCTTGAAGCGGTAGCGAGCGAGCGCCACGCGGCCCATGGCATTGCGCATGTAGCGGGTGAAGTTCTGGCGGGCATCAGTGACCACGAGGTCGGACAGGCTGAGACCACCCTCATGAATGGTGCCGGTCTTCTTGCTGACCACGCCGTCCAGCTTCATCTTCTCGTCGAGCAGCAGACGGGCCTTGTTGTGGCCATCCCTGCCGGCGTCCTTGGCCCTGTTCTTGGTGAACTCGAACCGCAGCGCTTCGGCATCCTTGGGATCGAGCCCGTAGTGGCCCTCCAGCATGTCCACGAGGTTGTCCATCTGGTCAGCGCTGAGGATGCGTGAGGTGACGTCTTCCAGGCCATGGGCACGGTCGACGATGGCCCCGGTGAAGGCCTTGGCCGTGCGCTCGATCAGATCTTCCTTTAGGCCTGTGTCAGCGGACTTCATGGCCCTACCGATCAGGGTGACGATGGTGTCCTGGCCGAACTCGTCGACTGCAGAGATGATAGCCTCGTTGTTCCAGTAGCGGGGCGAGTAGTGTGGGTCTGACGGAATGCTGTCCGTGCCAAGCACCGCGCGTCCCTCGATACCGTCACGATGGAACGGGTTCTGCTGAAGGGCGAGGGCGTCGGCGTACAGCTCGGCGTGTTTGTTGCCAACCTTGACCACTGCCGGGTCATAACGCTCCGCGCGCCCTGGCTCCCGGTCGGTGATGTAGGCGTGGATTTCGTCGTTGAAGTTGCGCTCGATCTGAGCCTTGTTCAGCCCCTTCTGACGCTTGGCGTAGTCAGCGAGCTGCGGGTTGTAGGTTTGGGCTTCATGGACGCGCTTCTCGTCGAACAGGCGAACTTGATCTTCCGAGGCGGCGATAGCGTTGACCGCTCCGTCCTTCTTGCCAGTGCCATCCTGCACGAGACCAGCGCCGGCCTTGACGAGGACGTTGTCGTCCTGCTGAAGGCGAGCCGAGAGGTCTGGGCGGATCGCACCGAAGGCCGTCTTGTCGAAGTCGCGCTCATCGAGCAGGCCGAGGCCTTTCTCGTCGAGGAATGGCTGATCGACCGAAGCCTTAGCTGCACCCACAGAGCCAGCCATTGGGAGACCCTCATGGGCCTCTGCGGCGTTGCGTGTTGCTCTCGCCAGCGCGGCACCTTCGAACGTGGTCTCGGGGCGACCGAAGAGGTGACCCACAGCGCCACCCATGCCGGCACCAAAGACGGTGGCAGCGAAGAGGTCGGAGTTGGATACGTTCGGGTTGACGGCAGCGTTGAGGGCCACCGAGGCAGCACCACCAGCGGCACCAGCCATGGCCCCTTCAAGGACCCTGCCGAGGCGCTTGGCGCGATTTCCGATGACCACCTCAGGCGCTACCGAGGATGCCAGAACGTCGGCACCGAGGGCGACCGGATCGAGGATCGAGTTGGCCATCTTGAGGAGACCGCCAGTGAACCCCGCATTGGAGAGCCTGACGTTGGCGTCCCAGTCTGACTTAACGCGACCCAGGTTGTCCTGATAGTCGGCCTCGGAGACACTGGCCAAGCGGGGCGCATAGCGCTCCATCTCAGACTTAGGGATGCCGCGAGCTTCGAGATCGGGGCCGAGGCGCTTCTCATCCAGGGACCAGTTAGGGTCGGGCTGTATCTGCTTGTTCTGGACAGCCAGCCAGGGCAGCGTCTGCTGCGTGTTGTAGGCGTCCTTCTGGAGCTGCCACCAGCCGGGTTCGGCGGTCTCAACCTCAGGCTGGCGGGGGGTGTTTGTCTGCCACGTCGGGACCTCGGAATGGGTCATGCCGATGTCAGCCGAACCATTGGGGCTCGACGACGTGATCTCGTTGAAGGTGCCGCCCAGGAGCTTCGCAGCGTTCTGCCGGTGACTGCCCATCTGGTAGTCGACCTTGTCGTTGGCAGTGCCTGGAGCGCCTCCGTTGGTCGCGTCGGACTTGTTGCCGCCGTTGGGGCTGCCGGTGTTGATCGTGGCATAGAATTGGTGTTCGTTCATGCCCGGCCTGAAGCCGCTGGCGACCATGTAGTCAGCCGAGGACTTGACCAGATCGGCCACGGACTTGTCGGGGGTGTAGCCAAACTGCTTGCGCTGTGGCTCGCCCATTTGAATGAGGCCTACGTGGCGACCCCACTTGGTCGTCGGACCCTTCTTCCATGGGTCGAATGTGCCGCCAGTCTCATACGACATCGACGTGGCGAACCACATAGGGTCAGCCCCGATGCGCTTCGACTGCTCGATGATGGCGTTCTTCAGTTCGTCGTTCATTGTTCCTCATGGTGAAATGGAAAGGCCCCCGGTGATGTGCCGAGGGCCTCGTGATGGTTAGCGGTTTGCGCCGCCGAAGTTGGGTGGAGTGAAGCCGTTGTCCTCGTAGACCGGGCGGTCAGCGCGAACACGCTTGCCGAGCTTCTTGACGACAGGCTTAGCGCCCGGTTCGGGCACCGTGACGTCGAAGGCCTCGCGGGTCTTCGGGTTGATCCAGACCGTGCCGTTGCCATCTTCCGCCCTGGCGGGGACGAGGCCGTGGGTCTTGGCCGCACCTCGGATGGAGATGTCGTGAGCCGACTTGGCGTCAGCCGTGGACTTGAGGTTCTCGCCGCGCTGGCGGATGGTCCCGAGGGAGATGAAGAAGGGCTCGCCCGACTTGTCGTCCATCAGGGGCTGGCCGGTGTTCTTGTCGGTCAGCATGAAGCGGCCACCGGATCGGTTGATGTCCTGTATCGGCATTATGGTGATGTCGCCAACGCCGATGTCGTGATCCTTAAGGACCCCAGGGTTCTCCGTAGCCCAGTCCCCGATGATGCCATCCAGGGCCGGCTTGTAGTTGTCAGGCAGAGCCTTGTTGTTCAGCTCCAGAAGCGTCCCGTTGTAGGTGATCGAGTTGCGCTTGACGCTGTCGACGGCGATGGTGACTGCCTTGTCCTGATCCACGCCGCCGCGCACGAGGCGCTTCGCGATGGAGGACACACGCTGCTGGGCTGCTGCCGAGTTCCACGGGGTCAAGCCGCTTCCGATGCTCGTGCCGAACCAACCATCTTGCGTGGCGATGTTCTTGACCGAGGTGTCGATCTTGTCGTTCTGAGCCTTGGTGAAGTTCAGGCCGTCGACTTGGACAGGCTGAGAGGTACGCACGGCAAACTCAAGGGCACCCTGATCGGACATCTGCCGACCATCCTTGCCGGTGAGGTTGTCCTTGGCGATCATGAAGCTTTCCATGAAGTCGCGGTCGCCCTCAGGAAGGTAGGACATGTAGGTGTTCTTGGAGGTGTTGTAGAGCCACCTCGCCATGTGAACCTTGTCCATCACGAGCTTCATCGCTTCGGGGTCCTGAGCCATGTCGACCGAGGCTGCCTTAGCGATGCCGGTGACGACTGCCTTCATGCCTGGATGATCGAGACCGGACTGCTGGGCCACGCGGAGTTCACGAGCTGCCGTCTGGTCAGGGGTTTCCTTGTTGGACGTGGCGATCTGCTGCGACCTGTCGAGGTAGCGGTTGAGAGCTTCCTTCTTGATCGTCTCGGCGGGGATCGTCTTCTGCTCGCCGGCATGGTCATACCAAGTCGTGTCGGTGACGCGGTCGAGCTTGCCTTGGGACAGGAGACTGTCGGCCTGCCGGTCCACCTCAAGCTGCTGGTTCTTGTCGTCACGGACACCAACAGCCTTGGCCGCTTCAGCCTTGATGGCCAGCACCTTGTCGCGGTAGGCCCGCTGCGAGGACAGGGACGTCTTTCCAGAGCGTCCGGTGTACTCGGCGTCCAACATGGCGACGGCATACTCAGGGTTCGTGGAGGCGATCCTTGAGGCCGCGTTGAGGAACTCGTTGTCGAGCGTCTCATCGTTGACCCCGAGGGAGCCCTTGACGCCCAGCGTACCGCGCACGACGTTGAGGTTCTCTGCGAACTTCGCCGGATCGACGCCCTTCGAGATGTACTCGTTGGCCTTGTCGCTGATGACTGTGAAGGCCGTGTCCGTGTTGGACTGGTTGACCCTGTCAGTGCGATATTTGGCCTGCTTAGCCAAGACCGCGGATTTGTAGCCGTCCCATGCCTTGCCGGCAGCCGCGAGGGCGTTTGGGTCGGTCAGGCCGCTCTTCTCGATGTTCTCCTGGAACTTCTTCGCCAGGAACTCTTCCGGGTTGCCGTTGTCCCAATCGAAGCTGGTCTGCAGCTCGGCGTCGGTGTCCTGCGCGAGGCCTTCAGCCCACTTGCCACCATAGACCGACTGACGGGCCGCGTTGGCGATCTTGTCGTCGGTGACCATCATCTTGCCGTCAGCAATGTCCTTGCGCGTCTGCGCCAGGGTCTGGCCGGCCATGTGCATCTGGAACGCAGCATCGTCCTTGGCGCGCTGCTCCTTGGAGGTCTTCCCGACCACGCCTACGAGGTTCCCGACCGAGCCTGAGAATGCCCCCAGGGCGTCAGCCAGACGGAACAGGTTCTCGTTCTTCACCGGCTGCGGCGGCGGGGCATATGTGTCCGACTGCATCGGCGCTGGCGTGAGCCTAACGTTCGACTGCAGATCGGGTGCTTGAACTCTTCCTTGTGGCATTAGGAGGCGTATCCCTGTTGCTTGGCTCTCTGGTAGCCGCCATAGGCATCTAGCCCACCGCCGAGAATGCGGATGGCAGCGTCAGCGAACGATGGCTTCTGGCCCTGCTGGACCGAGTTGATGCGTCCCTCGGCCTGCGCCTGGGTGCTGTCCATCTCGCCTCGGAGATAGTCGGCCTGCATCTGGTAATTGTTGTCGAGGGTGCGCTCATAGCGACCCTGCTGGCCGTAGTAGTCGCCAATCAAGGCGTCGACCGAGAGGCCCGACACGCCGGCTTCACCAGCGGCAACCTCTGCCGTGGCTCGAGCCCGTGTGGCATCGGTCTGCAACTGCTGGGTCTCCTGGGAGGCAGCCTTGCGTTCCTGTAGCGCCCGGTTCTGGTTGGCCGCATACGTGTTGACGGCAGCCTTGTTGGCCGCGTCACGGTTGTTCTTGTAGTACTCCTGCTGCGCTGCTGCCTGCTGCGACTGGCCGACGAAGCCGGCGACAGTGCTGGCTGCGGACAGGGCGAACTGAGCAACAGCCATGCCGACTGCGCCGATGCACATTCGTTATGACCTCAATCTTGCAAATTCATGGAAGGGACGCTTCTCGACGCCGAACTCTGGATGGGTCCTCAGGAACGAGAAACCCATGCGCCTGAGCCAGCGGATGTGCGTGGTGTTGCGGGCGTCGATATGGTTGCCGATCAGGGGCCTGATCCGGTGCAGCCTTTTGAGCCACTTCGGGGTGAGCCTGACCAGCTCTCGACGGTAGTTCATGATCTCTGGTGAGGAGACCATCCAGACGATCCCAAGGTGGGGATTGTTGTGGACCGGGTCGATCCCGAAGAGCCCGAAGACCCTCCCTGATGGCTCGACGCCGGCCCAGATGTAGTTCCCCTGAATGAACAGAGGCAGGGCAACCTCAGGCGTCATGCCCAAGGCTGCTCTGATTTCGTCTCGATCTGCTGACCGCAATCGCGGAGCCAGGGAGATAGCGTCGGCCACCTTGGCCCTACGAATTGTGATCATCAAATCCTTGTCGATTTCTGGACGTAGTTGGCCACCCACTCAGCGGAGAGCAGGCAGGACGGGAGGTAGCTGTCGTTCACGATCTCGACGACGACGCGGTCGTTCTTTGAGAGCAGCGGGACCTTGAAGGAACCGTCGCTCAGATTGACCACATCAACCCGGTTGTTCGGGTCACCCATGAGGCGACCGTTGGAGAAGTACGAGCGGACCTCGCGCGCCATCGGGGTGACCTCGACGCGGAAGTAGGCGGTCTTCGAGAACTGGATCAGGAGGTGCATGAGCTGCAGCCGTCCCTCAGTAATCGTCGAGACACCGCCGCTGCGGCTCTCCTGCCGGATGTAGATCGTCGATAGCCGGTAGCGCATCTCATAGACGGTCCCGAAGTAGAGCGGAACGCCCCTGATGTCCCCGGAGAGGACGACCTGGGTGGAACTCTTCGACAGAATTTGGAGAGCGAGGCCGGGCTCCATCACAGCGTTCTGCTGCCCCGCTGTCACGCAGATGTAGCTGTCGGTCGTGATGTCGATAGGCATGGGCACCGTGGTGGTGTTGTCGAACGGATCGTAGGTGCGATTGCCGGTGTCCTTCACGGTGAACCTCCGGTCGAGGTTGATGACGAACCGGCAGTAGTCGTCCACGCCACCCGGCTGAATGTCCATCACCTCAATGAAGGCGTTGAGCCCGCGATTGACGATCAGGATGAGCTGGCTGTCGATGAACTGGATATCGAGGATCGCAGTCACACCGGGGAACGTCCACCGCGACCAGCTCGCCTGGAGCTGCTGATCATTCGACCAGTAGTACTTGTAGACGTAGAGCGCGCCGGGATCACCGTCAGCCTGCACCACAAGGATGTCCTCATGGGTCGATGCAGCGATCCTCAGGGCGGTGCCTGGGATGTACTGAGGGACATGTCCGGTGGCGTCAGAGGCGTCCGCTAGGCCGGTGTTCACGTCGATCTTGTAGTCGCGGATCATGGTGTATTGGCCGCGATCCACGGGGAAGAAGATCGAGTTGCCGGCGCGAACCGGGCGAGCCACGCTCGATGCCGAGAACGACGTCGAGGGCCGGATCGAGGCTGTCTTCGGGGTCAGCAGCTCGTTGCCCATAAGGGTGAACTGCGTCTGGTCCGCGAACAGCACCAGCCGGTCAGCCGCCGCCACCGCGCTGCGAAGCACAGAGACGCCGTTGTCGGTCGCGGCCACGTCGATAGGATCATCGTCGAGCAGGGCCGTCGCGGTCGAGCGGTAGAAGTCGAAGAAGCTGCCGTGCCTGGACAGGATCACGTTCTCGTCGGACAGGAACCCGAGCCGGTTCTTGAAGAACAGCAGCTCGTTGATCGTATTGCCAATGAAGGACGGGCCAGGGGCGATCTTGTCGTCGCCGCACTTGCGCTGATCCCATGTGGCAGCCTTGAAGGTGAACGTGCCGTTGGCCTCACGGACAAGCACGAATGGCATCGTGTTGGCGTTGATGCCCTTGACGATCCCAGGCTTGGGGATTTCCCGCCACACGCCGATGGAGGAGTTGGCATCCTGGCGGTCGAAGCGGACGTAGTAGTTGTCGAACTCGGTCCCGACTGAGCCGGTGACCTCGATAGCGACCTTGTCCTCGCAGTAGGCTGGTAGATCAGCGAAGTCCTGCACGGTCTTGCGCACAGCCTTCATGGCGTTGCCGTTGTAGCCGTCGTCGACCGCGATGCTGAAATCGGCGCCATCGTTCTTCTTGATGTAGATCGTCGACTTGAAGACCTTGACGGTCCAGCCGTGGGCCGCGTCGATGCCGTTGGCAGCAAGGTTGGTGTCGGTGGCCTTCCACGTCCAGTTGCCGTTCGGCTTGTCGTTGGCTGTGTTCTCCAGGGCCACGGTCTCGCCAGTGGCAAGCCTGCGGGCGATGTAGGAGACGTCGACTGCCGGCGACTGGGCCGCGCTCTGACCGTCTGGGGTTCGGTACTCGGCCACCTTCACGTTGTTGATGGTGATCGTGTAGGTCTTGCCGTAGTTGCCAGCCAGCACGTTGACGATGGCCTCACTCGGGGAAGCCTGCTCGACGATGGCGGGGTCCTGGGCGACCACCTTGGTCTGGTTCGTGATGTAGGTGTAGTCGCCAACCGTCAGTGCCCGGTAAGGGGGACGCTGGTAGGCAGCCGTGTTGTAAGACAGGTAGCCGTAGCCGGTCGGAGCGTTGACCACCTTCTCGACGCCATCCAGGGTGAACACGCGGATAGACGTAGGGGTGACCACCAGCTCATACCGTTCGTTGGCGTCACGGTTGATTGTGTGGGTGAAGACGGTGCCTGAAATGGCTGGCCCGAGGCTGGCCCTGAGCTTCGTCGGAGGGCGCTTCTTGAGTCCGTCCACGATGGTCGAGTAGGCGTTCGTCTGGAGGTCGCCTTGGGTGGCCAGCCGCAAGGCCATGGCCTGCTGACTGACACCGTTGGCAAAGTTGGCAATCGAGCCAGAGACTTTGGCCACTTAGCTGCGGCCTCTGAGCTTGGTCATGAACTGGCTGTCGGACAGCATGTTGGCGTCGTTGCTGTCCATCTCTTCCTGCATCATGGCGGCGCGAGCGATCTGCTCGTCCTGCGACGTGTAGGAGTGGACAGCCTGATCACCGAAGTAGCGGTCCTGGTATTTGCGAGCCGCGCGAATGGTGATGTAGAGCCGGGCTGTGGACGGGAGGTCTTCAAAGTCGAGACCGAGGACCCAGTCGACCGTCACAGGGCCTTCAAAGATGGTGGTGCGGTTGCCCTTGTCGTAGAGACGTAGGCCGCGCTGCACGGCGTTGGTGGCCGCGCTTTCGCCAGAGGTATCGACCCTCAGGACGTTCGGCGGGAGGATGATCTCTCCGTTCTGGTCTGGGGCGATGCTCACGCCTTCCTCGGAGTTGAAGTTCCAGCCAGCCGTCTGGACCTCGACCGAGGTGGCCCGAAGGGTATTCATTGCGAGCGAGGCGTCGATCACTTGGTTCTCCTCAAGGGTCGACACAGGGCTTTCAGCTCCGGTCGCGAGGATTTCGTTGATCGCCTCAAGCTCTGTCAGTGGGGTCAGGCCGTTGGCCATTTTGCCTCCAGTGGAGAGTTGAACGAAAAAAACCGAGGCCCCCTAAGGAGCCCCGGTTCATCGGTGTGTGGGTGTGGATTAGGCCGTAGCCAGCTCCAGGCCGCACTCGGGACGGAGACCGCCGTGACCGACAGCGTACTTGGCGACGATCAGGGTGCCCTGACGCGAGACCATGTATTCGCTCTCGATAGCGACATCGAGCAGCTTCACGGTGCCGGCGAGGCCCTTGTTGAAGATGATGCCAGCGGTGTTCGTGAAGTCGCCCTGGTACTTGGCCGGGCCGGTGTTCACGTTGGTGCCGTTCGGCAGGTTCAGCGACTTGAAGATCGGGATGTCCGCGATCTTGACGACCTTACCGTCCGAATAGGAGCCCTTGCCGTCCCACTGGACGTTGATCACCTTGGTGTTCTGAGCCAGGGCGTAGTACTGCACCGGCTTCAGGGCAGCGTAACGCTCAGCCGGGATGTACTTGCCATCCAGAACGGCAGCCGCGTCGAAGAAGGCCTTCGCCATCTGGTCGCTGTCCGTGAGCAGAGCCGCGTTGACGATCTTGCCGCCGCCCGGGAGGTTGTCCACGACGTTCGACATGCGGGTCGTGAGGAGCATCGTGCGAGCGACGTTGCGGTCGTAGGCCTGTGCCAGCTCTTCACCGAGCTGCTTGGTCATCTCCGAGCGGGTCTCGAAGTGGTTCATCGCCTCGTAGATGTTGGCGGTGAAGTAGTCGGTCAACAGGAGGTCGTCGATGGTGATGACGCGCTCGTTGAACTTGGTGACCGTACCGAGGACCTGATCGCCCGGGGTATGGTAGCGGGCACCCGAGGTGCGGCCCGTCACCGGGAAGGAAGCGGACTTGCCTTCCGAGATGTTGCGGACCATGTGCTTGTCCGCGAACTCGACAGTGCGAGTGAATGCAGTCAGGATTTCGCCGGTTGCGACCTTGACGAAGTTAGCCTGGACGTCACCGACGCCGTTGGCCTGACCGAGATTGGATACGATGCCAGGATTGGCCATGTGTGTATTCCCGTGTTTGTTCTGAGGTTTGCGCGGACCTCGGAGCAGCACTGGAAGCGTCATTGGGATTGTCCGGCTTCCACACCCTCAGGTGCGGTTGGCGGGTCTCCAAGTGGTCTTCTGGTGAGACTTCCTTGGTTCCTTGATCACCGCCTAAAGAGGGGTGTGATCTGTCAGAACAGGCGTCGGGAACATGAGAAGGCCCCGCTTTGCATTGCAGGGAACGGGGCCATAGTCAGTGGGAGAGACTGTCGTAGAAGGAGATGAGGCGCTTGCCGCAGTCCGTCTTGTCGCTCTCCGATTTCTTCAGCTTGGCGATGAGGTTCATCACCCGCTTCTTCGTCATCACGCCCGAGCTGGGCGGCGCGACGGTGGTAGAGAAGCACACCCGCAAATCAGCAGGCAGCTCCGGGTAGTGGGGTGCGACGATCCTACTTCCAGAGGTCGCGCAGCCGCTCAACGTCAGCGCCACTAAGGCACTCGCGATTAGCGTCTTCAAGCGTTTCCGCATAGGTGTTCAGCTCGTCAATCTTGGTGGATAGGGCAGCCTGTCGTTTGGCTGCTTCGGTGGCGAGAATGGCATCACCCAGGCGGGCGTCCTTCTCGTTCTTGAGGTTCAGCTCAGCGACCTTCAGGTTCCCCTTCAGGAGCGCCGTTTCGGCTGCATGTTTGGCGTCAAGCCGGCCTTTGCCGTAGATCACCCCAATGAGGGTGAGGACGGCGAGCAATCCGGCGAGGTAGGCATAGACCCTGGGTATGATAGGCCTGTCTCCTGTCCGTTGAAGAAATTGAGGAAGCGTCGGTAGTCCATGTGACCGACACCGACATAGGCCCCGTAGAGGGAACCGATCAGCGCCAGTGAGGATGCAACTGCGGCGGCCCCTTGGTTGGTGTAGAGGCTGTAGAAAGCGAGCCCCCAGGCCAACCCGGTGTTTGCCAGCAGGAACTGTTTGGAGGTGCGCCTGCTGGACTTGATGGTGGTCATTTCCACCAGCCCCAGGAGACGATCCATGGGCCGACTATGAAGTGGTTCTTCAGGCCGAGGGCGGCACCATAGCGGTATCCGAACCTGACCTTGATGCCGTCCTTCTCCCACACGCCGTCCTTGGCCTTGCGGAAGATGATGAGGAAGGGCTTCACTTGCCGTAGCCCGATGCGCGGAGACCCTTCTCGAACACGAGGGCGATCTTGCCAATCTCGAGTTTCTTGTCGACGCCGTTGATGATGCGCCGTGCTTCGACGAACTCGCGGAGGTCTTCCACGTCACCCTCGTCGATGCCGTCCATGTAGTCGGAGAGCTTCTTGCCGGTGAACCAGCCTTGCTCCATGCCGACGAACAGGATGACGACCGCGTACTCGGGGCGCATGACCAGCTCGGGGTTCTTGACGAAGTCAACGTTGATCCCGAGGACCGTGCGGAAGTAGTCAGAGGCCTTCTTGTAGTTGTAGTCCCACGTCAGTTGGACGTAGCCACGACCGTAGAACGGGTAGTAGCGGAGGTGCGTCTTGCGCCATGCCTCGGCGTTCTTGATCCAGTTGGCCTCGGCCACAGGCTGCATCGTCCTGCCGGTTTCCCAGTAGGTCGTCGCGAGCATGTAGGCTAGGCGGTCGAGGGGTGTCTTGACCCTCTCGGCCTGATCGAGGATCAGAGTGAAGCCAGCAACCTGGGCGGCTGCCAGCGGGCCGAACGCAGAACGCACCGCAGCGAAGAATGCTGGGCGGTTCATGGTGTCCTTTGGAACGCGAATGTCCCCGGGCCGCATACCAAAAGGCAGAGACGGTTCCCGGGGTTATTCGATTAGCGGATGTTGTTGGACCGGGCGAGCTTCTGCTCGATCTGGGTCCGGTACGCATGGTCCTTGCTGTAGCGCTCGTCGCCCATCGCAGCCTGGACCTGAGCCCAGCTCGTGAAGACGTCAGAGGCATTGGCACCGGGCTTACCGGCTACCAGCGTCGGGTCTTTCCCGTTCGCGGCCTCGTACTTCGCCTTGAGCTGTTCCATGGCGACCACAGCGGCATTCACGTCGGAACCTTCGAATGACTTGTTGAAGGTCTCGATCTCGGCTGCCGGGATGGAGGTGGACGCCCATGCGAACATGCGGTCCATGCTTTCCTTGCCACCGGCTGCGGAGGTGATGCGCTGCGTTGCCACTTCAGCGAGAGCCTGCTGGCCGGCGATGAAGGCGTCGACAGTTGCGCGGTCGTGACCAATGGCCTCGGCTGCGGCGTAGTCGGCGTCAGTCAGCTTGCCGTCCTGAGCCAGGAACTTCGAGTTCAGGTCAGCGACGACCTCAGATGCCTTCTTAGGGGCATCCTCGGCAGCGGCCTTGTCGGCGGCTTCCTTGGCGATCTGCTCGGCGGTCTTCTCACCTTCGGGCTTGGTCTCTTCCTTCGGGGCGCCAACCTTCTTCTCCAGCTCCGTATAGGAGGCCAGGAGAGCTTCATGGTTCACGACGCCCTTCTCGGCATCCCAGAACTTCTCGGGGACGCTGTCGGGGCGAACAGGCTTAGCCGGCGCGATCTTGGCCGCTTCAGCAGCAGCGATCTGGGCGCGGGCCTCAGCTTCAGTCGTCGGGGCAGCAGCAGCCGCAGCCGCCAGGGCCGCAGCGCTTTCGTCAGCGGTGGGCTGAGCGGCCTGGACCTGAATGGTAGCAGTCGTCAATGTGTCACCACGACGTTGCCGCTGATCATCAGCTCATGGTTCGCCGGGCGCTTCTCTTTGGCTTTCGCCTTCGGGGCCGCTTTGGCTTTCTCTTCGGCGACCACTTCGGTCACCACTTCGGGTGTGCTTTCGTCAGCCATTCTGTTCTCCTGTCGTGGCTTGTGGGGGTTGGGCCTGCTGCTTCATGCCTTCCTTGGCCATACCGCCCATCTGGGAGATTGCCTGGGGGCCGAGCTGCGAGATCATTTGCTGCTGCATGGCTGCCTGATCGGCTGCCTGGATTTCTTGGTCGGTACGGATGAGACCACCCATGTCGATGCCAAGGGCAGCACCACGGCGCTTGAAATACTCACCGAGGTTGACGTATCGGCCGATTGCTTCAGGGCCACCCAGTTGGGCAGCGCCAGCCAGGAAGCTGTCGAGGTTCTGCAGATCGTTGCCGCGACCAAGGGCGTCTAGGCCCGTAACGATGGTCGTGGAGGTAATCTCCTTGGGAAGCGGAGGGACCTTGCGAACGAACTCCATGCGCGCCTCGAACAGGCGAGCGACGGGGAGCTGGAACTCTTCAGCCAGCAGCGAGTAGACGCCGCCGAGACCCTGGTCGAGTTCACCGGCCATGTACCGAATCTCTTCTGCCGTGACCCGCTCACCCTTCCGCTGGACGGAGGTGTTAAGGAGGAACGCGAAGGAGAGCCGTTCGGTGAGCTGCTGGATGAACCTTTCGGCCACCGCAAAGTCGGCCTGCTTGTCGAGCCTGAGGGGCTGGATTTGGTTGATGTCGCCCTGGACGAATGCGCCGTTCTCAGCCTTTGACAGCTTCTCGACACGGACGTTCGCGTTGGGCGAGACAATCCAGACAACCTTCGCACCTTGCACGGTGCCGTCCCGTAATGCTTCGGTCAGGACGTCGAGGGAGTTCAGGTCGCCAATGTACTCGTCGACAAAGCCGCGACCGTAGTCCTCGCCTTCCACATAGGTGAAACGCAGGGGCAGCCAGGGCAGCTTGTCTTTGGGGTACGAGCCCGAGTATTCGCCGTCGATCTGCACACCGTCGATCTCTTGGACCACGATGTACTGACTGGAGGCGTCATCGAGCGTGATGAGCGTGTAGACATCGACCGTCGCTTCCTTGTCGCTATCTGCAACGTCGGTGCTGGCTATCTTGGACTTGATGTCCTCGGACAGGGCAGCGCGAGCGATCTGCTCTTTGATGACGATGTCGAGGATGTTGCCGGACGGGTCGCGATTGACCACGTAGGATGACAGGCGGAAGCCACGAGGCTTGCCCTTCTTCGGGATGAAGATCATGTAGTTGCCAGCCAGCACAAGCTGACGGCAGGCTTCGAAGGCAACGGGCCGGAACATGGAACCGTTCATTTCGCTGAGAACCGCACGTTCGCGGGCGCTCAGGGCCTTCTCGATCTCACCCCTCTTGTCGTCGGCCTTGGTCAGGTCTTGGAGGGCGATGTCGTCGATTTCGTACTTGAAGAAAGGCGCGTTGATGGGGAACAGGCTTTGGCTCAACTTGGAAGCCAGGAACCTGATGCCACGAGCGCCGAGACCTTGGTTAGGCTCTGCGAAATCAGCGGCCCCTGTAGTGCCCTCTTTGGGGAACAGGTAGGGGACCGTCAATTCAGCCGCCCGACGAGCCCGCTTAAGATACGGGTTTCTGTCGGTGACTAGCTGTTCGTATAGAGCCTTCGCTGAGATGGTAATCTTAACGTCGGCCAAGGTCGGTTATTGTGGGATGTTGATACCGGACCCGCCAGTTCTGGCCAGCGGGATCGTCAATGCTTTGCGGCCACGTCGGGCTGCGCTTGCGTTAGCGCCTTCCTGATTGGCGAGGCGGGATGTTTCGTTCAAGACAGGGGCCAGAGGCTTGTCATTGGCCGGGGGCGGAGGAGGAGCGACTGGGTCGGCCTTCTCAATCTTTGGCTTTGAGCACATTTGCGAGGAGGTCTTCTTCCTGTTGGTCGAGGATGAGAGCGAGGTGAGTGATCACCCGCTGGCGTCCGATCAAAGCCCCAAGCTCACGGTCGGAAATCGATGGGTCATCGGGGAGCTTGTTTGGAAATACCTGTCTGAGGTACGCCATCAGTTCCCGAGTGACTGCCGGAGGAGCAAGAAACCCCTCCGTAGTGCTAGTGGAGGGGTTATTCACCCGACCACCTCACTAAGCTTGTCACGAAGATCGTCGATAGTTCCGTCGTTCTTGACCGTGTGGGTCACCCAGTCTTCCCCAATGCCCGCCTCTGCGGCGTGGCTCGAAGTCTTCCTGCGGTGAACCTTCGGCTTGAGCCTCACGACGTCGCCGCCGATGGCCCGAACAGTCTCGGCCTCGTTGTCGAACCGGCAGTCGTCGGTGACCACCGGGCCGGCGATGCTGTCGACCTTGCGAGCCCATGCGTTGATCCAGAAGTTCTGGCCCATGCACATGCGGCCCCACTCCGTCCCCAAGGTTTGCATTGCGTGGCGCGGGGTGCAGCCGTTGAGGTATTTGCAGGGTTCCTCTTTCAGGTCCCCCTCGATCCGCCGCTCGATCTCCGCTTCGCTCGTCAATCCGGCTGCCCGGTAGAATGCCCGCACCATGTCCTTGAGCGGGCCGGCGAACTTGACGGGAGTGAACCCGTGGGTGTCCGCGAGGTGTGATCCGGCTACCGACTTGCCGGAACCCGCAGGCCCCGACAAGGCGATCAGACGTTCAGCCATCAGATGATCCCAAGGGCCTTGAGGTAGAGGACCGTGGACGCGGCGCTGGTGTGCAGCACGTAGATGCCACCGGCAGCTTCCCAGGCTTCACGGTTCACGGCGCGGTCGTCGACCAGCACGTCACCAGGCTCACAGAAGTTTGGCTTGTCCTTGGTCTCACATGTGATGACCCTGGTCGTCATGCCGCTGCCGAACGGGTGGCGCAGATGCCGCTTGACCCAGGTCCGCTTCTGCGTGTCGACATCCGTAGCGTCCTTCTTTGGGAGCGCCGTAAGGACCACCGGATCGAGGGCGCGAACAGCATTCCACAGGACCATGGCGTCGTCCTTCAGGGGCAACCCACCGAAGAAGTTCGGGTAGACGTTCAGCTTGTCCCAGAAGGCCTTCGGGCCGTGGACGAACTCCCACTTGTAGATGTTGTCGGTGCCGAGGATGTTGCCAGCGCCGGCATCGAAGTCAGCCAGGACGCCGTCGAGATCGAGATAGATGGTAGGCTTCACGGTCTTGGAGACAGTGGGGCATCGGCGGGTGCAGACGTAGCCAGGGCCTTTGCAGAGGCAGTCGTGGATCATGTTCACGGTGTCCAGAGTATCGGTTCCTTCTTGACATGGTCGTAGTCGTCGTTGTGGAGGATGCGGGCCAGTCGGGCCTGCAGGAGGGCGTCGTCAGTGGTCAGGCCGGCGCGGTGGTACTGGTGGATGACCACGTCCCAGAGCGTGGGAACGTCGATCTCTTTCCAGCGGGTCTCGACCTCACCCTTGCGCTTGCCGCGCTCGATGGTGTGTTCGTAGCTCTCCAGCCCAATGCGGCGGACGAGGGCGTCCTTGGCCGTTACCGGACCCATGCCGGGGCAGCCAGGGTAGCCGTCCGTGGTGTCGCCGGTCAGGGCCTGTGTGAGCCAGTTCAGCTCGGCCTCTTCCGGGGTGACCTTGACGATCTCACCATTGCGGTAGATCAGGCCCGGGATCGTCAGCATGTCCTTGTCCTGGGACACGATGATCTTCTCGCCTTTGATCAGCCGAGGGTTGGTGGCGAGGATGCCCATGACATCGTCGGCCTCGATCCCTGGCTTGTATTTCGCGCCATGCTCTTCGATGAGCCAGCGCTTGACCTCATTGGTTCCAACCGGCTTGCGGGAGCGTCCCTTCTTGTAGCCGTGGTAGAGTTCGTGGCGGAAGGTGATGCCCTTGGACAGGGTGATCACCGAGGCATCGGCATCAAGGTCCCTTTCGAGGCGCTTGATGGTGTCCAAGATGGTGGACTTCACTTCCTTGACGTCGCAAGTCAGGGTCCACTCATCGTCGCCCCAGTCGGTTTCGACTTCAAGGGCAGCTCCGGTCGATACGACGAGGATGTCCCCGTCGATAAGTAGTGTTCTCAGCTTTCAATCCTCGTGTGTTCGATGCGGTAGTTGAGCTGCCCATCCATGTATTCCCACTCCTCGTCGTAGGTCTCTTTGAGGAGGGCATCGACCTTGGCCTGAGGCGGGTCATAGGGCCACACATGGGGGCCGATGGGGTCGCCGCTTTCGGTGCGGCCAGTGAGGACCCAGACGTCCATCAGTCGATCTGCCGGATGCCGTACTTGTCAGTCAGGGCTGCCTGCATCGCGTCCCGGTCTGCCTTCTGCAGCAACCCGGCGATGGAGCCCCCGTAGCATACCGGCTGCATCGTCTGGATGTAGCTCGAACCACTCGGTGCCGGCGATGCGATAGCCAGCCAGCAGCTCGTGAAGAACTGCTTCAGCTTGTTTGCGATCATCAAAACTCCTCGTTTCATGGAAGTAGTAGGCTCGGTCAGGGTCATTGGTGTTGGCCTGACGGAGGCGGTTCTTAAGGTCCTTCGCGAAGCCGGCTTTGCTTCGCCCAGGCCACGCAGGGTTCGCCATGATGTAGACGAACCCCGGCGCGTTCTGAGGGGCCTTAGTGTGTCTCGGCCCAGTTCGCTCCCACGACGCTGTTGCCAGCGAGAGGGCAGCGGAACTTGTAGTACTCGCCAGCAAGTCGGATGGCGTCCTGCGCCGTCTTCCCCACCAGCTCTGCTTTGTCTTCATCGACCTCGATCTGCCATTCGTCGTGGACGTTCGCGACGAACTCGTAATGGACACCCGGGACTAGCCCGAGCGCTTGAAGGTTGTTGTCTAGGATCACGAGAGCGCGCTTCATCTGGATTGCCCCTGCGGATTGAAGGAGGGTGTTCAGGGAGGAGTGAGCCGAGCGCACCATGAGGATGCGACCGTCGAGCCCCTTGATCCAGCCTTGGGTCTTGGCCTTGCGGGCCACTGCTTCCGACAACGACTTGAGCGCCGGCAGTGCCGCGAGGAACTTGGCGCGGGACTTCTTGCCCTCTGCCATGGCTCGCTTGCCGGTGAAGCCCAGGATGTTGCCGAGGTTCTCGTCGCCCGATCCGTAGATGAAGGCGTAGAACCACGTCTTGGCCGTGTCTCGACTGCATCCCAGCGCCGCAGCGTTGAGGGTGTGCATGTCGGTGCCAGCGGCCTTGTTCCCTTCGAGAACGGTCTTGATGTACGCGCCGCCGTCGTAGGCAGCCATGTACCCGGCGAGGTCCCGCAGCTCCAACGCATCAGCGTCACAGCCGACGAGCTTCTTGCCCTTTCCGACGGTCCAGCACCGCCGGCACTCGAAGCCATAAGGAAGCTTCTCGCCGGTCTTCTTGTCGTAGATGCCCGGGACCTGGGCCATGTTGGGCTTGGAGTGGGTCATTCGACCCGTCACCGCACCGTTCGTGGCTACCCTGCCGTGAACCCGGCCATTGACCACATGCCGAAGCCAAGCCTCCTTGCCTTCCGCAACTTGGCCGATGCGCTTCTGAACCATGAAGTATTCGCACAGCACCTTCGCGGACGGGTAGGAGAGGCCCTTGAGCGTCTCGTCATCGACCTTTGGGTGACCATCGGAGGTGAACTCCGTGGGCCTCCAGCCGAACAGCTTGCGCATCCGGTTGGCGACGTCCTGCCGGCTGCCCGGGTTGAATGGGAGCAGCTTGACATCAGTGTATGGGGCGTCGGTCGAGTAGTGGCACTTTGGCCAGATCGGCTTCTTGTTGCCGTCCTTGTCGAGCTTGAACTCGCCGTTCTTCTTGGTCTCGTACCCGATGATCGGGAGGTGCTTCTGTGAGACGGAACGGTCGACTGTCGGCTCTTTGGGACCAAGGTTGCGATACCAAGGCTTGAACTCGGACTGCAGGGCCTTCTCCAGCTCAGCCTTGCGCTGGGCCAGGGTGCCGTGGAGGTCTTGGACCTTGCGGAGATCGAGGGCGAACCCATAGGCCTCCTGACGGGCCACGATGCGGCGCACGTCATGTTCAAGCTGGATGCTCTCTTCCGAGAACCCCTTCTTGGTGAGCTTGAGCCAAAGCCTGTCGGTGACCTCGACGTCCTGCTCGCAGTAGTCCTGCATCTCCTTCGACCAGTTGCCCCAGACGTAGTCCACGGCGTCCTGGCCGGTGAGCCCTTTGGCCTTGGCCTCGGCCTTCTTGATCTCGCCATAGTCACCCTTCCAGATGCCCATGCGCTGGCCCCAGCTTTCGAGGCTGTGGCGACCGAGAAGGTTCTTCTTGATCCACTTCCCGATCCCGAGGCGCTTCTCTTGCCGGAAGTCGGCGTCCAGCATGTCCGCGTAGATGAGGCGGGACATGATGATGGTGTCGCGGATCAGGCCCTTCGGCTTGAACGACGGGTAGAGCTTCTGGATCGCGGGGATGTCGAAGTCTTGGATGTTGTGGCCGACGATGACGTCTGCGTCCTGCAGGAGCCCCAGCCCGAAGGCGATGGAGTTGCCGGTGTCCCCGACGTACTCTTTGCAGCAGGACCAGACTTGGCCGGTGTCGGTGTTCTTGATGACCAGCGAATGGATCGTGGTCATCTCTGGGATCAGTCCGTTCGTCTCGATGTCGAAGACGAGGGTGGTCTGACCCATCAGCCCTTGTAGAGGCCCGGGGCCATCATCTGTGGCTGGCGCAGGAAAGCATTGTCGGACTTAAGCGCCACGTTCTCGTCGAGCAGCTTGCCAACCATCTTGTCGAGGCTGGCGTTCTCGTCGGCCAGAACCCTGCTGGTTTCCCTGAACTCCTGGGCAGCGGCGAGCAGAACTTGGAGTTCTTTCCGTTCGCGCTCAATCACCTTGAAGCGGTTGTAGAGCTGGCGATTCTCTTCCTTCTCAGCGAGCAGGAGTTGCGTCAGATTGTGGACTGTCGTTTCCATTCATTACCTCTTGAATTGCGCCCACAAGGTCCCTCCACGCTTCCGCGAACAGGACGATGCTGGCAGTTCTGCCTTGGAGGATTAGGCGGGAGCCCTCGCGCCGAACGATCAGCGCTGAGGGTATGTTCTCGTTGGTGTTGTCGAAGGTCAGACCTCTTGGCCCTCCCAGTACCAAACCATCGGGAGGACGCTTGGCTCGGCCTTCGCGCAGGGGATGAAGAACGGGGTGGGGCTGTCCGCTTTGCTCACGTCCAGAAGGCACTTCCGCGGTGCCTGGTGGTTCTCTTCGGAGTGGGCTGGAGGGCAGAGGAATGCCACCCAGCAGATGAACCCGAGGGCCACCCAAAAGCCCCAGCTAGAACGGGAGTTCGTCGTCTTCGTTGTTGAAGCCGTGGTCATTAACGTCCTTGTCTTTGAAGGGATCGTCTTCCCGCACGAACAAGCGCCCGGTCTCCTGCTTGAAGCCGAGCATGATGGTCTTGCCCGTCGATCTGCCGGTGTAGCGGTCCTTGAGGATGCGGAAGATGGTGGTGGTGGCGATGATCGGATCTTCGTTCTGCTGGTCTCGTTCGAGGCCGAACATGAAGTAGGACCAGAAGCCGATCGCTCGGGAGCCCTTGAAGTGACGGATCATGACGCGCCCGCCTTCCTCGTGAGGTTTCCCATCCGGGGTCGACAAGTGCGAGACGAAGTGGATGATGATGCCCAGCTCCATTGCGAGCCCGGCCATCTCCTTCATGATCTGTTCGAGGGTGCCTTTCTCGTCGCCAGTGTCGGCCATGGCTGTCAGGTGGTCGATGTAGATCAGCTTGATGCCAAGGCTCACCGCCATGTAGCGGATATGCCCCTTGACCAACTCCCAATCCGTCTGGCCGAAGCTGTCGTAGAAGAACAGCTTGCCATCCAGCTCGGTCGCGGCGCGGGTCAGTTCCTCGGCTGTCCACCCAGCGTTGGGGACGTGGAACATCTTACCGGCCAACTTGCCTGCAACACGCTTCGCCGTCTCGACGGGCTTCTGTTCGAGGAAGATCGCACCGACGTGCTGCTTCAGATCGGTGATGTCGAACGCGATCTGCTGCATCAGGAAGTCGGTCTTGCCGATGCCCGTGCCGGCGCCAAAGCCATAGACCTCACCGAAGCGCCGGCCATAGGTCTGCTTGGTCAGCTCTTCCAGGCACCACGGTAGGCCCCACTCGACTGGCTTGAGGAGGTCGCCCATGATGTCCGAGACCCCGACGAGACCGTCAGGGCGGTAGACCTTGGCACCCCAAATGGCGTCGATGGTCTCCTTGATGCGGCCCGCCATGAGCATCTCGTTGGCGTCCTTGAGGGGCAGTGAGGCGATCTTCAGCTTGCCCGGAGTGAACGGGATCACCTTGCATTCGTCGGTCGCCCGCTGGCCGTGTTCATCGCCATCGAACATGAGGACGATCTCTTCGAACTGCTCCAGCCATGCAAGGTTCTTGCGGAGGGCCTTGGCCGCGCCGTCACACCCGTTTGGGATCGAGACGACAGGCCACTTATGCCCCTGCATCTGGCTGAGCGAGATCGCGTCCAGCTCACCCTCGACGACCACGACACGCTTGCCGCCGTCCCGCCACAGCCATTGGCCGTAGAGGCACATGTCGTCCTTGTGACCCTTGGATCGGAAGTCTTTGCCGGCGAACCGGACCTTCTGCCAGACAAGCTGGCTCGCGCTGTTTCGGTAGTTGAACAAGCGGACGGGCTGACCGTTCAGGTTCGAACGGGTGAAGCCCCACTTCTGCGCGCTTTCGAGATTGATGCCTCGGCTTGCCCAATCAGATGGCTCACCGAGCGGAACGAAGTCTGTGGTCCGGGGCTCCGAAGCCTCGGTCTGTTCTGTCAAATCATTGTCTCCGGGTTCGTAGTAGCGGCAGCCACCTGTGAAGCAGTAGGCGTGGCCGTCCGTGTACCGGGCGAGATTGTCGCGGGAACCACACTTTGGGCATGGCTCCTTGCGGAGGAACTCACTGTCGGTTTCGTGCATTCAGCCTTGCGGCGGGTTGTTCTGGAACTGCTGTCGTTGGGCGATCTCGTCGACGAGGATCAGGTCGCCGCGAGTGCCAATGATCTCGGTAGGGTCCAGCACCCTCACGTTGTCCCCCGTGCGAAGAACGAAGGTCGCTCCGTGGAGGGCGAGCTGGTAGCGGAGGACCGCGAGCTTCTCAGCGGCGGTCATCAGATTTCCCTGATGGCGTGGATGAGGAAACCCATGACCAGACCAACGATGGTGATGATCAGGGCTACGCCCAGGGCGGATGAAATCTCACAGGCGACCTGTACGCCGACGATGGTGAGGACGAAGCCCCAACAAATGCTGACGCCTTGCAGAAGACTTCTGATCATCTGCGTCTGATGCTCGCGTAGAGCTTCCCGAACTCGTTGCGGAGCCTCGGGATCAGGTCGGCCTTGAGCGCTTCCTCGAACTGCCTGCAGACCATCTCGAAGAGGTGAGGGTGGTCCTGCTGGTTGATCGCGTAGTCGTCTCGAATAACCACCCGGCACCGCGCCGGATCGGGGCGCCAGTTGACCGTGTAGCTATTGAGCATCTCGTAGGGGTGCCGTTCGGCGTGGGCTTCCAGCTTCCCGAAGGAGACCGGAATGGCGACCCTGCTGTAGAACTCCTTCTCCATGCCATCCATGTGCTTGGCCATGGCCTCGCAGCGCAGATGGTAGTCGTGGATGGTGTGCATCAGGTCAGTGATCCGGGCCTCATAGGCGCGGGACATCGCGTAGACCTCGTGGCGGGTCGTGCGCGGAAGGTACTTGTCGATCAGCTCGGTGACCGAAGGGTAGGACTTGGAACGGGCCTCTCGACCCGTCCAAGCCTTGCTGTCAAGTTCCAATCAGAACCAGCCGAGGATCGCGCCCAGGCCGAACAGCGGGATACCCACGATGCGGCAGATGAGCATGGTCGTGAACGGTGCGCCCGAGGTGGCCGCGTGGATCACGTCGATCAGGTTGATGACCCAGCCATAGAAGGCAGCGACCATGGTGGCGACGTAGAGGATGATGATGCCCTTCATGATCAGGCCACCAGCTTGCGGATGCGCTTGGCGATCTTGTCGGCCTCGGCAGCAGCTTCCTTCGCGGCGACCTGGGCGGCAACCTTGATGGCGATCTCGGCGTCGATCAGCTCGGCCTTGACGTTGTGATGCTCGATCACAGCCTCCAGCTCGGTGATGGCCTTGTTGAAGCCGGCGACGGCCTTGGCGGTCGAGGGGGTGCGCTTGATGAAGTTGATGACGGTGGAGAGGATGCTCATTTCTTGACCTTCGATTGGGAGTTGAGGATTGCGTTGAGGGCCTCCATGCGACCGGCAGTCGGTGGCTCATCGATCCAGGCTTGGGGGATTGACTTGTCCGCATAGAGGAAGCCATGGGTCTCGCACCACATGGCGTAGGTGGTCTGGGACTGCTTGGAGATTCGGGTGCCTGAGCGGCTGAACACGAGCCGGATGTCGAGTTCCGGGTTCTGCTCTTTGATCAGCTTGTGCTTCTGGCGATCCGCCGTGACGAACTGCCCCTTGGTCTCCACGATGATGCCGTTGCCCAGCAGGCGGAAGTCAGGTGTGTACTTCGCCAGCCGGGCCGGTATCTCGTAGGTGATCTTGAAGCTCTCGTAGGTGTAGGGGACGGACGCGCGGTCCAGCTCCCCTGCCACCTTATCTTCGAGCCCTGAGCGGAACCCCTTGGCGACAGCGTTCTGCCGCGTCGAGGTCCGCTTGGGGAAAGGCCTTGGCAAGGCTTAGAAGTCTTCTTCGCCTGCCGACTTGCCGCCCTCGGAACCACCCTCGGACTTGTCTTCGCCTTCGTTCTCGTCCTGGTACTCGCTCGGGTCGTAGCCATATCCGTCCTCTTCACCGAAGCCATGGCTGTCAGCGGAGCGCGAACCGTTCGACACGAGGTCGATGATCTGGACGCCGTTGAGCATCAGCTTGAGGCCGGCAGCCGCCGTGCCCGGGATGAAGTAGGACGAGACGGCAAAGGACACCTTGCCCTCGGAGCCGCCCCAGATGTTGGGGAGCTTGCCGACCATCTTCTTGCCGCGCGCGTCATAGATGTCGGGAGCCGACGTCCACTTCTTGCCTTCGCGCGGACCCTTCTTGACGATGCCCGAGGCCTTCTTGGTGAACTTGAGGCAGACCTCGCCGGTCTCTTCCTCGCTCTCCTTGTCGTACAGGGTCTCGAACAGTGAGTTCATGACCGGGCCGGTGATGTTCTTCTTCTCGAACTCCTTGCGTGTCTTGACCGACAGCTCAGCGAACTGCTTCTCGGCATCGCGCTTGGCCTCTTCGTAGAGGTCGTCGAGGGACACGTTGTCCTTGTTCTTGCGAGCGGTGAACTCGGCCAGTGCGGCAGCCGACATCTTGCCCTTCAGCGAATACTCGCCGTCCGGCTTCGGGAAGTCCTTGTTGCCGTAGTCCGGCTCGGTCAGCTTCGGGTAGACGAAGACCAGACGCGGGGAGGTGAATGAGGGGAGAGATTTCTTCTTGGTATCGTTTGCCATTGTGCAATTGTCTCGTGAGTGGAGGGATTTAGACGGAGTAGTGGCGTTCAAGTGCTTCGACGTCGAAGCCCAGGTCGGTCAGCTTGATGAAGAGATCGACCGGCAGCGGCTGACCGCGCTTCCAGTGAAACTTGGCGAGGGTCAGGTAGCTCACGCGGCGACCTCGTGCTTCAGGACCAGCTCGACGGCCTCGGGGAACTTGTCGACCAGCTTCTCGACCGTGGCGTTGATGCCGAGGCCGAAGCGGACGTACTGGGTCAGCACGTCATGGATGTCGGACATGTTGACGGTGACCGACTTGATCTGGCCGAAGGCAGCCGGCTTGGCCTTGCCAGCGGTCTTGGGCTCCACCTCAAGGAAGCGGGACGGACGGAAGCTGCCAACCATGCCCTCGAAGCGAAGGAAGCCGTCGTAGCGGACCTCCCTGACCACATACTGGGTGCCAAGCTTGATCTTGCTGCCGGACACGGTGTCGATGCACTCTACGGTGTCACCTGCCTTGATGCTCATTTCAGTTCGCCTTTCATGTATGCGTCGATGCCACGGAACTCGGCGCGCTTGCCGTCGTCCCCGTTGATGAGGTTCTTGGTGACCGTGAAGGCTTCCTGAGCAGGAATGCCGAGGTGGTCTGCGAGGGTGAGGAAGACTGTGGCTGCGCCCATGATCTGGATTTCGGGGCGGAAGTCCTGCAGTCGGTCGAGGACAGTCATGGACGCCATGGCGACGTCCCGAGGGGTCGCCGTGTTCAGCACGTCACGGTTAAGCCGGGGCATGTGGACCTTTCGAATTGGTGGAGATGAAGGTGATGATGATTGCGATGGAGATGATCAGGGCAGCCCACTGGATGCTCATGAGAACCACCATGTGATTGCCGCGATGACGCCCAGGTCGATGGCCAGAAGGTTGACCAGCAGGGCCAACAGCAGGGCGACCGCTATGTTGCGGCCGCTGCTCATAGGCGCCCCAACAACTTTGTGGATGCCACGAGGGAGGTGCCGATGATGATCCCGGCCATGGCACAGAGGGACAACCCGGCGACGAGAACCCCGATGATTTGAATGGCCTCACTCATGCAGCAGCCCTCCGGTTGCGGAAGACGGCCTTGCGCTGTTCCTTCTTGCCGAAGTAGCCCTTCTCCTTCAGGCCCTCGATCAGGGTCTTGCGGACCTCGTATCGATCCGTCTTGGAGGCGGCAGCTAGGTCGATGTTGACCGAACCAACGGTGATGTCGTGGTGGGCAGCGCCCATGCGAATGGTGATGTTCTGCATTAGGTGAAATCCTTCGAGAATGTTTCGTAGGGCTAGTGGAGGGGCTATTGATGCACTGGAAGGAATGTCCCGCCAGTGCAACGATCTATGCGAAGAAGAAGTCTGATTTGGTGACCTGTGACAGGTCGAGGTCTCCTTTCGAGGGAAGCTCTTCGAACGCTCCAATGTCGGGAGCGACGAGTGACTGCAGGACAAGTTGGTCCCGCAGCTTGGTCAGTGGATCGCCCTGGTACATCTCGACAAACACCTTGCGGAGGGTCGAGGCCAGCAGCGTTGTGTTGCAGGCGTGGGTGCCATAGCTGTCGTGGATCATGGCAAAGTCGGTGAGACCTTTGGCAGCCAGCTCGTCGACAGTGAGGATCATGGCAGAGGCGTCCATGGAGTGGACGAAGTTGGGGCTGATCGAGGTAGCCTGCTTGGACACGTCGATCAGGTCGGTCTCCTCATAGACGCGAGGCTTGACCAGCTTGCCGGCGATCTTCGTCTCGATCTGCCGCGACTTGAAGTTGACGTAGCCTTGGTAGGCCACGAACCCGCTCGGCGTCTCCCAGTGCATCGGAAGGTTCACCTTAGCGATTGTCCTGGCCGTCTTCTGAAGCCACCCCATGGCCTCCCTAGCGGCGATGACCACGTCCCCGATGCTGTCCCAGATGATGCTGGACAGGAACCCGATGGCCTTCTTCAGATCGTCGCCCAGGTTATGCTTGTAGCCGCCAGCGATCTTGGCCTTCACAGCCTCGTCGACGTACTTCAGGCACGACCGTGGCGTTCCGCCGTAGGGCAGCACCATGACTGGCCGCTTGGTGACCTTGCGATCGATCCCCATGGTGAGCCATTCGTAGGCCCATCGTCCCCTTTCTGCATTCATCCCTTCAGTGGAGAGGATAGCGCGCAGTTGTTCCATCACGCGGTCAGCGACGACCTGATAGATGTCCTGTGGCTTCTTCGCCGGGATCAGGTTCACAGCCCGCCCGCCGACAGCGTCGAGGAGCATGGCCGAGAAGTGCTGTAGCCCATTGCAGGAGCCGTCCAGGGCGATAGGGAGGTGCGAGACGAAGTCGGTCCTACCCAAGCCGTTGATGTAGTCGCGGTACTCGAAGCAGAACGCCAGGAAGCACCAAGGCTTGTCGGCCTCAGTCCACCAGCGATCCTCAAACGGATCACGGGCACACGAAATGATTCGAGTATGGTTCTCGTCAACCCATTTGACGCGCTCGTCGAACGACACCTTGTCGACGCCAAACGTGTTCGCCCCATGGATGGCCAGCCAGCGCGCGCCATCGGCCCCGAGAGGCTTCCCCTCAGCGAACCGCAGCAGGGCCTTGACCGGATCGCCGGCCTGCGGATGCATGACCAGAGGAACCGGATAGGCGCGGCCACGGAAGTCGAGGTTGTGTGGGAAGTAGATCGCCCGCTCGTCGCGGAACCGCTGAGCCAGCCCGAACAGGGTCTCCTGATGGAGCCGGTCTTGGCGAAGCTGGAGGTTCTCGGTGTAGACGTCGCGGGCAGCCCACTTCCACTCTTGGAGCTGCTTCTGCTGATGCGGAGGCAGCGTCTTGGGGTCGACATCCTCAGGGATGCCGATGGGTCGATCCGGCTTGGGACTGTCCCCCGGCACGAGGCCGGCGATGCCCTCATTCGTCTTGGCCATCACGGTCATGACGTCGAGGACCCGCTGGTTGATCTGCCAAGGCGTCCGCTGAATGGCGTTGAGACCACGCAGGAGGACACCCCTGTGCTGCGTCTCGGCCAGCTTGCGCTTGAGCAGCTCGAACTGCTTCTTGCTTGCCCTGCGGACGAGCTTAAGAGGACGGTCGAGGTCGGTGTAATAGCCGCCACCTGAGAGCCCCGTCCAGTCCTTCGGCGGGACCAGCATGGGTAGGAAGTCGGGGTATAGGTGCTGGCCACCACGGATGGATTGGTCGATCCATGCCATGGCGCGCTCGCTCAGGTGGACGAGGTATTGGTCCTTGGGGGCGTTCTTGTCGCCACCCTCATGGGCCTGCTGGATCATGATTAGGCCAGTATTCTCCGCGAACAGCTCGACCAGACGGATGCCGAGGTGGATCATCTGCGTCCGGCTCCACCTGTCCCAGGCGATGTTGTGCTTGCCCATGGCGAAGGTGAGGACGACGGCCTTGTGCTGCTCGGTCGCGCCGTCATCAGACAGCTTGCGCAGCTCATAGTCGAACCGATCCTTGTCCTGCTTGCGGAACTCAGTGAACCGGGCTTCCAGCTCAACCGCACGGGCAACCGCCACGGCCAGCGTCAGGAGGACCGGAGCGCGCGGCTTCATCATGCGCCCGAGGATTGCCCTGCAGGCGAGATAGGAGACCACGCTATGGTCCATGTCCTTGATCAGCTTCGCGGCGACGGCGCGCGGCCCAGGACGACCCGAGTACACCTCGTCGACAAACTTCGTGATGCTCGCTGCGACGGGACCGACCACGCTTTCGAGGATCGTGCGCCCCGTATCCGTCTCATAGCCGCGCTCCTTGTCTACGTTCTTGCGGACCCGGGAGAGGTAGCGATCCCGCCCGAGGCCCGACATTTCAATCTCCAGCTCGATCTGGCGCTGGAGTAAGTGGTCGTGTTGGGTCAATGCGTCTTCCTTGGTGTTCGAGAGGGACGAAATGCTGGTCACCGCCGATGGCCATAGCCAGCGTTCGAGCCGCTGAAGCAGCCCGACAGGTGTTCAGCATGATGTCGAAGAGGAGCAGCTTGGTGTCTGCGTAGGAGAGGCCGGCGCGGTTGGCGAGGATGTGGACGCCTGTTCGGTTCTTAGCCATCAGGCAGCCCTCAAGACCACGAAACGCCCAAAGGCTGCATTACGCGCCGTGGCCATGGCTAGAACCGACTGAACATCCGGGCAGGCACCAGCGGCAAGGCTTTCTTCAAAGTCGTCGAGCAGCGCTTCTAGGCTGCTGAGAACTGTCAGCAACTCTTTGTCGATGCAGACTGCTTTCTTTCTGCCTTCAGCCTTGATCGATAGGTAGCCATAGGCATCGACCACGATCTTCACAGCGGGCGCGTCGGGGTCGCTCCTCCAGTAGCCGTCGAGGCAGAGCCATGGGTCGCCATATGGGCCTACTGGTTCGACGGTAATGCTTACGTGGCCGTCGAGGTGGGAATTGATGTTCACGGTCAGTTCTCCTTGGTGTAACAGGGATTGTTTCAGGGACCGATCTGTCACAGCATTTGGCCCACCAGTGCAATGATCGGGAAAGAGGCTGAAACCCCAGCGCAAAGCCGGGGATTTCAAGGCGTTCGGGGGTTCGTCCCGCTAGTGGGAAGAAATTAAGCTTAACGCTTCGTTAGGCTTAATGGATCATAAAGACGAGACGTGCTGTCAGGCTGCGCTCATCGGCCTGACGTGCGTGTTTGTGACGCCTATTCCCGTTGACGCCCATAGTGCCCCATGATATCCCATTTCCATACCAAAGCTTTCGTTCCGCGTCAGGGTAAAGCGTACGCCAATCGGGCAGCCGCGGCGGCTGCGCGTTTGCCGGTTTTCGCCGGTGCGGACGGGGTTGGTGCGGGGCAGGCAACGCGCGGCGGTGGCGCGTGCGACACGACGAAGAGGGGTGCGGCGGCGCAAGCGGCCGTAACGTGTGATGGACCGGTTTCTGTCGAACACGGTGAGCAGGATCGACGCGAAGGGGCGGGTGTCCGTTCCGGCGCATTTCCGTGCCGTGGTGCAGAGGCGCAGCTATTCGGAGCTTTATGCGCTGCGTTGCCTGGACCTGCCGGCGATGGATGTCGGCGGGCTCGACCTGCTCGACCGCTACGAGCAGCGCATCGCTCAGGAAGATCCGTTCCTTCAGACGGCCGACGACATGTCGTTCTTCTGCCATGGCGACGGCGCATTCCTGAAACTCGACCAGGATGGCCGCATAACCATGACCGATTTCATTCGCGAACATACCGGCATCTCGGCGGAGGTGGCCTTTGTCGGGCGCGGCAATTTCTTTCAGATCTGGGAGCCGGGACGGCTTGCGACCTATGGGGCACAGGCTCGGGCCAGGCTTTTGCAGCTTCGGCAGGGGACGAAGGCTCACGAGGCCAAGGCTGGGGAGCGACCGGAATGACGGTGGGCCACGGCGATGATATCAACGCCGTTGGCGGATCGGCCCGCCACATTCCGGTCCTCCTTGGCGAAGTGCTGGAAGCGCTGGCGCCGGCGGAAGGCGACATCGTCATCGACGGTACGTTCGGCGCCGGCGGTTACACCAAGGCGATCCTGGCGGCTGGCGCGTCCGTGGTTGCCATCGACCGCGATCCGGATGCCATCGCGGCCGGCCGCGACCTCGAGGCGCAGTCCGGCGGCCGGCTGAGGCTCGTGCAGGCGCCGTTCTCGACGCTCGACGAATACGTTGAAAGCGCCGATGGAGTCGTGCTCGACATCGGTGTCTCCTCGATGCAGCTCGACCAGGCCGAGCGCGGCTTTTCCTTCCGCTCCGACGGCCCGCTCGACATGCGCATGGCGCAGGCGGGCCTGAGCGCCGCCGATGTCGTCAACAGTTTCAAGCCGGGCGACCTTGCCCGCATCTTCGGCTTTCTCGGCGAGGAGCGTCACGCGGGGCGCATCGCCCGCATGATCGAGGCCCGGCGCGAAAAGCGGCCGTTCGAGCGCACGCTGGAACTCGCCGACGCGATCGAGACGCATATCGGCCGGGCGCCAAAGGACAAGATCCATCCGGCGACGCGCGTCTTCCAGGCGCTGCGCATCTTCGTCAATGACGAGCTCGGCGAATTGGCCAGGGCATTGCTGGCGGCCGAACGCGCGCTGAAGCCTGGCGGGCGCCTTGTGGTGGTGACGTTCCATTCGCTGGAAGACCGCATCGTCAAGCGCTTCATCGCCGACCGCGCCGACGCTATGACCGGCTCGCGCCACATGCCGGAGGCGCAGGCGCGCACCGCGACTTTCCGCAAGGCTGGTGGCGGCGTGACGGCAGGTGACGCCGAGGTCGCCGCCAATCCACGGGCCCGCTCGGCCAGGCTGCGTGCCGCGATCCGCACCGAGGCGCCGGCGCGCGGCGGCGATTTTTCGATCTTCGGCCTTCCAAAACTTCCCGGCATCGATCGGCCGGGGGAGAGGTAAGCACGTGTTTCGTACCAGCGACATTGTCCTGATCGCCGTCATGGTTTCGGCAGCCGCCCTGACTTACAAGGCCAAGCGCGAGGCCGAGGACCAGTTGGCGGCCGTGCAGAAGATCCATGCCGAGATACGCTACGAGGAGGACACGATCGACCTGCTCAAGGCCGATTGGAGCCTGCTCACCCAGCCGTCGCGGCTGCAGAGGCTGGCCGAACTCTATAAATCCCAGCTCGCACTGGAGCCAGTCAGCGCCCGGCAGATCGTGGGCCTGGGCGACCTGCCTGCCAAGGCCCTCGACATCCAGGACATCCTGAACGGGCGCCAGGGCGCCATGGCCGACAATTCCGACAAGGCGCCTTCGGGCGACAAGGATCCCGTCGTGACCGGAGACATCGCCCAATGATCGGCAAACTGCTGAAGCGCTTCGCCACGGTCGGCCGCGCCAGGACGGGTGGGGACGGATCGATCGTGGTCGAAGGCGCCCGCAAGGCGACCGGCGGCAAGGGCAAGGCGCGCATCGTGATGACGATGGCGGTGTTCTTCGGCATTTTCTCGATCATATCGGGGCGGCTGGTCTATCTCGGTTTCCAGACACCCGACCTGTCGGGCGGTCCGCAAAGCCGGGTGACAGCCTCACGCCCCGACATTGTCGACCGCAACGGCGAAGTGCTGGCCACCGACATCAAGACGGCGTCGCTGTTCGCCGAGCCGCGCCGAATCGTCGATGCCGACGAGGCGATCGAGAAGCTGTCGACAGTGCTACCCGAAATCGACTACGAGCAGACCTACCACAAGCTGAAGAGCGGTGCAGGCTTCGTCTGGCTGCAGCGGCAGCTGACGCCCAAGCAGCAGGCCGACATCATGCAGCTTGGCATTCCGGGCTTTGGCTTCCGCACCGAAAAGCGCCGTTTCTATCCGAGCGGCGAAACCTCGTCCTACATTGTCGGCCTGACCAACATCGACAACCAGGGCATCTCCGGCATGGAGAAATATATCGATGAGCAGGGCCTGAGCGACCTGCAGGCGTCGGGCCTCGCGGTGGCGAGGGATCTCAGGCCTGTGAAGCTTTCGATCGATCTGCGCGTCCAGCATGTAGTGCGCGACGAGATCGCCGCCGGCTTGGAACGCTATCGCGCCATGGGCGCTGGTGCCGTCGTGCTCAACGTCAAGACCGGCGAAGTGGTGGCCATGGCCTCGGTGCCGGATTTTGATCCGAACAATCCCTACAATGCACAGGACAAGGACCGGCTCAATCGGATGTCGGCCGGGCTCTATGAGATGGGCTCGACCTTCAAGAGCTTCACCTCGGCCATGGCGCTCGATTCCGGCAAGGCGACGATGTCGAGCCGCTTCGACGCTTCGCATCCAATCCGGGTCGGCCACCAGGCCATTCACGATTTCCACGGCAAGAACCGTGTGCTGTCGTTGCCGGAGGTGTTCCTCTACTCGTCCAACATCGGGTCGGCCAGGGAGGCCGAACTGGTTGGCATCGAGGCGCACCGCGAATTCCTGCATCGCCTCGGCATTCTGGAGAAGATGCAGACCGAACTGCCCGAAGTCGCCCGCCCGACCGAGCCCAAGGTCTGGAAGCAGGTCAATTCGTTCACCATCGCCTTCGGCCATGGCGTGTCGACGACGCCGCTGCAAGCGGCTGTCGGCTGCGCGGCACTGGTCAATGGCGGCTTCCTGATGCAGCCGACATTCCTGGTCCGCAGCCAGGAGGATGCGATGGCGGCGGCCAAGAAAGTGGTTACTGAAAAGACTGTCGAGGGCATGCGCTATCTCTATTCGCTCAATGCCGAGAAGGGGTCGGCCAGAAACGCCCGGGTCCCCGGCTACCGCGTCGGCGGCAAGACTGGAACGGCCGAGAAGGTCATCAACGGCCGTTACTCGAAGGAGTTGAATTTCAACACCTTTGTCGCCGCCTTCCCGATGGACGATCCGCAATATCTGGTGTTCACGATCGCCGACGCCCCGCATCCGGAAAAGCCGGGGATGACCGACGTCGCTGCCAACAATGCTGGGGTGATGGCCGGCAATATCATCAGGCGTGCAGCGGCCATGCTTGGCGTGAAGCCAGATTTCAGCCATGAAAATGGTGCAACGCTGGTTTCCTATCAGTGATTCTTGCGGCGCGCCGGCAACTGCGCGCTATTTTGTTGCGGTGAACGGGACTCGATGAAGCTCAAAGATCTAGCCGGTATCCTGCCAGTCGAAGGAACAGCTTCCGCCGATCTGGAGGTTACCGGCATCTCGTCCGATTCCCGCCAGGTGAACCCCGGCGTCGTCTTTTTCGCGCTTGCCGGAACCAGGGCTGATGGCGCGAGCTACGCCGCCGATGCGGCCCTTCGTGGCGCTGCCGCGATCGTCGCGGGCAAAGGCAGCGCCCTTGGCGATTTGCCGGTTCCGGTGTTGGCGGTCGATGATCCGCGCCTGACACTGGCGTTGAGTGCCGCCCGCTACTTCGGCAAACAGCCGCAAACCATGGTCGCCGTGACCGGTACCAGCGGCAAGACGTCGGTCGCCGCCTTCACCAGGCAGATATGGGAGCAGGCGGGATATGCAGCCGCCTCGATCGGCACCACCGGCGTGGTCGCGCCCGGCCGCAATGAATACGGTTCGCTGACGACACCCGATCCGGTCGCCCTGCACCAGTTGCTGAGGGAACTGGCGGATGCCGGCGTTACCCACGCCTCGATGGAGGCCTCCAGCCACGGGCTCGATCAGCGCCGCCTGGACGGCGTCAAGCTCGCCGCTGGCGGCTTCACCAATCTCGGTCGAGACCACATGGATTACCATCCGACGGTCGAGGATTATCATCGCGCCAAATTGCGCCTGTTCGATACGCTGCTGCCGAAGGGCGCACCCGCCATCGTCTTCGCCGATGATCCGTGGTCGGAACCGACGATAAAGGCGGCGCGGGCCGCCGGGCTTGACGTGCTGACGGTCGGCCGCCACGGCGATTTTCTCAGGCTGAAGCGGGTCGAGCATGAGCGTCATCGCCAGCGCGCCGAGGTCGAGGCCGACGGTGTGATATACGAGATCGACCTGCCGCTCGCTGGCGATTTCCAGATCGCGAATGCGCTGGTTTCGGCAGGACTTGCCATTTCCACTGGAACACCTGTCGCCAAGGCCTTGGCGGCATTGGAGAAATTGAAAGGCGCGCCGGGCCGGCTCGACCTAGTCGGCACCACGGCAAGCGGCGCACCGGTCTATGTCGATTACGCCCACAAGCCCGATGCGCTGGAGAACGTGCTGGCCTCGGTGCGTCCGTTCACCACCGGGCGCGTGATGGTGGTGTTCGGCTGCGGCGGCGATCGTGACCGTGGCAAACGGCCGATCATGGGCGAGATCGCGACACGGCTTGCCGATGTCGTCATAGTCACCGACGACAATCCGCGCTCCGAAGTGCCCGAAACCATCCGTGCCGCCATTCTTGCCGCCGCGCCCCGCGCCATCGAGATCGGCGACCGGCGCAAGGCAATCCACGAGGCTGTCGGCATGCTGCATGCCGGCGACACGCTGATCGTGGCTGGAAAAGGCCACGAGGAAGGCCAGACGATCGGCTCGGAAACCCTGCATTTCTCCGACCACGAGGAAGTGCGCGCCGCGCTCAGGGAGCGTGCCGCATGAGTTTGCTGTGGACCTCGGAAGCGCTGGTTGCCGCCATGGACGGGCGGCCGCTCGGCCCCATGCCCGAAGGCATATCGGGCATTTCGATCGACAGCCGCAGCCTGCAGCCGGGCGAGGCTTTCTTCGCCATCAAGGGCGAAGCGATGGACGGCCATGACTTCGTCACCGCGGCCATCAAGGCCGGCGCCGGCGTGCTGGTGGTGGCGGAAGGCAAGCTGCCGTCGCTCGGCCGGTTGACCGCGCCGATCATCGTCGTCGACGACGTGCTGGTTGCGTTGGAAAAGCTCGGTGTCGCGGCGCGCGCCCGCTCGCAAGCCAAGATCATCGCGGTCACCGGTTCCGCTGGCAAGACGACAACCAAGGAGGCGCTGCGCCACGTGCTTTCGGCCGTCGGCAAGGTGCATGCCTCGGCGCAGTCCTTCAACAACCATTGGGGCGTGCCGCTGACCTTGGCGCGCATGCCCGCTGACTGCGACTATGCCGTGTTCGAGATCGGCATGAACCATCCCGGCGAGATCCGGCCGCTAGTGAAGATGGTGCGACCGCACGTCGCCGTCGTCACCATGATCGCGGCCGCGCATCTTGGCTTCTTCCGCAATCTGGACGAGATCGCCAGGGCCAAGGCCGAGATTTTCGAGGGGATTGAGCCCGATGGGGCCGCGATCCTCAACCGCGACGATGCGCGTTTCAAGCTGTTGGACAAGATGGCACAGGCTGCCGGCGTCGAGCATATCTATGGCTTCGGTGAGAATGCGCGCTCGACCTTCAAGCTGGTCAAGTGCGAGTTGCATGCCGATCATTCCGACATCGCCGCCAGGATCAGCGGCCACGATATGATCGCTCGTATCGGAGCTCCCGGCCGGCACATGGTGCAGAACGTCTTGGCGGTGCTCGGCGCCGCGCATCTGGTCGGCGCCGATCTCGACAAGGTGGCATTGGCGCTGGCCGATCTCTCAGCCGAGCGCGGGCGCGGCAAGCGCCATGTGCTGCGGCATCCCGGTGGCCCGACTTCGGGCCAGGCCGGTGGCCAAATCACGCTGATCGACGAGAGCTACAATGCCAATCCGGCCTCGATGGCGGCCGCCATGGCGCTGCTCAACGCGACGCCGGTGACGGGCGAGGGCAGGCGCATCGCCGTTCTTGGCGATATGCTCGAACTCGGCGACCACTCGGCCAAGCTGCATGCCGCTCTTGCCGATCTCATCGTCGGCACGGGCACGCGGACGGTCTTTCTCGGCGGGCCGGAAATGCGGTCGCTGTCGGAAGCACTGCCGGGCGATATCAGGACGGAATACCGCGCCGGCGTCGAGGAGTTGAAGCCGGTGCTGCTCGCCGCGCTGAAGCCGGGCGACGTGGTGATGATCAAATCGTCGAAGGGCATCGGTTTTGCAAAACTGGTCGATGCGCTGCTGGGCAAATTCCCGGCCGAGACGACAACAAGCAACCAGACCTAGATCAAGTCGGGGACGAAAAGCGCATGTTCACACTGCTGGTCGATTTCGCGGACAAGATCTCTGTCTTCAATGTCTTCCGCTACATCACGTTCCGCACCGGCGGCGCGCTGATCACCTCGGCGCTGATCGTCTTCATCTTCGGGCCGACCATCATCAATTCGCTGCGGCTCAGGCAAGGCAAGGGCCAGCCGATCCGCGCCGACGGGCCGCAGACGCATTTCAAGAAGGCGGGTACACCGACGATGGGCGGACTGATGATCCTGTCCGGCATCATCGGCTCGTCGCTTTTATGGGCGAACCTGTCGAGCATCTATGTCTGGGTGGTGCTTTTGGTGACAATCGGCTTCGGTTCGATCGGCTTCTACGACGACTATCTGAAGGTGACGAAGCAGTCTCATCTCGGCTTTTCCGGCAAGGCGCGGCTTGCGTTGGAATTCGTTATCGCCGGCATCGCCGCCTGGGCGATCATGCACAATGGCCAGGCGCCGTTCTCGTCGTCGCTGACATTCCCCTTCGCCAAGGAATTCATCATCAACCTCGGCTGGTTCTTCGTTCCGTTCTCCTGCTTCGTCATCGTCGGCGCCGGCAATGCGGTGAACCTCACCGACGGTCTCGACGGCCTGGCGATCGTGCCGATCATGATCGCGGCGGCGTCCTTCGGTGTCATCGCCTATCTCTCGGGCAACGCGGTGTTCGCCGAATATCTGCAGATCCATTTCGTGCCCGGTACCGGTGAGCTGGCGGTCGTGCTCGGCGCGGTCATCGGCGCCGGCCTCGGCTTCCTCTGGTTCAACGCGCCGCCGGCGGCGATCTTCATGGGCGACACCGGCTCGCTGGCCATGGGCGGCCTGATCGGCACGGTCGCGGTCGCCACCAAGCACGAGATTGTGCTGGTCATCGTCGGTGGCCTGTTCGTGGTCGAGATCTTCTCGGTCATCATCCAGGTCGGCTACTTCAAGATGACCGGCAAGCGCGTGTTCCTGATGGCGCCGATCCACCATCATTTCGAAAAGCTTGGCTGGACCGAAAGCCAGGTGGTGATCCGCTTCTGGATCATCGCCGTCATCTTGGCGCTGGTCGGCCTCTCCACCCTCAAGCTCAGATAGGCCGCCATTTGATCCCCGCCGCATCCTTCGCAGGCAAGCGTGTTTCGCTCTTCGGGCTCGGCGGCTCGGGGATCGCCACGGCGCGCGCGCTGATCGAGGGCGGCGCTGAGGTGTTGGCCTGGGACGACAATCCCGACAGCGTCGCCAAGGCGGCCGCCACCGGCATTGCCACCGGTGACCTGCGTGGCGCAGACTGGGCAGGGTTTTCCGCCTTCGTGCTGTCGCCCGGCGTGCCGCTGACCCATCCCAAGCCCCACTGGACCGTGGAACTGGCGCGCGGGGCAGGCGTCGAGGTCATCGGCGACATAGAGTTGTTCTGCAGGGAGCGGACGCAGCGTGCGCCGGATGCTCCCTTCATCGCCATCACCGGCACCAATGGCAAGTCGACGACGACCGCGCTGACGGCGCATATCCTTCAAGCTTCCGGGCGCGACACGCAGATGGGCGGCAATATCGGCCGCGCGGTGATGACGCTTGATCCGCCGAAGCCCGACCGGCATTATGTGGTCGAGTGCTCGTCCTACCAGATCGACCTTGCGCCCTCGATCAATCCGACGGCCGGCATCCTCCTCAATCTGACGCCCGACCATCTCGACCGCCACGGCACCATGCAGCACTACGCTTCGATCAAGGAGCGGCTGGTGGCGGGCAGCGACACCGCGATCATCGGCATTGACGATTCCTGGTGCGCGCAGATCGCCGAGCGGCTGGAGCGGGCGGGACGGCAGGTCATCCGCATTTCCAAACGGCTGCCGCTGACCGACGGCTATTTCGCCGACGGCACCAATCTGATGGAAGCGGTGCATGGCCGCTACAGCCGTGTCGCCTTCCTCGAAGGCATCGGCTCGCTGCGCGGCCAGCACAATGCGCAGAACGCACTGGCCGCCGTCACCGCCTGCCTCAAGGTCGGGCTCGACCTCGGCGAAATCCAGTCGGGGCTCGAAAGCTTCCCGGGCCTCGCCCACCGCATGGAGCAGGTCGGCCGCAAGGATCATGTGCTGTTCGTCAATGATTCCAAGGCAACCAATGCCGATGCCGCGGCGCCGGCCCTGTCCAGCTTCAACCGCATCTACTGGATCGCCGGCGGCCTGCCTAAGGAAGGCGGCATCGAGCCGCTGCGCGGCTTCTTCCCGCGCATCGCCAAGGCCTATCTGATCGGCGAGGCGGCACCTGCCTTTTCGGCGACACTCGGCGAGGCCGTGCCCTATGAGATCTCGGGCTCGCTGGCGGCCGCTGTCGAACACGCCGCGCATGACGCGGCAAAAGACGACGGCGGCGAGGCCGTGGTGCTGTTGTCGCCGGCTTGTGCCAGTTTCGACCAGTTCAAGAATTTCGAGGTCCGCGGCGAAGCCTTCAGGCAAGCTGCGAGCGCTATAGATGGCGTCAAACCCATCGGAGGGGCACGATAATGCAGAGCCGTCTCGATAAAAGTCCGGTCGCAACCTGGTGGTGGACCATCGATCGCTGGTTCCTGGCGGCGTTCCTGTCGCTGATGGGGCTCGGCATCGTGTTGTCCTTCGCGGCAAGCCCGGCGGTCGCCGAACGCATCGGCCTCGACAGTTTCCACTTCGCCACCCGACAGATCATCTTCACCGTGCCTGCGCTCGGCGTGATGCTGGCGGTCTCCTTCCTCGATTCCAGGCAGATCCGGCGCATGTCGCTGATCATGCTGTGCCTTATGCTGGTGCTGATGGTGGCGGTGCTCTATGTCGGCGTCGAGGTGAAGGGGGCGCGCCGCTGGGTGTCGCTCGCCGGGCTGTCGATCCAGCCTTCGGAATTCCTCAAGCCGGCCTTTGTCATCATGTGCGCCTGGCTGTTCGCCGAACACAAGCGCCAGCCCGACATTCCCGGCAATCTGTTCGCCATGCTGCTCCTGGTGCTGGTCGTGTCGCTGCTGGTGGCGCAGCCGGACCTCGGCCAGACCATGCTGACCACCGGCACCTGGGGCATCATGTTCTTCATGGCGGGGCTTCCCTGGCTGTGGATCATCGTGCTGGGCGCCGCCGGTGTCGGCGGCGTCTTCGCCGCCTATACGGTGTTTCCGCACGTCGCGCTGCGCATCGACAAGTTCCTCACCGGCGAAGGCGACACGTTCCAGGTCGACATGGGCCGCGATGCGCTGATCAATGGCGGCTGGTTCGGGGTCGGGCCGGGCGAGGGCACGGTCAAGCGGGTCATTCCCGACAGCCATGCCGACTTCGTCTTCTCGGTCGCGGGCGAGGAGTTCGGGCTGATCATGTGCTTCTTCATCATGTCGATCTTCGCCTTCATCGTGCTGCGCGGCCTCAACACGGCTCTGAAGGAACATGACGACTTCACCCGTTATGCGGTCGGCGGTCTGGTCACCGTGTTCGGCCTGCAGGCCGTCATCAATATGTGCGTCAACCTGCAGCTGGTGCCGGCCAAGGGCATGACGCTGCCCTTCATCTCCTATGGCGGCTCCTCGCAGATCGCCATCGCCATCTCGATGGGGATGGTGCTGGCGCTGACGCGCAAGCGGCCGGAAAGGCGCAAGCAGATGGGCTTTACGCTGCCGCAGCGCGCCATGCCGGCGGAGTGACATGGCCAGGGGCGTTATCCTTCTCGCGGCGGGCGGAACCGGCGGACATCTGTTTCCAGCCGAAGCGCTGGCGCATGAACTCATCGAGCGCGGCTGGGCGGTGCATCTGGCGACCGATACCCGCGCAGAGCGGTTTGCCGCCCATTTCCCGGCCGCTGCCGTCCATCCGATCCAGTCGGCGACGTTGGGCTCGAAAAATCCTTTCGCCCTGCTTGGCGCTTTCTGGAAAATCTGGAGCGGCGTGCGTCAGGCCTCCGCTGTCATCGGCAGGGTCAAGCCGGAGGTCGTGGTCGGGTTCGGCGGATATCCGACCTTGCCGCCGCTCTATGCGGCGACGCGGCGCAAGGTGCCGACGCTGATCCATGAGCAAAACGCGGTGATGGGGCGCGCCAACCGGGCTTTGGCCGGCCGGGTCGATGCCATTGCCGGCGGCTTCCTGCCGCAGGATGAGAGTGCGACCGGCGTCAAGACGGTGACGACCGGCAATCCGGTCAGGCCGGCTGTGCTCGAAGCAGCGAGGACACCTTACGTGGCTTCGGCCGGGGATGAGCCTTTCCGCCTGCTGGTGTTCGGGGGCAGCCAGGGTGCCCAATTCTTTTCCGATGCCATGCCGGGGGCGGTCGCGCTGCTTTCCGATGCGCAGCGCAGACGCCTCGTCATTACGCAACAAGCCCGCGCGGACGACGTGGCGCGGGTGAAGGCGGCCTATGCGGCGCTCGGCGTCGCCGTCGAGGTCTCGCCGTTCTTTACCGACATGGCGGCGCGCATAGCGGCGGCGCATCTGGTGATCTCGCGCTCCGGCGCCTCGACCGTCTCGGAGATCGCCGTCATCGGCCGGCCGGCGCTGCTGGTGCCCTATCCCTTCGCGCTTGACCACGATCAGGCGGCCAACGCGGCGGCCCTTGCCGCCGCCGGCGGCGGCGAAGTGCATGTGCAGTCCTCGCTTTCGCCCGAGCGCATCGCGGCACTGCTCGGCGCCCTGGTGGACCAACCGGAGCGGCTCGCGACGATGGCTGCTGCGGCGAAGTCGGTCGGCAGGCCCGACGCCGCACGGTTGCTCGCCGACCTCACAGAGGCTATTGCGTCCCGCAAAACAGTATCGGATTTCAGGAAGGGTACGCACGCATGAAGATGCCGCAGACCATTGGCCTCGTGCATTTCATCGGCATTGGCGGCATCGGCATGAGCGGCATCGCCGAGGTGCTGCACAATCTCGGCTACAAGGTCCAAGGGTCCGACCAGGCCGATAGCGCCAATGTGCAGCGGCTGCGCGACAAGGGCATCGAATGCTTCGTCGGCCACAAGGCCGAGAATCTCGGTGACGCCGAGGTCATCGTCGTCTCGACGGCGATCAAGAAGTCGAATCCGGAACTGAAGGCGGCGCGTGAAAAGCTGTTGCCGATCGTGCGCCGCGCCGAGATGCTGGCTGAACTGATGCGTTTCCGCCAGGCTGTCGCCATCGGCGGCACGCATGGCAAGACGACGACGACCTCGATGGTGGCGACGCTGCTCGAAGCCGGCGGGCTCGACCCGACCGTCATCAATGGCGGCATCATCAATGCCTATGGCACCAATGCCCGCATGGGCGACGGCGAGTGGATGGTGGTCGAAGCCGACGAGAGCGACGGCACTTTCCTCAAGCTGCCGGCCGACATCGCCGTCGTCACCAACATCGATCCCGAGCATCTCGATCATTACGGCAACTTCGACAATGTGCGCGAGGCGTTCCGCCAGTTCGTCGAGAACGTGCCTTTCTATGGCTTCGGCGTGATGTGCACCGATCACCCGGAAGTGCAGGCCTTGGTCGGCCGCATCGAGGACCGGCGCGTCATCACCTATGGCGAGAACGCACAGGCCGATGTGCGCTTCAGCAATCATCGGATGGCAGGGGCGACCTCGGAGTTCGACGTGGTCATCCGCGACCGCAAGGGGCGCGGCCAGACGACGATATCGGGCCTGCGCCTGCCGATGCCCGGCCGCCACAATGTCTCCAATGCCACTGCCGCGATAGCGGTTGCGCACGAACTCGGCCTGTCGGCCGATGCGATCAAGAAAGGCCTGTCGTCCTTCGCCGGCGTCAAGCGCCGCTTCACGCATACCGGTTCCTGGAACGGCGTCGACGTGTTCGACGATTACGGCCATCACCCGGTCGAGATCTCGGCGGTGCTGAAGGCGGCGCGCAGCGCCACCAACGGGCGCGTCATCGCCATTGCCCAGCCGCATCGCTTCACCCGGCTGCACGATCTGTTCAACGAGTTCTCCGCCTGCTTCAACGATGCCGACACGGTGATGGTAGCTCCGGTCTACGCCGCCGGCGAAGAGCCGATCGAGGGCGTGACATCGGATGCGCTGGTGTCGCGCATTCGCGCCGGCGGTCATCGCGACGCGCGCTATATCGAGGGGCCTGCTGATATCGCACCCGTCATCCGCGACATCGCCAAGCCTGGCGACTTCGTGGTCTTCCTTGGCGCCGGCAATATCACCCAATGGGCCTATGCTCTGCCGAAGGAGCTTGCCGCCTCATGATGAACGGCCAGGCCCTGATCGACAGACTTGGCGACCGGCTGGCCGGCCTGCGCGGCCGTATCACGCCGAATGCCGAGATGGACAAGATCACCTGGTTCCGGGCAGGCGGCCTTGCCGAGGCGCTGTTCCAGCCGGCGGACGAGGATGACCTTGCCGCGTTCCTCAAGGCGGTTCCCGAAGAGATCCCCCTGACGATTGTCGGCGTCGGCTCGAACCTTCTGGTCCGCGACGGCGGCATTCCGGGTTTCGTCGTCAGGCTTTCCGCCAAGGGCTTTGGCGAGGCCGAAGTCATCTCCCCGATCAGGATCAAGGCGGGTGCCGCGACGCCCGACAAGCGAGTGGCGGCGGCGGCACTCGAGGCCGGCATTGGCGGCTTCCATTTCTACCACGGCATTCCAGGCGCCATCGGCGGCGCGCTCAGGATGAATGCCGGCGCCAATGGCGTCGAGACCCGCGAGCGCGTCGTCGAGGTGCGCGCGCTCGACCGCAAGGGCAATGTCCAGACGCTGAGCAATGCCGAGATGGGCTATGCCTACCGCCATTCGGCGGCGCCGTCCGGGCTGATCTTCACCTCGGCCGTTTTCGAAGGCTTTGCCGAGGACAGGGCGGTGATCAAGGCGGCGATGGATGCGGTGCAGAACCATCGCGAGACCGTGCAGCCGATCCGCGAGAAGACCGGTGGCTCGACCTTCAAGAATCCGGATGGCACCTCGGCCTGGAAGGAAATCGACAAGGCGGGTTGCCGTGGCCTGATGATCGGCGGCGCGCAGATGTCGCCGATGCATTGCAACTTCATGATCAACACCGGCACCGCGACCGGCTACGACCTCGAATATCTCGGCGAGACGGTGCGCGCGCGAGTGCTCGAGCATTCCGGCATCCGCTTGCAGTGGGAGATCAAGCGCATCGGCAATTTCCGCTCCGGACATGCCGTGCAGGAGTTCCTAGGCCAGCTTCTTTAGCGCATCTTGAAGTTCACGTGATGCGTGAACTTGAACCGGATCGAAATGCCGTGAAATCGTTGCTGCAAAGACTCAACGACGCGGTTTTCGCATCCATTTTCTCAGAAAGTGAATCTCTCGGATTCATAAGTACTTGCCAGTGAATCAACTCTCTGATTCTCTGCCCTAAAGCGTTTCCTGATTTGAGTCGTTCGACGCGTTACCCGCGTTTTCCGTCTGGGGGGCAACCTGCTGGGAGACTCGGACTCAATGTTGCGGAAATCTTGGATTTTGATCCGCAGTGAGAGGGGATGACGGGGAATGAAGGGCAAGCATGTGGCCGTATTGCTGGGAGGTTTCTCGTCCGAGCGGCCCGTGTCCCTGTCTTCCGGAAAGGCCTGTGCCGATGCGCTTGAGCAGGAAGGCTACCATGTCACCCGCGTCGATGTCGGGCGCGATGTCGGCTCGGTGCTTGCCGAACTCAAGCCTGATGTCGCGTTCAATGCGCTGCATGGGCCTTTTGGCGAGGACGGCACCATCCAGGGCATCCTTGAATATCTCGGCATTCCCTACACCCATTCCGGCGTGCTCGCCTCGGCGCTTGCCATGAACAAGGAGCAGGCGAAGAAGATCGTCAAATCGGTCGGCGTTCCCGTCGCCGAATCGAAGGTCGCCAATCGCTTTTCCATCCAGAACAAGCACCCGATGAAGCCGCCCTATGTGGTCAAGCCGGTCAGCGAGGGGTCGAGCTTTGGCGTCGTCATCGTGTCGGAGGGGCAGTCGCATCCGCCGCAGGTCATCGGGTCGTCCGAGTGGAAATATGGCGATACCGTCATGGTCGAGCGCTACATTCATGGGCGCGAGCTGACCTGCGCGGTCATGGGCGACGTGGCGCTTGGTGTCTGCGAGATCATCCCGACGGGCCATTCCTTCTACGACTATGATTCAAAATATGTCGCGGGGGGATCAAAACACGAATGCCCCGCAAAAGTTTCACCGAATATTTACCAAAAAATACAGACACTGGCGCTCAAGGCTCACCAAGCTGTCGGCTGTCGGGGCGTTTCCCGGTCGGACTTCCGTTATGACGATCGTCACTCCGAAAATGGCGAGGTTGTATGGCTCGAGGTCAACACTCAGCCGGGCATGACACCGACGTCTCTGGTGCCTGAAATTGCCGCCCATGCCGGGCATTCGTTTGGTGAGCTGTTGAGTTGGATGGTGGAGGACGCTTCGTGTCTGCGTTGAAATGGGGACAGGGTAAGGTGAGGGGCGCGGCCGGGCCGTCGCTGTTCGGCCTGCCATTGTCGTTGGACCATTTCGTTCTGCCGCGCGTGCTTCGCCGCCCGGTGCGCATTCTGACGCGCCTGGGTGATGGCGAATTCCAGGCGCCGCGATTCTCCTCTGCGATCATGTCGGCGGTGCTGCTGGTCTCGAGTGGGGCCTATGGTGCCTACCTTGGCGGTCATGCCGACGGCATCATTCAAAGCATCACCGCCCGCACCGGCTTTGCCGTCGATCAGGTCAAGGTGGTCGGCAACCGTCAGACTTCGGAGATAGACATTCTCGACAGGCTCGAGCTCGATGGCTGGACGTCGCTGATCGGCTTCGATGCCGAGGCCGCGCGGGAGCGCATAGCCACCTTGCCGTGGATCCAGGTTGCCGCGGTGCGCAAGGTCTATCCGCACACGCTGGAAGTGCGCGTCGAGGAGCGGGAAGCCTTCGCGCTCTGGCAGCAGGGCAACGATCTCTCCGTCATCGAGAAGGACGGCACCGTCATCGCGCCGTTCTCGGGCGGCAAGCAGGTGCTCCTGCCGCTGTTGATCGGCACCGGCGCGGCGGAAAAGGCGCCCGATTTCCTGGCCAAGATCGAACAATATCCCGACCTCGCCGGCCGCATCAGAGGCTATGTCCGCGTCGGCGAGCGGCGCTGGGACCTGAAGCTGGACAATGGCATCACCATCAAGTTGCCAGAAGACGGCGAGGACAAGGCGCTCGCCGAACTCGTCAAGATGGACCATGACAAGGGGCTGTTGTCGCGCGACATCGCCGCTGTCGACATGCGCCTGACGGACCGGCTGGTGGTGGAGCTGACGCCGCAGGCGGCGACCCAGCGCGAGGCCGCGCTCAACGAGAAACCAAAGACCCTCAAGCGCAAGCCGGAGACGAAGATATGAGCTGGCTTGGCGGTTCTGGCGACGCCTCGTCGCGCCGGTCCGGCACCCTGACGGTGCTGGATGTCGGCTCGAACAAGGTCTGCTGCATGGTGGCCAAGCTGAAGCCGAACGATGACGGCAAGCTTTTGCGCGGTCGCTCGCACCGGATCCAGGTGATCGGCATCGGCCATCAGAAATCGCAAGGCGTGAAGTCGGGCGTCGTTGTCGATCTCGACCGCGCCGAGCATGCCATTCGCCTGTCCGTCGACGCCGCCGAGCGCATGGCCGGGCTGACGGTCGATTCGCTCATCGTCAACATGACTGCCGGCCGGCTGAAGAGCGAAAGCTTCTCGGCCACCATCAACCTTGGCGGCCATGAGGCCGACCAGGCCGACATCAAACGCGTGCTCGGTGCCGGCGCCAAGCAGGCGCTCAAGGCCGAGCGCGAGGTGATCCATTCGCTGCCCGTCGGCTTCTCGCTCGACGCCGAACGCGGCGTGCGCGATCCGCGCGGCATGGTGGGCGATGCACTTGGCGTCGACATGCATGTGCTGACGGGTGACGCGGCACCGATGCGCAACCTGGAGCTCTCCATCAACCGTTCGCACCTGTCGGTCGAGCGCATGGTGGCGACGCCCTACGCCAGCGGGCTGGCCGCCCTCGTCGACGACGAGCTGGAACTCGGTGCCGCCTGCATCGACATGGGTGGCGGCACGACGACGATCTCGGTGTTTTCGGAAGGCAAGTTCGTTCACGGCGACGCCATCGCCATAGGCGGCAACCATGTCACGCTCGACATGGCCAAGGGGCTTTCGACTTCGCTCGATGCCGCCGAGCGGCTGAAGGTGATGCACGGTTCGGCGCTGCCGGGCAGCGCCGACGACCGCGACCTGGTCTCGATCCAGCCGATCGGCGACGATGGCGACGTGCCGCTGCAGATCCCGCGTTCGGTGATGACGCGCATCGTGCGCGCCCGCATCGACGAGACGCTCGAACTGCTGCGCGACCGGCTCAACAAATCCGGCTACGGCAATGCTGTCGGCAAGCGCGTCGTGCTCACCGGCGGCGCCAGCCAACTGGCCGGCCTGCCCGAGGCGGCACGCCGCATCCTGGGGCGCAATGTGCGCATCGGCCGCCCGCTCGGCGTGGCGGGCCTGCCAGAGGCGGCGAAAGGCCCGGCTTTCTCGGCCGCGGTCGGGCTTCTGATCTATCCGCAGATGGCGAACTTCGAGAGCCATCCGGCGAAAGGCATTTCCGGTCTCAGAATGACCGGAACGGGTGGAAAACTGCATCGCATGAGTCAGTGGTTGAGAGACAGTTTCTAATTGACGGGGACAGCCCCATAGGCGGCCGCGGCGGCGAAGCGGCGTGAAAGGCAAAGGACGGAGACAATGACCATCAATCTGCAGAAGCCGGACATCACCGAGCTTAAGCCGCGCATCACCGTGTTCGGTGTCGGCGGCGGCGGCGGCAATGCCGTGAACAACATGATCACCGCCGGACTGCGCGGTGTCGAGTTCGTCGTGGCCAACACCGACGCGCAGGCGCTGACCATGTCGAAGGCTTCCCGGCTGATCCAGCTTGGCGCGCATGTCACCGAGGGACTCGGTGCCGGATCGCAGCCGGAAGTCGGCCGCGCGGCGGCGGAGGAGTGCATCGACGAGATCCTCGACCATCTCACCAACACCCACATGTGCTTCGTCACCGCCGGCATGGGCGGCGGCACCGGTACGGGTGCGGCTCCGGTTGTTGCACGCGCAGCCCGCGAAAAGGGCATCCTGACCGTCGGCGTCGTCACCAAGCCGTTCCACTTCGAAGGCCAGCGCCGCATGAAGACGGCCGACTTCGGCATCGAAGAGCTGCAGAAGTGCGTCGATACGCTGATCGTCATCCCCAACCAGAACCTGTTCCGGCTGGCCAATGACAAGACCACCTTCGCCGACGCCTTCGCGATGGCCGACCAGGTGCTTTACTCCGGTGTCGCCTGCATCACCGACCTGATGGTCAAGGAAGGTCTGATCAACCTCGACTTCGCCGACGTGCGTTCGGTGATGCGCGAGATGGGCAAGGCGATGATGGGTACCGGCGAGGCTTCCGGCGAAGGCCGTGCGATGGCCGCCGCGGAAGCCGCGATCGCCAACCCGCTGCTCGACGAAACCTCGATGAAGGGCGCCAAGGGCCTGCTGATCTCGATCACCGGCGGCCGCGACCTGACCCTGTTCGAAGTCGACGAAGCGGCGACCCGCATCCGCGAAGAAGTCGACCAGGACGCCAACATCATCCTGGGCGCCACTTTCGACGAGGAACTCGAAGGCGTCATCCGCGTCTCGGTGGTCGCGACCGGCATCGACAAGTCGGCGGCTGAAATTGCCGCCGCGCCGATCTCGATCCGCACCGCGCCGCCGAAGCCGGCCGCCCGGCCGGCAGTCGCCGCGGTGGAAAGCCGCCCGGCGCCGGTCCAGCAGACGGTGTATGAGCCGCGCGCCGCCGATCCGGTTGCCGAAGCCATCCAGTTGGCCGAAGCGAATGCCGCTGCCATGGCACAGGCTCGTCCGGCACCGGTCGCCCATGCGGACGATTTCCGCCCGCAGAGCAAGATCTTCCAGGCGCCGCCCGCGCAGCCGCAGCCACAGCCGATGCCTGTCCAGCAGATGATGCAGCCGGCCCCGCAGCCGCGCGAGATGCTGCGTGAGGTCCAGCAGCCGGTGGCGATGGCGCCGCAGCGCATGCCGCGCGTCGAGGACTTTCCGCCGGTGGTGAAGGCAGAGGTGGATGCCAAAAGCCGCCCGGCCGACCACGAGAACAGCGGGCCGATGGGTCTCCTGAAGCGCCTGACCAATGGCCTGACCCGTCGCGAAGAGGAACCTGCACGGCTGCAGCCGGCGCAGCCGCGCGAGCCCAAACTGCGCCAGGCCGCACCGGAAGTGCGCCGCCTCGCCAGCCAGGATGCCCAGCTCTACGCGCCACGCCGCGGCCAGCTGGACGACCAGGGCCGCCTGACGCCGCAGGTGAGGGCGACTCAGGACGACGATCAGCTGGAGATTCCGGCGTTCCTGCGCCGCCAAGCCAACTGAGCGGTTAACGGACTGTAACAATTGTTAACAGGCAGGCAAGAAATTGCTTGCCTGTTAACGTTTAAAACATAGCATAATCAATCGGTTATGACGCCGTACATGTTCCAGTTCGCGGTTACAAAGAGTAAGAAACCGTGATTTGGAGTCTCCCTGCCGGGACACTATCTTCGCTGCCTACCATAGTCGGTTTGCCGGGATTTCGGGGGAAGTAGCCCTGCCTGCCGATTTAACAAGAGCCGCGCCCTCGGGCTGGAGAAGCGGACCTAGGCATTACGGGCTCATGGGGATTGTCTTGCACGACCACCAGACGACAGTGAAGACGCGCGCGTCGCTTGCAGGCACCGGCGTTCACAGCGGCAAAGAAGTTTCTATCAGTTTCCTGCCCTCGGATGCCGACACCGGCATCGTGTTCCAGCTCCTCAATGGGGATGGGCAAGGCCGCGAGTTCCGTGCCCTGTTTTCCGAAATCGGCGCCACCGATCTTTGCACCATGCTTGGCGATCCCTCGGGTGAGCACATCGCCACCGTCGAGCACATCATGGCCGCCCTGTTCGGGCTCGGCATCGACAATGTCCTCATCGAGATCGACGGCCATGAGGTCCCAATCCTCGACGGCAGCGCCATGGCATTCGTCGAAGCCATCGACCAGGCCGGCATCGAGGTGTTGGCCGTCAAGCGCCGCTATATCAGGGTGGTCAAGCCGGTTCGCATCGAGAACGGCGCCTCCTGGGCCGAGTTCAGACCCTATGACGGTACCCGTTTCGAGGTCGAGATCGATTTCGAAAGCCCGGCGATCGGCCGTCAGCTCTTCGCATCGGACATCAATGCCGATATTTTCCGCCGCGACATCGCCCGTGCCCGCACGTTCGGCTTCATGAAGGACGTCGAACGGCTGTGGGCCGCCGGCTATGCGCTGGGATCCTCGCTGGAAAATTCCCTGGTGATCGGTGACGACAACCGCGTCATCAATATGGGCGGCCTGCGTTACCCCAACGAATTCGTGCGCCACAAGACGCTCGACGCCATGGGCGACCTGGCACTGGCCGGTGCGCGCTTCATCGGCTGTTTCCGATCCTATCGCGGCGGCCATCGGCTGAACGCAGCCGCGCTGCGGCGCCTGCTGTCGGACCGCACGGCCTTCGAGATCGTCGAGACGACACGCCGTGAGCGTGGTCGCGCGGCGGAAATGAGCGCCGTCAATGCGCCGCTCTATGCGCCCTGGATGATTTGATTTTCTTAATCTTTTTCGTATTCCATGGCTGCATGGGTGTTGCATGAATGCATCATCCATCAGCGAAATTGCATAGATTTTCACGCCGCAGTCCGCCGCCACAAAAATGTGCGATTGGCTGGACATAGCGTTGCCGGGCAAGGCGGTTATGGTTTATGGCTGCTGCCGTCGATTAGTGCATGTCGCCTAGAAGTGGGGACCAGTTTTGGGGGAACTGCATGCAACGAGCATTAAAATAACGCCGAAAGGGCGGAATCCAATCATGTTCTTCAAGCGAGTCGGTCAATCGAAAGCGCCGCAGCGGTCTGTTTTCCTGGCGCTTTCGGTGGTTGTTCCATCGCTCTTTCTGGCGGCCTGCATGTCGTCGGAGAAAGATATCGACCTGTCGACCTATGTCGATCAGACCGAGCCGGCCGACGTTCTCTACAATCAGGGCCTCGCAAACATGAATGCGGGACGCCTGGACGAGGCGAGCAAGAAGTTCGACGCGGTCGACCGCCAGCATCCTTATTCGGAATGGGCCCGCAAATCGATGGTGATGGGCGCGTTCGCCGATTATCGGAAGGGCAGCTACGACGACGCGATCCAGTCGGCAAAGCGGTACCTGGCCCTCTATCCGTCCACGGATGACGCGCCCTATGCCCAGTACATCATTGGTCTCAGCTACTATCGCCAGATCAAGGACGTGACGCAGGACCAGAAGGAAGCACGCCAGACGCTGCAGACGATGCAGGATCTGGTGACGCGCTGGCCGACGTCGGAATATGTCGACGACGCCAAGGAAAAGATCCGCTTCGCCAACGACCAGCTCGCCGGCAAGGAAATGCAGATCGGGCGCTATTATCTGGAGCGCCGCGAATACATCGCCGCCGTCAAGCGCTTCCGCACCGTGGTCGAAAACTATTCCAACACCCGCCATGTCGAGGAAGCGCTCGCCCGCCTCACCGAAAGCTATTACGCATTGGGGTTGACCTCGGAGGCCCAGACGGCCGCCGCCGTGCTCGGTACCAACTATCCCGACAGCTCGTGGTACAAGGATTCCTACAAGCTGCTGCAGAGCAACGGGCTGGCGCCGCGCGAAAATGCCGGATCGTGGATATCCAAGGCCGGGAAGCTGATCACCGGCGCCTGACCCGCAGAGCATCCGAGCGAAGCGCGCGCAGCGCGCTTTTTCGGATTGATCCGAAGCTCAAACAAAAAGATAGTGCGGCGCTGCGACTCCAACTGTCGGGTGCCGCCTTAAGTCTTTTTGTTTCGTGCCTGTCGTTATCCCGAAACCGGGTCCACTTTGGGCGGCATGCAATAGGTCCGGTTTCTCATGCTTTCCAGACTGTCGATCCGAGATATCGTCCTGATCGAAAAGCTGGACATCGACTTCCAGCCGGGTCTTTCCGTGCTGACCGGCGAAACCGGCGCCGGCAAATCCATCCTGCTCGATGCCCTGTCGCTGGCGCTCGGCGCGCGTGGCGATGCCTCGCTGGTGCGCCATGGCGCATCCCAGGGCCAGGTCATTGCCGTATTCGATGTTCCGCGCAACCATCCGGTGCGGGCGCTCCTTGCCGAAAACGCCATCGAGGATGACGGCGACGTCATCCTGCGCCGCGTGCAGACGGCGGATGGCCGGACCCGTGTGTTCGTCAACGACCAGCCGTCCAGCGTGACGTTGATGCGCGATGTCGGCCGGGCTCTGGTCGAGATCCACGGCCAGCATGATGAACGCGCCTTGGTCGATCCCGGCGCACACCGCGATGTGCTCGATGCTTTCGGCGGCCATCTCGGCGCCGTCCGCTCGACGGGCGAGGCATGGCGGCACTGGCGCGCCTGCGAGCAGGAGTTGACGCGCCATCGCGCCAAGGTGGCAGCCGCGGCACGCGAGGCCGACTATCTGCGCGCCGCGGTCGCCGAACTGACCAAGCTCGATCCGCAGCCCGGCGAGGAAACCGAACTTGCCGAGCTGCGCGCCCACATGATGCGCGCAGAGAAGATCGCCTCCGAAATCCACGACGCGCAGGATGTGCTTTCGGGCCCGTCCTCGCCCTTGCCGCAACTGGCCAGCCTGCTGAGGCGGCTGCAGCGCAAGGCGACCGAGGCGCCCGGACTGCTCGAGGACGTGGTCAAGTCGCTGGATGAAGCAATGTTGTCGCTCGATGCGGCGCAATCGGGCGTTGAGGTGGCGCTTCGCGCCACGGAGTATGATCCACAGCGGCTGGAGAAAGCGGAAGAGCGTCTGTTTTCGCTGCGCGCGGCGTCGCGCAAGCACAGCGTCGCCGTCGACGATCTGGCACAGCTGCGCGACACGATGGTTGCCGATCTCGCCGATCTCGATGCCGGCGAGGAGCGCCTGCACGGACTGGAAAAGCAGGCCGCCGCCGCGCGCGAAACCTATGACATCGCCGCCGCACAGTTGTCCTCGCTTCGCCATGGCGCGGCGGTCGGCCTGACCAAGGCGGTGATGGCCGAATTGCCGGCGCTGAAGCTCGAACGCGCGGCCTTCATCGTCGAGATGAAGAGCGAGGCTGACGCGCGCATGGAGGAGGGCATCGACCAGATCGAGTTCTGGGTGCGCACCAACCCCGGCACGCGGCCCGGGCCGATGATGAAGGTGGCTTCCGGCGGCGAACTGTCACGCTTCCTGCTGGCGCTGAAAGTGGCGTTGGCCGATCGGGGTTCCGCGCCGACACTGGTTTTCGACGAGATCGACACCGGCGTGGGCGGCGCGGTGGCCGACGCCATCGGCCAGCGGCTGGCGCGGCTGTCGAAGCGCGTCCAGGTGCTTTCCGTCACCCACGCCCCGCAAGTGGCGGCGCGCGCGGCAACACATTTCCTGATCTCCAAATCGGGCAGCACCGACCGTGTCGCGACCGGCATTGCCGAGATGGACAGGACGGCGCGGCAGGAGGAGATCGCCCGCATGCTGGCCGGCGCGACGATCACCGACGAGGCGCGCGCCGCGGCCGAGCGGCTGCTGCGCGAGAATACAAACGCGGCATGAGACTATCGGGCGTCATGGGGCGAGTCAGGATATGGCTCCATCCTGCTGTTCAGGAATGATCTTTTCCGAAAACCGGTTCCCACCTTTCGGGATCATGCTCTATTGTGACGCACCACCGTTCAGGAACAAAAAGCATGGCCGAAAAACCTGTCGATTCGCTCAGCGAAAGCGAGGCTGAAGCCGAACTCCAGTGGTTGGCCGAAGAGATCGCCGGTCATGATCGGCGCTACCATGCCGAGGACGCGCCTACGATCACGGACGCGGAGTATGATGCGTTGCGGCGGCGCAACCTTGCCATAGAGGAGCGCTTTCCCAGCCTGGTTCGCGAGGATTCACCGTCGCGCAGGGTCGGCGCGCCGCCGGCGGAAGGCTTCGCCAAGGTGCGCCATGCCGTGCCGATGCTCAGCCTCGCCAAGGCCTATACCGACGCTGATGTCACCGATTTCATCGAGCGCGGCCGGCGCTTCTTCGACCGCGACAAGGATCTCGACATCGCCTTCACCGCCGAACCGAAGATCGACGGGCTGTCGGCCTCACTGCGTTACGAAAAGGGCGTGTTCGTGCAGGGTGCGACGCGCGGCGACGGCGCTGTCGGCGAGGACATCACCGCCAATTTGAGGACAATCGCCGACATTCCCGCGAAGCTCAAAGGTTCAGGCTGGCCCGAAACCATCGAGATCCGCGGCGAGGTCTATATGACCTATGCGGAATTCGAGGCGCTCAAGGCGCGCTCGGCCGCCGTCGGTGGCCAGGATTACGTCAATCCACGCAATACGGCAGCTGGGTCGCTGCGCCAGAAGGATCCCGCCGTCACCGCCAGCCGCAATCTCAAATTCTTTGCCTATGCCTGGGGTTATACGACGACGGATCCGGCACCAACGCAGTACGAATCGGTGCAGAAATTCGCCGACTGGGGATTCAAGGTCAGCCCGCTGATGGTGCGGGCGAAATCGGTCGAGGAACTGGTCGCGCACTACCACCGGATCGAGGAGCAGCGCTCTTCGCTCGGCTACGACATAGACGGCGTCGTCTACAAGGTCGACCAGCTGGAACTGCAGCGCCGCTGGGGTTTCGTCACCGGTGAGCCGCGCTGGGCCGTCGCGCACAAATTCCCGGCCGAACAGGCGATGACGACCGTCCAGAAGATCGACATCCAGGTCGGCCGGACCGGCACGTTGGCGCCGGTCGCGCGGCTTGCCCCGGTGACGGTCGGCGGCGTCGTGGTGGAAAACGTCACGCTGCACAATGAGGACTATATCAAGGGTCTGGACAGCACCGGCCAGCCGATCCGCGACGGCATCGACGTGCGCATCGGCGACACGGTGGTGATCCAGCGGGCAGGGGATGTCATCCCGCAGATCGTCAGCGTCGTCATCGACAAGCGCCCGCCCGATGCCGTGCCGTACGAATTCCCACACACCTGCCCGATCTGTGGCTCGCCGGCGACGCGCGAGATCAACGAGAAGACCGGCAAGGAGGATTCGCGCCGCCGTTGCACCGGCGAGCTGATCTGCCCGGCGCAGGCAGTGGAGGGGCTGCGCCACTTCGTGTCGCGCGGAGCCCTGGATATCGAAGGCCTGGGCGCCGAGAACATCGATATTTTCTTCAATGCCGGGTTGATCAAGACAGCCGCCGACATCTTCACGCTCAGGGAGCGCCGCCCCGCCGTGACCAGGGCGCTGGCCGAGCGGCGCGAGGAACAGGCCAGGCAGCGCGAGGCGGCGTCCGGCAAGACCCGCAAGAATGTGCGCAGCGTCGAGGACCGCAACTATGAGGGTCTCGACAAGCTGTTCGCGGCCATCGATTCGCGCCGCGAGCCGGAGCTCGACCGCTTCATTTTCGCGCTCGGCATCCGCCATATCGGCGAAACCACGGCCGCCGTGCTTGCGCGGACCTTCTCGACCATCGAGGAGCTTATCCGCGTCGGCAAGGAGACAGCGGCGGCGGAGGATCCGCATGCGGTCTTCCCATCGATCAACGGCATTGGCGATACGGTGATCGATGCGCTGCGCGATTTCTTCGGCAATGAGCGCAATGACGACGTGCTCGAGAAGCTGCTGGAGCAGGTCAAGCCGAAGCCGTATATCGTCACCGTCTCGGCCGACAGCGAGGTCGCCGGCAAGACGATCGTCTTTACCGGCTCGCTGGAAAAGATGACCCGTTCCGAAGCCAAGGCAATGGCCGAACGTCTCGGCGCCAAGGTGGCCGGCTCGGTTTCGGCCAAGACCGATCTGGTGGTGGCGGGGCCGGGTGCGGGCTCCAAGCTCAAGCTTGCCAGTGAACTCGGCGTCGAAGTCATCGACGAGGACACCTGGCTGCAGCGGGTCGGCAAGTCGTGACGGACGAAGCGTTCAAAGGGTTCGGCCCCAAGGCCATTCCGTTCCTCAAAGCGCTCGATTTTCACCAGAGCCGCGAGTGGTTCCTGGAGAACCGCGAACTGTTCGAAAAGGAATTGCGCGACCCACTCGGCGATCTCGTCGACACGCTTACGCTACGCTTTGCAGAGGCAGGCCTCGGCCTGCGTGGCGATCGCAAGAAGTCGCTGTTTCGTATCAACCGCGACGTGCGCTTCGCCAAGGACAAGCGGCCTTATAACAGGCATCTCTCGGCAATCCTGTCGCCGGACGGCACCAAGATGGAGCAGGGCGTCTTCTACGTCCATATCGGGCTAGAGGGCTGCTTTGCCGGCGTCGCCTGGTGGCAGCCGGAGGCCGCGCTGCTGTTGGCGATGCGCCGGGCCATCGAGGTGTGGCCAGAGAGGTTTCGCGCCATGGTGAAGGCGTTGAAGGACAATGGCCTCGAACTCGATGCCGAAGGCGGCATGAAACGCACGCCGCGCGGCTTCGAACACATCACGGACAAAGATCTTGTCGCCGCCATCCGCAGCCGGCATTTTGTCGTCCGCCACGTCATCGATCCGGCTGGTATCCACGGGCCGGAACTGGTCGAGGAACTTGTCGATTTCACCTTCCGCGCCAAGCCGCTGCTCGACTGGGGCAGGGCGATCGAGGGCAAGACCGCGAAGGAATGAGTTTCCACGCAAGCGCCGCGACGATCATTTCCGCTGATCGTTTGGCTCAAGCGAATTCGTGTGACACGGCAAGCCGTGCCACCTAAATACCGCCACTCCCTTTGTTCTCGTGCATGTCGTTGTCCCAGAACCGCTACGCACCTTGGGCAACATGCATCAGGAGTGGCCGATGGCGACGGACGTGATTTCAGAGAGCGGCGGCAGAAGCGACTTCTGGCAGGGCGTGCGGCTCTCCATGCCGGTCGTGGTGGCGTCGGCGCCGTTTGCGGTGCTGTTCGGGGCGCTTGCCGTCGACAATGGCTTCTCGGTCCTCGAAGCCTTCCTGATGAGCGCGCTGGTCTATGGCGGCGCCAGCCAGATGGTCGGCATCCAGCTGTTCGGCCAGCATGTCGCGCCGTGGCTGATCGTGCTGTCGATCTTCGCCGTGAACTTTCGTCATGTGCTCTACTCCGCCGGCATCGGCCGGCGCATCGCGCACTGGCCTGTCGTCCAGCAGGCACTCGGCTATTTCATCCTCACCGACCCGCAATTCGCGGTCGCCGAGGCGCGGGCGCAATCCGGCCAGACCGTGGGCTTCGCCTGGTATCTGGGGCTTGGCCTGCCGGTCTATCTGTTCTGGATCGTCGAAAGCGCGCTCGGCGCACTGTTCGGCAAGCTCATCCCCGACACGCATGCGCTGGGCATCGATTTCCTGCTGCCGATCTATTTCCTTGGTCTCGTGATGGGCTTCCGCAAGCGGCCACTGTGGCTGCCGGTGGTCATCGCCAGCGGCGCTGCCTCCATCATCGCCTACAAGACGGTAGGTTCGCCCTGGCATGTTTCCATCGGCGCCGTTGCCGGCGTGCTGCTTGCCGTCATCCTGCCGCCGCACCACAGCGGCGTGGAGACCAGGCCATGAGCACGACATTCTGGATCATCATCGCCGGCGCGATCGCCACCTATCTCACGCGCGTCGGCGGCCATCTGGTCATCTCCCGCTTCGAGAACATCCATCCGCGCGTGGAAGCTGGCCTCAATGCCGTGCCGGCGGCGGTGCTGACGACGCTGGTGGCGCCGGAGCTGCTGCATGCCGGACCGGCGGAGTGGGCGGCGCTGGTCGTCACGGCGGTGGTTTCGTTGCGTGGCGGGCTCATGGCGATGTTTCTTGCGGGTGCGGCGGTGTTGATCCTGGCACGGCAGTTCGTGGGGTAGACGGAGCAGCCGTGGCACGCCTATCGCCGTTTCTTTGCAATCGCAGCGTCGCCCACCCTTCTGATTTCTTGCCGCGATTTGAAGAGCTTGGCGATCCGATCAGAATTCTGTGCCTCCTGCTCATCTTCTTTCCAAGGCCAAACCAGTGGAAGTAGTCCATCAATAGGAATGTCGGTCTCGACACTGTCTAAGATGACGTACCATCGATCGCTCTTGCTGTCGTACTTGTGTTTGGCACCGATCGCTTGGGCGGCTTGCGCGGCGTTCGAATCGCGCTTTTGCGTAACGGCATAGGTGAGGCCGCCGGTTGCGGTCGGGATCGAGAATGCTTTTATCGCTTTGCCGGTCGAGGTTATTTCCTTTCGAAGCTCTATGATGGTGGCCGACAAATCCTCAAGCGCTGCACTGGAAAAATCGTAAAGGTCGATCACCATTGACGCTATCCTCGGCTCGGCGGTTTTCAGCGCAGCAAGCAGATCGGAGATGGCAGGTATCTTAAGGCGCTCCAGAATCCCAAGCGGTCGTTCCGCCATGATCCCCAAGTCGGCTGTGATCATGTAGTCGTCGACGACGGTTGCGAAATCCCGCTCCAACATCATCATGTCAAACTCATCGGACAGCGCGAGCTTGGCTCGGATATGATATCCGAGGAAATTGTACTCGCTGTCCGAAAGTACCTTATCGAAGACCTCTGACCTGCTCTTCAGGTAAAAGATCATTTCGATCGGAGTGGGCAGAAGCCGGGCGACGCAGTCCAGTACGCCTAGGTCCCAGACGACAGGAGCGATATCGTCGCCGCGCTCAAGCATCGTGCCAGAGAGAAAGGTTGAAGCTGGGAAAGGGTCGCTGAGGATCACGACCGGAAAGATGCGTGGCAGGGAATGGAAAGTGAGGACTTTGCCTTCCTGCGTGATGCAGTCAGCGCCTTTGCGGATCAATTTCGCGCATTCGACCGCCTGCCGGTAGGGAGCTTGGATCGCGCCTTCAAAGTCTGTCTTCAATGCGTCCGTATCGCCGGCACGCGCTTTCAAGGTCACGCGCTTCGATTTTGCCTGCGTAACAAGGATGAACTCACCGTAGACAACGAGCACGTCGATTTCGCCGGCAATGTCTTTCGATCCATCGCGGATAGTCACGTTCTCGTAAACATTCTCCGCACCAAAGACCGAACGAAAAATGCGAGCTGTAGCTCTTTCGAGGAATGCCCCTCGATGCAATGCAGCTGTGTCGCGATATGACTTGTCGGCCATCATCCAGTAGAACGGGCTCTCGTAGATAGTCTCGAAAAGCCGGTATTGGCTCGGCACATAGAGGTGTTCGCCGAGGTCGATGATCGGTGCGACGGCCACTTGATTGATCGCAAATGGATCGACGAAGCTGGCGTTCGTCCCCGTGGCGGGAGTGGTGAAGCGCGTGAAGAATGCGTTTGCCTTCTGCCCGAACTTCTTTTGAATATCCGACTTCGAAATCAGGAGGCTATTTGTCAGGTCGCCTTGGGTAAACTTGCGGCCTTCTTTGCGCATATAGCCCATGGCCGTCATTTGGGTATTGATACGATCAACGATGAATTTCGCGATCTCGATAATTGGAAGGATTGAGAGGCCAGCATTCTGCAACAACCATATCGCGTCTTCTCGGTAGCGTTGCCGCGTGAAGCCTAAAAATTGGTGCAAGTATAGACTCTCGGCGCCGTAATAGATCGCCTCGCGCGCAACGAGCCCAATCGACTCAGGGCGTGCGATAAATGTCTCCGTGTCCGCTTCGAATGCGGGCGCACTATCCTGTAAAATGCGATCGTGAAGCTCGCGGAGAAGTTGGTCGGCTTGCACCGCAAAATTGTCGTCAGCCGCCAGCACCAAATAATTTAAATCACTCTGCGACTGAACGCATAGGCCTAACAATAGCAAAAGCTCGTTCTTATTAAGCTTTGACGTGGACCATCGATATTCTGGATCATCTGTTACTCGGCCCTCCTGAGTGTCGACCGTGACGACCCAATCGCGATAAATGATAGCGGAGATTTCGTGCAGAGACCCAGCGCTTTGCGTCAGCACGCGTAGGTCTGCAAAGATTTCGGCAGACGATCGCGGGTTTTGCCCTTCGGGAATAGTTTCCTGTTCCATGCCTTAGGCTTGCCTAGTGGGCGATCCAGCGACTTTTAAGCGATCGTTGCAGGTCGATATCTGGTCAACGCCTTGTTCAGATCAAATCTTCGCGTCGTGCGGCAGCGGTGCCGTCGCCTTTTCCAGCCAGGCCAGCGTTTCGCCGTCGAGCATCGGTCCGATCTCGGCCAGCACGCGGGCATGATAGGTGTCGAGCCAGTGCAGTTCGTCACGCGTCAGCAGATCGGTGCGCACCAGCCTGACGTCGATCGGCGCCAGCGTCAGCGTTTCGAAACCGTGCATGGCGATGTCGCCGCCCTCGATCTGTTCGGCCGGCGTCACCAGGATGAGGTTCTCTATGCGGATGCCGTAGGAGCCTTCCTTGTAGTAGCCGGGCTCGTTGGACAGCATCATGCCCTCGAGCAGCTTTTCGGTGCCAGTGCGGGCGATGCGCTGCGGCCCCTCATGCACGGCCAGGTACGAGCCTACGCCATGGCCGGTGCCATGGGCGAAGTCGCAGCCATGCTTCCACAGCGCCATGCGGGCCACCGCATCGATTTCCGAGCCGCGCGTGCCGGCGGGGAAGCGTAGCATCGAAATGCCGATCATGCCTTTCAGCACCAGCGTGAAGCGTTCGCGCATCTCTTCGGTCGGCTGGCCGATCGGCACGGTGCGGGTGATGTCTGTCGTGCCGTCCTGGTATTGCGCGCCGGAATCGAGCAGGAAGAGTTCGCCGGCCTGCAGTGTGCGGCTGGTGGCGCGCGAGACGCGGTAGTGCATGATGGCGCCGTTCGGGCCGGCGCCGGAAATGGTGTCGAAGGACACGTCGCGCAGCGGCATCTGCGTTTCCTCGCCGGTCTGCCGGCGGGTCTCTTCCAGCCTGGTGACGACCGCGATCTCGTCGAGGGAGCCGGGTTTCTGGCGCTCCAGCCAGCACAACAGCTTGGCCATCGCCGCGCCGTCGCGGCGATGCGCGGCGCGCGAGCCGTTGATCTCAGCCTGGTTTTTGGTGGCGCGCGGGATGCGGGCAGGGTCGGGCGCGGCAATCACCGTGCCGCCATTGTCCTCGACCAGCATGCGCAGCCGGTCGGCCGCCAGCACCGGATCGAGCGCGATTTTCGCGCCGCTTTTTGCAAGCGCCACGATCGCGGCTTCGAATTCGCCGGGCTCATGGGGATCGGCGAGCTGCGTGAGATAAGCCGCCACCTGACGCGAGAACTTGCGGCTGTCCATGAACAGCTGGTGCGATCCGTCGGCGGCGAGGATGGCGAAGCCGAGCGCCAGCGGCGTGTGCGGCACGTCGCCGCCACGGATGTTGAAGGCCCAGGCGATGGAGGAGGGGTCGGTCAGCACCGCATGGGTGGCGCCGTCCTTGCCGATCGCCGCCGCCAGCCGCGCGAGCTTGTCCTTGGCGAGTTCGCCGGCAAAGCCGATCGGGTGCAGCTCGACGGGAGTCACGGGTGCGGCGGGCTGATCCTTCCAGATGATGTCGATCGGGTTCCTGTCGAGCGGAACGAGCACCGCGCCGGTCTTGTCGGCTGAGGCCTGCAGCGCCTTGACTTCGCCGATCGTGTGCAGCCAGGGATCGAAGCCCAGCCGCGCGCCCTTGCCGATGTTATCCCTGAGCCAGACCGCGGGCGGGTTGTCGACCAGGCTCTCGATCGAAAAGATGTCGAGATCGACTTCGTTGCGCACCTGCAGCGTGTAGCGGCCGTCGACGAAGACAAAGGCGCGGTCGCGCAGCACCACGGCGACGCCGGCCGAGCCGCTGAAGCCGGTCAGCCATTTCAGCCGCGCAGAACGATCGGCGACATATTCGCCCTGGTGCTCGTCGGCGCGCGGAATGATGAAGCCGTCGAGGCCATTCGCGGCCAGCCACTGGCGCAGCAGCGCCACGCGCGGCTTGCCGACCGCCGGGTCGCCCGCGGAATCGAAGGTCTGGAACATGATGAGCCTCCTGGTATTCGCGGTATTCGCGCGACCGTAACCTATGGGGCTGTAAATCGGAATCGATTTCCAGCCGGCGCAAACTGCTACAGCGTCGCCTGGCTGACAACCGATCGCGCTTGGTCCAGCCATGCCGAAGAACCGTGCGCGCTTCGGCAAATATCCATTGATGCAAATTCGCAACGGACCCGCGCGGATTTCCTTTTGGAGCTCACCATTGCGTGGTTTCGGCGCAGAACGCCACACTCGGCCTGTCCTATGCCGGCCAGTTCGGACCTGACGCCTTCGACAATGGCTTCAGGGCCAATCTGGGCATCAAGTTCTAAACGGAAGGCTGAGGCGAGCGGACGATCTGACCGAGGTCGGACTCCGTGCCAAGCTGGTGCGAGAGGTCATTTTTTCGGCGTCAGAAGCGCTTGGTGTCCATAGCCAATCGGCAACACCGGTGGGTTAAGTTCGGCCTAATTTAGCTGTTCCGGTTGACTGTCTTTGCCGGCGCAAGGCAAACTTGTCATTCGAGGGACAACGGGGGTTCTCATGAAAAAGACATATGAACGGCCGAAACTTGTGAAGCACGAGAAGCTGTCGGCTGTGACCGCATGTCCAACTCCGTCGCTTTGCCCAATTTAGGTCGGAACAAGAGATAACGCTGCCGCGCAACCTCAGTGCTTGAGGTGGATCGTCACCCAGCCCTCGCGATGCAGGGTTTTCACGTGGCGGAAGTTCTGGCCGACATAGGCCGAGATCACCGCGTCGCGCTGGCGATCGAGAATGCCTGACAGGACGATCGAGCCGCCAAGCGCGATATGCCTTGCCATTTGCGGCGCCAGCCGCATCAGCGGCCGCGCCAATATGTTGGCGACGATGAGGTCGAAGGGCGCGCGCCTGGCAAAGATCGGATGATGAAAGCCCGGCGCGGTCACCGCCTCGATGAGTGCCTTGACGTGATTGAGCCGCGCATTGGCGGCGGCGACCTTGACCGCCACCGGATCGATGTCGGTGGCCAGCACCGGAATATGCGCCAGCTTGGCGACGGCGATCGCCAGCACGGCGCTGCCGGTGCCGAGGTCGAGCGCGTTGCGCGGGTGCTCGCGGCGCACGACGTTCTCCAGCATTTCGAGGCATCCGGCGGTGGTGCCGTGATGGCCAGTGCCGAAGGCAAGGCCCGCCTCTATCTCGATGGCGAGTTCGCCGCTGCGACGCTTCCTGCTGTCATGCGCACCATGGACGAAGAAACGGCCGGCGCGCACCGGCTTCAGGCCTTCCAGAGAACGCGCCACCCAGTCGATGTCGGGCAGCGCTTCGCGCTCGACCGGTCTCGACAAAGCGAGGCCGGCGAGAATGTCCTTCAGCCGCGCTTCGGCCGCGTCGACGTCACCATCGGCGTAGAGCGAGACCTCGTGGATGTCGGCGTCTTCGTCGACCTCCAGCACCGCGATCGGCAGGCCTTGATCCTCGAAGGCGGTTTCGAGCGCCGCGAAAATGCGTTCAGCCTCGATCTTTCCGGTGGTGAAATGGAGCCGGGTCTGGGTCATGCGAGTTTTGTCAGCCCTTCGCGGCAAGGCGCTTCAGCTTCTCCACGGCCGTGCTGGCATTCTCGCCGTAGGCGATCGTGCCCGCGAAGTCGCCCTTGGCGTTGAGCAGCAGCACCGAGGCGGTGTGGTCCATGGTGTAATCACCGTCGCCGGTGTCGACTTTCTTCCAATAGATGCCGAACGCCTTGGCCATGGCATGGACCTTGTCCGGGTCGCCGGTGATGCCGGTGATGCGGTCGGAGAAATTGCTGACATAGGCGTTCATGACCTGCGGCGTGTCACGCTCTGGATCGACCGAGACGAAATAGGCATGCAGGTTCTTGCCGTCGTCGCCGAGCGACTTCAGCCAGCCGGAGAGCTCGAACAGCGTCGTTGGGCAGACCTCGGGGCAATGGGTGAAGCCAAAGAAGACGACGCTGGGCTGGCCCCGGAAAGCGGCCTCGGTGATCGGTGCGCCTTTCTGGTCGACCAGGGTGAAAGAAGCGCCGAACGGTTCGCCGCCATAGTGGCCGCGATACCAGTCGAACGTCAGCCAGCCGATGCCGGCGGCCATCAAGACGAGAATGCCGACCAGGATAGAACGCATCATCAGAAAAGTCCGTCCGTAATGTCATGGCGCGCCGACCAAAACCGTGCGCCTCTTGTTCGGCCACAGTCTTAGCGGTTTGGCTCCGCACGGCAAAGTGCCGCGTTGCCGCAACCGCCGCGGTGTTGACGCATCTGCTTGCAAAGCCGCACAGTCCGCCCCACCTGAGACCGGCAACTCGAACCGAGGAGGCTTCTTTGCTCGAACTGATTGGGCTCGAACGGACTGGGCGAAAACTGGCTGGGCGAAAACTGATCGGCGGCGCGTTGGCCGCCTGCGTCCTGTTTGGCGCCGGTAGCGCCCTCGCCGAGGAAGTCGGCAAGGTCGGCGTCGACTGGGTCGGCAACGACATCATGATCGACGCGATCAAGGACCCCAAGGTCGATGGGGTGACCTGCCATGTCGCCTATTTCGACCGAAGCGTCATCGACCGCCTGCACAAGGGCAACTGGTTCGAGGATCCCAGCGATTCCTCGATCTCGTGCCGCCAGACCGGCCCGATCACCATCGGCGACATCGATATGAGCGAGGGCGGCGAGGAGGTGTTCAAACAAGGCCTCAGCCTGATCTGGAAGAAGCAGGTGGTGAACCGCGTATACGACAAGAAGAACGAGACGCTGATCTATCTGTCGCACTCGCGCCAGGTGCAGAACGGTTCCGCCAAGATGTCGGTTACCACGGTGCCGCTCTACGGCCAGAGCGTGGTGTGGAGCAACAGCAAGCCGAAATAGGCGGGTTGGACTTTTCCCGGTACTGTTCTGACCGATGATTGGCCCCGCTTGCGGGACCAATCGCTCTGACGTAAAGCCGCCGGCATGGACCGTTCCGAAGATCTCGTTGCGAAAGACCCCGAGCCGCGCATCCATCCGACGGCGGAGATGAAGGGCTGCAAGCTTGGCCGCTACGCCGCGATCGGCGAACGTGTTGTTCTGCGCGAGGTCATCGTCGGCGATTTCTCCTATTTCGAACGCCATGCCGAGGCGATTTATACGACGATCGGCAAATTCTGCTCCATCGCCGCCAACAGCCGCATCAATGCGCTGGAGCATCCGATCGAGCGGCTGACGCAGCACAAAGTCAGCTATCGGCCGAACGAATATTTTCGCTGGCTGGGCGTCGATGCCGCATTTCGCGACCGGCGGCGGTCGAAGGCCGTGACCATCGGCCATGATGTCTGGATCGGCCATGGCGCGGTCATCCTGCCTGGCATTGCCATCGGCAATGGCGCGGTCATCGGCGCCAATGCGGTGGTGACGCGGGACGTGCCGTCCTACACGATCGTCGCCGGCGTGCCGGCGAAGCCGCTCAGGGCTCGCTTCCCGACGGACGTCGCGGCCCGGATCGAAGCTCTCGCCTGGTGGGACTGGCCGGTCGAGAAACTCGCCAGGGCGGTTCCCGACATGCAGGCAATGCCCATCGAGACCTTCCTCGATCGCTGGGAAAACGACGCCATTTAAGCTCCCGCAGAGAACGATTCGGCCCTGGCGGTGACCGCCGCGCAGGCCATCAGCAAGGCGAGGCGGTCGCTGCGAAGCAAATTTCGGGAAAGCGGGGCGACGGTGCGTTCGTGTGCCGGTCGGCGCTTTGGGGAAACCATGCTCCGCGCGCTCCGGAATGAAACCCCTTCCGCCATGCGGGGGTGGCGCGGCGGAAGGGGCTAGAGGTAAACCGCTGTGAAGCGGAAGGAACAGGGCTCTTGCCTGCACGGTTATCATGACGTTGAACCAATAAGGTGTGTTTTGTACCGAATGCTCGCTTCGCGTGCATCGAATTGTGCGGGTTGTATTCGTTTCGCGATCGGAACCCAAAGGTCCGCCGCTTGTTTCTCATGCCGGCAGACATTGCGGGGTGCTCGATACATGGAAAAGCTTTTCACCAAGGTCGCCAACTGGGTCGCCCATATAACCGGCCTGCCGCTGACCTTTGCTGGCTGCTGCCTGATCGTCATCGTCTGGGCGGTTAGCGGGCCATTCTTTGGTTTCTCGGACACCTGGCAACTGGTGATCAACACCGGCACGACCATCATTACATTCCTGATGGTGTTCCTCATCCAGAACACCCAGAACCGTGACGGCGCGGCGATCCAGGCCAAGCTCGATGAATTGATTCGAGTCAGCGAGGGCCACAACAATTTTATCGGCATCGAACACCTGACTGAATCGGAGGTCGAGGAGATCCGCGACAAATGCGAGCGGGCGGCTAAGCGGCACGACGAGAAGATCGCCGCCATGGCGGCCAAGAAGGCGGTTGCCCAGAAGCGGGGCGCGAAAAAGAGCGCGGCTTGAGGCTCAGCCTTTCATGAACGCCGCGAACACATCCTTGTGGTCGGGATGCCAGCGCGACAGGGCAGGACGGTTTTCGATGATGTCGCCGATCGCCCAGGCCATGCGCTTTTCATCCAGCGGCCGCGCCACCTCATTGTCGGGACACAGGATGTAGAAGTCGCCCCTGACCAGCGATTCCAGCATGAAATCAATCACCTGCTCACCGGTCCACGCTCCCGCCGGCTTTTCCGTCGCGCCTTCGGTCAGGCCGGTATAGGTGAAGCCGGGGATGAGCAGATGTGCCGACAGGCGGGCGCCGGGCTCGTTCCTCAGCGCATGCGCCAGGCCCTCGGTGAAGGTCTTCACGCCGGCCTTGGAAACGTTGTAGGCAAGGTTGCCGGGCGGCGTGGTGATGCCTTGCTTGGAGCCGGTGTTGACGATCAGGCCCGGCCTGGCCGACGCCAGCATGCGTGGCGCGAAGGCTTCGACGCCATGCACGATGCCCCAGAAATTGATGTCGAGCAGCCGTTTCCAGCCGTCGCGGTTTTCCCAGGGTTTTCCCGGGTTGTCGCCGACCCCGGCATTGTTCATGAGCAGCGAGACGTCGCCGAAGGCGCCGAATGCCCGATCGGCCAAACGATCGACCTCATCGGCCTTCGACACGTCCGATGCAACGGCAAGCACGGCATCGTCGCCGGCGATAGCAGAAACGGCTCGAGAGGCATCGTCGAGGCGCGGGCCGCCAATGTCGGCGAGCACGATCTTCATGCCCATCAGCGCCAGCCGTTTGGCCGCCGCAAGGCCAATGCCGCTGGCGGCGCCGGTGATGACGGCGGTATTGCCTTGGCCAAGCGCCGGCAGGGCGGTCTGGATCTCGGTGTCGGGGATCATCAGCGATGGTTTCCTTCTTTCGAATGGCGCCGAACTTAGCGCCGGAACGGGCTTGCACGGCAAGCGGCCTGGCCATCGTGATCCGGCTGCAAAGCCATGTCGGGCTGATCGACCTCAATGCTGTCGACCACAATTTGCTCGGTGGGTGAGTAATTACATGTCGTCTATTTCAAGAGTTTTAAACACAAAACTAATACTGGCACGATCCTGTCCCCAGCTAGAACTGCCGCCTCCGAGATTAATATTAATATTTGCCAAAATTGAGTCGCCTATGAAGTTTGCACTTATGCCTCCTATTCTTACTCCTTCCAAATCAATAACATCTATGAAATACGCCTTCGTCCATCCAAATTTTAGTCTGCATGGTCTCTTAACATATCCATAGCTACCTTCGTAATTCCAGTTCATATCCGGTGTAATTATCTCTGCAGTCCCGACTATCGAAATCGATATTTATTCGGTCTAAAATGACATCATGGAATGAAAATGAATTTATGAAATCTTCTGGTTTGTCGATTTTCTCCGTCGCCATTACAGTATCCGCTCTCTGCAAGTGCGGACACCCGCACACCTCTCTTTTACTCCGAATCTCAGCCTACCACCAGCGCGCCGCGGCTTGTGCAAGCCTCCGTCGGGGCTCGTCGGGTTGACCAGTCCGGTCGTGGCTGCGCATGCTGCGAGGCCAAAAGGGAGATTTCCGATTGACGGATTGGGTTGCAATTCTGAAGGAGCAGACCGCCACCGGCGACCAGATGGGGCGTGAGGTGCCACAGATGCTGGCCAACCCGGATATCAGCGAAGCTCAGGTGAAGACCTTGTTCTCCGCATTGGAAAAGCAAGCGGAGTTCGTCGAGAAATTGCGCATGGCGCTGGAGAAGTTCGGCCATGATTTCTCGATCATCAAGGCGGCGGAGCGGCTGGAAGAGCGCTATGCCGACCTTGCCGCTTCGGTGGCGGAGAAGCTGAAAGCGATGCGCGGTTAGCAAGTCCAGGCAAAGTGTGAGGCGGTTTTCCCTCAGGAATTGCGGCGGACAAAGAGTTATTTTTCGATCACCCGTGCAAAGCGCGTGTCTGGCACCAGCCACACCAGGGCGACGGCGACATAGAGCGCGACGCCGATCCACCGGTCGAGGAAGGTCAGCCCAACGGCCGCTACGTAGACGGCAAGCGAAATCCTTCCCTTGCGGTCGCGGCCGATGGCCTTGGCGAATGCGGTATCCGGCCCATGCAGCCGATGCAGCGCAATGACCAGGATGCTGTAGGCGGTCGCACACATTGCAAGGTCGAATCCGTAGACCGCGACGGGAACCGTGGCGAAATGGTTCTCGCCCATGAAGGCGGTCGTCACCGGCATCAAGGACAACCAGAACAACAGATGCAGGTTTGCCCACAGCACGCCACCGTCGACGCGCTGCACGGTGTGGAACATGTTGTGCAGATTGTTCCAGTAGATGCCGACATTGACGAACGACAGCACGTAGCACAGGAAGATCGGCCACTGCGGCAGCAGCGCCGAAAAATCCTCGCCTTCCGGCACCTTCAGGTCCAGTACCATGATGGTGATGATGATCGCCACCACGCCGTCGGTGAATGCCTCGACCCTGCCTTTGCCCATGCTCACTGCCTCGGTCCGCTATGAATTGCCGAAAGATAGTAAACTGTTAGCGGATGTTGGCGCGCCGATAAACGCCGTGCCGTAAATTCCTCAACTATATCAGGGGAAACCTTCACGCCCGACCCGGTGATTGTGGTGATTGGCCTTGGGTACTTGTTGACTTTTTCTTGCCGCTGCCTCTCCCTTTGCGATGCAGGCCCGGCCGAAGCAGTCGAACGGTCGGCGCTCGAATGGAGGGACTGATGAGACTTCGATTTCTGCTTGCGATAGCGACCATTCTGGCCGCCGTCTTCGGGACGTCCGCCGCGGCCTTCGCCTACAGCGCCCACACCACGACCAGCCTCAACGTGCGTACCGGGCCCGGCGCGGGATACGCCAAGGTCGGGACGCTGCCAGCCGGCTTCAGGGTTGACGTGACCGGCTGCCAGCCTGACTGGTGCAGGATCCATGGCGGCGGTGTCAGCGGCTGGGCCAGTTCCGGCTATCTTTCGCGGGCCCAAGTCGTGCACCCGCCCGTTATCATCGTGCGCCCGCCGCATCGGCCGCCGCACTGGCACCATCGGCCCCATCACCGTCCTCCGCACCACCGCCCGCCGCACAAGCCGCGTCCCGGCAAGTGCAAGATCGCGCCCGGTTTCTCCTGCAAGTAGATTGCATCTGGTAGGGCACAAGGATGCCGTGATGGATCGGGGCCGCTGGCCCCGATTGGCGTTTGTGCGATCATCGGCTTGCCAGGTCAGGCAAGGCCCATCGTGGTGTCAGGAGACTGGCCGTTTGCCGGAACGTCTGCGGTAAGGACGCGTTAACGTCGCAATCCCTGAAACTGGTGACGAGGTTGGCCATGGCCTTTCGCGATCTGGCGCAAACTCAGGACGAGGCCCGCGGCGACGTCCTCGTAATCCCGACTGTCGCGGCGATGATCGCGGTGCTGTTTGCCGGCAGCACGGTGCTGACGCCCCTCTATATCATCTACAAGCAGCAATTCGGCTTTTCGCAGATCACCTTGACGCTGATCTACGCGGTCTATGTTGTCGGCAATCTCGGCGCTTTGCTGGTGTTCGGCGGCGTTTCGGATGTCGTCGGACGCCGGCCCGCGGCCCTCGCAGCCATGATCGTCGCCATCGTCAGCGCGCTTGTCTTCCTGTTTGCCGGCAATGTCCTGTCCCTCGATGTAGCGCGGATCCTGAGCGGGCTTGGCATCGGCGTTGGCGCCGGGACGGGAACCGCCTGGATTGCCGAACTTCTGCCTGATGCCGAAAAGTCGCGCGCCAGCGTCATCGCCACCAGCACCAACTTTCTCGGCCTCGGTTTTGGGGCGCTTGTCTCGGGGCTGTTGACCCAATTTGAGCCGTGGCCATTGCGCCTGGTTTTCATCGTTTACCTGGCGACGCTGGCGGTGGTGACGATCCTGGTCTGGCGCACGCGCGAAACGGTGAAGAAGCCGGGCGGCCTCGGCCAGGTCTCCATGCGGCCGCGGCTTTCCGTGCCGGCGCAAATCCGCTCGCGCTTCGTGGCGCCGGCCGTGACCGGCTTTGGCGCGATGGCGCTGGTCGGCTTCTATGCGGCGGTGGCGCCCAGCATCCTGGCGCAGCAACTGCATGAGGCCAACCACGCCGTGGCCGGTGCGCTGTTCTTCGAACTGGCGATGGTCGCGGCGCTCAGCATCGTGGCGTTGGCGCAGATGGGAAGCAGCAAGGCGATGCTGGCCGCGCTGGTCTTGATGATCCCAAGCGCGATGCTTGTGGTGGCGGCGCAGATACTGGCCTCGATGGCCCTGATGATCGCGGCGACCGCCTGCTGCGGCGTGGCGGCCGCGCTCGGCTATCGCGGCGGCCTGCAAGTGGTGAACGAGATCGCGCCGCAGGATCGTCGCGCCGAGGTCGTGTCCAGCTTCTTCGTCTGCTGCTTTGTCGGCAACGCCTTGCCTGTCATCGGCATCGGCATCGTGTCGACCTATGCCAGTCCTGTCGCCGCGAGCCTGGCCTTCGCGGCCATGATCATCGTATTCGCGCTGGTGGCGCTCGCCTTCGGGCTCAGACAAAGGTGCTGAGAAAGCCGTCCCGGCAGCGTGCTTCAGCCGTTCGGCGTTTCAGGTGTCATGTTCGCGCGCTGGCGCGGCACGCCAAGGCCGGTGTCGGGCGGTTCGCCGGCAGCCGGCCTGTTCTCGATCATATGCAAGGTGCGCCAGCCGCCGAAGCGATAGTAGGCCGCGGCCAGGATCAGCGAGGCGATCGAACCGGCCGGGAAACTCCACCACAACGCTTCCTCACCGATCACGCCGCGCATGTAGTAGGCAAAACCGGTGCGCACGATGAGCACCGAGATCACTAGGATGATCAGCGGCGGCATCACGGCACCCGTGGCGCGCACAGTGGCGAACAGCACGATGGTGATGCCGAACAGGATAAACGACCAGGACGCGACACTGTTGATGTGGGCGGCGATATCGATCGCCGCGCTGTCGCTGATCAGGAAAAGGCTCAGAATCGAGCGGTCGAAGACCCATAGCAGCGCGACGAGGGCGCCGGTCAGCACGAGGTTGAAGCCGACGCCGGAGGCGGCGACGCGGTCGATCCGGTCCCAGCGGCCGGCGCCGACGTTCTGCGCCGCCATGGAAGAGACCGCGGCGCCGATGGCGAGCGCCGGCATCTGGATGTAGGTCCACAGCTGCGCGGCGATACCGTATGCGGCGGCAACCTGCGAACCGTACGAGTTGACGATACCCATCACCGTCAGCGCCGCCGCCGAGATGACGATCATCTGCAGGCCCATCGGCACACCCTTGAAGACGACGATGCGCAGCAGTGCTGGATCCGGGCGCAGCAGAGCGAGATTGGCGCCGGCCAGCCGCAATGGATGCTTGCGCGCGTAAAGCACGACGAGGATGGCGATGACGCTCACGGTCTGACCGATCAGCGTCGAGGTGGCGGAGCCGGCGATGCCGAGTTCGGGAAACGGGCCGATGCCGCGGATGAGCAGGGGATTGAGCACAATGTCGAGCACGACCGCCAGCGCCATGAAGATGAAGGGCGTGCGTGAATCGCCGGCACCACGCAACACGGTCATGACGAACGACAGAAGGTTCATCATCGGCACAGCGACGAAGATGATGCGCAGGTAGGAGCGCGCGAGCGGCAAGGCATCGGCCGGCGTGCCAAGCGCGCCCAGAATGGCGTCGACCCAGATCCAGCCGCAGACCGCGAACACCACCGAAACGAGGAAAAAGAAAGTGGCGCTGGTGCCGACGATTCGGCGCGCCTCGGGCAGGTCGCGGGCGCCGACCGACTGCGCCACCAGGATTGTGGCCGCCATGCCGATGCCGAACACCGTGCCGAGGATCAGGAACAGAACGAGGTTGGCGTTGGAGGTTGCGGTCAGCGCCGATTCGCCGAGGAAGCGGCCAACCCAGACGGCATTGACCGAACCGTTCAGCGATTGCAGCACGTTGGAGCCGAGCACCGGCAAGGCGAAGAGCAGCAGCGTGCGTGGGATCGGGCCGCTGGTCAGGTCGCCGGTGCGCCGACGCGCGGGTATTTTTTCGTCCATGGGCGATAAAACCTATCTCGAGTCCGGTGCGCGATGATCGCAGATTCAACCGGACAGGTCGATGTAGGCGGGGAGTGACCCATCATGGCGCGAGCTCCTTGGATATCATCGACCTCTACAGCCGGGTCAACGAGACCCGCCCCGGTCAGGGTCCCAATCTGTCGGCTGCCGGCAAGATCATGTCGAGCAGGACGGCCGAACCGATCGATGCGGGCGTGCCGAAGGACGCCGAATTCTTGAAGTAAGCCTTCGCGATCTGCTCAGGCGGACGCGCCAGGCGCGCGCCCGCTTGCGCAGTGATCGTTACTTCTTGCCGAGACCCGGCAGCGTGACCTGATAGACCAGGAACATGGTGTCGACATCGGCGCCATCGTCGGCCTTGTAGGGGGCGCCGACCTGGAAGCCGTCCTGGGCGAGGAAGTCATTGTCGTTGCCGACGAACAGGAAATAGTCAGCGGGCAGCTTCGGGTCGAGGACGCTGGCCAACGACATCGCTTCCCACTTCTCCGAAAGCTCGTTGTGGTCCTTCGCCCCACCATTGTGCAGGCCGAAGCGGCCAAGCTGGGCGGCGTCGTTGATGTCGATGAACGGCGTCAGCTTGGCCGGCGTCACCGAGGGATCAAGTACACCCTTGGGCGCCACCGGCTTGTCGGCGGCATCGAAAGGTCCGCCGGCGATGTCGGTCGCGCCGGACACGTCGACGATGTTGATCTGGCGGTAGAGCGACGCGTCACCCTTCTTCAGGCCCTGGCCGTTGCCGCTGTCGCGCGCTAGCATCAGGAAGGCCGTGTCCGACAGCGCCACGATCTCGCTTTGCGCGGCGACCTTGGTCTTGCCCTTGGCGTCCTTGAACACCGGCAGCGGCACGACGTACTCATGCGCGAGCTTGAGATGTGAAAGGTCGGACGCGTCGTATACCAGCGCCCGTGTGTTCTGCCGGGTCGCTGGGGAATCGCCGCCATCCTGCCTGGTCGCCGACTGCAGCACGGCGATCAGGAACTTGCCATCCGGCGTCATCGCCATGCCTTCGAGCCCCTGATTGTTCTGGCGCCCGGTTTCGGGATCCTTCGGATCGGGGTCGGCGGCACCCGGGCCGGGATTGTCGGAGGAGAAGTTCGGCGTTCCCTTGCGCATCGGCACGAGGGCTGCCGGCGGCTGGGTCGCCGACATCAGGCGGCCTTGCGCCGAGAACCTGTAGATGTTGGGGCCGTACTCGTCGGAGATGAACATCGAACCGTCGGGCAGTCGCACGATGGCCTCATTGTCGAGAGCGAGCTTGCCGTTGGTGGCGACGGGCAGCATCGGCATGTCGCCGGCCGCGGCGCGTACATCCGACAGCGGATCGAGGCCGGTGGCATCGGCTCCCTTGTCGTCGGTGAGGAGCACGGTGTCGGCAAGCGTCGCCTTGACGCCCGTCTGCTCCTGGCCGGCGGCGGGAGCCGCACCCGGCGCGACAGGTGTGAACTCGATGCCGATGGTGTTGAGGCGCGGCCGGTAGTCGGTGGTGCCGGCTACATTGTAGCCACGGTCGGGCAGGAGCCAGAGCGATCCCTTGTAGGTACCGGCATCATGCGTCCAGCCGGATGTGTCGATTGCCATGCCGGAGCCGGAGCCAAAGGTCTCGCCGAACTTGTCGCGCTGAGCAGCCGGCATGCGGCCGACGCCGACCATGCCCTTGTTGATGTAGGCCACGCCGTCGGCAAGCGCCGGGGTGAGGGCAGTGAACAAGGCTAGCGCGACGCCGAGCGAGGCGGTTCGGTACAGGTGTTTCATGGACAATCCTCTTTGGGACGAAGCATGCCGGAGCGGCCGAAGGACAAAAACGGAAAGAGGTGCCGCATCGACGATGCCGCGCGCGCCTCCCCAAAGCGATCTAAGGCGTGAACGTGATGCTGGCGTGACAGTGCGCGATGCAGGTCCACCGGGCTCCCCATGTGCCGCTAGAAACGCTGGATGGCGTGAGATTATTGGTCGGCCTCTCGAACGCCTCTGGCGTACTGGACACTTATGTCTAGTGTGTATATGGTGCGGCTTCGAACTGACCGGGAGGGAAGCCTTGAAGCCGCACTATCGCGCAGTGGTCATCGGAGGTGGGGTGGTCGGCGCCTCGGTGCTCTATCACCTGACGCGGTTCGGCTGGTCCGACGTGGCGCTGATCGAGCGCGCCGAATTGACCGCCGGTTCGACCTGGCACGCGGCGGCCGGTTTCCATGCGCTCAATGCCGATCCGAATGTCGCGGCGCTGCAGGACTACACCATCAACCTCTACCGCGAGATCGAGGCGGAATCCGGCCAGGACATCGGCCTGCACATGACCGGCGGCGTCAACATCGCCAGCGATCCCGCCCGCTGGGAGTGGCTGAAATCGGCCTGGGCGGTGTTCCAGTCGGTCGGCATCGAAACCGCCCGGCTGGTGAGCCCCGACGAGATCAAAGCGATCTGCCCGATCGTCGACGTCACCGGCGTGCTCGGTGGCCTCCAGGATTCCAACGAAGGCCATCTCGATCCCTACGGCACGACGCATGCCTATGCGGGCGCCGCGAAGAAGCGCGGCGCCGATGTCATCCTGCGCAACCGCGTGGTCGAGCTGAAGGCGCGCGCCGACGGCCAGTGGGACGTCGTCACCGAGCAAGGCACAATCGTCGCCGAACATGTCGTCAATGCCGGCGGATTATGGGCAAAGCAGCTCGGCCGCATGGTCGGCATCGACCTGCCGGTGACGCCGATGGAGCATCATTATTTCGTCACCGAGGACATTCCGGAGATCGCGGCGCTCGACCGGGAGATCGGCATCGCCGTCGACCTCGACGGCTTCTCCTACCTGCGCCAGGAGCGCAAGGGCTTGCTGCTCGGCGTCTATGAGCAGAATCCGAAGCACTGGAACATGGACGGCGCGCCATGGGACTATGGCATCGAGCTGATCCCGGAAGACATCGACCGCATCAGCCCGGAACTCGCCAAGGCGCATGAACGCTTTCCCTGCCTGGCGACGGCCGGCATCCGCAAATGGGTCAACGGCGCCTTCACCTTCACGCCGGACGGCAATCCGATCGTCGGACCGGTGCGTGGCCTGAAAAACTACTGGCTCGCCTGCGGCGTCATGGCCGGCTTCAGCCAGGGCGGCGGTGTCGGCAAATCGCTGGCCGAATGGATGATTTATGGCGAGCCGCAGGCCGACATCTTCGGCATGGACATCGCCCGCTACGGCGCCTTCGCCGCCAACCGCGAATATCTCAGGCAGACGACGCGCCAGTTCTATTCGCGCCGCTTCGTCATGACCTTTCCCAATGAGCGATTGCCGGGGGGCCGGCCTTTGAAACGCCCAGGCGCCTATGACGGCATGAGTGCGGCCGGTTGCGAATGGACGGCGTCCTGGGGATTGGAAATCCCGGCCTATTTCGCGCCGATGGGTTTTCGCGAGAACACCACGCTCAAGCGTTCCAACGCCTTCGACATCGTCGGCGACGAAGCGCTGCAGCTGCGGCGTGCCGCCGGCCTCGTCGATATCTCGGCCTATTCGCGCTACGCGATTTCAGGGCCGGGCGCCGAGGCGTGGCTAGACCGGTTGCTCGCCTGCAGACTGCCGAAGGCGGGTCAGGCGCGGCTGGCACCGATGCTCGGGCCGGACGGGCGGTTGAAGGGCGATCTCACCGTCATCAACTGGGGTGGCGGCGACTATTGGCTGATGGGCTCCTATTATCTCAGGGAATTCCACATGCGCTGGTTCGAGAGCCAGGCAGGAGAGGGCGTCACGGTGACGGACCTTTCCGATGCCATGAGCGGCTTCCTGCTGACGGGGCCGAATGCGCGAAAAATCCTGGAACGCACGACGCATCAAGACGTGTCGGGCAAGGCGCTGCCATTCATGGCCTGCGGCGCATTCGACATCGGCATGGTGCCTGCGCGTGTGGCGCGGCTGTCGATCGCGGGCGAGCTCGGTTTCGAGATCAGCTGCCCCGTGACCATGCACGCCACATTGCGCGAGACGCTGCTTGCCGCCGGCGAGGACCTTGGCCTGGCCGAGATCGGCTACTACGCGCTCAATGCGCTCAGGCTGGAGAAGAGCTTCGGCATCTGGTCGCGCGAATTCACGCAGGGCTACACGCCGGGCCAGACCGGGCTCGATCGCTTCATCGCTTTCCACAAGGGCGATTTCGTCGGCCGCGACGCGGCGCTGAAGGAGCGTGACGTCGGCGCCGCACGGCGGATCGTGACGCTGGAGATCGACGCCGTCGATGCCGATGCCAGCGGCTTCGAGCCCGTCTGGCATGATGGCCGTCGCGTCGGTTTCGTCACCTCGGGCGGTTTTGGCTACACGATCGGCAAGAGCGTCGCGCTGGCGTTGGTGGACGACGATTTCGCCGGGGAGGGGACGGCGCTTTGCGTGCACATTGTCGGCGTCGAGCGGCCGGCGCGGGTCATCGCTGCCTCGCCCTATGATCCCCAGGGCAAGGCGATGCGGCAATGAGGAGGAGTTTCTGATGGTCGATGACGCGGCACGGGACAGCAGGCGCGAACGCCGGCGCGGACGCACGGGCGAGGCCGGCAGCGAATCAAGCCGCAAGCCCGATTACCGGTCGCTGAAGAACCCGTTCCTGCCGCAGCCGATCTTTTCCGACGACCAGGTGGCGTCGATCCACGACACGGCGCTGCGCGTGCTGGAAGAACTGGGCATCAAGGTGCTGCTGCCGCAGGCGCGGGAGGTGCTTGCCCGCGCCGGCGCGCTGGTCGATCCCGACACCGACATGGTGCGCATCGGCCGCGACATGGTGGTGGCCGCCCTGGCCTCGGCCCCGCGATCGATCCACGCCAATGCAGGCGCGCGTGCTCGCGATCTGTCGCTCGAACTGGGCTCGATGACGTTCCTGGCGGGCTCCGGCGCACCCAATGTCACCGATCTCGACCGCGGCCGGCGGCCCGGAACGCTGGCCGCCTTCGAGGAGCTTATCAAGCTGGTGCAGCATTTCGACGTCTTGCACATGCTGGGGCCGTGTATCGAGCCGCAGGACATCGACAATCGTTTTCGCCACTATGCCGTCAACCGGGCGCAGCTGACCCTGTCGGACAAATTCCCGTTCGTGTTCGCGCGCGGCACGCCGCAGGTCGATGACAGTTTCGAGATGATCAGGCTGGCCCGCGGGCTGTCCGAAGACGCGTTCCGCTCGGGCGCGCATTGCTACACCGTCATCAACACCAACTCGCCGCGCCAGCTCGATATTCCGATGGCGCAAGGCATCATCGATTTCGCCAAGGCGGGTCAGGTCCTGATCATCACGCCGTTCTGCCTGGCGGGTGCGATGGCGCCGATCACGGTGGCCGGCGCCCTGACGTTGCAGCATGCCGAAGCGCTGGCCGGGCTGACGCTGGCGCAGATCGTGCGGCCGGGTGCGCCGGTGGTCTACGGTTCCTTCTCCTCCAATGTCGACATGAAATCGGGCGCACCCGCGTTCGGCACGCCGGAGCACGTCAAAGCCACGCTGGGTGCAGGCCAGCTGGCGCGCTTCACCGGTCTGCCCTGGCGCTCGGGCGGCGGCAGCGCGGCCAACATTTCGGACGCGCAGGCCGCGCACGAGACGCAGTTCGCGTTGTGGGGCTCGGTGCTGTCGGGCGCCACGGTCTGCATCCATGCGGCCGGCTGGCTTGAAGGGGGCTTGAGCGTCTCCCTGGAAAAGCTGGTCACCGACATCGAGGCGCTGCAGACCGTCGCGGAGCTTTGTGTCGCAACCCCCGGCGACGACGATGCAATAGGCTTCGAGGCGATCGCCGAGGTGCAGCCCGGCGGCCATTTCTTCTCGGCCGGCCATACCATGGCGCGCTACCGCACCGCCTTCTATGAGCCGCTGGTGGCCGACTGGTCGAATTTCGGCAACTGGACGCAAAGCGGATCGAAGAACGCCACCGAACGCGCCACCGGCATCTGGAAGCGCATCCTTGCCGATTTCGAGCCGCCGGCTGCTGCCGCCGCCACGTCAGGCGTGCTCGACGCCTTCATCGCGCGGCGCACGGAAGAGGGCGGCGCGGCGCCCGTTTCGTAAGACAGCTTGGTCGTGAGACCGCTTGCCTATTCGCTGCTCCAGAATTGTGGCCACGATCCCGGAACCCGCAGCGCTTCCCACGCATTCATGGATGCGGGGCAATGCCTGGCTCCATTTGCGAGCCGTTGAGGGAGGACAACATGGGTTTCGACCAGTATCACGAACCGCCGGAGGAACTGTCGCAGGAAGTGCGGACTTTCGCCCGCATGATCACCTCGCTGATCGAGGAGGCGGAAGCGATCAGCTGGTACGAACAGCGCATGTCGGTGGAAAAAGACCCGCAGGCCAAGGCGATCATGAAGAATGCGCAGAGCGAGGAGTTCAAGCATTTCGGCATGGATCTCGAATTCCTGCTGCGCCAGAAGACGGACTGGCGCGTGGAACTGAAGGAGATTTTGTTCACGACCGGGGATATCGTGAAGGCTGGGGAGAAGGGCGAGAAGAAGGTTGATTGAGCGGTTTTGCTGGCTTGCGCGAAGGATGGCAGGCTCGGCTCAAACCGCCGCGACAAACCCGTCCAGCACGCGCTTCTGGCCGGCCTTGTCGAAGTCGATGGTCAGCTTGTTGCCTTCGATGGCTGAAATATTGCCGTTGCCGAATTTCTGGTGGAAGACGCGGTCGCCGACGCTGAAGGCCGACGGCGTGTCGGAGACGGATTTGGCGACCAGTTCGCCGTCGATGGTGCGGCCCTTCACGCTGGTGCGGCCGGCGCCGTAGCCGGAGTCTGTTTCGCCATAGCCGATGCGCTCGACCTGATGGCCCGAGCGCGTGCCCCAGTTGCGGTCGGTCGCCTCGGTGCGGTTGGCCTGCGCGCGCTGCCAGCCCGGCGTCGAATAGGTGTTGGAGAAGGCGCCGGATTTTTCCGTGTTGGCACCAACATTGTCGAAGCGCGAGGCGCCATACGGGTTCTGTCTTCCTGCCCCTTGGCCGCCGCCGCGGCCGGACGCGAACGAGCCGCCGCCATAGGGATTGCCGTAGCCGCCGTACGAATTGCCGCCTTCGGCGACCTCGACATGGGCTTCCGGCAGTTCCTCGAGGAAGCGCGACGGGATGGTCGATTGCCACAGGCCGTGGATGAGGCGGTTGGAGACGAACCAGATATGCAGGTTCTTCTTGGCGCGCGTCAGGCCGACATAGGCGAGCCGCCGCTCTTCCTCCAGCCCGGAGCGGCCGCCTTCGTCGAGCGCACGCTGATGGGGAAAGAGGCCTTCCTCCCAGCCGGGCAGGAAGACGGTCTCGAATTCGAGGCCCTTGGCCGAGTGCAGCGTCATGATGGAGACGGCGTCTTGTCCGGCGTTCTGCTCGGCATCCATGACTAGGGCGACATGTTCGAGGAAGGAGCGCAGCGACTCGTACTGCTCCATGGAACGAATCAGTTCCTTCAGGTTCTCCAGCCGGCCGGGCGCCTCGACCGAACGGTCGTTCTTCCACATGTCGGTGTAGCCGCTCTCTTCGAGAATGGTCTCGGCGAGCTCGGTGTGCGGCGTGGTTTCCAGCGCCTTCTGCCAGCGCTCGAAATTGGCCGCCACCTCGCGCAAGGCGGCGCGCGGCTTCGGCTTCAGCTCGTCGCTTTCGGCGAGATTGCCGGCGGCTTCCAGCATCGGGATGCGCAGGGCGCGGGCTGTGTCGTGAATCTGGCGGATGGTCGCTTCGCCCAGCCCGCGCTTCGGCACATTGACGATGCGTTCGAAGGCGAGGTCGTCGGCGCCTTGCGCGACGACGCGGAAGAAGGCCATCGCGTCGCGGATTTCCATGCGCTCGTAGAAACGCGGGCCGCCAATGACGCGGTAGTTGAGGCCGAGCGTGGTGAAGCGCTCCTCGAAGGCGCGCATCTGGAAGGACGCGCGGACAAGGATCGCCATGTCGTTGAGATTGTGCTTCTGGCGCTGGTAGGCCTCGATGGTCTCGCCGATGGCGCGGGCTTCCTCCTCCGAATCCCAGGCGGCGTGGACATTGACCTTGCCGTCCTCCGGATCGTTGCGGTCGGTGAACAGCGTCTTGCCGAAACGGCCCTCATTATAGGCGATGAGATGGGAGGCGGCGCCCAGTATGTGCGCGGTCGAGCGGTAATTGCGCTCCAGCCTTATGATGGTGGCGCCGGGAAAGTCCTTGTCGAAACGCAGGATGTTGTCGACCTCGGCGCCGCGCCAGCCATAGATCGACTGGTCGTCGTCGCCGACGCAGCAGATGTTGACGGTGGTGCGGGCTTCGGCCGAGAAGCGCCCAATCTCCCCCCTTGAGGGGGAGATGTCGGCGGAGCCGACAGAGGGGGGCGGTGCCCCACCAGCCTGTCGGCGCGAGGCGCCCCCCTCTGTCCTGCCGGACATCTTCCCCTCATGGGGGGAGATCGGCTTGCCTTCGGGCCGCTGCGCCAACAGCCGCAGCCACATGTACTGGGCGGTGTTGGTGTCCTGGTACTCGTCGACGAGGATGTATTTGAAGCGCCGGTGATAGTCCTTCAGCACATCGGGATTGGCGCGGAAGATGCGGATCGGGTGGCAGAGCAGATCGCCGAAATCACAGGCGTTCAGCGTCTGCAGCCGCTCCTGATAGGCCTTGTAGAGCTCGCGGCCCTTGCCGTTGGCGAAGCTGCGCGCATCGCCCTCGGCGATGTCGGCCGGCCCCTGGCCCTTGTTCTTCCAGCCGTCGATCATCTGGGCGAACTGCTTTGCTGGCCAGCGCTTGTCGTCCAGGCCCTCGGCCTGGATCAGCTGCTTGATCAGCCGCACGACGTCGTCCGTATCGAGGATCGTGAAGTCGGATCTCAAGCCGGCAAGCTCGGCATGGCGGCGCAGCAGCTTCACCCCGATCGAGTGGAAGGTGCCAAGCCACGGCATGCCTTCGACATTGCCTTCGCCGATCAGGATGCCGATGCGCTGCTTCATCTCGCGCGCGGCCTTGTTGGTGAAGGTCACCGCCAGGATCTGCGAGGGGAACGCCCTGCCGGTGGCAAGGATGTGGGCGATGCGGGTGGTGAGCACGCGGGTCTTGCCGGTGCCGGCGCCGGCCAGTACCAGAACCGGGCCTTCCGTGGTCTCCACCGCCAGCCGCTGCTCGGGATTAAGCCCCCTGAGATAATCGAGCGCGTTGTTCTGGCCGCCGCGGGCAGCCATGGCGCGCGCGGCAATGCCCGACGGGGCCGTGGGCCGCGCATTGGGTTCGTCGAAAAAGGGCATGTCTTCGGAAAAGCCGGACATCTGCCCCGAAATGTAGTGATTCGGTGGCGAAAGACCAGAACTGTCTACGTTTTGTTCCGCTAAAGTGCCTGATGCCGCCACTGAAACGATGCGGCAGCCGGCGCTGTGAACGGCCGCGGGCGAAACGAGCTTGCTGCCGCAGGCCGATGACCTACGCTTGACAGGCGCGGCGGTCGGGAGAAAGTTGCGTAGGGGGTAGCACGCGATGCCGGGTTGCCCAGGGCCGCCACCATGCGCGCAACAGTCGAAGGAGTATCATCTTGGCTGTCACCATCACCTCCCTCATCCTTCTCCTCATCGGTCTTGCACTTGGCGGCGGCGGCGTCTGGCTGATCACGCTTGGCGGCAGCTGGTACTATGTCATCGTCGGTATAGCGTTCCTGGTAGCGGCCTGGCTGCTCTACAGGCGCAGGTCCACCGCGCTCTGGCTCTATGCGGCTATCGTGCTCGGCACGCTGGCCTGGGCGGTCTGGGAAACCGGCTTCGACTGGTGGGAGCTCGGCCCGCGCGGCGGCATCATCGTGCTTGTGGCGCTGTGGCTGCTGACACCGTGGGCGCGGCGGGGCCTTGCCGGTCCGGACGGGCGCGCGCCTCTCATCCTTGCCGTGCTGGCATCGCTGGCGGTGGCCGGCTATTCGATGACCACGGACCCGAAAGATATCGCCGGCGCCCTCGACACCGACAAGGTGATTCCCAACGCCAATCTCGGTGGCGATGTGCCGGCGGGCGAATGGCACTATTACGGGCGCACGCAGTTCGGCCAGCGCTACTCGCCGCTCGACCAGATCACGCCGGACAATGTCGCCAACCTGAAGCCGGCCTGGACCTACCGCACCGGCGACGTGAAGGGGCCGAACGATGTCGGCGAGACCACCTATCAGGTAACACCGCTTAAAATTGGCGACACGCTTTACATCTGCACGCCGCACGACTTTGCCATCGCGGTCGATGCCGCGACCGGCAAGGAGAAATGGCGCTACGATCCCAAGATCAAGCTCGACAAGGACCGCCAGCACCAGACCTGCCGCGGCGTCTCCTACTATGCCGATGCCGCGGGCGCCGCCGGCCAGCCGTGCGCGACGCGTGTCTACCTGCCGACTTCGGATGCGCGGCTGATCGCGCTCGACGCCGCCAACGGGCAGGTTTGCCCAGCCTTTGCCGAGGCCGGCACGCTCAATCTGTTGACCGGCATGCCATACCCGAAATCGGGCTATTACTACTCGACCTCGGCGCCGCTGATCGCGGGCGGCAAAATCATCGTCGGCGGCGCGGTCAATGACAATTATTCGACGCAGGAGCCGTCCGGCGTCATCCGCGCCTATGATGCAAGCACCGGCAAGCTGCTGTGGAACTGGGACTCCGGCAATCCGGACCAGACGACGCCGCTGGCGGCCGGCCAGACCTACACTGCCAACTCGCCCAACATGTGGTCGACACCGAGCGCCGACGAGAAGCTCGGCCTGCTTTACGTGCCGCTCGGCAACCAGACGCCGGACCAGCTCGGCACGGGCCGCAGCGCCAATGTCGAAAAATTCTCCTCCTCGATCACCGCGCTCGACCTCAACACCGGGCAGATGAAATGGGTGCGCCAGACCGTGCACCATGACCTCTGGGACATGGACGTGCCTGCGCAGCCGAGCCTGGTCGACATCACCAAGGCCGACGGTTCCGTCGTGCCGGCGCTGGTCGCGCCGACCAAGCAGGGCGACCTCTATGTGCTCGACCGGCGCACCGGCGAGCCGGTCAACGCGATCAAGGAGGTGCCGGCGCCGGGGGGCGCCATCGAGGGCGACCACACATCGCCGACGCAGCCGGCCTCTGACCTTTCCTTCAACCCGCCGCCGCTGACCGAGGCCGACATGTGGGGCATCACCATGTTCGACCAGCTGGCCTGCCGGATTGCGCTCCACAAATTGCGCTATGAAGGCCGCTACACGCCGCCCTCGCTGCAGGGATCGCTGATCTATCCCGGCAATTTCGGCACTTTCAACTGGGGTGGCGTGGCGGTCGATCCGGTGCGGCAGGTGATGTTCGGCATGCCGACCTATCTCGCCTTCACATCCACGCTGATCCCCCGCGCGGATGTGCCGCCGCCGAGCGACACCAAGGGCAGCGAGCAGGGGCTGAACCGTAACGAAGGCGCACCTTATGCGGTGGTGATGGGACCGTTCCTGTCGCCGCTCGGCATTCCGTGCCAGGCGCCGCCCTGGGGTTATGTCGCCGGCGTGGATCTGAGGACTGGCGCTATCGCCTACAAGCACCGCAACGGCACCGTCTACGACATGACGCCTCTGCCGTTGCCGCTGAAGGTCGGGGTGCCCGGCATCGGCGGGCCGATGATCACCGCCGGCGGTGTTGCCTTCCTCGGTGCCGCCGTCGACGACTATTTGCGCGCTTATGACCTGACATCGGGCAAGCAACTCTGGCAGGCCAGGCTACCGGCCGGCGGGCAATCGACGCCGATGACTTATACGGTCGCGGACGGGCGCCAGTTCGTGGTCATTGTCGCCGGCGGCCACGGCTCGGTCGGCACCAAGCCGGGCGATTATGTGATCGCCTACGCGCTGCCGAAATAGGGGGTGCGGGGTTCGGCAAACCGACGATCAGCCGAGCCCCAGATGGCTCTTCAGACTTGGCACCGAGCCGAGCACCTGGTTGGTCAAATCGGGGCCGGCGGCGGCCTCGGCCTGCTGGACCAAAGTCTCGCCGGCCTTCTGGATCTGCGCCATGTCGAGGCCGGATGCCTTGAGCGCGGCGAGGCCGTTGACCAGCGCGCCCGCCTTTTCGCCGAGAACGCCGCCAAGCGCGCCCTGCAGCGAGGACAGGAACCCGCCACCGCCACCGGCCGGGGCGGCCATGACGTCGTACTGGTGCGCAAGGTCGTCGGCGCCGGGTATCTTGGCGAAGAACGAAGACGCGCTGGTGCCGTCGGCTTCATGCTCCAGCACCGAGAAGATGGTGCCGACGACTTTCTCCGTCGTTGCCTGGTCGAGGCCCGCCTTCTGCGAGACGGTATTGACGATATCCTGGACGTTCATGGTCTCACCTCAGCCTTGGATTTTCTGGTTCGTGTGGCGGTTGCGGTCGCTGCGGACCCTGACCATCGAGCGCCTGCCTGCCTGCACGACCATCGAGCGTAGCGCCAGGGCAGCCGCGGCGGCAAGGACGAATGCACCGGCGAGGATCGGGGAGGGCATGGTCATCGGCATCGCTCCTTGTGACCGGGACATGTGACCGGGACGTGAAGGCACGGGTACCGCGCCATCGATCTCCGGCAGTTTCCCTCAGTATCGTGGCAGCGCCATCAGGATTTATCGCCGATGACTAAAATGTGATGATGATTGCCGCCGCTCGTCAAGGAACGGGAGCGTCACCGAGCCGTGACTGGACGATGCGAGGCTCGCCCCTATGTTGCTGACGGCAGGGACACCGCAGTTGAGAAGCGAGATCGAGGAGTGCGCCCATGACGAAATCAGCCACCGCGGACAAACCCGTCATTACCCAGGCGATGATCGATGCTTATGACGAATACACGCATCTGACACTCGATCGCCGCCGCTTTATGGAGCAGTTGACGAGGCTTGCCGGATCGGGTGCGGCGGCCGCCGCGATCGCGCCGATGCTGGCTGCGAATTCCGCCCAGGCGGCGATCGTGGCCGAAAACGATGCCCGCGTGAAGGGCGAGGACATCACCTATCCCGGCAGCGGCGGCGAGATGAAAGGCTATCTGGTCAAGCCGGCAAACCAGACCGGCAAGCTCGGTACCGTCATCGTCATCCATGAAAACAGGGGACTCAATCCGCATATCCGCGACGTCGCCCGGCGCGTGGCGCTGGAGGGGTTCGTGGCGCTCGCGCCCGATTTCCTGTCGCCGCTCGGCGGCACGCCCACCGATGAGGACAAGGCGCGCGACATGTTCACGAACCTCGACCCGGCGCAGACCGTGGCCAACGGCCTGGCGACGGTCGCCTTTCTCAAGGCCGACAAGGACGGCAATGGCAAGGTCGGCGCCATCGGCTTCTGCTGGGGCGGCGGCATTGCCAACATGCTGGCCGTCAACGCGCCCGACCTCGCCGCCAGCGTCGCCTATTACGGCATGCAGCCCAAGGCCGCCGACGTCTCGAGGATCAAGGCAGCGCTGCTGCTGCATTATGCGGGACTCGACGATCGCACCAATGCCGGCATCGATGCCTTCAAGAAGGAACTCGACGCCGCGCATGTCGAATACACGGTCTATGTCTATGAAGGCGCCAACCATGCCTTCAACAACGACACCTCGGCGGCGCGCTACGACAAGAAGGCGGCCGATCTCGCCTGGGGCAGGACGATCGCTTTCCTCAAGCAGAAGCTGGCATAACCACCGCCCTCACGCGGCCGGCGCCCAGACCATCTCGAAGGCCGGCGACAGGGTGAAGCCCGCCGGGCGCTCCGATTTTCGGCGGCGGGCGCCGCACGCCTTCCTGCAGATAGCGCAGGGCGGAGGTCAGCCCGTTCATCGTATAGGGCTTGGCGATAACCCCGATCGCACCGGCAAAATGGTCGGGAATGCGCTTCGGGTTGGCGGTCATGAAAACGACCATCGAGTTCTTCCTGTCGCCGATATATTCGGCGACGTCGATGCCTGTCGGGCCATCGGTGAGATGAATGTCGACAAAGGCGATGTCCGCCTGCGTGGTGTCAACCATGTCCTTTGCTTCGCCCAGTGACGTTGCCCAGCCCACGACGCTGTGCCCGGCATCCTCGACCAGGGTCTCCAACTCCATGGCCAGCAGCGCCTCGTCCTCGACGATCAGGATCCTGAGTGGTTCGGTCATGACAAGTTCCTTTTGGGCTGAGGGCCGTTCGGCATCGAGATGACAACGCGAGTGCCGGGACCGGCATCGCGCCATTCGATTTCGGCACGCAGTTGGCGCGCAAGCGACTTGATCAGCCGCATGCCGAAGGAGGCGTCGCCATTGGCACCGGCCATGCCGACGCCGTCATCCGAGACTTCGATGTTCAAGTGGCCGTCGGGCTGGCTCATCTTGATGCCGATGCTGCCCGATCTCGTGCCGTCAGGCTTTTCCTTGAAGGCATGCTTGAGCGCGTTGGTGACGAGCTCGTTGACCATCAACGCCACCGGCGTCGCCTTTTCGGCTGGGACGACGATGGGCTCGAGATCGAGCGTCGGGTTGATTTCCGAACGTCCCGAAGCTGTCAGCAAATCGGAGATGAGATCCCTGGCAAAGTCCGAGACATCGAACTTGCTGACATCCTTGGACTGATAGAGCCGGCGGTGCACTGTGCTGAGCGCCTCGATACGCTCCAGCATCGTGCCAAGCGAGCGTTTGAGGTTCTCGTCACTGACGGTGCGGCTTTGCATGAGGATAAGCGAAGAGATCATCTGCAGATTATTCTTCACGCGATGGTCGACCTCGTGCAGAAGCGTGGTCTGCGCCTCGAGGGCCGCCTCAAGCTCCGCGGTGCGCTCCTTCACAGCCTTCTCGAAACGATCCTTGTCCGCTGTGATGCGGTGTTCCGAGCGCTTGCGGTCCGAAACATCAAGCTGGGAGGCAAAGAAGAACTGCAACTCGCCTTTGTCGTTGGAAACCGGGCTGATGTAGAGCGCGTTCCAGAAGGTGGACCCGTCCTTGCGATAGTTCAGGATATCGACGCTGATGTCGGCTTCGTCCCTGATCGCAGCGCGTATCTGTGCGATCGCTTCCTTGTCGCTCTTGGGTCCCTGCAGGAAGCGGCAGTTCTTGCCGATTACCTCGTGGCGCTCGTATCCCGTCAAGCGCAAGAAGGCGTCGTTTGCAAAGACGATCGGATTGTCTTGCCGGCGCGGATCGGTGATGATCATCGACATGCGCGTGGCACGGATGGCCGCTGCGAAGGGATCGCCCTTGCCTTGCTCGACATGAAGGTCATCGGTCATATGCCATGCGTCGGCCGGTTCCCTGGTCCGTTTCCAGTCCATCGCGTCACTCCAAGCCATTTTTCGTGGGAGACAACGGCTCAAACGCGGATTTGGTTCAATCTTGAGCGCCTCGCCGCAGTTCGTCGCAGCGCGGGAACCAACGGCGAATTTTCGCAACTGGCTGGGAGCAAAGGGATTTCTCGACTAGCCGGCCGAGGCCGGTTTGTGGAAGGCGACACCGGCGACGACCAGCACGACGCCGAGACAATCTCCGAGGCTTGGAATCTGGTGCAGCACGACGACTCCGATCAGCGTTGCCGTGACCGGCAGCAGGGATAGCATCAGTGCGAAACTCGAGCGCGGTAGCCGCGCCATGGCGAGCTGATCGCAGACATACGGTACAACCGAAGAACAGATGCCGACGCCGATGGCGGCGATGAGCAGTGGCGGCGAGAAAAAGGCGGGCAGCGCGTCGGCAAAACCGATCGGAAGCACGACAACGAAGGCGACCGCCATGGCAGCACCCAGGCCGGCGATGCCGTCGCCGGCGCCCGCCCGCGCAACGCGGTGGCCAAGCACGATGTAACCGACAAAGAGCGCGCCGTTGAGGAAAGCCCAGAACAGCCCGACTGGGTCGCTTGACCATTTGACGTCAATCAACAGCAAGGTGCCGGTGACGGCGATGGCAAGAGCGGCCAGATTGCGGGCGCTCCTGAGGCCGACCAGCGCAATGGCGATGGTGCCGACGAATTCGATCGCCGCCACCAGCGAGATCGGCAAGCGGTCAAGCGCCAGGTAGAACGAGCAGTTCATCACCGCCAGGCAAGCGCCGAACGCAAGGAGCAGAAGCCGCGTCCGGGAGTCGGCGCGGGCGAAGGTTCGCCAAGGGCGGGTCACCGGCGCGAAGATCAGCGCCGCGGTGGCGATGCGGAGCCACGCCATGCCGAGCACGCCGACATGCGGGAAAAGCAGGACGGCGAAGGCCGGCCCGAGATAGTGGAAGACCGCGCTGACCGCGAACCAGAGATGCGGCGGCAGTCTTGTCGCCAGGCTGTCGGGGCCGGCAGGAGCAGACCTGGCGTCGGGGCCGGCAGTCGGGACTTGCGTCTGGTCATCCATCGGATCAGTATCGCAGCCGATCTTTCCGGTTTATATGGATGATGAGTGATATCTCCAGCCATTTCTGCTCCGGAAGCAAGGAGATTTCCGTGAAGCGCCTTCGAACTGAAAACATCGACCTCGACGTGGCCGACATGAAGATCCTGCGCCTGCTGGAAGAAGACGCGCGCATTAGCACGGCGGAGTTGGCACGCTCGGTCGGCCTGTCGGCACCGAGCGTGGCCGAGCGCATCAAGCGGCTGCAGGAAAACGGCGTTATCGAAGCCTATTGCGTCAAGATCAATCCCGCGGCGCTTGGCCTCAAACTGTCGGCATGGCTACGGATCCGGCCTGTGCCAGGACAGTTGGCTGTCGTGGCCGAGATCATCCGCGACCTGCCCGAGATCGCGCAGTGCGACCGGGTGACCGGCGAGGACTGTTTCATCGCGCTGGCGCATGTCGGCTCGGTGGCCGAACTCGAACGGGTGATCGACCGCATCATCCCTTATGCGATGACCAACACGGCGATCATCCAATCATCGCCGGTGATCGCGCGCTCGCCGTTGGCGGCGATCAGGCGGCAAGTTTGATCCGTGAGATGTTGCTTGAAACGTCGGCACCTACGAGAAAAATGTCGGCGCCAGACGGCGATCGAAATCGCCCGCCTTACGCATGACCGCGCTTCAGCCGGGCACGCTTCAAGATGCTGCGCCAGCGAATCATGTCGAACGGAATCGGTTCGTTGTTGTTGGCGATGTGAAAGATCTCGTTGTCGACATTCTTGAGCGAACGCCAGAAATCGTAGTCTGATATGCGCGGATCGGCGGCCAGCCTGTCCACCTCGATCTTGATGTCGGTTTTCATGCACGTTCCTCGAACCGGCTTCGCCTCACCGCCCGTAAAACAACCCTTGTGCGGACGTTTTCAACCGCTCCGCTGAGTCGTTCAACGGCTCAAATGGCTTGTTCCCGTTAAAACCTCGGTAAGGTTAACGCCGGTGTGAACCCGCTTCAAGCGCGGGTGTCGGCGGATATCCGAGGTTCTGCGATTTTGACTTTCGGGTGTGGCTTTGAAGCCAGCCCGGTCTCCGCGCTGATGGGACGAGATGGATGCCGGCTTCGCCCTATTTGCGCTTGATTGCGATCGAGCGGCCGGCGCGTTCGGGCATCGGCAGCACCGAATGGGCGGCGCGCATCGCCTCGATCCTGGCCAGCACATCGGTCGGGAAGGGCGCCACCTTCGGCCCGGACATGTCGACATGCAGCGACAGGGTCTCGGAGGTGGCGGCGAGCCAGCCGTCGACATGGCGGATTTCCTGGTAGGCCCGCAGCCGCTTCTCGTCATGGTCGATGAGCTGGAAGGACACCGTGACCTTGTGGTCCAGATGCAGCTCCTGCACGTAGCAGACATGGACTTCGGCGGTGTAGATGGTGAGCCGCCGCTCTTTCACATAGTCCAGTCCCATGCCCATGGCCTCGAAGGCCTCGTCCGAGCAGCGGTCGAACAGCACGTTGTAATAGGCCATGTTGAGATGGCCGTTATAGTCGATCCAGTCCTTCTCGATGTCCATGGGCCTGGAGACGAAGGGGGCGGAGATGGACATCGAAACTTCCTTGTTCTGGTGCTGGACAGAGCGTGGCTGCGGAGACTACGCATCCATAATCGCATAACAAGCGTGGGCGCTGGTCCATTCGCGGAGGAAATCATGGCCCTGAGCGACCTCAATCCGATCGAACGCAACGAGGAAGGTATCGCGGCGGTGCTCGGCATCCTCAAGCAGCGGCTGGGGGAGCGCTTCCAGACCGGTCAGGCCATCCGCTCGCAGCACGCGCATACCACCACCTATATCCCGACGCAGGCGCCCGACGGCGTGGCTTTCCCGGAGACGACGGCCGAGGTGCAGGAAATCGTGCGGGCCTGCGCCGCGCACCGCGTGCCGGTGATCGCGTTTGGCGTCGGCTCCTCGCTGGAAGGCCACACCAATGCGCCCGGCGGCGGCATTTCGGTCGATACGTCGCGGATGAACCGCATTCTTTCGGTCAATCCGCAGGATCTCGACTGCACCGTCGAACCCGGCGTGACGCGCGAGGATCTGAACCGGCATCTGCGCGACACCGGCCTGTTCTTCCCGATCGATCCCGGCGCCAATGCCTCGCTCGGCGGCATGGCGGCGACGCGGGCCTCCGGCACCAATGCGGTGCGCTACGGGACGATGCGCGAGAACGTGCTGTCGCTGACCGCGGTGATGGCCGACGGCGAAACGGTTACGACCGGCAAGCGGGCGAAGAAGAGTTCCGCTGGCTACGACCTGACACGGCTGCTCGTGGGCTCCGAGGGCACACTCGGCATCATCACGGCGCTGACTTTGAAGCTGCAAGGCATTCCGCAGGCGATCTCGGGCGGCGTCTGCCCATTCCCGAGCGTCGAGGCGGCCTGCAACGCCGTCATCGCGACGATCCAGATGGGCATTCCGGTGGCGCGCATCGAACTGGTCAACGCACTGCAGATGCGGGCGATGAAGACTTATTCCAAGCTCGACTATCCCGAGAGCCCGTGTCTGTTCGTCGAGTTCCACGGCAGCGACGCCGGTGTTGCCGAGCAGGCCGAGACCTTCGGCATGATCGCGGAAGAAAATGGCGGCGGGCCGTTCCTGTGGACCAGTGTCGCCGAGGAGCGGACCAAACTGTGGAAGGCCAGGCACGACGCCTACTGGGCGTCGCTGACGTTGCGGCCGGGCGCCAAGGGCCTGTCGACCGACGTCTGCGTGCCGATCTCGCGCTTTGCCGAATGCGTCACCGAAACCGAGGCCGACATTGCCGAGATGGGCTTGATCGCGCCGATCGTCGGCCATGCGGGCGATGGCAATTTCCATGTGCTGGTGCTGATGGACGTGAACGACCCCAAGGAGATCGCGCTGTCTGAGAAGTTCGTCGCGCGGCTCAACATGCGGGCGATCGCCATGGACGGCACCTGCACCGGTGAGCACGGCATCGGCCAGGGCAAGATCGGCTTCCTGCGCCATGAACTCGGCCATGGCGTCGACATCATGCGCACCATCAAACAGGCGCTCGATCCGCTCGATATCATGAACCCCGGCAAGATACTGCCGGGCGCCGGCCATTAAATGCCGACCGCCGAGACATTGCTGCCGATCGACATGCCACCGTCGTCTGCTGGCGCCGCTCCCTCAGGTCTTTGCGGACGAGGCTGCTCATTGCCTATCGTCAGCGCTCCGGATTCATTATTCGACGGCACGATCCGGGCTCGGTTTCACTGATAACAGGCAGCCAGGCTGTCGCCATGCTGACTACTATGGCGCCGGCCTGACGTTCTGGTTCTGTCGGAAGAAATTGGTAGGATCATATTTGTTTTTCAAAGCGGCCAACCTGGGATAGTTCTCACCGTAGGCCGCGAGAACCCGGTCCACTCCTTCCTCGCCGAGGTTGTTGGCATAAACTCCCCCGGTCGAGAACGGTCTCATCGCATCCCATAGGTCCCGCGCCCAACGGATGTGCGTCTCGTCATCGGCCGGATCGTCCCAGATCGAGATCGGGAAGCAATCGTAAAGCGCATCCCTGTTTGCGTAGGGGGTTTCGGTTCTTGGTACACGCGAGATGGCGCCGCCAACCTGTTGAAAGACAAGGAGCGACTCGCTGGGTGCGATCGCGAAAGCCGCGAGCAGCGTATCGATCGCCTGGTCCGTGATTTCGCGCATGAACTGCGCCTTCCAGTAATAGCGCCGCCCGCGCGGAAAGATGCTGTCCCCGGCCGATTGGATTTCAAGATACGAGACGGGAGCAATCCGGTCTTCTACCGGCCTGCCGTAGTCTCTCAACGGTTGGACTATTTGCTCGCCCTCGGCGAGCGGACCAATGTAACACGCCGAGATGCTGAAGAAGCGTTCGCCCGTGGGCGCCGTCACAAGCGCTGCGTCGAGGCTCAGCTCATCGGGAGCTTCGCTTGAAAACGCTCGATAGAAGCGCATGGCTTCACGCGCATCATCGTAGCGGTGCAGCACGGACCCTGCCACAAGCAGGGGGCCGACGGGATGAAGCTTGTATTCGAAAGTTGTAACGATTCCGAAATTGCCCCCGCCGCCCCGGATGCCCCAGAACAAATCCGCGTTTTCGGCTGCGTCTGCTCTGAGCAACCTGCCATCCGCCGTCACGATTTCGACGGCTACGAGATTGTCGCAGCTCAGCCCATATTTTCGGCCAAGCTTGCCGAACCCGCCGCCGAGTGTCAGTCCTGAAATGCCGGTGTCGCCATTCACGCCCATGGTCGTTGCGAGGCCATGGGCTTGTGTGGCAGCGTCGAATTCTCCCAGGTTCATGCCGGCCTCCGCGCGCGCAATCCGGCGCACCGGGTCGACTTCGATCCTCTTCATGCGCGACACATCGATCACCAGACCGCCGTCGCACACCGAACTTCCCGCGACGTTGTGGCCACCGCCGCGAACGGCGACCAGAAGGTTTTGCGATCGGGCAAAGCCGACCGCCGCGACGACGTCGCCGGCTTGGGCGCAGTAGATGACCGCGGCTGGTCGCTTGTCGACCATTCCATTCCAGACCCGGCGTGCCCGGTCATAGCCGGCATCGCCGGGAAGGATCAGATCTCCGCGAATTGCCTGTCTCAGCCGCGCGATTTCCGACGCCTGCAGGACTCGCCCCACCCTCGGATCGTCCGCCAGCATGAGCGTGCTCATCAAAGATCCTCCTTCGTGATCTGGTCTACAGGCTGGATGTGATGATCTCATGAACCCTCGTTTGCCGCAAAATCGAATATCTCAGTCGCCAGATGAGCTGGATTCATCTAGACTGCATGAATGAGAGAGCTTCCGCCGCTTGGATCCCTTCGCGCGTTCGAGGCTGCTGCCAGGCGGATGAGTTTCAGGGAGGCTGCGGCCGAATTGGGCGTGACACCCACAGCCATCAGCCACCAGATTCGAATGCTCGAGGTCATTTGTGGGCAACCGTTGTTTCGGCGGCGCCCCCGGCCGCTCGTGCTTACCAGTGCGGGCGAACGGCTGTTCCCGGGAGTTCGTAACGGCTTTGACACCTTCGCCACCGCAATTGCATCGGCATCGGCACGCGCTAGCCCACGTCCGTTGCGGGTGACGACCCCAAACGCATTTGCCAGCCGGTGGCTGGTGCCGCATCTGCCACATTGGCGAGCGCAGCATCCGGAAATTCCACTGGAGATAGTCGGAACGGACTCAGTGCTCGATCTGCGCTGTGGTACTGCGGACCTAGCGATCCGCTACGCCCGCAGGATGCCTCCGGACCTTGCCGCCCAGGAACTCTTTCGAGACACGTTCTTTCCGGTATGCAGTCCGCAGTTGCTGGCGAAAGACGTCCGACCGATCGAGCGGGCCGCCGATTTGCTGCACTATCCGCTCATCCATTTTGATTGGATGACCCGTGATCGCGAGGCGCCGACCTGGTCGCGATGGCTGGCGATGGCACGCTCTGTCGATCCCGGCATTCCTGATATCAACAGGGCGTGGGATCTAAGCTTTCGCGAAGAACTGCATGCGGTCGATGCGGTCGTGGCGGGCCAGGGTATCGCAATCTGCAGCGACGTCGTCGTCAGCCGCGAGCTCAAAAGCGGGGCGCTGGTCAAGGCACATGGCCTCTCTCTTCCGGGCTACGGCTTTTATCTAGCGTATGTGCCTGATCACCCTTTGCGGGCGCATGTCGAGGCCTTCGCCGCCTGGATGAGGTCGATAGTGTAACGTTTGCAATCAATCATGCCATGTGAGTGATTGGTCCGCCAGTTGTCCGACTGAGGCAGCAACGGAAAATAGCGCGTCTTGACCGCGCGGCCATTCGGGTCGAGGCTCCTGCAGTGGCAAGCTTGGACAGGCGTGCCGGTTGAGGAGGATTTTTATGGCCATTTCACGTAAGGAAGAAGCGCGCGCGCTGAGCGTCGATGAAAAGGAATTGGTGGAGAAATCGCACCACCCGGCGGTGCAGGAGCTTTCCGACTCCGACCTTTCCGGCCTGGTCAAGCTGTTGCGGGAACGGCGCGACAAGGCACAGGCCGAAGCGCATCGCAGGCGGCGCGAGATACGCGGCAAGGGAGCGGCGAAGGGCGCTACGCCGTCAAAGGCCGACGGCGGTTCGCAGCTGAAGCTCGCGGTGCTGGCCATGGCGATGCGGCGGCTGAACGGCGAGGCCGAACGGCGCCGCCAACTGGCGGCCCGTATTTCGCTGGTCGACAATGCGCGCAAGGCTCTGGCCTTGAAGCAGAAAGCCCCTGACGGTCCCACGCACAATTCGCGCACGGCGCACAAGGGGATGCGGGCCGTGGCCAACCAGAAGGTTGCAAGTCTTGTTCGACCGGCTGAACTCGGCCGGCAGCGCAAGGCGGCCAAGGTGGCGCAGGCAAAGCGCGACGCACGTTGAGGGTTCGGCCGTGCAGTGGAAGGCTTCTCTCACTTCGCCTGCACAAGCGTCTGCAGCATGGGGCGGGTCGGGGCGAAGAAGGTCGTGCCGGTCTGCGGCGTCGAGACGTCGAGCAGCCGGTCGTAGGCACCCGGCGGATCGCCGACATACATGCGCTGTAGCATCTTTTCGGTGACCCAGAGATATCTGCTGTAGCCGATGAAGTAGGTGCCGAACTCGTTCTGCCCGGGCCTGCCGAACGGCATGTTGTCGCGCAATATGTCGTATTCGTTGCCGTCGGCATCCTCGATGGTGGCCAGCGACTTGTGCGATTTGCGCGGCGCGTCGTCGTCGTCGATTTCGATATTGTCGATCTTGGTGCGGCCGATGATCGCCTCCTGCTCGGGCGTCGGAATGCGCGCCCAGGCCTGCATGTCGTGCAAATATTTCTGGACCACGACATAGCTGCCGCCGGCAAAGTCGGGATCCTCGTCACCGACCAGCGCCGAGGCGGGCAAGTCAAGGCCGGCCGGGTTGGCGGTGCCGTCGACGAAGCCGAGCAGGTCGCGGGCATCGAAATAGCGAAAGCCCGTCACTTCGTCGACGACGGTCACGCCGGGACCAAGCCTGTCGAGCAGGATACGTTCGAATTCGAAGCACATGTCGGGCCGCTCGGCGCGGATGTGGAACAGCAGGTCGCCCGGTGTCGTTGGCGCCGAATGGACCGCGCCCTTAATCGGCGCGAACGGCTTCAACTCCAGCGGCCGCCGGCCGGGGCTGAGCCGGTCCCAGAGATCGCGGCCGATGCCGGCGATGCAGGACAGGCGCCCGCCAAGGTCGCGGAATCCGACAGTCTTGACCAGATCGTCGAGTTCGCCGAGCACGGAACAAACCCTGGCCAGGGCCGGCTGTTCGCCGGCGACTGTGACGACAAGGAAAATCGCCGACTGCGATAGCGGGGCATCGACGCTCTGCGCATCGATCGGCACTCGATCCCAGTTCTTGCCCGACATCCAAGAATCTCCGCTTGTTCACGGATTTGTTTCAGATCGTCCGACATGACGCAACACCGGATGAATTGCCTCTTTATCGACACGCGGATGCGGGTAGAGTGCGACAGAATTTCAATCAACCTGTTCGGAGCGGATGCTCGCACGCCTGTTCGTGATCTTCGGTGGCCTGTTCGTGCTGGTGCTGCTTGCGGCGCTGGTGGTGCCGTACTTCGTCGACTGGACCGGCTACCGGGCCGAGTTCGAGCGTGAGGCAAGCGCCATCCTCGGCCGCAAGGTGACCGTGCAGGGCGACGCCACCGCAAGGCTGTTGCCGTTCCCCTCCGTGACCTTCTCGAATGTTGCCGTTGCCGGTGGCCCGAACGGCCAGCCGGCCATGACCGTCGAGACGTTTTCGATGGACGCCGAACTGGCGCCCTTCCTCCGCGGCGAGGTGCTGATCTTCGACATGCGGCTGGTGCGACCGAAGGCGACCATCGACATCGCCGCCAATGGTACCGTCGACTGGGCGATGCGTCCGTCCTCGCCCTTCGATCCGGGCCAGATCTCGATCGAGAAGCTGACGGTGACGGAAGGGCAGGTCGAACTGCGCCATGCCGCCGGCGGCCGCAGCCACATCTTTTCCGAGATCAACTCGACCATTTCGGCAAAATCGCTCGCCGGTCCGTGGCGCATGGATGGCACGCTGCGGCTGGACGGGTTGCGCACCACGGTCGCGGTCTCGACCGGCAAGGCCGAACCTTCCGGGCAGTTGCGGCTTCGGGTGAAGGCGGACCCTGATGCCTATCCGTTGGCCATCGAGACCGACGGCAATGCCGGCATCGTCAACGGTGCGGCCGCCTATTCCGGCCAGTTCAAGATTTCGGGTGCCGACAAGAATTCAGCCGAACTGCGCGGCACGGATGGCGAGACGGTGAAGGTCAGCGCCGGCAAGCCCGATCCGGGATTCCGGCTGAACGGCAAGTTCTCGCTCGACCATCAGAAGCTTGGCGTTGACGAATTCCGTTTCGAGACCGGTCCGCTCGACAATCCATACACCGCCGACGGCAAGGCCTCGGTCGATCTCGGCCAGAAACCGAGCTTTGCCATCGAGGCCAATGGCGCGCAGGTGCAGCTAGACGAGGCGGTGGGGGGGCAGGCCGGTGCGGGCCTGACGCTGGACCAGCGTATCGCGGGGCTGGAACAGGCGCTGCTCGATCTGCCGAAGCCGACCATTCCCGGCACGGTCGAGGTCAAGCTGCCGGCGGTGGTGGCCGGCGACACGACGGTGCGCGACGTTCATCTTTCCGCCGAACCGGTCGATGACGGCTGGTCGGTAAAATCGCTCGCCGCGACCTTGCCAGGCCGCACCAAGCTGGAAGCCGATGGCAAGGTCATGCTCAACGTGCAGGGCCATTTCGGCTTCACCGGCTCTTTACTGCTCGCCGTGGCGCAGCCCTCCGGTTTTGCAGCCTGGCTGTCGAAGGATGTCGACGAAGCGATCCGCCGTCTGCCTGCCGCCGGTTTCAAGGCCAAGGTCGATCTCTCGGAAAACCATCAATCCTTCAGCGATCTCGAATTGATCTTGGGCAAGGCGAAGTTTTCCGGCCGCATCGATTCCAGCCAGCCTGACGACGCAAAGCCATCGGTGCTGATGCGGCTCGAGGGCGGTGACCTCGATGTCGACGGGCTGGCGGCCTTCGCCTCGATCTTCGTCAGCGACAAGGGCGCCAACCGTTTTGCCAGCAGCGACCTCGATTTCCAGATCAAGGCCGGCCCGGTCAACGCTGGCGGCTTGACAGCCGATACCGTCGACACCGCGCTCAGGCTGCGGGATGGGCTGCTCGAAATCGACCGGCTGTCGGTCGGCGGACTGGCCGGCGCCTCGATCAGCGCCACCGGCCGGATCAAGGATTTTCCGGCGAGCCCGACCGGCAAGCTCGATGCCTCGGTGGTCGCGGTCGACCTGAAACCACTGATCGACGTCGCCGCGCAGCACTATCCGGACAATGCCGTGCTGAAGGGGCTGGCCGGTCGCGCCGCCGCTTATCCCGACCTGTTCCAGGATGCGCGCATCGACCTCGTGGCCAGTGCCGCCGACAATGGCGACGGCTCCACGGGCCTGGCGGTGAGCGGGCAAGGCAAGGCCGGCGGCTCGTCGTTTTCGGCGTCGCTGTCGGGGAAGGGCGCGGTGGACAAGCTGGCCGACGCGCCGGTGATACTGACTTTCAATGCCAAGAACCCAGACGCAACCGCCTTGCTGGCGCTCTACGGCCTGCCGGCCCTACCGCTCGGCATGCTGGGCGAGGCAAGCACCGATATCCAGGCCAAGGGCACGTTCGGCGGCGGCCTGACGACGAGCTTCAGCCTTGCCGGCAACGACTTCAAGGCCGGCTTCGAGGGAACGGTCGCCGACACGCCGCAAGGTCCGACGGCGAAGGGCAAGGTCAACCTCGACGCCTCCGACATCGAGCCATGGCTGATGACGACGGGCATCGGCCTGCCCGGCATGGGCGCCGGCATGTCGACATCGCTGGCCGCGCAGGCCGACTACGGCAACGGCCTGCTGGTTCTCTCCGGGCTCAGCGGCGCCATCAACGAGGCTGCCGTGTCCGGCGACATCAATCTCGATGTCAAGCAGGGGGTTGACGGCAAGGACGGCGTGCCGCATCTGGCCGGCGCGCTGGCGCTCGACGAACTCGACCTCGATCCGATGGCGGTGGCGCTGTTCGGCGATTCCGCTTTTTTGGTGGACAAGAACGGGGCCGACAAGAGCGACAAGGCCGGCAAGAGTGACAAGGCCAACAGGACCGGTGCGTGGCCGTCGGCGCCGTTCAGCCAGAAGTCCAGCCTGCCGTTCACCGCCGATCTCGACCTGACCACGGCTTCGCTGGCCGCCGGCCCGTTGGCCACCGCCTATGATGCTGCTTTCTCGCTCAAGCTCGACCCGGAAGGCATTCGGGTCGCCGATCTCAAAGCCAAGTTCCTCGGCGGTGCGCTGACCGGCCTGTTCGAATTGAAGAACAATGACGGCACCGGGCTTCTCACCGGACAGATGAAACTGGCGGGCGCCGACCTGGCTGATCTATTGCCGAATGCGGGCATCGGCGGCATTGGCAATTTCTCGACGACGTTGTCGACCAGCGGCAAATCGGTCGATGCGATGGTCGCCGCTTTGTCGGGATCCGGCACGGCGACGCTGAAGGGCTTGCAGATCGCCGGGGTCAATCCTGACGCGTTCGGCGCGTTCCTCGCCAAGGCGGATGCGATCGGCCGCGATATCGACGCCGCCAAGACCGCCAGCTTCGCGCCTGACATCGCCGCCGACGGCAGCTTCGCCGCCGGGAATGCCGAGGTCGCCTTCACGATTGCCGGCGGCACGCTGCGAGCGCCGCCGATCAGTCTTGAAAATCCGGCGGCGACCTTGTCGGCCGGCATCACGGCGGACCTCAACGCCAGCACGGTTTCGGCCAAGGGCGCGGTCACCTATCGGCCCGGCGACGAAGCGCTGGTCGGCTCCGAGCCGGCGGTGAATTTCACCGCCGAGGGGCCGTTCGGCGCTGTGAAACGGCAGTTCGACAGCGAGCCGCTGGCGCAGTTCCTGACCCAGCGCGCGCTGGAAAAAGAACAGCAACGCGTCGAGGCTATGCAGGCCGCACTGCTCGAGAAACAGCGGCTGCGGCGCGAGGTGCGCTATTACGCGGCCCTTCAGGATGCCCGCGATAAGGCCGCGGAAGAACTGCGCCAGCAGGAGGAAGCGGCGCGCCTGAAAGCAGAAGCCGACGCCAAGGCGAAAGCGGAGGCGGACGCTCAGGCCCAGGCTGAAGCGGATGCGAAGGCGAAGGCCGACGCGGCAGCGAAAGCCCAGGCGGATGCAGACGTGAAAGCCAAGGCCGATGCCGAGGCCAAGGCGGCGGCGGAACAGCAGGCGGCGGACGAGGCGGCCAAGGCACAGGCCGAGCAGGAGCGCCAGAAGGCGGAGGCGGCGATGCGCATTGCCTCCCAGGAAAAAGCCAGGCTCGAAGCCGAGCGCAAGGCGGCGGAACAGGCACCCAAGGTCGAGCGGGTGCCCGCCAACGACAATCCGCCTCCGGCCAAGCCGAAAGCCAATCCGTTCACGGTCGACAATCTGTTGAAGTCGCTGCAGTAGGCAGTAGGGTTAGGTTTTCCGGCTGCTCGCCCGACAGGCAATCGTTTCAAAGAACAGACGTTTCGGCGCCGTCAGCGACGTATCTGGCGTGGCGGAAGTCGCGAATGGCGGCAAGCCTGCCGCCCTGCCAATCCAGCAGGATAAAGTATGTCGGTGCTGCCGCAGGGTCATTGGGATCGTGCACGAGGATTGCCGGACGGTCTTCGACGAAACCAGGCTGGAAATACCAGTCCTGCACCCGGGAATAATTGCCGAAATAGGTGGCCACCTCCTTGCGACCGCTGAGCCTTGCCCTGGCCACCAGTTCCAGCCGTACTTCATCGGCCAGCATATCCCGCACCGCGTCGAAATCGCGGGCGTTGAAGCGGTCGACATAGGCGTCGAGCAACAGGCGCTCCGATGCACTCAACCTGGGAACAGGACGATCGTCCTGTTCATTGGCGATCTCGCGCAGCCGGCCACGGCCACGATGCAGCGCGGCCTTGATCGCGGGGATGCTGTTGTCGAGCATGGTGCTGATTTCCTGCAGCGAATAGCCCAGGACATCCATCATGATGACGCTGCTTCGTTGCGCGACGGGAAGGCGCATGAAACTGTGCAATCCCGCCGCCGCGGCCTGCCGGTCGGCGATAGAATTAGCCGGGTCGGCGATCATGTCCGGCTCCTCGTCGGAGAAAGTCTTCTCACGGGCGCGGCGGCGCAGGAAATCGAGCGCCGCATTGTGGGCGATGCGAAACAGCCAGCCTTCGGGATTGGCGATCGGCCCGGCGCCGGGCAAGGCCTCGAATGCCTTGGCCAAGGCCTCCTGCAAGACGTCCTCGCCGTCGACGACCGAGCCTGTCATGCGGGCGCGATAGCGATGCAGTTTCGGACGCAATTCGCCGAACAAGCGATCGAAAGGCTCGCGTATTTCGCCTTGGCTGTTCATGCACCGGCCGTTCTTGACATGGTTCTTTTCAGGCTACTCGTCCAGCATCCGATAATGGCCTACCACGGTCATCGCGTCACGATGCGGAGGGTCGATGCAGCGATCCCTGATGCCATTCTGGAAGGCCTCGAAAGCGGCAAGCCCGGAGATGATGTCGGCATGCTCGTCGGTTTCGGTCTCGACGAGATGGACGAAAGTGCCGTCGCCGGAGCGCCAGGTCATGTAGCGAACGCCTTCCGGCGATTTGCCGCGCAGTTCCTCGAACACAGCCTTGACCAGGCGCTCGTTCTCGTCGGCGCGGTCCGGCTTCGTTTTGTAGCGTATCAAATGGTGTTTCATCGCATCGGCTCCTTGGCTGTCGCGTCTCCAAGACGCCGCGGCCAGGCCAAAGGATTCGGGTTCCGAAAAATAGTTCGGTATCGGCCCGCGCAGACGCCGGGCGTCAGTCTTGGCCCCGATCGAGCAGGCGCCGCAGCATGGGTTCTATGCGCGAGAGCTCGTCGAGATGCGCGGCGGACAACTCGGCAAGGCAATCGTCGGCGCGCTCGGTCAGCCGCAGCAGCACGCGGCGGTGGTCGTCCTTGTCCTGGTCGCGTACGACCAATCCTGCCTCGCCGAGGCGGTTGACCAATTCGACGGCGCTGTGGTGGCGGATGCGCAGGCGTTCTGCCAGGTCGCCCACCGTCACCGGTCCGCCGCCGGGAAATCCCTTGATCGCCAGCAGTGCCTGGTGCTGGCGCGGGGTCAGGCCGGCGTCCTCGGCCTGCACCTGGCTGAACTCGAGGAAGCGGCGGATCAGGTAGCGGAACTCGGACAGCCGCTGGTAGTCGGATCGCCTGATGGCGGGGCGTGGTGTCTTGGGCGGCTGCGTCATATCGGAGATGTCTTCGTTTTCCGGTGAAAGCTCAAACGAAATTTCGAGCAAAACCGGCTTGAATAGATATATCGTGTTACGATACATAGCCAGCCGACAATCGGCTGGCCACTTCGACCGTGCCGCAGAACCAGACACGGCCGCCGCCAGGAAGCAGAGCCACCATGAAGACCCACAACTCCAATCCCGGCCATCTCCGGGATTTCACCACGGATGCCAGAGTGTTGCTCGTCGCCGCGATAGCGGTGGTGGTGGCGACCGCCGGGCTGTTTGCCGGCATCGTGCTTCTGAAGCTGATCCGGCTGGCCACCAACATCGCCTATTTCGGCCAGTTCTCGCTTGCCGAACTGAAGCTGCAGGATGCGCCGCTTGGGCTTGCCGCCGTCATCGTTCCGGTCATCGGCGCGCTGATCATCGGCCTGATGGCGCGCTATGGCAGCGAGAAGATCCGCGGCCACGGCATTCCCGAGGCGATCGAGGCGATCCTGCTCGGGCGCTCCAGACTGGACGCCAAGGTAGCAATCCTGAAGCCGCTGTCGTCGGCGATCTCGATCGGCTCCGGCGGGCCGTTCGGTGCCGAGGGCCCAATTATCATGACCGGCGGCGCCATCGGTTCTCTGATCGCGCAGATGCTGCCGGTCAGCGATACCGAACGCAAGACGCTGTTGGTCGCGGGGGCGGCGGCCGGCATGACCACCGTGTTCGGCACGCCGATCGCCGCCATCATGCTGGCGGTGGAACTGCTTTTGTTCGAATGGACGCCGCGCAGCTTCATTCCCGTGGCGGTGGCGGCCATCGTGGCGGAGGTGGAGCGCACGATGCTGCACATGCCGGGGCCGATCTTTCCGTTCCAGGGCAGCATGGCGGTTTCCTTCCTCGGTCTTGGCGGCTGGGTGCTGGTCGGCATCTGCGCAGGTCTTTTGTCGGGACTGCTGACGCAGATGGTCTATGCCTGCGAGGACGGCTTCCAGAAGCTGCCGATCCACTGGATGTGGTGGCCGATGCTCGGTGGCCTGGTGGTCGGCATAGGCGGCCTGATCGACCCACGGGCGCTTGGTGTCGGCTATGACAACATCGCCGACATGCTGGACGGCCGCACGATCGCCACCGCGGCGCTGCTGCTGCTGGTGGTCAAGGCCGTCATCTGGTCGGTGGCGCTCGGCTCGGGAACCTCGGGCGGCGTGCTGGCGCCGCTGCTGATCATGGGTGGCGCAATGGGCGCGGTGCTTGCCGGAATCCTGCCGGCGGCGGACCCGGGCTTCTGGGCGCTGCTAGCCATGGCCGCCACCATGGGCGGCACCATGCGCGCGCCGCTGACAGCTACTTTCTTCGCCGTCGAGCTGACCGGCAACACACAAGTGCTGGTGCCGCTGATCGCGGCCAGCGCGGCGGCGCATGCGGTCACCGTGCTCCTGATGAAGCGTTCGATCCTGACCGAGAAGATCGCCAGGCGAGGGCACCACCTCGTGCGCGAATATCGCGTCGACCCATTTGCCCTGACCAGGGTGCGCGAGGTGATGACGTCAGAGGTCGAGAGCGTGCCGGCGACGATGACGCTGCATGGCGCGGCCGCCTTCCTGACCGCGCCGGAAACCCGGCATCCTAGCTTTCCCGTCGTCGACGAAAACAGGCAGGTGCTCGGCCTCATTGATCCGCCGGCGATCCTGCGCTGGCGCCGTGCCGGCAAGCACCGGACGACGACGCTCGGCGAGCTGCTGGCCGGAAGCAAGGTGACGCTGGCCTATCCTGACGAATATCTGGAAGGCCTGTCGGACAAGCTCCTGATGGCCAATGTATCGCATCTGCCTGTCGTGGCGCGCGAGGATGGAAGGCTGGTCGGCTATGTCGGCTGGAAGGATCTGATGCGCGTGCGCTCGCGCAAGCAGGCTGAGGAGCGTGAGCGCTCGACCTTGCTCGGCTTCGGCAACAGACGCAAGAATGAGGAAGGCACGGTTTCTTCTTAAGTGTTGCCGGCGCCGCGTTTTGCCCACTCCAGGACATAGAGCCTCAGCGCGGAGGAGAGGTTGGTGTCGCGGGGCCGGGTCTCGTCGATTTCGGCGACAAGGGCGGCGAGCGTCAGTTTTCTCAACGCCGCCATCGCGACGAGATCGTCATAGAAGGGCTTTTCGAGGGAATAGCTGGTGCGATGGCCGCGAATGGTCACCGAGCGTTTTTCGACGGCGCTCATTGGTCGTTAGGTCGGCTGGGCTTTTCGCGGTGATGGCCCGCAACGAACCTTTCGCTCTTCTCGGCGATCAGGCGGTCGCGTTCCTTTTCGGCCTTGGTGCGACCGTGCAAGGCGCGATTCTGGCTGGCAGCTTGTTCCTTGTCGTCCCGCGCCTTCTGCTTGCGAGCCTGGCGGAGATTGACGATGTCGGCCACGGACCGGAGCCTATTTCTTGCGGAAGGCGTCGAGCGAGACCACTTCGGCGCCCTTGGCGCCGGCATCCGCGGCGGCGGGCTTCTTCTCGGCTTCGGCGGCGGCCTTCTTCTCGGCCTTCGGCTTCTTCTCGGCGACGATGGTCAGCGGTTCGGGCGCCGGTGCTGCCGGTTCCTCGTCGGGCTGCGCATCGGTCTTGACATCGAATTCGAGTTCGAAATTGACCGAGGGATCGTAGAAGCCGCGCACGGCCGAGAACGGGATCTCGAGTTTCTCCGGCACGTCGGAGAACGAGAGGCCGACCTCGAAGCCGGTGTCCGTCACCTTCAGGTCCCAATACTGGAACTGGATGACGATGGTCATCTGCTCGGGATAGCGCTCGCGCAGGCGCGACGACACGCGCACGCCCGGCGCGCCGGTCAGGAACGTGATGAAGAAATGATGGTTGCCGGGGAGGCCGGTGCGCGCGACCTCGGCCAGGACCTTGCGCATGACGCCGCGCAACGCCTCCTGGGCCAGAATGTCGTAGCGGATGTGGTCGTCGGCCATGAGGTGGTCGGGTTCCGTTGAATCGTCCGCATATGTAATCAAGCTTGAGGGCGGCGTAAACCTGATATAGATCGCTGCGGCGCCGAAGCGAAGACTATTGCCAACGATTTGATCGGCAAGGAGGCTTCGCCGCAACGCCAAATGTTATGCGTTAGCCAGCGCAGTGTGTTTTTTCACCCCGGCCGGGGAAGGGTGCTTGCCGAAAGCGCGCAGGAAGGTGCGCACGCCGTTCGTCGCCGATTGCACCACCTCGTCCTCACACGGCGTGCCGCCAAGCATGAAGGTGGTCTGCAATTCGGCATTGACGAGGCCGAGGAACTGGCGTGCCGCCACGTCGGGATCGTCGATCGTGAGGTGGCCGCCATAGGCCAGGCGGGCGAAGCGGGCGGCGATTGCCGGCCATGTTCGGCCCGGGCCCTGTTCGCGCCACTCGGCGAAGAGTTCGGGATAGCGCTCGCCCTCGGTCTGGATCAGCTTGCGCAGGAATTTTCCGTCGCGGTTGCAGATGCAGTTCTGATTTAGGCGCACGGCAAAACCGATCAGGTCTGCTTCGAGATCCCCGGGTTGATCGGGGAAGGTGGCAATGGTGGCGAAAATGCCGGCGTTGCAGCGCTCGGTCAGGTCGCGCACGACGGCGATGAACAGTTTTTCCTTGTCGCGATGGTGGTTGTAGACGGTCTGGCGAGACACGCCTGCCTCGGCAGCGATCAAGTCGATATTGGCGCCAGCGAAACCTTCTCGGCAGAACACGCCGGCAGCGGCGTCGACGATCGACAGGCGCTTGGCCTCATGGCCGCGTGGCGGGAAAGTGTCAGGAGAAACGCCCGGTCTCATCAAAATCTATATAGAGGCGATTGACCATTTGGACAAGGGTGTCTAAATTTGTGGACAAGATATAAGGGGATTTCACTCCAGAGGGAAAGTTCGCTCCCGGAGTAGGAACCCCGCGGGATGGAACGTCCTAGGGTCAGACGTCGCCTGGCGGCGCCAACCAGATTCGAAAGAAGCCAATATCATGAGTCCCAAATTCCTCCGCATTGCGGTCGTGCTCGGCCTGTTGTCCGCCATCGGCCCGTTCGCCATCGACATGTATCTGCCCGCGCTGCCGTCCATCGGCGCGGATCTGCAAGCCGGCACCGCCGCCGTGCAGATGAGCCTTTTGATCTTCTTCCTGTCGATGGGCTTCGGCCAGATCGTCGTCGGGCCGATCTCCGACATGGTCGGCCGCAAGCTGCCGCTCTATGGCGGCCTGGCGCTGTTCATGGCCGGCGGCATCGGTTCTGCAATGGCGCCGACCATCGAATGGTTGATCGCCTTCCGCTTCCTGCAGGGGCTTGGCGCCAGCGCCGGCATGGCCATTCCGCGCGCAATCGTGCGCGATCTGCACACCGGCAATGAAGCGGCCAAGCTGATGTCGCTGCTGATGCTGGTGTTTTCGGTGTCGCCGATCCTGGCGCCGCTGACCGGCAGCCAGATCATCGAGAATTTCGGCTGGCGTGCCGTGTTCTGGACGGTGACCGGCGCGGCGGTGCTCGCCACCATTCTGCTCGCCACTTCGCTCAAGGAGACGCGGCCGGCGGAAGAACGTGTCGGTTCCTCCTTCGGCACCGCGCTTGCCGGCTATCGCTTCCTGATGGGCGACCGTAATTTCCTTGGCCTGGTGGCGATCGCCGGCTTCGGCATTGCGAGCTTCTTCGTCTATCTGTCGAGCTCGTCCTTCATCCTGATCGACCACTACGGGCTGTCGCCTTCGGTCTACAGCGTGTTCTTCTCGATCAATGCGGTGGCCTTCATCGGCATGTCGCAACTGACCGGCCTGCTTTCCGAACGGTTCGGGCTGAAGCGCGTGGTGTGGGTGGCAGTGACCGGCTATGCCACGACGATGGTTGTGCTGTTCGCCATCATGGCGACGGGGGTCGATCGGCTCGACGTGATGGCGGCACTGCTGTTCGTCGGCTACGGCTTCCTCGGCCTGGTTATCCCGACCACGTCGGTGCTGGCCATGGAAGAGCATGGCGAGATCGCCGGCACTGCGTCGGCGCTGATGGGCACGCTGCACTTTGCCATCGGCGCACTCGCCATGGGCGTTGCCGGCGTGTTTTTCGACGGCACGCCGTTGCCGATGGTCGCCGGCATCACGCTCTGCGCGGTGATCTCGTTCGCGCTGGCGAAGGTCACGCTTGGCCGCTCGCGGGAAGCCGCCGAAGCGCCGGCGGAATAGGAAATCTTCAATGAACCAGGAAAGGCCGGGTCGATCCCGGCCTTTTTGTGCCGGAGGCATCGCGGACGCAAGCTGCAGTCGTTTATCCCGGCGCAAAGCCGGCGTTTGCTCCCGAGTCCCGACTCCTATCTGGCTGCTGACGGCGCTCAGCTGAGTTCCTGGGCGAGTCCAATGAGAAGCCCTTCAGGCCCACGGATATAGCAGAGCCGATACACGTCCTTGTACTCGACCACTTCGCCCACAAGGTGCGCGCCGCGCGTGCGGAGCCTTTCAAGCGTATGGTCGATGTCGTCCACGGTGAACATGACGCGGAGGTAGCCCAGGGCGTTGACCGGAGCGTTCCGGTGATCCGCGACGACAGGCGGCGTGAGGAAGCGGGAGAGCTCCAGCCGGCTATGGCCGTCCGGTGTGCGCATCATGGCGATTTCGACATGCTGATCGCCCAGCCCGGTGACACGTCCGGCCCATTCTCCCTCGATCGTGGCCCGCCCTTCGAACTCGAGACCGAGTTCGCGAAAGAAATCGATCGCCTCTCCGAGGTCTTCGACGACGATTCCCACATTATCCATCCGCTTGAGCGCCATGTTTCCAATCTCCAAGATGTCGTTTCAATCTACAACAAGCGTCGCCCGGTTCCAAAAACGCACATAAACGCACATGAAAGGTCGGACAGGTCCAGCCTCTTTATGTCCGCGATATCAGTGGCAATCCAGCAGCGTCGAGGAGGAAGCGCACGCGCTCCTCGACTGGCGCGAGCGGCAAGGTCACCAATTCGTAGCCGAGTTCGGCATAGACGCCGGCCACCGATTGGCAAGTGCGCTCGGCCTCGTCGAGCGTTTGCTTGCGTTCTTCGTCCTGGGTGAAGATTTCCGGCCGTGGCCGCACTGGTGAGGTGACTCGGCACCGGCAGTCCGCAGAGCCTGAGATAGCCGATCGTGTCCGGCACGCCGCGATCAAAGAAGACCGGTGCGGCCAGCTCGCGGGCCGCGATACGAGCGCATCTCCCAAGACAGCATCAGTTCGGCGAACAATGCGCGATCGCTCCAGGGCAGGGCGGTTCCGCCAATGGCGGATTGGTCGCGGATGATACTGCGTCCGGCCTCGACGGATGTCGCAAAGCCGGCCTGCCGCAAGGCTTCGATCAAGGTGGTCTTGCCGGAGCCGGGGCCGCCCGTCAGCACGAAGAATCGATCGGAATCGTTTTGCATTTTTGTCCATGGGGAAAGAGGCATGCGACGTAGCGGCTTCGCGGCTTATGGGCCGTGCGAAGTCTGACGGCGGGAGCCGTTGGCGTGACGCAAATGAAGAGAGGAGGAGAAGTGGAGGTTTCTGTTGCCAGGTACCTCCGAACCCCGCCTAGAAGTGCGAACCCCTAGGGCTTGATTTGAAGCTATCGCACTGCATTAAGCAGCGAGACGTGCTTCCGCATAGTTGTCGTTGGCAACTATAAGTTTAGCCCGATGACGGTGGTACAATGCCGGGCAAAAGTACGATCTTTACACCTTCGTCGATCCTATTTCGCCCCCAGCAAAAACCGCTCTGTCGTCAACAGCGGCTTTTGGTGGAGGCGCCGGGTACCGCCCCCGGGTCCGAACGGCTTATTTCATCGCCCATTTATCGCCATAGTCGGTCAAGCCGACAAAACGAATATAAGGGGCGTTTGGCGGAAATGAAAGGCCGCAATGGTGCTTTGTCCCTGTGTCAAATTGCGACGCCAAGGGTTGACTTGGGCGCGGTCTCAACCGAAGCTTTGCGAGCGGTGAGGAGTTACCGACCTAGCGCACAAGTTGCGAAGCGCGCCACAGCCCTCATCGATCGGATCCGTGGCGCCGACGAGGGGAATTCTGATGGCCGACTATCTTGCGGATGTGAAGAAATATGACGCCGCGGCAAACGCCGATGCGGTCGAAAAGATCGTCAAGCATCTGGGCATTGCACTGAGGAACCGCGACTCCTCGCTGGTGTCCTGTACGGATCCGAAGGAATTGGCGCGGGTCAAGGAGAGCTGGGTGGCCAAGAAACTCGGCGTCAGCGACGGGGCGAAGGCCGACGCGGCGATCGAGAAAACCTGCAAGGCGATGCACGCCGACAACACCAAGAACCGCGTGACCTTCTACTATCTGGTGGCCAAGGACCTGGGCAAACTCGGTTCGCTCTAACACCTTTTTTCTCACTGCATTCTGGCGGCCGGCAGGCGATTTTCCGCGCTTCCGGTTCGCCAGCGCGAATTCTGACAGAGGTATATTCCCTGTCTGGGTGGGAAGACTTCAGACAGGCGTGGCGTCGGCGCCTACATGCGCTATGATCCGTGAAGTCTCGAATCGAGCCCGGAACCGATGCGCCAGTATCTCGACCTCTTGCAGCATGTGCTGGAAAACGGCGCCGATCGCGGTGACCGCACCGGCACCGGCACGCGCTCCGTCTTCGGCTACCAGATGCGCTTCGATCTGGCGCGCGGCTTTCCGGTCACCACCACCAAGAAGCTCCACCTGAAGTCGATCATCCATGAACTCCTGTGGTTCCTGGCCGGCGACACCAACATCAAGTACCTGACCGACCACGGCGTTTCGATCTGGGACGAATGGGCCGACGAGAACGGCGACCTCGGCCCGGTCTATGGCAAGCAGTGGCGCTCCTGGCCGGATGGCCACGGCGGCTCGATCGACCAGATCGCGAATCTTCTCAAGGAGATCCGCCGCAATCCTCAATCGCGGCGACTGATCGTCTCTGCCTGGAATCCCGCCGAGGTGGAAGCCATGGCGCTGCCGCCTTGCCACTGCCTGTTCCAGTTCTACGTGTCCGAGGGCCGGCTTTCCTGCCAGCTCTACCAGCGCTCCGCCGACATCTTCCTCGGCGTGCCATTCAATATCGCGTCCTACGCGCTGCTGACGCTGATGGTGGCGCAGGTGACCGGGCTGAAGCCGGGCGATTTCGTCCACACGCTCGGCGACGCGCATCTCTACTCCAACCATTTCGAGCAGGCGCGCGAACAGTTGCAACGCACGCCGAGGGCGTTGCCGACGATGTGGATCAATCCGGAGGTGAAGGACCTGTTCGCCTTCCGCTTCGAGGATTTCCGGCTGGAGAACTACGTCGCCGATGCGTCGATCAAGGCGCCTATCGCCGTCTGAGCCGCGGCTTTTCAGTCGACGCCGACCATCACGTCGGAAGCCTTGACCACGGCATAGGCCTGCTTGCCCTTTTCGAGCTTGAGGTCGGCGACGGCTTCGTTGGTGATCGAGGCGGTGACGATGGCGCCGCTGCCGATGTCGATCCTGACATGCGAGGTGGTAGCCCCCTTGATGATTTCGGTGATCGTTCCCTTGAGGACGTTGCGGGCGCTGATCTTCATTGGAGTTCCTTTCGCAGCGGTCGTCTTATCAGAACAATCACGCAGCGCCACTCACAAGACCAGATGGAGTTTCAGCGGGCCAGGCCTTCCCTTGTTATATCCATGCGGATATATCGGTCTGCAGGCTTCGAGCCGATCGGATTTTGGAACCCCAGGAGAGTTTTCGATGACGCGCAAAGGTTTCGGGTTGAGGGCGATCGCCATTGGCGGTCTTGCGGCGGCGTTGATGGCCGCAACGCCGGCAGCGCACGCGGAAGATAAAGTCGTGGTGTTCGCGGCGGCAAGCCTCAAGGATGCGCTCGACGCGGTGAACAAGGCCTGCGAAGCCGATGTCGGCGAGGCCGCGACCGTTTCCTATGCCGCGAGTTCGGCATTGGCCAAGCAGATCGAGGGCGGGGCACCGGCCGACGTCTTCATCTCCGCCGATCTCGACTGGATGAAATATCTCTTCGACAAGAAGCTGACCAAGCCGGATACTGAAGTGAAGTTGCTCGGCAACGAGATCGTGCTGGTGGCGCCGAAGGATTCGACGGTTGAAGCCAAGATCGAGAAGGGCTTCGACCTTGCCAAGCTGGTCGGCGACGGCAAGCTCGCCATGGGCGACTTCAAGGCGGTGCCGGCCGGCAAATACGGCAAGGCGGCGCTTGAATCGCTCGGCGTCTGGTCCTCGGTCGAGGGCAAGGTGGCGCAGGCCGAGAATGTCCGTGCGGCGCTCAAGCTGGTTTCGACGGGCGAGGCGGCCCTCGGTATCGTCTATGCCACCGACGCGCACGCCGAAAAGGGCGTCAAGGTGGTCGGCACCTTCCCGGAGGATTCGCATCCGCCGATCATCTATCCGGTTGCCCAGACCGCCGATTCGAAGGACAAGAATACGCCGGCTTTCCTGAAGTGCCTGCAATCCGCCAAGGCCGGCGCGCTCTTTAGGGAACAGGGTTTTACCGTGCTCACGCCGAGCAACTGAGTTCGAAAGGCCCCGATACCGCACTATGAACTGGCTGCTGGACCTCACTCCCGACGAATGGAATGCGGTCCGGCTGTCCATCAAGGTGGCGACGGTTGCGATGCTCGCCAGCCTGCCGCCCGGCGTAGCGATCGCGCTGCTGCTTGCCCGTGGCCAATTCTGGGGCAAGACGCTGCTCAACGGGCTGGTGCATCTGCCGCTGGTCCTACCGCCAGTGGTGACCGGTTATCTCTTGCTTTTGACGTTCGGCAAGCGTGGCCCGGCAGGTGCCTTTTTGGCCGAGCATTTTGGCATCGTCTTCTCGTTCCGCTGGACGGGTGCCTCCCTTGCCTGCGGCGTCATGGGCTTCCCCCTGATGGTGCGGGCGATCCGGCTGTCGATCGAGGCGGTGGACCGCAAGATGGAGGCGGCCGCGGGAACGCTCGGCGCCAACCCGGCGTGGGTGTTCAGCACCATCACGCTGCCGCTGATCCTGCCCGGGCTGATCGCCGGCGCCATCCTGTCCTTCGCCAAGGCGATGGGCGAATTCGGCGCGACGATCACTTTTGTCTCCAACATTCCTGGCGAGACGCAGACGCTGCCGTCGGCGATCTACACCTTTACCCAGGTGCCGGGCGGCGATGAAGGGGCGCTGCGGCTGACGCTGATTTCCATCGTCATCTCGATGGCGGCACTGGTCGCCTCGGAAGTGCTTGCGCGGCGGGTCGGCCGGCGGATGGACATCGAATGAGCGTCCTTGTCGACATCAGCCACCGGCTCGGCGATTTCGCCATCGATGCCCGCTTCGAGAGCGCCGGACGGCTGACGGCGCTGTTCGGGCCGTCGGGTTCCGGTAAGACGACGCTCATCAACATGATTGCCGGGCTGATTCGGCCGGACAAGGGGTGCATCGAGATCGATGGCCGCGTGCTGGTCGACACCGGCGCCGGCATTTTCGTGCCAAGGCACAAGCGCCGCATCGGCATGGTGTTCCAGGATGCGCGCCTGTTTCCGCATATGAGCGTGATGAGCAATCTGCGCTACGGCCGTTGGTTCACGCCGGCGGCGGAACGCTACGCGGACATGGACAGTGTGGTCGAACTGCTCGGCATCGGCCCTTTGCTCGGGCGCCGACCGGCAAAGCTCTCGGGCGGCGAGAAACAGCGCGTGGCGATCGGGCGGGCGCTGCTTGCCAGTCCGAGGCTGCTGCTCATGGACGAGCCGCTGGCCTCGCTCGACGAAGCGCGCAAGGCCGAGATCCTGCCCTATATCGAGCGGCTGCGCGACGAAACGAAGATCCCGATCGTCTATGTCAGCCATTCGGTCGCCGAGGTGGCGCGGCTGGCCAGCGACGTGGTGATGCTGGCGCAGGGCAAGGTCACCGCCAGCGGCCCGACCGAGGCTGTCATGCAAAGGCTCGACCTGTTGCCGGCCGAAGAGCGCGGCGAGGGTGGCGCCGTGCTGGACACCAAGGTGCTGCGTCACGACGAGACTTTCGGCATGACCGTGCTCGGCTCCGCCGCCGGCGAGATCCGCGTGCCGCGCCTTGCAATGAAGCCCGGGGCTCCCGTGCGGATCCGCATTCGCGCTCGCGACGTGATGATCGCTACGGAAAAACCGACGGGCCTCAGCGCACTCAACATCCTGCCGGGCACGATCGTCGCGATCAGCCCGGGCGAGGGGGCGACGGTCGAAATCGGCATCGATTGCAACGGCGCAACCGTGCTGGCCCGCATCACGGAACAGTCGCGGCAGGTGCTCAAGCTGCGGCTTGGCGGCAAGGTCTTCGCGGTGGTCAAGACTGTGAGCTTCGACCGGGCGAACACCGGCGCCGGCTTGCCGCTCGAGGTCGACGGCTGACAGCGGTGGTGATAGTCGCTATATTGTTTGGGAATAACGGTCGCCGAAGCTGAAGCGATCGCGGAGGAGCAAAAATGCCGTCGCTGAGCCTGCGGATAAATCTCGATCCGGACGGACGGATAGGCCCTGGCAAGATCGAACTTCTGGAGCACATCGCCACCTTCGGTTCGATCTCGGCCGCCGCGCGCGGCATGGAGATGTCCTACAAGCACGCCTGGGATCTGGTCGAGGACATGAACCGGGTGTTCGGCAAGCCGCTGGTCTCGGCGCAGACCGGAGGCCGCAAGGGCGGCGGCGCGCAACTGACGACGGTCGGCCTAGCGGTGGTCAGCCGTTTTCGCGCCATCGAGCGCGCGGCGTCCGCAGCAGCGGCCACACATATGGATGCGTTGCAGGCAGAGATTGAAGCGGGGTAGTCAGTAGTCAGTAGGGAATTAGGCTGGGCTTCACTACTCACTACTCACTACTCCTGCTTCCTTAGCAAATACGTGTCCATGATCCAGCCTTTTTCCCGGCGGGCTTCCTCGCGGCGCTTTTCGATCTCGGCGCAGACATCGCCAAGGCGGCCGGAGATGATGATCTCGTCCGGCGTGCCGAGATAGGCGCCCCACTGGATGAAAAGGTCCTGGTCGGCCAGCGTGTTGAAGGCGCACTTGCCGTCGAGCATGACGACGGCGCTGCCGGCATTGTCCGGCATGCCTTCCTCGGTCAGGCGGCGGCCGGTGGTGATCAGCACGGGATCGCCGATGCGGTTCAGCGCCGTTTTGTGGCTGGCGGCCAGCGCCTGGATGGCAGTGATACCGGGGATCACTTCCAGGTCGAAGGCGACATTGCCCCTCAGGCGCACTCGCTCGAGGATGCGCAATGCGCTGTCATAGAGCGAGGGATCACCCCAGATCAGGAAGGCGCCGCAGCCATTCCCGGCAATCTCGTCGCGGATCAGTCCCTCGTAGATGGAGGCGATGGCTTCGTGCCAGTCGTCAACGGTCGAGCGATAGGAAGAGGTCGGCTCGGCGCGCATCGGCACGTCGAACTCGACCCGGCGTGAGGTCGGGTTGGTGACGAAGCGGTCGCAGATATGGCGCCGCAGGTTGGCAAGATCGGTCTTGTCGGCGCCCTTGTCGGGAATAAACAGGACGTCCGCCCGGTTCAGGCCGGATATGGCTTGGACAGTCATGTGGTCGGGATTGCCGGCGCCGATGCCGATGACGAGAAGCTTGCGCATGGCGCGAACTCCTGCCCGATCGCAACCTGTTAGTCCAGACCGCACGCGTGTCCAGACCGCGTGCGTGTCCAGACCGCATGCGTCTCCAGACCGGTCACGCACGCCCAGGAAGCGGAAGGGCTTTGAAACGCCGCAGTGAAACGGCTAGGGTCATCAGGGCATTCTCGCCGAGGGGGGCTTTCATGCTGCGATCTGTTCTGACCACCTTGCTGGCCCTGTCGGCGGCGCCTGCATTGGCCAACGATTCGGTGGCCGAGCTTGGCACCGGCGGCCTCATCCTGTCGCGCAACGATGCCGTGGCGATGCAAAGCGAGAACCTCGTCATCTCGCCCGAAAAGGTGACTGTGGATTACGTTTTCCACAACAACACCGACAAGGATGTCGACGCGATCGTCGCCTTCCCCATGCCCGACATTTCCGGCGATCCCGAAGAGATGCCGGCGATCCCCGAAAACCAGAGCGACAATTTCCTCGGCTTCGAGGTGACGATCGAAGGCGCGCCGGCAAAGCCGCAACTCGAGCAGAAGGTGATCGCGCTCGGCATCGACATCAGCGCCGATTTGAAGGCACAGAATGTGCCCTTCTATCCGTTCGGAGACGCCGCCAAGGCGGCGCTGGCGAAGCTGCCGCAAGCGGTGGCCGACGACTGGGTCAACCGCGGCATCATCATCGAGGATCCGGGAGCCGACAGTAGCCAGAAACCCGGCTATTCGCCGTTTTGGCAATTGCGCTCGACCTATTGGTGGCGCTCGACTTTTCCGGCCAACAAGGACGTTCACGTCTCGCACCGCTACAAGCCGAGCGTCGGCGGCACGTCTTCCGTCAGCTTTTTCAATGAAGGCCAGTTCCAGAGCTCATACGCGGCCTACAAGACCCGCTACTGCATGGACGACGCGTTCGAGAATGCGGTGCGCAAGGCGGCGAAGGACAATCCGGACGGCTATCCCAAATTCTACGAAAGCCGCATCGCCTATATCCTGACCACCGGCGGCAACTGGGCGGCGGGCACCATCGGCAAGTTCAAGCTGACCGTCGACAAGGGCAATCCGAAAGCCTTGGTCTCGTTCTGCGGCGACACTGTCAAAAAGGTCGGGCCGACGAGCTTCGAGATGACGGCGGACGATTTCTATCCCGAGCACGATATCGACATCCTCCTGCTCGAACCGGCGGACAACAATGGCGGGGACGCAAACTGATGCATGTTGCGATCTATGTCGCCATCGCCGAGAACGGCGTGATCGGGCGGGACGGCGGGTTGCCCTGGCGGCTCTCCACCGACCTCAAGCGCTTCAAGGCCGACACGATGGGCAAGCCCATCATCATGGGCCGCAAGACCTATGAAGGCATCGGCCGTCCGCTGCCGGGCAGGCTGAACATCGTCGTCACCCGCGACAAGGCGTGGCGCGCCGAGGGCGTAGAGGTGGCGCATACTCTGGAAGCCGCGATCCAGCTGGCGACCGTGCGCGGACGCTGCATGGCAGGCGTCGACGAGGTCTGCGTCATCGGCGGCGGCGAGATCTATGCCCAGGCGCTGCCGCTGGCCGACCGTCTGCATGTCACCCATGTGCTGGCAGCCGTCGACGGCGATGCTCATTTCCCGCCGATCGACTCGAAGTCATGGCACGTGGTCAGTTCGCAGGAGGTTCCATCAGGGGAAAAGGACAGCCATGCGACGCGCTATACGGTTTACGAGCGCCGCCGCGAGATAGTTTGAAGATAAAAACACAATTGTAGGACGACAAAGGGTCGCTACCGACCCAAAACGGATGAAGTCGACGGGCATCGCGTTGAAAGCGTGCCGTGGCGTCCCTATAGAAGAACGACACTGGATTTGCGCCGTCACCGCGGCGCTTGAGGGAATTCCAAGCGAAAGGACATTCATGCCCTGGAACGACAAAGGTGGCGGAGGCGGCGGCCCGTGGGGTGGCGGCGGTAACAATCAGGGACCCTGGGGGCAGGGACCGAAGGGACCGAGCGGCCCGCAGGGGTCGCCTCCCGACCTCGAAGACATCATTCGCCGTGGCCAGGATCGGCTCCGGCGTGCGTTGCCCGGCGGCGGTGGCGCCAGTCCGGCCGTGTTCGGGCTGATCGCCGCGGTGCTGGTTGTTCTGTGGGCCTTCCAGGCGGTCTATACCGTGCAGCCCGACGAGGTCGCGGTCGAACTGCGTTTCGGCAAGCCGAAGGCAGAGCTTTCCCAGCCAGGCCTGCATTTCCACTGGTGGCCGGTTGAAACCGTCGAGACGGCCAAGATTTCAGAGCAGCTCGTCGACATTGGCGGTGGCAACACCAGCGGTAACGGCCTGATGCTCTCGGGCGACCAGAATATCGTCAATGTGCAGTTTTCGGTGGCCTACCAGGTGTCCGATCCCCGCGCTTATCTGTTTGATGTCTCCGATCCGGACGGCATGCTGCGGCAGGTTGCCGAGAGCGCCATGCGCGAAGCCGTCGGCCGCCGTCCGGCGCAGGACATTTTCCGCGACGACCGCCAGGGCATTGCCGCCTCGGTGCGCGAGATCATCCAGACGACGCTGGACGGCTACAAGGCCGGCCTGCAGGTCAATGCCGTCTCCATCGAGGATGCAGCGCCGCCACGCGAGGTTGCAGACGCGTTCGACGAGGTGCAGCGCGCCGAGCAGGACGAGGACAAGTTCGTCGAGCAGGCCAATCAGTATTCCAACCAGAAGCTCGGCCAGGCACGCGGCGAGGCGGCCCAGGTCCGCGAAGACGCGGCGGCGTACAAAAATCGTGTGGTGCAGGAAGCCGAAGGTGAAGCCCAGCGCTTCATCTCCGTCTACGACGAATATGTCAAAGCACCCGACGTCACGCGCAAACGTCTTTATCTGGAAACCATGGAGAGGGTTCTGAAGGACTCGAGCAAGGTCATCGTCGAGCAGGGCAACGGACAGGGTGTCGTGCCCTATCTGCCGCTGCCCGCGTTGCTACCGAAACCGCCGGCACCGGCAGCGCCCGCCGCGAAAACGGGAGGTACCCAGTGATGGCCAACCGTCTTCCCATCGTCGTCGTCGTTGCGGCGGTCATCCTGTTCCTGATCTATTCCTCGGTCTTCGTGGTCAATGCGCGTCAGCAGGCGCTGGTGCTCCGCTTCGGCGAGATCGTCGACGTCAAGAGCGAGCCGGGCATCTACTTCAAGGCGCCGTTCTCGTTCTTCGATGCCGACACGGTGCAACTGATCGAGAACAGGGTGCTACGCTTCGATCTCGACAACATCCGCGTCCAGGTGTCGGGCGGCAAGTTCTATGAGGTCGATGCCTTCATCGCCTATCGCATCTCGGATCCGCGTGTCTTCCGTGCGGCAGTGTCCGGTCAGATCGAACTGGCCGAAGCCCGGCTCAGGACGCGTCTCGACGCTGCCTTGCGCCGCGTCTACGGTCTGCGCGATTTCGCGGCCGCGCTCTCCGAAGAGCGTGCCGTGATGATGCGCGAAGTTCGCGATCAGCTCAGGCCCGACGCCACCTCGCTCGGCTTGCAGATCGAGGACGTCCGCATCCGCCGCACCGATCTGACGGCCGAAGTTTCACAGCAGACCTACGACCGCATGAAGGCGGAACGCCTGGCGGAGGCTGCGCGGCTGAGGGCACGCGGCAACGAAGCGGCACAGCGCATCACGGCACGCGCCGATCGTGAAGTGGTCGAGATCGTTGCCGAAGCGCGGAAGGAGTCCGAGATCCTGCGCGGCGAGGGCGAAGCCCAGCGCAGCGCCACCTTCGCGGGAGCCTATCAGCGTGATCCGGCCTTCTTCGATTTCTATCGGTCGATGAATGCCTATGGCACCGCGCTGGACAGCACCGGAACGACGATGGTGCTGTCGCCGAACTCGGAGTTTTTCCGCTTCTTCCGCGATCCCGACGGCAAGGAAGGGCCGGCGAAGCCGACGCCGCCGGCACCTGCCACACCGGCTCCGGCACCTGCCACGCCGACGACGGCACCCGCCGCGCCGACGACACAACCCAGCACCGGCCAGTAACGGCCGGTGCAGGATTTCTTCGCGGCGCTAGGCCTGGTCCTCGTCATAGAGGGCCTAGTCTATGGCGGCTTCCCCGGCTTTGCGAGGAAGCTCGCGGGCGAAGTGTTGTCGATGCCGGAGAATGCCCTGCGGATCGGCGGGCTGGCCGCCATCGCCATCGGTGTCGGCATCGTCTGGCTGGTTCGGGGCGGGTAGAAGCGTGCGGTTTGCGGAATAACGCTCGATTTACACTCTGCCGATAGCCATAGCCGCAAACGTGCCGTATTTCTTGCCATCATGGCGCGACACGGCGTTTTCGTCGAAGCGCTTTTCTCTTTCAGAAATGCCGGGAGGCTTCTCGATGACATCCAACACCCTTTTGCGCGCCGCTCGACGGACGTTGGTCGCCGGCGCGGCAGTGCTTGTCCTGGGCACCGTCGCCGTTCCGTCGTTCGTGACGCCGACATTCGCCGCCGACGGACCCGCCTCGGTCGCCGACCTGGCGGAACGCGTGCTCGGAGCGGTGGTCAACATCTCGACCTCGCAGACGGTGAAGGGCGCCGAAGGTCCGGGCGCCGTGCCGATGCCGCAACTTCCCGAAGGCTCGCCCTTCCAGGATTTCTTCGACGATTTCTTCAAGAACCGCGGTGGCGACAAGGGCGGTGGGTCACAGAAGGTGCAGTCGCTGGGATCCGGTTTCGTCATCGACGCCGAGCAAGGCATCGTCGTCACCAACAACCACGTGATCGCCGACGCCGACGACATCGAGGTCAATTTCTCCGATGGCGTGACCTTGAAGGCGACGCTGGTGGGCACCGACACCAAGACCGACGTCGCGGTGTTGAAGGTCGATCCGAAAGGCCACAAGCTGACGGCGGTGAAATTCGGCGATTCCACCAAGATGCGCGTCGGTGACTGGGTGATGGCGGTCGGCAATCCGTTCGGCCTCGGCGGCACGGTCACGGTCGGCATCGTCTCGGCGCGCAACCGAGACATCAACTCCGGCCCCTATGACGACTTCATCCAGACCGATGCGGCGATCAACCGCGGCAATTCGGGCGGGCCGCTGTTCAACAGCGCCGGCGAGGTCATCGGCATGAACACCGCAATCATTTCGCCGTCCGGCGGCTCGATCGGCATCGGTTTCTCCATTCCCTCGCAGCTCGCCTCGGGCGTCGTCGACCAGTTGCGCCAGTATGGCGAGACGCGGCGCGGCTGGCTCGGCGTGCGCATCCAGCCGGTGACGGACGACATCGCGGAAAGCCTCGGCATGGCGACCGCCAAGGGCGCGCTGGTGGCCGGCGTCATCAAGGGCGGGCCTGTCGACAACGGCACCATCCAGGCCGGCGACGTCGTCATCAAGTTCGACGGCAAGGACATCCATGAAATGCGCGACCTGCCGCGCGTCGTCGCCGAAAGCCCCGTGGGCAAGGCCGTCGACGTGCTGATCGTGCGCAAGGGCGTCGAGCAGACGGTGAAGGTGACGCTCGGCCGGCTCGAGGATGGCGAGAAGCTCGCTAGCGGTGAGAATGGCAACACCGACCAGAACAAGGGCGGCGACAAGGCTCCGGCCGTTTCGACCGCCTCGGTGCTCGGCATGACGGTCGGCGAACTCAACGACGAGACGCGCAAGAAGTTCAGCATCGCCGGCGACGTCTCCGGCGTCGTCATCACCGATGTGGCCAAGGACTCCGCCGCCGCCGAACGCGGTATCCAACCGGGCGAAGTGATAACCGAGATCGCGCAGGAATCGGTCGCCACGCCCAAGGACGTCATGGACCGGATCGGCGCGCTGAAGGAGCAGGGGCGCAAGAACGCGCTGCTGATGCTGGCGTCGAAGACCGGTGAACTCAGGTTCGTGACGATCCGGATGGATTGACGCCCGGCAAGGCCTGTAAAAAACTGATTTTGATGGAAAGGGCGGTTAGAGAGCCGCCCTTTTTCTTGCCTGCCAGTCCCGGCGAGACAGCCGGTAAAACACATGGCGCTTGAGCTTGGGATGGCTGTAGGGAATGCCGGGATGATCGAAATCGGCGGATGGATCGGCGGTCATGCCGAGACGTTCCATGACGGCAATCGAGCGGCGGTTGTCGGCGACGGCGAAGGAAACGATTTCGTCGAGGGCCAATGTCTCGAAACCGTAGGCCAGCCATGCCTCGGCGGCCTCGGTGACATACCCCTTGCCCCAGAATTCGGGCGCCAGCCGCCAGCCGATCTCGATCATGCTGGCCGGCAGGAAGTCGAGATGATCGGTTCCGGTTATGCCGACGAAGCCGATGCATTCGCCCGTGGCAACGATCTCCGCGGCCGCGAAGCCAATGCCGTCGCGATCGATGGCGGCGCGGAACTCATCCATCTTGGCGTCGGCGGCGGCACGGTCGCGGCGAAACGGGAAGAACTCCATAACGCGTTCATCGGAATTGATGCGATGGAACAATTGGCGGTCGCGGTCCTCCCAATTGCGCAGGATCAGACGTTCGGTACGGATTGGTTTCATTGGACGAATTCTTCCTGCCGGTAGCCCTGCAGATAGAGCAGCGCGGTTAGGTCGGCATGGTCGATCCGGACTTTTGCCTGCGCCGCGACGGTAGGCTTGGCATGCAGCGCGACGCCGGTTCCGGCCAGGCGGATCATGTCGAGATCGTTGGCGCCGTCGCCGACGGCGATGGCATCGGCCGGCGTCAGGCCAAGGCGCGCACAGATTTCGAGCAGCGCCTCGGCCTTGGCGGCGCGGCCGAGGATCGGCTCGCCGACCAGCCCGGTGAAGCGTCCGCCCTGGTCGAGCAGGCTGTTGGCGCGGTTTTCCTGAAAGCCGAGCATCGCGGCGATACGCGTGGTGAACACCTCGAAGCCGCCCGAGACGAGCGCCGTCCAGGCGCCGTTGGCGCGCATGGTCTGGACCAGCGCGCGGCCGCCCGAGGCCAATGTCAGCCGATTGGCGACGATGCGGTCGACCACGGCGGCATCGAGGCCCTTCAGCAGCGCGACGCGCTCACGCAACGCCGGCTCGAAGGCGATCTCGCCATTCATCGACCGCGCGGTGATGGCCGCGACGCGATCCTTGACGCCGATCTCGTCGGCCAGTTCGTCGATGCACTCCTGGTCGATCATGGTCGAATCCATGTCGGCGAGAAGGATTTTCTTGCGGCGTGTTTCAGCCTGCTGGACGATCACGTCGACTGGTTCGGCGCCCAATGCCGCCCGCAGGGCAGCGGTGACACCGGCGGCCTCAGCCTCTTGCGGCAACGCAAGATCGCAGGCAATCCCCTCGGCCAGCCAGACGACAGCGCTTGCGTCCACCGACCGTGAGGCCATATTCGCAAGCGACGGCGACAGAGCGCGGTCAGCGGGACGGGAAACAAGCGTGGCAATGAGCGGCATCGAGAATTCCGGCGCGGATGCGGGCGAAGGCCGCGTGAAGAACGCGATCCTGATAGCCGGGCCGACCGCCAGCGGCAAGTCGGCGCTGGCGCTCGAACTGGCCGAACGCACCGGCGGCGTCATCATCAACACCGATTCCATGCAGGGCTATTCTGTTCTCGACGTTCTGACCGCGCGGCCGGAGGCGGCCGAGCTCGCTCGGGCGCAGCATTTTCTCTATGGGCATGTCCATCCCGGCTCCGCCTACTCGACCGGCGCCTGGCTGCGCGACGTGATGAAACTCATCGATGACGGAGCGCTCTCGCGACGGCCAATCTTCGTCGGCGGCACAGGCCTTTATTTTCGCGCGCTGGCCGAGGGCATTTCGGAAATGCCTGATATTCCGCAGCGGATACGTGATCGCTGGCGCTATGAGTTGAAGGAGCACGGCGCGGTCAAATTGCATGGCATCCTGCTGCGCGAAGATTCGAAAGCCGCCATGCAGTTGAAGCCGACCGACAGCCAGCGCATCGTGCGGGCGCTCGAGGTGCTCGACGCGTCCGGCCGGTCGATCCTGGAATGGCAGGCCGAGCGCGGCCGGCCGCTGATCGACAGGCAGAGCGCACATTTCCTGGTCATCGAGCCGGATAGGGCGGCGCTGGTCGACCGCATCGAAAGGCGTTTCGACCGGATGCTGGACAAGGGCGCGCTGGAGGAGGTCAAGCAGCTTGCGGCCCTTCGTCTCGATCCGGACCTGCCGGCGATGAAGGCGATCGGGGTTCGCGAGCTGCAGGCCGCAATGGCAGGGCAATCGAGCTTTCCCGAGGCGATCGAACGCGCCAAGATCGCAACCAGGCAGTATGCCAAGCGGCAGGCGACCTGGTTTCGACATCAGCTGGGGCCGGAATGGCAGAGATTGCGCCCCGATGACAGTCTCGAAACCAAGATCCAAACACTTGTTGCTAATGCAACTTAAAAAGTTGACCTTGAGGGCAGGGTTCTCGCCGAAGTTGCCGGAATTAACGCTCCGTAAGGCGGTCGGTGCCATAAGGTCGTGGGTACTTTTCATCGGGGAGCAGATGCGTTTCCATAAGGCGGAATCCGCTTTTTTCGTCTTTATCTTCGTGATCCTGGCCGCTGGCCTGGTGACGCTGCACGCCTACGGGCTCTTGCAATCCTTCGCCACGGAACTCCACACGCAGTCGGGTCTGGACAAGGTCATCTACCTCAACAAGCTGTTGTTCGCGACGGGCGTACTGCTTGCGACCGCGCTGTTTTTCGGCATCTTCTTCATCTACCCGCTGATCCGCAAACAGGCGACGGAAGAAGGCAAGCTGCGCGCCATGACGGTTTCGCTCAGCGCCCGCTCCGAAACGCTCGAACACGCCGCCCTGACCGACGGCCTGACCGGCATGCAGAACCGGCGCTATTTCGACGACGCGCTGACGGAATATCTCGAGGAGTTCCGGCGCATCGAGAAGCCGGTCGGGCTGATGATCCTCGATCTCGACCATTTCAAGCAGGTCAACGACACGCATGGCCACGATGTCGGCGACGAGGTGCTCAAGGCTGTCGCCAGATGCCTTAGGGACATGACACGTTTCCACGATGTGGTGGCGCGCCTGGGCGGCGAGGAGTTCGCCGTGGTCACGCCCAACATGGAGGCGGACCTTCTGGCCAAATTCGCCGAGCGCATCCGCAAGGCGATCGCCAACATGTCGATCCTCTCCGGCAACAATGTCCGGCTCAAGATCACCACCAGCGTCGGGCTCGCCGTCTGGGACCGCAAGGAAACCGCCGAGGAGTTTTACCGCCGCGCCGACCGCCAGCTCTACGAGGCAAAAAGGCAAGGCCGCAATCGCGTCTGCGCCTAAAATCCCATCACTGAATTCGTGAGGCCTGCCGTCTGCTGCCGTTTTCTGCGTCTTCCGGTGCTCACGGACTGGATGTCCGCTCCGCTCCGGTCCTCGAAACCAACACCAGCCACGGAAATTTGACGCAAGTAGCGGCTATACTCAATCGCTCTGCGGGCGCAGGCCGAAGGTTGCAGGTTTGAGGCCGTAGCGCGTGTCGAAATCTTCGTCCGACTGCACGCGCGCCGCCCCTGCGGGTTTGCGGTAGTCGGGGTCGCCGGCCTGGCGGCCGGAATCGACCACTTCGGCGAAGGCCATCGCCTGGCTCTGTGGTTTCGGCACGTTGCGCAGCCGCTCGACGATCGCCACGAGATCGACCTCGCCGGGTTTTGATGTCATCTCTTCCTCGCGCTTGGCCGTACCGGGCAGCAAGTGAGCGGGCAGTCTTTCGAATTTCAGCCGCATGGTCGTCGCCACGCCTTCGCCGAAGGCGATCGCTTCGCGCTGGCCCATGGACGACAGGAACGCGAGCGTTGAGGCGGACGAGTCGGCGATTGCCGAGCGGATGATCGCCTGGTCCTGCTCGTTGGCGAGCCGCATGGCGAAGAAGGTCGAGCATTGCGACAGGATGGTTGGGTCCAACTCGCCCGGGCGCTGGGTGACGACGCCGAGATAGCAGCCATATTTGCGGCCTTCCTTGGCGATGCGCGACAGCGCGTGCCGGGTCGGCGCGAAGCCGAGACGCGGATCGGCCGGCATGTAGCGGTGCGCTTCCTCACATAAAAACAGGAGCTGCAGCTTGCCTTCGCTCCACAGAGCGAGGTCGAAGGCCAGGCGCGCCAGCACCGAACAGACGGAATTGACCACTTCTGAGGGCATGCCGGCCATCTCGAAGCAGGTCACCGGGCGGCCATGATGCGGCACGCGGAAGATGTTGCCGATCGTCTCGTGGATGGTGTCCTCGATCAGGCGCGAATTGAACATGAAGCGGTAGCGCGGATCGGCAGCCGCGGATTCGATGCGCGTCTTCAGCGATTTGAGCGTCGGGCGATCGTTCTTGCTTTCGAGCATGCCCATGCGCTCGTCGATCTGCTTGAGCAGGTCGGCGATGCGATAAGGCACCGGCGTATCGGCGGTCAACGCGTCGCTGCCGCGTCTGAGGTAAGTGCCTGAGCCTGGGTTGCGATAGAGGTTCTTGGCCAACGGAATTAGGTCGCGCAAGGCATCGATCTCTTCCGGCTCCGTTTCGCGTCCGCGGAACAGCACCTCGGCGAATTCCTCGAGCTTGAACATCCAGAACGGCAGGTCGAGCGTCTTGGAATCGACCCTGACGCAATATTCAGGCAGCGAGGCCGCGAATTCATTGTGCGGATCGAGGATCAGGATGCGCAGGTCCGGCCGCGCTGCGATCGACTTGCGCAGCAGCAGCGACACGGCGGTCGACTTGCCGACGCCGGTCGTGCCGACAATGGCGAAATGGCGCGCCAGCGTATCGTCGATGGCGATGTTGGCGGCGATAGCCTCGTCCTGCGCCAGCGAGCCGATGGTAATGGAATGGCGACCGGCCAGGTCATAGACTGCCTGTAGGTCGCGGGTACGGATGCGGTGCGCGACGGCGCCGATATGCGGATAGCAGGTGATGCCGCGGTCGAAGATCGGCTTGGCGCCGGGTTCGGCGCCGTCACGGACCTCGCCGATCAACTCGATGCTGACCTCGATGGCGTTCTGGCCTTCATTGCTCCAGGCGCGATCCGACTTGCCGATCGCATAGACCAGGCCAACGGTGCGCGTCGTGCCCAGATTGATGGAGATCATCTTGCCCACCGTCCACAGGCCGGTGACCGCGCCGTCGATATCGTCGGCATAGGCGCTGATGGTGGCGCGCGCGCCGTCGCATTGCACGACGTTGCCCAGGATGCGCCGGTCGTTCTGCTCTGCGTTGCGGCGCTCCTGCGATGTCGGTTCTCTGACGGAAGCTTCGCGTTCGACATACATGGACGCCAATCCCCATTTCCCTGGAGATCGGACCCTACAGGAACGGGGTTAAGGTCGGATGAGGTCGGATGGTGTAGAGAGGATTAAGGACCCGGTGAAAATTATCGCGAGAGGGCTCTTCACCCGTCTTGTTGCTTCGCTATAATGGACGAATGGCTGATATAGCGAACGATATTTCCTCGACCATCGGCAAGCGGATCCACGCCGAGAGGATCATGCGGGACTGGGCGTTGGCCGAACTCGCCGAACGGTCCGGTGTTTCCAAGGCGATGCTGAGCACGATCGAGCGCGGCATGACCAGTCCGACGGCCGCGCTTCTGGTGCGTATTGCGGCGGCCTTCGGCATGACGCTCTCGACCCTCATCGCGCGCGCGGAATTGCAAGGCGGCGGGCTGCTGCGCGCGGCCGGCCAGCCGGTGTGGCGCGATCCCGATACAGGCTATGTCAGGCGGCATCTGTCGCCGGCCTGCGACATGCCGCTCGAGCTGATCAAGGTCCATCTGCCGGCGGGTGCGAAGGTCAGCTTGCCGGCGGCTTCCTACGCCTTCATCAAGCAGCAGATCTGGCTGATCTCGGGAAAACTCGAATTCACCGAGGGTGATCAGGTGCACAGGCTCGAGCCAGGCGACTGCCTGGCGCTCGGGGCGCCGTCGGACTGCACGTTCCATGCACTGGAGCCGGGCGCCGACTATCTCGTCGCCCTGGTCAGGGGCTGACATCATGGCAAGACGGCCAAAGCGCTCCCACAATGGGGGGCCGCCTCTCGACGACTACAAGGGGCCGCCATGGGGCAAGGGCGATCCTTATATCTTCCTGGCCTGGCAGGCGGCGCACGCCAAGGCGTGGAAGGCGCCGAGCCGCGAGGTCATGCTGATGCGCATGGACAAGGCTGAACGGCTGGGCCTCACCTATGAGGAATACACGCTCGAAATCCTGGAGCGCGGTCGGCATCTCAGGGAAGAAGACATCGAACGCATCAGCGCCATCAAGGCCGCGCGCAAGCGGCGGCGTGTGCGCCATCTCGACTGACGCCGGCGCTATCGAACCCCGGCAATCGTTTCCGGAGGAACAAGTATGAATGCCATAGAAATCAAGCCGTTGACCGTCAACCAGAAAACACTCGCACTGCTGACTGATCTGCTGGTCGAAACGGTTGCCGCCGGCGGATCGGTCAGTTTCATGCATCCGCTGGCGCCTGAGGCGGCAAAGGCATTCTGGGAGACGTCGCTGGCCGCGGCGGCACGAGGGGAAAGAATGGTGCTTGGGGCATGGGACGGCGGGGCTCTGGTCGGCACCGTCACCTTGCTGCTCGACTGCCCGCCCAACCAGCCGCATCGGGCTGAGATGGCCAAGCTGATGACATCGGTCGAGCAGCGGGGCAAGGGTGTCGGGACCCGGCTGATGCGGGCCGCCGAACGCCTCGCGGCGGAGAAGGGACGCACGCTGCTGGTTCTGGATACGGCGACGGAGGAGGGTGCGTCGGGACTTTATGAGAAGCTTGGCTTCACCCTGGCCGGCGAGGTCCCGGATTATGCGCTGAAGCCGCATGGCGGGCTGACAGGCACGCTGATCTACTGGAAACGTATCGGCGGAGCGTCGCGGTAACGCCGGTCAGGTCCGGGCCTTTCCGGCAAGGCGCTTCAGCAGCCAGTGGCGGAAATCCTGCTCGGCACCGGTCAGCTGCGCGGTCGACGGCCTCGTTAGAAAATGCCCCGACGTGCTGGCGAGCTCAAAATCGGAAAGCGGGACCAGCGCTCCACCGTCGAGCGCCGCGTCGATCAAGGGGCGGGACCCCAGAAGCACGCCGGCGCCGGCGCTCGACGCCTCCATCGCGGCGACGAAACTGTCGAAGCGGTGCGACCGCTGGGAATGCCCCGCCAATCCGGCCGCCGCGAACCATTCCGCCCACATCTCGCGCGCGCCGGCCACGAGAAGCAGCGGCAGCGATGTCCAGTCGGCGGCACTGGCCAGGGCCGGACTTGCCACCGGTACAAGCCGCTCGGCGGTCAGCCTCTCGGCCTCGCGTCCAGGAAAGGATCCATTGCCGAAACGGATGTCGAGCGCCGAGCCCGGCAGATCGTAGTCGGTCGGCCGATGGATCGTCACCAGATCGAGCTGGATGCGCGGCAGCGCCTCGGCGAGATCGGGCAGCGCCGGGACCAGCGCGAGCAAGGCAAATGAGATCGGCACCCGGATGGAGACCGTCCGGACGGCGCGTGGTTCGAACAGTTCCGCCGTGCTGCTGCCAATGGTGGCGAAGGCCGACTGGATGTGGGGCAGGTAGGCTGCGCCCTCCGACGATAGCGCGACCCCGCGCGCCAGCCGCGAGAACAGTCGCGTCTTCAGCCGTTCCTCGAGCAGCCGGATGTGCTGGCTGACGGCCGCCTGGGTCAGGCCGAGTTCGGCTGCCGCCGCGGTGAAATTCGACAGCCGTGCCGCAGCCTCGAAACTGCGCAGCCAGTCGAGTGGAGGCAAGGCAGGCATGGTACGTCGAGCCATTAGCTAATCGGCGTCATTGGCCAAAATATGATAATTTGAATTATGCCTATCGTGAGCTCAACATGCAATCGAAACCCACGGAACATGCCGTGGACAACAGCGGACAGGACGGATTTCCATGCTCACCCACGCGCTGGTCGGCGACGAAGGCAGAACAATCGAACTTGGCTGGCAGGGCGGGAAGCGAACCCGCTTTCACGCCGTATGGCTGCGCGACAACGCGCTCGACGACAAGACGCGCAGCGCCGGCAATGGCCAGCGGCTCATCACCATCCTCGATATTCCCGCCGAGACGCGGATCGGCGCTGCTTCCATAAAGGCCGGAGTGCTGGAGATCAGCTTCGTACCGGAGGGAAAGACTGTCAGCTTTCCCGCCCAATGGCTATGTGCAAACGCCTATGATCGCGACGAGACACGCCAGCCCGGTTGGACAGGCGATGTCATCCAGCGCTGGACCCGGGCGACGATGCAGAACTCGGTGCCGCGCGCCAACTATCCGGCGGCCTTCCATGGCCGCGGTGTCCTGCGCGAATGGCTTTCGGCGGTGAGGACTTATGGCTTTGCGGTAATGGACGGGTTGCCAACCGAATCCGGTTCGCTTTGCAAGGTGTCCGACCTTTTCGGCTACATCAGGGAAACCAATTACGGGCGCTGGTTCGAAGTGCGCGCCGAGGTCAACCCGAACAACCTCGCCTACACCAATCTCGGCCTGCAGGCGCACACCGACAATCCCTATCGCGATCCAGTGCCGACGCTGCAGATCCTGTCCTGCATCGAGAACACGGTGGAGGGCGGCGAATCCAGTGTCGTCGACGGCTTTGCCGTCGCGGCAGCCCTGCAGGCGGAAGACACCGAAGGTTTTCGGCTGTTGAGCTCCCATGCGGCGCGGTTCGAATATGCAGGTTCATCCGGTGTGCGCCTGCAGTCCAAACGACCGATGATCGAGCTTGGACCCGACGGCGAACTGATCTGCATCCGCTTCAACAACCGCTCGCTGGCGCCGACCGTCGATGTGCCGTTCGCCGATATGGATCGCTACTATGGCGCCTACCGCCGCTTCGCCGAGCTGATCGAGGATCCATCCTTCGAAGTCACCTTCAAGCTTGAGCCCGGCCAGGCCTTCATCGTCGACAACACCCGCGTCATGCATGCCCGCAAGGCGTTTTCCGGCACCGGCAAGCGCTGGCTGCAGGGATGCTACGCCGACAAGGACGGCCTCTTGTCGACGCTCGCCGCGATCGAACACGGCTTCAAGGAGGCGGCGGAATGAGCGGCCAGGATCTGAATGCGGACACCATCGTCGAGTTCATCGCCGACATTTTCGAGCGCCGGGGAGCGGAATCCTACCTCGGCGAGCCGGTGACGATGTCCGAGCACATGCTGCAAGGAGCTTGGCTGGCGGAGCAGGATGGAGCGTCCGAGGTGCTGGTGGCCGCCGCGCTGCTGCACGACATCGGCCACTACACCAGCGAGTTCGGCACCTATTCGCCCGACGATATCGAGGACAAGCACCATGACGAGGCCGGCGGCGAGGTGCTGGCGCCGTTCTTCCCGCCGGTCATCGTCGAATGCGTCCGGCTGCATGTCGCCGCCAAGCGCTATCTCTGCGCCACGGACCCGACTTATTTCTCCAGGCTGTCGCCGGCTTCGGTTCACACCTTGTCGCTGCAGGGCGGACCGATGAGTGCCGACGAGGTCGCTGCGTTCCGCAAGAACCCGTTCCACGAGGAAGCGGTGCGGGTTCGCATCTGGGACGAGGGCGGCAAGGTTGCCAACATGCGGACGCGGGCGTTTCGCGACTATGTGCCGTTGCTGCAGCGCGTCGTGCACGACTTCGCCGATCGCGCCTGACGCAATCAGTCACCGGAGGAGACAGCCCATGTGTTTCTGCTTCGATGGCGCAAACGCAGTGGCCGCATACCGGCCGGAGAACTGCCGCGAGCGCTTGGCTGACGCAAGTGCTCTCGCCCCGGGTGCCGATCATCCGAGCGGCGGGCGCAGCCGGCCCGCCGCCGCGGTTTCGTTCAAACCCTCGAAGCAGGACAGGCTCACCAAGTCCATGCGGGGAAAGCGAACTAAGCCTTGTGATGGACTTGCTGCAGCCGTAGACCGGTGTGGGCAAGCCAAATTGCCTGGCCTTCAGTTGCAGCGACAGATATTGCGAATAGTGGCGCGACTGATGGAGGTTGCCGCCATGGAACCACAGCGCCTCCTGCTGGGTCGGCTTCCACATGTTGCGCTGCTCGCCTTCCCAGGGACCGGGGTCGTCGTCAGCCCGGCATAGTGGTGCGTCGATGGCACCGGCTCAACTGTACTATGGTAGCGCGTGGCGAGGCCCATCTCACAGGCGAGTGAATTCGTGCCGTACCCCATTGACGACCCCGCGACTTCGCCTTTATGGTCCGCCACCATGAAAACGGCACTCATTCTCGTAGGAAGGCGCGTGGGCAAGGCGGTGTAACCGCCGGGCGAAAACCCCCCCCATGCGCAGACACAGGCTCCCTCGGGGGCCTTTTTTATTGCCTGAAACACGACTAAACGACCAGCAAACGCCCAAATGGCGACAGTACGGGACCAGACCGATGAGCAATGGACAGAGTGAGCGGCGCGAGATGCCAAGTAGGGAAATGACTGGCGCCGAAATGGTGGTGCAGGCGCTGAAGGACAATGGCGTCAAGCATGTCTTCGGCTATCCGGGCGGCGCGGTTCTCCCGATCTATGACGAGATCTTCCAGCAGGACGAGGTCGAGCACATTCTCGTGCGGCACGAGCAGGGCGCCGGCCACGCAGCCGAGGGCTATGCGCGGTCGACCGGCAAGGCCGGCGTCATGCTGGTGACATCGGGCCCCGGCGCCACCAATGCGGTGACGCCGCTGCAGGACGCATTGATGGATTCGATCCCGCTGGTCTGCCTGACTGGCCAGGTGCCGACCTCGCTCATCGGTTCCGATGCGTTCCAGGAATGCGACACGGTCGGCATCACGCGGCCCTGCACCAAGCACAACTGGCTGGTGAAGGACGTCAACGAACTCGCCGCCACCATCCACGAGGCCTTCCATGTCGCCACGACCGGCCGTCCCGGTCCGGTGGTGGTCGACATTCCCAAGGATGTGCAGTTCGCCAAGGGGATCTACGTCCCGCCGCAGATCGCTCCGCGCACCAGCTACCAGCCGAAGGTCCAGGGCGACCTGGAGAAGATCAAGGCGGCGGTCGAACTGATGGCCACCGCCAGGAAGCCGGTCATCTATTCGGGTGGCGGTGTCATCAATTCCGGTCCGGAAGCGAGCCATCTCCTGCGCGAACTGGTCGACCTCACCGGTTTCCCGATCACCTCGACGCTGATGGGGCTCGGCGCCTATCCGGCCTCGGGCAAGAACTGGTTGGGCATGCTGGGCATGCACGGCACCTACGAAGCCAACATGGCCATGCATGACTGCGACGTGATGATCTGCATCGGCGCGCGTTTCGACGACCGCATCACCGGCAGGTTGAATGCGTTCTCGCCGAACTCGCGCAAGATTCACATCGATATCGATCCGTCCTCCCTCAACAAGAACGTCCACACCGAGGTGCCCATTATCGGCGATGTCGGCCGGGTGCTGGAAGACATGGTGCGGCTGTGGCGGGCAACCGCCAAGACCGACAAGAAGGCGCTCTATCCCTGGTGGGAGCAGATCGCCAAATGGCGCGCGCGCGATTCACTCGCCTTCAAGATGAACAACGACGTGATCATGCCGCAATACGCCATCCAGCGGCTCTACGAACTGACCAAGACCATGGACACCTACATCACCACCGAGGTCGGCCAGCACCAGATGTGGGCGGCGCAGCACTATCATTTCGACAAGCCGAACCGCTGGATGACGTCGGGCGGGCTGGGCACGATGGGCTACGGCCTGCCGGCCGCGCTCGGCGTGCAGATCGCGCATCCCGACGCGCTGGTCGTCGACATCGCCGGCGACGCCTCGGTGCAGATGACCATGCAGGAGATGAGCGCGGCGGTGCAGTATGACGCACCGATCAAGATCTTCATCCTCAACAACCAGTATATGGGCATGGTGCGGCAGTGGCAGCAGCTGCTGCACGGCAACCGGCTGTCGCATTCCTACACCGAGGCGATGCCGGACTTCGTCAAGCTGGCCGAGGCCTATGGCGGCCACGGCATTCGCTGCGACAAGCCCGACGAGCTGGACGACGCCATCAAGGAGATGATCTCAGTCAGGAAGCCGGTGCTGTTCGACTGCCGCGTGGCGACGCTCGCCAACTGCTTCCCGATGATCCCATCAGGCAAGGCGCACAACGAGATGCTTTTGCCCGACGAGGCGACCGACGAGGCCGTGGCCAACGCCATCGACGCCAAGGGCAGGGAACTGGTGTAGACGCGAGCCAAGGCAGGGCTTGTTAAAGAAGCCGTGCGAAAACAGATAATTAGATCCAGAATTTGAGATACATGTCATGAACGCACAGCACCTTCAGCCCACCGGTTCCGCCTACTTCATAGCCAAGGAGACGGAGAAGCCTGAGATCCATACGCTTTCCGTCCTGGTCGACAACGAGCCCGGTGTGCTCGCCCGGGTGATCGGCCTGTTTTCCGGGCGCGGCTACAACATCGAGAGCCTGACCGTCTCGGAGACCGAACATGAGAAGCATCTGTCGCGCATCACCATCGTGACGCGTGGCACGCCGCATGTGATGGAGCAGATCAAGAACCAGCTCGAACGGATCGTGCCGGTGCATCGTGTGGTCGATCTAACCGTCCGCTCACACGAGCTTGGCCAGGAGCGGCCGCTGGAGCGGGAACTGGCGCTGGTCAAGGTTGCCGGCACCGGCGAGGCCCGCGTCGAAGCGCTGCGGCTGGCGGACGCCTTTCGCGCCAGCGTCATCGACGCCAACACCGAGCATTTCATCTTCGAGATCACCGGCAAGGGCTCCAAGCTCGACCAGTTCATCGCCATCATGAAGCCGCTCGGCCTGGTCGAGATCTGCCGCACCGGCGTGGCGGCCATGAACCGCGGCCCGCAGGGCATGTAGGCCGACTTACCTATCCAAAATTTCCAAAAGTGCAGGGACTGGCGTGACCAACGGTCGGCCCTGGCCTTTGTGCAGCTGTCGGAAAAAGACAACAGTGCTGACGTATCTGGGAGGATATCATGTCACTCGATGCATTCCTCGCACTGCTCGTCTACGCCTTCGTGACCTCGATCACGCCGGGGCCGAACAATCTCATGCTGCTGGCCTCCGGCGTCAATTTCGGCATCGCCAGGACAGTGCCGCACATGCTGGGCATCAGCATCGGCTTTCTCGTCCTGCTGCTCGCCGTCGGCTTCGGGCTTGGCGCGGTACTGACCGCGTTTCCGGCGCTGCATACCGGGCTGAAGATAGCCGGTGCCGTCTATCTGCTCTACCTCGCCTGGAAGATCGCCATGTCGCGCTCGCTCAGCGGCAAGGGTGAGACGGAGGCGCGGCCGATGCGCTTCATCGATGCAGCGGCTTTCCAATGGGTCAACCCCAAGGCCTGGGTGATGGCCATCACCGCGATGGCCGTCTACACCAATCCGGAACGGCCGTTCCTGTCCGTCATTCTGATTGGCGTGGCTTTTACCGTGGTCAATCTTCCCAGCGTCTCGGTCTGGGCGGGATTCGGTACGGCGCTGCGCGGTTTCCTGTCGGATCCGCTGCGTCTGAAATGGTTCAACATCGCCATGGGCGTGCTGCTGGCGGCGACGCTTTGGCCGATGCTGCGTTAGATCATAGGGCTCCATCCGACGTCCGGCCCTGAACGATAGCCCGCTGCACAGCTATTGTGCAGTGCACATTAAATCTTCGTAATGCCGTGTTTTGGCCCTTTTCCGACAAACCAGCATCCTATCTATTCGGCGAAATCGCGGCAATGAGCCGTGAATTGCGCTAGAATACGACCACCTGGCTATGGCGTGTCGGACGGAGAGGTCTTTTGTCGATGCGTGGAAAAGTCATTCTATCATTGCTTGCGGTCGCATGTGTCGGCGCGGCCTGGCTCTATCTGTCGCCGGACGCGCTGAACAAGGCACAGCAGATCATCGGCGCAAAGCAGGTCGCCGCGACAGACAAGCCGGCGGTCGACAAGCCGGCAGGCGGCAAACAGACCGGTGGCGGCAATGGCGCCCGTTCGGCCTCGATCGTTTCGGCGACGGCAACGACCGCCGATTTCCCGATCCGCCGTTATGCCATAGGCTTCGTCTCCTCTCCAGCCGTGGTCAACATCAACGCGCGTATCTCCAGCCAGATCGTGTCGATCGACGTCAAGGACGGGCAGATGGTGAAGGCAGGCGACCTCCTGTTCTCGCTCGATGACCGGGCGTTGAAAGCGCAGCTGGCCAAGGACCAGGCAGCGCTTGCCAAGGATCAGGCGTTGCTCGCCAGCTCGAATGCCGACCTTCAGCGTGCCAAGGACCTTGTCGCCAAACAGGCCGGTACGCAGCAGACCTATGACCAGGCCGTTGCCGCGCAGAAGGCGGCGGCGGCGACCGTCGATGCCGACAAGGCGACGATCGACGCGGACAATGTCCAGCTTGGCTTTGCCGCCATCACCGCGCCGATCGCCGGTAGGCTGGGTGCCGTGAATGTCGCCGTCGGCGACTTGGTGACCGTCAGCAACGGCAACAGCAGCACGGCGACGCCACTGGTGACCATCACCCAGATGGACCCGCTGCAGGTCAACTTCAATCTGCCGGAAAGCAACCTTGCGCTGCTGCACAAAGCGCTTGCCAATCCGCAGCAGAACGCGGTGACGTTGACCCAAAGCGGCGACCCGACGCCGATCGGCAAGGGCACGCTCGATTTCGTCGATTCCAGCGTCGACACCGCGTCGGGCACAATCGCCACACGGGCAAGCATCCCCAATGCCGATCTTTCGCTATGGCCCGGCCAGTACGTGAATGTCGTCCTCGACGCCGGCATCATGCCGCAGATGACCTCGGTTCCGACGGTGGCGGTCCAGCCCAGCCAGAAGGGACCGTTCGTCTATGTGGTCAAACCGGACAACACCGTCGAGATGCGGCCGGTGCAGGTGGCGCTGACTGAAGGCCAAAACAGCGCCATCAGCCAGGGGCTGAAAAGCGGCGAGAAGGTTGTCACCGAAGGCCAGACAAGGCTGAAGGACGGCGCCGCGGTGCATGAAGGCAAGGAGGCCCCGCCCAAAGTGGCCCAGGCGACCAACGCCGGCGAGGCGGCCCAATGATCTCCGAATTCTGCATTCGCAGGCCGGTCGCCACCCTTCTGATGTCATTCGCCCTCGTGCTGGGCGGGCTGTTCGCCTACAAGTTCCTGCCGGTCGCCGCATTGCCGAGCGCCGAATTTCCGGTGGTCAACGTCTCGGCATCGCTGCCTGGCGCATCGCCGGAAACCATGGCCACATCGGTGGCGACGCCGCTGATCAAGCAGTTCGCCACAATTGCCGGCATCGATTCCATTTCGACCACCAACTCGCTTGGCCAGACCTCGATCGCCATCCAGTTCGTCCTCAACCGCAACATCGACGCGGCCGCGGCCGACGTGCAGGCGGCGATCGCGCGCACGCAGAAATCTCTGCCGCCGCAGATGACGTCGCCGCCGAGCTATCGCAAGGTCAATCCGGCCGATGCGCCGATCCTTTTGATGTCGCTGGTCAGCGATACGGTTCCGCTGACCGACCTCGATGCCTTCGCCGAAAACGTGATCTCGCCGTCGCTGTCGACCATTGACGGCGTCGCGCAGGTCTCGATCTTCGGCCAGCAGAAATACGCGGTGCGCATCCAGATCGATCCGACCGCGCTTGCCGCGCGCGGCATCTCGATCGATCAGTTGCAGGCGGCCGTGGCCTCGGCCAACAGCAACACGCCGCTCGGCGTGCTCCAGAACAACAAGCAGCAGCTGACCATCACCGCCAACACGCAGCTTACCAACGCCGCCGGATTTTCCAATCTGATCATCGCCACCAAGAACGGTCACCCGGTGCGGCTGGGCGACGTAACCCGTGTCGTCGATTCCGTTCAGACCACCACGACCGCGAGCTGGTACGACGGTACCCGCGCGATCATCATGGCCGTGCAACGCCAACCCGACGCCAATACGGTCGACGTCGTCGACAGGGTCAAGGCGATGCTGCCGTCCTTCCAGGACCAGATGCCGGCCGCCGCCCAGATCAAGCTGCTCAACGACCGTTCGATCTCGGTCCGTCAGGCCGTCAACGACGTGCAGTTCACACTGCTCCTGACCATCGCGCTGGTGGTCATGGTGATCTTCTTGTTCCTGCGCCGGGTGACGGCGACCATCATCCCGGCCGTGGCGGTGCCGATCTCGCTGATCGCCACGCTCGGGGCGATGTTCCTGTTCGGCTTTTCCATCGACAACATATCGCTGATGGGCCTGACGCTTGCCGTCGGCCTCGTCGTCGACGATGCCATCGTGATGCTCGAAAACATCTTCCGCCACATGGAAGAGGATGGGCTGTCGGCCTTCGATGCGTCGCTGAAGGGCGCACGCGAAATCGGCTTCACCATCATCTCGATCTCTGTCTCGCTGGTGGCGGTGTTCATCCCCGTGCTCCTGATGGGCGGCGTGATCGGGCGCATCTTCAACGAGTTCGCCGTTGTGGTGACCGTGGCCATCCTGGCCTCCATGTTCGTGTCGCTGACGCTGACACCGATGCTGTGCTCGCGGCTGCTGTCGGTGACCAAGGCCGACCGCGAGGCGCACAGCGCCGGCCACAAGCGCGATTTCATGACGCGCGGCTATGATCGGCTCCTGAGCTTCTGCTTGCGGCATACCTTCCTTGTGTTCCTCGTCTTCATCGGTACCGCGGCAGCCTCGGTATGGCTGATCGATATCTCCCCGAAGGGCTTTTTCCCGCAGGAGGATATCGGCCAGATTTCGGTGACCACCATCGCGCGCCAGGACATCTCGTTCGACGCCATGGCCAAGCTGCAAGGGCAGGTCGCCAGCGTGTTCTCGAAGTCGCCCTATGTCGACCATGTGGCGTGGTCGGCGGGCAGCGGCAACAATGCGCTCAACCAGGGACAGCTGTTCGTCCAGCTCAAGGGCAAGGACCAGCGTCCCGACATCGACAAGGTGCTTTCGGATCTGCGCAAACAACTGGCCGGCGTTGCGGGCATCGAGACCTACATGCAGCCAGTGCAGAACCTGAGACTCGGTTCCAGGTCGTCGGCCAGCGCCTACCAGCTCGTGGTTCAGGGCCTCGACACCGGACAAACCGATATCTGGGCGCAGAAGATGAATGACGCGATGGCGGCCGACCATGCGACCTTCACCGATGTCACCAGCGACTTGCAGAATAATGCGCTGCAGGCGTCGCTGGTGGTGGATCGCGACAAGGCCGCGCAGCTCGGCATCGACACCGACACGCTGCGCTCCGCCCTTTATGGCGGGTTCGGCACCGACCAGGTTTCGACGATTTTCGGTTCGGCCGACAGCTACGAAGTCATTGCCGAGCTCGATCCGAAGATCGAATGGTCGCCCGAGCGGATGCTCGCCATCCAGATGAGGACGGCGAGCGGCAGCCTGGTGCCGCTCGGCGCTTTCGCCCGCGTCGATCGCACGGCCGGCGCCCTGACGGTCAACCAGCTCGGCCAGCTTCCGGCAGTGACCATCTCCTACAATCTGCCGCAAGGCGTGGCGCTCGGCGACAGCGTGACGCGCATCAACGCGATCAAAGAGCAGATCGGCATGCCGAAGGCGATCTCGACCAGCTTTGCCGGCACGGCCAAGACCTTCCAGGATTCACTTGCCAACCAGGGCCTGCTGATCGGCGGCGCGATCCTGACCATCTATATCGTGCTCGGCATCCTGTATGAGAGCTTCATCCACCCGCTGACGATTCTCACCGGCCTGCCGTCGGCGGTACTCGGCGCCGTCGTTGCGCTGCGTTTCGCCGGTATGGACCTGTCGGTCATCGCGGTGATCGGCATCCTGATGCTGATCGGCATCGTCAAGAAGAACGGCATCATGATGGTAGACGTCGCGCTTGAACTGCGACGAGAAGGCATGTCGGCCACGGACTCTATCCACAAGGCCTGCCTTATGCGTGTCAGGCCGATCATGATGACGACGCTGGCGGCGCTGATGGGCACGTTCCCGATCGCGCTCGGCACCGGTGCCAGCGCCGAGCTGCGCCAGCCGCTAGGCGTTGCCGTTGTCGGCGGCTTGCTCGCTTCGCAAGCGCTGACCTTGTTCGTGACGCCGGTGATCTATGTCTACATGGAAAACTTCTCGGGCTGGCTGGTCGGGCTCATGCCGAAGCGCAAGGCCGAGTTGCACCTGGTCGAAGAAGGCGATCAGCCTTCGCTGTTCGGCACCAACGACGACATCCCGGGCGAGCCGCAGAAGACGGCCGCCGAGTAGCAGCCGGACAAGGCTCCGGTCCCGTTGGCCCAAGCCATGGAGCTTGCGGCCGGCGGGTCGGAACCGTAATTTGCCGTCATGTCCCACGATCATGACCACGACAACGAACTCGATCCGTTTGCCGCGCGGGTGCGGGCGCTGGAAACCATCCTGACCCGCAAGGGGCTGATCGATCCGGCTGCGATCGACGTTATCGTCGATACCTACGAGACGAAGATCGGCCCGCGCAACGGCGCCAGGGTGGTGGCCAAGGCCTGGAGTGATCCCGCTTATGCCGAGTGGCTGAAGCGCGACGCGACGGCGGCGATCGAATCCCTGAGCTATACCGGTCGCCAGGGCGAGCACATGCAGGCGGTGTTCAACACCGGGGATACCCACAATCTCGTCGTCTGCACGCTGTGCTCCTGCTATCCATGGTCGGTGCTTGGTTTGCCGCCGGTCTGGTACAAGGCGCCGCCCTATCGGTCGCGAGCGGTGATCGATCCGCGCGGCGTGCTTGAGGAATTCGGGCTGGTGCTGCCGGCCGGGACGAAGATACGCGTTTGGGATTCGACGGCAGAGTTGCGCTATCTCGTCGTGCCAATGCGGCCGGAGGGCACCGAAGGCTGGAGCGAAGAGCGGCTGGCCGATCTGGTGAGCCGCGATGCGATGATCGGCACGGCGCTGGCTAGGCAATCGGCATGAACGGGCCGCAGGATCTCGGCGGACAGATGGGGTTCGGGCCGGTCGCGCCTGAGAAGGACGAGCCTTATTTCCATGCCGATTGGGAGCGGCGGGCGCTCGGTGTCACGCTCTGTGCCGGCGGCATGGGTGCCTGGAACATCTACGAGAGCCGGCACGCGCGGGAATCGCTGCATCCGGCCGATTATTATGGCTCCAGCTACTATCAGATCTGGATCAAGGCGCTCGAGATCCTGCTCAAGCGCCATGGTTTCGTCAGCGAGCGCGACCTCACGGCAGGCGAGGCGATCGATCCGGCGGCGACGCCCAAAAGAGTGCTGAAGGCCGAGAATGTCCCGGCCGTGCTGGCCAAGGGCGGTCCGTGCGACCGGCCGGTCAAGACAGCGCCGCGCTTCAAGGCTGGTGATTCGGTGCGGACCAAAAACTTCAACCCGACCGGTCATACTAGGCTGCCGCGTTACGCGCGCGACAAGCAGGGCACGATCGAGGCGGTGCGCAACGGCTTCGTCTTTCCCGACAGCAACGCGCATGGGCAAGGCGAGAATCCGCAGTGGGTCTATACCGTGGCTTTCGATGGCAGGGAAATCTGGGGCGAGGGCGCCGACCCGACACTGACCGTCTCGATCGACGCCTGGGAGAGTTATCTTGAGCCGGCCTGAGGCGAAGGAGACTGTCGGCGGTTTACCCGCCGGCTTCGACGCACCGGTTTTCGCCGAGCCATGGCAGGCCGAAGCCTTCGCCATGACGGTGGCGCTGCACGACAAGGGCCTGTTTTCGTGGACCGAGTGGGCGGATGCCCTATCGGCCGAGGTGAAGAAGCCAGGTGCCGCGGCGGACGGCCATGATTATTATGAGCATTGGCTGGCGGCGCTTGAAGGGCTGCTTGCCTCCAAGGGGCTGGCCGCCAAGCCTGATGTCGATGCGATGGCGCAGGCCTGGGAACGTGCCGCGCATGCCACGCCACATGGAAAGCCGATCCTGCTGGAGAACGATCCGCGCGCTGCAGACTGAAGATGCAGGGCTGCGTTTTTCGTTCCCTTTACGTTCTTATTTGCGGCTGATAGCATGAACCGCGGTCGCCACCGGCTGTGTCGACGGTGGTGGCGGCTATCTTGTGTTTGCCTCGCGAATCCGGTCACACGATCAGATGGAATTTTCACCCCAACAGGATGAGGCGCTGCAAGCGGTCGCCCGCTGGCTGAAGACCGGCAAGCCGCAGCTGTTCCGGCTGTTCGGCTATGCCGGCACCGGCAAGACGACGCTGGCGCGCTATTTCGCAGAACATGTCGACGGCCAGGTGCAGTTCGCCGCATTCACCGGCAAGGCGGCGCAAGTGCTCCGCTCCAAGGGCGCGGTCAACGCCCGCACCATCCATTCGCTGATCTACCGGCCCAAGGGCGAGGAATCGGTGGCGGACGAGGTGACCGGCAAGACCTCGATGTCGCCAACCTTTTCGCTCAACCGGCAAAGCCCGATCTCGCGCGCAAAACTGGTCGTCATCGACGAATGCTCGATGGTCGACGAGCAGCTTGGCCGCGACCTGATGAGTTTCGGCACGCCGATCCTGGTGCTGGGCGATCCCGGCCAGTTGCCGCCGATCTCGGGCGGCGGCTTCTTCACCGATCACGAGCCTGATTTCCTGCTCACCGAAATCCACCGGCAAGCACGCGACAATCCGATCCTGCGGCTTGCGCTCGATGTGCGCGAGGGCCGCGAATTCATGCGCGGTGACTATGGCACCGCGCAGGTGATCGGCAAGGAAGACGTCAACCAGGAACTGGTGCTCAGGGCTGACCAGGTGCTGGTCGGCACCAACCGCACGCGGCGGCGCTACAACCAGCGCTTGCGCGAACTCAAGGGATTCAACGCCGATTACCCACAGGCAGGCGACAAGCTGGTGTGCCTGCGCAACGATCCCGCCAAGGGCTTGCTCAACGGCTCGCTGTGGAAGGTGATGACCTCGTCGCGTGAGACGGTGAAGCCCGGCATCAACCTGCTGGTTTCGCCCGAAGAGGACGATCCGGACCGCGGCGTCGCCAAGATCAAGCTGCTCAAGGCGGCGTTCGAGGATCCGGATGCCGATATCCCCTGGCAGCAGAAGAAGCGCTTCGACGATTTCGACTATGGCTACGCGCTGACCGTGCACAAGGCGCAGGGCTCGCAGTGGAACGAGATCGTTCTTTTCGACGAAAGCTGGGCCTTCAAGGAAACGCGCCAGCGCTGGCTTTATACAGCCATCACCAGGGCCGCCGAACGACTGACCATCGTCAGATAGAAGGGGCCGGCGGTAGCCGGGAAAACCGTTTCATCCTCTTTCCGGAGCGGCGGTCGCCTCCTCGCTCGTCGGCCGCGCGCCGAGCCACTCCCAGGCAGCCGCTTCGTCCTCGAGCTTGAAATGCCTGAATTCGACGGGCGCCGAAGCGGGCAAGGCGCGTCGTGCGTTCGGCGTCCAGTCAGGGGCACCGATGGCCGCGCAACGGCCAATATGTTCCAATGCGTGGACGGCACCCTTCTTGATGGTTTCATCGGAGATATCCGCCCAGTCGACGCCTTCGTGATCGACTATCCGGACGGCCACGTCGATTCTCTGATGGAGCAAATAGGCCGCCTCCAGCAGGCCGAACAGATTCTCGGCATCGGCGGCCGAGACGTGGCCGACCACATCGATGGCAAAGAGGTCGTCGCGGCTGGTGTCGATACGGCGAATCGCCGGCACGGATTGGAGGAAATTCAAGGTGGTGCCTCCCTTTCGCGGAAGATGTTGGTCTTCTGGAACACCGGAAAGGCCCTATCTGTTCCCGTCAAAGACGCTATAGATGCGCCGTCTCAAATGCGCCGTGCCGGAACGAATGAGCGTGGCGCGCCTCGGTAGCCTTGTTTCACGGACGCCAGCCCATGCCCGCCAAGCTTTCCGTCAACCTCAACGCCATCGCCATGCTGCGCAACCGGCGCGACCTGCCGTGGCCAAGCGTGATCGGTGTCGGCCGCCTGGCCCTTGCCGCCGGAGCGCATGGGCTGACGGTCCATCCGCGCCCCGATGAACGTCACACCCGGCATTCCGACCTGCCCGAGATCAGGGCGCTGATCGACGATGAGTTCCCGCAGGCGGAATTCAATATCGAGGGCTACCCGAGCGAGGATTTCCTGGCGCTGGTGGAGAAGCACCAGCCTGAGCAGGTGACGCTGGTGCCCGACGATCCGGCACAGGCAACCTCCGACCACGGCTGGAACTTCGTTGACGATGCGGCGTTCCTGACGCCGATCGTCAGGCGTCTGAAGAAGGGCGGTTTCAGGGTCTCGCTGTTTTCCGACGCGGATCCCGCCGGCATAGGGGCCGCGCGCGATACCGGCGCCGATCGGATCGAACTCTATACCGGTCCTTATGGGGGCTACCATTCCGATTCTGGTAAGGCGGCCAAAGAACTGGAAAGATTGGGGAAAACCGCTGACGCGGCATTGGCCGCCGGCCTCCAGGTCAATGCCGGACACGATCTGACGGTGGCCAATCTGCCTCCTCTGGCAAGGCGCATCCCTGCATTGGCCGAAGTGTCAATCGGACATGGGTTGACAGCCGACGCATTGGAGTATGGCATGGCCAGCACGGTGGGCCGGTTTCTCAGGGCTTGCGGCTGGTAGGGGGAAATGCTTCGTCTTGGTATGGCAGCCAATCGCGTGCACTTGATATCGTATCACAGCATGCATAGAGCAGCGCGCGCTTGTCGGGGAGTGGCCGATGGCCCTTGCCAATAGCGGGAGCGAGGCCGAGACCGTCGAGCAATCGAGCCATTCCGGGGTCGAGCAGCACAGCACCAAGGTTCTGATGCTGGGCGCGCTCGGCGTCGTCTATGGCGATATAGGTACGAGTCCGATTTACGCCTTTCGCGAGGCGCTTCACGCTTCGCCCGGCATCGATACGCGCGTTCACGTGCTTGGCGTGTTGTCGCTGATCGTCTGGGCGCTGACGATCATCGTGACCATCAAATACGTCGCCTTCGTGCTTCGCGCCGACAACAAAGGCGAAGGTGGCACGCTGTCGCTGATGGCTTTGGCGCGCAGCGCCTATCCCAAGGGCGCTCGACTGATCCTCATGATCGGTCTTTGCGGCGCGGCGCTGTTTTTCGGCGATTCGATCATAACGCCGGCCATCTCGGTGCTGTCGGCGGTCGAAGGCCTGACGGTGGTGACCCCGACGCTGGACGCCTACGTCGTGCCGATCACGCTGATCATCCTTGCCATCCTCTTCTCCGTGCAGCGCTTCGGCACGGGAAAGGTGGCGGCGGTGTTCGGGCCGGTGACGGCGCTGTGGTTCCTGGCCATCGGCGTTGCGGGGCTCTGGCACTTGATGGATGACCCATCGATCCTGCTGGCCATCAATCCCTATTATGCGGTTGCCTATCTGGCCAGCACACCCACAGCCGCCTTTGTCACTGTCGGCGCCGTGTTCCTGGCGGTAACCGGCGCCGAGGCGCTTTATGTCGATCTCGGCCATTTTGGACGCAAGCCGATCGTGCTGGCGTGGTTTTCCGTGGTGTTTCCTTGCCTGCTGCTCAACTATTTCGGGCAGGGCGCCTTTGTGCTGGCCAATGACGGAAAACCGACCAATCCATTCTTCCAGATGTTGCCTGAGTGGGCGCTGATGCCGATGGTGGGACTTGCAACGGCCGCGACGGTCATTGCCAGCCAAGCGGTCATCTCGGGTGCTTTTTCGCTGACCCGGCAGGCGGTGCAGCTCAACCTTCTGCCACGTATCGAGGTGCAGCATACGTCGGAAATGCAACTCGGCCAGATCTACATGCCCCGCGTCAACCTGCTGATCGCGCTGGGGGTGATGTTGCTGGTGGTCGGTTTCGGCAGCTCGAGTTCGCTGGCGTCCGCCTACGGCATCTCGGTGACCGGCGAAATGCTGATGACGACGATCCTGCTGTTCGTGGTGATGCGCAAGATGTGGAAATGGAAGCTGGCGCTCGCCCTGGCGCTGACCTTGCTGTTCGGCATCATCGACAGCGGCTTCTTCCTGGCCAATGTCGTGAAGATCGTGGAAGGCGGCTGGGTGTCGATCACCGTTGCCTGCCTGATGGGGCTGATCATGTGGACGTGGATTCGCGGCAGCCGCTATCTCTTCGACAAGACCCGCCGCAATGAGATCCCGCTCGATTTCCTCGCCGGCAATCTGTTGAAGAAGAAGCCGCAGCTGGTGTCGGGCACGGCCGTGTTCCTGACCAGCGATCCGCTCAGCGCACCGACCGCGCTGATGCACAGCCTGAAGCACTACAAGGTGCTGCACGAGCAGAACGTCATTCTTTCAGTGGTGACGGCGCCGCAGCCCGTGGTGCCCGACAGGGAGCGGGTCAAGATGGAGACGGTCAACGAGCTGTTCATGCGGGTGACGCTGACCTTCGGCTATATGGAACAGCCCAACATTCCGCGCGCGCTGGCGATCTGCCGCAAGCAGGGCTGGAAGTTCGACATCATGACGACGTCCTTCTTCCTGTCGCGGCGCTCGCTCAAGGCTTCGCCCAATTCCGGCATGCCGGTATGGCAGGACCGGCTGTTCATCGGCCTGGCGCGCACGGCGGCTGATGCGACCGAATATTTCCAGATCCCGACTGGACGCGTCGTTGAAATCGGCACGCAGGTCGCCATTTAACAGACACGTGCTCGCCGGGCTGGGTTTTGCCATGGTTCCGGACATGAGCCTGCGAAATCGCAGGGACCGACGTCCGCGAGAAGTCGCCACAGAAAGCCGCGCGCCGCTAACATAAGTGCCATAACGTTACGGCACTTGATATTGCATCGCAGCAAGCGTAGAGCACCGCGCGTTTATCGGAGTGTCGTACATGGCCCTTGCCAATGCTGGTAGTGAGGCAGAACCCGTCGACCAATCGAGCCATCCCGAAATCGAACAGCACAGCACCAAGGTGCTGATGCTGGGCGCGCTCGGCGTGGTCTATGGCGATATCGGCACCAGCCCGATCTATGCGCTCCGGGAGGCATTGCACGCTTCGTCCGGCAGCGATGTCGCCACCCGTGCCGATATTCTCGGCGTGCTGTCGCTGATCATCTGGTCGCTGACCATTACCGTCACGGTAAAGTACATCATGTTCGTGTTGCGTGCAGATAACCGCGGCGAGGGCGGCGTGCTGTCGCTGATGGCGCTGGCACGCGGCAGTTTTCCGAAGCGCTCGGCGGTGATTCTCGGCATTGGCATCGTCGGCGCCTCGCTGTTTTTCGGTGACGCGGTCATTACGCCGGCCATTTCGGTGCTTTCGGCGGTCGAAGGCATGAATGTCGTCACGCCCACCTTCCAGCCCTATGTCGTGCCATTGACGCTGGTCATCCTCGCCGTCGTGTTTGCCGTCCAGCGCTTCGGTACCGGTGGCGTTGGGCTGGTGTTCGGCCCAGTGACCGCGGTGTGGTTCCTGGCCATCGGCCTATCCGGCATCAATCACATCATCGTAGATCCGGAAATTCTGTGGGCGGTCAGCCCACACTATATCGTCGCTTTCCTGATCAATTCGCCCGACGTCGCCTTCGTGACGATCGGCGCTGTCTTCCTTGCCGTGACCGGCGCGGAGGCCCTTTATGCCGACCTCGGCCATTTTGGGCGCAAGCCGATCGTGCTCGCCTGGCTGGCGATCGTGTTCCCCTGTCTGCTGCTCAACTATGCCGGGCAAGGCGCCTTCATACTGGCCAATGGCGGCGTGGTGGGCCATCCATTCTTCGAGATGAACGAGGGGTGGACGCTGATCCCGATGGTGGTGCTTGCGACGGCCGCGACGGTCATCGCCAGCCAGGCGGTTATCTCGGGTGCTTTTTCACTGACCCGGCAGGCGGTGCAGCTCAACATGCTGCCACGGCTCGAAATCCTGCACACATCGGAAAAACAGTCCGGCCAGATCTATATGCCGCGCGTCAACCTGCTGCTGGCCCTTGTGGTGATGATGCTGGTGGTCGGCTTCGGCGAGTCCAGCAAGCTGGCCTCCGCCTACGGCATCTCGGTGACCGGCAACATGGTGGTGACGACGGTGCTGCTCTACGTGGTCATGACCCGCATCTGGAAGTGGAAGCTGTCGGTGGCGATCCCGCTGACCGCGCTGTTCGCCTTCATCGACGTCGGCTTCTTCGCCTCCAACATCGTCAAGGTGTTCGAAGGCGGCTGGGCTTCACTGGTCGTGGCTTTCACCATCGTGCTGGGCATGTGGACCTGGGTGCGTGGCAGTCGCTATCTCTTCGACAAGACCCGCCGCAACGAAATCCCGCTCGATTTCCTCGCCGGCAATCTGTTGAAGAAGAAGCCGCAGCTGGTGTCGGGCACGGCCGTGTTCCTGACCAGCGATCCGCTCAGCGCACCGACCGCGCTGATGCACAGCCTGAAGCACTACAAGGTGCTGCACGAGCAGAACGTCATCCTTTCGGTGGTGACCGCCCCCCAGCCCGTGGTGCCCGACAGCGAGCGGGTCAAGATGGAGACGGTCAACGAGCTATTCATGCGGGTGACGCTGACTTTCGGCTATATGGAACAGCCCAACATCCCGCGCGCGCTGGCGATCTGCCGCAAGCAGGGCTGGAAGTTCGATATCATGACGACGTCCTTCTTCCTGTCGCGGCGCTCGCTCAAGGCTTCGCCCAATTCCGGCATGCCGGTATGGCAGGACCGGCTGTTCATCGGCCTGGCGCGCACGGCGGCCGACGCGACCGAATATTTCCAGATCCCGACCGGACGTGTGGTAGAAATCGGCACGCAGGTGGCGATCTGACGAGGCTGATCGCCTCGGCCTGAAGAGGGAGGCGGCATGAGACTTCCTGTGTCAACCTGTTGTGA